>NZ_BMIM01000005.1 GCF_014642275.1 Flavobacterium lutivivi
AAACTGGATTAACAGGAAGTACTGCTTATCAGTTTTATGTAAGAGCAGATTGTGGCGATGGTACTTTCTCTCCTTGGGCTGGACCTTTTGCGTTTACTACAGCAATTACTCCACCTCAATGTGGCGGTACATTTGTTGATAACGGAGGAACAACAAATAACTACACTAACGGAGCTGATGATACTATTATTATTTGTCCACCAACAGGTTCAGGATTAGTAGTTACAGTAACTTTTACATCATTTGATACTGAAGCAACTTGGGATGGATTATATGTTTTTGATGGTGATACTATTAATGATCCACAAATATCTAGTGGAAATCCTGCTGGAAATGTGCCAGGTGGTTTAGCAGGAAGTTATTGGGGCACAACAATTCCTGGTCCATTTACATCTTCTAGTGCTGATGGATGTTTAACTTTCCGATTTAGAAGTGACATATCAGTAAATAGACCTGGATGGGTTGCTAATGTAACGTGTGACCCAGCACCAACTTGTCCTCGTCCAAACAACTTAACTGTTTCAGCTATAACTCAAAATAGTGCTTCAATTTTTTGGACAGAGATTGGCTCTGCAACACAATGGGAAGTTTTAATTCTTCCATTTGGTTCGCCAGTTCCTGATGCTTCTTCTGTTGGAGTTCTAACTAATGAAAACAACCCATACCTAGCAACAGGTTTAGATTCAGGAACTCCTTATACTGTTTATGTAAGGTCTATTTGTTCATCTTCAGATATATCAACATGGACTTTTGGTACAAACTTTACAACATTAATTGCTAATGATGAATGTATCAATGCAGTAAATGTTCCTGTAAATCCTGACACAAATTGTACTCAATTTGGCAGTGGAACATTGACAGGTGCTACAGCATCAACACAGCCAAACACTTGTGGTGGAACAGATGATGATGATGTGTGGTTTTCTTTTGTAGCAACATCTACAAGTCATAGTATTGATTTATACAACATTACAGGAAGTACAACAGATTTATATCATGTAGTTTATTCAGGAACATGTGACAACTTAACACAGTTGACCTGTAACGATAATAATAGCAGTACAATTTCTGGTTTAACGATTGGAAATACATATTATATTAGAGTATATTCATGGACTGCAACTGCTGGTCAAACATCAACTTTCAACATCTGCATTGGAACAATTCCTCCACCAATTTCTTCTAGTACTACTCAATACACTACAACACAATTGGTTCAAGATGTTTTGTTGAATTCAACTTGTGCGATTGTATCGAATATTACTTCATCATCTGGTTCAAATTTTGGTTCTACTAATGGTATTGGTTATTTCAATCAAAATGGCTCAAGTTTTCCATTTGCGCAAGGTATCATTATGACTACAGGAAACGCTGACAGTGCTCCAGGTCCAAATGATTCTACTCTAGGAGATGGTAACCAAGCTTGGGTTGGAGATACTGATTTAGAAGATATTATTTTGGCAGCTACAGGAAATCCAATGGATTCTAGAAATGCTTCTATCATTGAATTTGACTTTGTGCCAATTATTGATACAGTAAATTTCAATTTCATCTTTGCATCCGAAGAATATGGAACATTCCAATGCACATACTCTGATGCTTTTGCATTCCTATTGACTGATACAACTACAAATACAACTACAAACCTTGCTGTTTTACCAAGTAGTAACATTCCTATTTCTGTGGTAACTATCAGAGATGAACTATATAACGATGGTTGTGAATCTGCAAACCCACAGTATTTTTCAACATTTTATGGTGCTGGCGGTGCAAATCCACTAGGTGCTCCAATTGATTTCAATGGTGTTACAGTTCCTTTGACTGCACAGGCAAACGTTGTACCTGGCAATTTATATCACATTAAATTGGTAATTGCTGATAGACTTGATAACGCTTTTGACTCTGCTGTTTTCCTTGAAGGAGGAAGTTTTGATATTGGAACAGTTGATTTAGGTAATGACTTATTACAATCTACAAACAGCGCATTATGTGCAAACGAAACAAAAGTATTGGATAGTGGTTTGAGCCCAAGTCAATTTACATTTACTTGGTCATTCAATAACGATGTAATTCCAGGTGAAACTGGTCCTTCATTAACGGTGAACCAACCTGGTATTTATACGCTGACAGTTAATTATATCAATACAACTTGTACAGCTACCGATAATATAACGATTGAATACTACCCAGAAATTATTCCTGGTACTCCAGAAAACATTCATGAATGTAGTACAGATGGATTTGCTTCATTTGATTTAGCTAGTAATAGTGCATCAATTCTTGGTTCTTTAGATCCAAATGAATTTAATTTGACTTATTACTTAACAAACGCTGATGCAGCCAATGAAGTAAACCCTATTACATCGCCATTTACTAATACAGTTCCTTTCCAGCAAACAATTTATGTTAGAATAGAAAGAAACAACACTACTTGTTTTGAAATTAGAACTTTTGATTTGATTGTTGATCCAAGCGTAACTCCTATTTTCACTTTGCCAACAGTGATTTGTCAAAATGAAACTGCACCTCAGTTACCATTAATATCTGAAAATGGTATTGAAGGAACATGGTTACCAGCTATGATTAACAATTTACAATCTGGAACATATACATTTACACCAAATGGTACTTCAGTGTGTACAGTTCCATATGAAATAACTATCGATGTTCTTGAAAGAGTAAATCCAACTTTCCTTTCACCTGCTCCAATCTGTAATGGTGATGTTGCTCCTACGTTACCAACAACATCTACTAATGGAATAACAGGAACTTGGTCACCAAGTGTTGTGAGCAATACGCAAACACAGACATACACATTTACACCAGACAGTAATCAATGTGCAAATCAAGCACAAATGGTTATCACGGTTTATGACAACTGCTCGTTTGGTAGTTTTGCAAATGCGGTTTGGTTAACAGATTGTGATACTAATAACTTCTTTAACACAGTAGGTTCTGGTGCTTCTATTATAGGTCCAGTAGAAAATGTGTTTCCAAATGCTGACTTAGGAACTTATATATCTAACTCAGGAAGCTTAAAATTCAGAGGTGGAGAAGTTAAAACTTTTAAAAATAACACTGCCAACGTGTGTGGTGCTAAACTTTATTATAGAGTTTATCCAGTTTCTGGAACTCCAGGAGCATTTGCTTCAATGGATTTGAATTTCTTCGAGGATTGTTCATCAGGAAGTTTCCCAAGCGGTGGACCATGTAATCCAGGAGATCAAAAATGGCAAACCGTTTTGAATGATAGCCAATCACCAATTGATTTAACGGCTTATCCTGCTGGAGAATACAAAATAGAAGTTTATTATGATGTTAACGGTGATATTAATTCAACAACAGAATGTGATGATCACATATTAGTTGATAATAATGGAATGTATTTTGCTGCGACATATACACTTCAAACACTTCCAACATATTCATCAATATTACCAACAACATGTACTTCGAATGATGGAAGTATTACCATTAGTGGATTAGCTCCAATTACAACATATTTATTGAATTATACATATGAAGGTAATGCTGCTACACCAATAACTTTTGTTTCTGATGCCAATGGCGAATATACTCTCACTGGATTAACTGCGGGAACTTATGCTAATTTTGTTTACAGTTTTAATGGATGTACTGCCAATTCAACAGAAAGCATTGTATTATTCATTCAATCTGTTGCACAATTAAGCGGAACTGATCCTCTGACATGTAATGGAAATAACGGAACAATAACCATTGGAAACTTATCTCCTAACCTTACCTATTCTGTTACTTATAGTGATGATACAGTTTCTGTTGGTCCTTTGACATTAACATCTAATGCAAATGGAGAAATAGTTATCAGCGGATTAAACGCTGGAACTTATAATAATTTTTCATTAAGTACAACAAATTGTTCTGCAACTTCTACTGAAACCATTACATTGATAAATCCTAATGCACCTGTTGTTTCAGTAAATAGTGAAACTATATGTTCTGGTCAATCAGCAACAATTACTGCTACTCCTCAAACGCCAGGAACGTATAACTATGCATGGATAGTTCCAAATGGAGTTACAAACCCAGGAAACGTTGCCAGCTTTACAACAAGTACAGCTGGAACTTATACAGTAGTAATTACTCCTGTAAGTACATCGTTCTGCAATGGAAGTTTTGAAAACCCTGTTGGTACTTCAACACAATTCCCTAATATGATTAATGCTAACAGCATTCCGTGTTGGGATACAACCGCTAGTGATAATATTATGGAAATATGGCCAATTGGAGGTTTTGAAAGTGTATTTGCCTACGAAGGAAATCAATTCATAGAAATGAATGCAAATTCAACAGCAACCACTTATCAAAACTTTACAACTTCTCCTGGAGCACAATTACAAATTTCTTTTGCTCACAGAGGTCGACAAGGAAATGATACAGTAGGTGTGGAAATTGGACCTGTTGGCGGACCATATACAAGCTTGGGTAATTTTACCGATTCAAACTCTGGATGGGTATTACACAACCTTACTTATAACGTTCCTACAACTGGAGGAAACAATTACAGTTTAAGATTTGTTTCTGTCTCTAGTGCTGGAAGTGATGCTTCAGTGGGTAATTTCCTTGATGCTGTTTCAGTAACTTCTGTAGAATGTAGTTCTGCACCAACATCTGGTACTGTATCTATTTTACCAACAGTAACATTAAACTTAGACACTGCGAATGATCAACAAACTATTTGTGAAGGTTCATCCATAACATCGGTAGTTTACTCGTCTGCAAATGCTACTAACATTACTGCTACTGGATTACCAACAGGTGTAACAGGTTCATTTGATACTAATACTGGAGTTTTCACTATTAGTGGAACTGCTACTCAAGCTGGAATATTCCCTTATGTTGTTTCTACTGAAGGCGGATGTAATACTGCTACTTTAAATGGTTCTATAACAGTTACTGCAAAAGTTGCCACTACATTCAATCCTTTAATAATTTGTAGAAATGATGCTGTTTCATTACCTTCAACTTCACTAGAAGGAATACCAGGAACTTGGTCTCCATCAACTGTTGATAATACACAAACATTAACATACACATTTACTCCAGATTCTGGACAATGTGCTTTAGATGGAAGTTTGACAATAACAGTAATACAACCTACAGTAGCTACATTCAATACCATAGCTCCTATTTGTTTGGGTGAAACTACACTTCCAACATTACCAACTACTTCGCTAGAAGGTTATACAGGAACATGGTCTCCAGCTACGGTTAATAATACTCAGACAACTACTTATACATTCACTCCTACCGCTGGACAATGTGCTGCACCTGGAAGTTTATCTATAACTGTTACACAACCAACAGTGGCTACTTTCAATGCATTTACTCCTGTTTGTTATGGAGAAACACAAGTTCCAACATTGCCAACTACTTCGCTAGAAGGTTTCACAGGAACATGGTCTCCAGCTACGGTTAATAGTACACAAACAACTACTTATACATTCACTCCTACTGCAGGACAATGTGCTGCTCCCGGAAGTATAAGTATCACCGTGTTAGAAGATTTTAACTTTGAAATAACTGGAAGTTGCGTCAACAATAACTTTACTTTAGAAGTTTCTTCTGCTGATCAAAGTGTTGATTTAAGTTCAGCAACGTTCCAGTGGCAAAATCAAGAAAATCAAAACATCGGGCTAAATTCAAGTACATTAAATGTTACTGAATACTTAAGCTCAACATCAGCAAATGAGGAAGTACCAATGACTTTCTATGTAATTGTTACAAATGCTGATGGTTGTTCTAAAAAAGAAGCAATTACTCTCGAAAAAGTATTTTGTGATATCCAAAAAGGTATATCTGTAAATAATGATGGTAAAAATGACTTCTTCGACCTAAGCCTAATGGGTGTAAAACATTTGAGTATTTTCAATAGATACGGAATGAAAGTATATGCAAAAAGTAATTATACTGTGGAATGGAAAGGTCAATCTGACAACGGAGATGATTTACCAGACGGAACTTACTATTATGTAATTGATTTTAATAGCGGACCAACAAAAACAGGTTGGATTTATATAAGCCGTGAAGAATAATAAAAAGCCCCGAGTAATTCGGGGCTTTTTTAATATAAAGTGATAGCTTCTTGTATAACAGAAATCAAAATTTCATTATCTATTTCTTCTAGAGAAAAATAACGCAAAGACTTAAATGTGTTTCTTCCATCTCCAGCGATAAGATATTCCAAATTATTTTTTAACTGAAAGCCTTTATTAAAACCTAAATCAAGGTATTTTCGTTTGTGGCTCACATTTATAAAGCAAAAAGGTTTCCCTTTATAATAGAAATAGGGAATTTTCCATTTGTATTCTAATGTCAATTGAGGCACATTTTTTTCAAAAACAGACACAACATGAAAAATCATATCTCGATATTTTTCTGGTTGATTGAGCATGTATAAATCTGCTGGTTTCAATTAATCGATACCGTATTTGTCAAACAAATAAATTATAGAAGTCATGGTTGCTGCTCCAAGCTCGAGTTCTCTTTTGTTCACACCATCAAAAGTATCATTTGCCGCATGATGATAATCAAAATAGCGCTGCGAATCGGGTTTTAAACCTACTTTCACCATCTTCTTCGAAGTAAGCGGATTTATATCTGAACCTGTGTGTCCTTTTACAAAACTATGTATCAAATAGGGTTCAAAAAGTGATTTCCAACTTAAAACTTTAGAATAATTATTCTCATCACATTCAAACGAAAATCCTCTTGGAGTAAATCCACCTGAATCGCTTTCGAGTGCAAAAATGTGATTTTCGTTATTTTGCTTGGATAATTCTTCATATTTTTTTCCTCCTCTTCCACCATTTTCTTCGTTCATGAAAAGCACTACTCTAATGGTGTTTTTGGGTTTATAATTTAATTTTTTGAATGTTTCCAAAACTGCCATTCCTTGCACACATCCAGCACCATCATCTTGTGAACCATCGGCTAAATCCCAAGAATCAAGATGACCACCAACAATCATAATTTTCTCGGGATGTTCACTACCTTTTATTTCCCCAATAACATTGTGCGACAAAACATCATCAAACGTTTGGCAATACATTCTTAATAGAAACTGTAATTTCGGGTTGATTTTTAACTTTTTACTCAATAATTCTGCTCCGTTTGTACTTATAGCAGCCGTTGGAATATATTTTTCTTTAGGCAAATCACCATAACTTTGTGCGCCAGTATGTGGAAAATCGTCTAAACGCAAATTCATTGAGCGAACAATTGTTCCTACTGCTCCAAGTTTTGAAGCTTCCATTGCGCCATAAAATCGCTGGTCAACACATCTTCCATAAGAAGTGAATGCCTCAATATTGGTTGGTTCCATTGGTCGATTGTAGAAAACAATTTTACCTTTTACTTTATCTTCACCAAGACTTTTCAATTCATCTATTGATTTTACTTCAATCACTTCGGCAAGCAAACCGCTTTTATCAGTAGCAACCGAACCTCCGAGAGCACAAACTTGAACAATAGATTTTGTTTCTCCATCAATGATAAGTCCAGTTTCTTTTTTACCTCTAACCCACATTGGCACCATTACATCTTGAAGAAATACTCTATCCAATCCAAGTGCTTCAAGCTCTGCTTTGGTATATAAAACGCCTTTGGCTGCACCTGTTGATCCTGATAATCGATGACCTATTTTATTTGATAAATCATCTAACCAAGAGTAGCATTTGGAATCAGTTAGCGAAAAATCATAAATTTTTTTCAACATAGCTTCATCTTCAGATTGAGCAAAGGAGACAAAAGTTGACAGTATAACCAAAAATGAAATTCTTCTCATTTGATAAAATATTTTTATCAAAAATAATTGAAAAAACATTTGGTAGAAGAAAAAATTATTATTTACTTTGTTTTTCAAAGTACTTTAATATGGAAGCTAAAGATTATTTAAAAGATATTCAAGACATCAAGCAAATGATGTCACAATCTTCACGATTTATTTCATTAAGTGGATTGTCGGGAATATTAGCTGGGATTTATTCTTTAATTGGTGCATGGTTTGCTTATAAAACCATTTACTTTGACACTTCCACTATGGGTTCATACAAATCGTTAATCATATCATACGAAGCCGTTGTAAAACTATTCATCATTGCGGCTTCGGTTATCGTTTTATCGATTATAACAGGATTGGTTTTAAGTTTGCAAAAAGCAAAAAAAGCCAATGAAAGTTTGTGGAACCCAACCTCAAAACGCTTATTAATCAATTTTTTAATTCCATTATTGACTGGAGGATTTTTTATACTTTTCCTCATCGAAAAGGAAATGTTGAGCATAATTGCACCATTAATGCTTATTTTTTACGGAATGGCTTGTCTAAACGCTAGTAAGTACACACTTGGCGATGTTCGTTATTTAGGTATTACAATGATTATTTTAGGACTATTATCCACTTGGTTTTTAGGTTATGGATTGCTGTTTTGGGCTTTAGGTTTTGGTGTGTGCCACATCATTTATGGTGCTTTGATGTATTTTAAATATGATAGAAATTAAGATTTGAAAAACCTAATCCAAAATATCAACAAAGCCTTTGACCATCGAATCCGTTTGGGCATCATGTCGGTATTGATGGTTAACGAAAGTGCTGATTTTACAATGCTCAAAGAGCTTTTGGGTGTAACCGATGGCAATTTGGCTTCGCATATAAAAGCATTGGAAACAGAAAATTATATTATTATCGAAAAACAATTTATTGGAAAAAAACCAAACACCAGCTACAGAGCAACAGTTGATGGCAAAAAAGCTTTTAAAGATCATATTGATGCGCTTGAAAAATTAATTCAAAACAGCTAACTATTTTTTTATTTATTTACTTTGAAATTCAAAGAACTTTTATTTTAAAAATATGAGAGATTTAATTATCGAAAAAATGTATGAATGGAGTAAAAAACCCTATCAAAAATTCTTTAAAAGAAATGAACCTTGGAACATTACTCCAAAGGATTTGATATTGCTTCCCAACGATAGTTTGGGTTTTCACATGGGGTGTTTTTTACTGAAATACAATTTTGAAATGCAACCCAAATTAGAGGATCACGATGTTATCCATGTATTAACCAATACAGGAGTTTCTGTTATTGAAGAAATTGGGATGCAATACTATCTATTGGGTAATGGTAAAAAAAGTATCTATCTATTTATGGTTGTATTCATTGGAACACTTTTCTACCCTAACAGATTAAAAACTTTCTATAAATATTATAAGAGAGGACAAAATGCTCATCCATTTTACAATTTACCATTTGAAAAAATGCTTTATAAATCCTTGAAAGAAATTCAATTCACTTTTAATAATAAATAATCATGGAAACATTTACTGTAGAAACTCAAAAAACAACAGGATTTTCAACCTATCTAGCCATTGGTTCATTCTCTATTGGAACAATTTTATTAATGCTTCATCTTATATTTCCACATATTGATAATATTCTATTCTTAGGATTTTTCTATGTTCTATTTACATTTCTAATAAACGCAATTGTGTTTTTAAACTTAGCCTTTCAATTTATTATTAAACCCGAAAATAGAGAAGATTTAGCAATAAAAATGCTCATCATGTTAGCAAACATACCTGTAACAATATTTTATATCTATTTAGTATTTCACATATTTTAATAATTCTAAAACTCAATATTATGGAACAACAAGAAAACCCAACAACTGAAGTAAAGCAAGGCTTTTTTCAATCTACAACTGCCAAAATGATTATGGTAGGTTTTTTAACATTAGTGCTATTAATTCCACTTTTTTTTGTACAAGATTTAATCAGTGAAAGAAGTATGCGTCAAAAAGAAGTAACCGAAGAAGTGTCAACGCTTTGGGGAAAAGAAATCAATTTTTATGGCCCAATACTTCGCATTCCATATAAAACGTATAAGGAAACAACGATATACGATTCTAAAACCAAAACGACTAGTATCCAGAAAAACAGTACGCTTGAATATGCTTACTTCTTTCCAGAAAAGCTTAACAACAATTCTGAAGTAAAAAAAGACACTTCGCTCAAAAGAGGTATTTATGATAATATTGTTTTTACTGCAAACATGAGTTTTGACGGAAGTTTTGGCAAACCAAATTTTGAAAAATTGAACATCAAGGAAGAAGATGTTGTTTGGGAAAAAGCCGCAATTGTTGTAAAAACTACTAATCTGAAAAGCATCAAAAGCGATTTGAAAATAAACCTGAATAACAACTCATTAGCTTTTGAAGCAAAGCCTGATGAAGACAACTATTATGGTGTTTTAGAAACCAATAATTTCGATTATAAAACGATGCAAAAAACGGAACGCATCAATTTTAAATTCAACATGCAATACAACGGAAGTAAAAGCATCGAGTTTGTACCTATAGGAAAAACTACTTCTGTAAGTATGAATTCCGACTGGGAATCGCCAAGCTTTTTTGGTTCATTTGCCGCAAACAATACCACTAAAAAAGTTGATAAAAAAGGATTTCATGCAGATTGGAAAGTATTGGACATCAATCGTTCTTTTTCGCAACAATATACCGGAAAAATTCCAAACCTGAATGAATATTCATTTGGAGCTAAATTGATTAAAACTGTCGATGAATACCAACAAAACGAACGCGCTTCAAAGTATGGATTTCTGGTAATTGGGTTAACATTTTTGATTTTCTTTTTAATACAATCTATCAGCAAGATTAACATTCACATTTTTCAATACTCCATGATTGGATTGGCTTTAATCATGTTCTATACTTTGTTGATATCAATTACTGAACACAGCAGCTTTTCTCTAGCTTACGCCATTGCTGGTATATCTGTTGTGACACTAATCACTTTATACTCTATTTCTATACTCAAAAACAGAAAGTTCCCAATATTTATAGGCGCATCACTTTCAGTGCTTTATACTTTCATTTATGTAATTATTCAACTTGAGGATTATGCTTTACTAGTAGGAAGTATTGGTTTATTTATGATACTTGCTGCGGTTATGTATTTCTCTCGAAAAATAGATTGGGGTAAATAACATTTAGATTATTAATTATCATGGAATTATTTGTTAAAGAAAATTCGATAGTTAGAGAAATTTGGGGAAAGAGTGATACTGTGTTATTCATTTTTGCTGGAGCATCAGCAGAGTTTGCTTTGAATAAATCGGTTGACTGGCTTTATTATACTGGAAAACTACCTTCTGATCCATTAGGAAGGTTGTTTTCTACAGTGAAATATGCAAAATTTATAGTTTTTTCTTCAACCGATGAAGCAAATAAATCGATTGATATATTGAGAAAAATTCACGGCACTGTTGAACAAAATCGCGGTGCTGTGATTCCTGATTGGGCTTATCGAGATGTATTATTTATGCTGATTTATTATTCGATTGCATCTTATGAACTATTGGAAAGAAAATTAACTTATCACGAAAAAGAGGAAGTTTACAATGTCTTTTATCGAGTAGGAATAAGAATGGGTTTAACAGAATTGCCTCCCACATACAATAAATGGTTGTTGGAAAGAGAACTACATCTCATTGAAAATTTAGAGCCGAGCAAATATACTTTTGACCTTTTCAAGCAATACAAGAAACATCTTGGTGCATTTAGATATAAAATGTTAATTGAAAGTCAGAAATTATTAGTTCCAAAGTACGTGAAGAAGCTTTTACAATTGAGTGATTTTTCTATCCTTTCAATCATAATCCCTATATACAAATTAAGCCGAAATGTTAAGCTCGATAAATTTTTCAAAAATTTATTACTCCCATCAGAATATAAAACTCAGATTAATGAATTGGATATGCGAACAAGATAACTGTTAAAGTTAGTTATGATTCTAATGTAAACCCATCTTTCTAAATTCATAATAAAGCATAAAAATGAACAAAAGACAAACACTTTTTAAAGTAAGGATACTTATAATTATTTTTATTATTTGCTTAATCCTGAGTGGAATTACAGCATTTCCTATTGAAACTGAACTTCAATTCATCAATGAACATTTTACTTTTCTTCCTAGTGTTATTAAAAATTGGATTTCAGATGTTTATTTTGCCGTAAAAGACACTAATACAAAATACCCTTTTTTAAGTTATGGAACAGATTGGTTGGCATTTGCTCATCTTGTAATTGCTGTTGCTTTCATTGGACCAGTGAAAAATCCAGTGAAAAATATTTGGATAATTGAATTTGGAATTATTGCTTGCCTAATGGTTATTCCATTAGCTTTTATTGCTGGAAATATAAGAACTATACCTTTATATTGGCAACTAATTGATTGTTCGTTTGGTATAATTGGCATAATCCCTTTGATTTGGTGTCGAAGCTTGATAAAAAAACTTGAAATAATAGAGAATCGATAACTTACAAGATAAGTAATTCTAAAGCCTATTTTGTCATTCTGAACGAAGTGAAGAATCTCATGATTTTAATAACTTCATGAGATTCCTCCTTTGTAGGAATGACAATTATTAAAAATCAACCTTCCAATCTAATTCAGGTTTATACCAAAGTTGACCATTTTCAACCAGTAATGGGCAATCGAAATTGTTAGTATATAAACTTCCTGTTCCAAGTCCTTGTGGCATGTTTGTGTTGAGCATAAAAGTAAATTGTGCAATCGCATTCAAACCAATATTACTTTCCAATGCCGAAGTAATCCACCAACCAATATTATATTTCTCTGCCAAAGTAATCCATTCATTTGTTCCTTTGATTCCACCAATAAAACTTGGCTTCAAAATGATGTATTGAGGTCTCACTTTTTTTAGTAAAGCTTCTTTATCTTCGTATGAAAAAATTCCAATCAGCTCTTCGTCCAAAGCAATGGGCAAATTAGTGTTTTTACACAGAACTGACATCGTGTCAGTATGATTTTTTTGAACGGGTTGTTCTATACTATGTAATTTATAACCAGACAATTGATTTATTTTATTTAAAGCTTCATTTTCACTAAAAGCACCGTTAGCATCAACTCTTATTTCAATTTTATTTTCATCAAAATTATCTCTTATAAACCGTAATAATTGCAATTCTTTGTCAAAATCTATAGCTCCAATCTTGAGTTTTATACAGTTAAATCCTTGAGCAATTTTCTCTTCAATTTGTTGTTTCATGAACACCTCATCACCCATCCAAACCAATCCATTTATTGAAATAGATTTTTCACCTGAAGTAAATTTTGAAGGAAATAAAACAAAAGGATTTTCACTTTTCAACGAAAGAAAAGCCATTTCTACACCAAACTGTATAGACGGGAATTCGATTAATTCTTGCCATAATTTTTCTTCACCAAGATGGATATTATTGCAAGTCCATTGTAGTTTTTCTTCATAATCCAATCTGTCATCAGCAGATAATCCTCGAAGAATTCCGCACTCGCCTATTCCCTTTCTGCCATTCACTTCTAAAACTATAAACCAAGTTTCTTTTTCCGTTAAAACGCCTCGCGAAGTTCCGCTTGGACGCTTAAAAGCTAAATTGTATTTAAAATATTTCGCTTTCAAAGTTCTTATTTAAGAAGTTTTAAAATTTTTGAAAAATATTTGCTGTTAACACCTTGTTTTTCAAACTCTGTGAAGTCATCTTTTGTTTGTTGTTTCCAACTCACATCAGCAGAAATATTTTGGTTAGCAAATCTTTTGTGAATTTCCTTTGCCTTTTTAAAATCATCAGTTAAAACATAAGCATGCGCTAGATTTAATTTTATACCCAAATCATATTCGTCTATTTTTTCAGCTGTTTTAAGCGTTTTAAGAGCTTTTTCGTATTGAAGCGTCAGAATATAGTATTTACCCAGAAGATTGTAATCTGAAGCGGATTTTGAAGCTGACGCAATTGTATTTTCAAGCATTGTTATAGCTGCTTCTTTTTTACCTGAATTAAAAAGTTCTTCGCTTTTTTTTCTATTTAACTCCGATAGGATTTTATCTTCTTTTGTTTCCTTTAAGGCAACAAATGTTAAATCACTGAAAATCTTTTGTTTTTCTTCGGGAAAAAGATTTTTGAACTCTTTATAAGTCGTTTTTTTGGAAATCAAATCGAGCATAGTGCCAGCAAACTCATTTTTCTTTGCAATAGAAGAGATTATGTCGAGTTTTTTTATCTCATCAAGAACGCTCTTTTTTGCTGCTGTTGTCCAACCTCTGCTCAATTTTTCGTTTACCCAAGGCACCAACTCAAAAACTATTTTTTGTTTCATAAACCAATTATCGCTTTCAAAGCCAATCCAAAGGTTTTTTGAGCTATTTGAAACACAACTTGAGTTTTCGGTTAGCAATTTAGCTTCCTTGTTGATAGGAGTATTTTGAACAAAACAAGCGTTTTTTGCTTCTCCGGTTTTTTGATACTGTAATGCGTCTTTTTCGTTATTGAAAATTGCATATCTACATTTATCATCACCCGATATCGTAGAAAGCAAATAGACTGCACCAGCAGAACCTTGACTTATTCCTGTAGGATCGGGAATAGATTTTAGTAAAGAAACAAGACTAGAAGCAAGTTTTTGATTATCGTCTAAAATTGATATTCTGAAAACGGCTTCAGTAGTTCCATCGGGTAAATCGGTTGATTTTATTACCGTTCTTTTTCCTGCTGATAGATTGATTGTTTCGTTGGTTGTTCTGACGTTATCCCAATATCCTTCACTGGATTGTGAGAATATCAGGCTACAAAACATCAACATTGATGATATAATTATTCCTTTCATAAGTTTATCCATTCGCTTTGTATTAGCCCTGATGGCAGCGACATCCTTTTGCTTTGCAAAAGATATAGCGAACAGCAGGAATATGGTTCACTGCAATTCCCATGCCTTTTTGCTTCTTAAAAAAATTATATCATTATGCTTTCGCCTATTTCTAACAACATCAAGTCTTTTCCAGCGTCAAAAAATTTCTTTTTGGCCAAAGTATGATCGATGATGATATAACCGAATGTATCAAAGTGATAGCCTAAAATTTTGTCGCATTTTAGAAAATCTGAAGCGATGATTGCATCATCAACATCCATGGTAAAATTGCTGCCTATCGGCAAAATTGCTAAATCGAGTTCAGTTCGCATCGGGATAAGTTTCATATCCATCGTCAGTGAAGTATCGCCTGCAATGTAGATGTTTTTATGTTCGCCTTCAATAACAAATCCTCCAGGTTGACCACCATAACTCCCATCGGGAAAAGAACTAGTGTGAATTGCCGGAACATATTTTACTTTCCCGAACTCAAACTGCCAACTTCCACCGTGATTCATTGGATGATATTGAAGTCCTTTGTTTCCAAAATGTGACGCTATTTCATAATTAGAAACCACAACAGAATTATTGTTTTTTGCAATAGTTTCTACATCTAAAATATGGTCTTGATGAGCATGAGTTAGCAAGATATAATCAGCTTTCAGAGCATTTACATCAATATGTGAAGCTTTTGGATTTCCGGAAATAAAAGGATCAATCAATACATTTTTTCCTGAAACTTCTATTCCCACACATGCGTGTCCGTAAAATGTTATTTTCATAGTAAATTGATTAAATATTAACGTAGTTTACAACCATATCTGAAATAAAATAAATGAGGCATAAAGCCAACAAAACCGAAAGTAGAAATGTGCTAATAGCTAATTTTTTCAATTCGGGGTCAAGTAATTTAGGATTTTTGTTTCTATAAACCGTCATCAAATGGCTTGTTAGCGGAAAATAGGCAACCAAAAATATATATTGATCAAAATGAAATTCATTTAAAACCGCAAAAACAACAACCATTACCATTGCTGATACGACAAGGAAGTAATGATATTTCTTTGCCCAAGCTCCGCCGTTTTTTACTACTAACGTGTTTTTTCCCGACTTTCTATCGCTTTCTTCATCACGCATGTTGTTTAAATTTAAAACGCCTACGCTTAAAAATCCTATTGAAGTAGCTGGTAGTAATAATAACAAATCCAATGTTTTAGAAAACATAAAATAAACCCCAAAGGTGCTTACTAAGCCAAAGAAAATAAACACAAATAAATCACCATAGCCTTTGTAGCCATAAGCTCCTTTCCCGACTGTATATCTAATAGCTGAAGCTATCGCTAAAACACCTAACACAAGAAACAGCAATGAATACAAAAGATAACTTTCTTTAAAAGCAAAATAAATTAACAAAACAGCAAACAACAAAGTAATGAAGGAAGTAATAGCTATTGCCTTTTTCATTTGTTTTGGCGAAATACTCCCACTTTGTATCGCTCTTTTGGGACCAACTCTATCTTCATTATCAGTTCCTTTAACACCATCGCCATAATCGTTGGCAAAATTGGAAAGTATCTGTAAACCAAGTGTAGTCAACAAGGCAAAAAGCACTATTTTCCAATTGAAATACGCTTGAGACATAGCATAAAAGCTACCAACAATGATACCCGACACAGACAAAGGCAAAGTCCTTAAACGCGCTGCTTCAACCCAATGTTTCATATATAATTTTCTATTTTTTTAAGTTTCACAAACCTTTTTAAGGAATGTATTTTTTTTCAAAATTTGGTTTTCTTTTCTCAAGAAATGCATTTCTTCCCTCGATTGCTTCTTCTGTCATATAAGCTAAACGAGTGGCTTCACCAGCAAAAACTTGCTGTCCAACCATTCCGTCATCGGTTAAATTCATCGCAAATTTCAACATCTTAATTGATGTAGGTGATTTAGCTAAAATTTCTTGAGCCCATTGATATGCAGTATCTTCAAGCTCATCATGCGGGATTACAGCATTTACCATTCCCATTTCAAAGGCTTCTTGCGCAGAGTAATTCCTTCCTAAAAAGAAAATTTCTCTAGCTTTTTTCTGTCCAACCATTTTTGCTAAATATGCAGAGCCATAACCACCATCAAAGCTAGTCACATCGGCATCAGTCTGTTTAAAAATAGCATGTTCCTTGCTTGCCAAAGTCAAATCACAAACCACATGCAAACTATGTCCACCACCAACTGCCCAACCGGGAACAACAGCAATTACAGCCTTAGGCATAAAACGTATCAATCGTTGAACTTCTAGAATATTTAATCGATGATAACCATCTTCGCCAACATATCCTTGATGCCCACGAGCTTTTTGGTCGCCACCAGAACAAAAAGACCAAACACCATCTTTTGAGCTTGGACCTTCAGCTGAAAGCAACACCACGCCAACTGAAGTATCTTCGTGAGCATCGTGAAAAGCTTGAAGAAGTTCAGAAGTCGTTTTTGGGCGAAAAGCATTTCTTACGTCTGGTCTATTAAAAGCAATTCTTGCTACTCCATTACATTTTTTATAAGTAATATCATCAAACTCTTTTACTGTTACCCAGTTAATATTATTCATGTCTTTTCTTATTTTTAAGTTAAAAAATTAACAACAAAAATGTTTTGATTTATTTTAGCGTAAAAATAAGTTATTATTATCATTAACCACAATCAAATGAAGAAAACTATTTTGTGTTTTTCAATGCTTTTTTTGAGCCACCTTTCTTTTTCTCAAAAGTATGAATTTCAAACAATTAAAGATATTGAATGTACTCCAATAATCTCACAAGGAGCAACAGGAACTTGCTGGAGTTTTTCTACAACATCATTTTTGGAAAGCGAAATTTATCGAACAAGCGGTAAAAAAATAGACCTTTCCGAAATGTATAACGTTAGATACACCTATTTAAAAAAGGCAGAAAACTATATTTTACGTCAAGGGAAAGCACAATTTGGTGAAGGTGGTTTAAGTCACGATGTTATTAATAGTGCCAAATTGTATGGACTTGCAACTGAAGAACAGTATGCTGGAAAATTACCTAATCAAGAGAAGCATGACCACGCAAAGATGGTTGAAGAACTCGAAACTATAGTAAAGAAGGCGGTTGCTGAAACTCCTGCAAAATACCCGAACTGGAAACAAGATTACACCAATGTATTGGACAAGTATATGGGTTCATTTTCTCCAGAAATCAATTTATCAGCTAATGTGAATTTTGATCAAAAAAACACAACTTCTACAACACAATCACCTATTGAATTTCTAAAATCAACAAAGCTAAATTTAGATGATTATGTTACTATTACATCTTTCACGCATGAGCCATTTTATTCTAAATTCATATTAAACATTCCTGATAATTTTGCCAATGGAATGTTTTACAATTTACCTTTAGATGAATACATTCAAAATGTTGACAATGCATTAGATAAAGGATTTACTTTAGCTCTTGATGCAGATGTAAGTGAAAAAACTTTTTCTGGAAAAAATGGAATTGCAGTTATCCCAAATGATGACAATGATGCGTCCATTATTTTAACTGAAATTAAACCTGAAAAAACCATAACTCCTGAGTATAGACAAAATGAATTTGAAAATTACAATACTACAGACGACCATTTAATGCATATTGTTGGTAAAGCAAAAGATCAAAAAGGGAACATTTATTATAAAGTAAAAAATTCATGGGGAACATCATCAGGAAGAGATGGTTTTATCTACATGAGTATTCCTTACATGAGGCTGAAATCAATATCTGTTATGCTTCACAAAGATGGCTTATTAAAAAAAACTAAAACCAATTTAGGAATATAAAAGAAGGCAATCGCCTTCTTTTTTTATCCAAATTTTACCGAAGTCATTGTCAAAGAACCTCCAACGGCTTTATCATTAAAAAAGTTTATTTCATCATTTTTGCCCTGTAAAGCCAAGGTGTAAATTAACGGGTAATAGTGATCTGGAGTTGGGATAGCCAACTTTGCAGCACTACCTAATTTTTCATACGCTATCAAATCATTGTGTGAATTTGAGGATATTTTTTCTTTGAAAATTTGATTGATTTCCTTTGCCCAATCGTATCCAAACTCTGGCTCATTTAATTTATCCCAAGCTACCATTCTTAGATTATGCACCATGTTTCCACTGCCTACAATCAAAACACCTTTTTTACGAAGGCCTACAAGTTGTTTGGCTAATTCGTAATGATAGCTGGCTGGTTTGCTGTAATCAATACTCATTTGCAAAATTGGAATATCTGCATTTGGATACATGTGTCTGATAACTGTCCAAGCTCCATGATCTAATCCCCAATCGTGATCTAAACCTACTGATGTTGAAACAATATTTTTAGAAATTTCTTGAGCTAACTCTGGACTTCCTAGTGCTGGATATTCTACTTCGAAAAGCTCTTTTGGAAAACCTCCAAAGTCATGTATTGTTTTTGGTTTCTCCATAGCGGTTACAAATGTCCCATTGGTTAACCAATGCGCAGAAATAACCAAAACTGCTTTTGGTTTAAAAATTTCTTTACCTAGTTTTTTCCATGTATCAGAAAACTCATTATCCTCTATCCCATTCATTGGAGAGCCATGACCAATAAAAAGAGCTGGAAGTTTTACATCTTGTTCTTTCATTTCTGAAGTCCAAGATAATAATGGATTTATTGTTGTCATTGCCATTCCTCCTAACGTTAATTTTATAAATTCTTTTCTTTTCAAAATTTAATATTTGTATATACAAATGTAATCAAATATTTTGTATAATATGATTTCATACTGATATTTTTAACAATCAGTAAAAATGATAATTAGTATATTTGTGCCACAAATAGAAATATGGAAACAAAGGTTGATAATGTTTTTCCACCTGTTGGGAAACCAAAATGGTTAAAAGTAAAATTACCTATTGGCGAAAAATATACAGAACTTCGCGGATTGGTAGATAAATATAAACTGAATACTATTTGCACATCGGGAAGTTGTACTAATATGGGAGAATGTTGGGGTGAAGGAACAGCAACGTTTATGATATTGGGAAATATTTGTACTCGTTCATGTGGTTTCTGTAGTGTGAAAACTGGAAGACCTATTTCATAGCTTTAATAAGCTGATTTTTTAATTCAATAATTTCTTTTAGCTCTTTTATAATTTCATCTTTGCTCTCATTCATTTTATCTTTATCATTAATCATATCTTTGTATAACTGTTCTATTTTCAGAGTTTGCTCTCTATTTTCAGCAAACAGATTTTCTACATGGATATTACCACCAAAAGAACCTTTTTTATTTACAACATTAATGTTTCTTCCAATATCTTGAAAAAAATCTTCAACTGTGGTTTCAAGTGCAATCAATATATCTTCAAGATATTTAGCCCATGTAACCGTTTTTCCAGCTTCCAATCTTTTATAAGTAGATAGGTCAATATTTAATCTATCAGCCATATCTTGATAATCAAAACCCTTTTGTTTGCGTAATATTCTTATCTTTTTTATAACTTCTTGATGCATATTTTGTATCGTTTAGTAGCAAATATAGCACATAATTTTTAATTGTTGTAGAAAAATACTCAAAAAAACAAAAAGCAAAAAAAACCACTAAAAAGTTCACTTTTTGCCCACACTTTTAGAAAATTATTAGCAAATTTTACAAAACAAAATTCTCGCGAAAATTTTGAAATTCAATTTTATTAATTAACTTTAAAAACTTTTTATTATGAAAAATCTAGTTTATTTATTTTTTACGATGTTAATGACAGTTAGCGTTGTTGGACAAGAAAAGGTAGGAGAAAATCAGAATGGTAAATTTGTTATTACTGAAAATTTGAAATATCTTAAAGAAGATTGGGATAAGTTAGCTGATGGCAAACAAATAGATTATTCAATTATTGCTGACAATAAAGATAATAAAATTTACTATTTATTGGGTAAAACCGAAGGAGGTTTAAAGATAGCAATTAGTTTGGAATTAAAAGATAATGTTTTTTATTCTATTATAGACCGTAAAGGAGTTACTACAACTTGCACCTGCTCTGGATGCATGAGTACTGGATGTGATCCAGTTCTATCAGGTGAGACTTGGTATTGTAATGACCCATGTAGTAATTGTACAAAATCTGTAACAGCAACCAACGGAGTACACTCATTATCAATGCATTGAAATGAATAAGTTTATAATTTTATTAGTAATTTATTTGTTTTTATCATGCTCTATTAAAAGAGAAAAAAGTTTTATTGGTAAGCAAAATCATCATAAAACTTTTTCTCTAAACAAAGATGTTACAGATTCTTTGATGCTATCATGGAATGATATGTTGAAAGCAAGCAACATAAATTCTAAAATAGTTGAAATAAATATACAGAATGATATTGATTTAAAAACAAAAAAACAATATTATAAAATTTTTGGAAAAACTAACAACGATTCAGCTAAAGTTGCTTGCCTTTTGGAATTGAAAAATGGAAAATTCTACTTTGAAAAAGGTAATGTTTCCAAAACGGTTATCTGCCATGGTTCAAGTAATTGTAAACCAGAAATGTATGAAGGTCAATGGGTTTGTAATGATGGTTCAAAAACACCATCATGTTCCTTAAATTGTCAAAAGAAAGTTGTTGCAGTTTTTAATGAAAACTATAGGTAATTTGTTCTCTCTTTAATATGAAAAACTTAATTTTAAGTTTTGTATTACTATATACTTTTCAAATTTCATACTCTCAATCGGATTTTGAAAAAACCCTGCAAGCTGGAGCTATTTTAATAAATGGTTTGAGCTTTATAAAAGGTAATAAACCAAAACCAGACAGCAAAACAATTGAATACTTGTGTGTAAAAAATAAACTTACTGATAAAGTTACTTTTAAACTCACCTGTAAAACTGAAGATGGTGATGAAATAAAAAAAGAATTAGTAATTCAAAATGATGGTAAAGAGTGTGTATATGAAATACCTAAAGGGGTATGGAGTTACGAAATAATTTTGGCCAATAAAGAAACCTACAAAAAAGGTGAATTTAAACTCGACGATGATATTACCATAACGGTAAAGGATGATTAAAATTTAAAACCTTGTTAATTTTCTTAACAAGGTTTTTTTAATTAATTAATGTATCATTCCATATCTTTGCATTGTTAATAAAATTGAAATGGAAAACACACTAAATAGCGTTCAACCTCCTGTTGGGAAACCAAAATGGTTAAAAGTAAAATTACCTATTGGCGAAAAATATACAGAACTTCGCGGATTGGTAGATAAATATAAACTAAACACTATTTGCACATCGGGAAGTTGTCCTAATATGGGAGAATGTTGGGGTGAAGGAACAGCAACGTTTATGATATTGGGAAACATTTGTACTCGTTCATGTGGTTTTTGTGGCGTCAAAACTGGAAGACCAGAAACCGTTGATTGGGATGAACCCGAAAAAGTTGCTCGTTCTATAAAAATCATGAAAATCAAACATGCGGTAATTACCAGCGTTGATAGAGATGATTTGAAGGATATGGGTTCAATTATTTGGCAAGAAACCGTTGAAGCCATTCGCAGAATGAACCCACACACTACTCTTGAAACATTAATTCCAGATTTTCAAGGAAACGAAAGAATACTTGACCGAATTGTAGAAGCTAACCCAGAAGTTGTTTCCCATAATATGGAAACGGTTCGTAGATTAACCAGAGAAGTACGCATTCAAGCAAAATATGACAGAAGTCTTGCTGTATTAAAATATCTGAAAGAGAAAGGCATTCGCAGAACAAAATCCGGTATCATGCTTGGTCTTGGTGAAACAGAAGAAGAGGTTATTCAAACCATGCAGGATTTACGCGACAACAATGTAGATATCGTTACTATTGGACAGTATTTACAACCGAGCAAGAAACATTTGCCTGTTAAAGAGTTTATTACTCCAGAACAATTTGAAAAATATGAAAAGATAGGTAAAGAAATGGGCTTTCGACATGTAGAAAGTGGTGCTTTGGTTCGTTCTTCCTATCATGCAGAAAAACATATTTTGTAAGTACGAAGTTAGAAGTACGAAGTAATGAAAACAAAAATTGCCATCAACGGTTTTGGTCGAATAGGAAGAAATCTATTTAGGTTACTACTAAATCATCCGACGATAGAAGTTGTTGCAATCAATGATATTGCCGACAATAGGACGATGGCACATTTAATTAAATACGATAGTATTCACGGTGTTTTGCCTTGTGAAGTCTCCTTTGATGAAAGTCACATTATTGTTGACGAAAAAAAATATGTTTTTTTTCACGAGAAAGAAATCAGCAATTTGAACTGGAAAGATGTTGATATCGTGATTGAAAGCACTGGAAAATACAAATCATTTGAAGATATCAACAAACACATTTTGGCTGGAGCCAAAAAAGTTATTCTTTCTGCACCAAGTGAAGTGCCTGAGATAAAAACTATTGTTCTTGGTGTGAACGAAAATATTCTTGACGGAACTGAAAAAATTGTTTCAAATGCAAGTTGTACTACCAATAATGCTGCACCAATGATAAAAGTTATCAATGAACTTTGTGGAATTGAGCAAGCATATATAACTACCGTTCACTCCTACACTACTGATCAAAGTCTTCATGATCAACCACATAAAGACTTACGAAGAGCTCGTGGCGCAAGCCAATCGATTGTTCCTACAACAACTGGTGCTGCAAAGGCTTTGACTAAAATTTTTCCTGAGATGGAAGGAAAAATTGGCGGAAGCGGAATTAGAGTTCCAGTTCCTGATGGTTCATTGACTGACATTACTTGTTATGTGAAAAATGAAGTTTCTATAGATGAAATAAATTTAGCTTTTAAAAATGCTTCACAAAAAGAGCTAAAAGGAATTCTTGCTTATACAGAAGACCCAATTGTATCGGTAGATATCATTGGTAACAAAAACTCTTGCCTATTTGATGCGCAATTAACTTCGGTTTTGGACAAAATGGTAAAAGTTGTGGGTTGGTATGACAATGAAATCGGATATTCTTCGCGATTAATCGACTTAATTCTTTTTATTAGTAGATAATTTTCTATTTTTATCTCAAAATTAATTTCTTTGTTTTGAGATATTTACTGATTTTTATTTTTTCTACACTATTTTGTTTTAGTCAAAAAACAAAAGAAGAAGCTATTGACAGCATTGATTTCTACATAAAATATGCAGATATTCAAAAAATAAACAATAATTACAAACTCGCAATTTCATATTCTCAAAAGGCGATAAAATTTGCCGAAAAGAATAATGACTTAAGTGGTCAAGCAAAAGGTCTTGGGAATTTAGGTTCAATCTTTTTGGATTTGAAAAAATACAATGATGCCAAAGAATCATTAACAAAAAGTATTAATATCCTGAAACAATTGCCTATCTCTAGTTCATTAGCAATAAACTATTACAAGATGGGATTATGTTACATGAACATTGAAGATTATACTACTGCGGAAGAATACTTTAACAAATCAAAAGAAATATATGATAATTTGAAAATTGACAATAATGATTTACTCAATCTTCAAATAGGTATTTTATATAAAAAGAAAGGAAAAACTGAAGAAGCTTCTAGCCTTTTCAATTCCATAATATCCCGAAATTCACCAAACGACAACCCATCCACTAAAGCCGAAGCGTTATATAACCTTGGAACGATAGAACTTAAAAATGGAAGAAGCAACCTTGCTATTAACTATTTGAATAGAGCTATGAGCTTGACAAAAAAAAGTAGTTTAGATCAACGAATCAAAATTTTCAGTTCATTGAGCTTAGCTTACGACAAATTAATGAATATTGAAAAAGCCTATTTTTTCCTAAAAAAACATAATCAGCTAAAAGATAGTTTAGCAACTTTAAATTCTAAACGCCTTGGCGCTGAAGACTATTACTCATATAAGGAAAGCGAGAGAATGGATGTTTTCGAACAAATGAGTAAAGAAAATGAAGCACAACAAAAAACCAATAAATTTGCTAAACTCATCAGTATCCTTGCCATTGCGTTAATTTCAATTCTATCGCTTTTGAGTTTGTCATTGTATAAAAACAACATCATCAGAAGCCAATCTAACCAATTGTTAAAAGAAAAAAACCTTGAATTACAAATTGCGAAAGAAAAAGCAGAAAAAGCTTCGCAAGCAAGAGCTGAGTTTCTCTCAACTGTAAGTCATGAGTTAAGAACTCCGCTCAACGCTATAAACGGTATTACACATTTACTTCTTGAAGAAAATCCGAAACCTAACCAATTACATTATCTAAATTCACTAAAGTTTTCGGGTAACTATCTTTTGACGTTCATCAATGAGATATTAGAAATAAATAGAATTGAATCCAACAGCGTAGAAATTGAATACATCAATTTTGACGTAAAAAAACAGCTTATTGATATTCAAAATTCATTAAAAGAACTTGCTACAAACAATAATAACGAGTTCATCGTTGAAATAGACGAAAATATTCCTAATCACCTGATTAGTGATCCAACCAAGCTTTCCCAAATTTTCTTGAATTTGATAAACAATGCTTTGAAGTTTACTAAAAATGGCGAAGTAAAAGTGATAGCAAAGCAAGTGGATAGTGACGAAAAATCATCAACATTGAATTTTCAAATAATAGACACAGGAATTGGGATAGCAAAAGAAAAACAAAGCACCATTTTTGACAGTTTTTCGCAAGGTTCAATAGAAATCAATAGAAAATATGGTGGAACAGGACTTGGTCTTGCTATTGTAAAAAAACTTGTTGATATGCTTGGTGGAACTATTACATTAGAAAGTGAATTGGGCATTGGAACTGTTTTCACATTTGAAGTAAAAATGGAGCATGGTTGTGATAATGCTGAAGAAATCTTAGAAACTAAAAGACAGTCTGAATATTCAGATGAAGTTCTAAAAGGAAAACATGTTTTGATTGTTGAAGACAACAAAATAAATCAAATGATTACCAAAAAAATGATTGAAAATAAAGGCATGACTTCTCGAATTATAGATAATGGAGAAATTGCTATTGAAATCATTAAAAATGATAATATTTTTGACTTAGTATTAATGGATGTTCATCTTCCTGGTATAAACGGAACTATTGCCACACAACAGATAAGAGAGTTTGACATAAAAACACCAATCATCGCATTGACTGCTATTTCACTAAATGAAAATAGAGAAATGCTTTTATCATTTGGGATGACTGATGTTATTACTAAACCTTTTGAACCTGAAACTTTCTACAAAGTTATTGCCCAAACACTAGAAGAAGCTAGTAATTCTTAATAAGTTCTTTAATTAGAGTTCTCACTTTTGGTTCTGCTTCTTTTGCGGCTTCAAGAACTTCTTCGTGTGTAATTGCTTCTATGCTGTCTTCGTTGCCCATATCTGTAATGACTGACAATCCAAATGTTTCCAATTCCATATGACGAGCAACTATTACTTCGGGAACTGTTGACATACCTACACAATCTGCACCTAGAGCTTTCACCATTTTATATTCAGCCAAAGTTTCAAAAGTTGGTCCTTGCAAACCAAGATATATACCATCGTGAACCGTTATATCTAACTCATTTGCAATTTCTTTTGCTTTGTTAATCATTGATTTGCTGTAGGGTTCGCTCATGTTGACAAATCTTGGCCCAAATCGTTCATCATTATGACCTCTCAATGGATGTTCTGGCATCATATTTATATGGTCTTTTATAAGAACTATTGAACCAACATGATAGTTTTGATTAACTCCTCCAGATGCATTAGAAACGATAAGTTTTGAAACGCCTAAATATTTCATTACTCTAACAGGAAATGTTACTTGTTTCATATCATATCCTTCATAGAAATGAAATCTTCCTTGCATAGCTACAACTCTTTTATCGCCAATAGTTCCAAAAACCAATGCGCCTTTGTGCCCTTGAACAGTAGATACAGGAAAATTTGGGATTTCACTGTATGATAAAATATATTCAACATTTATATCATTAGTAAAACCTCCCAATCCTGAACCCAAAATTATTCCATATTCAGGATTATAATTTATTCTGTCGTTTATAAACTCAACTGTTTCTTGTACTTTTTCGAACATAATTTAAAATTTGATTGTCAAAATCATCACCTTTCAAAACAAATTTAGACTCCATCGGTAAATAATACAATTTGTTTATTTCTTTATCCTTCAGTCTAACATAATCTTTCTCTGTAGTAACGATTATTTTATTATTAGCTAATGTTTGTATTCTTTCTATTTCTTCGTCAGTAAAATGATGGTGATCTTTAAACTTCATTTCAACATCTTTACCTGTTTGCAAATATTCAAAAAAAGGTTTGGGTTTAGCAATACCAGCCAAAAGTAGTTTTTCTGTTTTTTTTATTTCAATTGTAGAAATCTCTCCTTCGCGACCTGTAACCGAATCAGCATAACCAATTTTTGAAAAATAAATCGGTCTGTTTATCCCTATTTTTTTCTTAATATTATTTTGGGCAATATCAGACAAATTATTTGGACATTTTGTGACAATTATCACGTCTGCTCTTTCTGCTCCTTTTTTACTTTCCCTAAGATTTCCTGCTGGTAAAACTAAATCATTATAATATAAATCGTCAAAAGCTGTCAATAATATATAAAACCCTGCTTTAACTCTTCTGTGCTGAAAAGCATCATCAAGAATAATAACATCAGGTTTGTTTTGCTTTATCAAATTTTCTATTCCATTTCTTCTGTCCGAATCAACAGCCAAATCTATTTGAGGAAATTTTTGAAAAATCTGAAAAGGTTCATCACCTATTGTATCAGCCGTTGAACTAGAATTTGCTAAAATATAACCTTTAGTCTTTCTTCTATATCCACGACTAAGAACAGCAACTTTAAATTCTTTGGACAACAGCCTTATTAAATATTCTGTTTGTGGTGTTTTGCCTGTTCCACCTACACTAAGGTTTCCTACAACTATTATTGGAATATTGAACGAATATGATTTGAAAACTCCTTTATCATAAAGAAAATTTCTTATAGACATTATACATCTATAGAGTAAAGAAAAAGGGAAAAGCAATTTTCGGATAAAAATCATAGTACGAAAGTAGCGATTTTTTATCTTTGAAGTAAATTTTTGCTTTAGCAATGAAAAAGTTTCTCCTGTTTTTTGTTTTTGTGTTTTTTATTCCCTCATGCTTGTTTTCTCAAACAGCTGATAATACTTCTATACTAAAACTTTTTTTATCAAAATATTATTCAAACGAGAAAGTAATTGTTAAAAACAGACTACAGCTTCTTAGTTTGTATTGCAACAAAGCTCCAAACACTGAAGAAATTCTCGAGGTTATTTCAAAAAACGATTTTCTCAAAAAAAATGCTGTTTCTATAAAACAACAAATTAACCCTAGTATTAATGAAAATTGGCATGAAGAAATAAATCAACTTTTCAACAATCAAAATCAATATCTAAAAAGTAAAGTTCAAAATTGCCTTTCGCTAGAAGAATTTCAGGAAAGCACAAAAAAATATGGCGAAAACAACCAAAGATTAATGATTATCAACAAACCAATTTATTTTGCCGAAAATTATTGTCTTATAAAAGTGGCTATTTTTAGAACCATTGAACACAATAGTGGAACTTTCTTTTTATTAAAAAAAACTAATTCAAATTGGCAAATAGAAGAAATCGTCTATTCGTGGGAAACATAGAAAATTACACATGAAACTATCAAACATTATATCTATTCTAGAAGAAATGGCACCAATTGCCTATGCAGAAGACTTCGACAATGTAGGACTTTTAACAGGCGATACTCAACAAGAAATTAGTGGCATATTAGTCTGCCATGATGCATTGGAAACCGTAGTTGAAGAAGCCATTGAAAACAATTGTAATCTGATTGTTTGTTTTCATCCTATTATTTTTTCGGGATTGAAAAAAATTACCGGAAAAAATTATGTCGAAAAAGCTGTTATTAAATCCATAAGAAACGACATTGCTATTTATGCCGTTCACACGGCTTTGGACAATCACAAAAATGGTGTGAATAAAATATTTTGTGATGCTTTGGGATTAATAAATACCAAAATCTTAATTCCTAAAACCAATTTTATACAAAAACTAATCACCTATACCATTCCCGAAAATGCAGAAAAACTAAGAAATGCTCTTTTTGATGCTGGTGCAGGAAAAATAGGCAATTATGAAGATTGTAGTTTTAACTCGCAAGGAATTGGAACCTACATGGGGAATGAAAATAGTAATCCAGAAATAGGTGAACGATTTGAGTTTGTAGAAGCCCAAGAAATAAAGATTGAAGTAACCTTTGAAAAACATCTTCAATCAAAAATTATAAAAGCTCTTTTTTCAAACCATGTTTATGAAGAAATTGCCTATGAAATCTATGATATACAAAATACTCATCAAAACATAGGATTAGGAATGATTGGCGAACTAAAAGAACCTATGGAAGAAATGGATTTTTTGAATTTTGTGAAACAAAAAATGGATGCCAATGGTATTCGTCATTCAAGTTTGTTAAACAAAAAAATAAAAAAAGTGGCTGTGCTAGGCGGTTCTGGAAGTTTTGCTATACATGCAGCTAAAAACCAAAAAGCGGACATTCTTCTAACGGCAGATTTAAAATATCATGATTATTATCAAGCTGAAAAACAACTAGTTTTGGCTGATATTGGACACTTTGAAAGCGAAAGATTTACAAAAAACTATATTGTTGATTTTCTTAAAGAAAAAATTATTAATTTTGCACCTGCCTTGCCCGAAAGCAAGATTATTTTATCAAAAATAAATACAAATCCAGTTAAGTACTTATAAATATGGCTGCTACAAAAGAAATGAGCGTAGAAGAAAAACTAAGAGCGCTTTATGATTTACAATTAATCGACTCTAGAATTGACGAAATTAGAAATGTGAGAGGCGAACTTCCTCTTGAAGTAGAAGATTTAGAGGACGAAGTAGCTGGTCTTACTACTCGTTTAGAAAAATTAAAAAATGATTTGATTAACATTGAAGAACAAATCAAATCTAAGAAAAATGCTATCGAAGAGCATCAAGCTTCTATAAAAAGATATAGTGAACAACAAAAAAATGTTCGCAACAACAGAGAATACAACTCTTTGACCAAAGAAATTGAGTTTCAAGAACTTGAAATTCAATTAGCTGAAAAACAAATTAAAGAGATGAAAGCTTCTATTGAGCATAAGAAAGAAGTGATTTCAAATTCGAAAGAAAAACTAGAACAAAAAGCTTCTCACTTAAAACATAAAAAAGCAGAGTTAAACGATATCATGGCGGAAACTCAAAAAGAAGAAAACTTTTTGTTAGAAAAATCTTCAGAGTTTGAAGGAATGATTGAAGAGAGATTGATAAACGCTTACAAAAGAATTCGTAAAAGTGTTCGTAACGGTTTAGCAGTAGTGTCTATCGAACGTGGAGCATCTGCTGGTTCATTCTTTACAATTCCTCCTCAAACACAAGTGGAAATTGCCGCTCGCAAAAAAATTATTACTGATGAACATTCAGGAAGAATTTTAGTAGATAATGCACTTGCTCTCGAAGAAAAAGAAAAAATGCAACAATTATTTTCTAAAATATAAATACTAATCCCGAGCAATCGGGATTTTTTTTATGAAAAAAACCAGCCAATTATTACTTGCAAAAACAATAGGTTATTATCTAAATGTATTGAGTATTTTAAATTTAGAGAAGGCAAAAAATGTTTCCTATCGTCTTTTTAGTCAACCTAGAAAAGGAAAATTAAAAAAAGAAAAATTACCAAAAATTCTCCAAACAGCAGTTCATGAAACTATCACATTTGGCGAGGACTTTTTCCAAATTTACACTTGGAACAATACCACAACAGAACAAGGCGAAGCTAATAAAGATATTATTCTACTTGTTCATGGTTGGGAAAGTAATGCTTCACGATGGAAGAAAATGCTACCACATCTAAAACAACTGAACAAAACCATCATTGCAATTGATGCTCCAGCTCACGGACTCAGTAGCGGGAAAGAATTTAATGCTCCAAAATATGCCGAATTCATTAATGAGTTCTCCAAAAAGTATAGTCCAAAAATTATGATTGGTCATTCAATTGGTGGTGCTGCTATTTGCTACTATTTACATAAGTATAAAAATCAAGAAGTTGAAAAAATTATAATGATTGGTTCTCCTTCGGAGTTTAAAATAATGAGTGACAATTTTATAAATCTTCTTGGATTAAATAGTAAAATTCAAAAAGCATTGGAAAACCATTACTACGAAAAATTTGACATTGATATCAATGATTTTTCAGGTCATTTATTTGCCAAACAGTTTAATCACAAAGCTTTCATTGCTCATGATTTACATGATGAAATTGTAAAAATTGACGAAGGCAGAAAATATGCTTCGCATTGGCAAAATGCAACTTTTATTGAAACTTCTGGACTTGGGCATAGCATGCATGATAATGAACTTTACACAAAAATTGTGAATTTTATTAAAGAATAATTCTTTAAGCGATTGATTTACAGATGGTTTTGAAAATAGTTTCAAAACCTTTTTTTATTTCAATTTTTCAACAAAAAAAGTGAGTTCTTAGCAATTATTTTTTATTTTTAACAAAATCATTGATAAATACTAAATAATTAATTCATAGCCATGAAAATATTAAAAATTCAAGCATTAAGAGGACCAAATCTTTGGAGTATTCAACGAAAGAAATTAATTCAAATGAGGTTGGATCTTGAGGATATGGAGGAAAAACCAACAAACAAAATCCCAGGCTTTAGAGAAAGAATTGAAGCTATGTTTCCCACAATGATAGAACACAGATGCTCAGAAGGAACACGTGGAGGATTTTTTTCAAGAATTGAACGTGGAACATGGATGGGTCATGTTATAGAACACATCGCTTTAGAAATACAAACATTAGCTGGAATGGAAACTGGTTTTGGAAGAACCAGAGAAACAAAAACGCCAGGCATTTATAATGTTGTCTTTAGTTATGTAGAAGAAAGCGTGGGAATGTTTGCTGCCGAAAGTGCTGTTGCCATTGCAGAAGCACTTATTGCTGGAACAGCATATGATGTAGAAGCTGATATTCAAAAAATGCGTGAAATAAGAGAACGCGTTCGACTAGGCCCAAGTACCGGAAGTATTGTTGATGAAGCAGTTGCTCGTGATATTCCTTGGATTAGACTTGGTACAAACTCACTGGTTCAGCTAGGCTATGGTGTGAACCAAATGCGTTTTCAAGCTACAATAACTTGCAAGACTAGTAACATTGCAGTTGACATTGCTTGCAACAAAGAAGAAACGAAACGCATGCTAGACTTAGCATCAATTCCAGTAGCTAGCGGTGGAATTTGTGTGGACGAAGAAGATCTAGAAAGTGTAATTAAAAAAATTGGTTATCCAATAGTAATTAAACCTCTTGATGGCAATCATGGTAAAGGTGCTTCTATTAATGTGAAAAATTGGAAAGATGCTGTGGAAGGTTTAGCTTATGCAAAAAAGTATAGCCGAAGAGTAATAGTTGAACGCTTTATAACTGGTTTTGATTTTAGAGTTTTGGTCATCGACAACAAGCTTGTTGCCGCTGCAAAGCGCGAACCTGCTCATGTCAAAGGTGATGGAAAACAAAATATTCAACAACTTATAGAAGAAACCAATAAAGATCCTAGAAGAGGTTATGGACATGAGAACGTGTTAACCCAAATCGATGTGGATAGAGATACTGAAGATTTACTAGAAAAACTTGGTTACACACTTGAAACTGTTCCAAAAAAAGATGAAATAGTCTATTTGAAATCTACTGCAAACTTGAGTACAGGTGGAACTTCTGTTGATGTAACCGATATGATGCATCCTGAAAATATTTTCCTTTGCGAGCGAATTTCTCGTGTAATTGGTTTAGATATTTGTGGAATTGACATCATGGCGGAAAATTTAACTCAACCATTAAAAGAAACTGGTGGTTGCATCCTTGAAGTGAACGCTGCTCCAGGTTTTAGAATGCACCTAGCACCTAGTGAAGGATTACCTCGCAATGTTGCTGCACCAGTAATTGATATGCTTTATCCACCAGGAAAACCAAGTAGAATTCCAATTATTGCGGTAACTGGAACCAATGGTAAAACCACAACCACTAGATTAATTGCTCACATCGTTAAAAATAATGGTTATCGAGTAGGTTTCACAACATCTGATGGAATTTATGTTCAAAACCACATGATGGAAAAAGGTGATACTACTGGTCCAATTTCTGCTGAATATATCCTAAAAGACCCAACAGTGGAATTTGCTGTACTAGAAACAGCTAGAGGTGGAATCCTTAGAGCCGGACTTGGTTTCAGCAGATGTGACATTGGTATTATTACTAATATCCAAGAAGACCATTTGGGACTTTCTGATATTCATACTCTTGATGATTTAGCGAGAGTAAAAAGTGTAGTGGTTAGAAGCATAAAAAAAGATGGTTGGGCAATTCTAAACGCTGAAGATGACCAATGCATTAAAATTGCCAACGAATTGAGTTGCAATGTCGCCTATTTTGCTATGGACGAAAATCATCCACGAGTGAAGCAATTCTCTAAAGAAGGAAAAATAGTAGCTGTATATGAAAATGGTTTTATCACCATCAAACGTGGAGAATGGAAAATTAGAGTTGAAAGAGCTAGTCATGTTCCATTAACTCTTGGTGGCAAAGCCAAATTCATGATTGCCAATGTGCTTGCAGCCACACTCGCAGCATACTTACAAGGATTTAAAACCGATGATATCAGTTTATCACTTCAAACATTTATTCCAAGTGCTGCACAAACTCCGGGTAGAATGAACATTTTTGAATTCAAAAAATTCAAAGTGATGATAGACTTTGCTCATAACCCAGCTGGATATAGAGGTGTGGAAGAATTCTTGAACTCAGTAGAAGCAACAAAGAAAATAGGTATTATTGCTGGTGTTGGCGACAGAAGAGATGAAGACATCAAAGAATGTGCAATGATTGCAGCAAGAATGTTTGACCATATTATCATTAGACAAGAAAAACACCTCAGAGGTAGAACCGAAGAGGAGATTATTGGCTTGATTATGGAAGGTATCAAAGAATCAGGGAAAAATCCATCAACCGAAATTATTAAAAAAGAAGTTGAAGCAATTAAACACGCTATCGATAACGCCGAAGAAGGAAGTTTCATTACTGCCTTGAGTGATGTGGTTACCAATGCAATCGAGATTGTTCAGGAATATCTTGATAAAGAAAACGAAGCCGAATAATTTTTAATATTCAAAAACTCCAAACTCACTAGAAATAGTGAGTTTTTTTGTTTCGCTAGCTTCTACTCTACCGATAATTTGAGCATCAACATTGAAAGATTGTGAAATTTCAATAATTTCATTTGCTATATCCTGAGAAACATACAATTCCATTCTATGGCCACAATTAAAAACTTGATACATTTCTTTCCAATCTGTATTCGATTGCTCTTGAATTAGTTTGAATAATGGTGGTATAGGGAAAAGATGGTCTTTTATTATATGTAGATTTTCAACAAAATGCAACACTTTTGTTTGTGCTCCACCACTACAATGAACCATTCCGTGAATTTCTTTTGAGGAAAATTTATTTAAAATTGATTTAATAATTGGCGCATAGGTTCTTGTTGGCGAAAGAACAAGTTTGCCAGCATCAAGAGGTGAATTTTCAATTTCATCTGTTAGTTTTATATTACCCGAATATACCAAACTACTTGGTACTGAAGCATCATAACTTTCGGGATATTTTTGGGCAAGATAATTTGCAAAAACGTCATGTCGAGCAGACGTTAGTCCGTTACTTCCCATTCCACCATTATAGACTTTCTCATAACTCGCTTGTCCAAAACTTGCAAGACCAACAATAACATCTCCAGCTTTGATATTGGCATTATCAATAACATCTTTTCTTTTCATTCGAGCAGTAACAGTACTATCTACAATTATTGTTCTTACCAAATCACCAACATCAGCCGTTTCTCCTCCAGTGGAATGAATAGTTACTCCAAATGATTTTAGTTCCTCAATTAGTTCTTCGGTTCCGTTAATTATGGTAGAAATTACCTCGGCTGGAATTAAATTTTTATTTCTTCCGATAGTAGAAGATAAAAGAATATTATCGGTTGCTCCTACGCATAGTAAATCATCAATATTCATGATTAATGCATCTTGAGCTATTCCTTTCCAAACGGATAAATCACCTGTTTCTTTCCAATACATATAGGCCAAAGAAGATTTTGTCCCAGCACCATCGGCATGCATAATTATACAATGCTCATCATCATTGGTCAAATAATCGGGAATGATTTTGCAGAATGCTTTTGGAAATAATCCTTTATCAATGTTTTTTATGGCGTTGTGAACATCTTCTTTAGATGCAGAAACTCCTCGCAAATTATAACGTTGACTGTTTTCGGAACTCATTTTGTTGTGTTGTTGTGTTGCGCAAAGATAATGATTTGAATTGCGAATTGCGAAACTATATTTTGCATTTAAAAAATTATTTTTCGAGTATCATGATTTCTACACGACGATTTTCATCTTCCTCAAAACTATTCCTTTCGGGAATTTTATGAACAGGTCTTGAAGTGCCATAGCCTTTGAAAGTCATTCTGCTCTTACTTATTTTATTACGAAGCAAGAAATTATAAATTGCTCTTGCTCTAGCTGTAGAAACATCATTCAAATCAAAAACCTGTTGACAACAAATATGTCCTTGTATTTCAATTTTTAGGTTTGTGTTTTCTTGAAGAGCGCAAAGCAATTCATAAAGAGTTTCGTTTGACTTTGGAACAATTCGGGCGGAATTATTATAAAAATAAATATTTGGTAGTTTTATGGTTTCACCAGCATTAGTGGAATTTATTTTTTCTGAAAGGCTTTTTTCTTTGATTGGTTCTTCTACTTCATAGTAGATAATGACTTTTCTGTTTTCTTCTTGAATTTTGGATTGTTTAAATTCTTTTCCAAACGCAATTTTTTCAATACTTGAAACAATTTCAATATTGTTTTCTTTCAATATTTTTAAAACATTTTCAATGCGTCTTTCGGAGAGTTTTTTATTGTAATCTTTTGTATCAATACTATCACAATAGCCTTCAACTTTCAAAATTCTTACCTTCTTATTCTTTTCAATCCAAGCGTTTAACTTTTCTATTGACTGTTGATTAGGGTAATCAATATTAAAGTCAAAGAAAACTTCAAATTGTTTTTGTCCAAAGCAATTCGCTATTAAAAATAAAAAAAAGATGACGGTTAGTCTTTTCATTTTTTTACAATCAAGATTTCTACTCTTCTATTTGCAATTCGTTCAGTTTCATTTTTTTCTGGAATTGGGTAAATTGGATTTCCACTACCAAAACCATGATATGCTAATCTATTAACTTGAATTCCTCTATCTTTCAAAAAAGTAAAAATTTTTAAAGCTCTTCTAAAAGAAAGTTTTGTTACTGAGGTATTTGGGTTACAACATATATTGCCGTTTATTTTGATTACCAGTTTTGGATTTACTACCATAATCATGTATAATTCTTCAAGAATTGCATATGATTCTGGAATGATTTTTTCTGAATTAAACATAAAATGAATATTTTCAATTCTAACAAAATCTCCAACTTTAGCCTTAGCAAACCTTGCCGACAATTCTTTTTGCTCTGCTTTTATTCGTTTTAATAACTCATTTTTTGGAATATTTGATTCAGGGAAAAAATCATTCTCTTTGTCGAAATAGGTTATAATTACTTTTCTATTTTCTTGCTGATTATTTGAGAGTTGAAAATCTTTCCCATAGGGTATTAACTCTGTGGCGTCACTAATCTGTACATTGTTATTTTTCAAAATCCTCAGAACTGATTCAATCCTTTTTTCTGCTAATGTTTTATTATATTCTTTGGTATCTATACTATCGCAAAAGCTTTCTATTTTGATAACTTCATTATTCTTATCAACAAACCAATCTTTGAGTATTTGCATTGATTGTTGATTAGGGTTTTCGTCATTAAAATCAAAAAAAAGTTCAAGTTGTCTCTGTCCAAAACTCCATGTTGAAAAAAACAAAAGAAAGAACAAAACAAATATTTTCATCAATTGGATACTATTAATATTTCTACTCTTCTGTTGGCTGCTCTTTCTTCTTCATTTTTTTCTGGAAGTGGAAATAAAGGCTGTGAGCTTCCAAATCCTTTATAAGATAATCTTCCTGGATAAATTTCATTTGAAACTAAAAAATTATAAACTGCTTTGGCTCTTTGAGTAGAAAGATCTAATCTATCAACTGGCATACAGCAAAGATGTCCTTGTATTTCTATTTTCAATTCAGGATTGCTTTGTAGTACCAATAACAGTTCATATAATTTGCCTCTAGACTCTGGTACCACAGCAAAGGTGTTGATGATGAAATTCAAATTTTCTATTTTTAGTTTTTCACCAACCGAAGCTTTACCAACTTTTTTCATAAACTCTCTATCGAGTTTGTAAACTGTTTTCGTTCCGTTTGGATTTTCTAAAACAAGTTTTTCGGGGTATTCAATTTCTGGTTTTGGTTTTTCTTCAACTTTTTCTTCGGGCAAACCCAATATTTTATTTTCGTTGACTAAGTCTTTTTCGAGTAGATAATATATAATTACTTTGCGGTTTTCGGCTTTGTTTGAGGAATGTTTGTGTTTCTCGCCAAAACTTATTGATTTATAATCTTCTCGTATTTTTATATTTCCTTTTACTAAATTAAAAATACTCTCAACTCTTCTTTTTGCCAAAGTATCATTGAAACCAATAGTTCCATCTTCATCTGTATAACCGTTTATAGCTAATATTTTTGAAGTTTTGTTTTGCGCTACCCAATTTTCAAACTTACTTTTTTCGGCAGAATTTAATTCAAATTTATTGCTATCAAAATATACACTAAATACCTCTTGAGAATAGCTATTAAACATCAAAAAAGTAAAGAATGCTAAAAATCTAAATTTCATGGTTTTAAAAATTATAGTTGAAAGTTACGAAAAAATACATGTCCTATTGCAATTTTAATACCATTAAGTAAATTACTTGGCTATATTTGCTCTATAAAACAACTCTTTATGAAAAAACTTTTGCTTCTATTTACTTTCCTTTTTTGTATTACTGCACAAAGTCAATCCGTGATACAGTCTGTTAATTCTGGAAGTTTAATCACATCTTCTAGTTCCATCTCTATTGGAGAGATTGTTATAACACCTCAAAATCAACAACAATCTTCAACGGGAATTATTGGTATTCTTGCTCAAGTAAATTCACAAAATCTTGAAGTACCTGAATTGGCTATAAATGAAAAAATTACTGTATTTCCTAACCCAACTATAAACTCAATTACTTTTCAAACGGAAAACAAATTACAAAACGAAAAAGTAAATATTGTTTCAATAACTGGTCAAATTGTTTCTAAAAAGCAAATTTCAGATACCAACTCTTTAGATTTATCTGAATTACAAAACGGAGTTTATATCATTCAGTTTGAAAACAAATCAATTCCAACATTTAAAATAATTAAACGATAATATTACAAAAACATGAAAAAAATAATTACTCTTGGTTTACTTTTAATCTCGCTATTCTCATTTTCACAAGTACCACAAGGTATTTCTTATCAAGCTATTGCATTAAATACATCCGGAAATCCAGTAGTAAGCTCTAATGTAAGATTACGCCTTTCATTATTAGACAATTCTGCAACTGGTACTGTTTTATATTCAGAAACTCATTTGAAAACAACAAACTCACAAGGTTTATTCAATTTAGTTATTGGTCAAGGAACTATTATTTCTGGAGTTTTCAACACTATTAATTGGGGCACAAACTCGAAATTTTTAAAAGTGGAAATGGATGCTACTGGTGGTACAAATTATTCCATTGTTGGTACTACTCAATTATTGAGTGTTCCTTATGCTTTGCATGCTGAAACGGTTGCTAGCATAGCTGGAAACTCGAATATAAATGATGAAATAATTGAAAATAAATCTTCAAATTATGCTTTCATGGATTATTATGATAACAAGGCTTATGCTTTTAACACCATTACAGGCACATGGAGTTTTCAATCATTCAATACAAATGCTACTCCCGATTTGATTACATCAAATGGTAATTTTGGTTTCTTAGACTATTATGATAACAAAGCCTATACCTATAATGGAAAAACTGGTGTTTGGTCATCGCAAACATTCAATACCAATGCTTCTCCAGACTTTGTAGTTTCAAATGGTAGTTTCGCTTTTATGGATTATTATGACCACAAAGCTTATGCCTATAATTCAACAACTGGTTCATGGAGTTTTCAATCATTTAATACCAATGCATCTCCAGATTTTATAGCTTCTAACGGTAATTTTGGGTTTATAGATTATTATGACCACAAAGCTTATGTGTATAACAATGCAACTGGTGTTTGGTCATCGCAAACATTTAACTCAAGTGCATCGCCCGATTTAGTTGCTTCTAATCGTAATTTTAGTTTTATAGATTATTATGATAATAAAGTATATATATGCAACGGTAGAACTGGAGTTTGGTCTTCACAACTTTTTAATACCAATGCAACTCCAACAGTCGTGATATCTGAAACGAATTAAATTAAAAAAAGCCTGCAAATTGCAGGCTTTCATTTTTTATTAAAAATTATCTTGTGAATAATAACTCTCTGTATTTAGTCAATGTCCACATTTCATCATCAACCAAAAGTTCTAATTTATCACAATGTTCTCTGATGATTTCGAAGTAAGGTTTAACTTTTTCACAATATGCATCAGCTTGCTTTTCGGCAGTAGTTAAATTATTTGCCTTCTTACGTTCTTCTGTCATCAAATCAACATTTTTGTTGATGCCTTCGATGTGTGATGAAATTTCCTTGATAAGAGAGATTTGTTCTTTAGCAATTTTTTCAAAATCTTTTCCAAAGATTTCTTTTAATCCTTTTACATTCTCAATCAAAGTATTTTGATATTTGATAGCAGTAGGAATTACGTGATTGCGAGCAATATCGCCAAGAACTCTTCCTTCAATTTGAATTTTCTTTGTGTACTCTTCTAATTCAATTTCATAACGAGCTTCAACCTCAACATGGTTCATTACGCCAAGTTCTTCAAATAATGCCATTGCTTCTTTTGAAACTTTAGCTTTCAATGCTTTTGGAGTAGTTTTATGATTACTCAATCCACGTTTTTTTGCTTCTTTTTCCCAAGCTTCGCTGTATCCATCTCCTTCAAAAAGTATCGCTTTTGTTTCTTTTATATATTCTCTAAGGATATTAAAGATTGCTTCATCTTTTTTCAATCCTTTTTTCTCAATTAGTGAGTCAACTTCAACTTTAAAATCTTTAAGTTGTTTTGCAACAATACTATTTAATGTTGTCATTGCCACAGCACAGTTTGCAGAAGAACCAACAGCTCTAAACTCAAATTTATTACCAGTAAAAGCAAATGGAGATGTTCTGTTTCTATCTGTATTATCCAACAATACATCTGGAATTTTACCAACAACATTCAATTTTAAATCAGTTTTTTCTTCTGGTGAAAGTTTACCTTTTGTAACGCCTTCAAGTTCCGCTAAAACCTTTGTTAATTGTTGTCCAATAAATACAGAGATAATTGCTGGTGGTGCTTCATTTGCTCCCAAACGATGATCATTACTTGCTGATGCAATAGATGCACGCATCAATTCTTCATATTTGTAAACCGCTTTTATTGTATTAATAAAAAACGTTAAAAATTGAAGATTGCTCATAGGAGTTTTTCCTGGACTTAAAAGATTTATACCAGTATCTGTAGCCATTGACCAGTTATTGTGCTTTCCTGAACCATTTACTCCTTTAAATGGTTTTTCATGCATAAGCACTTTAAAATCATGACGTTCACCTACTTTGCTCATCACATCCATCAACAACGAGTTGTGATCAACAGCTAAATTGGTCTCTTCAAAAATTGGTGCTAATTCAAATTGATTTGGTGCAACTTCATTGTGACGAGTTTTTACTGGAATTCCAAGTAACATACACTCATTTTCTAAATCACGCATGTAGTTCAAAACTCTAGTAGGTATTGAACCAAAGTAGTGATCTTCTAATTGTTGTCCTTTTGCAGAAGTATGTCCAAGTAATGTTCTACCTGTCAACATCAAATCTGGTCTCGATGCAGCTAAAGCCGAATCAACAAGGAAATATTCTTGCTCCCAACCCAATGTAGGCGTAACCTTTTTTACATTTTTGTCAAAATATTTAGCAACATCAGTTGCTGCTTCATCAATAGCGCTTAACGCTCTCAACAAAGGCGTTTTGTTATCTAAAGCTTCACCAGTATAAGAAACAAAAACAGTAGGAATACACAATGTAGTTCCATAGATAAAAGCTGGAGAAGTTGGATCCCAAGCGGTATAACCACGAGCTTCAAATGTATTTCTAATTCCACCATTTGGGAAAGAAGATGCATCTGGTTCTTGTTGTACTAATTGACTTCCTCCAAATTTTTCAACAGGATCAGAACCATCAAATGAAGTTTCGAAGAAAGCATCGTGCTTCTCTGCAGTTGTTCCTGTTAATGGTTGAAACCAATGGGTATAATGGGTAACACCTTTTGACAATGCCCATTCTTTCATTCCCATAGCAATGTAATCTGCCAATCTACGGTCAATTTTTGTTCCGTGTTGTACTGCGCTTTGGACTGCTTTATAAGCTTCTGGTGTTAAAAACTGACGCATAGCTTTATCATTAAACACGTTGCTACCAAAAATAACCGACTTCTTGTCTAGTTCTTCAACTTTTACAGGTTTTCTTCCTGAGGTAGTTTGCAATGCTTGAAAACGAATTGTTGACATAAAAATTAGTTTATTAAATTTATACCCTATTATTTTTGATGCAAATATATCAATATTTTATTCATATTTTAAATTTACCCTATTTTTTTAGGGGTAAAATTGATAAAATGTTATTTTATATCGATAAAAGTAAATTTTAGTACTATAAAATATTGACTTATATTTGAAAAAAAATGCACTTATGACTGTTTGGATACTTTTTTTAACCGCTATTTTTATATTTCTAGCTCTTGATTTAGGGGTTTTTAATAAAAACCCACATATTATTAGTTCAAAAGAAGCTTCTTCATGGACTTTATTATGGGTAACTTTATCATTCTTGTTTTCGGGAATAATATTTTTGTTATATAAACATGAATACATAGCGAACCCAACAGAATTAAAACCTCAACAAGCTGTTATTAAATATATAACAGGATATTTGATTGAGCTTTCGCTGAGCATTGACAACATTTTTGTGATTGCTATTATTTTTTCTTCTTTCAAAATTCCGCAAAAGTATCAGCATAGAGTTTTGTTTTGGGGAATTCTTGGCGCCATATTCTTTAGAGGTTTAATGATTTTCTTGGGAGTTGCTTTAATCAATAAATTTTCATGGATGACATATATCTTTGGTGGTTTTTTAATTTTCACCGCCATGAAAATGCTGTTTACCAAAGAAGAGGATGATTTTGACCCTAAGGAATCTAAAGTCTATAAAATCGTTGGAAAACTATTCCCTATTAAATCTGAAATCAATGGTCAAAAGTTTTTTATTCGAGAAAACGGCATAAACTATGTAACACCTTTATTTATAGCTTTGATTGTAATAGAATTGATGGATGTACTTTTTGCGTTGGATAGTGTTCCTGCTATTTTAGCGATAACATCTGATCCATTCTTGGTTTTTAGTTCTAATATTTTTGCTATTCTAGGTCTTCGCTCTATGTACTTCTTTTTGGCAAATATGCTTGAAAAATTTAGTTATTTAGAGTACAGTTTGATTGCAATTTTAACTTTTGTTGGAATTAAAATGCTTGTCGTTCATTATTTCAAATTCCCTGAATGGGTTTCACTTTCTTTTATTGCGCTTTCGCTATTAACTGGAGTTATAATTTCATTGAAAAAAAACAAGGCTAATCAAAATTGATTAGCCTTGTTCAAATTAAGTATTTAGAATAGTTTTATAACACGAAGAAGTTAGTTACCAAAAACAAGAAAAACAACGTGTAATAACTTATCGTTTTCTTCTTTCTGCTCACTTTTCTTTTCATCTCTGCTACTTGTTTACTTGGTGTAAAATCATAGTGCAAAGTAGTTGTTTCTGGAGATTTCTCCGCAAAGAGAGTTTTCCAGTAATTAATTGTCATAATATTTTTCAAATCTTTCATAGTCAGGCAATAAATCCATCTTACAAAAGCAGGTAATTCTTTTAAAAGAATTTTATTCAGTATAGTTGTAGATTATTGGGACTGTAAATTTAGCCAAAAACAAAGTCTTAGTTTCTTTTTTCCACCAACAACAAAATAAAATCGATAAATAACATCGACCTTTCCGTTTATCGATAAAATAGTATCACAAACTCTTTTTATAAGTTCTTCTTCTTCTAAAAATTGTTGGATTGAAATGTTTCCAGATGTTGTGTATGGCATGATTGTCCTCCAACTCTGGAGTTCTTATACAGTTTTTAATTCCTTTGGCTTGGAATGTTTTATAATATTCTGCAAAAACAATAGCCGTTACGCCTTTGCTTTGATATTCTGGATCTACACCTATTAAATAGAACAATACATCTTTGCTACTCTTTTTTGCTTTCAGCAAATGAAAGATTCCAAAAGGAAATAATTTACCTTTTGCTTTCTGCAATGCTTCAGAAAAACTTGGCATTACAATACTGAAACTAACTATTTTTTTGTTTTTGTCGAGTATAAATTTGATGTATTCTGGATTTATAAAGCTGATGTATTTTTTTTTGAAATATTCTTTCTGAACATCCGTGATTGCAACAAAAGACGATAGTTTTGCATAAGAACTGTTGAACAAATCAAACATTTCATCAACATAGGGCATTATTTCTTTGGTCGTTGTAAAATTAACTGGTGTCAACTCATATCTTTTTTTGACAAGTTCTTGAATTTTCATGAATGTATCAGGATGAACAGCATCGAATGTGAATTTGTTTTCCAAATATTCTTTTTCTTTTACAAAGTCCAATTTTTCAAGATGTTCTTTATAATATGGATAATTGTACCAAGTAATCATAGAACCTATTTCGTCAAATCCTTCTGTTACAACTCCTACTTTATCTAAATTTGAAAATCCCATTGGACCTTCAACATATTCAAGGTTATTTTTTCTTCCTAATTCATAAACTTTCTCAAGCAAGGCTTTGGTTACTTCAATATCATCTATGGTTTCCCACCAACCAAAACGAACCTTTCTTTTCTGCTGATGATTTACCTCATCCCAATTGATTATAGCTGCAATCCTGCCAACAATTTCATTGTTTTTTAAGGCTAAATAAAAATAGGCTTCTGCGTTTTGAAAAGCTGGATTTTTGTCTTTATCAAAAGTTTCCATCTCATCGGCAATAAGTGGCGGAACCCAACATGGATTGTCTTTGTAAAGCTTAAAAGGAAATTTGACAAAATCCTTTAAAAGTTTTTTTGAATTAGCTTCAATTACTGTAATCATTAGGGTTTAGTATTTTCTAGTTCTACTTCGTCTTTTCTTTTCTTGCCTTTATTTCTTTTGTCTTTTTTGCCTTTCTTCTCTTTGTCTTTTTTCTCGTCTTTTGGTGATTTTGCTCTCATGTAAACTGTTTCATGATTAGCATCAAATCGCCATGCAATTCCAAATCCTGCCATCAATATTTCGGGAGTTGTTTTTACATTTTTTGTTATAGATAAATCGAGTTGTATATTTTCTCTAACAAGATAAGCTGCTCCAAATCTAAAAAGCAAATCTGAATATTCATCTCCTTTGAAAGCTTGTGCTTCGAGAAATCCTGACCAACGCATGTTAAAACCTCTTGTCATTGTTGAAATCCATCCAATTCCTTGATATTTTGACATGAGCTTGTCTAGAAAAAAATTATTTACCCAAACCCATCTACTTCCAAAATGATTTTGAGTAATCGCCATCAACTTAGGGCTAAACTTTTTATCATCTGGATAGAACGGATTATCACCTATCCCTAAATTAAATCCAGCATATAGGCCAACGGCAGGAATAAAATCTTTCCAGTTGAATTTATGATTAGCTTTCCAACTATATAGATTTGGTTTATCGTTTAGTTTTAAAAATGGATCATAAATTAGATATTTTGCTCCCAAAGTAATTTGCTTGAAACCACCTCGAGTATCATTGATAAGTGGTGCTTTGTACCAATCATATTGATATTGTGCGTCTAATGAAAATTCTAATTGCTCAAAAAATGCTCCATATCTTACACTCAAATCTGAACCAAATCCTTGTGCTTCATATGCTAAATCTTCGTGTTTTTCTTTAATTCCATACAATCCCATTTCTGCTTGAATAACTGTTTCACCAACAGAAAAGGCTGATATTGATTTTCCTGGACGATTAGAGTTAATAATATCTGTGTATTGAGCTCGAACTGATGTTAGACAGAAAAAAACGAGACCTAAAAAGTAAAAATTTCTTTTTTGCATGACTGATTTGTGTAAATAATTTCAAAAGTACTATTTTTTATCATTTATTTAAGAGGTTGAAAAGAAATTGCATTTTGTAATTTAGTATTTTTGACAAAAATTATTACACATGGAAACTGCTTCATTCAACGGATTGTTGAGAACAATATTATGGATTTTTGCTATTTATTACATAATGAAATTTTTAGCAAGACTTCTCCTTCCTGTTGTTGTGAAAAAAACTTTTGAAAAAGCCGAAGAACATATTAGACAACAACAAGAACAATATACTCAACAAAATTCTACCCAAAAAAATACTACTGAAAAACCTAAAGAAAAAAAAGTAGTTGGCGAATACATCGATTATGAAGAAATTGAGTAGTAAATCTACTATCTTTATCCAAACCAAAAATATCATTTGATGAAATCAATCCAAAAATTTTATCCACATTTCCTTGCAATTATAGGTTTTATAACCATTTCGTTACTCTATTTTTATCCAGTTATTCAAGGAAAAAAAATATCACAATCCGATATTGTTCAATATACCGGAATGGCAAAAGAGCAAAACGATTTTAGAGCAGAATACAACGCTGAACCTTATTGGACCAACTCAGCTTTTGGTGGAATGCCAACTTATCAATTGGGTGCCAATTATCCTAATGATTTTATTGGAAAACTCGATGATACACTTCGTTTTTTACCTCGTCCTGCTGATTATCTATTGCTATATTTTCTTGGTTTTTATGCGTTATTACTGGTCTTTAAGGTTAATCCTTTGAAAGCTTTCTTTGGCGCGCTCGCATTCGGTTTTTCAACCTATTTGATAATTATTCTTGGAGTTGGACACAATGCAAAAGCTCATGCAATTGCCTATATGCCATTGGTTGTCGCTGGATTTATTTTGATTTTTAGAAAAAGATACATTCATGGAGGAATATTAACCATGCTTGCTGTGGCATTAGAAATAAATGCCAATCACTTTCAAATGACCTATTATTTGCTATTGTTTTTAATGGTATTTAGTATTTATTTTCTTTACAGACTTTATGAAGAGAAAGACTTAAAATCATTACCAAAAATCTTTATAACATTTGCAGTAGCTGTAGTTCTAGCTGTTGGAGCAAATGCCACAAATCTGCTAGCGACAAAGGAATATGCCGATTTCAGTACGAGAGGAAAAAGCGAATTGACCATCAACCCAGATGGAACAAAAAAAACAGAGAATTCTGCTTTAAGCAAATCATATATAACTGAATACAGCTATGGTATTGGAGAAAGTTTTAATCTAATTGCTCCAAGACTTTTTGGTGGTTCAAATGCAGAAAATGTTGGCAACGATAGTAAACTCTATGAATTTGTTGTCAATCAAGGTGCTTCGCCAAGTGAGGCAGAAGATTTTGTAAAAAATGTTCCTACTTATTGGGGAGATCAACCTATCGTTGCTGCGCCAGCTTATATCGGTGCAATTGTTTTCTTTTTAGCAGTTCTTGCGCTTTTTCATGATAAAAGAAAGATTAAATATGCCTTTGCTTTTGGAGCATTGTTCTCATTATTACTTTCTTGGGGGAAAAATTTTCCTGCATTAACTGACTTTTTTATAGATTATGTACCAATGTATGATAAGTTCAGAGCTGTATCATCTATTCAGGTAATTCTTGAACTTTGTGTACCTGTTTTGGCTGTAATGGGATTGCAATCATTTTTCAAAAAAGAAGAAAACAGAACAAAATCATTACTATATACTGGAGCAACTTCATTGGGAATAATTCTGATTTTATTTTTTGCAAAAGGATTTTTCAATTATACATCACCAAACGATCAATACTATATTGAAGCCTATGGCAAAGAGATGGGAACATTGTTTGTAGAAGCTTTAAAAGCTGATAGAGCAAGTCTTTACATGGCAGATTTGTTGCGTTCAGGTTTCTTTATGCTTGTTGGTTTTGGTGTTCTTTGGTTTGCCAATAAAGGAAAATTGTCGGCTAAAAATGCTGTGCTGATAATAGGCGTTTTCATGATTGGCGATTTGTTTTTTGTGGACAAAAATTATGTCAATGCCAAAGACTTTGTTAGCGCAAGAGAAGTAAACGAACCTTTTCAAGCTAGCGAAGCCGATATGCAAATCTTGCAAGACACAACTCATTACAGGGTTTTTGAAGTAGCTGGAAACATGAGTAGTGCTCGTGCTTCTTATTTCCATAAATCTTTGGGTGGATATCATGCAGCAAAACCACGAAGAATTCAAGAGCTTTTTGATTACCAAATTGCTAAAAACAACAAACAAGTTCTTGATATGTTGAATGTAAAATATATTATCCAGAGTAACGACAAAGGAGAACAATTCCCAACAATAAACCCAGATGCCAACGGAAATGCGTGGTTTGTTTCTAAAATTCAAACGGTTAATTCAGCTGATGAAGAAATGAAAGCGTTGGATAAATTGGATACAAAAGAAATTGCAATTACTCAAGATTTCAACAACACAAAACTTGGTGATCCAAAAAGCTTTGTTAAAGACAGTTTAGCAACAATCAAACTTGATTTATATAAACCCAATCATTTAAAATATACTTCGAATAATAGCAATGAAGGTTTTGCGGTGTTCTCTGAAATCTATTATCCAAAAGGTTGGAAAGCTACTATTGACGGAAAAGAAGCGTCAATTTACAGAGTAGATTATACACTTCGTGGTTTAAAAATTCCAAAAGGAAAACACACTATCGAATTCAAATTTGAACCCGAAGTAGTAAAAACAGGAAGTACTATTGCTTTGTTTAGTTCTATTGGAATGATTTTATTGATAGTTGGTGGAGTTTATTTTGATAATAGAAAAAAGATAAATGAGTAATTTTAAGTTTTATTGTCATTCCGAGGAACGAGGAATCACATACCATTTTGGGAATAACTTAATGAGATTCCTCGTTCCTCGGAATGACAACCGACTAAATTTTTAAAACATTGACAACCAAAAAATTATTAATCATCACCTATTATTGGCCGCCAGCTGGTGGACCAGGCGTTCAGCGTTGGTTAAAATTTGTCAAATATTTACCCGATTTCAACGTTCAACCGATAGTTTATATTCCCGAAAACCCAACCTATCCCATTATTGACAATGGGTTGCAAAGCGAAGTTTCGGAAAAAGCTATTATTCTGAAAAACAAAATCAAAGAACCTTATGGATTGGCGTCGTTTTTTGGAAAAAACAAAACTAAAAAAATCAGTTCAGGTATTATTCCAAACAAAAAAAAGCAGTCGTTTGTAGAGAGAATATTGCTTTGGGTTCGCGGAAATATATTTATTCCCGATGCGCGATTTCTTTGGGTAAAACCTTCTGTTCACTATTTGAAAAAATATATAGAGGAAAACCAAATCGATACGATTGTCACTTCTGGTCCGCCGCATAGTTTGCATCTCATTGGTTTGCAACTCAAAAAAGAATTGGGTGTAAAATGGTTTGCTGATTTTCGTGATCCATGGACAACTATTGGCTATCACAAAGCGTTGAAATTGTCTTCCTATGCTGAAAAAAAACACAAAGCCTTAGAAAAAGAAGTTTTAAACTCGGCTGATACAATAATTGTTACCAGTAAAACCACCAAGGCAGAATTTCAAGTCATTACTTCAAAACCTATTGAAGTAATTACTAATGGTTATGATGTGGAAAAAGTAACAAAACAACCATTGGACGAAAAATTTACTTTGGCACATATTGGTTCGTTTTTATCCGACAGAAACCCGAAAATACTTTGGCAAGCCATACAAGAATTGACCAAAGAAAACATGGATTTTAAAAATGATTTTCAACTGAAGTTGCTTGGCGCAACCAGTCAAGAGGTGTTGGATACCATCAATGAATTTCAGCTTGGTGATTTTGTGTTGAATTTGGGTTATGTTTCGCATCAAGAAGCGGTAGAACATCAACGCAAATCACAGGTTTTGTTGCTGATAGAAATCAATTCTGAAGACACTAAAAGTATCATTCCAGGTAAAGTTTTTGAGTACATTGTTTCCGAAAGACCTATCGTTGCTATTGGTCCAAAAGATTCCGATTTTGCCGAAATCATTACCTCAACCAATACAGGCGTTTTCTTTACTTATGACGAAAAAGAAAAACTAAAATCGGTACTTTTGAACTATTATGAATTGTTTAAAAACAATAATTTGAAAGTTCATGCTGTTGGTTTACAACAATATTCAAGAAAAAGTTTAACTGAAAAGTTGGCTCAATTAGTGAAAAGTGATTAGTGAAGAGTGATTAGTAAATTATATAATTCGTAATTCGTAATTCGTAATTCGTAATTCGTAATTCAAAATAAAAAAAATGGGCATTGTTCAATCGCAATCAATAAAAAATACCATCATTACCTTTTTGGGTTTTGGGATTGGTGCGGTGAATGCGTTGTTTTTTTACACCAACTTTCTAGGAAAACTCCATTATGGTATTGTAGCTACTGTACTTTCGGGAGCCAATATTTTGATGCCGTTGATGGCTTTTGGCGCACAAAACACCATGATACGTTTTTTTTCTTCCTATAAAACCGAAAAAGAACGCGAAGAGTTTCTCACTTTCATGTTGTATTTGCCTTTGGTTTTCATTGTACCCATAAGTTTGATTTTCTATTTTTTCTATGACGAAATTGCCCATAGCTGGATAAAAGAAAACCCAACCTTACAACCATTCTTTTGGCTTATTCCTGTTGTTGGTTTGTTTATGGCGTATTTTGAAGTGTTTTATGCTTGGGCAAAAGTACACATGCAATCAGTAATAGGTAATTTTATTAGCGAAGTTTTGGTACGTTCTATCGTGATGATTTTGCTTATTGGTGTTCATTTCAATTGGTTGGCCAAAGACACTTTTGTGTATTGTGTTGCACTCGCCTATTTTGCCCAATTGATTGCCATGAAACTCTATGCCATTTCGATAAAAATGCCTGTATGGCGCATTGCTATTCCTGCCAATTTTAGAGAGATTATTTATTACTCTTTGTTTATCATTGTTTCTGGTGGAATTGCGGTAATGCTGGTCGATTTTGACAAAGTAATGATACCACAATACCTTAGCGTAGAACAAAATGCGCTCTATGCTGTGGCTATTTTTATCTCTACGGTAATTGCTGTGCCAAGTAGAGCGATGACACAAATTGTCGCGCCAATTACAGCTCGATTGATGACCGAAAACAAACACGACGAACTCAATGATTTGTACCAAAAAAGCGCTATAAACCTGCAAGTGATTGGCGGATTTATTATGTTGCTCATTTTTGTAAACATTAAAGAAATGTATCAACTCATCCCAAAAGATTACAGCGGCGGAATTTGGGTAGTGTTTATGATTGGGTTATCTAAGTTTTATGATGTGCTGCTGGGCAACAACAACTCTATCATTGTAAACACCAAATACTATAGAACCGTATTGCTTTTTGGGATTGCAACCGTAGTATTGATGATTGTATTGAATATGCTTTTGATACCGATATACCAAATTGAAGGTTCAGCGTTGGCAACTTTGATTACGGTTGCGGCTTACAACACGGTAAAACTATTTTTTGTGGTAAAAAAAATGGATTTGTTTCCTTTTACTCAAAAAACCTTGTATTCCTTATTGATTACTGCATTGAGTTTTGGGTTGTTTTACTACTGGGATTTTCCTTTTCATGCGGTAATCAACATTACGCTAAAATCATTACTGCTTAGCGTTTTATATCTTTTCCTTAACTACCGTTTTGCCATTTCGCAAGAGATTAATGAGTTTGTAAACAAGTTAATAAAAAAGTAATTTTTATACTAATCTAAAAGAGTTGCATTTTATAAAGTTTTAATTTAGGTTAATTTCTGCTAACTTAAAATTTAAATTCATGACTAATTATGTTAAAAACTCAATTTAGATGAATAATATTTTAAAAATTTAATTTGTAAATTGCATTCAAAAGAATAATCTTATGAAAGAAGATATAATTAGCAAGTACTTAGAGCGGCTAAAATCTGCAAATTCTACAACGGAAATAAATTCTATTCTAGATGAAATTATTCCAATCCTTAAAACAGCCGGAATTTCTGTTGGAGAAATAATGTCTTATTTTAGAATGCATCAGCGTGATTACGAAGTAAAATCGCAAGATCATCAAAATTCTATTGCGAATTCCAATAAAGCCCAAGTTGTAATTCAATTATTAATGTCAAAACTTAATAAATGATTTGTCCTTCTATTACAGATTGGATTAGCGCGATAGCTTCAGCATTTTCAGCATTTATATCACTTTGTGTATTGTTTGTTGCTTGGTATCAAATAAAGCAAGTAAAAATCCAATTAAAAAGTCTCGCAGAAAGTCAAAAGAATAGCACTCTAATGACTGTTCTAGAGTTAGAAAGCGAGATGAATAAACGCAAAGAGTATTTTGACCAATGTAATTTTGAATTACGTCAGTATGGAATTGATGTAAATTTGAAAGAGAAAAAATTAAATTCTGATACAGTTGAGTTACTAGGAGATAAAATAAAAGTTTCAAGAGAAAACTATCTTAATTCTTTGGACAGATTGTCATATTGTATAATACATAAATATCTTTCAGATAGAGATTGGAAAACTGAATACAGAGATATTTTATTTGATGCAGTGGACAACTTTAGTGAATGCTTTGGAATTTCATCGAGATTCTGGAACATAAAAAAGCTTTATGAAAAGTGGAAAAATGAATAAATAGAAACTACTTAATATTTGTTTTCGTTTAATTATCCTCTGAATTGTTGTAAGTACTCTTTTATAAAAAAACATTTATTTTTAACATAAATCAATCTGCTAGCTTGATTTTATTATGAAAAAAGAAATCATAACCTATAATCAAAACCTAGAAAGTGAAGAGCAAAAAATTTGTGATACGCTTGCGGCTGTTATAAACGAAACGCTTAGCGAAGCTGAGTATAAAATATGGCATGCACATCCTGTGTGGTTTTTAAACGAAAATCCAATTGTGGGTTATAGCAAGCAAAAAGCAGGCATTCGGTTGATGTTTTGGAGTGGTAAAGATTTTGAAGAAAAAGATTTGAATGTTCATGGCGCAAAATTCAAAGATGCGTCCATATTTTTCACTCATGTTGATGAAATAAATAGTACTGATTTAAAACGTTGGCTTCAAAAATCTCGAGAAATACAATGGGATTATAAAAACATCGTGAAACGAAAAGGTGTTTTGGAACGATTGAAGTAACTGGTCTTTTTTCTCCATAAAATTTTATCTTTAGCAGGAAACTATATTGCCGTAGCAATCTAAAGAAATTTATCTAAACATCTGAAAGTCCCAAATCATGGGTTTTTTTTCAACATTCATTCTTTTTATTATCATTCCTTTGATTGGACTAGCTCTAATTACATTTGGGATTTTAAAGATTAGAAACGGAAAACCAAAAATGACTTTATTTATTGGAATTTTCTTGTTGATATTACCATTACTTTACCTTGCGATAATTTCAATTTTAAATCTAAAATTGGAAAATAAATTAGCTGGTAAATATACTATTGGGAACAATTCTGAAACTTTGGTATTGAAAGATGATGGAACATTTGAATTGAAAAGCACTATTAATTTTCTGAATTCTGGAACTGGAACATGGGAAACTGAGGAAATTGATTTTCCGGTTTTACAACTCCACTTTGAAGGAAATAAAGAAGTTTGGCTAGAAATAAAAGAAAATAAAAACTCAATTACACTTTCAAATATGTCTGGCAGTACTGATATAACCAGTGATTTGATAAAGCTTAGTGAATAATTCATCTATTGCAAACCATTAAAAAAATCAAATTTATTTACATATATTGCCTAAAAGTTTACGGGAAGTAAAATAAAAATTATCAAAAAATGGAAGAATTTAAACTCGAATCAAAAAAATCAACAGTAGGATTATTAATAAAAATTGTAATATTTTCTTTGTTAGTTATCAGGTTGTTCAGGTTGATTGAAAAGGTTATTGGCGAGAGCTCTTTAATCAAATGGTGTCTAATTTTTATAATTATTGCCTATCTGATTTACAGCTATTTGACTGATAAAAATATTTTAACCATAAAAGACAAAAAAATAATTAGCGAGTCATCAACTGGCTTTCCTAAAAAAAGGAAATTAAAGAATTCTATCTTGATGAAATCATTAAAATAAACCTTATCCAAACACAAGAATTAGTATATGGCAAAAAAAAGATGGAGCTAATAGACCAAAATGGTAACAAGCAAATCATTGAGCTTAATTTGCGATATTATCAACTTGTAAAACTTCAAGAGTATATTCAAAATACATTAAAAATTGAAGCAAATTTGATAGGATAAAAAACCAAACTAATAAGCAGAACATTCCAACAATTTCTAATCCATAAAATGAAACCCTACACAAAAATCCTTGTATTATTTTTTATAACGGCGTTGAGTTTAAAAATTCAGGCTCAAAAAAGCAATGACTTTAAGCCCAAAGTGGTTTTTAAATCCTCTGATTTGATGATTACACAAGTTTCTGAAAACTCATTTGTGCACACATCCTACAAGCAAACTGATGATTTTGGCAAAGTTCCTTGCAATGGATTGATAGTGAAAGACGACGACGAAACCATAGTTTTTGATACACCTACAAACGATAAAAGTTCAGAAAAACTTATTGAATGGCTAACGGTAAAAAAACATCTAAAAATCAACGCCATCATTCCTACTCACTTTCATGATGATTGCCTTGGTGGACTAAATGCTTTTCACAAACATCATATTCCGTCCTATGCTTTCCTGAAAACCATTGAATTTGCACAACAAAATAACCTTCCTGTACCTCAAAATAGTTTTGTAGATAGTACAATTTTGAAAGTTGGTTCAGAGAATGTAGTTGTTCGATTTTTTGGTGAAGGACATTCGAGAGATAATGTCGTTGGTTATTTTCCTAAGGAAAAAATACTTTTCGGCGGATGCTTGATAAAAGAACTGAATGCCAGCAAAGGCTATCTTGGTGATGCTAACATCAATGCTTGGTCTAATACTGTCGAGAAAGTAAAGAGTGAATTTACAGATGTGATGATTGTTGTTCCTGGTCACGGAAAATATGGCAATAGCAAATTGCTTGATTATACCATTTCTTTATTTAAAACACAATAAGTTTTATTTTGTATATTCGATTATTAATTGGTTATTAATATCATACACTATCGAAATATGAAAAAAAGCATTGTCATTATTTTACTCGCAACTTCATTTTGTTTCGGATTTGCAGTTAAATCATTTATTACAAAAACACCCAAAATTTTAATTATGAAAAAAGTAACAGGAATTGGCGGAATATTTTTTAAATGCAAGGATTCTAAAATGATAACCGAGTGGTATAAAACACATTTGGGTTTAGACACAAATCCTTATGGTGCAACATTTGAATGGAGAGATAAAGATGATACTACCAAAAAAGGCCAAACGCAGTGGAGTCCTTTCAACGAAACCACTAAGTATTTTGAACCTTCACAAAAAGATTTTATGATAAATTATCGTGTGGAAAATTTAGAAGCTTTGGTAGAAGAACTCAAGAAAGAAAATGTAACTATTTTGGATAAAATTGAAACTTATGATTACGGAAAATTTATCCACATTCTTGATCCTGAAGGAAATAAAATAGAACTTTGGGAACCAACTTCAGAATAAAAAAAAGCACCAACAAAATTGGTGCTTTTTTACTTGTAATTATATTTACAAAAGTGTAGTTGGGCAAACATAATCTGTTTTTGGAACAGAGGTATTTTTCAAATCTGCAAATCCTCCAATCACGTCAACAAAATTATCATATCCTCTTTGTTTGAGCATTGATGCGGCAATCATACTTCTGTATCCGCCAGCACAATGGAGAATAAATGGTTTGTCTTTTGGAAATTCTGCCAAATGATTGTTCAAGACATTCAATGGAATATTGACTGCATCAACCAAATGCTCTGATTGAAATTCACTTACTTTTCTAACATCGATAGTCAATGGTCTTTCGTTGTTGTAATGCTTTTCAAACTGTTCTGCATTAATTCTATTGACAATATTGATTTCTTTGCCTGCATTTTTCCATGCTTCAAATCCACCAATCAAATATCCGATAGAGTTGTCATAGCCAACACGAGAAAGTCTTATAATAGATTCTTCTACTTTTTCATCATTCTCTGCAACTATCAAAATAGGTTGTTTAATATCGAGTATCAACTCACCTACCCACATGGCAAAGCTTCCATTAACGCCAATATTTATACTATTAGGGATAAATCCTTTTGCAAAATCTTCTGGATTTCTGGTATCGAGTATCAATGCTCGAGTTTCATTGGCTACTAGTTCAAAAGTATCTACATCATAGCCTTTTTTACCATTTTCTAGAATTGTATCAAGACTATCATAGCCTTGAATATTCATCAAAACATTTTTTGGAAAATATTGTGGCGGTGTTGTCAATCCGGTTAGAATTGCTTTAACAAATTCTTCTTCGCTCATTTCTTGAAGCGCATAATTTGTTTTCTTTTGATTGCCAAGCGTATCTGTAGTTTCTTTGCTCATGTTTTTTCCACAAGCACTTCCTGCGCCATGATTTGGATAAACGATTAAATCATCAGCAAGAGGTAATATTTTATCTCTCAACGAATGATAAAGCAAACGAGCCAATTTGTCTTGAGTTAAATCTTCTATGACATGTTGCGCCAAATCTGGTCGACCTACATCGCCTATAAAAAGCGTGTCGCCAGTAATGATTCCTTTCTCTTTTCCTTCTTCGTCAGTAACAAGAAAACATGAACTTTCGAGTGTATGTCCAGGAGTATGAATCAATTTAATTTTAATTCCACCTACTTCAAATACTTCACCATCTTTGCCTACATGCATGTCAAATCCTGTTTTCATGGTTGTTGGTCCATAAACAATAGTTGCTCCAGTTTTTTTGGCTAAATCAACATGACCCGAAACAAAATCTGCATGGAAATGGGTTTCAAAAATATATTTGAGTTTTACATTGTCACGTTCTAACCTTTCAAGATAAGGTTTTGTTTCTCTTAGCGGATCAACTATGGCTGCTTCGCCGTTGGAAGTGATGTAGTAAGCTGCTTCAGCAATACATCCTGTATAGATTTGCTCTAATTTCATAATTCTAATTTTCTCAAAGTTATTATTTGGTTTGTTTGTGTAAAATGATAAATATCAGTTTAATACAAAGTAAAAATAACTTTCAAAAAATTAACTTTTGGTATCAAAAGTTACAAAACTGAAAATCAATTCATTTGAGCAATAATTCTTTTAGAATAATATAAATTCCCATAGCTAGAACAAACCAACCAAAGCCAGTTTTTAGTTTTTCGCCTGAGAATTTTTTAGAAAGATAGTTTCCAATAAAAATTCCAATTACAGAACACAAAGTAAATGTTAGTATTAAATTCCAATCTAATGAATTCCCATTGCTGATATCACCTGTAAAACCTATTAATGACTGAGCTGCAATAATAAAAAGCGATGTGCCAACAGCCATTTTCATGGGTGTTTTTGCAAAAAACAATAACGCTGGAATAATTAAAAATCCACCGCCAGCTCCAACAAATCCTGCTACGAAACCAATAATCAATCCTTGTAGAAAAATAGCTTTGTAATTGAGTTTTTCGTCGTCGTTAATGATTTTCTCTTTCAATGGTTTTATCATTCGTACAGAAGCCATTATCATGACAATAGCAAAAACTATCATTATCAAAACCGATTTATGCAAAGTGAAAGCCGAAGAAGAAAATATCACATCGGGAATTGATGGAACAATAATTTTTCGGGTGATAAAAACGGATAAAATGGTAGGTATTCCAAATAGAAATACTTTTTTGAAATCGACAAGTTTTTGTTTTGCTTTTTGAAAACCGCCAAACAAAGCTGAAGTTCCCACAGCAAAAAGAGAATATGCTGTTGCCAAAGCTGGTTCAACATGCATAACATATACTAAAATAGGTACAGAAAGTATTGAACCTCCACTTCCAATTAATCCTAATGTTATGCCAACGACTACTGCTAATAAATAGCCTGTTATGGTATTAGTTTCCATTATGTTTTAATCTAAATATCATTATTTGTTTTATATTGATACAAATCTTGTATTTCTAAAATAGAAACTTTGCAACATTTGTTACTTTAATGGAATTAATTCTATCGAAGCTCTGTGAAGTCTTATTCTACCTGTTTTTTCTAACGCTTTTAGCAATCGGGAAATAACTACTCTTGAAGTGTTCAAATCATAGGCTATTTCCTGATGTGTATTATGTATTTCTCTTGAACTATTTATTTTAGATTTTTCTATCAAATAATTCAACAATCTATCTTCCATGTTCAAGAAAGCCAAGCTATCAATAGCCGAGAGCATTTCTTTTAGTCTGTTGTTATAGCTATTGAAAACATAGTTTCGCCAACTTTTATATTTGCCAAGCCATTCTTCCATTTTTTCGACAGGTATCATCACTACTTGTCCGTTGGTTTCTGCCACTGCTCTAATCTCGCTTTTAATATTTCCCATACAACAAGCCATAGTCATAGCACAAGTATCACCTCTTTCTATAAAATAAAGTAGCAATTCGCCTTCATCAAAATCTTCTCTTAAAATTTTTATTGCTCCATTAATAAGAAGTGGCATTTTTCTAATGTAATCTCCAAAATCAATCAACACATCTCCTTCTTTAAAATCTCTAAGCAATGAGACTTTGGCAATTTCTTCAATCAATTGATCTTCAAAGATGAAACCATATGTTTCTTTTAATAACTCTATCATTTAGTTTACTGGTTTTAAAAAATAAAAAGGCAAAACTCAAAGTTTTGCCTTAAAATTAATAAAAATTAAACATATTAGACATTTTCGCCTTTCATCATTTTATTCCAATATAAATATGGAAGCATGTATTTTTTCAAAAACCATAATCTCCAGTGTGGTTTATTGCTATTGAAAACCAGCATTTGTTTTAGTTTTGGGTCTGGAGTGAATTCGTTTTTATAGTTAAACTCAGCCAATACCATTTCGCCATATCCTGTAACCAAAGGACAAGAAGAATATCCCATATAGGATTTGTTATCTGCTGGTTTTTTTGTGATTAATTTCAAAAGATTGTCAACAACAACAGGAACTTGTTTTCTAATTGCTGCACCAGTTTTTGCAGTTGGTAACGCCGCAACATCACCTAATCCAAAAACATTTTCATATTTATTGCTTTGAAGACTGTTATGATTTACATCCATCCAACCTGCTTCGTTTACTAAGGTAGAATTTCTAACAAAGTCTGGAGCTTGTTGTGGTGGCGCAAGATGAAGAAAATCGAATGGGATTTCCATGATTTCATTTCCAGTGTGTTTTTCCTTTAATATGTTATTCTCGTTTACCACACATTTGTTTTCTCCTGTGCTCACTTCTTTAAAATAAACAATTTTATTTTTACTGTCAATTTTTATTGGAGCATAAAATGTTTTTAAGTGAATATTATATCTTCCAATTACTTGCATCAGCGTATCTGCTATAATTTTTACACCAAAAATAACCGAACCTGGAGTAGCAAAAACAACATTAGTTTTATCTGAAATTCCTCGTTTCTTAAAATAATGAGCCGAAAGATAGGCAGTTTTTTGCGGCGCACCACCACACTTAATAGGTGTTGTAGGCTGTGTAAAAACGGCATTTCCACCATTGAACTTTTGCAACAATTCCCATGTCTTTTTTGGATCAACATAATTACTGCAAACTACTCCGCTTTCCAATCCTTCGCGAAGTCCTTCTATACCATCGAGATTGTTGACTAATCCTGGAGCTACAACCAGAAAATCATATTCAATATCACCCGATTTTTGGGTAGCTACAGAATTTGTTTCAGGCTTTAATGCTGTAGCAAAATCTCTAATCCATGTAACACCTTTGGGTATATAATCTGACGTTGGTTTAACTGTTTTATTATAATCAAATGCACCTGCGCCTACAAGTGTGAATGCTGGTTGATAGTAATGCTTATCTGATGGCTCTATGATAGCAATTTTGAGCTGTTTATTTTTTTTCATTAACTGAGCTGCAACCATTATTCCAGCTGTTCCTCCACCGATTATTAATACTTGATAGTGTGACATAATTACTTTTTTTATTAAAGTAAAAGTATTTATTAGCTTTTTCTCAAAAAGTAACATTTGTTACAAAACTGAATTTTTAACAATAAAATGGGGTTATATTTTTTTAAAATATAATTTTTTTGAACGAAAATTAAACAAAACACATTTTTTATACTAAAAAACAAAGAAACAGATAAACGAGCTGGTGGATAATTAAACATTGAAAACTAAAAAAGAAATTTTACAATATTTTTAATACAATAACGTTTTATATATAGTATTTTGCAACTAAATAATAATAGCACTATGAACTCTATTAAAATTCTTTGGGTAGATGATGAAATTGATTTGTTAAAACCTCATATTCTTTTTTTGGAAAAGAAAAACTACGCAGTAACTACTTGTAATAATGGTCGTGATGCTGTTGACTTGTTTTCAGAAGAAAATTTCGATATTGTTTTTTTGGATGAAAACATGCCTGGAATGAGTGGTTTAGAAACTCTTGCAGAAATCAAAGAAAAGAAATCTTCAATTCCTGTAATAATGATTACAAAAAGTGAGGAAGAGTACATAATGGAAGAAGCCATTGGCTCAAAAATTGCCGATTATCTTATCAAACCTGTTAATCCAAATCAAATTTTACTCTCTTTGAAGAAGAATCTAGACCATTCAAGATTGGTTAGTGAAAAAACTACTCTTGATTATCAAAAGGAGTTTAGAAAAATTGCAATGGATATGGCTATGGTTAATAGCTATGAGGATTGGGTTGAACTCTACAAAAAGCTTCTTTTTTGGGAAATAGAATTGGAAAACATTAACGATTTGAATTTGATTGAAATACTTGAAAGTCAAAAAGTTGAAGCCAATGTTCAGTTTGGGAAGTTTATAGAGCGTAATTATGAAGATTGGTTTGAAACACCTGTTCGCCAAGGTTCAAATGATACAAAATCTGAAGCCAGAAGTAAAGGTGAACAAACTATAAATAAACCTATCCAATCTCACACTTTGTTTAGAGAACTAGTAGTTCCAGAAATTGTAAAAAAGGAGAAACCAATACTTTTTGTTGTGATTGATAATTTGAGATACGACCAGTGGAAAGCCATAGAAAGTGTTGTAAACAATCATTACAAACTCGAAAAAGAAGTTCCTTATTTTTCAATTTTACCAACTGCAACTCAGTATGCTCGAAATGCCATTTTTTCGGGTTTATTACCAATTGATATGGAAAAACAGTTTCCACAATACTGGAAAAATGATGTTGATGAAGGTGGAAAAAACCTCTATGAAGCAGAGTTTTTAGCTGCACATCTAAAAAGACTAGGTCTAAATATTAAAAACGATTATTTTAAAATCACTAATTTTTCGGGAGGTAAAAAGCTTGCCGAGAATTTCAAAGCCTTGAAAGAACATGATTTAGTTACTGTTGTTTACAACTTTGTGGATATGCTTTCGCATGCAAAAACCGAAATGGATGTTGTAAAAGAACTTGCTTCAGATGATAAAGCCTATCGTTCTTTGACGCTTAGTTGGTTCAAAAACTCTCCTTTATTAGAAATCATACAACAAGCTCAAAGACTTGGTTTTAAACTAATTATCACAACTGACCATGGAACAATAAATGTAAAAAATCCATCAAAAGTTATTGGAGACAAAAACACCAGTCTTAATCTTAGATACAAAACAGGAAGAAGCTTAACTTATGAAGACAAAGATGTTTATGCTGTAAAAGACCCAAAGAAAATTGGATTACCTACAATTAACATGAGTAGTTCATACATTTTTGCAAAAAACGATTTGTTTCTTGCTTATGTAAACAACTACAATCATTATGTGAGCTATTATCGAAACACTTATCAACATGGTGGAATATCACTAGAAGAGATGATTGTTCCATTTTTAATGTTTAACCCTAAATAATATCTTCTAAACCGATGGAAATACTTTTTTCTATTGATGAAATAAACAATGTTGCCAAAAAAATAATATCCGAAACAAATGAAAAAGTAATTCTTTTTCATGGGAATATGGGAGTTGGCAAAACAACTCTTATAAAAGAATTAGCCAAAGAGCTTGGTGTTAATGATGCGACAAGTAGTCCAACTTTTTCGTTAGTAAACGAATACAAATCAACAAATGGCGAAATGATTTATCATTTTGATTTGTATCGATTAAAATCTGAAAGCGAAGCATTAGATTTTGGATTTGATGAATATATTTACTCAGGAAACAGATGTTTTATAGAATGGCCAGACAAAATCCCCAATCTTTTACCAGATCATTACTCAGAAATTTATATTCAACTGGAGTTAGATGGTAAAAGAAAACTGGAGTTGATTAATAAATAAAATTTATTTTGTAATTTGTGCCTTAAATATTGCATCAATGGCTACTACTCCATTCACAAAACAACAACTATTACCTCAAGAGGAAAAATTAGAAATTCTTCGACACAAAAGTGAATTATTCATTGGAATTCCAAAAGAAACATCCTATCAAGAAAGAAGAATTTGTTTAACTCCTGATGCTGTGAATTCATTAGTTTCTCATGGACACAAGGTTTTGATTGAAGCTGGAGCTGGACTGAGTTCTAGCTACACAGATAAGGAATATAGCGATGCTGGTGCGCAAATTACAAACGACACAAAGAAAATTTTTAGTTGTCCAATTATTCTAAAAGTTGAACCATTGACAATGAATGAGATTGGTTATCTAAACACCAACTCTATTATTATTTCTGCAATACAACTCAAAACAAGAAAAAAAGAATATTTTGAGGCTTTGGCTCAAAAAAAAGTTACCGCTTTGGCTTTTGAATATATCAAAGATGAAGATGGCTCATATCCTGCCGTAAAATCTTTGAGCGAAATTGCAGGAACAGCTTCTGTTTTGATTGCATCAGAATTAATGATAAACAATGATTTTGGCAAAGGATTATTATTTGGCAACATTACTGGCGTTCCACCAACAGAAGTAGTCATAATTGGCGCTGGAACAGTTGGGGAATTTGCTGTTAAAACTGCCCTTGGATTAGGTGCCAATGTAAAAGTTTTTGATAATTCAATTACTAAACTAAGAAGATTGCAAAACAACGTTCAACAACGAATTTTTACATCAACTATTCACCCAAAATCTTTATTGAAAGCTTTAAGAAGATGTGATGTTGCTATTGGAGCCATGCGAGGTAAAGAAAGATGTCCTATCGTTGTTACTGAGACAATGGTTGAACACATGAAAAAAGGCGCCGTAATTGTTGATGTAAGTATTGATACTGGTGGTTGCTTCGAAACTTCAGAAATTACTACTCATGAACATCCAACATTTGTAAAAAATGATGTTATTCATTATTGTGTTCCTAATATTCCTTCAAGATATTCTAAAACTGCTTCACTTTCTATAAGTAATATTCTAACTCCATATTTGTTGCAAATTGCTGAAGATGGCGGATTGGAAAGCGCTATCAGATGTAACAAAGGATTAAAAAATGGTGTTTATCTATATCATGGAATTTTGACAAACAAAGCTATTGGCGACTGGTTCAACTTGCCTGACAACGACATTAATCTAATTGTTTTTTAAATAGCTCATTTTTGAAATAAATATTCACCAACTCTTTAAAAAATTGCAGAATTAGTTCTTTACATTTGCAAAAAATAATACTATGAAATTTTATCAGCGATTTGCCTATTATCTTGTAGGCTTTTCAATAGGAATGTTTATTGTTGTTGTTGTTTGGAGTGGTAAAGATACTCGTTGTAATTATTTTCCAAATGCTAGAGTATTAAATGACATTAGGAACAAACCTTTTCATTATGATATTGAAGCTTCGCGAAGACTATCTGAAGATTGGGTAGATACAATAGACATAAAGAACACGCTACAATATGGAGACGTAGATTTTGATAAAAGTAACATCAAAACAGAAGGAGGAAAATTGTATATTATTTATGGAAAAACAACTAAGAAACAAGATATCACTTTAGAAATAATTAATTACCCCGAAAAAGCTGTTTTAAGAAACATTATCAAAGAAAATAAAAAATAAAAAAGGTTGTCAAAATGACAACCTTTTTTATTTTGAACACTTAGTGAATTATTCTCCTTTGTGTCTTTTCTCGATTTCTTCAATATCTTTTTTCTTGATTGTATCAACTAATATTGGAGTTGCAATGAATAGAGATGAGTATGTACCCACAACAATTCCTATAAGCATAGCAAAGATAAATCCTCTGATAGATTCTCCACCAAAAATGAACATAATCAATAATACCATAATCATGGTTAAAGAGGTGTTTACAGTTCTTGATAAAGTTGTATTAATTGAAGCATTAACAACATCTTTGAAAGAACCTTTGATGTTACCTGCCAAAAACTCACGAACTCTATCGAATACAATTACAGTATCATTCATTGAGTATCCAATTACAGTTAGAATAGCTGCAATGAAATGTTGATCCATTTCCATGTGGAAAGGCATGTATTTATATAGTAATGAATATATACCTAGTACAAAAATCACATCGTGGAATACAGCTGCAATTGCACCAAGAGAGTATTGCCATTTTCTAAATGAAATAACCAAATACAAACCTACAACAAGCATTGCACCTAAAACTGCCCACAATGAATTTGTTTTTATATCCGCAGAAATTGAAGCACCTACTTTTGAAGCTTGAAGAACTCCTACTTTTTTACCATCAAAAGTATTGATGAATTTATCATAAGAAGTTCCTTCTTGGAAATATTTCTTTAAAGTGTTATATAATTTCTCATTTACTTCTTTATCTACAGAAGCGCTTTCATCTTTAATTTTATATTTGGTTGTAATTTTCAACTGATCATCTTCACCAAATACTTTTGCTTCTACAGTAGTTCCAAAAGCTGCTGTCAATTCCTCTGAAACAGTAGTTGCTTCAACTGGTTTTTCAAACTTAACTTGGAAAGTTCTACCTCCAACAAAATCAACACCTTCGTCTAATCCATTGATGTAGAATGACACACAACTTACAATAACAACAGTAGATGAAATGATATATGACCATTTTTTTGCTCCAATAAAATCATAATGGAAGTTATGGAACCAGTCTTTAGTTAAATTAGTAGTAAATGTTAGTTTTCTATTATTTGCAATGTCCTTATCGATAAACATTCTTGCAATAAAGATTGATGTAAATAATGAAGTAAAAATACCAATCAATAATGTAGTTGCAAAACCTTGAATTGGACCAGTACCGAAAACAAATAAAATTGCTCCTGTCAATACGTGAGTAACGTTTGCATCAATAATAGATCGCATAGCACCTTTCCAACCATAAGATGTTTTTACAGCATCTTCAAGGGTTTTTCCATCTCTAAGTTCTTCTTTTGCTCTTTCATATATAATAATGTTGGCATCTACTGCTGTACCTAGCGTCAACACGATACCTGCAATACCAGGCAATGTTAATACTGCTCCTAAACTTGCTAAAATTCCAAAAAGGAATAACAAGTTTACAATTAATGCTGCATTTGCATACCATCCAGCTCTACCATAGTAGAAAACCATCCAGAAACAAACTAATAATAAACCAACAATAGATGATGTTGTTCCAGCGTCGATTGCTTTTTGTCCTAATGATGGACCAACAACTTCCGATTGAACAATTTCGGCAGCAGCAGGCAATTTACCAGCACGCAACACGTTTGCTAAATCTTTTGTTTCAGCAACTGTAAAGCTTCCAGAAATTTCAGAACGTCCACCAGCAATTGGCCCAGAAGTAACTCCTGGTGCAGAATACACAATATCATCAAGTGTAATTGCTATATAGCTTTTTTGAGTAAATGCTCTTCCAGTAAGTTCTTCCCATACTTTTGCTCCTTGTCCATTCATTTGCATAGTTACAGATGGTTTACCCATTTGGTCAAATGAATCTTTAGCATCAACAATTACACCACCACTTAATGGAGCAACATCGTCTCTGTTTCCTTTTAATGCATATAAATCTACAGTTTCAGTTTCCTTTTTAGTTTTTGGATCAACAAAAGAAGTTGGTTTACCCCAAACTAATTTTGCGTTAACTTTATCCGCAGGAAGCAAAGCTTTTATTTCTTGTCTTTTGAAATATGAATTGATGGCTGCAGTGTCTTTTACATTGAATACAGCTAAAACTGGTCCACCACCTTGAGAAACCATTTTGTCAAAAATAGGGTTATTCCCTTTTTTAGTCGCACTAGAATCTGTGGTTTTATCAGTTAAAAGTTTTGTCAAAGAATCGCTTGCTTTTGTAGCGTCAGCTTTTTCATCAGTTTTTACAGTAGCCTTCAAAGCTTCATTAGCAGAACTTAAGAAAGCCATGAAATCTTCAGCTTTGTAAGTTTCCCAAAACTCTAACTGAGCCGTACTTTGTAATAACTTTTTGATACGGTCAACATCTTTAGCTCCTGGTAATTCTACCAAAATTCTACCTGTTTGACCAAGTTTTGCTATGTTTGGTTGGGTTACACCAAATTTATCGATACGTTTTCTTAAAACGCCAAAAGCACTTTCTACTGATTCATCAACTTTTTTTGCTAAAACTTTTTTAACTTGAGCATCAGTCATGTTAAAATCAATTTCTCCTTGAAGGTTTCTGTTAGCAAAAATTTCAGGTGAAGCTAATTTTACAGTTCCATTTGATTCTTTATCAAAAGCTATAAAAAATGCATCAAGATAACTTTGGTTACCAAGTCTATTTCTTGTTGCCTCATCAAGAGCTTTATTGAAAACTGGATTTTTTGAGTTGTTAGACAAACCTTTCAAAACATCTTTCACAGATATTTGAAGTATCACGTTGATACCACCTTCAAGGTCAAGACCTTTATTGATTTGTTTTTCTTTTACTTCATTATAAGTAAAATCAGTAAACCCAAGATTGAAAACACTAACTTTTCCAATAGAGTCTAGATATTTAATTTCTTTATCAGGGTTTCCTCCTGCAAAAGCTTTTGCATCATTTTTAACTTTGTTTGCCACAAAAGTGAACGAAAGCTGGTAGATACTCACCAACGCAAATAAAATTGCAAAAAATTTAACTAGTCCTTTATTCTGCATTATTCAAAAATTAATTAATTTTTATAATTTTTAATCAAACAAAAAACAAAACTATTGAAAAACAAATAGTTGCAAAAAACTATACTTTTTTCAGATAACTCCATTTTTATCAAAACGTGCAAATATATAATTCTCGATAAGATTAACCAATTTATTTGTTAATTATATCAAAAAAAAGACTGCAATTTAATGCAGTCCTTCATATTATGAATTAAATAATATTAACCTAAAATAGATTTTAAATCACCATTCATTGCTCTAACTGCATCTGCACTTTTTGCAAACAATGCTTTTTCGGCATCATTCAAATCTACATCAACAATTTTTTCAACACCATTTTTTCCGATAATGCATGGAACACCTATACATATATCTGATTGTCCATATTCGCCTTCTAAATATACTGAACACGGTATCATTTTCTTTTGATCATTCAAAATACTATCAACCAAATAACAAACTGATGCTCCTGGAGCATACCAAGCAGATGTTCCTAATAATCCTGTAAGTGTTGCTCCACCAACCATTGTATCAGCTGCAACTTTATCTAATTTATCCTGAGATAAAAATTGTGAAACTGGAACACCATTATATGAAGCCAATCTTGTCAATGGAATCATTGTGGTATCACCATGACCTCCAATAACCATACCTTGAATATCATTAGCTGGTTTTTCTAGGGCTAAAGAAAGATAACATTTGAAGCGTGAACTATCCAAAGCTCCACCCATTCCTATTACTCTGTTTTTTGGCAATCCTAATGATTTGAATGCTAAATATGTCATTGTATCCATAGGGTTTGACACAATAACAAAAATTGCGTTTGGCGAATGCTGTAACAAGCTTTCAGCAACAGATTTTACAATTCCTGCATTTATACCAATTAACTCTTCGCGAGTCATTCCTGGTTTTCTAGGAATACCTGATGTAATAACCACTACATCACTACCTGCGGTTTTTGAATAATCATTTGTGCTTCCAACAACTTTAGTATTAAAACCCAAAGTTGTTTGAGTTTGCATAATATCTAACGCTTTTCCTTCTGCAAAACCTTCTCTGATATCTACAAGAACGATCTCACTTGCAATTCTTCTGTAAGCCATTGCATCAGCACAAGTTGCGCCAACGTTTCCAGCTCCTACTATAGTAACTTTCATTTTAAATATAATTTTAATTTATTATTGACAATCTTGAATGAACATATCTGTTGTAAATTCTCCATAATTGAAAAAGGAATACTGTCCTTGATTCAATTCATATACTCCATTATTAAAATCATAGGTATTAATTTCAATTTTCCCATAATTATTATTTGAAAATGCTTTGAAGAAAAATCCGTTAATATAAAACTTTCCTTTTAAAAGATTTGGAGTTGAATCATAATTAGTAAACAAATATTCTTTTTTCTTATATATAACATCCGGTGAACTCCTAAAAAACCAATCAATCTTTGCTAAATTCCCATTTTCGATGTAAAAAATTCTTCTAGTAAAACTACCAACTTTCTCAAGTATTTTATTCCCAACATACTCATAAGTATGTAATCCTGGCGAATAATCTTCTATTGCCTCATAAGGCAAATAACTACTATACTCTATATTCTGTGAAACTAACTTACCATCAACTATAACAAATTCTTTTGAATATAAATGATAATTATTTACTGTAATACTATTTTCATTGTAAACCAAATTATCATGAACGTCATCACTCTGAGAAAATGAGATGTTTGAATTTCCTGGAACTGATAAATTCCTAAGTCCACCATGAATTACAGAGATAATATTATTTTCATATTCTAAATTAATTTTCCCTGAATATGATGGATTAAAAGAAAAATAACCATTCTTAATTTCATCATAATAAACACCATAATCATCAAAACTAACCAGCCTACAACTTGGTGTTGAGTCTGAATTAGAACAAGACACTAGAATAAACATGAAAGCAAAAACAGTTACAAAACCAATTCTTTTCAAAAATATCATAAACTCTCTTTATTAAGCATCGATTTTTGCATAAACTGCATTTTTCTCGATGAATTCTCTACGTGGTGGAACTTCATCACCCATCAACATAGAGAAAATTCTATCTGCTTCTGCTAAGCTATCAATAGTAACTTGACGCAATGTTCTACTATTTGGATCCATCGTTGTTTCCCACAACTGTTCAGCGTTCATTTCACCAAGACCTTTGTAGCGTTGAATACTAACTCCACCGCCAAGTTGCTGTGAAATTCTATCACGTTGATCATCATCCCAAGCGTATTCTTTTTTGTTTCCTTTTTTTACCATATATAATGGTGGCGATGCAATATAAACGTGACCAGCTTCTATCAAATCTTTCATAAAACGGAAGAAGAATGTTAAAATCAAAGTAGAAATATGACTTCCATCAACGTCGGCATCGGTCATGATAATTACTTTGTGATAACGAAGCTTTTCTAGATTAAGCGCTTTACTATCTTCTTCTGTTCCAATAGTAACGCCAAGTGCCGTAAAAATATTTCTTATCTCTTCGTTTTCAAAAACTTTGTGATGCATCGCTTTTTCAACATTCAATATTTTACCTCTTAATGGCAATATTGCTTGAAAATTTCTATCTCGACCTTGTTTTGCTGTTCCACCAGCCGAGTCTCCTTCGACTAGATATATTTCACATCTTGCTGGATCTTGCTCTGAGCAATCAGATAATTTTCCAGGTAAACCTCCACCACCAAGAACCGTTTTTCGTTGAACCATTTCACGAGCTTTCTTAGCTGCATGACGAGCTTGTGCTGCAAGAATGACTTTTTGAACTATTATTTTTGCATCATTTGGATTTTCTTCCAAATAATTCTCTAACATTTCAGCAACTGCTTGCGAAACTGGCGAAACAACCTCTCTATTTCCTAGTTTGGTTTTCGTTTGTCCTTCAAACTGAGGTTCAGCCACTTTAACTGAAATAATAGCTGTCAGTCCTTCACGGAAATCGTCACCTGAAATTTCAAATTTTAACTTTTCGAGCAAACCAGATGCATCTGCATATTTTTTCAAAGTACGGGTTAATCCCATACGGAAACCTTGAAGATGTGTTCCTCCTTCATGGGTATTAATATTATTTACATAAGAAAAAATATTTTCTGAATAGCTTTCATTGTAAATTAGAGCAACTTCAACAGGGATTTCACCTTTTTCGTTTTCCATTGAAATCACATGACCAATAATTGGAATTCTATTCCCGTCTAGGAATTTAACGAACTCTTTTAAACCTTCTTTGGAATGAAATGTTTCTGCTCTGAACTCACCTTTTTCATTAACATCTCTTTTATCTGTTAATGTAATGGTTATTCCTTTGTTTAAGAACGATAGCTCACGCATACGTGCAGCAAGCGTATCATATGAATACTCTAGAGTTTGAGTAAAAATACTTCCATCAGGTTTGAAGGTTACTGTAGTTCCTCTTTTGTCAGTAGAACCTATTTGTTTTACAGGATAAAGAGCTTTACCTCTTTCATATTCCTGCTCATATATTTTTCCTTCTCTAAAAACAGTTGCACGCAAATGATCAGAAAGTGCGTTAACACACGACACACCTACTCCATGCAAACCTCCAGAGACTTTATAAGAATCTTTGTCGAATTTTCCTCCTGCTCCAATCTTGGTCATTACCACTTCGAGAGCCGAAACACCTTCTTTTTTGTGAATATCAACAGGAATTCCTCGTCCATTATCTTCTACAGAAATGGAATTATCTTCATTTATTATTACACTAATCGTATCACAATGTCCTGCTAACGCCTCATCGATTGAGTTATCTACTACTTCATAAACTAAATGATGCAATCCACGAACACCTGTATCACCGATATACATTGATGGACGCATACGCACATGCTCCATTCCTTCTAACGCCTGAATACTATCGGCAGAATAGTTGTTCTTTTTAACCTCTTCGCTCATATTTTTTTATATATAATTCTTTTTTTGTACAACACGCAAATATATAAAAACAGAGAGGATTATGTCATGAAAATTGTCGTATAATCGATGAAGTTATTAACATTTTTAGCGATTTATAAACTTTTAATTATCGAGTAATTCAATATAAAAAAATAAATATGAAAAGATGTTTTATCCTAACCAATCTTTAAATTCATTAACTCGTTCGCGAGCCACAATTACTTCATCTTCGTTGTAGGTAGTTGGTATAATTTTTAATCGGGAATTACTGTGTAATTGAATTTCTTTTATTCCTTTCATCCCGATAATGAATTTTCGAGAAACTCTGAAAAACATCTCAGGGTTTAGCTCTGTCTCAAGCTGTTCCAAAGTATTGTCTATCAAATAATTTCTATTGTCAAAAGTATGCAAGTATGTTCCTTTATTTTCTGAAAAGAAACATTCAATTTCATCGATAGATATCATTTTAATTTGCTGTCCCATTTTGATTGTGAAACGTTTTTTAAAAGTTCTATCGACTGGATTGACAAGCATTTTTTTTATCAACTCGAAATCCAATGAGATATTTGAAATGCTTTGGTTTCTTGCTTTAAACTTATTCACTGCAATTTCAAGATCATCTTCGTCAATGGGTTTCAAAAGATAATCAATACTATTGAGTTTGAATGCACGCAGGGCATATTCATCATAGGCTGTTGTAAAAATTACAGCACTATTTATGGTAACTGCTTCAAAAATTTCGAAAGACAATCCATCAGATAATTGAATATCTAAAAAAATTAAATCGGGATGTTTGTTTTCCTGAAACCAAAGTATTGACTCTTCAACTGAATGAAGCATGGTTGTTACCTGTAGTCCTATTTTTTCGAGCTTTCTTTGCAATAATCTTGCAGCAGGTTTTTCGTCCTCAATGATAATAATGTCCATAAAATTGTATTACTCCCATTTTGAGTTTTCTTTGTTCATAATTTCTTTGATTTTTCTTTCTTCCCAATCGTTTCCGAGTATCATTGTTGGCAGAAAAACTGATAATCCATGCGCTAAAAGCCCAATTCCCCAAAAGAATGCTGTGCTAAAATTTTTGAAAGAAAAAATGTTTTCACCAGCATCCAAGTGTTGGATATTTACAATAAATATCATTGTGTTTATAACCAAATATACTAGCAAGTGAGAATAAAATCCTTTAATTCTTTTTACTCTTTTTTTTGCTTCTTGATATTTTATTTCGTCTTTTGATTCCATGACTTATTCGTATTTGTTATGTCTTGTTTTTTCTTCTTCTATGAACTGTTTGATTTTCTTTTCTTCCCAGTTTTTATTCAAAAATGGTATTGCATCGAAAACAATAATTCCGTTTATCAACAATCCTATTCCCCAACTAAGCATTGGCCATAAAAACCAAAGGTATTGAGGAGAATATCTTAGGTTTATAAAAATCAAGACTCCGTTTACCAAAATATAGGTAATCAAATGACCGTAGAATCCTTTTATATCGCTTACTTTTTTCTGAGCTTTTTTATAATTCTCATATTCTTGATTTTCCATGATTAGTTCCATTTTGTATTGTTGTTTTTTTCTTTATTCAAAATTTCTTGAATTTTTCTTTCTTCCCAGTTTTTACCCACACCAAAAGTCTCTAATGCATGAAAGGTTAATCCCATTCCCCAACCCAACATTGGGAACCAAAACCATTGGAATCTTGATGTAGATAGATTGACAAAAATTAAAACTGGAATTACTATGCAATAGGAAATTAAGTTTCCATAAAATCCTTTTAGTTTTTCAACTCGTTCTTTTGCGCGAGCATAGGTTGTGTTTTCGTTGTATATAGCTTGTGTTTCCATTGTTACAATTTGTTTTGTTAAAATTGGTATTTTTACTTTAAAATATTCATTGGTTTGTTCTATAAGCACTTTACGTGCAGATATTAATCCATATCTATTTACAATATTTTGTAATCCAACACCTTGTCTGTCGCTCAAAACTTCTTTTTTCTGAAGATTGTTTTCTACCACTAAATAATTTTTTTCTGTATAAATTTTTATTGACAAAGGTTTCTTTTCGCTAACAATATTGTGCTTTATAGTATTCTCGAGCAATAATTGTAATGATAGAGGTACTACTTTTGCATCTTCAATTTCTACATTTGATATCACATCGTAGGTAATACTATTTTCAAACCTCATTTTTAATAAATTCATATACGTTTTAGCAAAAGAAAGCTCTTCATCTAGAGGAACGAGTTCTTTGTCTTTTTGTTCCAAAACATATCTGTAAATTTTAGATAATGATGCTGTAAACTTTTGAGCATTATCTGGGTTTTCTTCAATTAATGAACTTAAAACATTCAAACTATTAAAAAGAAAATGAGGATCAATTTGGTTTTTTAAGCTTTCAAATCGAGCATTAGCGTTAACTGCTATTACTTTTTGTTCTTTTAGTCTAGTTTCTTGATAAGTTTTGTAGAGATAAATTACATGAATTATTAATGAAATAATAATGGTGATTATAATAGTTTCAAAATAACTTTTAAAGGTTTGAGCTTCAAAAAAGTCTGCCAAAGGAACGCTTCTCATAAAAACTTCATCAATAAAACGAAGTATAAAAATCATCAACACAGTAATGGGTATTGATGCCGTAAACCCAATAACTAATCTTTTGATATTGAAACGTTCATCAGCGAATTTTTTATCAAGAAAAACGAATAAAAAAGCATTAGCAAAATATAGTACAAAAGTGTAAACCATAGTGTAAACAAAATTGAGTGCTAGTCTATCTGCCTTTGGAAATTTTCCTCCTAAGAGTGCATTTAGTATCAATAAGATTACCCAAAGGATAAATCCTACTATGAATGCTTTCTTTATTTCTCTTGAATATTTCATTTATAATCTCTTAAATTATTTACATTCTAAAAGTTTTTGTTGCGCTCTATCCATTCCCCAAGAAGGTGAAAATGGGGTTTCTGGTTTATCTGTGCCAAAAAGTTCAATTGAACGTGCAACTTCTTTGCAAAGTGCTTTAGTATCTGCTCCAGTCCATCGTGCTCCACCAATTTCAAATTCTGCTCTACAAAAAACAACTCTCGGATTATTTGGTGCAATAGCTATTGCTTTGTTATATTCTTCTCTTGCCAATCCTGAATATTTCATGCCATTTGTCATTGGATCTTGAACAATAATAGCCGTGTAAATCATTGCTTGCATCACCATAAGTTCGGGATTTGACGGACTAATTAATGTTGCCTCATCTTGAGCTTTTTGTGCTTTTTCTATCAATGTAGCTGCATTTGCTTTGTTTGCTGGATTAAACGCTTCAGTTGTATTGATAAGTGCTACATAATAATTGGGTAACCAATTTGTTTTTTCTACAGAAGCTATTCTTTCCATAAGTGCAGATGCTTCGTTGGCTTTTCCTTCTTTCCATAGTCCGAGTGCTTTTCCCATACCTTGCTCATACTGTGATTGTGCAGTCAATAAACTACAAATAAAAAATGCGATTGTGGTAATAATTCTTGTCATGATTTCTGTTTTTTGATGATTAAAACTCTTTTTAAATTTCTTATTCAAAAGTACAATGCATTACTGTGTTTGAAAATTAAATTGTACTGAACTGTAATTTTTTGATGATGAACTGTAATTTTATAAATTTTTCAATTGATTATCTGTTTTATCAGTGCTAATTGTCCAAAAGAACCCTACAAAAAAGAACTGGTCAGCTGTTGGTGTAATTGCTCTTCTGTCATAAAACCCATCTACATTTGGTGTATTTGCATATTCATATCCAAATACATTTTTTGTGCTTAAAACATTATTTACCGAAAAATACAATATTTTTTGTTGTGAAATAAGATATGCCCAACTTAAACTAAGGTTATTGTATGCTTTCGTTTTTCCATTCATGAACTGAATCTCATTTGGGTTATTATATGGTCTTCCAGTAGTAAAAGCATTGGTAATACTCAATTGAGATTTTAATTTATCTATCCAATATTTTCCAACCAGAGTTAAACTGTGTTTTGCAATAAAATTTGGAGTAACCTCTGTTGGGTAATTTTTATAATCTCTCTGACTATCTATGTAAGAATATGAAACCCAATATTCAAGGTATTTGAACGTTTTTCCATCTCTCCAAAAAACATCCAATCCATCTGCATAACCTTTCCCATTATTGCTATAAATGCTATTGTATTGTGGAGAATCTGTGTCGTATTTTACCAAATTGGAGTAATCCTTATAATACAATTCCGTTCTGAAAGTTTGCCTGTCTTTGCTGTATTGATAATTCAAAATGTAGTGTTGAGCTTTCTCACTTTCGAGAGAATGTTCATATTTCAAATAATCTTGTCTTGGTGCTTGTGAAAAATCACCATAGGCAAATGAGAATTGACCGCTTTTGGTAATTTTATAAGCAAGTGAAATTCTAGGTGATAAAGCTGTTTCATTTAGCAAATCATTATTTGAAAAACGAATGCCTGTTTTTGCTGCAAATTTTTTCGAGAAAAATATATCTGCTTCAACATATGATGCAAATATATTAGTATCATAACCACTCTTGTAATCAAAACTTGATTGATTGTCATAAAAATTTTCATCAAATTTTGTGATAAAATTATCAGCTCCAAAAGTTAGTTTTACTCTATCTGAAAACGATTTTCTAAATTTCAATTTCAATTGCGAAGCATTTTCTTTATTGTCAACATCATCAAGGTTTAATGCTATTTTATTGTTGTTGTATCCATAACTCAAACCTGTAAAAAACTGCCATTGATTTGCTAGATTTAATTTCAAAGATGAATTTAGATAAAAGTTATTGTTTTTCAAATTCACTCTCAATTTATCAGGATAGTTAATACTTTCTTGGTTTATATCAAATCTTGAGGCGTCAAAGGCTGCATACAACTTAAAAATCCCATTCGATAAATTATTTCTATAAACAGTTTCGCCTGATAATGATTGATAAGGTTTATTCCAATCAACATTTTGTGGAACTATCTTTTGATAGGGTTCAAGATTGAGATAGGCTGCATTAAAACTTAGCGAATTATTTTTCCATTTTTGAGTATTAGCTAAACCAAGCCCAACGGTCATCAAAGAAATATCTGTTTTTTCTTGATCTTCTTCATCTCTTGTATTTAGCAATAACACACTCGAAAGTGCTTCGCCATATTCTGCCGAATAACCTCCTGTTGAAAATGACATTCCACTAAATAAAAATGGAGAAAATCTACCTCGAGTTGGCAAATTGTTTGTCGTTGCGCCATAAGGTTGAGCAACTCTAATTCCGTCAACAAACGTTTGTGTTTCATCTGCTTCACCACCACGAACAAAAAGTCTTCCGTCCTCGCCAACAGTTTGTGTTCCAGGAAGTGTTTGTAAAGCGGCAACTATATTTGCATTTGAACCAGCTGTAGTAACAATATCTAAGGGTTTTAGAACAGAAACTCTAGCTTTTTCGCCAGCATCAAATGTTCCTGCAGTAACCACAACTGCATCAAGTGTATTGACGCTTTCTTTCATCTTGAACGTTTTATCTTTACACTCTTCAACTGTTATTGGTGTTTTTGACGTTTCATAAGTGAGAACACTTATTACCAACATTTGACTTCCTTTCAACTCTGTTGAGAAAGTAAAATTTCCGTTTTCATCTGTTGTACTACCATCATAAGAGCCATCAATATATACATTGGCAGCAGGAATTGGATTGTTTTTATTATCTACTACTTTTCCAGAAACAGTGTTTTGGGCAAAAGATGTAATAAAGAATAATAAACTGGCAATTGTAATGTAAAAAGTTTTCATGGTTTTATTAATTATGACACAAAGTTGCATCAACATCCAAAACTAAAAAATATATAGTTACTCAATTGTAAAATTTAATGGATGAATTGTAAAATATTAGTTTGTAACTTTGATAAAAATAGAAATTATGAAAAATATCTTTTTACTCCTCTTTATGCTTTTGGCTTCGATAGCTTTTGCTCAACAAGAAAATGCTTACGATGAAAAACTTGCCAAAGAGCTTGGAGCCGATGATTATGGAATGAAAACCTATGTGTTTTGTATTTTAAAAACAGGAAGCAATACCACTGCAACTCCCGAAGAACAATCAAAATTATTCAAAGGTCACATGGACAATATTATAAAATTATCCAATGAAGGTAAACTATCTGTTGCTGGACCATTCATGAAAAACGATAAAAATTATAGAGGTATTTTTATTTTTAATGTATCAACCATTGAAGAAGCAAAAATTCTGGTTGAAAGTGATCCTGCGGTGCAAGCCAAAATCTTTGAAGCAGAATTAACGTTGTGGTACAGTAGCGCAGCGCTTCAAGAAGTTGGAAAAATTCATGAAAAAATTTCAAAAAATAAATTTTGATTTTCAAAGGATTCCAACCATTTCTATAAATAGCCAAAAAATATTATCAACAATTCAATTTCGACTGTTTTAATTGATAATATAAATTTTACCTTTGTCCGTTCAAAAAATATATACCTATGATTTATAAATTCAGAGTAATTCTAGATGCCGAAGAAGATGTTTTCAGAGATATCGCAATAGACGAAGAAGACACTTTGGAAGATTTGCACAACACCATTGTTAACGCATTTGGATTTGACGGTTCAGAAGTTGCATCTTTTTACACATGTGATGATCAATGGAATCAAGAAGATGAAATTTCTCTTTTTGATACTGGTGATATTCCAGGTCAACAAAAAATAATGAGTGATTATAGTCTTAATCAATTGTTGAGCAAAGACCAAACGAAGATTATCTATGTATATGATTTTATAAACATGTGGACATTCTTTGTGGAATTGGCTGCTATTGAAGAAGCAGAAAGTGGTACTACATATCCTGACTTGCTTTTCTCTCATGGAATTTTACCAGCAACTGCGCCTGAAAAAGATTTTGAAACTGAAGATGAAGATTTCTACTCTGAATTCAATGACGATTTAGACGATGATGACATGGACATGTTTGGCGATGATAGCTTCGAAGACTATGGTTTTGAAGAAAACTGGAACTAACTTTTATATTTTTATTTACCAAAATGATTAATCTTTTTAACGCACACATCGAAAGTTTATCCATTCACAGAGTTGGAAACAAAAGCAGAAACGAAGAACTTTTTCTTTCTGAAAATACTGTTTCTGTCACTGATGAAATTACACCATTATTAAAAGAGTTTTTTTTCAAACCATTTAGAGAAAAAGAAGAAAACTATTTCCAATTTGCTCACGAAGTTGATTTAGAATATAACGAAATGTTCAACTTTGCTTCTGAGGTTTTTTCTAATCCAACTGAAATTCATGAGGTTTCAAAAAAAATCACAAAACATCTTTACGAACAATCAAATCATCCACATATAAAAAGTGGTGAAGTTTATGTTTGCTACCTTAATCATATCAGTATCAACAATGAACCAGTAGATGCAATTGGTGTTTTCAAGAGCGAAATAAAAACTGATTTTCTACAATTTGAAGAAAAAGATACCAATCTTGAAATGATTCTTCAACACGGTATAAACTTGAACAAACTAGACAAAGGTTGTTTGATTTTCAACACCAAAAAGGAAGAAGGTTACAAGATTCTAACTGTTGATAACAATCGCTATGATGCTCGCTACTGGCTAGAACATTTCCTAGCAGTTGATGCATTTCAGGATGAAAATTTCTTTACAAAAAAATATTTAAAATTTTGTCAAGATTTTGCCAAAGACGTAGTGCTTCCTGCCGAAGACAAGAAGCAAGAAGTTTTGTTCATGAATAGAGCTGTAAATCATTTTGCGAAAAATAATGAATTTGAGGAAACAAAATTTTTGAACGAAGTAATCGATAATCCCGATTTGATACCAGAGTTTAAAAACTATAAAGTTGATAAAGGAGAAAAATACAGCATTGAAGACATAACTACTTTTCCAATAGCCAACAGCGCTGTGAGTGATGCAAGAAAGAAGATAAAAAATGTAATCAACCTTGACACAAACATTCAAATAAAACTTGATTTCATAAATCCCGAAAGCGCCGAAAAATTTGTAGAAAAAGGTTGGGATGAAGAAAAACAGATGTATTATTACCTTGTTTATTTCAATAAAGAACAAAAGAGTTAAAAAAATAGAAATCCTCAAAACAAGTTTTGAGGATTTTTTTGTAAGCATATTTTTTATTTATTATATTTGGATTAAGTTATAGCTTAATTGTTACGTTCTTTATTTGTCATGAGCAATAACATATTAGCACATAGTAATCCTGAGTATAATTAAGGATGATTTAATTGTATCGATACAGCTATCTCAATTTTTGAAAGTCAGACAAACATCAATATTCATAGTTGCGAATCTCCAAATAATTTATGGCAAGGATAAACTTCTGGCACATTGAGAGAAGTTGTAATAAATTTACCTCTTCCATCTGGTGCGGTTAAAAGTACGTCATTTGGAACAGCGCCATCAAATAGTTCAAATTAACATGGATAAAAAATATTTAAACATAGCGGTAATAATATCTTTTTTAATGATTACCATTAATGGTGGAACTTTGACCTTAATGAACTTTTTATGGATTATTGTTGGGGTTTTTGGTAGCATAGTTGATTTGACATGTGTTGAATGTGGTCAAATAGAAGCATTACAAAGTCTCATTCTTTTATTGTTCACCATCGCAAGTCTTTTCTTTGTTCTCAGTAAGAAAAAAAATCTAAATTTAATTGGAGTCGGTATTCAATATTTTTATTTATTCCATTCCTTTAAGATTAAACATCTGGAATATTGGTATTATACTTTACCAACATCAATTTATTTAATTCTAAGTTTGTTTTTTGTCTATTCAATTTTTTTCAATAATAAATTAATAAAGAATAATTAAATTCTTTTTTTGAATTCAATCTAATCAATAGCTATATCCTCAAAAAAAGTTTTGAGGATTTTTTATTTGAATGATATAACAATTGAGCAAAAACATATAATATTTTAGTCAAAAGAAACGTTTACATTTGTTGAAACTTGCTTTGATGAAGATAAAAATACATTATGTTTTTTTTCTATTGCTGTTGTCTGTTCATATTTCTTTTGGGCAAACTAGCAACAAAAATCCTGATTCAATAAAAGTTTACAAAAACATTGAAGCTTATTCTAAAAGAAGTGGTTTTGGAAAATTTGTTCACAAACTTTTATTCAAATCAACAAGAAAAAAGCAACCAGCCGTTCAAAATGTTAGAAAAAAGTATCTACTAAAAAAATCATTTGACAAGCACGAAGGAAAAATCATCAGGAAGATTAAAATTGAAACACTCGATCCTTTTGGTTACTCACTTGACAATCCTGATGAAAAACCCAATGGTTTTGAAAAATTTGGCAATAGCTTGCATACAAAATCCAAAAACTGGACGATAAAAAATATTCTTTTAATCAGAGAAAATCAACCATTAGATTCATTATTAGCAAAAGAGTCTGAACGACTCGTTAGGAAACAAAGATTTACCCGAAGTGTTATCATAAAACCTATCGATATAAATAGTAAAGACTCTGTTGATATTTCGGTTAGAGTATTGGACTCGTGGAGTTTAATTCCTACTGGTTCAATATCGAGTAGTAGAGGAACACTTGAGCTTACTGAAAGGAATTTTATGGGTTTGGGACACGAAATTGAATATGATTACACCAACCGATTTGAGGATAAAAAGAATGCAAGAACCGCAAGCTACAGCATAAACAATTTTAGAAACACATTTATAAATACTACGCTACTTTATCAGACGACTCTAAACGATGCTTTGATAAAAAGTGCCAAAATGGAACGCCGATTTTATTCCCCGTTTACACGTCTTGCTGGTGGAATTTATTTTGAAAACAAACGATTTTACGACTCTATTCCAGACATAACTGGTAATTTTAAAACATTTCAATTCAAAAGCGAAACCAGAGATTTTTGGTTTGGTCATTCACAAAAAATATTTAAAGGAAAAAACGAAGATTATAGAACAACGAACCTTATTACAACTATTGGGTATAAAAAAATTGATTATCTCAACTCACCTTCAGTAACTTTTGACACCGAAAATTATTTTTCTGATGAAGAGCTATATTTAGCAAGCATTGGATTGAATACTCGAAAATTTGCTGAGGATAAATTTCTATTCAATTACGGAATAATTGAAGATGTTCCTTATGGACAGGTCTATTCTATAACTGGTGGTTTTCAGCATAAAAATTTTACTAAAAGAGCCTATTTTGGTGGCAGATTTGCCTATGGAGATTATTTTTCATTTGGTTATATTGGTAGTAATTTTGAATGGGGAAGTTTTTTCAACGGTGGTTGTACAGAGGAAACCACATTCAAGGTTGAAGCAAATTATTTTACCAATCTTTTACCGCTGGGAAGTTGGAAAATCAGGCAATTTATAAAACCAACAATTGTATTTGGTAATCATCGTGCGCCGATTATTAAAGATAGAGTTACGCTAGAAGACCAAGATGGAATTTCGGGGTTTGGAAATCCTTTGATAAACGGAACAAAAAAATTGACTTTGGCTTTACAAACACAGACTTATGTTCCAGGTAATTGGCATGGATTTCACTTCAGTCCTTTTTATAATATGACTTTGGGCTTTTTAGGAAATGAAACGAACAAAATTCTCAATGATAAATTATATTCTAAATTCAGTATTGGTGTCTTGATAAACAATGATTATTTGGTTTTTAATAGTTTTCAAATTTCTATTTCCTATTATCCTTCTATACCTTTTGAAGGAACAAATATTTTCAAAACTAACACGCTGAAAAACAATGATTTGTCACTTCCTGATTATGAAATTGGTCAGCCAAATATTGTAAATTTTAAATAAAAAGTAAGTTTTTACTTTGATAAATAGTTGAAATCAAGCAGTTTGTCGATAAAATTTCTTTATATAAACAATTGATAGTAAGTTTATTACAACCAAATCAACACTAAACTACATTATGATGCTCTACTACATTTATCCCAAACTAGTTTCAAAAAACTACAGGTGTTCATGGTTTGGACATCAATATGTTTTAACTCAAAAAGTAAATAGTCACTTCCAAGAATTTGAATGCAAGCATTGCAAATCGCAAGTCACAAATGATTCTAGAGGAAATAAAATTATACTCACCGAAGAGTTAAAAGAAATAAACAAAACCCTGCATTATCTACATATTCGAAACGAATTTGTAAATCATTTTTACAATCGACAAAAAAATCGAGTAACAAATTGATGTGTCATTCGTCCTATTTGAAAATGATTTCGAATTGGAAACAATACTTAGCATCAAAAACTTGGATAAAAAATACGGCAAAATTCATGCTGTAAAAAATTTATCATTCGATATACAAAAAGGAAATGTATATGGAATTCTCGGCCCAAATGGAAGCGGAAAATCAACTACTCTTGGGATTGTTCTTAACGTTGTAAATAAAACATCTGGTAGTTTTTCGTGGTTTGGTGGCAAATTGGAAACCCATGATGCGCTTAAAAAAGTTGGCGCAATAATAGAACGACCGAACTTTTATCCTTATATGACAGCCAAGGAAAACTTGGAACTTGTTTGTAAAATCAAAAGTATCAATTACAAAAAAGTAGAAGAGAAATTGGAAATTGTTGGGCTTTCTGATAGAAAGAACAGCAAATTCAAAACATTTTCTCTAGGAATGAAACAACGATTGGCCATTGCATCGGCGTTGTTAAACGATCCAGAAATACTTATTTTGGATGAACCTACCAATGGTTTAGATCCGCAAGGAATTCATCAAATTAGAGATATTATCAAGCAAATTGCCAACCAAGGAACTACTATCCTACTCGCATCCCATTTGCTAGATGAAGTAGAAAAAGTATGTAGTCATGTGCTCGTTCTTCGCTATGGCGAAATGCTTTATAATGGAACTGTAGAAGGAATGACCAATAAATCAGGTTATTTTGAAATGGTTTACAGCGATAATACACTTCTGAAAAAAATCATAATTGAAATTTTTGAAACTGAAAAAATCGATGAACAAGATGGCAAAGTAATTGTCTATTTCAAAGAAACAATTTCAGGTGAAAAAATCAATAAAAATCTTTCTGAAAAAGGGATTTTTCTTAGCCATTTGGTAAACAAAAAAGTTAGCCTCGAAGAACAATTTTTAAAACTAACCAATAACTAAATTTATGAAAAGATTACTATCAATCGAATTTCAAAAAATATGGAAGAATAGAGCAAGCAGAATATTGACTATTGGTTACTTTATTATTTTATCGTTTATAGCAATGATTGCCTCTATCAAGTTTGATATTGGAAATTTCAAAATACATTTTGCCGAAATGGGTATATTTAACTTTCCATTTATTTGGCACTTTAACACTTGGATAGCTTCGGTTCTAAAATTCTTTTTAGCTATTGTGATTGTTTCGATGATTGCCAACGAGTACACTTATGGCACATTAAAACAAAATCTCATTGATGGGATGAGCAAAAAAGAATTTATCCTTTCAAAATTCTTGACAATTGTAGCAATATCAGCTTTTTCGACCTTATTTATATTTGTACTATCACTTGTTCTTGGCTTCACATTTTCATCCTATAACGAAGTGGGAATTGTTTTCTCTGATTTAGAGTATCTAGTTGCCTATTTTGTGAATTTAGTAGGTTTCTTTAGTTTGTGTTTGTTCTTGGCGGTTTTGATAAAACGTTCAGCGTTTGCTCTAGGTTTTTTGTTTATTTGGTTTTTGATAGAGAAAATATCATACTCCTATTTCAAGTTTGAAGTATTCAACAGAAGCTCAAGAGTTGATGATGTTTATTCATTTTTCCCATTGGAATCAATTGGTAATTTACTTGTAGAACCATTTACTAGATTTAGTGTTATCAGAACGATACAAACAACGATTGGAGATAACACAATAAAAGACTATTCTATACATTTTTCCTCAATACTAATAGTTTGTATTTGGGTTAGCATTTTTATTTATGCATCCTATAAAATAATACAAAAGAGAGATTTGTAGTTTCATTTGTCAATCAAATCTTAAAGAAAACATAAAAGACAATTCTCTTTTATTGTTTTCTTTTTTTATTGTTATTTTTAACAAATGAAAAAGTTTGTTTTTATTTTGTTAAACATCCTGATTATCAGTACCAAATCTTTTGGTCAGTTTAGCAAAACACACTACATTCCGCCTTTATCTAGCTCAACAGTTTTTGCTGGAGAGCAATATTTATATATTTCTACCCCAAAAACAACTCCAGTTAATGTAAAAATTATTGAAATTGGAGGTTCAACAATACTAGGAACTGTTACACGAGATAATCCATATATATATTATGTAGGTTATGGAAACGACACACAACTCCATGTTGATTCATCTCTTGCCAACGGAATTCTGAATAACAAAGGTTACATAGTGGAAGCCGAAGATCAGGTTTATGTTTCAGCTCGTGTAATTGACCAATCAGGAAATCAGGCTGGCGAGCTTGTTTCAAAAGGATTAGCAGCACTTGGAACTCATTTTAGAAGCGGCGCTTTATTGAATACTAATGTTCAATCCTATCAAGATTTCCATTATACTTTTATTGCTGTATTAGCAACCGAAAACAATACAACTGTCGATTTTAGTGGTTTTCCTGCTGGAGCAACTTTTGTAAATGGTGGAACAGGAACTGTGCCAAGTGTTGTATTGAATAGTGGCGAAAGTTATGTTATAGCTGTTCAAGGTCCAAATACCTTAAATCGTGATGCGCTAGTAGGTTCATTAATCACTTCAGATAAACCAATAGTTGTAAACTGTGGTTCATATGGCGGAAGCAATGCTGCAGGAAACCTTGATTTAGGTTTCGACCAAATTGTTCCAAAAGAAAAAACTGGTCAGGAATATATTTTCATAAAAAGCACAGGAATAGATGACGTAGAAAGAGCAATAATTGTTGGTGATGAAGATAATACCGAAATTTATCTTGATGGTTCTACAACTCCAACTTTTACTATTGATGCTGGGCAATATGCTTCCTTAACAGGTAATTATTTTTCGCAAGATGGAAACTTATATGTAAATACTTCTAAAAAAGTTTTTGCCTATCAATGTGTTGGGGATAACAGTTCAATAGATCAAAGGAATCAAGAAATGTTTTTTGTTCCACCGCTAAGTTGTCAAACTCCAAGAGTAATTAATAATATTCCACAAATAGAGTTTATTGGAACTAGAGAATTCACAGGAAGAGTTACGCTTGTAACCAAAACTGGATCCACACTAAACTTTACTATAGATGGTGTAGATTATGACATTAATACACTACCAGGATCAATCTCAGTAGTTGGGCCAACCAATGTAACCGGAAATCCAAACTATGTGAGCTACGTCTTTACTGGAATGAAAGGAAATGTTTCAGTTTTTTCTAGCAATGAAGTCTATTTAGCAGCTTATGGTAGTAGTTTTGCTGCAACTTTTGGTGGCTATTATTCAGGTTTTACATCAAAACCAGAAATATCATTGAGCCAAATTGATATCAATCTAGACAACTGCCTTCCAAATACAACATTGAGTGTAAATAGCCTTAGTCCTTTTGATACTTTTCAATGGTATTTTAATGATACAGCAATTTCAGGTGCAACAAATAATTTTTACAATCCCACACAACCTGGTTATTATTATGTTTCGGCTACAATAAGTGCTTGCGGAAGCGATTATAATTCAGATAATATTCCTGTAAGTATTTGTCCAGAAGACAATGACAATGATGGATGCGTAGATAATGTTGATTTGGATTTAGATAATGATGGAATAACAAATTGTAATGAATCCTATGGAGATTTAACAATTAACACATCCAATATTAATTCAGGAAATATTTCTATTGCTAGCTATAACAATTCATATATTGGCACAATTTCTACAACTGGAATAGCTTCGTCAAATCCAGTTGTTGGCGATACTAATGGAAATATAGTTTTAGAAACGCCACAAGGTAAAAGCAATACAGCAACCTATAAACAGACTTACAATCAACCTTTAAGCATTTCCATAAATTACAGTGATATTATTGATGCATCAGCATTGCTTTCTTCAAACACAGAGTTAAGGATTAATTGTCCTTCAAATCAAACCATAACTATTCTTAACCCAAATAATCAATTACTGATTGACACTAATTTTGATGGAATTTTTGAGAACAACGTAACCCAGTTTTCAAATTTTGAAATTCGATTTAGACTAAATGGAAATATTCCTTTGCAAGCTGGAACTGGAAACTTTAGTATTAAAGGAAAATTAATTTCTTCAATCTCTATTACAAATAGAAATCTTGTAGATGATAACATTAGTAAAGTTAGCCTAAAACTGATTGCAACATGTGTTCCAAAAGATAGTGATAACGATACGGTTCCCGATCAATTGGACTACGATTCTGACAATGATTCAATTCCAGATTTTTATGAATCACAAGGAAGCACATTCAACCCCTTAACAAATGTTGACACCAACAATGATGGCATTGATGATGTTTTTGCAGCTACTTTTATACCTGCAGATAGTGACAGTGATGGTGTTCCAAATTACCTCGATTTAGATTCTGACAACGATGGAATTTTTGATATTATTGAAGCTGGTAGCCCAAGCAATCAAACCAATACTAATGGAGTAGTTATTACAACTAATTTTGGTTCGAATGGTTTAGCTAACAATCTCGAAACTTCTCCTAACAGTGGAGTTATAAACTTTACAATTGCCGATACAGATAATGATGGCATTTTTAACTACATAGAACTCGATAGTGACGATGACGATTGTTTTGATGTTACTGAAGCTGGGTTTTCTGATGGTAATAATGATGGCATTTTAGGAAATGATAATCCTATTGTAATAAATAGCAATGGAACTGTTTTAAATGCTAGCGGTTACAGTGTTCCTAATGGCAATTATACTATTCCAGCACCAATATCTATCACAACACAACCTACAAATGTAACGACATGCGAACTTCAATTGGCTCAGTTTTCAATAACAAGTCCAGAAGCAGATAGTTATCAATGGCAACTTTCTACTGATAATGGTGTGAATTGGGTTAATTTGACAAATGCAGGGATTTACAGCGGCGTAAATTCATCCACATTATCTATTTCAAATGTTACTGCAGCAATGGCTGGATATACTTATCGAGTATTTTTGAACAGAACTGGAAATTCATGTGGCTTGTATTCAAATATTGCAATTCTAACAACTTATGCATTACCATCGTTAACGACACCAATTTCATTAAAGCAATGTGATGATGATACAGATGGAATTTCAGTTTTTAATTTAACACAAAAAAATGATTTCATTTCGGCAAACTATCAAAATGAAACTTTTACATATTATACCACTCTTCTTGCGGCAAATACTCAAGATGCTTCTCTTCAAATCACAAATCCTATTGCTTTTTCATCTGGAAATAATAGCGTATTTGTTAGAGTAGAAAACAGCAATGGATGTTTTAGTGTTGGAAGAATAAATTTAGTGGTTTCGGTAACTCAAATCCCAAGTACTTTTGTTATCCCTAATCAGTACAAATGTGATGATTATTTGGATGCCACAAACGATGACCGTGATGGCATTTCTGGACCATTTGATTTTACAGCCATTAAAAATAGTTTACTAGCTATTCTACCAAGTAATGTTTCTATAAAATTCTACAAAACTGAAGCCGATTTTCTTGCAGAAACTGACATTTTGGGTAATTCATTAGCCATACAAGATATCACCAATTATAGAAATATTGGTTTTCCTAATCAGCAAACTATTTGGGTTCGAGTAGATAGCACATTAGACAATTCTTGTTTTGGATTTAAAACTTTTGATATAATTGTAGAAGCATTACCTTTTGCAAACCCAATAAATACTCAAAACTTAATTCGTCACTGCGATGATAACCAAGATGGCGTTTTTGGTTTCGATACATCAACTATTCAGTCCTTAGTTTTAAGTGGTCAAACTGGTGTAAACGTTAAATATTATAACTCAGCGGGAATTCAACTACCAAGTCCATTGCCTAATCCATTCTATGTAAATGGAACAGAAACTATAACCATTAGAGTTAGTAATAATACTACCCAAACTGGTGGACAACCATGTTATGATGAAGAAACTTTACAGTTTATTGTAGATGATTTACCAGAAGTTTTTCCAATAGATATCAGCTACACAACCATTTGCGATGATGAAGAAGATCCATTATATCAAGACGGAAAATATACATTCCCAACCACCAATTTTCAAGAAATGCTTTTGGGTAACCAAACGGGATTGAATATTTATTTTTATGATGAAAACAATAATCTTATTGGCAATTCTTTACCAAATCCTTTTACTACTTCAACTCAAAATATAAAAGTTGTAGTTGAAAACCCAATAAATACTGATTGTACAGCTGAATTGATAATTCCTTTTGTGGTAAATCCTACGCCAAAAATTGATTTATATGACAGCATGCTAATATGTTTGCCCGACACATCTACAATAATTGATGCAGCAATAATTGATGGCAGTTCTCCAACAAACTATAGCTATCAATGGTATGAAAATGGAAATATTTTGGTTGGAGAAAACCAATATCAGCTAACTGTATCTACACCAGGAGAATATACTGTTACGGTCAAAAACTCTTCGGAATGTATTATGACTAGAAAAGTTGACGTTATTGCTTCAGAAATTGCCACCATACAAAATATAGAAATACATGATTTGAGTTCTCTAAACACCGTTTTAATAACCGTTACTGGCAGTGGAGTTTATGAGTATTCTCTAGATGATATGTATGGCCCATATCGTGACAGTAATTTTTTTCAAAATGTACCAATTGGTGAACACGATGTTTATGTGAGAGACAAAAATGGCTGTGGTATTGTTGGCCCAATGAAAATATATGTTCTTGGAATTCCTAACTTCTTTACTCCAAATGGCGATGGATATAATGACTATTGGAACATTCAAGGAGTAAATCCCGCTAATGCTAACTCGGTAATTTATATTTTTGACCGATATGGTAAGTTGTTAAAACAAATAAGTGCAACAGGAAATGGCTGGGATGGAACTTATAACAACAATTTAATGCCATCAGATGATTATTGGTACAATATCCAGTTGAGAGATGGTAGAAATGTAAAAGGTCATTTTACTTTAAAACGATAAAAAAAACCCATCGATTGATGGGTTTTTTTTTATTAATCTATTTTAAAACGTTTTCTATCATTTTCGTTCAGATAAATTTTTCTTAAACGAAGTGATTTTGGTGTTACTTCTACATATTCATCTTTTTGAATATATTCTAAAGCTTCTTCAAGAGAAAACTTTATTGCTGGAACAATTCTTGTTTTGTCATCAGCTCCGGCAGAACGGAAGTTGGTCAATTGTTTGGTTTTTGTGATATTAACCACCATATCATCTCCGCGAGAGTTTTCTCCAATTACTTGACCTTCATATACATCTTCATTTGGATCTACAAAAAACTTACCTCTATCTTGTAATTTATTTATCGAATATGGAATTGCCTTTCCATTTTCCATAGAAATTAAAGAACCATTAATTCTTCCTGATATTTCTCCTTTGTAAGGTTGATATTCAAGAAATCTATGTGCCATGATAGCTTCACCAGCTGTAGCAGTCAAAAGTTGATTTCTTAAACCAATAATTCCTCTAGATGGAATATTAAATTTTATAATCATTCTTTCTCCTCTTGGTTCCATGCTCAACATTTCACCTTTTCTAACGGTAACAAACTCCACTGCTCTACCCGAAACATTTTCAGGTAAGTCTATTGTTAGCTCTTCAATTGGCTCACATTTTACTCCATCAATTTCTTTAATGATAACTTGTGGCTGACCAATTTGCAATTCATATCCTTCACGTCTCATGGTTTCTATAAGAACAGATAAGTGCAAAACACCTCTACCAAACACCATAAATTTATCCGCCGAATCTGTTTCATTAACTCTTAGAGCAAGGTTTTTTTCAAGTTCTTTGGTCAATCTATCCTTAACGTGTCTAGAAGTAACAAATTTCCCTTCTTTACCAAAAAACGGAGAGTCGTTTATAGTAAACAACATACTCATAGTTGGTTCATCAATAGCAATAGTTTGCAATGCTTCTGGATTTTCAAAATCGGCAACTGTATCTCCAATTTCAAAACCTTCAAGACCAACAATCGCACAAATATCTCCTGCAGTAACTAGTTCTACTTTCTTTCTTCCTAATCCGTCGAATGTGTGAAGTTCTTTGATTTTTGATTTGATTATTTTTCCATCTCTTTTTACCAAAGAAACATTTTGATTTTCTTTTAATTCGCCTCTTTGCAAACGACCAATAGCTATTCTACCTGTAAACGAAGAAAAATCTAGTGATGTTATTAGCATTTGAGGAGTTCCTTCAGAAACTTTTGGCGCTGGTATATGATTAAGAACCATGTCTAATAATGGCTCAATATTTTCTGTTTGATTTCTCCAGTCTTCACTCATCCAGTTGTTCTTTGCAGAGCCATATACTGTTGGGAAATCAAGCTGCCATTCTTCTGCACCAAGCTCAAACATTAGATCGAAAACTTTTTCATGTACTTCTTCTGGTGTACAATTTTCCTTGTCTACTTTATTGATGACCACACAAGGTTTTAACCCTAGGTCAATTGCTTTTTGTAACACAAAACGAGTTTGTGGCATTGGTCCTTCAAAAGCATCTACTAGAAGTAAAACTCCATCAGCCATATTGAGAACTCTTTCTACTTCACCACCAAAATCGGCGTGACCTGGTGTGTCGATGATATTTATTTTTGTGCCTTTGTATTTTACAGAAACATTCTTAGAAACAATTGTAATTCCTCTTTCACGCTCCAAATCGTTGTTATCCAAAATTAAATCACCAGTGTTTTCATTATCTCTAAAAAGTTGACAATGATACATAATTTTGTCGACCAGTGTTGTTTTACCGTGGTCAACGTGAGCAATAATAGCAATGTTTCTAATTGATTCCATGTATGTTTTTTTGAAAGGTGCAAAGGTACATTTTTATTTTTGATACTGAAAAGTAAATCAAGATGTAATGTTATTATAATAATAAGTTTTTCTGTTATTTTTAAAAAACATCTTTTATTTATATATTTGAAGAAATGAAAAAGTTTTCTAGTCAAATAATTATTTTTTCCCTAATAGCTTTAGTTCTAATATCTTTATTAGGCAATGTCTTTATTAATGGACAATTAGAAAACTCAACAAAAGATGTTATTCAAAGATATTTTATCATAAAAGACGTTGTTATTATTGTTGCCTACGTCTTTTTTACAAAATATGCTCTCAATCAAATCCACTCAAGATATAGCGATACATTTGCAAAATTTAAAAAAAATAATTCTGAAATAACTGAAGCTAAAGAGCGCTACGACGTAGTGGCAAAGGCTACTAGTAACACCATTTGGGATTGGCAAATTGAAAGCGATAAGTTGGTTTGGAACAAAGGTATTCAAGGTGTATTTGGCTACAAAAAAAGTGAAGTTGGTAGCGACTCTAATTGGTGGTTTAGCAGAATTCATCCCGAAGACAGCTTAAACATGTCAATAAAATTATATTCATTCCTTGATGCTAAAACAGATAAATGGCAACACGAATATAGATTTCAATGTGCAGATGGAAGTTTTAAATATGTTCTTGATAGAGGTTTTCTATTGAAAGATGCTGATGGAAAAGCCATCAGAATGATTGGAGCTCTTCAAGATGTTACCAAGCAAAAAGAAGAAGAACAAAGGCTTAAACTCCTTGAAACGGCCATCACACAATCTAAAGATGCGGTGATGATTACTGATACTGAAATTGTTGATGATTATGCTCCAAAAATCATATTCGTCAATACGGCATTTTTAAAAATGACTGGATTTAGTGAAGAAGAAATTATAGGAAAGTCCATTTCACTAATATTTGGTCCAAAATCTGATATTTTACAACTCGATAAATTAAAAAATGCTGTTCTGGAATATAAAGAATGTGTCATTGAAACCATTTGCCATAAAAAAAATGGAGAAGAATTCTGGATTAATCTTTCCATGATTCCTGTAATGACTAATGAAGGCGAGCACTCACATTGGATATCAATTCAAAGAGATGTGACTGAGGAAAAAGAAAAAATTAAAGAACGTGAACAACTTATTAGAGAGTTAACACAGAATAATAACGATTTAAAACAATTTTCATACATCACCTCTCACAACTTGAGAGCACCATTATCAAATTTGACTGGTTTGCTCAATTTGGTTGATGATATTGAAATTGAAAACCCAGAACTCAAAGAAATTATTGCTGGATTTGCAACCTCAACTCATTTGCTAAATGAAACCATCAACGATTTAGTAAAAGTTGTCATCATAAAAGACAATCCTTCAATAAAAAAAGAAACTATTCTTATAAAAGAAATTTTTGAGAATGTGTTCAACCAATTGAGCTTTTTAATCAGTTTACACAAGCCTATTTTAAAAATTGAATTAGATGATATTTCTATTTTAAATATGAATAAATCATATTTGGAAAGCATTTTCCTTAATCTATTAACAAATTCAATAAAATATAAATCTCCAGACAAACAATTAAAAATTACAATAACCTCAAAAACTATTAACGATAAAGTTATTCTATATTTTAAAGATAATGGAATTGGTATAGACCTAGACAGAAACAAACATAAAATCTTTGGATTGTATCAGCGATTTCATAATCATCCTGACAGCAAAGGTCTTGGATTATATTTAGTTAAATCGCAAGTGGAAACAATGGGAGGAACTATTGAGGTTAGCAGTAAAGTAGGTAAAGGAACAACTTTTACAATAACATTTAACAACTAAAATCATGAATGTACTATGTATTGATGATGACCCAATTACATTGATGCTTTGCAAAAAAGTCATTGAAAAAGTAAATTTTGCTTCAACTATTTTTACTTCAAATAACGGTGAAGAAGCCTTAGAGTTTTTTAATTCTTTAAATCAAGACAAAGAATTCGAAAAAATAGATATTGTTTTTTTAGATTTGAATATGCCTATAATGAACGGATGGGAATTTCTTGATGAATATATAAAAAATCAATTTGACAAAGTCTTCCACAAAACAAAATTCATCGTTTTATCTTCAACAATAGACCCAAAAGACATTAACAAGTCAAAGACATATGAGATAGTTATAGATTTTATATCAAAACCAATAACAAAAGAGCTTCTAGAGGATTTAAAAACTAAATTAAACTAAAAAAGACACCTAAAAAGGTGTCTTCTTAATATAAGATAATAGGAATACTTTCCTTATGATAATCTTGCAACGTGTTTAGTCAATTTAGACTTCAAGTTTGATGCTTTATTATCATGTATGATATTTTTCTTAGCTAATTTATCAATCATAGATATAACAGAAGCTAACTTAGCAACTGCATCAGCTTTAACAGTCGTTAATCTTAATGCTTTAACTGCATTACGAGCTGTTTTATGTTGATATCTGTTTAAAACTCTTTTCTTTTCGTTGCTTCTTATTCTTTTTAAAGCTGACTTATGATTTGCCATTTTTTGTTATTTTTTAAATTAAAAAAATTGTAGCCCGTAAGGGAATCGAACCCTTCTTACCAGGATGAAAACCTGGCGTCCTAACCGATAGACGAACGGGCCATAACCTGTTTTCTACATTTGTAGCCCGTAAGGGAATCGAACCCTTCTTACCAGGATGAAAACCTGGCGTCCTAACCGATAGACGAACGGGCCTACTTGCGTAATGCGGATGCAAAAATACAACTATTTTTTATTCGTACAATAGTAAAATAATTTTTTTTACTATTTTTTAGTAAGCCTTAGCAAACAGTACTCTTCCAGCTGATTTTGCTCCACTAAAAACACATTTTCCTTCCTCCTCAACCCTATCTAAAGGTATGCATCTTATCGTAGCTTTGGTCAATTCTTTGATTTTTTCTTCAGTTTCTGATGTTCCATCCCAATGTGCAGAAACAAAACCTGTTTTATTTTCCAACACTTCTTGAAACTCTTCAAAAGAATTAACTTCTGTGATATGATTATTTCTAAAATTCAATGCTCTGTCGAACAAATCTTTTTGAATTGTCTCCAATAAACTAGAGATGTGTTCAACAATATTTTGATTTGAAACTATTTCTTTTGTCAAATTATCCCTTCTTGCTACTTCAAAAGTACCATTCTCTAAATCTTTAGGTCCAATAGCAATTCGAACAGGTACTCCTTTTAATTCCCATTCGTTGAATTTAAATCCAGGTGACAAGGTATCTCTTGTGTCAAATTTTACAGATATACCTAACTTTCTTAATTGTTTTGACAATGATTCAACTAGGTCATTAATTTGATTAAATTGTTCATCCGTTTTAAAAATTGGAACTATAACAACTTGAATTGGAGCAAGATTTGGTGGTAATACCAATCCTTTATCATCTGAATGTGTCATAACTAATGCTCCCATCAATCTTGTTGAAACACCCCAACTCGTTCCCCAAACATGTTCTAACTTGCCTTCTTTACTTGCAAACTTTACATCAAAAGCTTTGGCAAAATTTTGACCTAGAAAATGTGAAGTTCCAGCTTGCAAGGCTTTTCCATCTTGCATTAAGGCTTCTATACAATACGTTTCTTCTGCTCCAGCAAATCTTTCATTGGCTGTTTTAATTCCTTTTATTACTGGAATTGCCATAAAGTTCTCAACAAAATCAGCGTAAACATTCATCATTTTTTCTGTTTCTTCTATCGCTTCTTGTTTTGTTGCATGTGCCGTATGTCCTTCTTGCCATAAAAACTCGGCTGTTCTCAAGAACAATCGTGTTCTCATTTCCCAACGTACCACATTAGCCCATTGATTGATTAATAGAGGTAAATCTCTGTAAGACTGTATCCAGTTTTTATAAGTGCTCCAAATTATGGCTTCACTTGTAGGTCTAACTATGAGCTCTTCTTCGAGTTTGGCATTTGGATCAACAATTAGTTTCCCTTTATTTTCTTCATCAGTTTTCAGACGATAATGAGTAACTATAGCGCATTCTTTCGCAAATCCTTCTGCATTTTTTTCTTCAGCTTCAAACATGCTTTTGGGTACAAAAAGAGGGAAATAAGCATTTGAATGACCTGTTTCTTTGAACATATCGTCCAACTGGCGTTGCATTTTTTCCCAAATAGCATAACCATATGGTTTTATCACCATACAACCTCTAACTCCAGAGTTTTCGGCTAAATCAGCTTTTACAACAAGCTCGTTATACCATTTGGAATAATCTTCTTCTCTTTTTGTTAAGTTTTTACTCATAATAAATATTTGGCACAAAAATTGTTTAACTTATTTTAACTAAATAGTTCAGCAAAACTAACTAATTTTGTATAGTCCAACAATAAAAATGCTAATGATATGAAAACAAAATTCCTTCTACTAGTCAATTGGCCCGTTTACTTTGTATTCGGTAGTATATTTTTTAGTCTTTATTCGTGTGGTTCTTACCAAAACTCATCTTATTATGATAATGATGGCGTTTATGGAAATTCAACCGAAGCTAAAAAAACACAGCCTGAAAATTCTAATTCAGAAAATAGCCAAAAATATAAAGAGTACTTTAGCTCATTAAACCAAAATGATGAAGTGTTTACCGATGTAGAAAATTATTCTACAACAAGAGATACAGTAGCTACCAGAGAAACTCAAGAGTATAGCTCAGGAAATTATTCTTCATGGGGAAGCAATGCTCAATCAGTAACAATAAATGTTTATGACAATTCTTGGGGCTGGAATTATTGGAACAACTACTGGTACGGAAATTATTGGGGATGGAATAACTGGTATGGTCCTAGTTGGGGATTTGGTTGGAATAATTGGTATGGTCCAAGCTACTATTGGGGTTGGAATTGGGGCTGGTATAGTCCTTACTATTATAATAATTGGGGTTGGAATAATTACTATGGATATGCTTGGAATAACGGATACTACAATCATGGAACAAGAGGTGGAAGAAGTGATTACTATGGTAATAGACTTGGCAACAGAAATTCGGTGAGAGGTAATGACATTAGAACCAATTCTTTTAATAATCCTAGGAGCAATTTTGGAGGAAGAAACAGCTACGAACAACCTAACAGAAGTAATATTTCAAATCCAACGAGAGGAAACTACACGACACCTCCAAGAGGAAATACAACAACCACTCCTGTAAGAAACTATAACAACACATCTAATTCCTCATCTACACAACCGAGACCAAATGTTTCACAACCGAGACCTAGTTCTTCATCTAGCTCAAATAGTACTACTCCAACCAGAAGCTATTCTGGAACTAGAAGCTCCAGCTACTCATCGGGAAGTTATAGTAGCGGAAGCTCAGGTGGTGGAAGTTACGGTGGAGGAAGATCAAGCGGTGGAGGAAGAAGATAATTCAAAAATTTATAAATAGTAAAATAATTGCCATGAAAAAAATATTAACATGCTTGTTTTTTTGCGCTTCATTTTCTCAAATTTTTGCACAAGAAACAACACCTGAAGATGCCTTGAGATTATCAGTAGAAAACCTTACTGGAACCGCTAGATTTAGAAGTATGAGTGGTGCATTTGGAGCATTGGGTGGAGATTTGTCTGCAATAAACCAAAACCCTGCTGGTTCAGTGTTTTTTAATAATAATTTCGGTTCTATTACAGGTTCTGTTTTCAATACCAAAAATAGTTCTACCTATTTTGGAACAAAAACTAAAGACAATGACACTACGTTGGATTTAAACCAAGCTGGAGTAGTTTTTGTTTTCAATGATAACAGTGGAAAAACAGATTGGAAAAAAATTGCATTAGCATTTAATTATGACAATACTAATAATTTTGGAAACAGCATTTTTTCTAAAGGAACTAATCCATATAATTCGATTGGAAATTATTTTGTAGATATTGCACAAGGAATACCATTGAACGTATTGACTGATTATGATTTTTATCAATTAAATTTTTATGAACAGCAAACTTATCTTGGTTATGACACATACATTTTTGAAGCAAATGATAATATCCCTAGTAATACTAGTTATTATACCAATATACCTTTGGGAGGAAACTATTATCAAGAAAATTCTGTTTCAACATCAGGATATAATGGAAAACTAACGGCAAATTTTGCAACTACATACAAAGATTTTTTGTCTTTGGGTATGAATCTTAATTTTCATTTTGTTGACATTATCAAAACAAGCTCTGTTTATGAGTCAAATACAAACCCTATATATGACTCAGGTTCAACTATTTCTGAATTATTATTTGAAAACCAACTTTCTACTATAGGTTCAGGATTTTCATTTAGCCTAGGAACTATTGTAAAAGCTACTGATTTTTTAAGATTTGGATTATCTTATGATTCGCCAACATGGTATAGACTTACAGATGAACTAACTCAAGGAGTAGCAACGCACAGTATAAATAATCAAGATGGAAATGAGTTTCCTACTTCATATCAACCAACTATTCAATATGCTCCATACAAAATTCAAACACCAAGTAAATGGACTGGAAGTGTAGCTTTAATTTTTGGCAAAAGAGGTTTACTAAGTGCTGATGTTTCTACAAAAGACTACAGTACAACAAGATTTAAACCAAAAAATGATTTTCAAGATTTGAATACATTTATGAGTAATGCTCTAGATAATGCTATTGAAGTTCGTCTTGGCGGCGAATATAAAATCAAACAATTCAGTTTACGTGGTGGATATCATTTTGATCAAAGCCCATACAAAACTGATGTAACCTTTGGAGATTTGACTGGCTATTCTGGTGGAATTGGTTATAGTTTTGGCGAAAGTAAACTAGATTTAGCTTACAACTATGAGCATAGAAAAATGAATCAATTGCTAGTCACATCTGGCATGACTGATCCTGCAAGAATTAGTCGTTACAACAATAATGTTACTATCACTTATTCTGTAAATTTCTAAAAAATCTAAATAATTCCAAAAGCCGCTTTTGAAAAGCGGCTTTTTTGTTTTTAATTTCTATTGAGATTTTCTTTTTTATAGTGATATAAATAACGTAATTTTGCACTCCAATTTTCTAAATCAATGAGAACCAAATCCTTAAAAAAAAACAAAATCAACGTAATCACTCTTGGCTGTTCAAAAAATGTTTATGACAGCGAAGTTTTGATGGGACAATTGAAGGCCAACGGAAAAGATGTCGAACATGAAGCTCCAAAAAATGATGAAGGAAACGTTATTGTCATCAACACTTGCGGGTTTATCGATAATGCCAAAGCAGAGTCTGTAAATACCATTCTCGAATATGCCGACAAAAAAGAGAGAGGATTAGTTGACAAAGTATTTGTCACTGGATGTCTTTCTGAGAGATATAGACCAGATTTAGAAAAAGAAATCCCTAATGTTGACCAGTTTTTTGGCACAACAGAATTGCCTTTATTGTTAAAAGCTCTTGGCGCAGACTACAAACACGAATTAATAGGAGAACGCTTAACAACTACACCCAAGAATTATGCTTATTTAAAAATCGCTGAAGGTTGTGACAGACCATGTAGTTTTTGTGCAATTCCTTTGATGAGAGGAAAACACGTTTCTACACCAATTGAAAGTCTGGTTATCGAAGCAGAAAAATTGGCTAAAAATGGAGTAAAAGAACTTATTCTAATAGCTCAAGACTTGACCTATTATGGTTTGGATTTATACAAAAAAAGGAATCTTGCAGAGTTATTAGAAGCATTGCTAAAAGTAGAAGGCATTGAGTGGATTAGATTGCATTATGCATTCCCAACTGGGTTTCCAATGGATGTACTCGAACTAATGAAAAGAGAACCAAAAATTTGTAATTATATTGATATTCCTCTTCAACACATATCAGATAATATTCTAAAATCGATGCGTCGTGGGACAACCTATGAAAAGACAACCCAATTATTAAAAGATTTTAGAAAAGCAGTTCCAGGAATGGCAATAAGAACAACTTTGATAGTTGGTTATCCTGGAGAAACTGAAGAAGATTTTCAACTTTTGAAAAATTGGGTAGAAGAAATGCGTTTTGAACGATTAGGATGTTTTACTTATTCGCATGAAGAAAATACACATGCTTTCAATTTGGTTGATGATGTTCCAGAAGAAGTAAAACAAGCTCGTGCAGCAGAGATAATGGATATTCAGGCTCAGATTTCATGGGAATTAAATCAGGAAAAAATTGGACAAACTTTTAAATGCGCTATCGATAGAAAAGAAGGTCAATATTTCATTGGTAGAACAGAGTTTGATAGCCCAGACGTTGATAACGAAGTTTTAGTCGATGCTTCAAAACATTATTTAAAGACTGGTGATTTTGTAAATATAAAAATCACAGATGCTACTGAATTTGATTTATACGGTGAACCACAATTATAAAAAAAATCCGCATCAGCGGATTTTTTTATTTACAAAGGTATATTTCCATGTTTTCGTTTAGGTGTTGAAACTTCTTTGTTTTCCAACATTGCAAATGCTTTTATCAACTTTCTTCGAGTTTCATTTGGTAAAATAACTTCATCGATAAAACCTCTTTGCGCAGCGGTATATGGATTAGCAAATAAATCAGCATATTCTTTTTCTTTTTCAAGAAGTTTTGCTTCTGGGTTTTCAGCTTCGCTAATTTCTTTTTTAAATATAATTTCAGAAGCTCCTTTTGCTCCCATTACTGCAATTTCGGCAGTTGGCCAAGCAAAATTCATATCAGCTCCAATGTGCTTTGAGTTCATTACGTCATAAGCACCACCATAGGCTTTTCTGGTAATTACTGTTACTTTTGGAACTGTTGCTTCGCTGAGAGCATACAACAATTTTGCACCATGTACAATAATTCCATTCCATTCTTGGTCTGTTCCTGGAAGAAAACCAGGCACATCCTCTAAAACCAATAATGGAATATTGAAACAATCACAAAAACGAGTAAAGCGAGCAGCCTTGATAGAACTTTTAACATCGAGACATCCAGCTAGGTACATTGGATTATTAGCTACGATACCTATGCTTCTACCAGCTAATCTGGCAAAACCTACAATAATATTTTCGGCATAATTTTTATGAATTTCAAAAAAACTATCTTCATCGATAATTCCTTTGATAACATCATGCATATCATAAGGTTTATTTGCATTTTCAGGAACGATGTTCATTAATTCATCACGGTATTCATCAGAAACTATATAAGGTAATTTTGGCGTAGTTTCTTTATTGTTTTGCGGAACATAACTCAATAATTTTTTTAAATCTTCCAAACATTCTACTCCATTTGGTGATGTTATATGTGCTACACCAGACTTGGTAGAATGTGTTATTGCACCACCAAGTTCTTCAGAAGTTACTTCCTCATTAGTTACAGTTTTCACAACATTTGGACCAGTTACAAACATATAACTGTTATTTTCCACCATCATGGTGAAATCTGTCATTGCAGGAGAATAAACAGCTCCACCAGCGCATGGTCCCATTATTGCCGAAATTTGAGGTATAACACCACTTGCTTGAACATTTCTATAAAAAATATCGGCATAGCCACCAAGTGAACGAACACCTTCTTGTATTCTAGCACCACCAGAGTCGTTTAGACCAATCATTGGTGCTCCAACTTTTACAGCCATATCCATGACTTTACAAATTTTTTCGGCATGAGTTTCAGATAATGCACCTCCAAATACCGTGAAATCTTGAGCAAATATGTAAACCAATCTACCATTTATAGTTCCATATCCAGTGATAACTCCATCTCCATAATAGGTTTCTTTCTCCATACCGAAATCAGTAGTTCTGTGTGTAACCAACATCCCAATTTCTTCAAAAGAACCTTCATCGAGTAAATATTCAACTCTTTCTCTGGCCGTTAATTTTTTCTTTTCATGCTGTTTTGCAATCCTTTTTTCGCCTCCACCTAGTTTGGCTAAAGCAACTTTATCTTCGAGAATTTTTATTTTATCTTCCATGGTTTAATTTGTTGGTACTCGTAATATTCGTTTTTCCTCTAAATATTGTTTCAAGGCAACTAGAGCAGCAATTTCGGCTTCTTTATTTTGTTGCTCTCTTAGCTGTTCTGGGTTGTAATATTTTTTAACAAATCCTGTGTCAAAATCTCCTGAACGAAAAGCTTCGTGTTGCATTACAAATTTTCCAAATGGTAATGTAGTTGCTACACCTTCAACATGATATTCATCTATTGCTTTAATCATTTCTGCAATGGCTTCATCTCTCGTTCTACCATAAGTTACCAATTTTGATAGCATTGGATCGTAATAAATTGGCACATCCATACCTTCTTCGATACCATTATCTACTCTAATATTTTCTCCTTTTGGTAATTTATATTTTGTTAATTTTCCAACATTTGGCAAGAAATCATTCAATGGATCTTCAGCATAAACGCGTAACTCCATTGCATGTCCTTTTATTTGCAAATCTTCTTGTTTGATTTCTAATTTTTCTCCAGAAGCAATTTTTATCTGTAGTTCAACCAAATCTAATCCAGAAATCATTTCGGAAACTGGATGTTCAACTTGCAATCTTGTATTCATTTCTAGAAAATAAAAATTGTGTTGGTCATCCATTAAAAACTCAACTGTTCCTGCTCCAAGATAGTCGCATGCTTTTGCAACACGAACTGCAGCTTCACCCATTTCTTTTCTCTTTTCGGGTGTCAAAATTGATGATGGTGCTTCTTCTACTACTTTTTGATGACGACGTTGAATGCTACATTCTCTTTCAAAGATGTACAACACATTTCCGTGACTATCAGCCATGATTTGTATTTCGATATGTCTTGGCTTAGTTACATATTTTTCGATAAAGACAGAACCATCTCCAAAAGCAGATGTTGCTTCGCTAATTGCTCTTTCCATTTGAGATACGAAGTCTTCTTCTTTTTCTACAATTCTCATACCTTTTCCACCACCACCAGCAGAAGCTTTAATTAGAATTGGAAAACCTATCGCTTTTGCAGATTTTTTTGCTTCATCTACATCTACTATAGCATGATCTACACCAGGAACCATTGGAATATTATATTTCATTACTGCTTCTTTGGCAGCAAGTTTACTTCCCATCATTTCAATGGCTTTTGTTTTTGGCCCAATAAAAATTATACCATTCTTTTCGGCTAGTTCAGCAAATGATGCATTTTCGCTAAGAAAACCATAACCTGGATGAATAGCGTCAACATTCAATTGTTTTGCAACTTCTATTATTTTATCTCCTCTAAGATAGGATTGACTAGAAAGTGCTTCTCCAATGCAGACTGCTTCATCTGCAAATTTTACATGCAATGCATTTCTGTCAGCAGTAGAATAAACAGCTACAGTCTTTATGCCCATTTTTCGGGCAGTTTTCATTACTCTGATAGCTATTTCACCACGATTAGCTATCAAGATTTTATTTATTTTTTTCATGTTATTCAAACTCTATTAATAGTTGGCCTTTATCTACAGCTTGTGATTTAGCAACAGATATAGATTTAATAATTCCATCTCTAGGAGAAAGAATACTGTTCTCCATTTTCATTGCTTCGAGAATGAGTAATTGATCATTCTCTTTCACCTCTTGGCCAGCTTGTACTGAAACTTCAATAATCAATCCTGGCATTGGCGCTTTGATAGAGTTTATTTGTTTTGTAGAACCTGCAGAAATTCCCATTTCATTAATTAAGTTCTCTAATCTACCTGAAATAGATACCCAATAGGAGTTGTTGTTGATTTTTACTTGATATTTTTTTTGCAAGAAATCGAAGGATACAATCTCTGCTTTGAATGGTTTTTTGTCGCTCAAGACATGAAATTCATTTTCACCAACAGAAACAATATCTAGTAGCGAAAGGTCGTTTTCAGAAAAATCAAAAACATTCAAATTATTAACTGAAATTTTATATTTATCTTTCATATATGATTTTTAATACCTGTAAAATTACGAATAATATAAATTTAATTTTATTTTTTTATGTTCATTTTTGGTTAGTTGCTATACATAAAAAAAGCCTCGAACAATGTTCGAGGCTTAGAGAAAAATTAACTTAATAAATAACTCAACTATTTATTTTCTAGTGTAAAATTGATATCAATTTTAATATTTTCGGCAATTTTGCTTTTTACAACACTTGGTATCTCGATGTTATAATCTTGTGGTTTAATTGAAAAATTACATTTTGCTACCAACTTATCACCAGAAATCATAAAAACAATTTTCGTTTTCACTTTTTTAGTAACACCATGAATGGTCAAATCTCCTTCGGTATCAAATGTTGCCTTTCCACCTGAAAATTTTGACATGTCAAAACCAATAACTTTCCCTTTGTAGGTTGCTTTTGGATGGATTGAAGATTCTACATAATTTTCATTGAAATGCTCTTCCATCAACGGAGATTTGAATTTAAAAGCTTTCATTAGAGCTAATGCAGCAACATCTCCATTTGATTTATCAAAAACGCAGGATACGGTATTATTTGTAGCAGCAATTTCTTCAAAAGCTGGCATACTAGCTTCAAATTTTACTACACCTGAACGTGTAAACATTTTTTGGGCAAAACCTGAAAGTTGACAAGTTATTGCAAGAATTAATAAAAACTTTTTCATAACAATTTTATTTTAATTAGGAAAGCCATTGGCAACCCAAAGGTTGATTAAATCTATTCTCGATTGTTGCATTCTACCACTTTCAGGCATTCCTTGACCAGTAGGAGCTTCAATTTCTTGTATTAAAGTACCATTGATAATTGATTCTTTAACTTGGTCATATGTTTCAAGATAGGGTTCTTGACCACTTTCTGCACTATGACAGTTAGTACAATTTGTTGTCATAATTGGCTTTATGTTTGCCAAATAAGTTGGGTTATCTGTTTCCAAGGTAACCTCATCATATGTTTTTGACTCGCAACTAACTAATGTAATTGTGGCAAAAAGCGATCCAAATAATATCGTGCTTATCTTTTTCATAATTAAAATACTCTATACATGTTAAAACCAAAGTAGAAAGGTCCGCCATTCCATTTTCCTGTAGTATTTGAAAAATAAGCTACATCATTCATTGGTTGGCTATTTGAGAAAACAAGTTGGAAAATATGTCCTCCAGTTTCTATATCAAATCCAGCACTCAAAGGATTATGATAATAATCTTGCTCTTTTGCATTCAATCTTGCTGCATATTCAACGTTGATACTCATTCTTTTTGATAGTTTATATCTACCGCCAGCTGCTAATAAAAATTCATCTTTATTTTCTAATGCTTTATCATAAAGGTTTTTGTGAACATAAATTGGATTCACTTCGAATGAAAAAGACTCAGAGAACTTTCTTGAAATTAATAATTGAGATGTGTATGATAATCTTTGAGCTCCTTTAAGCATTGGATATTCATCAGTTGTCAATTTAGTATTAACATCCAAAGTGTTGTAGCCAACAATTGTAAAAGGAAATCCTTCAACTTCTTGATTTGCAAATTTATACTTAACTGCAAGCTCATAGTTTTTGTTGTATGTATGTCTTGAAACACCAACGTTTAACCAATTAGTAAAACCATAAATTCCACCAATCTTTGTCAACGCGTTATCTAAACCAAAAAAGTTGTTTATACCTTGTGTCAAATCTCCAAAGCGATGCGAAACAACAAAATACCATTCATTCTTTACTGCCAACTTGGTTGACTGCATGTTACAAATTTGGAGACCTTTGAAAGCTGCCATTTCAATTTCTTTTTTCCCAGAATTGACACTGTCTAATTCTTTTAGTAAATCATCTTGAGCCCAAGTTACTCCTAACCCAGCAATGAAAAACAATAGTACTGTTATCCTTTTTTTAAAGTTCATAGATATATTATTTATTAATAAAACACTCGTCCATTTTTAGTTCTCCCATTAAGTCATCAAACCCAAGAAATCTTCCTTTAACATTAACTTTTTTACCTTTTTCTTGTACAAATTCTTTGTCATGAAGTTTGCAAATAATATTTGAATCTAAAACTACTTCACCTGCAGATGCATCGGTAACTGTACCACTAATAACAATGGCTTTATTCAAATATTTATTTGTTGAAGCAGTAGCATCATTTGTAAACTCAGCCATTATTTGAGTAGAAGCAACTGTAAACTCAGCTTTTTCTTCGGATATATCTCTTTTTCCGGCGTTGTTGATATAATAATAAGCAGAACCAACTATAGCAATTAACGTTATGAATATAATCAGTGCTATTTTTTTTCCTTTTTTCATATCTCTAAATAATATTTACTTTTTTAACAACTTTTTCATTGTCATTTGAAATCTCAATAAAATACATTCCTTTAGAACAATTTGATAAATCTACTTGTATAGTTTCTGTTTCGAAACCATTATCAATTTCATCAATTAGTTTAGCATTTATATCAAATACTCTTATTTTGTTAATGCTTTGATTGCTGTTTTTTGAAATTGAAAAAATTCCATTTGATGGATTTGGGTAAACTGCCAATGTGTTTAATGAAGAAAAATCTTCTGCTCCAAGCGTAAATGTTAAAGCTTTTGAACCAAATGATGAATGCTCTTGAGAGATAGTAGTTGATGGTCCAACTGCCCAAATCACACTTAGTGAAGACATTGCATAGGTAAATGTATAATCTTTAACATCGCCAGTAGAAAAAGGTCTAGAAACAACAAGTGTTCTTGTAGTTCCACTAACTGTGTTGCTTACTAATGTTAAATTATTTGTTGTATCTGTTACTGGTGCATTGTGACCACCATTTAGATATCTATCTAATAATGCAGTACCATATGATATACAATCTATTGGAGTATTGGTTGACATAGTTGTTGCATTTAAACCTACAACAAACCATTTTGTTGATGGTCCAGTTATAGTCATCGTTACAGTTGATGTGGTTTGATCCAAATCAATTTTTAAGGACATTTGCGAACCCATGGTCACAACACCTGTTGATTTTACTTGTGCGTTAGAAAACATTCCAACTGTCAATAGCATTAAGGTAAGGATAGATTTTTTCATAATTTTTTTTATTTAGTCAATAGTATAATAAGTTCAGTATTTGAATTAAATTCTGCAAAATCAATAGCTTTTTTTCCGTCGTTGTCTTTAATCATTTTATCAGCTCCAGCAGCTATCAACATTTTTGCTATTTCATTTTTATTGAAAAACACTGCATAAATCAAAGCGGTCTTTCCATCTTTATCAGCTATATTGAGGTTAGCTTTATGAGCGATTAGTTGTTCGACTAGCTTCAGGTTTCCATTCATCACCGCTGCCATCAAAGCCGTTCCCATTCCGCTGGTGTAGTCAATATCTTTAACCTTTTCGATAAGAAACATTGCTACATTTTCGTTACCTCTGTAACAAGCTAAAATAAGTGGACTGAATTTTTTTGAATCGATTTCGTTGACAACATCAGGGTTTTTTCTGAATAGGTTTTCCATTTGTTGAACGGTTCCATATCGAGCAACATCAAAAACCGATTCTTGAGCAGTTATTTTTGCAAATGATAAAAGGCTAATAAAAAGAAAAACTCCTGCTTTCATTTCTAATTGATTTATTAGAAAAACAGCAAGAGAATAAATTTCCCTACCAAAAAAATGAAATATTTTAAAATTTTATAAAACCAACAGAAAATCTTCCTTTAGTTTTACAAAATCTTTTGAATACCAGAATAGCTCAAAATTGTCATCTACATTGTCTTCAAAATCTTTTTTGAGGTCAGAAATAGTATATAAATGTGGTTCTTTAATATCTATTTTTTTTAGAATATTTGACAACCAGATTCCTTCATTTTTTTTAAAAACAAATTGGCCATCACTGTGCTTTCCACAAAACAATAATGTCGCCATTTCATATTTATTTCCTTTCTTTATTTTTTGAAAAAAAGTAACTTCTGGGTTTGAAGCTAGAGCCAAAACCTTGTGATTAGGCTTTAGCGATTTGCTGCTACTATTTTGAAGACAGTTATAAATATAATTGGGTGAAATTGTTGTTTTTGGGATTTTGAATTCAAACCAATCTTGAAGAGGATAATCAAAACAAATTCCGTGCATATAATTGAAAAGTGATTTTTTTAATCCGAAGCTAAATTTTTCATGATTGATACCAGTTTTGTCTTTAAACTGTATGTCGTTGTTTGCAAAAGTAATTGGTTTATAATCGGGTATTACCTGAAAATTCTCTGGAAACATACCTACTGGACTATGAGCAGTCATGGCAAACTGATGCCAAAATCCTGATTGCAAAATTCCTAATTCAAACATTTGCCTTACCATTTCTAAACTATCAATAGTTTCTTGAACGGTTTGAGTAGGATAACCATACATCAAGTAAGCATGTACCATGATGCCACATTCTGTGAAATTACTTGTAACTTGTGCGACTTGCTCTACAGTTACACCTTTTTTTATTAACTCTAGCAATCTATCAGAAGCCACTTCTAAACCACCCGAAACAGCTATGCATCCTGACAACTGAAGTAGTTTACACAAATCTCTTGTGAAACTTTTTTCAAAACGAATGTTTGTCCACCATGTTACAACCAAATTTCTTCTGATAATTTCTAAAGCTACATCTCGCATCAAACTTGGTGGTGCTGCTTCATCAACAAAATGGAATCCAGTTTCGCCTGTTTGTGCAATTAGTTCTTCCATTCTATCAACCAATATTTTAGCATGTATTGGTTCATAGACTTTGATATAATCTAATGAAATATCACAAAATGTACATTTACCCCAATAGCATCCATGAGCCATTGTTAGTTTATTCCATCGTCCATCACTCCAAAGACTATGCATTGGATTGGTTACTTCAATTACAGAAATGTATTTGTCTAGAAACAAATCTGAATAATCTGGTGTACCAACATGGCTTTGCTTATAATCTTTATCGGTTGAGTTGTTCTTATAAGTTACTAAGTTATTTTCTAGTAAAAATGTACGCTTATAAACTCTTTCGTTCTCTGCTTTGGATAAATTATTGTATAAAAGCTCTATTGGCAATTCACCATCATCTAGTGTTATATAATCGAAAAACTCAAATACTCTTGCGTCATTGATTTCTCTCAATTCAGTATTTGGAAAACCGCCACCAAGTGCGATTTTAATTTGAGGAAAATTATTTTTGATAAATTGAGCACATCTAAAACCACTATACAGATTTCCTGGAAAAGGAACTGAAACACATATCAAACTTGGCTGAATTTCTTGAATTTTTTTATTTAAAATTTTTAAAGCAATTCTGTCTATATAAGTTATTTCATTATTGAGCATTTGATAAAGTTCATCAAATGAATTAGCACTTCTACCTAAACGTTCAGCATAGCGACTAAAACCAAAATTTTCATCGATGTTTTCAACTATAAAATCAGAAATATCTTCGAGATATAATGTTGCTAAGTGCTTTGCTTTGTCGTAATTCCCCATAAATCCAAAAGCCCAATCCAAATCGTCTATTTGCGAAAAACGTGAAGCTTCGGGTAGAAAATTACCATTACTGATTTGTCTTGCTAGATTGGCGTTTTTGCCTTGTAAAAAATGAATTACAGAATCAATAGTTTTGATGTAATCATCTTTCAAAGCCAAAATTCTTTTTGAATTATCTGTTAATTGAGATTGTTTATTTCCTTTAACTACTGTTTCAAAAATTTCATTTAATCCTTGCTTTGAAAATATTTCTAAGATTACTTCTATACCCAAATCAGATTGAAACGAACTTATTTTTTTTGTATTTAAAAAACCTTTTAGATAAGCCGTTGCAGGATATGGTGTGTTTAACTGTGTAAATGGTGGTGTTATTAGAAGGATTTCCTTCATATTCTTTTTCACAAAGGTATGCAAAACAACAATTGGTAAAGAAATCTAATTATATTTGTTAAAATTTCCATATGAAAAAAATAATTATCCTCTTCTCTTTGCTTTTCTATAGCACTTATAATCAAGCTCAATTTAAAACAACTTATAATCAATCAGGAGATCCGCTAACAGAAATAACAGATGCTTCTTCAATGAAGCAAGGAGATTGGATTTATTATGATAATGAAGAAAAAGTTATTCGAATAGATACTTTCAGTGATGATGTTCTTGTTGACAGAAAGTGTTACAAAAATAATTTAGAAATTGAAAACCGTAATTTCATCGATTATAATACTCTGAATATTGCTACAAATGAAAATTTAAGACCTTACCATGGAGAAGCAATAATAAATGAAAAAGGTGCTATTATTTCTTTTTCGGTTTATTACAATCAAAATATAAATTTTGATAACAAGTCAATAAATCAACTAAAAGACTTTATTAAAAAAATTGCCAAAAACAACAAAAAAACTATTTTGATTTTTTAAGCTTATGAAAAAGATTTATTTATTTCTAAATTGTAGTGTTATACTGTTCTTATTAAATCAAAGTTCTGGTTATTCTCAAAATCTAGTGTTAAATAACAGCTTTGAAAGTGTTAACCTTTCAAGTCTTCAATGTTCGTGGTATTTGACAAATGCTCAATTCATGAGTGCTGTAAACAATTGGGATTATCCAACCCAAGGAAGCACAGATTTATATCACATGAGTTTATCGACAACATGTTTTAGTCATCCATTATCAACAAATAGTGCTGCAGTAGGACAACAACTTCCTAGAACGGGAAGTGCGATGACAAATATTGTAACCTATGGTAGTGGTGGTTGTACTCCATATCGCGAATATGTTCAAGGGGAATTATCTTCCAATTTAACAGTTGGTGTTACATACAATATTTCTGTTTTTGTTTCATTGGCAGATTATAGTAGTAAGGGAACAAACAATATTGGTTTCAAGTTTACAACAGTTCGTCAATCTACAGGTAGTATGTGCGTTTGGCAAACCACTCCCGATGTAAATTATACTGGAACGCCAATAATGGACAAAGAAGGTTGGACAGAATTAACATTTCAATATACTCCAACAACGGCTAACTTGAGATATTTTTCTATTGGAAATTTCATAACGGATACCGGAACAACAGCCACAAGTTCAACAACTGGTTCTTTGAATACAATCCGTTATTTTATAGACGATGTTTCCATTTCACCAGCTACAACACCAACTTGCAATCTAATCGTTAGTGCTGGCGGAAATCAAACGATTGATTGCGATAATACTAATGTTACTCTAAACGGAAGTGCTTCAAATGGAACTCCACCATACAGTTACTCTTGGAGTCCAACAACTGGATTAAGTGATGCTACTATTGCAAACCCGATTGCTTCACCCACTTCTACAACTACTTATACTTTAACAGTAACTGATGCTTTGTCTTGTACTCAAACTAGCTCAGTAATTGTTAGTAGCGTGGTTAATCTTGAGCCAACATTTAATCAAGTTGCTCCTATTTGCGAAGGTGATATTCTTAATGCTCTTCCAACGACATCTACCAATGGTGTTTCGGGAACTTGGCAACCTGCAATGAATAATATGGCAACTACTACTTATACTTTCACACCTAATACTGGTGTTTGTGCTAACACTGCATCAATGACAATAGTAGTTAACCAAAAAGCAACTCCAACATTTAATCAAGTTGCTCCTATTTGTGAAGGTGATATTCTTAATGCTCTTCCAACGACATCCACTAATGGTGTTTCGGGAACTTGGCAACCTGTAATGAATAATATGGCAACGACTACTTATACTTTTACACCTAATACAGGTGTTTGTGCCAATACTGCTTCGATGACAATTGTAGTTAACCAAAAGACAACTCCAACATTTAATCAAGTTGCTCCTATTTGCGAAGGAGATAACCTTAATGCACTTCCAACGACATCCACTAATGGTTTTGCGGGAACTTGGCAACCTGCAATGAATAATATGGCAACTACTACTTACACTTTTACACCTAATACTGGTGTTTGTGCTAACACAGCATCGATGACAATTGTGGTTAACCAAAAAGTAATGCCAACGTTTAATCAAGTTGCTCCAGTTTGTTACAACGAAAATTTTGATTTACCAATCCTTTCAACAAATAGTATTAGCGGCGTTTGGTTTCCATCACCAAATACCACAACTACCACCAATTATATTTTTACTCCAAATACTGGAGAATGCGCATTAGCTACAAACATGGAAGTAGTAGTGTTGGATGATTTTGATTTTGATATTGATAATGAGTGTCTTGACGAAAATTACATCTTATCATTTTCGGTAGTTAATAATAGCTTTGACGCAGAATCTTCGAATTATGATTGGGAATATAATAACCAAAGTATTGGAACTAATAACACGCTCAATCTTACTAGCTATATCCATTTAACGAGCGTATTCGAAGAACTTCCGTTAACCATTAAATTGACTGTTACAAATTCTGATGGATGTTCAAAAACCAAAAATTATGTTGTTGACAACATGTTCTGTGGCATTCAAAAAGGAATTTCGCCCAATAATGATGGAAAAAACGAGTTTTTTGATCTAAGACTATTAGATGTAAAAAAATTGAGCATTTTTAATCGTTATGGAACAAAAGTTTACCAAAAAAACAACTACTATAACGAATGGATTGGACAATCTGATAGTGGTGATAAACTACCTGACAGTGTTTATTATTATGTTATTGAATTTAATAATGACAATGAAACTAAAGTGGGATGGATTTATATTAATAGAAGTAATTAAGTCTATTTCTCCATTTTTTTACGCTCATTATAATATTCCATAAACTTTTTACCATAAAGCGTTTTTGCAACTCGTGGAGTTAATGATTTTTTTATTGTATCTAGATACTTAAAGTTTATATCATAAATCTCCGCAAGAGTTACATATGGTGCTACTTCATAATCAGCGTGGTTAACAGCAAAATTGGTAGTATATAAATATTTTCTTTTGATATTATCTTTTTGCTGTTCCTCAATTTCATTCATTTGAGCAGTTTTACCATCTTTATATAGCATAAATTTTTGCTGAATTAAACTAAGATTTTTATCAACAAAACGTGAAGTTACTTTTTTGTATTCGTCGTATAGTTCCTGATTTTTAGAACCTGTAATCTTAGCGTCTGAAGTGAAAAAATCGAGAGAGGTTTCTATATTCATCATTCCTGGTTCAGCAAAAAACGGAAGATTATTGTCTAATGAATTCGTTACTCCTCTATCTAAAAACAAATACAACATTTCGGGAGAATTTAAATCAAACTCACTTTTAAAATGTGAATCTCCAGAAATCTTAATAGTATCTATTGGTACTAGAACGGTGTCTTTTATTCTCTGAATGATTAAAGTTCCTTTTTTTAATCCTTTTACATTACCAGTTAAAACGAAGTTTTTTTCGGATTTTGTTTCTTTACAAGAAATTAAAAAAGTGAAGATTGTTGCTATAAACAATAATTTGCGCATGATGAAAAATTTGCCGCAATAATACTAAAAAATCCTCAATCTGAAATTCAAATTGAGGATTTTACTTTTTCAAAAAAATTGAATTAGCCTTTGAGCCAAGCGTTTTTCAATTTTTCTTTAGTCTTATCTGTTTGAACAAAACCATCAACCTCTTCCATTGCCATTTTTACTTTTCCTTTGAGTAGTTGTTCTTTTCCATCTCGTTTAATCTTAATGCTTATATCATCATCATTTTTCCAATTTTGAGCTTCCATAACCATATCATAAATATTGTCAAGATTGTAACTCTTATCATTAATTGCCAGAATGATATCACCACCTTTTACACCAACTGAATTCATCAAATCACTTAGCTCCATGTTTGGAACAACTTTAATTTCTTTGGTATCAGGAATTACAGTAATAAATGGTGATTGACCTTTTATAAAAGGATTTGAAGGAACCGAAATTTTACCAGTACCAACTCCCATTTTTGCAAAAAATTCATTGTAAGGAATTGGAGTATTTCCAGCAACATAGGTATTCAAAAAGTCTCCAACCTCAGGATAGGTTAATGAAACGATTTTTGGGAATAACTCTTCATCATCAAATGGTTTTTCTACTCCATATTCTTGCGATAATTTTTTCATTAAATCAAGAATTCCTCTTTCTCCATTGCTTTTCTCTCTAATGATAATATCTATACACATTCCTATCAAAGCACCTTTTTCGTAAACATTTAGGTATTGTGTTTTATATGGTTCAACTAATACGTTAGCACTCATTTCTGTAAACGGCATGGTATCATTCATTCTTGATGCATTATCAATTTTTCCATTCATTCTATCATAAAACTCTTCTTCGGTAATCAGCCCTTGATTGATTTGAAATAGATTGGCAAAATATTCTGTTACACCTTCATACATCCAAAGATGCTTGGACATTTTTGGGTTGTTATAGTCAAAAAATTGTATTTCTTTAGAATGGATACTAAGCGGTGTTACTATATGAAAAAATTCATGCGAAACCACATCAATCAATTGTTTGCCTAGCATATCTTTTGGCATCATTTCAGGGAAAACTACTGTAGTTGATGTATGGTGTTCTAAAGCTCCAAAACCTTTGGCATCATTTTTCTTCATATCAGAAAGATAAAGCAAAACAGAATATTTTTTATTGGAATTTATTGAACCTAAAAACGATTTTTGAGCACGCATCATTTTTTCTAAATCGGGCAATAATGTTTTTGCTGTATGAACTCCGTTAGGCGAATAAACACTGAATAAAATTTGCATTCCGTCAACCGTAAAAGTCTCGGTATTTGGCTTGCAATACATTATAGGATTATCAACAAAATCAAAGTATCTCTTTACTTTAAAAACATCATTAGAGTTGCTCGCATCTTCATCGGTTAATGAAGTTGAACCAAACATATCTGAAGGATGATTTATCGTTACTGTGTAGTTTACATCAGGATTTCCTTGAAAATAACCCACGAAACCATGATTATTTAGCATAAAATTTTTACCTTCCAAAATATTTGTTCCAGCAGGCGAAAAAACTTCCTCTTTTCCAAAACCTCTTCCTGTTTCAGTATCATAAGTATCGTTAACATAGTAAGTTACACTTGTTAATGATTTTGCATTACTTATTTTCCAGGTGTTTTCATCTGTATGAGTTACAGTAAGTTCTTTACCGTTTTTATCAAATGCTTTAAAGTCTTCTATATATTTCCCATAATTGTCAGCAGAATAAGTTCCTGGAACTGTTTTTGGGATTTGATAGGTTACTTCAGAGGAAGAAAAAGTTGGTGCCAAAACTTTGACCAATACTTTGTCATCTTTTATGTTGACTAAATCAATGGTTGCCTTTACACCATTTTCCAATTCTTTTTTAGAAGTTTTTTGAGCGTTTGCGTTATAACTTACTACCGAAGTAAGAAAAATTGCCGCAAGAAATATTTGTTTCATTTATTTTTCTTTTCAAAATTTGACATCAAAAGTATTTATTCGTTACAATTAGCATTCATTTTTTACAAAGAATTAACTTAATTGTTTGAAAATTATAAAAAAACCCTTGATAACAAGGGCTTTTAATCAAATTTATTTTTAATATAATACTTACTATCTAAATCATCATCAAAATCATCTGAAATTGGTTTAGGTTTGGGTTTACTTCCTGTTGCCTTTTTCTTCCATAATTCAAAATTGTCTTTTGACAATCTCTTTCTCATTATTTCGGTCACTTCATTTTCTGTTAAACCAAATTCTTCTTTGATAACCTCAAAAGGTTTCCTTTCCTCTTGTGCCATGCTAACAACTCTTTCTATTTCTTCGTTGCCTAGCTCTACTCTTTTACTTTTTTTCATTAGTCGAAAAGCATTAATCAATAATCTTAAATCTGTATTTTGTTAACCAATATTAATAAAAAAAATAATTGATTGATAATTTGATTAATTTTTTTTTGAAAAATTAATCGTTTGACGAGCGATATTTTTGAAATGGAATTAGTAGTAGATTTTTCAATCGATTATTTTCTTCTTCTTTCATGTGAGTATCAACGCCATACACAAGGTTATCTCTATCTAACGAACTATATGTACCAAAAAGTCTATCCCAAACTGAAAAAATATTCCCATAATTACTATCTGTATAAGGTAATTTGTAATGATGATGCACTTTATGCATATCTGGAGAAACAATTATATAACTCAAAATATTGTCTAAACGCTTTGGTAAAACAATATTAGCATGATTGAATTGTGTTGCCAAAACTGATAAGGACTGGTAAAGAAAAACCATCCACATAGGTGAACCTACAATGAATACACCTAGAGTTGTGAATATAAATCTAAGTACACTTTCGCCTGGATGATGCCTATTGGCTGTTGTTGTGTCTATCCATGTATCTGTATGATGAATCAAATGAAATCTCCAAAGGAATTTTACTTTATGCTCAACTAAATGAACCAAATAAGCACCTATAAAATCTAAAAGCAACAATCCTACTATTGCATATAACCAATTATTCATCTTAGGTAACCATTGCAAAATCCCAAAATTATTATCTATTGTCCATTGTGCCGATTTGAGTAAAATAATAGCAAGAAAAAAATTGACGATAATTGTAGTTAAAGTAAAAAAGATATTTATCCCTGCATGATGCCACTTGTTGTATTTAAAATTCTTGAATGGTTTAAAGCTTTCTAATATCCAAAAAAAGGTAATTCCACCAGCTAGAATTAAAGCACGATGCGATGACGGAATAGTAGAGAAATAATTTATAATATCATGCATTACAACAAATATATTAAATCTAATTAATTGATAATTCTAAAGGTTAAATTTATTCTTGGTCCAACATTTTTAGTAGATTTCGGAATTTGATGTTTCCAAAAATGTTGAGTTGTCCCTTTCATAATGAGTAGGCTTCCGTGTTCAAGTTCAATCTTAAATTTTTGCTCCTTAATTGAATTATGCTTCATCTGAAAAACTCTTTTTGCTCCAAAACTAACCGATGCAATTATTGGGTTTTTACCTAATTCCTTTTCGTTATCTGCATGCCAACCGTTGCTATCATTACCATCTCTATAATAATTTAAAAGAACTGTAGTGAATTTTACCTTCATGAAATCTTCTACTTTTTCTTTTATATAAGTCAATAGACTATTCCATTTATTGGGAAACATCGTCAAAGAAGAATAGGAATATGATTTTCCGTCATTTCCATACAAAGCAGTCAATCTTGGTTGTTGATACTTTTTCCCAAATACAACAATATCATCTTGTTGCCAGTTTACTTGAAGTAATAATTTTTCAAATAATTCATTGGCTTCTTCAAAACCTATAAAAGCAGGCACATAACTCACTTGAGCATCTATGAGATCAAAAATTATTTCTTCTTCTGGGAAAAGTGTTTGCATATAAAAAACAAAGAGAAAAGATTTCTCTTTTCTCTTGCTAAATTACAGAATTAAATTTATTCATCTGTTTTTTCTAAAAGTACTTTATAAACAAATCCTCCAACCAATGCTCCTGCAATTGGCGCAACCCAAAATAGCCATAGTTGTGATAATGGTTCGCCTTGGGCAATCAAAGCTTGAGAAGTTGAACGAGCAGGATTTACAGAAGTATTTGTAATTGGGATACTGATTAAATGAATAAGTGTCAAAGCTAGACCAATAGCAATTCCAGCAAATTTACCATTGGCAAACTTATCAGTAGCTCCAATTATAATTATCAAAAAGAACATGGTCAAAACAAATTCAGCGATAAAAGCAGAGGTCATCGAATAACCATCTGGAGAAAAAGCTCCATAACCATTGGTTGCAAATGCACCAGCTTTTGTATTATCTATTGAAAAACCTTTTCCTGAAAGAATAGATAGCAAAGTAGCTCCAGCTGCTAAAGCTCCAAAACACTGTGAAAAAATATAAGGAAGTAAATCTTTAGCAGAAAATCTTCCACTTGCCCATAGACCAACTGAAACTGCTGGGTTAAAATGTCCTCCTGATATATGCCCAACAGCATAAGCCATAGTTAATACAGTCAATCCAAAAGCTAGCGACACGCCAGCAAACCCAATTCCTAAGTTTGGAATTCCAGCAGCAAATAGAGCACTACCGCAACCACCAAATACTAACCAATAGGTTCCAAAAAATTCAGCAAATAATTTTCTCATAATGATTTTGATTAAAGTTGACAATCAAAAATATGGAAAATTTATTGAAAATGTTAATTTTTTTTGAAATTAATATTCATTAACACAATTGCTAGAATTATTAATAAAATTCCAGCCCATTGAGAAAAAACAACAGTTTCATTCAAAACTAAAAAAGCCATCATTACAGAAACTGGCAATTCTAACGCAGAAACAATACTACCCAAACCAATACCTGTCAAAGGAAATCCAGCGTTGAGCAAGAGTGGTGGAATTACAGTACCAAAAAGCGCTATGAGGATTCCCCATTTGTAGAAAATATCAAAATTGAATGGTGTTTTTTGAGTTATAAAAGCAAATAAAAAAACCACTACAATTCCTCCCAAAAGCATATACAAACTTCTTTGCGCAGGTGATATAGCTAATGCAACTTTATTTGCGGCAAACATAGTAGTTGTAAAAGATGCCGCAGCCAATAGACCTAAGACCAAACCTCTCCAATCTAAATTGACTTCGTTTTTCAAGACATTTGTTGCTAATAGTGTTCCAAACAAAACTACAAATACAGCTACTATCTTAATTTTTGAAGGAATTTTTCTTTCTAAAATCATTTCAAGAACTACTCCCATCCACACTGTTTGCATCAATAGAACAATACCAATAGAGACGGGAATATATTTGACCGCTAGATAATAAAAAATACTTGTTAAACCTGTTGAAGTTCCTACTAACATTAATTTTTTAATGTCAGTTTTTGTTGCTTTCACAACATTGTCTTTCTTTTTATTTCTTTGAAATGCATTAATTGCTAAAACTGCCAACACGCCAATAACAAATTGTGCAACAATAACTTCTGCTGGGGTATAATGCAATCCTTGAGAGCTAACGTCTTTGTATGCTAGTTTAACAAAAGTAGCTAACATACCATAACTAGCAGCACCTAATCCAACTAAAAAAACACCTTTTAACACACAGTTATTTGACATATTTATTTTTTAAAAGCGGGCAAAGATATAAAAAATGTTAGCGAAGAAATTGATGAATTTTTATAAATAAAAAAACCACCACATTTCTGTGATGGTTTTGAGCCGATAGAGGGACTCGAACCCACGACCTGCTGATTACAAATCAGCTGCTCTAGCCAGCTGAGCTACACCGGCAACTTTATTGCGATGCAAATATAAAAGTGAAAATTATTTATCCAAAATATTTTTCTACTTTTTTTACATTTTTTTTACCTACAGTGCGTTAATTTTCTCAATCAACTGATTTGCAGTTTGTTCCAATTCTTTATTTATTTGCTTGAAATGTGCTTTTTTATTCTCAACATTTTTTGCATTTACTTTAGTCATCAAAGAATCAAACGAAGTGATTGCTTCAGTAACAATAGCACTCGACGACTCTGACGGTTTACCTGTAGATGTTAATTCAAAAATGTATACTGCTTCGATGATATCACCTAATACGTAATTGATGTCTTTTTTTAAGTTTTTTACACTTGCCATTTTATTATTTTTTATTGCTTGCAAAATTACATTAAATCTTTTGAAAAAAAACTATGAAATGTATATTTCTAGGATAGATGCTTCTCCACTCAATTGATAATTTGTTATCGAAGCTGGAAGTAAAACCGTTCTTCCTTTTCCATAGCGGTATGAATCTCCATCTACAATCAAAGTAAAATCTCCATCAACACACATAAAAACTGAAAATGAGTTATTGTTTTTAGTGATTGAAAGAGTATCTTTTAGCGGAATAAAATTGGTTGTAAAATATGGACAGCTAACTATTTCATTGGAAACATTTTCTGTTTTGGAGTACTTTTTTTCAGTATCAACAACATTGTAGTTTATTGCATCCAAAGCTAAGTCTATATGCAACTCTCTTGTATTTCCATTAGCATCAACTCTATCAAAATCGTATAAACGATAAGTAATATCAGAAGTTTGCTGAATCTCGGCGATTAGTGTACCAGCACCAATTGCATGAACTGTACCTGTTTCAAGAAAAAAAACATCACCTTTTTTTACTTTTTTTGTATCGAGAATATTAATCAAAGTTTTGTCTTCAAGGTTTTTTAAATACTCTTCTTTTGAAGATTTCTTTTTGAAACCAACAATTAAGCTAGCATCTTCATCGGCTTGCATCACATACCACATTTCAGTTTTACCAAAAGAGTTGTGTCTTTTTTTGGCTAATTCATCATTGGGATGAACTTGAATAGAAAGATCTTCTCTTGCATCCAAAAACTTAAACAACAACGGAAACTGACTACCAAATTGTTCGTAAACTTTTGTTCCTAAAATTTCTTTTGGAAACTCATTTATTAGTTCTGTCAATAATTTACCTTCAAAGAAACCATTTTCAACAATGCTAACATCATTCTCTACCGTTGATATTTCCCAACTTTCTCCAGTTATTTCAGATGTAATGGGCTTATTTAAACAATCTCTTAATTTGGTTCCACCCCAAATTCTCTCTTTCAAAATGGGCTTAAATTGTAATGGATATAGTCTTTTCATAGTTTTTTTGAAAGTTGTAAAACTAAATATAATTGGTTTATAACTCCAATAATCAAGCTTAATTTAATTTAATTGAATTAGTTGCTTTGAAAATTTTTAAAATCGCTAAAGCCTCAGTTATATGCTTTTTAGAAGAAGTGCTATCAAAAATATATTGTACAATTCCTTTTTCATCTACAACATACGTAGTTCTTCCATCTATTAATCCAAGATAATCGCGTGAAACTCCAAATGCTTTTCTAATTTTTTTATCAAAATCTGAGAGTAATATAAAGGGAAGATTAAATTTGGAAACAAATTTTTGATGAGATAAAACACTGTCACTACTAATACCTATTACCTCTGCTCCTAGCTCTTTAAAGTCTTCATATTGATCTCTAAAACTACAAGCTTGAGCTGTGCAAGATGGTGTATAATCTTTTGGATAAAAATAAATTACTAAGGGTTTTCCTAGGTAATCTTTTATGTCAAAAATATTTCCATTATTATCTAAAGCAGTAAAAAATGGTATTTTATTTCCGATTGCTATTGCCATTATTCCCCTCTGTAGGTTACAAAATTTCTTGGTGTTTCGTAGAGTGTTACTTCTAAATCTTTGTTTAAATCAATAAAAACTCTCAATTTATTCCAAATTACAACGGCAATATTCTCAGCAGTGGGAATTAAATTCAAAAATTCTGGCACATCGAGGTTCAGGTTTTTGTGGTCAAAAGCTTCTTCAACATGTTCTTTAATCAAATCAGAAAGAATTTTAGTATCAATTACATAACCTGTTTCTTTGTCAATTTCTCCAGTAACAGAAACTATCAGTTCATAATTATGCCCATGAAAATTTGGGTTGTTACATTTTCCAAAAACAGCATCATTTTTTTCCATTGACCAATCTTTTCGATACAATCGATGCGCTGCGTTGAAATGTGCTTTTCTGGAAACAGTTACTTTCATTTATGGTTTTAGCAATTTATAGTTTATGTTCTTCCAAGTAATGGTAAAATTCGTCAAAAATAATCTTGAACCAAACTGTATAAATTTCAGGATTAACAATCATATCATTTTTGATATCTTCAATTTTCATCCATTTCCAGCTTTCCACTTCATCCCTATTGATAACAGGTTCATCATTATAATAACCTATCATTACATGGTCGAGTTCATGTTCGGTCAAGCCATTGTCAAATGGTGCTTTATAAATGAAATTAAAAAGTTCTTTGAGCTCGGTTTCAAAACCCATTTCTTCGAACAAACGACGTTTCCCAGCTTCAATATTTGTTTCTCCAGCTCGCTGATGACTACAACAAGTATTTGTCCACAACATAGGCGAATGATATTTGTGATGTGCTCGTTGTTGCAACATGACTTCATTTTTATCATTCAAAATAAAAACAGAAAAAGCACGATGTAACAAAGCCTTTTCGTGAGCTTCCAATTTGTTCATTGAACCTATTGGTTCATCTTTTTCATTGACTAGTATTACTTGTTCTTCTTTCATAGTTTTTTTGTGTTGGTCAAAAATACGAAAAAAGAATTGGTTGTAATGTAATTTTAGAGTTTGTGAAAAGTTTAACTTGTGTTTATATTTTATACATTTATAAAAATAATTAAAATCAATTTTGTAATTATAAAAATTATGAAATTTCAATTGTGTATTTTATTACTTTTCCCTTTTTTAACTTTTTCTCAGCTTTCTGATAAAGTAAATGTTATTTACCAAGAATTAAATTCGAAAAGCTCAATAGAAAGTCAAAACATAGGTTACAGTGGAACAGAAAGTAATTCTTATAAAATGTATGAAGAATTAGACTCTATTGCAAATGACGACGAAGTTTTATATATGGCACAAAACGGGAATAACATTGTTAAAGGCTATTTATCAGCCATTTTAGTGGATAGAAAATCTAAAAATCTAAGTCAATTATTTACCAATTACATCAAAAAAGACGAAAGAGTTCATATTCAAACGGGATGTACAGGTTATTCTTCAACGATAGGAGGCGAATTATATTCATATCTATTTTATCAAAAAGAAAAATTAAAATTTATAAATGCAACTGAAACTGGATTTGAAGAAACAAAAGCTTATGAAAAGGAAATAGAAGGCGAAAATTTTATAAAAAAATATCAATCAAGATGGACTAATCATAGTATCGATAGTCTTTTAACACAATTCAACGAAGTCGCCATTAATTATGATTCTATTTTGCCACAAACATTGGATAAAATTTTTCGATTAAATGATTATAAATTTGACAACTACAAAAGAGTAAAATATTTTGCTAATAAATATCCAACAAGAGAAATCATGGCAACTTTAGCAAATTTTAGGAAAAAAAGTGATTTATCATTATTCCTTAAAAATATTGACAATGCGCTTTTGTCAATTTCAAGATTTCCTGATAAATCTTTTATTCAAATACTTCAAAATAAATATGAAACAAATACAGATAATTTAGATTACTACGAGGCGATTTCTTCATTTTGCAACGACGAAGTAAATAAAATTAAAAACAATATTTATGAAAAATTTGTAAATTCAAAAGACATTTTTGCACAAGAGTATTTGCAATACTTTGAAGAATCTTTAAAAAAATACAATTGTGAGTTCAATAAAGAATTAATTTCAAAAATTGAAAACTCTAACAACCGTTAAACTTTCCTTAAATAAATTCTGTTTGTAATCTAGTTAACATTTTTCTAATACTATCTATTCTACATTTGTATTTGTAAAATAGTCCATATGAAAAAATTAATTCAAATTTTATTTATTATTCCCATGCTCACTCTATCAGCATGTGGACAATCTAATAAAAAAGAAGTAACTAAAAACAACAACAAGACAATGGGAAATGTAATCAATAAACCTAATAATCCTTACTATTCTAACACAGATACAAAAAAATTAAATGTTTCAAATGAAGAATGGAAAAAAATTCTTCCTCCAGATTTGTATGCAGTAGGTCGTGAAGCTGATACAGAAAGGGCTTTTACTGGTACGATGTGGAATGATGAGACCAAAGGAACCTATTACTGTGCGGTTTGTGGTTATAAACTTTTTGAATCAACCCAAAAGTTCACAAGCAGTTGCGGTTGGCCAAGTTTCTTTGAACAAGATAATAAAGAAAGTATCACTTTCAAACTTGACAAATCCTATGGAATGATTAGAACCGAAGCACTTTGTGGCAGATGCGGTAGTCATCTTGGACATTTGTTCAATGATGGCCCAGAACCAACTGGAAAAAGGTACTGTATGAATGCTGTTTCACTCGATTTTGTACCATTTAAAGAAAGTTCAACTACCGAAACGATTGTTCTTGGTGGTGGTTGTTATTGGTGTGTAGAAGCTGTTTATGAAAATCTAGATGGAGTAATAAAAGTAGAATCTGGTTTTTCTGGTGGAACCGTTGAAAATCCAAGCTATGAAGAAGTTTGCACAGGTAGAACTGGAGCTGCAGAAGTAGTTGAAATCACTTATGACAAAACCAAAACTAATCTTGATGAAATCTTCAAAGTTTTCTTTACCGTTCATGATCCAACAACATTAAATAGACAAGGAGCTGATGTTGGAACACAATACCGTTCAGTAATTTTTTATAAAAATGAGGAGCAGAAAAAAGCAGCAGAAAGTATTATTAAGGAATTGAATGACAACAAAGTTTATAGTAGCAAGATTGTAACATCTTTGGAACCATTCAAGAAATTCTATCCTGCGGAAGACTACCATCAAAATTATTACAACAACAATAAAGAGAAACCTTACTGTCAAATGGTAATTCAACCAAAAATTGAAAAATTTGAAAAAATATTTAAAGATAGATTGAAAAAGTAGATTTAACCACTAAGAGACAATGATTTTCGCGAAGTTCACAAAGTTTTTTTGTGGACTTTGTGCTTTCTTAGTGAGCTTTGTGGTTAAGTATTTCAGCAATTTTCAAAGCGCATTTTTCTCCATCAATAGCTGCAGAAATAATTCCGCCGGCATAACCTGCTCCTTCACCACACGGATACAACCCTTTTATTTGAAGATGTTCTAGAGTTTCATTATCTCTTGGTATTCTCACTGGTGATGATGTTCTACTTTCTGGCGCATGAAGAATAGCATCGTTTGTCAAATAACCACGCATTGTTTTTCCAAATTCTTTAAAACCTTCTCTCATAATTTGAGATAAAAATCCAGGAAAAACCTGTCCCATTTCTACAGAAGTAGTTCCTGGAACATATGATGTTTTTGGAATATCAATCGATGTTTTATTTTGTGTAAAATCAACCATTCTTTGTGCTGGAACTTTTTGCGTTTGACCAGCCAAATGCCATGCATTTTGTTCGATAGCTTTTTGAAATTCCATTCCGGCTAACGCTCCAAATTTGGCAAATGGTTTAAAATCTTCTAGTTTTAATTCCACAACAATTCCAGAATTGGCAGTACTTTGGTCTCGTTTTGAAGGCGACCAACCATTGGTAACCACTTCACCTGGACTTGTTGCACAAGGTGCAATTACACCTCCAGGACACATACAAAAAGAATACATGCCTCGACCATTTACTTGTTTTACAATAGAATATGGTGCTGGTGGCAAATAATCTCCTCGAAAATCACAAGAATATTGGATACTGTCAATTAATTCTTGAGGATGCTCTGCTCGAACACCTAATGCAAAAGGTTTTGCTTCAATAAAGATTTTCTTTTTGTCTAATAATTCAAAAATATCACGAGCGGAATGTCCGGTAGCAAGAATAACTTTATTGGCTGAAATTGTATCACCTTTTTGTGTTATAACTCCTTGCATTTCGTTATCCTTAATTATTAAATCTGTTACACGGGTTTCAAACAAAACTTGTCCGCCGCATTCTATTATTTTCTCACGAATATCTTGAATAATTTGAGGTAATTTGTTGGTTCCTATGTGTGGATGAGCTTCTACCAAAATATCTGAAGAAGCACCAAATCCGACTAACAATTGAAGAATTCTATCTACATCACCACGTTTTTTAGAACGTGTATATAATTTCCCATCTGAATAGGTTCCTGCTCCACCTTCGCCAAAACAATAATTACTGTCTTCATTTACAATTCCATCTCGATTGATGGCTTTTAAATCTCTACGACGACCGCGAACATCTTTTCCTCTTTCTATCACAATTGGCTTTAAACCTAATTCAATCAATTGCAAAGCTGCAAAAAGACCAGCTGGACCAGCGCCAACTATAATAACTTCTTGAGCATTTGAAACATCTGAATAATCTGGAAGTTCAATTTTTTGTTCTACAAAATCTTCTCCTTTAAAAAAAATTGAAGCTTTAATATTGAATTTTATGGCTTTTTGACGAGCATCTATAGAACGTTTTAGGACTACAATTTTCTGGATTTCTTTTACAGAAACATGCATCAATTTAGCTACTTGTTCATTGAGAAGCAGTTCGTCGTGAGCCGTTTCGGGAGAAACTTGAAATTGTAATTCGCGAGGCATTAGTAAATAAAAGGATTAAATATTTTGGCAAAAATAAGTAATTGAAACTACTTTTTCTCTTCAAAAGCTCTCAAAGCAAAAGATGCTAACCAATGTTCACCTTCATAATTACCATCAACTACAGATGGAAGTGAAAAATTCAGATGGTAATCTGCCAAAGCTTTGAGGTGTTTGAACTCTTTTGGATATTGATTTATCAAATGATAGATGTTCCAAGCTCTACTAAAATTTAATCCATCGAGATGAACTAAATGTCCATCTGTTCTATCTGAAACGTGAGCGACTTCCCATTTGTAGTCTTTTTTTAAGAGATTTGGAGCGAATTTTTTTAGCCAAATTAGAAACTCTTTTTTAGGTAAAATTCTTTGCATCAATGCCATTTCTTCCATGCATGGTGATAAAAAATCGGTTCCACTCGGTTCCCAATTAAATGGACAATTCTCATCTTTCAGAAATAGTCGAATAGCATTCTCTTTGATACATTTTTGAAATAATTCATTTTTTGAATACACTGCATAATCCCAAGCATTTGATAGCCCAAAAGCTGTATTGGAATGTGTTCCTACTCGAACAGGATATAACAATTTGGGCAAAAATTCGATATAACGTTCTATAATGATATTGGAAAGCGGTTTTAGATTTTGAGCTAAATCATTAGCAGAGGGTTCTGTTGAAGTTTCTAGTTCCAATTGCAATTTTAACAACCAATTCCATCCATAGGTTCGCTCAAAAGATTTTTCGTGTTTTTTGTTTAGATATTCAATTTCTACCTGAATGTTTTCTTTAGACAGATTGGTTTTTAGTTTTTGTATGATTAACTCTTTATTGGAAAGGTTGGGGAATTTTTTTAGCAAATAAACTAAACTCCAATGTCCATGTACGGATGAATGCCAATCAAAACAACCATAAAATGCAGGATGCAGTTTTTTTGGCGCTTGAATTTCAGTACTATCCACAAGCATTTGACCAAGTTTGTTTGGATATTCTTGTTGCAAACATTTTAATGGAAGACTAGATAGATGATTTGCTTGTTGAAGTGTTAACTCTTGAGCAAAAATTTGAAAAGAAAATAAAAGAAATATATGCAGACATTTCATAATCAATGATTTTTTCAAAAGTAACAAAAAGTTACCTTTGCAAAACTTTTTTAAATTTATGTCAAGACAAATAAAATTGATTTGGGACTTTCGAGGATATACATCAGCGAAAACAGCTGAACATCATGAGATTCATTTGAAAGAATACCTTTTGGCAAGGAATTATTCTTTACAAATTACATGTTTTGAAATTATCAACGAAATGCATGCTGTTGCTTATTTGGTAGTTGAAGAAAAAGATATGATACAATTTCGAGATGAGTTAAAACCTCATCGCGGTGAAGTTTATATTTAAAAAAAAAATCCCGAATAAATCGGGATTTTACTAGTAATTTCTTTTTTCATTAATCTAAGCTTGGTACAATTACTTTGTCGATGACATGAATAACTCCGTTTGCGCATTGTACATCAGTAGCTATTATATTACTTGTTCTATTATTTGCGTCTGTAATTTTAGCACCACCTGTCGTTGTAATAGTAAAGTTTTGTCCCAGAAAAGTGCCAACCGACATATTGTTTGTTAATTGAGTAGATAATACATTTGCCCCAGCTACCACATGATATTTTAATGTTTTTTCTAAAACCGTTTCAGGAACATCGCCGAGAGATGACCAGCCAAACTCAGTCAACAAACTTGAAAAAGCAGTATTTGTTGGGGCAAAAACAGTGAACGGTGAACTAGCTGTACCTGATAAAATTCCCACAAAGTTTTGATCAGCTTGATCACTTCTTGTAAGCGCAGCAACTAAACTAGTAAAATTAGGATTTGCAACAGCATGTGTAACAATTGTTGGCAAACCAATAACAGCATCAACTTTGTGAATTACACCATTTGATGCATCAATGTCAGCAGCAGTAACATTTGAAACTCCATTAATTTTAACACCACTAGTTGTGTTTATAAATAAACTTAAAGTATTAGTTGACGAAGCACTTCCCTTTCCTAATGATTTAACATAACCAGTAGTTAGTTCATTAGAAAATAACTCGTCATTCACAACGTGGTTAAGCAATATTTCTTTCAAAACTGCACCTGGAACGTCATCTAAACTTGAGAAACCATTTGCAGAAAGGAACGCACTAAAAGCTTGATTGGTTGGAGCAAAAACTGTAAAGTTTCCACTTCCATTTAGAGTTGCAGTTAAACCCGTTTTGTTTAAAGCTGTAACCAAAGTGGAAAATTCTGCATTCTTAGATGCAATTGATGCAATTGTGTTTGACTCACTATTTGAGTCGTCACTACAAGATACTGAAATTGTTAATGCAGATAACATTAACATTAAACCTAATTTTTTAAAATTTCTTTTCATAGCAATTATTTTTTGTTTAACCAAAATTAAAAAATGTTAAACAAAATGATTTGACAATTAATAAAATTTTAAAGTTTGTTTAATCTTTTTTTAGGGAAGAAAAAGAAGATATATAAAAAAAGCCTTGAAAAATCAAGGCTTTTAATTTGCAACTTCGCTAATGAACTTAATCCTCATTAAACGAAGTTCTTCTATATCATAATCTCCATCAAATTCCTTCAATGCATCTTCAATTTTGTCTGTTTCAGAGTCCATGAAATAATCATGAATTTCTTCCTGTTGGTCTTCATCAAGAATTTCATTAATCCAATAATCAATATTCAATTTCGTTCCAGAATAAACAATTTGTTCCATTTCTTTTAATAACAAATCCATAGTCAATCCTTTGGATTTTGCTATATCTTCTAGAGATAACTTTCTATCAATGTTTTGGATTATATATAATTTGTTGGTTGAATTGGCTCCTGTAGATTTTACAACCAAATCATCAGGACGAATAATGTCATTATCTTCAACATATCTAGCGATTAATTCGACAAATTCATTACCATATTTTTTTGCTTTTCCTTCTCCAACACCATGAACATTACTCAACTCATCTATTGTTATTGGATATTTGAGTGCCATGTCTTCTAGCGATGGATCTTGAAAAACAACAAAAGGAGGAACACCAAGTTTTTTTGCGACTTTTTTTCTCAACTCTTTCAACATTCCCATAAGAACTTCATCTGAAACACCAGAAGATTTGGAAGCTGAAACGATTGTGTCATCGTCTTCATCATTATATTCATGATCTTCAGACATCAAAAACGATTGAGGTGATTTTATAAATGCTAAACCTTTTTCTGAAACTTTTAAAATTCCATAAGTTTCTATATCCTTATTAAGCAATCCATCTACTAGTACTTGACGAATAAGCGCCATCCAATAGCGTTCGTCTTTATCATTACCACATCCAAAGAAAGATTGAGTATCAGTTTTGTGCGCTTTAATTACAGCATTAACTCTACCTATCAGCGTGAAAACAATTTCTTTTGACTTATATAAATGTTTGGTATCTCTTACTACTTCTAATAGTTTTTTAACATTATCTTTTGCTTCAACTTTTGTTTTAGGATTCCTTACATTATCATCCATATCGGCACCTTCTCCATTTTCACCATCAAATTCTTCACCAAAATAGTGTAGTAAAAATTTTCTTCTTGACATGGAAGTTTCTGCATAGGCAACAACTTCTTGAAGCAAAGCAAAACCAATTTCTTGTTCTGCTACTGGTTTTCCAGCCATGAATTTTTCAAGTTTTTCCACATCTTTATAAGAATAGTATGCTAAACAATGACCTTCTCCTCCATCGCGTCCTGCTCTTCCTGTTTCTTGATAATAACTTTCTAGAGATTTTGGAATATCATGATGAATAACAAAACGAACGTCGGGTTTGTCAATTCCCATTCCAAAAGCGATAGTTGCCACCACAACTTCTACATCTTCCATCAAAAACATATCTTGATGTTTTGCTCTTGTCTTTGCATCCAAACCAGCGTGGTATGGAACAGCAGAAATTCCATTTACTTGAAGCACTTCGGCTATTTCTTCTACTTTTTTTCTACTCAAGCAATAAACGATTCCCGATTTTCCTTTGTTCTGTTTTATAAAGCGAATAATATCAGCTTCAACATTTTTTGTCTTTGTTCTTACTTCATAAAAAAGATTTGGTCTATTGAAAGATGCTTTAAAAACATTAGCATCTGACATATCAAGATTTTTTAATATGTCTTCTTGAACTTTTGGAGTTGCAGTAGCTGTTAGCCCGATAACAGGAATATTTTTCCCTAATTGTTTAATTATACTGCGCAAATTCCTGTATTCTGGTCTAAAATCGTGACCCCATTCTGAAATGCAATGAGCTTCATCGATAGCAACGAAAGAAATTTTTACAGCTTGCAAAAATTCTACATATTCATCTTTGGTTAATGACTCTGGTGCAACATAAAGTAATTTAGTTTTTCCAGAGGTTATATCTTTTTTTACTTGATTTATTTCAGTTTTTGTTAACGATGAGTTCAGTACATGAGCAACTCCGCTTTCGGACGAAAGGCTTCTAATAGCATCTACTTGATTCTTCATCAAAGCTATAAGTGGTGAAACAACAATTGCTGTTCCTTCTTGAACCAAAGCTGGCAATTGATAACAAAGAGATTTTCCTCCACCAGTTGGCATAATAACAAAAGTGTTATTGCCATCAATAATACTTCTTATTACTTTTTCTTGTAATCCTTTAAATTGGTTGAAACCAAAATACTTTTTTAATTCTTTATGTATGTCAATTTCGTTTGAATTCATTCTTTAATGTGTGGTATTTTTACATAAATTTGCACCCATAAAGATACAATTTTCTTTAAAACACACAAATTTTATATTTTCTATTTTGAGCACAACTCGCAACATATTAGTAACTGCAAAGAAAACAATACTCTCCGAGAGTGAATCGATAAAAAATTTAACTAATCTTTTGGATGAAAATTTTGAAAAAACTGTTCAAATCATTTTAAATTCAAAAGGTAGATTAGTAATAACTGGTATTGGAAAAAGCGCCATCATTGCACAAAAAATTGTTGCAACGATGAACTCAACAGGAACTCCATCTTTATTTCTTCATGCTTCAGAAGCCATTCATGGTGATTTAGGAATGGTACAACCTGATGATGTGGTTATTTGTATATCAAAAAGTGGAAATAGTCCAGAGATAAAAGTGTTAGTCCCTTTGTTAAAAAGATTTGGTAACACTCTAATTGCTATTACTGGCAACAAAACCTCTTTTCTTGGCAAAGAATCTGATTTGGTTTTGGATGCTTATGTTGAAAATGAAGCTTGTCCAAATAATTTGGCACCAACAAACAGCACAACTGCTCAACTCGTAATGGGTGATGCACTAGCAGTTTGCTTAATGGAACTAAGGAATTTTACTGCTGAGGATTTTGCAAAATATCATCCTGGTGGTGCTTTGGGTAAAAAACTTCTATTGCGTGTCAGCGATATGCTCGATGAAAGAAATAAACCAGTAGTATCGCCTGATGACAACATCAAAACAGTGATAATGGAGATTTCTGAAAAAAGATTGGGAGTTACAGCTGTTATCGAAAACAATAAAATATTAGGCATAATAACTGATGGTGATATTAGAAGAATGCTCAATAAATCTGAGACCATAACGGGTTTAACCGCAAAAGACATTATGACTATCCATCCTAAATCTATTAAACCAACTGAATTAGTGAGCGATGCGCTAAACATGATGGAAAATTATTCTATCACACAATTGGTGGTTACTGAAAACAATAATTATAAGGGAATTATTCACCTACATGATATATTAAAAGAAGGAATTGTATAATGGCAAGGAAAAAGAAAAATGTAGATGAAATGTCTTTCTTAGATCATCTTGAAGATTTAAGATGGTTATTGGTAAGAAGTTCAGCTGTTATTGTTTTAATGGCTATTTTGGTCTATTTTGTTAGTGATTTTATTTTTGACACAATCATATTTGGACCAACTGATCCAAACTTTATTACCTATCGTTTTTTTTGTGATGTTGCTCATAAACTTGGTGTAACTGGTGATATTTGTGTTACTGAACTTCCTTTTGTGATACAAAACACAGAAATGGAAGGTCAAGTAAATATTTTTATTTGGACTTGTATTACAGCTGGTTTTATTCTTGGCTTTCCCTATGTACTATATGAGTTTTGGAAATTTATAAGTCCAGCTTTGTATCCAAAAGAAAGAAAAAATGCTAAAGCATTTGTTTTCTTTTCCTCAATATTATTTTTCCTAGGTGTACTGTTTGGTTATTATGTAATTGTTCCTATGTCAGTTAACTTCGTGGCTACATTTTCAGTGAGTAAAGTGGTAAAAAACGAATTCAACCTTGAATCATATATAGGAATGATAAAAACTGCTGTTATTGCCTCTGGACTATTTTTTGAATTACCAATAATTATTTTCTTTCTAACAAAAATTGGATTGGTTACAGCAAATTTTTTAAGAAAATATCGAAAATACTCCATTGTAATTGTATTAATAATTGCTGCTATTGTTACACCTCCAGACGTAGTTAGTCAAATAACTGTTGCAATACCAATGTTATTAATCTATGAAGCAAGTATATTTATTGCATCATTAGTAGAAAAAAACAAATTGAAAAATGGCTGATTTAGTAAAAGAATTTAATGATTATCGTTCCAAAATGAACGACAAATTATTGTCAGATAATAATCTGATTATAAAAAGAATATTTAATCTCGATACAAATGCTTATTCCGAAGGTGCTTTAGATATTAAGACTAAAGAACTTCTTGGATTAGTGGCATCTACCGTTTTACGATGTGATGATTGTATAAAATATCATCTTGAAACTAGCTATAAAAACGGAATTACTAAGGAAGAAATGATGGAAGCTATGGGAATAGCAACCTTGGTTGGTGGAACCATTGTTATTCCGCATTTGCGCAGAGCTTATGAGTTTTGGGAAGCTTTGGAAGAAAATAAATAATTGTTAAATGGTCGATTTGATGATTAGTTTATTCGTTAATTTGTCCTAAAATCTAACTTTCTAAAATCTGAACATCAAGATATGAAATTAAGAGCTGAAAATTTAGTTAAAACCTATAAAAAAAGAACCGTTGTAAAAGGCATTTCGGTTGAAGTTAATCAAGGCGAAATAGTAGGTCTTCTTGGTCCAAATGGTGCGGGGAAAACTACATCTTTCTACATGATTGTTGGTTTAGTAAAACCAAATTCAGGAAATATTTATCTTGATGATACTAACATTACTGAATTCCCTATGTATAAACGTGCTCAACATGGCATCGGCTATTTAGCTCAAGAAGCATCAGTATTTAGAAAACTTAGTATTGAGGACAACATCATGAGTGTTTTACAACTCACAAATCTTTCAAAAGCGGAACAGGAAGCTAAAATGGAAAGTTTAATTGATGAATTCAGTCTTCAACACATTAGAACCAATCGTGGCGATTTGCTTTCTGGTGGAGAAAGACGTAGAACTGAAATTGCAAGAGCATTGGCAACTGATCCAAAATTCATATTACTAGACGAACCTTTTGCAGGAGTTGACCCAGTTGCTGTGGAAGATATTCAACGTATTGTTGCTCAGCTCAAAAATAAAAACATCGGAATTCTTATTACCGACCATAACGTACAAGAAACACTTGCCATTACTGATAAAACCTATCTTATGTTTGAAGGTGGAATCCTAAAAGCTGGTGTTCCCGAAGAACTTGCAAATGATGAAATGGTTCGTAAAGTTTATCTCGGTCAAAATTTTGAACTTCGTAAAAAGAAATTAGAATTTTAGCATAAAAAAAGCATCCTAAACGGATGCTTTTTTATTTATAATATTATTGAATACTGAGAGTAATACATAAAATAAAATTATCAAAGGAACAGCTACAATTTGAAGAAAAATCAACATCAAAACCGAAACTGCTAAAAAGAAAATCTGCAATCTATATTTAGCAAAACTGAAGTTCTTAATTTTTAAAGAGAATAGCGGAATTTCTGCATTCATTACGTAAGCGCTTAAAAAAGTTATTACAATCAAAAACCATCTATTATATGAGAACCCTAAGTCAATTTCAGTATGAAAATAATCTGCTACTAACGGCAAACTCGTAATAAGCAAAGTATTTGCAGGAGTTGGCAAACCTATAAAACTATCAGACTGACGTGTATCAATATTAAAATTTGCTAGGCGATAACATGCACCAAGTGTAATAACAAACCCTACAAACGGTAAATAACTATTCTCACCAAAAACATATGGATTGGAAAACAACTTATACATCACATAACCCGGAACAACACCACTAGTTACCATATCGGCTAAAGAATCCAATTGAACACCTAATGGTCCAGCAACATTAAATTTTCTTGCAAAAAATCCATCAAAAAAATCAAAGAAAATACCCAAACAAACAAAATAAAAAGCTAAATCAAATTTTAAATCTGCAACCATTACTAATGCCACGCAACCACAAAACAAATTAAGCATGGTAAATAGGTTGGGAATTTGTGCTTTTATATTCATTGGAAATTACTTTTTTCTTGATTGTATGCAAATTTAATACAATATGTTAGAGATTTCTACGTTTTATATTAGAGTTTTTTATATGATATTTGTAAAAATAAAATTGCTTTGAAGAAATTATTGTTTTTTTGTTTGACTGCGCTGTACACAGTTGCTAATGCACAATCAGTGAGAAAATATTCTAACGAGTTTATGAATATTGGAGTTGATGCTGCTGCACTTGGTATGTCTAATGCTGTTGTTGCCTCAACCAGCGATGTAAATGCAGGTTATTGGAATCCTGCTGGATTAATAAGACTTGAAGACGATCAAGTTTCACTGATGCATGCAAGTTATTTTGCCAATATTGCCCAATATGACTATGCAGCTTACGCCAAAAAGATTGATGATAGAAGTGCTTGGGGAATTTCATTAATTCGCTTTGGAGTTGATGATATTTTAAACACCACACAACTCATAGACAGTCAAGGAAATATTGACTACAACCGAATAAGTTTGTTTTCGACAGCAGACTATGGTTTGACTTTTTCATATGCAAGAAAATCAACTTTGAAAGAAATTCAATATGGTGTAAATGCAAAAGTAATTAGACGTATTATTGGAGATTTTGCAAATTCTTGGGGATTTGGTATTGATGCTGGAATTCAATATCAAAAAAATGATTGGCAGTTTGGTGCAATGGTTCGCGATATCACAACTACCTACAATGTTTGGGCAATTGATGAAGACAAATACAATGAAATAAAAGATGCTGTAGCTGGACAAAATCAAGAAATGCCCGAAAGCACCGAAATAACTTTACCAAAAGCACAACTTGGTATTGCCAAAAAATTTGAATTTCATTATGATTATACACTACTTGCCGCATTGAACCTGAACATGCAGTTTGCTCGAACCAATGATATTTTTGCTTCAGATGCCGTTAGTATTGATCCTGCTTTGGGATTTGAGTTTGGTTATACTGACTTGGTGTTCCTCAGAGCTGGCGTTGGAAACTTTCAAAATGTAATGCAGATTGACGGTTCAAAAAAAGTTAATTTTCAACCAAACATTGGACTTGGATTCAAATATAAAGGAATTCAAATAGATTATGCGTTGACAGACCTTGGAGATCAAAGTGCAGCATTATACTCAAACATTTTTTCAGTTAAAGTGGATTTTAGTGTTTTTAGATAATTGATATGATTAAAAAAATAATTTTTGTTTTAATAATTTTTATTTCAATAGCTGCCTCTTCACAAGCACCAAAATTATCTAATGACGCTACCATCACTGTTTTTACTTGTGGTCGTGGCGAAGAACTTTATTCTACATTTGGTCACACTGCTTTACGTGTAAAAGATGATGCTAATCAGCTAGATGTTGTCTTTAATTATGGAACATTCGATTTCAGAACTGAAAATTTCTATTTAAAATTTGTAAAAGGTGATTTGCAATATTTCCTGAGTGTTAGCTCCTATGAAGATTTTATCATACAATATCAAATAGAAAAAAGAGAAGTTATTGAGCAAACTCTAAACTTAACAATGCAACAAAAACAAAAAATATTTGATGCATTAAACAATAACATTTTTTCTACTGATAAATATTACACCTATAAGTTTATTGATAGAAACTGCACTACAATGGTTGTTGACAAAATCAATGAGATATTATCAGGAGAAAAAATTACAAAAATTGATGACAAATCAATTTCCTACAGAAGCTTACTTTATCCTTACTTTGAAAATTATTTTTGGTACAAACTTGGAATAAATATCATTTTTGGAGCAAAAACTGATGAAAAAGCAGAGAAATTATTTCTACCAGTTGAATTAATGAATAGTTTAAATGTCATTCAACATGATAATCATAAATTAGTTCTGTCAACAAAAAAACTGGTTAATGGTGAAACTAAAAATGTTGAATTTTCATTTTTTAATAGTATCTATTTTGTGATTTTTTTATTGCTTTTAATAGTAGCAACAAATAAAAATTGGGTGTATAAGAGTTTTCTTTTTCTATGTGGTTTACTAGGGTTATTTTTATGTTTGGTTGGTTTATACTCTGAACATCAAGAAGTGCTGTGGAATTACAATGCTCTATTATTCAATCCATTGTTTTTATTATTACCATTTGTTGGAAATAAACTATCCAAAAGATTGATTTTTATCTTGCTAGCGATGATTTTTATATACAGCTTGTTCATGTTCAACAAACCTCATTTAGTGGTTATGTTGCCTTTTATAATTGTAATAATTTTTATGCTAATGAAACTTAATGGCAGAAATCCATTAAAATTATTGACCTCTGTAGAAAAGAATAGTACTCAAGGTCTTGAAAATAATATTGAAATCTAGGAATAGACTTCTGTGTTTAATATAGTATAAATCATATTGTAGCTTTATTAGACTATCCTCGATAGTTTCTCCATAGGAATAATTTACTTGTGCCCAACCTGTTAATCCTGGTTTTATCACATGTCGCGTTTCATAGAAAGGCATAACTTCGGCAATTTCTTTTACAAATATTGGTCTTTCAGGTCTAGGACCAATTACGGCCATGTCGCCTTTTAAAATATTGATAAACTGAGGAAACTCATCTATTCTCGATTTTCTTAATATTTTCCCGAATGGTGTTATTCGCGTATCATTTGATGTTGCAAAAACTGCCCCATCTTTTTCTGCATTTTTTACCATGGTTCTAAATTTCATGATATTAAATACCTCACCATTTTTGCCAACTCTTTCCTGAGTATAGAACAGTTTACCTCTATTTCCAAAAAAATTTCCAATTAAAATAAGAGGTAATAATAATATGCCAACAGACAATCCGATGATAGAAATCATAATTTCTAATATCCTAACTACTAAAAGATACAAATGGTTTTGGTTACTTCTACTAAATGGAAAATATCTGTAAAAATCACGAGATACATATTGCACTGGAATTCTGTGAGTTATAGCTTCATAAACTTGGGTATATTCGCGGATAATATAACCTTTTTCCAAAAGCGTAATCAATTGATTATAGAGATTTACCGTTATTCCATCCGTTTTTTGTGAAGCTACAACAATTTCGGAAATTGAGTTTTGACGAACAAATTTTGCTAAATTTTCAATTGAAATTGATTTTATTTTTAGCTTCTCACTATTTGACGAAGCACTATCCGAATTAACAAAACCTAAAACTCTATAATGAGGATCAACAGATGTTAATCCTTCTACTAATTCTTTTGCTTGGTCTTGGTCACAAACCAAAATCACTTTTTTAACAAATCTATTGGATGCAAAAAAGCGAACATAAATCATCCTCCAAATAAAAAGTGCGCCAAAAACAGAGAAAAAGAAGATTAAAATCTCAAGTCTTTTCGATGGTAAAAAAGGAGTATAAATAGGTGTTAATAGATATACAAGTACTGTTGTAGAAGAAGTTAAAATTATACTTTTGATAATTTGATACTGATTACTAGCAACTTGCAAATTATACATTTCAAAAACAGAACCTATAATCAGGATATAAACAGCTAGAACTATAATCCAATAAAAATTTGTTGTTGAAATATTCAAATAATTAAAATTGAAAATATCTTCAACAAGATATAATGACACAAAAACAGACATAACATCAAATATCCTGAGAAGAATTTTTCTTTCAGATACTTCAAAATGAATGTCTTTATTGTTTTTCATTTTTACTTTTTAAAAGCCGCAAGTTAAAAATTATGTTGTTCATTTAAAAGCTTAAACCATAAGAATTTTACTTTATCCCAATCAAAATCTGAAACGAAATTTCTTGCAGAAATTGTAACATCATTTATCCTTGAAGAATTTTCTATAATAGTAACTATTTGTTTAACCATCCCATCTACATCAGAGTCTTCTACTAAAAATCCATTTTCATCATGAGATATTAAATATGGAATTCCCCCAACATTGGTTGAAATCACTGGTAATCCTAGTGCCATTGCTTCTATAACACTTATTGGGGTATTATCATAATGAGTTGTATTAATAAAAATATTCGATTTTTTTGACAAGTCAATCCACTCTTTCTTGGTTAGCTTACCCGTGAATTCAACATTTAATTTATTTTTTTCAGAATATAAAATGGCTTCTTCGTTACTTTCATCTTTTCTGGGACCAACCATTGTTAAAGTGGCATTAGGGTATTTTTGCTTTACTTTTTCAAACACTTTTAGAGCCATCAGCGGATTGTATATTTTTGAAAATGAACGAACCCATAATAACCTTGGAAAATCATATTCCCTTTTTTCAAATGGGTAATTAGCCAATTCTATTGTATTGGGAATATATATTAATTTTTCAAAACCTTTTTTTTTGAAATTATCATACAAATATTTTGATGGGGCAATATTTATGTAGGCATTATTGAAAACTAATTTACTCAAGAATTCACTTTTTTCTAGTCGATAAGGCAAATTTCCTCCATGAAGTTTCGGTATATACTTTACTTTTAACAGCCTACAAGTCTGGGATATTATAAGTGCATACCAAAAATTTATTGTACTGTAAGTATCTATTAAAACAAAATCAACTTTTCTTGAATACTTGATAGTTTTAAAAAACATATCTAGCATTCTAATGATTTTATTTTTTTTCGAAGAAGCATAATAAATAACAACTCCTTCAGACTCGAGGAAACCACCCAATGTTTCAATAGATGTAACCGTGTTTCCTTTCCCTGAAAGTTTATTTCCTATGTATAACAGTTTCTTCGTCACTTATATAAACTTTTAGTAAAGATAATGAATAAACAAATGCAGGTGCTGCTAATCTCATCGCAGCATGATTAATTGTTAACAGCCAAAAAAGAACAAAACAAAAAACATAAATATTTTCTTTGTTCCCAAGATACAAAATTAATGGGGTTAAAAAAACAATCAACAATGCCATAATTCCGCAAGCTCCGTGTTCTGCCATTGTTCTAGAAATTTCATTATGGGAAACAATCACCTGTCCTAGCCTTTCTTCTCGTAATTCAGTTCCTTTTGCAACCCCAATTCCGAAAACTGGATTGTCTAAAAATGCATCCATCTCCATACTGAAAATCTCTTCTCTTCCAGTAAACTGATCCTCTTTGGTTCTTCCGGCGGCATCTTGGTTAGCGTATCTTTTATCAATAAGTCCTTCCGTTTTTGTTGATGTATAACCCCAGATAAGAAAACTTATAAAAACAGAAAAAAGAATGTAATTGAATAATCTTAATTTCCCGCTTTTTTTCACATGCATAAAAACGTAAATCACCAAGATGATTATCATCAGTATACCTGTTATAAATCCACCTCTCGAAAAAGTTAGCAAAGCTCTGTAGAACAACAAAAAGAACAATCCTAGGTTGACTAAAAATAAAATCTTATTTCTAGAAAGGAGAAACATTCTTGAAAAAAAAATAAACATCCCTAAACCAAGTATTGTTGAAACTTGATTTGGCCCAAAACCACCAGAAGTCTGATAATTTGAGCCAGTACCTGTCAAGATTTCTTTTAAATCTGGTGTATATAGTATTAAATAAGCCAATGTTGACAAAATAGGCAATGCCATGAACAGAAGAACATTATTCATTTGCTCAAAAGTAATTCTTCTAAAATAACAATATATAGCAGAAATACCCAAACAGACTGGACCTGAAATATTAAAAGCAATGGCTTTCCTTATTTCACTATTGTGATTTAATGTCTCTGATGCTACCAATATACCAGGAATCAACAATGCTAAATAGATCCAAAAAGGTAGTGCATTTTTTGAAAATCCGCTATAATACATTCCTACCAACATCAGAATCATTACTACATATTTTCCGAATTCGTAAAGTATTATTCCACCTGTAATTCGTAATAAAATTTCGAGACCAACAATGTAACCAGCAACAATTAATACTTCATTGTTACTATTACCTTTCTTTACAACATATACTAATCCAACTAAAACTACTAAAAACCCAAGCACCTTTGATAATGGTTCTATATAATAGCAAGCTACTCCCAATAGAAAATGGAAGGCAATAAGTAATAAATAATCTCTAATTTTTAATTTCATTACAGAGATTTTACCCAATTAACATATTTATTCAAAACGGCTTCTTCTGAATTGTTTTCTAAAATTGTTTTAAATAAATTTTCAGAAATTTCATTTCTAAATGCTTCATTTTCAATAACTCTAACTAATGCTTTATAAAACAAATCTGCATTTCCTCTTGGAACAACAAGTCCATTGAACTCATTTTTTAGTATCAAAGGGATTTCTCCAACATCAGTAGAAATGGTTGGTTTTTTTAATAACCCATATTCTAGTAACGCAACTGGTAATCCTTCAGAATCAGATGTTAATATAGTAATATCTGCCTGATTGATAATGTTTACTGTATCATTTTTGGAACCATAAACATACACTTCGTTTGAAAGTCTTTTTTCTTCGATAAACCCTCTCACTTTTTGCGAATATTCGTCCTCGAAATCCTTCCCTATTAAGTGGAAACTCCACTCTGGATGAGTTTGTTTTAGCTTTTCTGCCACTTCTAGCAATAAAAAATGATTTTTTTGCATTCGCAAATTAGCTAGACATAGTATTCGCTTACCTTCAGTTCCTTTTAAATTAGTTTCCTTCTTATGATTGTCTTCTACCGAAGTAAAATTTGGTAAATAAATTACATTATTACAATTTAATTCTTTTTCTGCCCAATTTTTTAATTGATAATTGACCGCAATAATTCCTTTGAATGAGTAAGAAAACAGTTTTAAGACGAACCATTTATTTGTGCTCAAAAATTCACTCAATCCATTATGATCATGCCAAATTATTTTAACTTTTGGCAAAGTCATCTTGAGTAAAACAGCTGTAAAATAAGAACTACTATGTGGTTGAAGATATTGAACCTTATTTTGTACACAGAATTTTCTAAGTTTAAAAATGGCTTGAAAATCTATTTTCTTTTTCCTATTTAAGGTTAGATAACTAACCTTTTTATTGAGTTGATTTTTCAACTGCCCTTCTTTCCTTGTCGTAACCAAGCCACTAAATTCTATTTTTTGAGAAAGTGCATTTGCATAGTTGACCGCCATTTTTTCAGCACCGCCAATATCAAGAGAGTCAATTATTTGTAAAATTCTCATTTATTCAAAAGTTTCTTTATTTCGTTTTCAAAACTATCTAGTGTATATTTTCTAGACCATTCAACAGCATTAGCAACCTTCCTTTTATATTCATCAAAATCTAATAAAAGAGTGTTTATTTTTATTACATCTTTCTCTAAATCCAATTCGAGTAGCAATCCTCTTTCTTCATTTGCTAACATATTTGGCACACAAGAAACTCTTGTTGCTATTGGTAAACAACCCCAAAACATACCTTCAGCGACTACTTTTGGCCAACCTTCACTCAATGAAGGTAAAATTACAAAATGATTTTTTTGATATTCTTTTTTAATTTCCTCCTGAGGTTTATTTCCAATAAAAAAAACATTGCTAGTAAGTTTTTTTTCTTCAATATAGTCTAATACATTTTGCTTCTCTAATCCATTTCCAAAAATAGACAAACTAATTTTAGAATTAAACTTTATTAATTGTTCAATCATTTTCACTGCATACAATGGCTGTTTGCCATTGGACAATGTTCCAACAAACATAAAACGAATTTCGTTTTCAAAACTCCTTTCAACAATAGGCTCTTTTTCACTTTCAGAATAACTAGCTGTAAAAAATGGTTTTATATTTTTTGATGTGTTCTCCCATTCCCCATAAACTAACACTTTCATATTACGTGTCAAAAAAGTATTGTTTAATATCCACTTTTGAATTTTATAACTAAATGGTTGCTTAGCATTCATGTCCCAATTCCCTGCATACTTAGCTGTTTTGGGTTTAGAAGGGAAAAGAATCTGAATCAAACAACCTATTAAACCCATATTGCCTGGACATCTTAAGTGAATGTGATCAGCATTTTTCATTGCCATAAAAATTTTAATTGAAATTTTTGGCAAATTAATTAACGCCTTGATACTTGATTTTACAGACAGAACATTAAATCCCTCTACCTTAACAAAACTAATATTGTCATGTAAGTAGTCTATCTCAATATCAGTTTTTTTTTTCAAATTCAGTGGGGCAACTATTGTTACTCTATCAGTATGCTTAAACCAAATATTCATTTCCCAAACATAAGGAGCATATGCAAAAAAACTTAATTCATTTTTGCCGTGAGGAACATGAGTAACAATACAAAATGTCATTTATTTTTGAGTTTTGGTTTATTAAAAAACAAACTAATCCATCCTGAAAATCTTCCTAAAAATTCTGTAGCGGCTTCTTGTCTTTTATTGGTTGTAAATATATTGCTAAATCTAATAAATGTCAATAATAAAACTATAGCATTCCATTTTATTCTATCCTTAAATGATGGATTTGGATATTTTACTCGCCAAACAAACCATCCATTCCTAACCACCATTTTACCATACAAAAATTTATTTGGTCTTCCAGAAGCATCATGAAAATGTCCTAATTGGGCATTTGTATTTACATATAGCTTCCCTATTTTTGATAATCGCAGGGTAAAATCTGCATCTTCATACAAACCATATCCTTCAAAATAAGTTGAGAAACGCATAGTTTCAAAGACTTTTTTTCTAAAAGAAGAAACTCCACCCATTAATTGTTCTACTTCATAAATTTTTCCTGATGGAGGCAAAAAACCTATGCTCCTACCGTTTGAAAACTCTGGTAGAAAACCTGGTTTTACGTCACTATCTAATCCTAATTTTTTCCTTAATACAAATCTACTTCCTTCTTTTTTCTTATATCCATCGTAGAAAAATTCAGTTATTTTGGGTTGATAATTTTCTGAAACTTTTTCCCAAACGTCTTCATTATTGATATAACCTCCAACACCCAAAGCTTCAGGATGAAGAGAATATGTCTTGATTATTTCTTCAAAATAGTTTTGCTCCAAGATTGTATCATCATCAAGAAAACAAATCACTTCAGAATCTGGCGAAGTTCTATTGATACCATAATTCCGTTGTTTGGTTAATCCTCTTTCATTATCAGGAACTTTATGGTAAATTAGGTTCTGAAAAATGTTCTGTGACAACATTAATTTTGTTTCATCATTTGTAGAACCATCAATGATAAGGATTTCATCTGGATAAAGCGATTGCTTCTTTACTGAATTGAGTAAATCCAATAAAGGTTTTGGTCGCATATAGGTGCAGATGATGAGTGTAAAATTCATTTATTGAACCCTTTTACCAAGTTTTAAAAGGTTTTTTGCATAAAAAACCGATTTATTGAATTGAATTATCCTGTAAGGCAAGTTTAAAACTCTAAAGATAAATGTTGATTTTTTTCCTTTGAATAAGTAAAGAAAAAAATATTTATGACGATATTCATTAACTAAAACACTTCCAAAGTTTTTATAATAATAATACATCATTGTTGGGCTAGGAATTGGTCTAATCCATTTTACTGGATGATCTAATTCCCATGGTTGCTTCTTCCTTTTTTTACCAATAATCTTAGCTTGACTACCCCAAAAACGATAACCTCCCATTGGTGGTTTTAGATGCAGATTAGTTGAATAAGGATTTTGCAAAACTGTAACTCCAGCTTTTACCAGTGAAAACCCAAAGTCATTATCTTCTCCATAACCTCCATCATAATTTACATCATTTCCAACCAGTAGGTCAACATATTTCTTCTTAACACAGTTATTAGCGTTATTAAGGTGAGGAGCTAATCCTGATATGTATCTTCGTTCACCATAATTTTTCAATTTTTCCTCTAAGTCAACAAGTGTTTGTTTTTGATGATCTGCTCTAATATCTAATCCATTGCAAGCATCAGCATTATAGGTTTGAAGAAAACGAATGTGGTTTTCAATATAATTACTTGGAACTCTTATATCATCATCTCCAAAAACAATATAATCTCCAGTGCAAAAAGTTATTGCTTCATTTCTAGCTCTACAACTCCCTTTTGTGGTTTGCCATTTAACAATCAGTTCAAACGGAAACTTCTTTTCCGTATAGATATTTTCTACTCTTTGATTTTCAGGTGTTGCATCTACAACAACAACTTGAGTTGGTGGATAGGTTTGAGCTGCTAAATCATTAAGTAAATTCAAAGTAAAATCCTGTCTAAGCATAGTAGGGATAATATAGCTTACAGATGGATTACCTTCAATATTTTTTAATTCTTTACATTGAATAATTGGTTTCTTTTTGAAAATCTTAAATTCTTTTTTTGCCCTAAAATATGCTCTCCATTCATTAATTTTATAAATTCCTTTTCTATAAATCATGAACAAGGAATGATCTTTCTTAAAATTTTTTATAAAAAAAGTATATCTATCTAACGTAGATATTTTAATATTATCTCTTTTTTCTTCTGAGTATAGATTTTTTGCATAAAGACATACAGCTCCAGATGTTCTAACAGCATTAAACCCAAAATCTAAAGCCTGCATTACAGGGTTTTTATAGTCGTTATCAAAACCCCCTAAAATGTTCCAAGTAGTTTCTCTAACAGCAAACATATTTGGATTGATTCGCCAACTAACACACAAATCTTGATTATCTAAATCTGTTACATACCAAAAAAATGTAGCTGTTTGATAGGCAATTTCTGGAAAAATATTTTTGTATCCTTGTTCAAATGAACTGTGCCAAATATCTCCAAAACCCAATGATAGTTCTTCTAATCTTTTCAAATCTGGATTTCCAACATAAAGAATTACCTCATCTTTTGAATTGACATATCTTTTAAAATCAATCATAATTTATTTGTGCTTTATAAAATTCTATATTTTGTTTGGCAACAATATCCAAACTAAACTTACTTATTGCTTTTTTTCTGGCTTCTTGCCCAAATTGTTTGTTCTTCTCATTGTCTTCCAAAAGATTAACAATTTTTGACGCAAACTCTAGATGATTTTTTGGATGTACTAAATATCCGTTTATATTATCATCTATTATCTCGGTTGCCCAACCAATATTTGATGCTACAATTGCTTTTTGCATAGCCATAGCTTCTATCCAAGAAACTGGCAATGCTTCTGCAAATGTAGGGAAAACACTAACTGTTGCGTTCATTATTTGTGCTTTCATTTCCTGATATGGAATTCCTCCTTTATACTCCACGTTTTTTAATGCATCCTTATCGAATAATTGCTGCATCATCGACCATGTTGAACTGTTTCCCGAAATAACATCTGCTGCATCTCGACCAATTAAAACTAGTTTTGCATTCTTATTTTTTTTGTAAACTTCATTAAAAATATGTGGCAACTCAAGCAATCCTTTTTTACGAATTAAAGTTCCAAAATATAAAATCGTGTTTTCCCTTGTATTATTATTCTCTAATGAAAAATAATCTATGTCTATCGAATTGGGGATAACTGTAAAGTTGCGTTTTAATTGAAATATTTTTTTGGTCACATCTGCTGTATATCTACTAACTGACAATAAACCTTTTGCATTTTGCAAAGCAAGTTTTTCTAACGCTTTGTTCTTTGGTTTTACTGGTCTATTGTCCAGATGGCAAAAATAAGTATCAGAACCATGTAGTTTTACAATCAATGGACATTTTGTTTTAATTCCTGAACTAAAACCTGTCCAATCTGGTGCTTCAACAACATCAACTTTTTTTTCTTTGAAGAGTTTATTTATAAGTTTCTGTATTTTTTTTTGTGTTAACCATCGTGATAACCCTTTTACTTTAATATTCTTTATTTGATAGAAATGTATTCCGTCTTCAAAAAAATAATTATCTTTTTTTTGTCCGTAAACTAAGATAGACACTTCACAATTGTTGAGTAACAAACCTTTGGAAAGGTTCATTATACTTGTCCCAATTCCTCCCGATGAACCAATATTTGCATGAGGAAATTCGGGTGTTAAAAAAGCTATCTTGAGTTTACTCATTAAGATTTTGAATATAGAATGATGACAAATCTTTATTTATGATTGAAGGTTTGGGTGCTAAAACTGTATTAAATTCTTCAACATCTTCAGTAACAACAGAATTGGCTCCTATAACAACGTTATTGCCTATTTTAATATTCCCAAATATTCCAACATTTGGTCCTATGAACACTTTATTACCAATGGTTGGAACTCCTTTTTTATTTCCATAATTATTTACACCTATCGTAATTCCTTGAGAAATATTACAATAATCGCCGATGATAGCATCTCCGTGAATAACTACGTTACCAAAATGCCCTATATAGAGTCCTTTTCCAATACTTGTTCTATGGGAAATATCAAAGCCATATTTTACTTTTAGTTTTCGTAGCCATAAAAAGAAAATAAAAAAAAGCAATCTGTTTTTACGTCTGTAATGTTGCGTTAATCTAAAAATAGTTAAAAACTTCAATCCAGGAATAGGATGCGCAACAAAAGTAAACCAAAGCGTTCCAAATGAAACCTTGGAGAGATTGTATCTTTTAAAATCTTCTATTAATATTTTATTGAGCATTTATTGAATAACTTTTTCGATGGCATTCCATATTCTCTCGGAAGCTTTGTTAGCTGGATGCAAGTTAATTTTTTCAAACCACTTTTGAGCATTTTCTAGCACATCTTTATTGTTTGATTCTAAAATATTTTCAAAAATTTCAGAAAAAGCTTCTGGCTCTGTTAACCAATAGACAGAATTTTTATCAGGCATCGAACGAAAATGAATGAATTTATAAATTTTCTTTACTGTCCAGTTTTTATGTAACCCATTCTGAATATCATAGTTTATAAAACAACAAGGCTTATTGAATGCTATAAAATCAAAGACCATTGATGAACCAAGATTGACAACAAACTCCGAATGATAGATTGTGTTTACTTGAAGAATATAGTCTTCTCTTGTTGGTAAAATTGAATTCCAAATTTCACCTATTTTTTTCCATTTTGGATTTATTACATGTATAATATGAGCATATTTATTCAATACTGCATCATATCTGTTTGAAAAATCAACAGGGCATCTTCTGAAAATAATACCCAAGTTTTGCCCTTTTTTATTTAATTCTTCTACAGCTTTTGCGGTATCTTCAAGATAAACCTCATCATAAGGCGAAGTGGTAATATCATCACCTGAGAAACATATATATTTTTTATTGATATCAAGATTATTATCTTTAAAAAATTGCTCTTTTGAAATCAATAATTCTTTTTCAAAATGTGGTTCAAACTGTGTAGTTCCAGTGACAAAAATTTGTTCATCTTTAATGTATGGATAGTAGTATTTCAACTCGTCTTTCATGTGATTACTCCATACAAAATAATAATCTGTATCAAGAATTTTCGTCCCTTTAGGCAAATTATCCCATGAAAAAATGAATGTTGCAGTAGGTATGCCTAAATCCTGAGCTGCCAATATAGGAGCAACTGCTTGAGTAATTCTTTGATTTGTGCAAAAAACAAAATCTGGTTTTTCAGATTTAAGTGTTTCTAAACTATCAAAATAGTGTTTTGTTATCCGTTCTTTTTCCTTGATTTTATTTTTTACTCTTACAATTCCATTCTTTGAATTATTTCTTAAAATGAGGCTTTTTAGCAAGATATATTTCAAGTTTTCTTTCAAGTTTTTCCTTGAAATAGGAAATCGATAATCATTATATACATTGTCATTGGCTCTCTTGATATTTAGCGATAATTCAATTTGAATTTGAGCTTTTTTGTATAAATCAGTAATTGGATGTAATCTTGGGTTTTGAACAACTATTTCATCAAATCCAAAATCTTTTAGGCAAAAAGGTGTATAATTCCAAAAAACAATTTCATGTCCTTTCTGCTTCCCTATTTCATGAAAATGTGTGTAGGCAAAGTTTCGAAGACCTACACCATCTGGCAACAATATGAATATTTTCTTTTTAGACATTATAGTTATAAAACCTTTTACTTTAATGGTTTTTAATTGATGAAATTTTGATTAACCCCAATGGTTAATTCCCCTGAATTAAACCATGTAAAATTATACTTTTCCAGTATATTTACAATATCTTCTCTACAATCAAACTCATCGTGTATCTCTATTGCAATACATTTTGTTTGTTTTAAAAAAGAAACATCAGCATTTGGATTTGTAAACACTTCTTTCTCTGAACCTTCTATATCTATTTTCAAAAGATCAACTACATTAAATTCATTTGAATTCATAATTTCATTGAGAGAATAAGCATATAATCCTGTATTTTCATCTGTTTCCAAAACTCTGATTGACCATTCTTTTTTATCTCTGAAATCATTAACTATTTTCAAGTATGTATTTTTATACCATAAACCGCCTTTTATTGAATGGATTTTTTTCAATTTATTCGCGGTCATATTAAACGTAATACTATCGTTGTTAGATTCGTCTGGTTCAATGGTGATGGCGTTTATTTCTTTAAACTTTTTCGATAGAAATAAAACTGTCAAACCTATATTGCAACCAGCATCAATGTAGTTTATCTTGTCATCATTTGGGAAATGTTTTTTATAGAATTCTACTAATTCATCATATTCTTTGTACAGAAAAATTTGTGCAAAAACATTCAAGTCGCTCGATGGTCTTTTTCTTATCTTGATTGTCAAATCTATGTCGTTGTAGTATGTAGCATAGTATGAAGGCGTTTCTTCGAGTAGCTTTCCGTTATTTTGGATTAAATGAAAGTAGTATTCATTCAAGTTACGCTCTTCAGAGGTTACACTTAAGTGAAAAATCCTTTTGAAAAAATATTTTAAAAAGAGTAATCTGTTTTTAAAATCTAGTCTGTATAATTGCGTGATTTTTTTCATTTACTTTTCAAAATTTGTGCTAAACTAATCCATTGCCAAATGTGAAAACTACTGCTGTTGTCACCTTTAAAAAAATTATCCAATTCGCTTAGTAACAATTTCTTATTAAACCAATTCACATCAGAAATAGATTCTACTTCTGCTCTAACCCAATTTTTCAAATCATTAGAAAGCCATTCTCTTTGTGGTGTTTGCAATGGTCTCTTTGGAGCTAGTGTTACTTCTTGATGTAGAAAATTATTAGCTATTTTTCTTAAAAGCCACTTTTGTGTTCCATCTTTTATTTTAAATTCTTTAGAACGACTAAAAACATATTCAACTAACTCAAAATCTAAAAATGGCTCACGCAATTCTGTTCCGTAAAGCATAGATATTCTATCATTAAAACGTAATGCTCTTGGAATTTTTGTATAAAACAAATCTCTGTATTGCGTGTTCAACAAATCGTCTGGAAATGGCTTTGCATATTGCGTTTTGGTATAATTTGATAGAAAATCTCTATCCAATACATCTTTTCTAAAAGGTGAAGTATTGGTACCTTGAATCACCTTTTCTGAGTTTGATAAATAATAATCATAGCCTGCCCAAGCTTCATCAGAACCTTGACCGTCTAGAAGTACAATTACGCCTTTTTCACGAGCTCTTTTAAATATTTTAGAATAAGCCAATGTAGGGATTCCGCCAAAAGGCTCTTGTTGTAAATCAGTGATAGTTTGCGACAATTCAGGTATTTCATTAGAGTTGAGTTCACATACATTCAAATGAAAAGGTCGATTTTGGAGCATTGATTTTACCCAATAAATTTCATCATATCTATCATCATTTGTAATAAATGTGAATGCTTCTATTGACTTTTTATCGACATCTTGTTTGTCTATCAAAGCAAGTAATGTACTAGAATCTAATCCTCCGCTGAGATTAAATCCAACAGGAACATCTGCCCGAAATCTAAAATTTATTGAATTCATCAACAAATCAGTAATGAATTGTTCTTCATTATTGTGTGTGATTTGTTGTTTTTCAAATATTCGCTCTTCAAAATTATACCATTTATTTACAGTCAATTTTTCATTTTTATATTCTAAAAAATGACCTGCTGGCAATTGATGGATATTGTTCCAAAATGTTTCATCTGGCAAACCATAACTTCCTTCACAAAAATATTTTAACCAAACACTTTCGTTTTTCTCTTTCTGTATATCAAGTTCCCAAAATGGCTTAATTTCAGATGCAAAGTAGAAATCGTTTCCGTTGTGAAAATAATGAAACGGTTTAACGCCAAACCTATCTCTAGCAGCAAAAAGTTTCCTTTCGGATTTTTGCCAAATTGCAAATGCAAACATTCCATTAAGCTTATGCAAACAATCTTTTCCAAATTCTTTGTAAGCATTTAACAGAACTTCAGTATCTGATTTTGTTTTGAATACATATTTGTGAGACAACTCTTTTTTTAATTCTAAATAGTTATAAATCTCACCATTAAAAACTAAAATATAATCTTTACAATCACTAATAAAGGGCTGATTTGCTTCATTTGATAAATCAATAATACTCAACCTATTATGACCTAATGCAACTTCGTTTTCAATAGAAATAAAACCGGTAAAGTCTGGTCCGCGATGTTGCTGTGCTGATAGCATTTTTTTTATATTCTGTTCAGATGAATTCTGACCAACTATTCCAGCTATTCCACACATAATTAAGCTTTTATTTTTTCGAGTTTTCTTTCCGCTTTTTCCCAATCATCCATAGTATCAATATTGACATAGTACTCTTGATTGCTTTCTATAAAACCTATTTTATTTCCAAAGAAGCTTCCTTTTTTTAAAATTTCAGTTTTAGTGATATATATTGATCCATCTCTATGAAATGCTTGGGGTAAATCTTGTCGTCTCGATATTATATTTTCTTCACCTGTAGAAATTTTTAGCATTCCATTTTTTTCTTCAAATGTCCAATGTGGATTATATTCATGTGGAACTGGCAATACACTTATAAGGCAATCAAAATCATTCTCTTTGAATTTATGAATTGCTCTTTCTATAAAACCTTTTTCTCTAAATGGGCTTGTGGGTTGAAGCAAACAAACTGCATCAAAAAAAACATTCTTTTGCTCAAAAAAATCAATTGCATGTTGCACTACTGATATTGAGGTAGAATTGTCTTGAGCCAATTCAATTGGTCTTATAAAAGGAGGTTTGCATCCAGCCATTTCAGCAGCAATTGCTATCTCTTCATCTTCGGTTGAAACAATAATTTCATCAAATACTTTAGCTTCCATTGCAGCATCAATCGAATATTCTATTAGAGGTTTTTTTCCTAATAGTCTAATGTTCTTTCTTGGAACTCCTTTTGAACCTCCACGAGCAGGAATTAATGCTAATATTCTCATTTATTGTTTCTTCTTTTCCTTTTTAAATAAGTTGCAATTTTTTCTTTCCAAAAATATATTTTCATTCTCATGCTCGGATAAGGGAAAATTAATTGTCCGCCTCCTGACCAACATTTACTTTCAAAAGGGCCATAATTTGGGTTTTTATAATCACTTATCATTTCCACGTGTATAGCATTTGGAAAATAATTTTTTACTAGCGCCACTTGATCTGCTCTTCCGCCTTCAATGAATATTACGGTATTTTTATATGCTAAGTTTTGAATATATTTTAATGACTCATCTTTACCATCGATTATTATGAAATCGAATTTTTCATCTGGATTTATTTTTGAAACATCACTATAAAGTTTGATTTTATTGTATTGATTAACATTATGTTTCAATTGCTGTAAACAAAAATCATTATTTTCAGTACCATAATAATCAATCTCTCCATATTCCTTTGAAAACTCAAGCACAGCATCCACAATGCAGCCAATACCCAATCCAATTTCTAGAATTTTTTTTACTTTAAAATCATTTGTAAGTCTTAAAATACACTTTAATGCATATTCATTTGCTATATGCTGATTTCCTTCAAAAGAAGAAAACTTTCTATAAACATCTATTGCTGTCTTGTTGTAATTCATTGATTAATAATTTATTGTTTTATGAAATTGTAATGGTAATATATTCAATAATTCAGCTATTTTTTTACCTGCATTTCCACCACCATATACATCAGATTTAGTTCTTTTGTTGGTTTTGATTATGTCATTGATTGCTTTTTCAATTTCTACTTCGTCATAATCAACATCTGTGACATTATTGCCTCTGTCACGTTTGTTTTGCCTTGTACCGATATTTACTACTGGAATGCCTAGAAAAGCACATTCTCTAATCCCAACACTAGAGTTACCAACCAAACATATCGAATTATGCAATAGATTAAGGAAATCGTCTCCTTCCATATTTTTGAAGAAATGAACGTTTTCCATTTTATATTTTTCCCTAAATGAGCGAATTCCTGTTGAAGTTCCATCAGCTCCAGCATCAACATTTGGCCAAAACCAAAGAGTAGGCAAATTCAATTTTTGAACTGCTTTAAGAGTTGCCTCAATATGCTTTCTAGAATTTTGATATTCATTAGTTACTGGATGTTGCATAACAACTATATAACCTTTTGATAAATCTGGATAAGAACCTACTCCACCATATTTTTCATAAGGATTAAACGTCAAACCATTTCTTTTTTCAACTTCGCTTGCAATATCAATAGACGGACAACCAGTATTGAATACCATTTCAAAATTTTCTCCTAACTTGATTACTCTTTGCTTTGCACTTTCTGATGCTACAAAATGATAATCAGCTAGTTTAGTTATAGCATGTCTAACTTTTTCGTCGATATTTCCTGTTACTTCACCTCCTTGAATGTGAGCCAAAGGAATGTTCATATAGGAAGCCGAAATAGCAGTTGCCATAGTTTCAAATCTATCGGCTACAGTTACTACAATATCTGGCTTCAAATTATCAAAAACTGTCGAAAGCTCCAATATTCCTATTCCAGTGGTTTTTGCGGCAGCAGTAAGATTTTCTCCTTCTAACACATTAAAAACTCTTGCAGCAATTTCAAAACCATCTTTTTCAATATAGTTTACAGCCGAACCATAACGTTCTAGCAATGCCGATGCCGCAACGATGAGTTGTAGTTGTAGTCCAGAATGCTCATCAATGGCTTTGAGAACTGTTTTTACTCTACTGTATGATGGTCTAGCTGTAATTACTACAGCTATTTTTCTTTTTGAACTCATTCTAAATCTTCTTCATTTAAAAAATCCCATTGCGATTTTTGTTTATTTAATTTTTTCCCAATTACTTTTTGAAAATCAGCAGCAGGAATTCCGAAGCCTTTTGGTTTTTTGCTTTCCAAATCATCGAAAGTAATTGTATGATTTACTGGCAAGTTTTTATTTACTGCCAATGATTTTTCAAATATCGATTTTAATTCATTAAACTTTTCGTTTTGATTTTTATTTATTGGACTTTCAAGAGCTTCGTGTATTTCAAAAACAGCCTCAGTAAGCTGCTTTGTTTCCTCAATCGTCAAGGAAGCAATAGCATCTGGTCCAAAAATATCACGATGAAAAACCACATGAAATTCCAAAATTTCTGCTCCCAAAGCCACAGCAGCAATTCCTGTAGAAATCTTTGCTGAATGATCTGAAAAACCTACCGAGACATTGTATCGCTCTTTTAGTTCATTTATTACATTCAATCCGAACTGTTCAGGTTTTGTTGGATAAGCTGTTGTACACTGAAGAATTGAAAAATCGACATTTTTACTTTTTAAAAAACTTACTGTCTTATCCAATTCATCAAAACTACTCATTCCAGATGAAATAATTATTGGTTTCCCTGTATGACAAATTTTTTCCAAAAGGAGCAAATTATTTACTTCACCTGAACCTATTTTATAGATTTTAACTCCAATCTCTTCAAGCCAATCTACTGCTAAGTTACTGAAAGGAGAACAAATAAAATCTAAACCAACTTCGTCACAATGTTTTTTAATGCCTTTCCATTGCTCTAATGAAAACTCCATTCGTTTCCAATAATCAAATCGAGTATTATCTTCTTTAGAAAATTTTACCCTAAATGGCTCATGAACACTGCTTTCTGCTTCAGCAATATGCATTTGAAACTTGATGGCTTGAACACCAGTTTTTGCAACCGCATCAATATATGAATGGAGAATTCCCAAACTTCCTTCGTGAGCTTGAGCAATTTCGGCAATGAGATAGGGTTTTGTTTTCATAGTTTTTAACACAAAGTAAAAATAACCAATTTCATCTTATCTATAGACATTGTGCAATTTTCTTTAAAAATATTTCAGGCTTTGCTTATTGGAATAGAATTAAAAACTTGTTCCAGTCCTTTTTCATTACAGTAATCAACCAAATCATTTCTATTCAGATGGAAATCCTCTGGGTTTGTTTTCCATTTGATGTATAATTGAGTTATTTTATCTTCAATATTTTGAATATCGTTAGCTTCTGACCAATAGGGATAATCGTTACCCAGAAGTCTTTTTACTTCACTGTAATATGGTCCAAGGACCAGAATAGGTTTGTTCACCTTAACACAGTTCGGAAATTTACCAGGAAGAAAAGGACTAATTTCTGAAATTGCTTCAAGAATAATATTCACTGCTGCTTCTTTTTCTATAGTTTGCACTCTATTGTATTCTATATAATCTTTAATGACAATGTTTGGATGATTCATAAAGTCTTTCAAATAATCTTTATGAAATGTATATTTTCCAACAAAATATAGTTTTGAATGTTGGATTGCCGTTGGGTTGTTCTTCAAAAAAGACATAAAGCCTTCAATCAAAAACTTAGGTTCTCGTTGGTCTAGTAAGTTACCTGCATGCAATAAAGAGAATTCATTTTTCTTGAAGAATTCTGGTAGTTCAGGTAAATTTTCTTCTGTTTTAATTTGATGTGGAAAAATATAGCTTTTATTTTCTACTTTAGGAAAATAGCTTTGCATCCAATCTTTGAGCATTTGACTAGGAAAGGCTAAAAATCTTGATTTTTCAACAATATTTTTCATTAATTTTTCCTTTGCCTTGTAACCACTTTCAACTTTATTAAATGGTCTTGGATAAAAATGATATGGATAAGGATCATGAATATAGGATAACCAAATTGAATGTAATTCTGGAAACTTTAGCATGGCTCTATGCGTTCTAAAACTTGATCCTTTGCTGAGTGTAATTATTAAATCTGGATTGAAATTTTTATGTTTTTTTATACCATTTGAAATGCTCTTTGAATCGTTTGAATGAGTAAATGAAAATCCAAATATTTTCTCTAAATGATGATTATAGTAGAATTTTGTGTGTCTTTGGGTTATTCTAACAAATCTTGATAAGAAATAATTTAAAGACCATTTGTTTTCCTTAATCAATATAGTTTCAACTCCTTCGAGAATGATTTCCTTTTTTGAATAATGAAGTACTCTTAGTTGATGTCCTAATTTTTTTAAACTATAAATCAAAGCAACTCTTCCTTTGGATGCGCTACTATCTTCTACGTTTATGGATTCAACAACTATAAGGATTTTCATTTTTTTAGCTTTGATTTAATCTTTTCTTTTCATCAAAATACTATTTTCAAAAATAGGAAAAAGAATTAATTTTTTGGCTCCCAAAATATCTTTGGTTCAGTTAAGTTCTTGTAGGCTTCAAACTTAGATTTTGAAAAGCTATTTCTGTTTTTAATTATTTGTGAAGTGTTAATTAATAAATCAATTTTGGCAAGAATTAAAGGTTTCAAAACTTTAAAATCTCCTTTTAGAACCTTCTTGAATTGCATAACATTTGAATAAATAAACACTTTTACAGCATTCATGAAAGGATAAAACATAAAAATATTATACCAATCTGCTCGTAGTGCTCTTCTATATCTAAAAGAAAAATCTTTATTGGTTTGTGTTCTTTTTTTCAACTCTACTCTGTGCTGTACAAGTATCGAAGGAAGATATTGTATTTTCCAATTGTTTTTAATTAACTCCAAGGAAGCATAGTTTTCCTCTCCATAAAATTCAAACCATTCTGGGTAATTAGGAATTTCGTGCCATGCCTTCATTCTCCATGCATGACCACAACCAACAAATGATTTTACATTTTCAACCAAATCATTTGAAACAACTGAATCTGGAATAGATTTACTCCAAAAAATTCTAAACGCAATTACTCCACAATCTTCGTTTGCTACAAAATGATTTTCTATTGTTTCCAGTACATTTGAAGAAAGAAAATGTGCATCATCATCAAGAGAAATAGCGACATCTGCATCAGTAGTGTTCAACATTTTATTTCTGCAAAAAATATACCCCTTTGAAATATCGTTTCTATAAAGTTTGATTTTTGGAAAATTTTGAATAACCCATTTACTTGTATCATCTGAAGAACCGTCATCAAAAATGATACATTCAACATTTGGTTTCTCTATTAACGACTGGATGTTTTGTAAAGTAATTTTTAAATCTTCAACTCTATTTTTTGTTGAAATGAGAACGCTAAATTTCATGTTGATGAAGATTATATTTCTTGGAGAGCAACCATTGATGCAAACATTTCAGATTTAATACACAATTCATCGAAAGTTCCACTGGCTTCAATTTTACCATCTTTCAACAATAATATTGCATCTGCTTTTTTAACTGTTGATAGTCTGTGAGCAATTATAATTACTGTCATTGAACCTTTTATAGCTTCAATATTTTCTTGTATCAACTTTTCTGTATGCGAATCAAGTGCTGATGTTGCTTCGTCTAAAATTAATATTTCTGTTTGCTTGAATAATTCCCTAGCAATTGAAAGCCTTTGTCTTTGTCCACCAGACATCACCACTCCATGATCACCAAGTATTATATCTTCGTTTTCATTTGATTTTTTTACAAAATCGTTTAATCCAACTTTATCCAAAACTTGATTAAATCTTTCTAAATTCTCTTGGTTTTTTTCAGACCAAAACGTGACATTATTATAAAGTGTATCATTAAAAACTACAGTTTCTTGAGATATTAGTCCAATCCTATTTCTATAAGAGTTTAGATTGTAATCAAAAATATTTACTCCATCAATAGTAATAGTTCCTTCATTTGGTTTTAATAGACCAGTAACAAGGTTTGAAATAGTTGTTTTCCCTGAACCACTTTTCCCTACAATTGCAATAGTTGAGTTTTTCTTGAGTTCATAGGTGAAATTTTCAACCACATTAATTCCATGTTTGTAATGAAAAGAGACGTTTTTAAACTCTAATGAATTTTCAAAACCATTGAATTCTTTTCCTGAAACTTGCTCAACATTTGACTTTAATTCACTCTCAAAATCTTCTATTAATTTTACTGAACCAGCATATTTCAAATAAGCTGTCCAACTAAGCTGAACATTCATAAAGCTATTAAATGCTCTGTAAAAAAACATTAAACTTGGTAAAACAGCACTCAATGTTCCTTTAAAAACATTTACTTGAATAAAAATTGCTAATGCCAAAAAGAAAATTACAATGGGTTCACGAGTAGATAAAACTCTAGCCGAAATTTTGTTTAATTTTAGTTGTTGGTGTTCTATCCCTGTTGCTGATTCCTTGAGCTTAGCTGAATATTTATCAACAGCGGCAGTAGATTTCAAATACTTGAAGTTGTTGGTAAATTGCATCAACAAGCTTGAAAGATTGCTGTTTTTTTGAGCAATCGAATAGGAAATAATTTTTGAATTATTATAAATTTTATTAAAGAAGACTTTAGATAAAACTGCTCCAAGGATTACAATAAGTGTAAACTTAGTGTTTGATAAAAAAGACATCGTAATGTACACCAAAATAAAAATAGTGTTTTGCACAACACTTATATAATGAGTATATGCACTGTTGATATTAACAACTTCTGTCGTTATTGAGTTTTGTATTTTTCCGAGATCAATTTTAATAAACTTATTATACTCAAGAGAGCTTATAAGGTAAATAAATTTTATTCGAAGTTTTTTTATGAAGAATGAATTTGCATAAGCACGATAATACACATCGGCATATCTAAATACTGCTTTGATTATAAAAAATGATAGCATAATTACCAAAACGCTGTTTACAGAGATTGGTAATTCTAGGTAATTTAAAACATCTTGAAAATGCTGAGTTAGACTACTCTTTTTTGATGAACTAGCTTCTGTAGCTATTTCAAAAAGAGGTATAAAAACAGATAAACTTAGTGCATCAAAAAGGCTGACAAAAAAGCTTATAAGAATTACATACAAAAACCTTGCTCTAAGATAACTGTAAAAAAAAGCTACTTGCTTAAAATTTGACTTTACAAACTCTTTGAGTTTTGATTTTATCATATCAACCTTGAAAATAAATTGAAGAAACGCTTATTGAAGCGGTTCAAAATTAAGAAAAGAAAAAGAAACGATGTGAAATAAATAGATTATTTTTGCAAAAAATAAGCATCAATTGTTCTTTTTTAAGTCAAAAAAACCAATTTTAAAAGATTTGATACCACAAAATTATGTGGATATCCATTCTCACCTTATTCCTAGCATTGATGATGGTTCAAAATCAATGGACGAAACATTTTCAATGATTAATCAACTTCAAGAAATTGGCTTCAAAGAATTTATAACTACTCCTCATATTTACACAAGTGTGTGGAATAATACCGAAGAAGTTATTAAAAATAAAATTGATGAAGTGAATGGTTTTCTTAAAGAACAGAGTAAAAACATTTGCATCAATGCTGCTGCTGAATACATGTTGGATTCTTTTTTCTTACAACGTCTTGAAAACGAAAAACTACTTACATTAAAAGATCAATATTTATTAATAGAAATATCTTATTTGAATGCTCCTATTCAATTATATGATATAATTTTTCAAATTCAGCTAGCAGGATACACTCCTGTTTTGGCTCATCCTGAACGTTATGGTTTTTATCATAATAATTTCAAAGAGTATGAGAAATTAAAAAAATCAGGTTGCCTATTTCAGATGAACTTGCTTTCTTCTGTTGATTATTATGGGAAAAACGTAACCATTTGCGCTGATAAATTACTGAAAAACAATTTTATAGATTTTGTTGGCAGTGACATACACCATCAAAAACATATAGATTCGTTTTCAAAAAAAATAGATATAAAAAATGTTGATGCTTTAGAAAAAGCAATGAAGAACAACCTATTGTTTCTTTCTTAACTTATCTTTCCATGAAGCTTTTTTAGGCTCATTGTCTGAATCTGCTCCATAACCGTAACCGTATCCATAACCATAACCATACGCATAGCCATAACCATAGCCATAAGTTCTTCTCCAAACTGTATCATTGAGCAACACAGCCATGTTTGGCAATTTCTTTTCGGTATAAAAACTATCTGCAACTCTAAGCAAACGCTTATCTAAATAATTTGCACGCATTACATAAATGAATGCATCGGCAAATTTTGCTACCAATAAAGTATCTGTAACAAGGCTCACTGGAGCTGTATCAACAATGACATAGTCATACTCTTGCTTGAATTTATCGAACAAGGTTTTTAGTTTAGGACTCATCAACAAATCTGCTGGATTTGGAGGGATAACTCCCGAAGGAAGAACATAATAATTATCGAAATTATCCAACTTAACTATGTAATCATCGATATTTTCATTTTGTTTAGAAAGATAATTTGTTAATCCTTTTGATGGGATATTTACATATTGATCAATCTTTGGATTACGCACATCAAGTCCTACTAATAGAACTCTTTTTCCTGATAATGCAATGGTACTCGCCAAGTTAATTGCTACAAATGTTTTCCCTTCTTTTGGCAAAGTTGAAGTAACAAAAATTGTTTTTGCAACACCATCGGAAACATTATTGAGCATAAACTCTAAATTTGTTCTCACAATTCTAATTGCTTCAGCTGAACTCGAACGACTACTTGCGTTTATAATTTCATCTTGAGTGAATGATTTTGGTATATCGCCAAGGAAAGGGATATTTGTTTTACTTTCTATATCTTGTCTATTCTTAATTTTTGTATCTAATAGATCTTTTATAAAAATTACTAGAAATGGGATAATAAAACCCGCTGCCAATGCAGCAAGAAGAATGAACATTTTATTTGGTGAAACAGGAGATTTACTTCCTTTGGCATAGTCAACAATTTTTGCATTTGGTGCTGCTACTGCCAATGAAATACCTATTTCCTCACGTTTTTGAATCAAATATAGATAGAGAGATTGCTTGATTTGTTGCTGACGCATAATATTGTTCAACTCTCTAGACTGTTTCGGTATTTGAGAAATCTTATTGTTTAATGACTGCTCTTGATTTTTTAAATCATTGCGTTTTATTTTTAAACTTTCTAAAAGTCTATACAAACTCTCTTTTATATTTCTTCTTGTGTCGCTTATTTGACTATTTAAAGAAATTATTATTTCATTTTTTACTGTTGCAGAAGTTAAAACTCGATTTCTTTTAGTAATTAATTCATTAAACTGAATTATCATCATCGAAGCATTACTGTCTGAAGGAATAATATTGCTTGGAATTATATCATCAACCGCAGAATTGTTGAGATAAGTAATCATTGAATTGATAACTCTAATTTGTGTTTCGGTTTCAATTAGATTTTTTTCGAATGAAGCTGAGTTCTCAGCATATAAATTAGCATCTTCAGTAATTTCTGTAATTCTGTTATTAGTTTTATAAACTTCACCTTCTTTTTCTACATCACCTAAATCTTGCGTTAAATACTTTAAACGCTCATCAATAAAATCCTGTGTATTCTTTGAAACAATATTTTTGTCATCAATAGCATCTTGATTATAAACTTCAACTACCTTATTGAGAAAATCTTCTGCTTTTTCTTCAACAGGATCAACAATAGAAAGTTCAACTACACTTGAATTTTTACTGATAGGTGCTACTGATAGTTTTGACAAATACCCTTGAACTACGTTATCCAAAGGCATAATAGTAACGTTTATTAAAAAACTTTTGTCAACAATTTTTGTTGCTAGCGGTTTTTTACTAACAACCGCTTTTCCATCGGGTAAATTGATTATTTGTCCATATTTAAAAACTCCAACTGAATTGTTACTTCCTTTAAAAAGTTGAAAAGTACTTTCTGTTTGCGATTTAACTGTATAAAAATTTGATTTTTTGTAGAATAAATCATTTGTATCAAAAAAAGAAATTTCTATAGGACTATCTTTGTATAACTCAACATTCTTAACTCTTCCTTCAGCTGAATATTTAATATTGAAATTAAGTTTTTTTATGGCTTTTTCAACAATGTTTCTAGACTTGATAATCTCTATTTCATTGTCCACATTATTTTTCATGTTTTTAATAATGCCTAATTCAGAAAAAGCTGTTAGTTCAGACTGAACATTTCCTTTTCTTTCATCTCTAACAAGTATCGTAGCCTTAGCATTATAGAGTGGAACAGTATACCTTAAATACAGAAAAGCAATAATTATACTTATAAATACAGACAACACAAACCACTTCCAATTAACAAAGTATTTATCTAACTGTTCTCTTAGATTTAAGCTTTCATCAAAAGATACCGTTTTATTTTTTAGTGATGAATGTTCTTCCATATTATCTTGTCAAGATTATTGCAATTGTTGTCAAAAGTGATAAAGCAGATAACGTTATTGTTATGTTTGGACCAATAATAGACGAATTAATTCTCGTGTTATTGGGTTGTACTAACACAACATCGTTTTGTATTAAATAGTAATTTGGAGAATTAATAAAATCAGCTTTTGTAATATCAACCCTGTTGTATTCTTTTTTGCCATTGATTTCTCTAATTAAAAGGATGTTATTTCTTTTTCCGTAAATAGTTAAATCGCCAGCTTGACTTAATGCTTCTAAAAGAGTTATTCTTTCGCTGTTAACTTTATATGTTCCTGGTTTATTAACCTCTCCTAAAACAGAAAATTTAAAATTTAAAATTCTTAAGTTTACAGAAGGTTCTATAATGTATTCACTAACTTTTTGTTCTAGTAATTTAACAGCTTCAGTTCTAGTCAATCCATCTAATTTGATTTTGCCGATGACAGGAAAATCAATTTCACCATTGATGTTCACTAAATATGTTTTAATCCCATCCTGATTTTCGTTAATTTGGTAATTGCCTTGAATAGCTGGCATATTAAAAGGAACTGTAGCCTCTGGTTGTTTTCCGGAAACAATAATACTCAACAAATCATCTTTTTGAATTCTTGGTTCGTAACTAAAATTATCTGTCTTTGCTAAACCATCAACATTTTGTAAATAGATGACATCTTTTTTTGACGCACAAGAGGTTATTACAACTGAAACAATAAGAAAATATAGAATCTTTATATCAAATTTCATATAGAAAAATTAGGAAAACAAAAGTAATAAAAACAAATGAAATATTAGTTATCGAGTGTTTCAAAGATGGAGTTCATGCTTTTAAATTCTGGAACTATCTTCTTCATTGTCATGACCACATCTTCTTTATCGGAAATTTTAGCAATTTCAATTAACTCAGATACAACTGCTTCTATTTCAACAAAATTATCAGTTCTATCTTGACCAATCATAATTTTTTCATTGTGTGTCGGTAATGTTTTTGATGTATCATTGAGCAATTCTTCAAAGAGTTTTTCTCCTGGACGTAATCCAATAATTTTTATTTTTATTTCCTTATCAGGTGTAAAGCCTGCTAATCGTATCATTTTTTTTGCCAAATCGATTATTTTGACTGGTTCACCCATATCAAAAATAAAAATCTCACCACCTGAACCCATTGCTCCAGCTTCAAGTACTAACTGACAAGCTTCTGGTATTGTCATGAAATACCTGATAATTTCTGGATGAGTAATTGTTAATGGACCACCTTCTTGAATTTGTTTTGTAAACAATGGAACTATAGAACCATTTGACCCTAAAACATTCCCAAATCTAGTAGTTATAAACTTTGTTTTTATTTTTTTGTTACTATCCTGAATAGAATAGTTTAAAGATTGAACATATTTTTCGGCAATTCGTTTGCTTGCTCCCATAACATTACTAGGGTTTACTGCCTTGTCTGTTGAGACCATTACAAACCGTTCAACCAAATATTTAGCTGACAAATCTGCCAAATTTTTTGTGCCTAGAACATTTGTAAAAACTGCTTGAGATGGATTATCTTCCATCATAGGAACATGTTTATATGCTGCCGCGTGATAAACTAAATCTGGCTTGAATTGATTAAAAACTCTATCAATTACATGATAATCTTTTATGTCAGCTATTATGGTAAATACATTTATCTTATTTGAGTATTCAGATATTTCAAGTTTCAAACTGTGCAATGGAGACTCAGCTTGGTCAAGTATTATTACATTTTTTGGAAAATAATTAATAATCTGTCTTACTATTTCACTACCAATAGAACCTGCGCCACCAGTAATTAAAATTGTTTTATCTTTTATTTGCGATGAAATAGCTTTTGTATCTAATAAAATTGGTTTTCTATCGAGTAAATCTTCGATAGCAAAATTCTTTAACTGATTGGAGATTTGCTTTTGATCTTCCCAATCGGTAATTAGAGGAACTGTAAAAACTTTTAAATTGTATTCTAAACATTCTTCTACCAAAGTAATTGTTTCCTCCTTAGTCAAACTCTTTTCGGCAATAATTAAAGCTTCAGCTCCCATACTTCGCATAATTACATGAATCTTTTTTGCTTGATTAAGAATTGGTAAATCGAGTATTTTCTTGCTTGTTTTAACTTGGTTAAACTTATCTACAAATCCAACTAACTTGAAACGTCCAGGCTTTTCTGTTCTCAAAGCATTAGCAACTGATATTGCATTTGCATCAGCACCATAAATTATTGCTTTGATAAGGTTTTGACTACCTTCTGATTGAATATATTTTTCAAAAAAGTTTTTTACTAAAATTCTGAATAAGAATAATAATAAAAATGAAATCACATAGGTTATAAACAAACTAGTGGAAAGAAAAACTTTGATTCCAAATGCTAAATTGACTACATAGTTTGAAACCAAAATAAACAAATATGAAGAAGTTGTTGCTACCAGTAGTTTTACTCCATCAATAAAAGTAGAATGACGAATAATTCCCGCATATGTTCTATAAATCATAAAGAACATAGCATTGACAAGAAGAATAATACTTGCTCTATATGGCCTTTCAAGAACACTATTATATTTTACTGACAAACTATCAATAATCAAATACGTTATTGCAACTGAAATAGCTACAATAGTTATATCTATGGCAAAGATTATCCAACGAGGCAGATAACCAATATTTTGGAATTTTTTATTGAAAATGCTGTTTTTTAGTTCATTAAAAATAGAGTTATTCATACGCACTTCTTCTAAGCCTATGTAAAATTAGGCTTTTTTTAACATAATCATTTGATTAATTAAAAAAATCGATCAAAAACCTCTAAAATTCTATTTTTATCTTGCTCCGAAAGGTTAGAACCTGAAGGCAAACACAAGCCATTTTCAAACAATTTTTCGCATACATTTCCACCATAATATGGATATTTTTCGAATATTGGCTGCAAATGCATAGGTTTCCATAAAGGTCTTGATTCAATATTTTCTTTTTCTAAGGCAAGTCTTAAATCTTCACGGTTTTTACCTACCACACTTTGATCTATTAAAATGCAAGATAGCCAATGATTTGAAGAAAAGTCACTGTTTGGTTCATTAAAAACCTCGACACCTTTAATATTTTTAAAATAATCAACATAAAAATCATGCATTTTTTGACGCGACTTAATGTGACTACTCAAAACTATCATTTGTCCCCTACCAATTCCTGCTGATATATTACTCAACCTGTAATTATATCCAATTTCTGAGTGTTGGTAATGAGGAGCGTTGTCTCTTGCTTGTGTTGCAAGAAAAACTGTTTTATCCTTTTCTGCTTTTGTTTTGCAGACTAATGCTCCACCACCAGAAGTAGTAATTATCTTATTTCCGTTAAATGAAAGCGCAGCAAATTTCCCAAAAGTTCCACAGGCCTTTCCTTTATATGTACTACCCAAAGATTCCGCACTATCTTCAAGAACTGGAATGTTGTATTTGCCAGCTACAGATAGTATTTCATCCATTTTTGCTGGCATACCATATAGATGTACTGGGATTATGGCTTTTGGAGTTTTTCCTTTTGAAATTCTATCTTTTATTGCTTCTTCGAGTGCTACAGGACACATATTCCAAGTTTCGGGCTCGCTATCAATGAATATTGGAATTGCTCCTAAATATACAATTGGGTTTGCTGAAGCAGAAAAAGTAAAACTTTGACAGATTACTTCATCTCCAGCATTTACTCCTAGTTGAATTAACGCTAAATGTAATGCTGCAGTTCCAGAACTTAATACTGCAATTTGAACATTTTCTCCCAGAAAACTTTCTAAATCATTTTCAAATCCAGCAACATTTGGACCAAGTGGAGCAACCCAGTTTGTATCAAAAGCTTCTTTAATAAAATCTTGTTCTTTACCACCCATGTGTGGTGATGAGAGCCATATTTTTGAATTCATCTTTATGAATTAATTATTGTTTTTTTAAAAATATATTTGGACTTTTCTTTTTGTAATAATCTTCTATCGATTCAATTTCTTCAAGTTTATCATTGAGAACATGATATCCAATAGATTTAAAGTAAGGAATAATCTTATCAGCATCAGATTGAATTTCAATCATAATTGAGGGTTTATGGTTTTCAATGGTTTTCATAAACCCCTTGATTACATTCCATTCAAATCCTTCTACATCAATTTTTACAAAATCAGGAAAATTATCTTTATCCTCAAAATATCCATCAAGTGTAGTTACAGGAACTTTATGAATAATCACCTCTATGTCTTTATCGGCAGATTGTTCTCTGCTTGTCTTGAAGCCATCAAAATCTTTTACAAATGAATTATTCTGTCCAGAAATTGGGTCAATATAGAAATCTAATTCCCCATTAATATCTCCTGCTCCTTTTTGTTCAATATTTACATTTTTTGACAATTCATTTGGCAAGAAATTTACATTAGCCCTCAAATAGCTTAAATTGATATTACTAGGCTCAAAAACAGTTACTTTACTATTCACGCCAACAAGGTTAGCATAGAACGTCGTGAAATAGCCGATTTGACCACCTATTTCTAAAACAAAATTATTTTTATTGATCCATTTTTTGAAAATTGCAACAGTTTCTTCTTCTCTTTTTTTTCCATGATACCAATACCCTTTATGATTGTAGGAATTTAATTTGAATTTACTGCCTGTATAATGGTGTTTTATAACTATATCTCTGGCTGTAATTTTTAGCAATTTTAAAACCGTCTTTCTAATAATGTTTTGCATATTAAATTATTTCAAATTGAATTTGATGCAAATTTTCGACTTTAGATTGAGGTAAATATACAATTTCTTTATTAAAATCCTGTTTATGAATATTATTTCCATCGTCAATTATGCAGATAGTTTTCCAACCCAACAGATTAGGTGCAAAAAAATCTTTTTTAACATTATCTCCTATGTAATAATATTCATCGGTATTAAATTGATGAAATATTTTATAATTTTTTTCATTAGGCTTTTCCGAACCAAATTCTTCTGAGATAATTATTAAATCAAATAGTTCCTCTATTCCTAGAGCTTTGATTTTATTTCTTTGGGTAACGGAAAAACCATCTGTAATTAATCCTAAGTTATACCCTTTGCTTTTCAATTCATATAAATAACTTTTTACTTTGGTGTATTGAGAAAAATCTGGAAAGTGGTTTCTATAAAGTTGTTTTAATTCAGCAATTGTGATGATTGGATACCTTTCCACTAAATTCTGAAAAACATTTTCCTTATTTCCATACCATTTAAGCATTTCTTTGTGTAAGCCTATATTATTGACATCAACTTTTTGAGCAATTTCAATAAATGCCGATTTCAAATAGTCAATCTCGTGAACTAATGTATCGTCGAGGTCAAAAACAATTGTTTTACTTTTCATCAATGCTTGAAGTTATGAACTAAAATCTCATCATCATATCGCAACATCATTAAATCCTTTTCCCAACTATGAAATGGTTCTATTGATTTATTTTCAAAGAAATATTCTTCAATCAACCATTTTGGAAAATTACCTCCAGCAAGGTAACTCAGCGGATATCCTCCACCAAATCTGGGATTGATTTCTATCCCAAAAATTTTTTGATTATCGAGATTTACAAATACTTGAAAGGTTATACATCCTATAAATCCATCTATTTTTTTCATTTTCTCCCACAAATCTTTCAAGAAAAAAGTTTCTTTTGTGACCGCTTTATTGACTTCTCCTTCTCTTACTTCTATTCTTTGCCTAGGTATTAAACATTTGAGTTTAGAATTTTTATCATAATACAAATCTATGGTAAACTCGGTGTGTTTTTTATGATCGAGATATTCTAGAAACATAAGTTTATCATTTGCAAAATGATACTCTGTAAGCTGTTCTTCCTTGAAAATAATATAATTATCTATGCTTCTACTACCATCAAATGGCTTGATATAAATGGGCAGTTGGTAATTGTCTTTGGAATATTCCTTGGCACAGTTGATAAAATATTTTTCAAAAAACTGATGTGTCAATCTTTTATCTCTAAAAATTTTAACTATTTCGTAATCAGAAACCACTACTATTATTCCCTTTTCTTCAAAAAGTTTTTTGTTTTGAGAAAGAATGAGTAACTCTGTATCAATCGTTGGAATAATCATTTTTATCCCATATGCATGAGCTAAATCGATTAGTTCTTCTATATAATTGGGTTCTGAAACTCTTTTTACTTTAAAAGCACCATCAGATATTCGGCATGCAGCAGCATAATCAGGATTTGCATCTGTAGTGAAAACTTTAGCATCTGGAAAAACTAGTTTTAATTCCTTTTGAAAAAATCGTACCAATGAAACTCTTCTTCCGGCTGATGTGATTAGTATATTATTCATTAATTATATCCATTAAAAGGTTCTGTGGAATTACCATCTTGGGCATTAATCCCTTCGCTTTTTATTACCTTTTGAATTGTTTTTAGTAAAATTCTTAAATCTAATACAAAACTGATGTTATCTACATACCAAACATCATATTCAAACTTTTTGTCCCAAGAAATAGCATTTCTTCCATTGACTTGAGCCCAACCGGTAATTCCTGGTTTTACCTCATGTCTTCTGCTTTGAAATTCATTATAGAGATGTAAATAATCTGTCAATAATGGTCTTGGACCTATTAAACTCATATCGCCTTTTATTACATTCAATAGTTGTGGAATTTCGTCTAAAGAGGTTTTTCGAACAAATTTCCCAACTGATGTCAATCTAACTTCATCGGGTAAAAGTTTTCCTTCAGCATCTTTTTTATCATTCATAGTTTTGAATTTGATGATACTAAAAACTTTACCTTTTTTGCCTGGACGTCGCTGAAAAAAAAATGGTTTTCCATCATTTGCAAAAAAAAGAAAAACTGTAATAACTATAAATAAAGGCAACAAAATTATAAAGCCTATAAACGAGGCTAAAAAATCTATTACTCTTTTGAAGAAGTGTTTATACATTTTTTTCTAAGAATTTATATTCGTCAAATATAGCTTTCCAAACTATTTTTTGCTCATATCTTGAGACAATCAATTGTCGAGCGTTTTCTTTCATTTCCTGCAATTTTTCGCTATCAGAAATAAAACTTTTCATAGCTTCAAAAATAGCGCTTTCATCTTTAACAGGAATAATAATTCCGTTTTTGTCTTCAATAATAATTTCGTTGCAACCATTTATATCAGTTACAATACATGGCAAATTCATTGCGCCAGCTTGCATTACAACATTAGGAAATCCTTCTCTATAGGTTGGAAAAACTAGTGCATCACTTATTGCAAAATATGGTCTAACGTCATATTGAAAACCCGTTGAAATAATATTTTTATTGCTTTCAATCATTTCTAATGTTTCAGGCAAAAGAGGATCGAGTTCGTTTTCATAATCACCTACTAATAAAAGCTTGTTTTTTGGATATTGAAGTTTTGAAAACGCAGCAATCAACTCATTGATTCCTTTGTCTTTGACCAGTCTTCCAACGAAGATAAAAACAAAATCATCTTCATTAATCCCTATTTTTTTTTTCAAATCTACCTTTTCGTTTTCAGAAAATAATGTTGGATTGAAATATGATGTATCGATACCGTTTGAACTTCCGTTAGCAATGACTTTTAGTTTTTTTGGGTTGCAATAATTGTTTTCGATGATAATATCCTTCAATCCTTTTGAATTAGGATAAACATGATTTGCGCAACTATACGTTATTTTTTCTACAAAGTCTAGAAGTTTTCTTTTTTTACCAGTTGTTTCAAGCAAAGGTAAGCCTGCAACCGTGTGTAATCGTAGTGGAACTCCTGCTAACTTTGCCGCTATCATTCCAATAGTACCAGCTTTTGGAGTATGTGTATGGACTATTAATGGTTTGGATTTTTTAAAAAAAACAAACAACCTAAATAATGCTGATAAATCTTTTATTGGTGTTATTTGCCTAGTTAAATTAACAGGAAAAACAGGCAGATTAATTTTTTTTCCAAGCTTTTCAAGATTTTCCTTTTCAGAGGAAACTGCAATAACATTATAAAATTCACTCATGAATTCTAATTGTCCCGAAAGCAATTTTTCAAGAGAAATTGGGACTGTTGTAATTCTGATGAGTGTTTTTTTATTTTCCATAAAAGTTTACATACCATTTTTGAAAACAAAAAAATGTCCATACTCTAAAAGTATTATCAACCTTACTATTCAAATGATTTAAAACCAGTTTTTCAATGACATCAACGTTGAAAATCCCTTGCTTTTCTAAAAACTTTACTTCTACATATGAAAGTAATTCGTCTTTCAAATCAGATTTTAACCAATCACCTACAGGAACTCCAAATCCTTTTTTGGATTTATTCAAAAAGTCTTTTGGAAAATATTCTTTGAAGGCTTCTTTCAGTATGTGCTTTTTGTCCCATCCATTAATCAAATAATTTTCTGGAAGCTGATTTGTAAAGTTCCAAATCTCTTTGTTTAAGAATGGCGCTCTACATTCTAGTGAAGTTAGCATACTTGTTCTATCAACTTTAACCAGCATATCTCCTTCCAAACTCAAATGCCTGTCAATATTTCTAAAATCGGTTATTGTTTTATTTTTTGAACCAATAATCTCTTTGTAAAATTGTAAAGGATTATTTTTATAAAAATCGCTTTTTAAAAAGTTTTTAACTTCATCTTCTTGAAAACCAAGAGAAATTATGTTGTAATAGAAATCTCCTTCGTAGTTTATTGCTTTTATAAGTCTATTAGCTTTAAATCGTTTACCTCTCTTATCATCAGTTGTTTTTAGCAACGAAGTAGTAAAATTAGATAATGTGCTATGAAATCCTTTTGGAATAATTGTAGTGTATTTATGGTTTAATTTCCCAATATAATACTTGTTATACCCACCAAAAACTTCATCTCCACCATCACCTGTCAATGCCACTGTAACGTGTTGTTTTGTTTTATTGGCCACAACATAAGTTGCTAATGCAGAAGAATCTGCAAATGGCTCATCAAAATTCAATAGAATTTCTGCTAGATTTTTTTCTAAATCTTTTTCAGATATAATAAACTCATGATGATTACTATCAATCAATCTTGCTACTTCTTTTGACTTATCTGTTTCATCGAATGATTTTTTATCAAATCCTATAGAAAAGGTATCTATTTTGGAATTGGATTGTTGTGCTAAGCAAAGAGAAACTATTGAAGAGTCAACTCCTCCAGAAAGAAACGTTCCTAGTGGCACATCTGAAATTGAACGAGATGAAACACTTTGTTTTACTAGATCATGAACCTTGTTTGTTGCCTCTTTTTTAGAAAGTTTATCATACTTTTTAAAATTATGATTTATTTCATTGAAAGAAATTTTTAAATCTTTACAATCTATTTCCATGAAATGATTTGCTTCCAGTTTTTTTATTCCTTCATAAATGGAATATGGAGCTGGAATATAGGTGAGTTGTAGAAATAAATTTAGTCCAGTAATGTTTATTTCAGGTTTGTTTGGAATAATTGCTAAAATAGATTTTAGCTCAGATGCCCAAATCAATTCTTTTTCGTTGTAGTAATAATAAAGTGGTTTTTCTCCAAAAAAATCACGAGCTATAAATAACTTGTCAATGGTTTTGTCATATAGACTAAAAGCAAACATTCCGTCGAGCATTGAAAAGCTTTCAACTCCATAGCAGTCATAAAGATTAACTACAACCTCTGTATCACAAGTCGTATAAAATTTATATCCTTTTGAAATTAAATCTTCTCTGAGTTGCTTGAAATTATAAATTTCTCCATTAAACAGAATAACTTTTTGTTTGTCATTGCTATAAATTGGCTGTTTCCCCGAAGTCAAATCAATAATGGATAGACGACGCATTGATAAGCCAATAGAGATATTACTTGTGTTTTCAAAATAAAAACCATCCTCATCTGGACCGCGATGAATAATTTTATTATTCATTGTTTCCAGAAAACCGTTGATTGAGCTTTCTTTAGATTTTGTTACAAAACCGTTTATTCCACACATAAAATTAATTGTGGAGCAAATTTAATTAAAATGAAGTAGGTATTTAAAATTTTGTTAAAAAAAGAAAGCGCTTCAGTTTAATGAAACGCTTTTCTAAATATAAATCATATCAAACTTTCATAAAGATTGATATACTTTTCTACCATGATATTAATGTCATATTCTTTTGCTCTAACTAAGCATTTTTTTACTATAGCATCATAATAATCTTTATCCCCGAGTAGTTTTTTTATTTGGCTGGCAAGTTCTATATCATCTCCTATTGGGAACATTATTCCTGCATTGTTAACAATTGTTATTAATCCAGGAGCTTCTGAGGCTACAAAAGGCTTCCCTGATGCCAATCCTTCAATACTTGATAACGATAATCCTTCATATTCTGTTGAGAGTAATACAATATCTACTGTTTTTAATAACCTCGAAACATCCATTCTAATTCCCAAGAAATGTACTCTATCTTGAAGATTCATATCATGGGCTAATTCCTGACAATCGTTTTTTAGCTCGCCTTCTCCAACAAGTATCAATTTTACATTTTCAGGTAAATGCTGCATGGCTTTTATGGCTGTTTTTTGATCTTTAGGGAAGTCAAACCTAGATATTTGAAGTATTAGTTTGTCAGTTTCACTAATTTGATGAGCAATTTGATTTTTAGAATAACTCATTTCATTAAAAATTTTTGAAACATTTACTCCATTATTTATTACGACAAAAGCATTTGGATGCATAGAAACATGGTTTTTTAATTCAATTTCTACTTCAATTGAAATGCTTGCAATCTTATTGTAAAAACTATAAATGAAATTATCAATTACTTTTAGAAAAAAATTATTTCTCCTATTATTTGTTGTACTGTGTTCAGTGTAAACAAGTTTTGTTTTTGAAAAACTTAATATTTTTGCAAAAGCTACCCAATATAATGCTGGAAATAAGTGTACATGTACAACATCATATTTTTTGAGGTATTTAATTATTTTAAAAATATGGAACGGATTATACACACTTCCTTCTCCTAACGAAATGATATCGCAAGTATTTGTTTCATAGAGCTTTTTTAGGAAAGGATATTCTTTACCATTCAGTAATAAAACATCCATTTGCAACCCTTTTTCGTGATACAAAGGAATGCTATCTAATAGCAGTTTTTCAGTACCACCCATTCCTAAACTGTTTGTTACCTGAAGAACTCTCATTTTTTTATTTTAAAAAGGATGTAAACATGTAAAAGTAAGCCAAATGGTAACGCAAAAAAAGTAATTAACGGCTTAGGGTTTTCTTTGAAAAAGCCTTTTCTTGCAAAGATACTCGATGAAATAAAATGCATGGCTCTAGTAAATGTGTATGAAAAGCTATGACTGTACTGCATTTCTATTATTCTCGAGTATCTAAATCCTAATGGATTTTTTTTATATTGTCTAAAGATATTTCTTGAAGAACCATCTGGCAAATACTCTACGATACAATAAACATCATTTGAGCAAATTGAAACATAATCATTTCCAATAAGTGTGTATAAAATCCCAAGTGGAACAAATCGCTCGTTAGTAAATATTGGATAAGCAGGATATTTTTTAACTATTTCAGTTTGCAAAACCACTTTTTTATCTCCCTTTATTTTATATTTTGAATATAATTCATTTAAACTCGCATATTTTACTTCATCAGGAATTTTTGTACCTACAATTCTATTGTCTTTGTATGCATCGAGACCAATTATTCCACATGTATCCATTGATTTGTCTCTTCTGTCCCAAGTTTTGATTATTTTATCGACAGCATCATTAGGCATATAATCATCAGAATCAATGCAAGTGTTGAGCTCTGTTTTGATATTCTTGTAAGCCGTATTATGACCACCATGCATTCCTTGATTTTCTTGTTTTATATATTGGATTTCGATTTTGTTTTGTGCTATCCAGCTTTGAACTAAATCGTAAGTATTATCAGAAGAGCCATCATCAATTACTAACCATAAGAAATCTTTATTGGTCTGACCTACAAGACTTTCATAAAGTTGATGAAGACAATAAGCTCTATTGTAAGTAGGGGTAAATATGGTTAATAATTTCATTTGCAAAAATTAAGACAAAACGAATTCTAGGAAATATGTAATTAAAAAATAGGATAGCAATATTTTACCAATCATTTTGTGTTGATTATCAAAAAATTTATATTTCAAAAAGGGATATATTATTATTAGTCCCAGCATAAACCATGAAAGATATGCAAATCTGTTTGAAAAATTGGCTCGTATAACTAGTATCCAAATCGCATTCGTCAAAAGATATACATTGAAAATATGCGTATAAAATTTATCATTAAAATTTTTTTTGAAAATGAAATACATTCCAGAAAACACCCCAATTATGCTATACAAAAGAAAATCCCATCTAAATCCTACAGCAGACATTTGCTCCTGATATTCTTCAGATTCTATCAAGTACCCTTTTAACTTTACATCTTCACCAAGTCCTATTCCGAGAAAAAATGTTTCTAATATTGACCCTAATAACAAAGATAGAGGAATGCATAACAACCAAAACCTAAATATATTTCTTGTGTTTGTATAATATGTCGTAATCACATACATAATAACAGGAATAATCATCGATTGATGAATACTCAATGATATAATTAATATCAATATTTTTGACAAATTGTTTTGCCTTGTTATTGCTAGCAAAAAGATGGATGTAGCCATTCCATTCCTAATTCCATTTGTTCCATAAGCCCAAAAAGAAAGAGAAAAAACCAAAATAAAAAAAGAATATGCCCAATACTCTTTGAATAATTTTTTGGAAGCTAAGTAAAGAGAGTAAGTATAAACTAACATACACAAGAAAAAGAAAATTTCTTTATTCAAATAGTTAGCTGCAAATTTCATGAAGTAATAGAAAAAATAATCTGTGGATATAGGTTCAGCAACATTATTTGCAAATTCATCAAATTGTAGAGAATATGTTCCCATATCACCAAAAGCATAGCTTACAGGTCTAAATCCTACTAAAGTGACGATAAAAAAAAGCAACAAAATCCCAACTGTTGACATTTGATTTAAGTTTCTTTTATCGTCCAAATCAGAATTTTGAGATTGCAAAAACAAAAATAAAACGATTACCAATTGAAAATTGAAAAAGATATTTTTAAATAGCTCTACTGGTATAAAATCAATCATGAAATTGTTTTAACTGAAATTATTTTATTTTATTTTTTTGAAGCCAGTTTTTTGCCTCAAAGTAGATAGAATAAAAAGTGAAAAAGAATTTAAACTTATTGTATTTCAATTCTTTAACAATATTATTCTTTAATTTTTTTCTTTTATTTTCATTAAATTCTCTGAGGTAATCATGGAGTTCAGCATCTGTTTCTTTACCTCCATAACGCTCAAAATAATAATCTATTTTATCCTCATCAAAATCAATAAAACCTTCATCTGTAATTAGAAAATTTTTTAATGTTTCATTATTGTAAGGTATATTCTTTTTATCTTGAAGATGAAAATATATGTATTCTTTCTTTCTAATTTCATTTTCAATTTTTTTAAATTCATATACTGAACCATCAATATAAGCCAAAAAAGATGGAGCTTCATAAATCCCAGCACCTATTCTAAATTTTTTATAAAAATGATTAGTATTTGCAGAAAAAAAATCTTGATAAAAATTAAATCCTTTTTCTCTAAAAACAACATTAATACCAATTTCATCATAATTTGCACTAAATGTTGTAGTTGAGCAAAAATCAAAGTTGAAAGATTTAGGATAATTACTTTCTAGCTTAATTTTAAAGGCATTGTTTACATTATGAACATTTTTATAAAATGAAAAATGCCCGAATGGAAATAATCTGTCGTATTTATTGAAGTCAATATTTTCAATAAATTTATCAATATCTCCAAAAATTAGGTCTATATCACAATGTCCCCAAAAATCATATCCTTTAATATATTCCTTAAACACCAATCCAAAACAAGGTCTATAATCGCAAAGTTTATATGGGCTTTCTAAGTAAATTTTTTTTCCTACTATTTCTTTATGCAGTTTAACAACTTCTTGGAAAGTAGTGTACTGAACAGAAAAATTGCTAGGATAATCGAAGTTGGTTTTATCGTCCGTCAAAAGTAAAAAATCCAAATATTTACTATTTCCAGCAGAGTTCAAATACAACTGAAACCAATTTGGGAGTTTTCCAAAATAAGGAATTATAGCTACTAATTTAAGATTACTATTTTTTAACATTTTTAATTTAATTTTCTCTGTCAGGATATAATTTATACCCCAAAAATATTAAATCTTCAATTAATTTGTTTAATATTTACTTATAGAATCGCAAAGAATTGAAGTAAATTTTTTTCCATTTTTTTTATTTAAATGAACTCCATCATAAAAACCAAAATCATCTGAAAGCGAAAAATCATAATATTCAACTGATTTATCTTTTGCTAATTTGGTAATCTCTTGATTAAAATCTCTCCAATAACTTAATTCTAAATCAAAAATTTCTTTAGAAACTGGCATTCTTACTAAAACAACCTTTCCATGCTGTTTAAGAAAATCAATTGTTTCACTTAATTTTTTAACTCTAAAAATTGATTTTTTCCATTTTTTGGAAAACTTAGTATAAAGATTTATTTGTATATTTTCCCATCCTCTAAGAGTAGCACTATCAGATGTTGCTGTACTATTTTCCTCTAACCAACCATCTTCATGAACAATTGAGATTTTTTTTATCATTGATTTGAAATGAAAATATTCATAATTCTTAAAAAAATATTCAATATTGGGATTAGTATTTACAAAATGTAAATTATTTGGAGGCATCTTTTCTTCATAAAACTTTCCATTTAAAACATCATCTTCCTCTCTTTCAGACAATACCCATGGATGCACAGATAAAATAAATAGTCCATTTTTCGTCTCTGGTCTAACTTTTTTCTTAATTGTTTTTATCCACGCATCTCCATATGACATTTGTTTTACTGTAAAACTAAAGTTTAAAATGGGCAATTCATATTTTTTTGACAAAGCGGAATCTATAACACTTGGTTGAATTCCTTGAAGGCTTCTAGAATCTCCAATAATCAATGAAGTTTGAGCTGGTGATGATACTTTTCCATAAAAATAATCAACATATCCTGAATATTTATTGAGAATATAGAGTATTATAATTGATATTATAACCGAAAACAACGCTAATTTTAATAAAAACTTTTTCATCTAGAATTGGAAATAAATAAATGAATCTGAACTAGCTCCAAAAAATAGAAGCATTAAAAAAACAAACAAATAAATTCCCCATCTTATAACTGGATATTTAATATTTGAAATTTCTAAACCATGCTGTTTCTTTCTGTTTAACCAATCAAAAATTAATAAAACGATAATGAACAAAAATGGTTTTAAATCAACCTCTGGAAACTTATAATCACTAAAATTTAGAAGCTTACCTAGATAATGTAGTGCTTGTGTAACACTCTCGGATCTGAAAAATATCCAAGCAAGTGTTGTTAGAATAAATGTTAACCCTATTTGTATAAGTTCTTTAAATGAAGGTAGAAAAGAATTCTCTGCAACAATATTAGTGTTAGTTCTATTTAACTTGAATATGACCAAAGGCATTATAAATGCTGCATTTAATGCACCCCAAACAATAAAGGTCCAATTTGCGCCATGCCAAAAACCACTAACTAAAAAAATAATCATAGTGTTTTTTACTTGTGACCACATTCCTCCTTTACTTCCTCCTAATGGTATATATAGATAATCTCTGAACCAAGTAGATAAAGATATATGCCAACGACGCCAAAACTCAGCAATATCTCTAGAAAAATACGGGAATGCAAAGTTCCTTAATAGTTCAACTCCAAAAAGTCTTGCAGTACCCAGAGCTATATTTGAATACCCTGAAAAGTCTCCATAAATTTGAAAAGCAAAGAAAATTGCGCCAACAAATAAAGAACTTGAATTATATGAGTCTGGATTTTTAAAAACCTCGTTAACAACTATAGCACAATTGTCTGCAACAACTACTTTCATAAACAAACCCCAAAGAATTTGTCTTAACCCATCGGCTGCTTTGTAGTAATCAAAATTTCTAACCCTTTGAATTTGTGGCAATAAATGTGTTGCTCTTTCAATAGGTCCAGCGACCAAAAGTGGAAAAAAACAAACAAAAACCGAATAATCTACAATGCTTTTTTCTGGTTTAATTTTGTCATTATAAATATCAATAACATAAGACAATCCATGAAACGTGTAGAAAGAAATGCCTACTGGCAAGATAACGCTTAGTGTCCAAAAATGAGCTTTAAATCCAAAAGTAGCTAATAACTCAGCAAACGATTCTGCAAAGAAGTTATAATATTTGAATACACCTAGAAATCCTAAATTAACTCCTACACTCAGCCAAAACCAAAACTTCTTCCGATTGATGGTTGTTGCTTCACTCATCTTTAGTCCTGTAAAATAATCTAGCAACGTTGAAAAAACAAGTAAGAACAAAAACCTGTAATCCCAATAGGCATAAAAGAAATAACTTGCAACGAGAAGTAATAAGTTCTGCGCCTTAACATTTTTCTTAAAAACAAACCAATATAGTACAAATACTATTGGTAAAAAGAAAAGAAACTCAAATGAATTAAAAACCATTTATTTTAATTTTTTAATATATAATCATTCCACATATACATTACATTCTTTACATTATACTTTTCTGAAGCTTTAAAAGCTTCTACAGACATTCTTTTTTGCAATTCTTTATCCTTAACAAATTTATCTAACATTGAAACAAATTCATCTAAATTATTATAGTTTACTAAATATCCATCAACATTATTAGTTAAAATATTTCTTTATGCAGTTTAACAACTTCTTGGAAAGTAGTGTACTGAACAGAAAAATTGCTAGGATAATCGAAGTTGGTTTTATCGTCTGTCAAAAGTAAAAAATCCAAATATTTACTATTCCCAGCAGAGTTCAAATACAACTGAAACCAATTTGGGAGTTTTCCAAAATAAGGAATTATAGCTACTAATTTAAGATTACTATTTTTTAACATTTTATTTTTAATGATTTGATTTAAGAATGATTCTACCCGGATTTCCTACCACAACTGAATTTTCCGGAATATTTTTTACCACTACTGCTCCTGCTCCAATAATGCTGTTTTTTCCAATTGTAATTCCTCCAATAACTATACAACCTGCATTGAGGACAACGTTATCTTCAATAATTGGTTTATTTCCATTCTTTTCGCCAACTGTGACTAAGTGATTAACATATACACTACTACCTATTCTATCTGCGTTTAATATGGTTGAATATGGATGTGCTAACTGAAGTCCTGGACCTATTTTTGTATGAATATCAATGGTAAAACTTTCTTTTTGGGGATAAAATATTCTTAGAATTTTAGCTAAAACCCCATTTGTTCTATAATAAAAAAGATTCCTAAAATATTTATTAATCAACAATTCTAAAGAAAAATAGTAAAAATGATTGAAAAATCCTTCTCTCTTTGTTTTTCTAGCATAAATATCTTCTATAATTACTGATTTATTTTTTGAAAAAAGAAACAAAAAAAAATGTGGTATAAATAATAATTGACCAATAAAAAGGATAGTTTTTCTAATCATTTGAATACTTTTTCATTCCACATGTTCATTATTTTGTCCACTCTATAAACCTGTGAAGTTTCTATCGCTTGCTCAGACATTCTCTTTTGCAAATCAATACTATCATCAAATTTATTAAAAGTTTTTACAAAATCATCAATATCATTATATTTTACCAAAAAACCATTCACTTCATTAGTAATAATATTTCTAGGTCCAGTAGGACAATCATTAGCAATAACTGGAACTCCCATTCCAAAGGACTCCAAAATCACCATAGGAAAACACTCGTTTAATGAAGTCATTAAAAAAACTTTGGCTTTATTGAATTCACAATTCAGATTTGATGTTTCTCCCATGAAGAATACAGAATCTCCAAGAATTTTGTCATCAACAAGTTTCTTTATTTTTTCATAATACTCACCCGATGTATCTCCATATATCCTCAATTTCCAATTTGGTTTTTCTCTATTTATTCTTTGCCAAATTTCAATCAATAATTCCAAGTTTTTAACTGGAGCTAATCTACCAGCGAAAATTGCAACGTCCTCTTTTTCGTGAATATTAGCCGGTTCTACATTTTTTGTTTCTAAGAGTGGATTGGGAATTACCAACACATTTTTGGAACTGTAAAAATTCCTTTCTTCATCACTCAATACTATTAAAGCGTTGTATTTACTCTCTATAAACTCTAAAATTTTTTTTGAAAAAGTATTGGACATAATACTTTTTGAAAAATGAAATTCCTTTACAGTCTTAGCTTTGATAGGCAGAAAAGGTAATATATATGTGATAGGTATGTGTGAAGCTACAATTACAACATCAGACTTATTTTTCTTAACAATACTCGTAACCAATTTTATGTTCAAAAAAAGCTTCTTTAAATTTTTAAAAGAAAAATAACTGATATTTCTATGGTAGTTTATTTTCAAATCGATAAATTTTACTTTATCTGAAAGTTGATATATGATTGGTTTATCTGATTGTTCTGTAGCCAAAATTGTTACCTGATATCCAAAAACATCTGCCCAATAATTTGCCTTGATAACTACTAACTTTTCTATTCCACCGTGCGAGTGCAACTGATCAACTAAGATTGTGATTTTTTTCATCGCAAAAGTTTTTTAAACAAGTTTTCCCATTGACAGACAATTTCTTCGGGTAAATATCGCTTTACATTTTCCTTTGCCTTTGTCCCCATTTCTTTTCTATCTTTTTGGTTTTCAATCAAAAAGATAATTTTTTCAGCAAACTCATTAGTGTTTTCTGCCTCAACCAAAAATCCATCTTCTCCATTTTTTATTATATCCTTTGGTCCGCAAGGACAATCAAACGAGACACAAGGAAGTCCGCAAGCCATTGCTTCAATCAAAACCATTCCGAAACCTTCGAATCTTGATGAAAGAGCATAAATTGAACTATTAAGATACTTTGATTCTATGTCTTTAACTGGTTCAAAAAAATGAACAGAAGTTTCAACTTCTAATTCTTTAGCTAAATTTTCTAATCCAATAGAAGAATCTTTTTTTCCATATATTTCCAAAGTCCATTCAGGATGTTTTTGATTTACTGTCTTCCAACTTTTCAGTAATAAATCAAAGCCTTTTTGAAAAGATTGTTTCCCAACGGCTATCACTTTTTTTTCTTCTAATGTAGCTGATTGATTGGAGAAAAATGATAAAGGATTGGATATAATATGTATATTTTTTGTTGATTTCCATTCAATTAAATTATCTTTTGTCAGAACGACGAAAGCATCAAAACTATTTGAAAAATAGCTCATTAATCCTGATTTAATTCTGAAAAAAAATCTATCTAGAAAACCCGCATTATTCTTTAATTCAATATTTTTTGAAACGTGTCTTTCATAAACCATTGGGCAAGGTTTTCCAAGAATTAGTGGTAAAAAAAAACCTTTTAATCCATCATCACAAACCAAAACTATATCAGGTTTTATTTCTTTTACAAGTTTAACAAATCCACTTGCATAGCTCATGATATATTTTAGAGGATTTCCATAAACTGGAATTTCATGAAAATGGATTTTATTGCTAAAATTATAGAACAAGTTTTGAGTTCCAGTATTCAAGGCTGCTATATGCACTTCATAGTAAGGATTTTCAGCAAAATTACTTGCCTTAATTGATAAAACCCTTTCCAATCCACCAGAACCATTTATTCCATTTGTTATATAAAGCAGCTTCATGAATTGCTATTTATAAAAGCACGACACTTTTCTTTCATTGGCTCAGCCAATGCGTGATGTTTTCCTAAATTCTTTACTACAGTATCTTTAGAAATTTTGCCTTCTAGTGGAAAATTAGCCGTAAACTCACCTGTTTTGGTATTTATATCTATTCTATTGAAAAGTTCTAAAATTCCGTCAAAACGGCATGAATCAACAAAACTATCAAAACCATTGACAAATATTACTGGTGTTCCCATCGCTAAACAAGGTAATGCACAATGAATACGTGATGTTATCACTAATTTTGCCTTGGCATATTTGTGCAACAACTCTTCTGCCATGGCAAATTTTTGCTCATCAGTATATGTATTTGCTGGTGGTTCTTGATTTACATAAATAGCATTTTTCAATAAATCCTCGCTAATGAAGTTTGCCATATGCTTCTTTTTATTGCCTAGTTTGAACAAATTACCGTTTTGAATACTTCGTAAAAACCTTCTCCAATCATAGGTAACTTTTTCCCATGTTGGGTAGCTATATAATGGGTCAACTATATATATATCTTCACCTCGTAGAGAATCGTCAACCTTATATGTATCGAGTGTCAATGTTAAACAGCCTGAAAAATAAGCATCAATTCCTTTTGCTTTTAATGTATCTGCCGTAAACTGATCGCGACAACCAATAGGTTCATGTTTTTTCAGATAAGCAATACCTTTTTCATTTAGCATTCCTGGTGCCGCAGTATTATTGACATGAAATGAAACAAACAACGGCTCTATATCATCTGATGGAACCCAATTATTATAGTTGTGTGTGAACCAACCATTCATAATGATTTTCATCTTTTCCCCTTGATAATCGGCAAGTTTTTCTCTATTGATGTAAGTATCAAGTCGAGGCATATATTGTTTTGCTGCTAAACTTTGGATATTGTCACCTACATTGAAAAACTTTTTGTTTTCATCATATTTAAAAATGCCGTATTTCATTTCTTATGTCTCTTTTAAAATTTTCTTCTAATCTTTAGATAATAATTAAACAGTTTTGGAAACTTATTTATTATCCTAAATTTCATTTCACGTTGTCGTTGAAGTTTAACTTCATTCTTATTTACAATTTCATTCAAATTCAGGTTTACAAAAGTATTGAATTTATCACACTCTTTAGTTTCATCAAAAACGATAAAAGGTTTTTGAATAGATTTTGCCTTATCTTGTAGACAAGTCCACTCATATTTTACTCCAACCGTCATCATGGCATTTTTATCAAAATTCTTCAAAACTAAATCATAAAAATCTTTTGGAACTTCAAATCCATAATCGTTAGGATTTGCTCCATCAAGGATAAATCCAAGCATAGTTCTCTGACATTTTGTACATCGGCTACAATTATATCCTTTTCTTAATTCTGAATAACAAACTCTTAGTTTTACCTTGTAACCCGTTTTTTTTGCAAATGCAACTATGTTCTCTATTTTTTGAGTTCTTCTGAGATGAAATCCATCATGTAGAACACTTTGATTAGCCCATCTTACTTTTTCGTCTGTCTCTGATGTTGAACCCCAACCAAAATTCACTTCTCCAGTATTGGATGAAGCAATCAGAGTTGTTTTTATTCCATAAAGAATGCTCAAAGGTGCAATTAAACTCAACAAAGCCATTCCATGCTGTACTTTTCCCCACCAACCTACTCCAACTAATAAATCTACTTCATAGGTATAGAAACGTCTCAAATTACTTTCTACATAGCATAATTTATTCTTGTCAAGAATAGTTTCTTCCTCATTAAATCTTTTAAATTCTTCCCATTTTTCAACATCATCAATGTCTATATCAGCACCATGAACAGAAATTAGATAAGGTTTCTTGTCAATATTTCTTGTAAATGACTCAAAAGCATCCAAACCACCACTAAATAATAATCCGTAATTGTCTTGATCTATCTCATTTTTGACTAATTTTTTAACATGTAGTGTCGAGTTTTTGATTTCAGTAAAATGCTTTGAAAACTCCTCCTTTAACTCTTTCAAAGAATTGTAAAAAGTTTCATCTAATTCATCAACATAAACATCAAAACCCACAAACCATGCAATAGGCATCATACTGGCCAAAAAAGGAATTGTATTAATACTTCTAGGAACTACAGAAACATCAACTTCATATTTTACATAGTAGGTCTCTTTTCTATTAAAAAACTTTGAAATATCACTTGAATAAGAATATTGATATTCTATTTTTCTTCCACTATCAGAATAGATTACCTCTTCGAGTTTTAACATCTTATCGTTTTATTATTTTGGGTATTAGTGAATGAACAACTTCTTTTTCACTTTTATTCATACCAAATTTATAAATCAAAACACAAAAAACGACTGTAAAAGCCAATATTTTAATCACTAAATTTAACCACCCTTCGCCTGGTAAAAAATTTATTACATATCCCAAAGAGATAATCCCAATAAAAGAGGGCAAAAGACCATTGGATACTTCTCTAAAAAATCTACCAATTTCTAATTTTAAGATTTTGGAATAATAAAAGTTCATAATCACTTGGCTCAATATCCATCCAGCAGTTGAACCAATAATAAGTCCTAAAACTCCAAATGGTTTTATCATGTAAGCACCAATAACAGTTCCTAATACTATCAAGGTAATGTAAGTCTTTGCCTTAAAGGAAAAAAGGCTTTTGGACTCTAATAATGAATTTGCAAATGACTGGATTAATGGTAGTGTATAGGAAAACATAATAATAAGAGCAATTGCCCATGCTGCTGTGTATGTATCTCCAACCCAAAGGTGAATGAATTGTTGACCATAAATTAAAAATCCTCCAAAAATCATCAACAAGGTTATTAATGAAAATCGACCTATTCTAATCATTGTGGATGTAAGTTCTTCACTAGTAGCATTCAACACTGTCATTTGTGTAGCTCTAGGTAGAAAAACACTAGAAATAGCTGTAGAGAAAGCACCATAATAAGTTCCTAACATAATCCCTACTCCAAAAATTGCTACATCTTTGGTACCAGAAACAACTCCTAGTATCACTTGACCAGAACGCCATTGGAACTGTCCAACCATCGCAAAAATGAAAATCCAAAATGAATAATTGAAAATCTGTTTTATTAATGACTTGTCCAACTCTATCAATTTCATTTTTACTTTCAATGTTTTGAATACATAATATGCACTAATGGCAATTACTATAACATTGAGCAAAGTGTCTAGAACAACAATACCTATGGAATCACTGCCTAATAACAAAATCATTACAAGCATGACAGAACGAAGAATGTATTTTATAATGACAAGTGCCCGTGGAAAAACAAATCGTTCATATGCATTGGAAATTGCTGTAAAAGCACCACCAGGAAGTGTTGTTGCCATATTAAAAATTAAAATGACAAACATTATTTTGGCTTTGTATAATTCCTCAGGAGTTAATTTTTTGAAAATTTCATCCAAATTGAAAAATAAAACTATCCCAATTATTACTACAATGGCTGAAATTATGCCATAAATAAGCATGGTTGTAGCAAGAAAATTTTTCTCACCATCTTCATCCTTAAGCGCTCTATATTTTGACACAAAACGAACAATAGTATTGTTTAAACCAAAATCAAGAACACTAATGTAACCAATAAGTGAACCTATAAGTGTGTACAAGCCATATTCAGAGTCTCCTAATTTTCTTATCATAAAAGGAGTTAAAATCAAACCTATACCATTTGTCAAAATAATGTTTAGGTAAGAGAGTATTGCTCCTTTTTTTATTTGGCTCATTTAAAGTTTTTTTTATGAATTATGAATATTGCTTTTCATAATATTTTTGGTATTCACCAGAAGTGACATTTCTTAGCCATTCTTCGTTTGATAAATACCAATCTATAGTTTGTTCTAGACCTTCTTCAAAAGTAACAGAAGGTTTCCAACCCAACTCTTTATTTATTTTAGTTGCATCGATAGCGTATCGCAAATCATGACCTGGTCTATCTTTTACATAGGTTATCAATTTTTCAGAGTCACCTTGTTGTCTACCTAGTTTTACATCCATTTTTTTGCATAGTAGCTTTACAAGGTCAATGTTTTGCCATTCATTAAATCCACCTATGTTATATGTCTCGTGGTTTTTACCTTCATGAAACACCAAATCAATTGCTACTGCGTGATCTTTAACAAACAACCAGTCACGAGTGTATTTTCCGTCGCCATAAACCGGTAATGGTTTGTTATTGATAATATTATTTATAAATAACGGAATTAATTTTTCAGGAAAATGATTAGGTCCATAATTATTAGAACAATTTGTTATAACATATGGCAAACCATAAGTTTCCCCATAAGCGCGCACAAAATGGTCTGAACTAGCTTTTGAAGCTGAATAAGGCGAATTTGGATCATAAGCAGTTTTCTCTGTGAATAATCCTGTTTCTCCTAATGTTCCATAAACCTCATCTGTACTGATATGATAAAATCTTTTATTGCTGTAATCATCTTTCCATATCATCTTAGAAGCGTTAAGCAAATTCATTGTTCCAATAACATTCGTTTTAACAAATGCCAAAGGATCAGTTATTGATCTATCAACATGTGACTCTGCAGCTAAATGTATTACCCCATCAAATTGATATTCTTGAAAAATTGAATTTATAAAGTCTGCATCAACGATGTCGCCTTTTATAAAATTGTAATTTTCAAAGTTCTCAATGTCTTTAATGTTTTCTAAATTACCTGCATATGTCAACATATCGAGATTATAAATTTTATAATTCGAATATTTAGTAACAAATCGTCTTACTACGTGTGAACCAATAAAACCTGCACCACCAGTAATTAGAATTTTTTTCATGATTATAATTTTGCGTCAGCCAAATCTTTTAAAACACCTTTTACATCAAATACTATTGCATTTTGATTTTTTAATTTAGAAAAGTCTAAATCTTTGAATTCCTTGTGAGCTACGGCAAGCACTATTGCATCAAAAGTATTGTTTGGCAAGCTTGAAACTGTTTCAATTCCATACTCATGTTTTACTTCTAGCGGATTTGCCCAAGGATCATATATAGTTACATCTGTTTCAAAATCTTTCAAAGCCTTTACTACATCTACAACTTTGGTATTACGAACATCTGGACAATTTTCTTTGAAAGCTATACCTAGCATCAAAATTTTTGCTCCATTTACTTTGATGTTCTTTTTTATCATCATCTTAACTACTTGACCTGCAACATATTCTCCCATACTATCGTTAAGTCTTCGTCCTGCTAATATAATCTCAGGATGATATCCTTTTTCTTGAGCTTTTTGAGCTAAATAATAAGGATCTACACCTATACAATGTCCTCCAACAAGTCCTGGTTTAAACGGTAAAAAGTTCCATTTGGTACCTGCTGCTTCCAATACTGCTTGAGTATCTATCTCAAGTAAATTGAAAATTTTTGCTAATTCATTTACAAAAGCAATGTTTATATCTCTTTGAGAATTTTCAATAACTTTCGCAGCTTCAGCAACTTTTATTGTTGGAGCTAAATGTGTTCCAGCAGTGATTACTGATCTATATAGTTCATCTACTTTTTTACCAATTTCTGGTGTTGAACCAGAAGTGACTTTTAATATTTTTTCAACTGTATGTTCTTTGTCTCCAGGATTAATTCTTTCTGGAGAATAACCTGCAAAAAAGTCAATATTGAATTTTAATCCGCTAATTTTTTCTAACACCGGAATACACTCATCTTCAGTAACACCAGGATAAACAGTTGATTCATACACAACGATATCTCCTTTTTTTAACACTTTACCAACGGTTTCACTTGCTTTATAAAGCGGTGTTAAATCGGGTCTGTTATTTTTATCAACTGGTGTTGGAACAGTTACTATATAATAATTACAACTAGCAATATCTTCAATTTTATTTGAACAAAACAATCCAATCTCTCCAGAGTTGTTCGCTAAAATTACTTTTTGTAAATCCTCTTCAGAAACTTCTAAAGTAGTATCAACACCTGAGTTCAACTCATCAATCCTTTTTTGATTGATATCAAACCCAATTACTGAATATTTTGTAGAAAATAATCTTGCTAATGGTAATCCAACATATCCTAATCCTATGATCGCGATTTTAATATTCATTTTATTTTGTACTTTTTTAAGGTTATGAACCGATTGATTGATAAATAAATCCAATTTCTTTGATTTTTGATGCATCTAAAAGGTTTCTTCCATCAAAAACAAAAGCTGGTTTTAGCATGTTATCATATATTTTTTGCCAATCGTATGTTTTGAACTCATCCCATTCTGTAAGAATGGCAATTGCGTGAGCATCTTTACAAGCATCATATGGGTTGTCAAAACATTTTGTTGCTTTTTCGTTTTCACTTGCTGAACGAGACTCTAGGTAATTCAAATCAGTTTGGATTTGATTACTTTCTACTTTAGGATCATAGACCGCAATTCTTGCTTGCTCATTTATTAAATCATCAGCAACGTAAATTGCTGCTGATTCTCTGGTATCATTGGTGTCCTTTTTAAAAGCCCAACCAAGAAAAGTAATTTTTTTATCTGCAACAGTGTTGTAGAGTGTTTTTACAATATTTCTTGAAAATCTTCTTTTTTGATGATCGTTCATAATGATTACTTGTTCCCAGTAATCAGCTACTTCATTTAACCCAAAGGATTTTGCAATGTAAACTAAATTTAAAATATCTTTTTGAAAACACGAACCTCCAAAACCTACAGACGCTTTAAGGAATTTTGGACCAATTCTACTATCCATTCCTATAGCTTTAGCAACTTCATTTACATTGGCTCCTGTTTTCTCGCATAGTTCAGAAATGGCATTTATAGAAGAAACTCTTTGAGCTAAAAATGCGTTTGCTGTTAACTTTGACAACTCTGATGACCAAACGTTGGTCGTTAGAATCTTGTCTCTTTCCACCCAATTTGCATATACATCAACTAATTTTTGAATTGCCTTTTGCCCTTCAACTGAATTTTCTCCACCAATTAATACTCTATCAGGATTTAATAAATCTGTTACCGCAGTTCCTTCAGCCAAAAACTCTGGGTTTGATAAAATTTGGAATTGGACACCATTTCCAGTATTATCGAGGATGCTTTTTATTGCTTCGGCGGTTCTAACTGGTAGTGTAGATTTTTCAACTACAATTTTGTCATTCTTGGCTACTCGAGCTATCTGTCTAGCACATAGTTCTATATACTTTAAATCGGCAGCCATTCCTTTTCCAGAACCATAAGTTTTTGTTGGCGTATTAACGGAAATGAAAATTAAATCTGCTTCATCAATTGCTTCATCTACATTGGTAGAAAAGAAAAGATTTTTGTTTCTAGACTCCAAGACTATTTCTCCCAAACCAGGTTCATAGACAGGTATATTATCAATGTTTTGATCATTCCAATCTGCAATTCTTTTTTGGTTTAAATCTACTACTGTAACCTTTATATTGGGACATTTTGCAGCAATAACTGCCATAGTTGGTCCTCCAACATATCCAGCTCCAATACAACAAATATTTTTAATCATTAGTTATTTTTTAAATTTTCCCAATACCATCTAACAGCTTCTTTCAGCCCATTGCCAAATGAAAATTGAGGATTATAATTTAATAATTTTTTAGCTTTATCGATGCTTGCCAAAGAGTGAGGAATATCTCCTGCTCTATTTGGTCCATGTACAACTTCTACATCACCTATTTTTTTATCAAACTCAGACAGGTATTCTTTCAGTAAAGATACCATTTGATTTAGAGTAGTTCTATCGCCAAAGGCAGTATTGTAAACAGTATTGATGGCTTCTGGATTTTCTGTCAACATAGCCAATTCATTCATTTGAATAACATTGTCTATATAGGTAAAATCCCTTGAATAATTGCCGTCACCATTTATAACTGGGCTTTCATAATTCATTAGTTGCATAACGAACTTTGGAATTACAGCAGCATATGCGCCATTTGGATCTTGCTTTCTTCCAAATACATTGAAATATCGTAATCCAATTGTTTCTAAACCATAAGCTTTACTAAAAATATCAGCATAAAGTTCATTAACATATTTTGTTATAGCATAAGGCGAAAGTGGTTTTCCAATAATTTCCTCAACTTTTGGTAAAGACTCAGAATCTCCATAAGTAGAAGAACTAGCAGCGTACACAAACCTTTTCACTCCAGCATCTCTTGATGCAACTAACATATTCAAAAAACCAGAAACGTTTACATCATTGCTGGTGATAGGATCTTTGAGCGAACGAGGAACTGAACCAAGAGCTGCTTGATGTAGAACATAATCAATTTTTTCTACAGCTTTATTACATGTTTCCAAATCTCTAATATCGCCTTCTATGAAAGTGAAATTATTATTAGAAAAAAATGGTTCAATGTTATATAAATGACCTGTTGCTAGATTGTCTAAGCAAACAACTCTATAGTTTTTGCTCAAAAAATATTCACACAAGTTTGAACCTATAAAACCTGCTCCACCAGTTATTAATATGGATTTTTTTTCATTCATCGATTAAAAATATTTTTAATCTTAAACATTATTTTATTAAAGAAACCAACAGGTTCATCATCAACATGATATCCGCTAGATTGTCCATAACCATAGCCGTAACCATATCCATATCCATATCCATAACCTGTTCCATACTTAGCTTTATTTTCATATCCATTGAAAATAATACTAACATTGTTCAACTCACCTCGCTTGGTTCTGTTGTTTAGGAGAGTAAGCATTTCTTTTTTGGTGAAATTTTGACGAACCACATACAGCGTAACATCGCTATATTGATCAAGTTCCAGCGCATCAGAAACAAGTCCTACTGGCGGTGTATCGAGTATAATATAATCATAGTTTTCTTTGAGCCTATCAATCATCTCTCTCATTGAATCTCCCATGATTAACTCAGAAGGATTTGGAGGAATTGGACCAGAGGTAATTACATCTAGATAAGGAATATGAGTTTGTTGAATTACCTCATCTAACTTTTTTTGTCCAATCAAATAATTGACAACTCCAATATCATTTCTAATATTAAAATCATCAAATATTTTTGGTTTTCTAAGGTCAAGTCCCAATATGATTGTTTTTCTTTCGCTCAAAGCAAATACAGTAGCAATATTAATGGAACAAAAAGTCTTTCCTTCACCACTGACTGATGAAGTAAGCATCAATGTTTTTGAACCTTCTCTACTTTGCTTTTTATACAAAAACTGAAGAGATGAACGAATTGCTCTAAACGATTCGGAAAGAGCAGACTTAGGTCTTTCAAAAACAGATAGATTTGATTCTGTTCTTTTTATACCAACAATACCAATCAAAGGAAGTTGTGTAACTAACGAAATATCGTCAATATTTTGAACCGCATTATTGATAAAGAAGATTAGGAAAACTACAAATAGCGGGATAAACAACCCTAAAAAGAAAGCTATTACATAGTTGACACTTGTTTTTGGCCCTAGCAATCCTTTTCCAACATCTTTAGCAGGATCAATGATTTGTACATCTGGTAGATTTGAAGCTTTTATAATCGATGCTTCACTTCTTTTTTGAAGATAGGTACTATAGATACCATTGTTCAAATCATATTTTCTTGAAATATTCAAATAAGTTTGTTTAGACTGTGGTAGTTGTTTTAAATCACCTTCCAGCAGAGCTAATTTTTGACTTACTTTATTCAAATCATATTGCAGAACACTTCTTAGAGAAGAAATATTTTCTAAAAGAACTTTCTTAACTGATTGAAGTTCATTGTCAATTCTTTCATAGAATATTCCTCCTTTTGCAGAGTACAGTAACTCAGAACGTTGGATAGATAAATCGATGAGTTTGGCAACATTTACGGCTATGTTTTGCTCTTCAATTCCAGCAATGGTTGGCGCTGGTAATTTTGAAAAATCAGTGCTGCTTTGAAGATATGATTTCAATGAGTTTAGATAAGCTATCTTTCTCTCTACAAAATCTTTTTCTTTATCCAATTCCATTAAACGGTTTTTATAATTTGTACCGCCTTCTTCAATCTCTGTTACATCATTATTTTTACTAAAATCTCTCAACTCATCGCCAGAATTTTTCAATTCTTTTTCCATGTTTGCCAGAGTTTCATCAATAAATGAAATGGTGTTTTCGGCAAATTTATTTTTACTTTCTAATTGTCTTTTGATTAAAACATCTACAGTTGCATTCAAATAATCAACCATTCGGTTTTTATTAGTTCCCTGCATGGAAAGGTTTATAATAGATGCCGCTTTTTCATCAATATCAATTGTGAGGCCTTTATATTTAATGACCGTATTGTTGAAAGAATTGAACCTAATGAGGATTTCTTTTCCTATTATAGAAGATGGATTTTCATTGAGCATCAAGTTCCAATTCAAAAAAGGTAAATCTACTTTTTGACCAACTTTGAATGTCTTCACGAATTCACCTTTCTTTACAAAAACATCTGAAACTGTATTGTCAAAATAATTTATACAAGTAGCAGAATTACTAGAAAACGGAATTGAAATTTGATAAGTATTATTGTTTATAAATTTTAACTTAATAAATTCTTCAAATAGCTGTTTTTGTGATTTGTCAATAGAAATTTTAAAAGGAACTTGACCATATACATCTTGATAATAATATGGTGTCTTTATAATATAATCTGTATAAAATTGAAGATTATCAACCACTAACTCATTGTGAGATCTTGATTTTAATGTAGTGGCAATCATTTGAACTTTATCAGATGTTCCACCCCAATTGAATATTAAACTTGTATTGGAAGTAAAAAGTTGATTATTCTCCTCTTTTACTGATATCGTTGTTCCTATTCCATAAATCTTTTGCTTTCTAACATTGACTTGATGCGCTATAGAAAAAGTAATTATAAAAGAAAGTATGAACCATTTCCAATAGCCAACAATTTTGATTAAAAAGCTCTTAAAATCAAAGTTGTTTTGTTTTTCAAGAAAAGATAAATCTTTAATTTCTAACATGTAAGTAGAATTATTTTAACAATAAAAATGTTGTTGTTACTAATGATAAAAACGTAATGATTGTAGTCATTGACTCTAAACCTGTTTTGCCTGTTCCCCAAGTTTTTTGACGCAATGGTTTTACATAAATATAATCATTGGGTTGCAAATTAAATACTGGAGAATTTACAGCATTCGTGCTAGTTAAATCTATGCTATAAGTTTGGTTTCCATTTGGTGTTCTTCTGATGACTTTTACGTCTTTTCTATCTCCAGTAACTTCAATATCCCCAGAGTTGGCAATGGCTTCCATGATATTTACTTTGTCTTGAAAAATTATTTTTGAACCTTTTTGACCAACTTCTCCATTTATGGTAAATCTAAACCCTGCCAATTTAACAATAACAAAAACACCAGCTTCTTTTTTGAAGTATTCATTCATCAATCGTTGTTCAATTTTAATTCTCACTTCTTCCAAAGTAGAACCCAACACATTGATTTCGCCTAATATTGGAAATCTAATATCACCATGATCATCAACCACATATGAATTATAGTAGTTTGACATTTCATTACCACCCGCCATACTAGATTCATTCGCATTAAAAATTTTAACCAATTCAGGGTCAATTGCTTTAATGTTTATATTGATGATATCGGCTACTTGAAGTCTATAGGGTTTTGTATTTACTTGATCAACCGTTTGCTCATTATTTTTTTTTCCATCTTCTTGAAGATATATCAATTCTTTTGTAGGAATACATGATGTGAAAAAAAGTGAAATGAAAAAAAGAAAATATATTTGGTATTTATTCATTGATATTACAATTATTACAGCTGACAAAGATAGTTTTTCAAACTTAAATACAAAAAAACTAAGCCATTAATCCTTAATTATTTTTAAGGGAATTTTCAAAAGGGATTCTGTGCAAAATACTTCGCCCTAAAGTAACCTCATCTGCATATTCTAATTCATCTCCAACTGATATTCCTCTAGCTATTGTTGAAGTTTTTACTGAGTAATCTTTTATCTGTTTATAAATATAAAAATTGGTTGTATCGCCTTCCATTGTTGAGCTAAGGGCAAATATCAACTCTTCAACATCATTGTTTTTAACCTTTTCGACCAATGTGTTGATGTTGAGTTGACTTGGACCAACACCATCAATAGGCGAAATTTTTCCTCCCAAAACATGATACACACCTTTGAATTGACATGTGTTTTCTATAGCCATCACATCTCGAACATCTTCAACTACGCAAATCAATGAATGATTTCTTTGATTGTTTGAACAAATTTCACACAAATCAACATCAGAAATGTTGTGGCAAGATTTACAAAACTTAATTTCTTCTCGCATTTTCATTAGAGCTTGTGTTAAAAATTGTGTTTGCTCAACAGGTTGTTTTAGCAAATGTAAAACTAAACGCAAGGCAGTTCGCTTACCAATTCCTGGTAATTGTGCCATTTCGTCAACTGCTTTTTCTAATAATTTTGAAGAAAATTCCATTTTGTAAAAGTAATTAATTAGAAAATTTGTCCATTAGATTATTAGATAATTTTTGTCATCATTTTAATCTTTGATGCATTTATTACTCGTAACTCAAAACTTATAACTTTTTTCTATTTTAGCAAAAATAAAAACCACCATATGTCAGCAGGAACAATATTAACAATCATTATTATTTATTTTGGAGTTCTCATACTTATTTCAAATTTGGTAAGCAAAAAAGGAACTGATAACGATACTTTTTTTAAAGCAAATAAAAATTCGAAATGGTATTTGGTTGCATTTGGAATGATTGGCACAGCACTTTCTGGTGTGACGTTTATTTCTGTTCCCGGTGAAGTGGGTAATCCAGATTTGCAATTCAAATATTTTCAATTTGTGTTAGGTAATGCTATTGGTTTTTTGATAATTGCTAAAGTTCTTTTGCCTTTATATTACCGAATGAATTTAACTTCAATATATGGATATATTGAGCAACGTCTTGGAGTAATAAGCTATAAAACTGCCGCAACAATTTTCTTAATTAGTAGAACGATAGGTTCGGCATTTAGATTGTATTTAGTGGTAATTGTTTTGCAACGTTATGTCTTTGACGCCTTCAATATTCCTTTTGCAATTACCGTTCTAATTTCTCTTGGGTTAATATTTGCATACACTTATCGTGGCGGATTAAAAACAATCATTATTACCGACACTTTACAAACATTTTTTCTAGTAACATCTGTTTTTTTGACGATTATTTTTATTTGCAATAGTTTGAATTACAATTTTACCGAAGCTTTTGAAGCCGTTAAAAACAGTAATTACTCTAAAATTTTCTTTTATGAAGATTATTTAAAAGGTAATTACTTTTTGAAACAAATTCTTGGCGGAATATTTGTAACCATTGCAATGGTTGGTCTTGATCAAGACTTAATGCAGAAAAATTTGAGTTGCAAAAACATTGGCGAAGCACAAAAAAACATGTTTACATTCACAGGAATATTTGTTATAATCAATATTTTCTTTTTAAGTGTTGGTGCGCTTTTATACTTGTATGCAGAAAAAAATGGAATAGCTGTTCCAATGGTTGATGATGTAAAAAGAACCGATTTATTGTTTCCTGAAATTGCTTTTAATCACTTGAGTATTATTCCTGCGGTTGTGTTTTTATTAGGATTAACAGCTGCAACATTTGCAACAACTGATAGTGCATTAACAGCTTTGACTACTTCATTTTGCGTAGATTTTCTTGGAATGGATAAAAAAAGTAAGAATTACGAATTAGGAATTACGAATTCAAAAAAACTTGAAAAAACGCGACATTTTGTACATCTTGGTTTTTCGTTTTTAATGTTTTTGGTAATTATCATTTTTAATTCGCTAAATGACAAATCGGTAGTAACCATGATTTTTAAAGTAGCGAGTTATACTTATGGACCACTTTTAGGATTATATGCTTTTGGGTTGTTTATGAAATCTAAAACGGTAAATGATAAACTAGTGCCATTTATTTGTATTATTTCACCTATAGTTTGTTTTTTAATTAGTAAAAATTCTGCGGCACTTTTTGGTGATTATGTAATTGATAACGAATTGATTATCATTAATGGATTGATTACTTTTATTGGATTATTGATGATAAGTAAACCCGCAACAGAAAATACTCGTTTTTAAAATATTAGTACTGATTTGTAGCCAATAACACTAAAGTACAAGCTACTTCTACTTCAATATTATTACTTTTTAAGAGTTGATAAAATTCTGGGTTTTCTGTACCTGGATTAAAGATAACACGTTTTGGCTGTAATTGCAGTATGTAGTTATAATAATCGCGTTGGTTTTTGGCGTTAACATATAATGTAACTGTATCAATATTTTTTAAAGGAATTTGTTTAGTTTGTATTTTAACACCCGAAACTTCACCTATTTTTTGTCCAATTGCCACAACTGAATGATTGTGATTTAGCAAACTATTAATGGCTTTAAAACTATATCTTTCAGGATTAGTTGATGCTCCAATTACTAATGTTTTCATCAAATTTTATTTTCAACAAAGCTACTAAAGATTTGTTTTAGATAAAATAACATCTCAAAACAATCATATTTAAAATTTTGAATATACTTTTGTAAAAAAAACGGCATGGATATTTTTTTCAATACTTTTTTAGTTTTACTTGGAGCAATTTTTTCTGTTTTAAACCCAATAGGTGCTATTCCATTTTTCGTAGGTTTGACACAAGATTACAACAAATCTGAACGTTCGAGAGTTTCTTTGATGACTGCTGTAAACGTTTGTATTATTCTATTGATTTCTTTTTTTCTTGGGGAATATGTTTTAAAATTTTTTGGAATTACCATTTCTGCTTTACGAATAGCTGGAGGAATTTTGATTGCTAGCTCAGGTTTTGGTTTACTTAATGCTAACCCAAAAAAAAGAAAAGGTATAAGCAAAGAAGTTGAAGAGGATTTACAAACCAGAAATTCAATTGCGCTTACACCACTAGCAATGCCTATGCTTGCTGGTCCAGGTTCGATTTCTTTGCTAATTGCATTTTATCAAGACCATAGTTCTACTATTGATATTGCGGCTTCATCGCTAGCAATTGTTGTGGTTTCTTTTTTAATTTTTTTAATTTTGAGAAGCGCACATTATTTAGCCAAATACCTTGGCGCATCAGGAATTGTAGCTATTTCAAGAATTGTAGGTTTTCTAACTGTAGCTATTGGTATTCAATACATTATCAGTGCAGTTTTAGCAATTATTAGAGGAATTTAGGAAAAATACAAGGTACGAATTACGAAGTTTGAAATAATAAATCCCAAATTCAAATTGTTTAAATATGAATTTGGGATTTATTATTTGCTATTTTTTTAATTTATTTTCTTGGAAGAAAAATCTCTGCCATCATGCAACGAGCACTTCCGCCGCCACAAGCTTCGATAGTATCTAAACTTGAATGCAAAATAGTAACATGTTGTTCTAACTGAGCAATTTGTTTTTTGGTCAATGAATGATATGCTGACGAACTCATTACTAAATATCTTTTTCCATCATTTGCTTTTACTTCGAGCATGTTTCCAGCAAAATTATTTACTTGGTCTTCTGTAATTAGAATAATATCCTTTTCATCACCTTTTAAACTATCCAAAACCATTTTACGCTCTTTTTTGTCATCGATGCAATCAGCACAAATAACAGCAAAAGTATCTCCAATACACATCATAACGTTGGTATGATAGATTAGTTTTCGCTCACCATTTACCGTTTGAAATGCTTCAAAAATTACTGGTGAAAGTTCAAAATCTTCGCAAAACTCAATCATTAATTCTTCATCTGCTCTTGGCGAAAGAGCACAGTATGCTTTTCCATTTTCTCTATCGAGCAATAAACTGCCTGTACCTTCAAGAAAAATATTATCTTCTTCTGCCGAGGTATAATCCATAATTTCGTTGATTACAAAACCTTCATCTTCAAGAATATCCAATATATCTTCTCTTCTTTCTGCACGACGGTTTTCTGCAAACATTGGATAAAGTGTAACATCTCCATTTTCATGAAATGAAATCCAGTTGTTTGGAAAAATACTATCTGGTGTATCTGGTTGAACAGTGTCGTCAACTACTATTACATTTACACCAACCATTCTAAGTTTTTTTACAAAAGTGTCAAATTCTTCTTGTGCTTTTGCATTTACTGTTTGCGGTGTTAATCCGTCGAGAACTTTTTGATAATAATTATTTACAGCCGTTTGCTCATTCATTCTAAAAGCAACTGGACGTATCATCAATATAGAGTTAGTGGTTTGGTTCATTGTTATTTTTGTTTAAAGTTTCAGGTTTCAGGTTTCAGGTTTTACAACTTGAAACATTAAACTTGAAACAAAGTTTTTAATCTCTTATCAATGGCAAAGTTGAACATCTCAACAATCCTTCTTGTTTTGCTATTTCTGCATACGGAATTTCTTCTACAACAAAATTATTTTCTCGAAGCCAATTGTTAAGTCTTGTAAAATTTCTTTCAGATACTACTACATTCTCGTCTATAGAAAACACATTTGAATTCATATGATACATTTCATCACGCGTGATGTGAAATAGGTTTTCTTTTCCGAATAATTTTACCAAATAAACGTAATCTGCTTCTTCACGGAAACCACTTTTATAAATTATTCCTTTGTTTTTTCCTACTGGTTGAAAACAACAATCAAGATGTAATGCATTATCTCGTGCTTCGAGTTTTGATTTTACTAAATCGAATTCTTTTACAATTTTATGTGGAAATAAATTTCTAATATATTCAACTCCAGCCATGTTTGTTCTTGCAGTGATATAATCTTTATAATCTGAACCTTTATAAGTTCCTATAAAAATATAATCATTCCACAGCATGACATCGCCACCTTCAATATGTACATCATCTGGTGGACGAACAACTTTATTGGGATTTATTTGGTCAATAATGTATTGAATGGCATCTAATTCTCTATCTCTATCAGGAAGAATATTAGCTTTTATAAATACATCATCAATAACAAAACCAATATCACGCGTAAAGATTTGGTTATAGTTTTCAATTATTTCTGGTCGAAAAACTTGCACATTATATTTTTGAAAAACTTGATTAAAAGCTTCCATTTCATTAACCATATCTTTTTCTACAGGGTATGTTCCTGCTAAAATATGTTCTAATGATTTTGGGTCATACGCTTCTTCGGCAGTTGGTGTTGGACCATTACTTACTGCTGAACCTAACACAACAGCTCTTAATCTTGAGGTTTCGTTTTTTACATTTAGTTGTAACATAAAATTGCTTTTGGCATCAGGCAAATATAAAAAAGCTCCGCCGAATAGCGAAGCTTTTAGAGATGTTATTAAATAAATTAGTTTAATTTTCCAGCAAAAGTTATTATTTCATATTCATAAATTTTACTGTATTAAAATGATAAAAAAATCATCTTACTTCTTTATCAATTTTTCTGAATACAAATCACCATTTTCAGAAGTTATATTAATAATGTAAATCCCAGAAGCATATCGTTCTACATCAAGCTGTAATCTGTCAGTAATATCTATGTTGCTCTCTTGAACTACTTTGCCGTCAATAGTAGCAATTTGATAATGGTTAAAACGATTTTCTTTCATAATAATTTCAAATAATCCACTCGATGGATTTGGAACTATACTAAATCCTGAAACTATTTTTATCAAATTTATTTTTTCTTCTTCAATTACTGGTTCATATGCATATTCCACTTGGCTAACGGCTGTTTTGTATAGATAGTTTCCTGAGCAACCTTCTATATATGCTGCAAATTGAGAACCACTCAGAGCTTCAAAACCAGGATTTAACTCCACATAATTCCCAGAATGATACACTACTCCATTATTTAGCGAATTGTCACCTATCTGGATTAGATTGGTTGCTTTTATCCAATCTGAACGTTCTCTTTTTGCAACCGTAGCCGATGATAAATTATTCATATCGTCACCTGGTGAACTCAATGATAACGTAGCTTGACAACAATTGTTGAATGTAACATCTGGACCAACGCTAGCTGATGTATCCGATATTTCATAAACAAATGTTCCCGCAGGACAGTTGACATTGAACGTAGCATTTACCTGAAACTCGAAATCACCAGTTGGACTAGCTCCAAATATACTAGGTGTTACAGAAAAACAGAACGTATTTGTTGTTAAGGTTGATGGTGCAGAAATAGTTCCTATGGTATTACCATTTTGCAAAATATTCAATTGCATAGTATTCAAAACTGCTCCAACTGGCGGTTGAAAAGTTCCACAAACTTGAATTGGTGTAGAAGAAGTAACGTCTGGACAATTAATTTCTTCTGGGTCTAAACTTAAAGCACCAAGCTGTGGTGTTGAACAAATAGTACCACAAATATTATCGATATAAACCGTCCCAAAATGCTTAGATGGTTGACAATCACTAACCGAAAATTCTATACGTGCTGGTTGACCTATAATGTCTTGAACATTTAAACGAGCACATATCCAGCCAGTGTAGAGTATTCTTCTATCTGATGAAACATTAATTCTGTTAAACAAACAGTTTTCAGGATTAGCAATGATACAAATTTCATCAACTATGGCATTATTTTGGTCATAAACTCTAACTCTAAAATAAGGTTGTATGGGTTGCTCATGTGCTGGTTTGTTATCCATTATTAATGAAAAATTGAAATCAATTGTTGGTTCATTAATAACTGGGAAAATTCTTGAAGCAGTTGATAAATCAGACGAGCCAAATCCTCCAGTGTTATTTAACTTGATACAACGACTTCCTCCACTAGAATCGAGAGTTGGAACATTGACACCAAAACTTGCTAGTAATGGATCATATACTTCATATCCTGCTGCAGTATCATCAATCATGGTTATCGTTGAATTAAAATTATTCACCGCAGGTACTACAACATTTGAAGCTGTAGGAGCTGTAGGAGTAGCACACGACAAAAAGAATGCTTCACCTGATTCAGGTTGTGGATGCGCATCTGACCAAAAGGAATAACCTGCTAATCCATCTTCAAATCCTCCGTTAACACATTGTTGAGCTACTGATGAAGGCATTGCATTGGCAACATAATCTTTTCTTTTCTCTGGATTATTTTTGAAATACAACTTTCTTAACTCAATTATTTTAGCGTTTTTTAAAGCTAATTTCAATTCTGCGTCAGTAAAAGAATCTTCTCTTCGAAGATGTTCTATTACCTCATCTGTTATTTCTGTCGATAGTTTATATTTATTGAAATTATCATCAATAAACCTCCTGATTTCTTTTTCTGTATCGTAGGAATTCGAAATTCTGTTCTTTTCTAATGCTAGATATTCATCTACTTGGGCAAACGAAACAGCAGAATTCAAACAAACAAAACAGAAAACTATTTTGATAATTTTGTTCATACTATTTGTTTTTTTCAATTAATACTTTAAGCTGTGCTTTTAGAATTTCAATTTCTGAATTTTGTTTTTCTATAGCTTGTTGTTGAACATCTAACTTTTTGTCTTGTTCGATAATATAAAGTGTAAGCTCCTCAATTTTTTCCATGTGTTTTGATTGCATTTCTGCAACATCCAATCCGTTTTCAACTATTTCGCTCGCTGAAGAAACGCCAGGTAAATGTTTGTTGGTTTTCACAAAGCTTTCAACTTCTTTTAGAGGCATCAATTTGTAGTTATCTGCAAAAACATAATCTGCCCAATTTGCTGTATTACGCAATGCCACTTTAACTTTTTCTGTTAAAATTCCTCCTTCAACAAATAATTTATAGTTTCCTGTAGTAGTTGGATAACTTGTTGAAGAACCTATGTAGATTTTACCATTGTTTGTGCTTGTACTTGTATTAAACCAAATATTTCTATCGTTCATATCAACTATTCTGTTATTGCTTACAGTTGTTGATTGATTTATCACACCGTTATTTGCATAAAGGCTAGTATCGTTAGCACTTATCTGATAAGGTGTAGCTGTAGAACCATTTCCTGAAACTGTAACATTAGTTCCTGCAACTACAGAAGTAGATGGTAACGTGATAGTGTTTCCGTTGGCTATTGATAAAGTGTTTCCATTCAAAGTCAACGTTTGATCATCTGTATCTGTAAAAGATGGAAGTGTAACTGAATTTCCATTAGAAATCGATAATACATTACCGCTCAAAGCCAATGACTGTGCATCAGTATCCGTAAAAGTTGGTAGCGTAATTGTTCCACCATTTTGCGATAATGTAATTGTATTTCCAGTTTGTGTTAATGTTTGTAATTCGTTTGTTGTGCTACCATCAACTTCTGCAAACGATGGAAGTGTAACCGAATTTCCGTTTGAAATTGATAATACATTACCACTCAAAGCCAATGATTGCGCGTCTGTATCTGTAAAAGTTGGTAGCACAAAACTTCCTCCATTATTAGAAAGAGTAATTGTATTTCCAGACTGTGTTAGCACTTGTGTTGGCAAAGTAACTGTATTGCTGTTAATTCCGTTTACAGAAGTAGTCAATTGATTTCCTGAAATTGTATTTACGACAGATGAAGGAAACGAAAGTTGTTTTCTTAAAATCACATCACCATTTGTATCTACTGTTAAAAAAGCTGCTGCTGTTTGAGTTATATTCGAAATATTGTTGCTAGTCAAGTTTGTAAATCTTAAACCCGATTTACCTGCTGTTCCTTGTGTAATTTCTAATTTATTTCCAGGCAATGAATTCCCTATTCCAACATAACCTTCTACAATTAATCCATTCTTCGGTGCTAATGAAGGCATATCTGATTGAGTATTTGGTACAAAATTTCTACCAATAGCAACTCCACCAGCTACATCAAGTTTGTTTTTTGGAATTACATTATTGCCCAATCCTATTCCCACATTTCCAGCTTTACTTATGAATAGTTTTTGATTACCTACTCCATCGGCAAGAATTACTGTATTATTTACATCGTTTCCTGCAATTAAATCAGTAGTTGGAGCATTTGCAAAAATTACTTTACCAAGTATAACATTTGCATTTCCGTTTTTAAGATTTTGAGCCGTTTCTGTTCCAATAAAAATATTTGAATTCCCAAAGTTTAAACTTCTCGGAGTATTATACCCTATAGCTATGTTGTCACTACCTATGTTTTTTAGCAACGTTCCATATCCCAATCCTGTGTTTCTACTACCTGTTGTGTTTGCTTCCATAGAGCGATGCCCTATTGCCACGTTGCTTTCTCCAGTTGTGTTTCCTTGTAATACTCTTGTTCCCAAAGCACAATTCAAAGAACCAGTTGTATTAGCCATCAAAGCATCATTTCCAAAAGCACAATTATATCCACCTTGATTATTCATCAACGTTCTAAATCCAAAAGCACTGTTACTATGAGATGTATTGGACATTAATGAATTAACACCAAATCCAGTATTAAAATTCCCTGTATTATTTGCTCCTGAGTTATCTCCTCCAAAAGCGTTTCCTGTTTGTGCTTGTGATTGTACACATAAGCCAAAATTTGCCAAAGCAAAAATAAATAAGTAGTTTTTCAAGTTCATAGTTGTAGATTTTTGGGGTTACTAATCTTATAATTTTTTACTAGAGAACTTTAACATTCTAATAGTAAAAGAACTTACTCATAATTGAGTAAATGGTTATGATTATTGAAAAGTTGACTTTGATTTTATTGACAATTCAAATATATAAGAGAGATTTAAAAAAATCTATAAAAAACATATTTTTTCGATGAAATGCGCTTTTTAACATTTATAAAAAGTATTTTTCTTATATTTTTAATTTAAGGCAAAAAAAAAACTTCCCAAAAATGAGAAGTTTTTTTAAGAGTTATTGTTGATATTATCTTTTGTCTAAAGGAACAAAATCTCTCAACGGATATCCAGTATAAACCTGTCTTGGTCTTCCTATTGGTTCCTTATTGATTCGCATTTCAGTCCATTGCGCAATCCAACCTGGTAATCTACCAATTGCAAAGAGAACGGTAAACATTTCTGTTGGAATTCCAAGAGCTCTGTAAATAATTCCAGAGTAGAAATCTACATTTGGATATAAATTACGTGATTTGAAGTATTCATCTTCTAGAGCTACTTTTTCTAATTGTTTTGCAATATCTAGTAGAGGATCTTCAACCCCCAATTGATTGAGTACATCATCAGCAGCTTTTTTGATAATTGTTGCTCTAGGATCAAAGTTTTTATAAACTCTATGCCCAAATCCCATTAGGCGGAAAGGATCGTCTTTATCTTTTGCTTTCAAAACATATTTGGCTACATCGCCTCCATTGTTGTGGATTTCTTCTAGCATTTCAAGAACTGCTTGATTTGCTCCACCATGCAATGGTCCCCAAAGTGCAGAAACTCCAGCAGAAATAGAAGCAAAAAGACCAGCATGAGATGAACCCACTATTCTTACTGTAGAAGTAGAACAATTTTGTTCATGATCAGCATGAAGAATAAACAATTTATCTAATGCCTGAACTATAACTGGATCAATTTTATATGGACCAGTAGGTAATTCAAACATTAAATGCATGAAGTTTTCTACATAACCTTTTGTATTGTCATAATAATTCAACGGATAACCCATTGTTTTTCTGTATGTCCAAGTTGCAATTACGATAAACTTTGCCATCGTTTTACACACTGCATCATACATATCTTTTTGATTATGAGGATTAACGGCTTTTGGATTAAAAGCTGTTAAAGCGCTTGTAAGCGATGATAAAACTCCCATTGGATGAGCTGTTCTTGGAAAACCATCTATAATGTTTTTCATCTCTTCACTCACCAAAGTATATTTTCTAATATCGTTTTCAAACTGCTCAAGTTGTTTTTTGGTTGGAAGTTCACCAAAAATTAAAAGGTATGAAACCTCCAAGAAATCAGCTTTTTCGGCTAAATCTTCGATTGCATAACCTCTATAACGAAGAATTCCTTCTTCACCATCTAGAAATGTAATTTTACTTTCGCATGAACCAGAGTTTTTATACCCTGGATCCAAAGTTATAGCGCCAGTTAATGCGCGTAGTTTCTCGATATCGATAGCTGCTTCATTTTCACTTCCTACTATTACTGGAAATTCATACTTATTGCCATCAATTTCTAATATTGCTGTTTTAGACATGATATATATTATGATTATCTATTAAATTAATAATTTAACAAAATTAGGGAATTCATAATGAAATAAAAAAGAAATAATTGAACGTTTTAGTTAAAAAAGCTTTAAAGTTTGCAAGATTAATATACAAATAAAAAAAGTGCTTTATAAAAGCACTTTTTTAACCACACAATTATATAAATTAGTTTTTAACTAACTTCTCTACTCTAATACCTTTTTCGGTCAATACTTTTACAAAATAAACTCCTTTCGATTTGTTGGTTATATCAATAGTTGTTGCATTTTCGTTTATCATACTGCTTTGTAATAATCTGCCTTGTGCGTCATACAATTCTACTGTTTTGATATTGAAATTTCCATTGATGTAAACTGTGTTTTGTGCTGGATTTGGATGTATCTTAATCGTGTTGTCTTGCTCAAATCCTGGATTGTTCAACAACTGAAATACGGTTTCTGCGTTGTTGGTCTCTACTGGAAAATTGTAATCAAAATAGATTTCTGCTTTTTTTTCAACTACATCGCCTTGTTGTAGATTTGATTTAGATTTTACTTTCAACAACACATTACCATGTCCGCCACTTTCTAGGTTAATGCTTTGGAATATAAACTCTACGATATTACCATTTATTCTTGCATCTACTGGATGTGAAGTGTTCATCAGTTGTAGGCTATTGATATCAAAATCGGTGCTATTGACAACAACTTTGGCAACGATGTTCTCTGCTGGTGCTGTTCCTGTGTTTTCAAATCGAACGTTGTAATGAAGATAATTTCCAATCTCGGTTGGTGATACTACATCGCCTTCTAGACAAGTAATATCGTTTGGATCATAGGAACCAACTACGGTTTGGTTTAGAATAAATAAATTATCGATAGTATTTTCATCACCTGATTGTGGCATTATGGAAGTCGTAAAGGTCAATTCGTCTCCAATGTTTACTGGAACATTATCTGTTGGCGGATTGATGAGAAATGTTACTAAAATTGCTCTGCTTTCAAAAGGATGCAAAGCGATATAATCCCAACTGAGTGAACCAACTCCCGATTGACTTGTTGCTACCGAAGAAGTAACATACTGCATTAGGTTTTGATTATAGAAAAAGTTGATACCATATTGTTGTGAAAGGGTTTGGTTTCCTTTGTTTTTGTAAACTATTTTATAAACTGCTTCAAATCCTGGTCGTGCTGGTATAACTGGAACAATAACCATTTCAATATCTGGATGAACACCATTGGCCGAAAGACAAAAATCATTGACAGATGTATTGTTGTTATTGTTTGCAAACACAACATTGGCTGTAGTTGGAGAAAAATTGAACCAACTTGGATTTTCTATAGCTGATGTTATAGCGAAGTTCCCCGATTGTGTGTAGAAAAAATAATTTCCATTAACATCTGTAAAACTTGCTCCAGTAGTTGTACCATCGTTGATATTGACTCTGATGTTGGGGAAATTTGGATCATTTGCATCACAACCGTTATTATCTAAATCATATTTTATATTTCCTGTAATGGTGTTGTAGTTTCCTCCTGGCGTGAAGGAGCAGTAGGAAGAAACGACTGTGCTCGTCATTCCAGCAAAATTTAATTGTGTTTGAATATCTGCAATTTGTGAATCATCAGCACAAATAAAATTTATATTAGGAGATTCATTAAAACTGAATGTAGTTTCATTAATTCCATTTTTCATATAAATTGAATTAAGTTGAGTATTGTATCCTACATTCAAATATGTAAGAGAAGAACATCCGTTAACATTTAAAGATCTTAAAGTATTTGAAGTTGTATTAGATCCTGCAGAAACAGATTGCAAATTTACTAAACCTGATAAATCTAAATTAGTCACATAATTATCTTCATAACTCAATGTTCTTAAGTTTATACAAGTTGATAAATCTAAAACTGCCAAATTTGTATTACAAATGGTTAAATATTTTAATGCTATACATCCATCAATGTTTAATGAATTTAAATTCATTATTGTTCCATAAGTTCCAACAAAATTAACTTTTAATGTTACAAGGTTTGACAGCCCTGACAAGTCTAGAGAGTTTAAAGTATTTACATGATAAAATTCTAAATAAGTTAATGAACTACAACCAGTGAAGTTTATAGAGTTTAATGCTGTTAAATCCCATAAAGCAACTTGTGTCAGATTTGATAAATTTGACAAATCTAATGTTGTCATATTGATTAAACCCGTTATATCTAAAGTAGTTAAATTTGTAAAACTTGAAATACCTTCCATTGAAACTATTGTTTCAAAATCTGTAGTTGATGTATCGTTCATTTGAATAGAATTTCTATTTAACGCTTCACTTACTTGGATTTCTCCGTCGTTATTTGAATCAACACCAATATTTATTAAAGCTGCCTTAAAATTGGCATCAGGGATATTTACAATTTGTGCATTGGCAATTCCTGTAAATAGTAACAATAGGTATATTAATTTTTTCATAATGATTTTGTTTTGTTATGGGTTTCCTCGACTGCGCTCGGAATGACATTATTATATACTTTTATATCGTTTTTAAAATTTCTTGTAATCGTTCTTTTTTTCTGTGTGAAATGGGCAAATGGGTTTCATCTGCCATTACCACATAACCACCGTCTTTTTTTATATACGATTTCAAATAATTCAAATTAATTAAATGACTTTGATGAATTCGTTCAAAACCGTGTTCTGCCAATAGTTCTTCATATTCCTTGAGTGTTTTTGAAATCAAAATGGGTTTGTTGTTTTTGATATAAAACTTGGTATAATTGTCTAAACTCTCACAACGAATGATATCACTAATCTCAAAAAGATGTACACCATCAGCATTAGACAAGGCTATTCGTTTGAAATTATCTACTTTTTTGCGAATGTTCTCCAATAGCAAATCGATATGCGCTACACTATCGTTTTTGTGAACAATTGATTTGACTTTTTCAATTACTTTTTCCAGTTCCTCTGGGTCAACAGGTTTCAAGAGAAAATCTAATGCACTAAATCTAAAAGCCTTGATAGCATATTGCTCATGAGCGGTTATAAAAACGATTTGCGAATTTATTTTTACAGACTTGCTCACTTCTTCCAAAATATCAAAACCCGAACCGTCACCAAGATGGATATCTAGAAAAACAACTTGAGGCTGTGTTTTTTTCATCAACACTGCTCCAGTTTCCACACTATCGGCTTCGCCAATAATTTGAATTTCGGGCGCAGTTCGCTCAAGCAAAGCTTTCATTCCGTTTCTAAGGTTGATATCGTCGTCTATGAGTATGGCTGTAATCATTATAGTGTTTAAAAGTTTATAGGTTTATGAGTTTATTTTTTTCCCTCGACTGCGCTCGGGATGACACTTTTTTAAATTTCAATTTCATTTTAACATAATCTCCTGTTACTGCAAATACTGACTGTAAACTATGTGTTTAAATATTGTAATGGTATTTGCAATGTTACTTTTGTTCCCTGTGCTTCACTTTTGTCATTTTTCAGTTCTGTAATTTCAACATTAGCTTTCTTAGATGTTGATGTTTCCATCAGCTCCAATCTTTTCTTGATGATGTCCAAAGCCATTGATTTATGGGCAACAACCGATTTTTCTTTTGCATGTTTTGACTGTTCAAAACCTACTCCATTATCCTCGATTGTGCAAACTAAACTTTCTTTTTCAATAGTAAAGGATACCGCAATTTTTCCCAGTTCTTTTTTTGGAATAACTCCATGAATAATGGCATTTTCTATAAATGGCTGAAGCAATAATGGTGGTAATGCTACATCATCTTCTATTTCGCTAGATTTGGAAATAGTGAACGAAAACTTGTTGTTGAAACGTAATTGTTCCAGTTCCAAATAGTTTTGCAATCCTTCTATTTCTTTGTCTATTGGGATTAAGGTTTCTTTGGAATATTCGAGCGTTAATCGCATCAGTTTAGAAAATTTTGACAAATATTTTATTGCCGAGTCTGTTCCATTTTGCACAATAAAACTCGATATTGAACCTAAACAATTGAAAACAAAATGCGGATTCATCTGCAAATGCAATGCTTTTTGCTCATATTCGGCTAGTTCTTTTTGCAAAGTCAGTGTTTTTTTCAGTTGCATTCTATTATAAATCAGAAATGCAAAACCAAAAAGTAGCAACCCAAATAAAGCGGCAAAAATTAACTGCAATGAATTTCTTTTGGCTTCTTCTTTGAGCAGCAAATCTCTTTTTTCAATTTCTTTTTGTTGTAAAACTTCTCTTTTTTCAAACTCAAAAGTCAGTTCGTCTTCGACACTTTTTCGAATAGATTGCACGTTGAGCAAACTATCTTTTGCTGTGGCATAATTTTGAAAATGCTCTAACGCCAATACAGGATTGTTTAGCTGCTTATAAATTTGACTTAATAATTTTTCGGATAATACTATTTGTTCCAAAACTTGAGTTTCTTTGGCAAATTGCAATGACTGATTGGCAAATTGCTTAGCTTTTTCTAAATCATTTTTTTCCAAATAATATTCTGCCAAATAAATAGTTGTATCGGTTAAACCAAACTTATCATCGATGGATTTGAATGTTTCAATAGCTGATTGCCAGCTTTTTACAACTTCATTATTTTTACCAATAGCCTTAAAATATAAACCCATATTATTGTTCCATTCGCCCAATGCTCGTGGATTTGGGTTTTTATCCAATGCATTTTTTGCTTTGTTATAATTATCAAAAGCTTCTTCGTTATTTTTTTGTTTCAAATAACAATTAGCAATGTTGGTGTAGGTAATTCCAATGTTCGGGTCATTACGTTTTTCTTGAATTTTTTGAGCTTTTGTAAAATAGTTTAAACTCTTAAATTCCAATCCTTGCGAATGATAAACTATTCCAATATTATTGTACAATTTGGCACAAAGCACTTCATCATTCAACCTTTGATAAATTGCAACCGACTTAAGATAATATTGCAATGCTTTGCTGTAATTACTTTGCTCTGAAAACACAATCCCAATACTTCCGAGAGCTTTTGCCAATCCTTTTCACTTTCTGTGTCATTTTTTTCTACATTTTCAAATAGATGTTGCGCTTGACTGAAAAACTTTAAAGACTCTGCATAATTCCCTAAAATAATGTTGGCATTTCCTTTGTTGAGCAATGCATTGCCTTCTGCATTTTTGAATTCTATTTTTTTTGCTAATGCTAATGCTTGATCAGCATATAATAGCATTTTATTGGCATCGATAGTCTTATATGAGTCTGAAATATTGTTGAGTAATACAACTTTGTCTATTGAATTGCTTGTTTTTGGAAGTAACATGAGTAAGCTATCTACTCTAGATGTTTGTGAAAACATCTTTAGTGATAACAGGAAGAGGCAAATCCAAATAGATGTATATTTATTTTTTATCAGTAACATTAATCAAATGTTTCTAACAAAAGTAGAATTTAGTTTCTTTTAATTTGGATAAAATTAGAATTAACCGCTTTTGGATTAGAATTCGTATGCGCTAAAAAATTATTTTTTTCTAACCACACAAAAAGTGCTGACACCAAATGGAAAATTGAAGATTTTTAAAAGTTTATTTTCAAAAACAATAAGTTGATACAACATTGCATTTATGAAACTATTCCCAACGGTTATATCTGAAGATTCCGGTTTTTTTGCTTTTGACAATGAGGCTATTTTTCTGAAAATATAAACAGGAATACAAAGGAAGAAGTTCCAGTAACTTGATTTTTGAATTTCAAAACCTTCTTTTTCTAGCTTGGATTTGAGTTCAGAATTTGTGTATCTTCTATAATGCATGTTGTACTCGTCATGATAACTCCACAATGACATAAAAGCAGGAACAAAAATGAAGGCAACTCCATTTTTATTCAACAATTCGTACCAATTCTTGAGTGCTTTTTCATCTTCTTTTAAATGTTCTAAACAATCTGAAGCGATGATAACATCAAATTTTTCATCAAGAGTAATGTTTTGCGCATCCATTACAAAAGTATTTTCTAAACCATTTTGTTTGGCATTTTCAATGGCAACTTCACTAATATCGATACCAAATAGATTTTTTTCATCAAAACCCATTTCTTTCAACTCTTTCAAAAAAACACCCGAAGAACAACCTATATCTAGAACTTTTGAATTACGTGGTAGTTTATTTATCAAATCCAATAGATAAGCTCTTCTAGATTTAAACCACCAATGATTAGTCTCTACGTCGTGATATGTTTTTTCAAAATCTTTATCCATTTCTTAATCTATTTTTTTATCAATAAAATATCTTGGTCTTGCTTTTACTTCTGAGTAAATCTTACCTATATACTCTCCAATTATTCCGAAACAAAACAACTGAATTCCGCCTAAAAAATACATTGGTAAAACAGTTGACAACCATCCTGGAACAAGATGTCCATTGAACATTGCCAACAAAGCATATCCTGACATAAATAGACAAATAATGAATATAAAAAAACCAATAATGGTGACTAATTTCAAAGGATAGTTACTAAAAGAGGTAACACCATTCCACGCAAATGCTGCCATTTTCCTGAATGGATATTTGGATTCTCCTGCAAATCTTTCCAATCTATCATAATAAACCACATCATTACTGAAACCAATGCTAGGAATTATTCCTCTCAAAAAAAGATTGACTTCGTTAAACTCCGACAAAGCATTCAAAACACGATTGCTACATAATCTATAATCAGCGTGATTATGAATAATATTAACTCGCATTTTGAGCATTATTTTATAAAAAAGTAATGCCGTGTTTCGTTTAAAAAAAGTATCAGTTTTTCGTTCTTTCCTTACACCATAAACGACATCAACTCCCGAAATGAACTTGGTTATCATTTCTTCAATGACATTGACATCGTCTTGTAAATCAGCATCTATCGAAATCAATGCATCAGCTTCGTCTTTGTATGTAATCAATCCTGCTAATAGTGCTTTTTGATGGCCAACATTTCCAGCCAATTTTAGCCCTTTTATAAAAGCATTTTTTTCTACACATTCTTCTATAACTGTCCACGTTTTATCCTTACTACCATCGTCAACAAAAACTGCAAAACTTTTATCAGAAATCAATCCTTTTGACACTAGTTTTTGCAGTATATTGTTTAATTGTAAAGTGGTTTCATGAAGCACTTTCTCTTCATTGTAGCATGGTGAAACAACACCTATAGTTGGCTTTTGGTTCATTTTATAGTTTATCTTCTAAGAATTAAACGGCTTGTAAAGTTAGAAAACTTTTTTACAAAACTCAATCTATATAATCCTGCGGCACTCATAACATATAAAGGAACTCTTGCTGGAAACATGTATCTTGGTTCCATATACATCATTCCATGAAAAAGCAGTAGTGCTAGAACTATTGCCCAAAGTGACCAATATTTAACTAAATCTTTGGTTTTAAACAAAAATATCAATGCTCCAACTATAATCAAGATGTTGATTAAATTCACAAAAAATAAAAATAGCCAGTAGAATAATGGTCCATTGAATGGTCCAATATGAAATTTTTGAGGTGTAATACTATTGACTATATAAACTTGACCAAAAAAACTTTTTACAAAAAACTGTCTAATGGTAATGAAAGGATTCTCAATTATATCTTTGATTAAATATTCTTTATAAACCTCAGAATTGGGTTTTCCAGTTTTTAGTCTATAAAGTTCAAGGTCGTTTGCTTTAATTTTCCAGTTTTTATAGTCTTTACTATCTGGTCTTATTTCATCATCCCAAAATCTAAAATCCAATGGTTCTTCTCTAAACTGATATCTTCCTTGATGCGCAACAAAATAAAACAATCCTTCTTGGTCATAAACTTGCTTGCCACTATTAAAAAGTTTGGTTAACTGCAATGTTGAAAAACAAAAAACGCCACAAACTGTGAATGTTATAAATAGTTTTCTTCCAAATTCATTAAAAAAGTCTTTCCTCTTAAAATAGGAATAAAACAAGACTAGAAATCCTAAAGCCAAAACTAATAACGTATTAGGCCTGCACATAATCAACAGCCACAATCCAAAACAAAACAAAAACCAATTTGAAATTTTTGTTGAATTAAAATAAATCCTTGACCAAGAAAAAACGATAATTGCCGAAGCAAAAAAAGCTGGAACTTCAGCTGTAACACCGAATACATAATAAAAATGTATTGGGAAAGCAAAGAACAATATACACGCTACAACTCCAATTTTTTCATCAAAAAAAGTCTTGACAGTCCTGTAAATTAACATTAAACTTAATGTAATCAGTATAAAATTGACCGCTACACCTCTGTACCATAAATCATCATTTGAAGGATTATCTGAAGTGAGTAAAAAAACAGGCGTATAAATAAAAACTGGCGCTGGAGCTTTGGTTAAAGTCACTTTATCAAAATCCATTGAACCTTTTAAATAAAATGCTAGATTTTTTGATTCATCAAAAAAAGAATTTTCATCACCAAAAGGCTTGGCCTTGAATGGCAAATTCAAGACAATTGCCATCATAATTATTGAAATTAAAACAATAAACAAATCGATTTTATCGAAGGATTTTAATACGTTTTTCACTCCAAAGTATATTTAAAATTATTTGGTAAAGAAATAAAAAAATCCCGATAAAAATCGGGATTATATTAAATTGAATTAAAATTAATTTTAAGACAAAGCCGCTTTAACTTGGTCTGCAGCTTCTTGGAATTGTACAGCAGATAATATTGGCATTCCAGATTGGTCAATCATTTCTTTTGCAAGTTCTGCATTTGTACCTTGAAGTCTAACGATTATTGGCACTTTAATATCATCGCCCATGTTTTTGTAAGCATCAATTACACCTTGAGCTACACGGTCACAACGAACAATTCCTCCAAAAATGTTAATTAAAATTGCTTTTACATTTGGATCTTTTAGAATAATTCTGAAAGCTGTTTCCACACGTTTTGCATCAGCTGTTCCTCCTACATCAAGGAAGTTTGCTGGTTCAAATCCTGCATATTTTATCAAATCCATTGTAGCCATAGCAAGTCCTGCACCATTTACCATACAACCAACTGTTCCATCAAGGTCAACATAGTTCAATCCTACTTCTTTTGCTTCAACCTCAATTGGATTTTCTTCACGAATGTCTCGCATATCAGCAATCTTTGGCTGACGATATAATGCATTGTCATCAATATTTACTTTGGCATCAACAGCCATAATTTTATTATCAGATGTTTTTAAAACAGGATTGATTTCAAACATTGAAGCGTCACAACCTATGTAAGCGTTGTATAAAGATTCAACGAATTTCACCATTTCTTTAAATGCATTTCCTGATAATCCCAAATTGAAAGCAATACGTCTAGCTTGAAATCCTTGTAAACCTACAGTTGGGTCAATCTCTTCGGTAAATATTAAATGAGGTGTATGTTCTGCTACTTCTTCTATATCCATTCCTCCTTCGGTAGAATACATAATCATGTTTCTTCCTCTAGCTCTGTTAAGCAAAACAGACATGTAAAACTCTTGTGTTTCACTTTCGCCAGGATAATAAACGTCTTCGGCAATCAATACTTTATGAACTTTTTTTCCTTCTGGTGGCGTTTGAGGAGTTTTTAGCATCATTCCAATTATCTGTTCAGACAATTCTTCTACTTGTTGAAGATTTTTTGCTAGCTTAACACCTCCACCTTTTCCTCTTCCTCCAGCGTGTATTTGAGCTTTTACCACATGCCATCCTGTTCCAGTTTCAGCTGTTAGTTGTTTTGCTGCAGCAACTGCTTCTACTGGACTATTGGCCACTATTCCGCGTTGTACTCTAACACCATAGCTTGCCAAAATTTCTTTACCTTGATATTCGTGTATGTTCATATTGATATTTTTTGCATTTAAAGTGTCACAAAAGTAATTAATTACAATTAAACGAAAAAGAAATGTATATTAATTTAGTATCTTTATGAGTATTTTATATTATTTGCTGCGCGCAACCATTTGACAAAAACATCATCATTAGAAAAAAAAGTTATGAAATGCCCATCAACAAATTTTACAAACCCAGTGAAGATGTTCAAAAAGGGCATTACATCTTCCGTAATTTAAAATATTTTGTAAAGATGAAAAAATTAGTTTTTGCTGCAATTACGTTCTGCGCTGTGTTTTTTTTCGGATGTTCAAGTGATGATTCTAATAGTCCAAGCTTTTCTGGTGAGTGGAAGCTTATCAATGTGAGTGGTGGTCTTATGGGTCAGAATCAAAATATTCCTGCAAATAGCATTGTTTGGAGTATAAATCCAACAACACAGGTTATTTCTATTGTAAATGAAAATAATTCTTCAACTTATTATGACGGATTACCAACTGGTATCTATAATTATCAATTACAGAATGACCCAAACCCAATGGGATGTGGAACTACTCTCAGCATAGAAGAAAATCAAGATATGGGTTGTATTCTATTTGAAAACAATCATTTAATAATTAATTCAAATTATAATGATGGTTTCCGCATGGAGTTTAGCCAATAATTTTTTTATGAAATTGAAAATTTATTTTAAAATCTCTTGAAGTACTTCGCCTTCTGTACCATTTGGCATTGTTAAGCTTAGTTTCTGTGCTAAGGTTGGAGCTATTTGAGTTATTAATTTCTTTTTGTGACTTTCGCCATGCTTTATTTTCCATCCATAGAACAACAATGGAACATTAGTATCATACATATAGGCTGTTCCATGTGATGAACCTGTTGGTCCATATTCTATATATCCAGGTTTATCCAAAACAACTAAATCGCCATTTTGAGTAACATCATAGCCATTAAAAATAAAGTTCAAAAAGTAATCAGCTCCCGAATTGGCAAGAATTTCTTCTTCAGTATATACTCTTTTTACTTGAGGTTGTGACATCAAAAAATCTATGAAATCTTTTTTCACATTATTCAGTTGAAGGTTTTTGGAAGCTATAATCTGCTTATTTAGAAAAAGGTTGAAATTGGAATAATTAAGAACTAAATTTTCACCATATTTTTCAGTAGAAAATTGCTTTAATTTTTCTTGAATAGATGCAGTTTCTACATTGGTAACATTATACTTGTGGTCTGACAAAAATCTAGCGTTTTCTGCACAAGCATGGTCAGCAGTTAGAAAAACCAAATAGTTTCCTTTTCCAACACTTTTGTCCAAAAAGCTTAAAAAATCAGCAATAGTCTCATCAAGTCGAAGATAAGTATCTTGCAATTCTATTGAACGTGGACCAATAATGTGACCAATATAATCTGTAGATGAAAAACTTATTGTTAAAAAATCTGTTTCATTATCCTGTCCAAGTTTTTCTGCTGTCACAGCTTTTTTTGCAAAATCCTCCAAAATATTATTTCCAAAAGGCGTTGCACGAATTACACTTGCACCGCTTTTATCAAACATCGCTTTTAGGTTATAAGGAAAAATTGGCTTTTCTACTCCATACAGTTTTCCTTCATAGGGATTATCATCAGCTAGGCTTTCGTTATACGTTTCTATTGGTTTATACAAATCCCAAGATTTCAAATAACTTTCACACCTTTTTTCAGCATTGAAACTAGCAACCCAATCTGGCAGGTTTTCTCCATAAAATGTACTTGAAATAAAATTTCCAGTATTGCTAAGCCAAAAAGCCCAATCTGCAAAATGTCCTGCTGGTAAAATTGCTCCTCTATCTTTTAAACTCATGCCAATAACCTTTCCTTTGAAATTAGTTGAAAGTTTTAGCTCATCCGTAATTGTTGTGGTTAAAAGGTTTTTTGGAGACATTTTTCCTTCTATTTCGCTACCTAAACCAAGTATTTTTACTGCTGCATCATCTGTGCAATACATTACTTTTCCTAGCATGCGACTAAACCATTCGTTACCTACAATCCCATTTACAGAAGGCGTAGTTCCTGTATAAATTGATGCATGTCCTGGCGCAGTATAGGTAGGAACATAATTGAAATTTGCATTATGGTAAGTAAATCCTTCATTCATTAATCGTTTAAAACCATTTGCAGAAAAATCATTTTGGAATCTGTATAAATATTCCATTTTCATTTGATCTACCACAATCCCAACAACAAGTTTTGGTCTTTGTTGTGCATAAATGTTTACTGCAAATAGAAATGCTAAAAGTGAAAAGCGAAATCTCATTTTTTATTTTTTTACAAAAGTAACGATAACTTTATTCTTTCCTATTTAAGAAATTATTAAAAATCAAATGCGTACCGATAAGTACGCATTTGAACCCAATTTAATACACAACTAAAATTTACAACTATTATTTTATAATCATAAAATTACATCTTCTGTTTGTTGCATGTTCACTTTCTGTACAATCTCCTTTTGGACAGATAATCAAAGGCTTGCTTTCGCCATAACCTTTTGAACGAAGTCGTTTTCTATCAATACCATTTTTCACTAGATATTCAAGTGCCGAAGCTGCTCTACGATTTGATAATCTTAAATTATATAATTCCGATGCTCTTGAGTCTGTATGAGCTCCGATTTCAATTTCCATATAAGGATATTTTTTTAACAGTGATACTAAGACATCCAAAACACTTGCTGCCTGCGGTTTTATATCCCATTTGTCTAGATCAAAATAGATGTTTTCCAATTCTATGAGAACTGTTCCGTCTGCTTGTTTATTGATGATATCTTCGGCATCATAATAAGACTCTACTTTCATTTCTAAATCTATATAAACTTTGCCGTCTTTGCCTGTATCAAATGTTGCTTCGGCTGGTATATAGAAATCTTTGAAAGCCATTATTTTATAGATTTTATTTGGCTCGGTATTGAATGAAAAACTTCCATCTTTTCCAACAACCACTTCTTCGAGCAAGTCACCATTTTGATTATAAAGTTTAACTGTTGCTCCTGGTAAAAGCTCTGATGTTTTTTTATCTTTTACTTCACCTTCTACCAAAAATAGAAGTTTGTTTTCTACCATAGTTACGGTATATAGATTGTCATCGCCTGTTCTATTTGATGAAAAATATCCTTTACCAGTATTGTAATCCAATATCAAATTGAAATCGTCCATTTCGCTGTTGATAGTGCTTCCAAGATTTAACGGTTTATCAAACTCTTTTTCACCCAATTTATAGGAAATAAAAACATCAAGATTTCCCATACCTTGATGACCATCTGAGGCGAAATAAAGCGAACCATCATCAGCAATAAATGGAAATTGTTCTCTGTGAATAGTATTTATGGTTTCGCCAAGGTTTCTTGGTTGGCTGTAGGTTCCATCTTCATTTATGTCAACCACAAAAATATCCATTGAACCTATCGTTCCTTGCATATCGCTGGCAAAATAGAGTTGCTTTTCATCTTTTGATAATGCTGGATGCTCTACAGAATATTCATCGCTGGAAAAAGGCAACATGGTTACATTCGTCCATTTTCCATCTTTAAATTCTGCTTTAAAAATTTTTACAGTGGCAAATCTTTCCTCTCCTATTTTCTTTTGCTCACCAGTTCTGTTGAAATACATTGTTCTTCCATCTTTTGTAAAAACGGCTGAACTTTCATGGTTTTTAGTATTTATTTCTTCGGGAAAAGGTTGAACATTTATCAACTGTCCATTCTCATTGACAGAAGCAGAAAATAAATCTAAATAAGGTCTTTCGTTCCATGAATAAGCTTTTCCTTCAGCATTTCTTAATGAAGCAAATGCCACTTTATCGCCATAGAATGAGATACCAAAATCTCCATTTGTTTTATTTTTTGACATCATTACTAGCTCATAGGAGTTGGGTGAATTTCTAGTAACGTTCTTGATAAACTTAGGCGTATTTTGCTCAAAACCGAGATATTCAGTCATAACAGCATCGCCTTTTTCATAGTCTTTTGTTCCTTTCAAAGCATTTGCATACCTAAAATAAACATCTTTTTTAATACTATCTTTAAAGGAAAAGAATAACTGACCATAAGCTTTTACAGCATTGTCCATTTGAAAATTGTAATAATAACAATCTCCAAGATTTTGAAGAATTTCCTTTGTAGGTTTTAGCTGTTCATAAACTTGCGCAGCACTTATATAAGATTTACTTTGAAACAATTTATTACCTTGTTTAACAGTCGCTTTTTTTTGTGCAAAAAGCGCTGTCATGGATAACAATGTTGCAAATAATATGTAAAAACTTTTTCTCATTTTAAACATTTTAAAAGAATCGAGGCGATTTATCATATCCTTTACCCGAAAGTTTTCCAAAATCAAGATCAAACAACACAAAAACTTCGTGTGAACCTGAGTTGAATTTGCTCAGATTAGTCAATGTGTAGTCATATGAATATCCTATTCTCAATGTTGGTGTAACATAAAAATTAACCAATCCAGAAACTGCATCGCCTTTTCTGTAACCTACTCCAAATTCAAAGAAATTATTAATCAAAGCATTGGCAGTAATATCTAATGATAATGGCGCACCAGAAACTGCTTTTGCCATAAATGCTGGTTTTAATTTGAAATTATCATTACCGTTGAATGTAAAAACATATCCTCCAGTAATAAAGTAATGCATGGCTTCTACTCCTGTAGTTGTAATACCACTTTGACGCTCTAAATGTTTTGTCATCAATAAATTTGGAACCGAAATACCTGCATAATAATTGTCTCCAAAGAGATACATTCCTGCTCCAATATTTGGAAAAACTTTACTAATGTTATTTTGAAAAGCTGGATCAGGCAATGGATCTGTGTAAACAAATCCGTTAAAATTTGTATCAAAAAAAGTTGCTCCACCTTTGGCTCCAAAAGACAATTTTGTCTTTTCGGAAAGTGGTAAAACGTAAGCAAAATCTACATAAACATTGTTTTCATTTACCACATCTCCAATTTCATCATGCACAAAAGAAACTCCCATTTCAACTCTTTTTGATAGAGGTTTATGAGCAAAAAATGTTCCTGTTACTGGTCCGCCAACAGCTCCAACCCATTGTGATCGATACAATCCTCCAATATTCATTACATCTGGATTATCTGTAGCATAGGCAGGGTTTATTACACTCATGTTATACATATAATGAGTAAACTGTGGGTCTTGCTGTCCTCGAACAATAATTGAAAAGAGAACAACCATCAAAATGATGAGAAATTTAATTTTTCTATGTTTCATAATTGTACTCATTCTAATTATCTGCTTAAATAAACTCTTCCTTGTATATCTTTTCTTATCCCATCATTGAAATAGAGTATGTAAAAATAAACTCCTGTTGGCAGTAGATTTCCTCCCATTCTTAAACTCTTTTCAGTTGTAGTACCATCCCAATTTGGTGTGTTTTTATTCCCTACGTATAGAAGATTACCATATCTATTATAAATCTCTAATTTGAAGTTTGGATAAACAATTGGAAGGTTTACAATTTCAAATGTATCATTGATGCCATCTCCATTTGGCGAAAATCCATCAGGAATAACTATATCATCACAAATTGTTAAATCAACAGTTACTTCAAGTCTGATTGAACTTTCACAACCACTTTGTGCAGCAAAAGATGCATAATAAGTTGTACCATTTACCAAAGCATCTGTTTCATTGTATGCATTTCCTCCTGTTGCTGAATCGTACCAAACAACTGTTTGACTACCTACAATATTTGAAACATTTGCAGTTAAATTGGCAATAGTTGGGTTTTCATCTTCACAGAATAAATTTCCATCTTGAATTAATTGTGGTGTTCCAAGATTTTCCACTGCAAATAAATAATTCGGGAATACCGTTCCTGTTGTTCCACAAATATTGGTTGAACTTGTCATATCGGTAACTTCAATTATTGTATCACCGCTATTAGTCAATAATGAAGCTGGAATGGTAAATGTTGCACTTCCCGAAACAAATGATACTGTTATATTTTCTGTACCAGTATTAGCTCCTGTAAGCGTGTAAGTTATTTGATAATCGCCATCCGCTAAATTATTTGCGCCAGAAATAGTTACTAAACTTGAATTATTCAAACATGTACTTTGCGCTGTCAAAGTTCCTCCAGAAGTATTCAATAATGGATTTATTGTTACTGTAGTTGATGCATTAACATTCAAGTTACTACACGCTATAGTTGTTGTAATTCCAGTTATTGTTATGTTGTAGTTGTTTGCACTTGTAAAGCTTGCACCAGCAATTGTAAACTGTCCATTGCCTGAAACTATATTAATATTTCCTGTAGTTCCAGTTTCTGGATTTGCACCAGAAATACTGTAATTAAATTGATAAACTCCATCTGGTAACGTTGAAGATGAAATTAATACAACAACATCTGTCCCAAGACAAACAGCATTTGCTGAGATATTTGAACCAGATAAATCGACTGGAGGATTTACTGTAAACGAAGTTGCTACACCTACAACTGTATTTGAACAATTGGTAACAGTATTCAAAATATTAGTAATAGAAATTACAGTTGCACCAGTATTGGTTAATAATGTACTAGGTATTTCAAAACTGCCTGCTCCAGAATTTATATCAAATGAAACTAATTGTGCAGTCGCAACATTGGCACCATTTAAATCATAAGTAATTGTATAACTTCCGTCAACCATTCCGTTTAAGTTGACAACAGCATTTGAACCAAGACAAACGGAACTAATATTGATATTTGGTGTAATAATTTGAGGACTTGGTAGAACTGTAAACTGAACTAATTCATCATCAGAGTCACAATCATTAGTCACTGTATAAGTATAACTATATGTTCCAGGCGAAAAATTAATTATTGAAATTGGAGATGTAACCACTTGGTTTGCACTATCAGTCCAAACGCCATTAGTATCTTGTCCTGTCAATAATGAATTCAAATCTACGATACCAGTTGAAGGACAAACTGAAACAATACCTGTAAATGTTCCTGCATTTGGTGCTTGGATGACATTAATTACCAATGTGTTTGTAGCATTCGCACAAGGAGATGTTCCTGTGACCGTATATGTAAAGTGATACGTTCCAATTCCCGCTAATGAAGGATTGAATATACTTCCTGATAGTTGACCTGTTGAGTCATCATCTGACCAAGTTCCTGAGTCTTGTGATCCATCCAATGCTGAATTCAAATCTACAGAAGTATTTGTTACACAAACTTCCAAAGGAGAAGTTACAACGCCTGCATTTGGTTCTTCAATAATTGATACAACTACTGTTGCACTATCGGTTGAACAATTAACTGAATTTACGGTGTATGTGTAATTCCCAGATAAATCAACAGCAGGATTAAAAATTCCTGAACCACTAGCTAATGCTGGTGACCAAGTTCCTCCTGTTTCAGCGTTTGAACCAAGTAATAAAAACAAATCTTGCGGAACACCATTAGAACAAATCGAAACCGAAGCATCATCACCTGCAAATGGCAAAGGGTTAACCACAACGGTTACTTGTGTTGAAGAATTAGCACATGGAGAGTTTCCTGTAACTGTATATGTAAAATGATATGTGCCAGCATTAACATTAGATGGATTAAAAATATTTCCTGTCAAAGCTCCTGTAGAATCATCATCGGTCCAAATTCCTCCAGCATCTTGAGAACCATCTAAACCATCAAACAAGTCTAATGTGCTTACATCTAAACATGTATTTATTTCTTGAGCTATTCCAGATTTAGGAGCTTCATTAATTGTAACTACAACATTAGCTAAAGCAGATGAACATAAATTTCCTCCGACAGTATAAGTGTAAGTTCCTGCATTGTCAACATTAGGATCAAAAACTCCAGTACCACTAGCCAAAGTTGGCGACCAAACTCCACCAGATTGTGGTGTTCCGCCTAAAACATCAAATAAATCTATACTTGTGTCATTTGAACATAATGTAATTGCACCATCAGTTCCAGCATCTGGTATAGGGTTTACAACAACTGTAATTACTGCTGTGTCATTATCACATGGTTGAGTGCCAAAAAAAGTATAAGTATAACTTCCTGCATTATCTAAAGCTGGGTCAAAAACACCACTTCCACTTGCTAAACTTGGTGACCAAGTTCCACCTGCTTGAGCTAAAGGTCCTAATGCAGTGAATAAATCATAAGGAGAACTATTTACACACAATGTTACTGTATTATCAGTTCCTGCTTCAGGTCCAGGTGTTACATCAATTACTAATTGTGCGGTATCATCTACACATGGAGCTATACCAACAATCGTATACGTGTACGTTCCAGAAGCATCAACCGCTGGATTAAAAATACTTGTACCACTTGCTAAAGCTGGTGACCATGTTCCTCCAGATTGCGCAGTTGATCCTAGATAATTCATTAAATCTACAGGATTGTTATTTGAACAAAGACTAACACTTCCGTCATTTCCTGCGTCAGGAATTGGACGAACTGTAACAGTAACCGAAACCGAAACATCAGTACATGGTGGAGTTGCTGTTAATGTATAAGTATATACTCCCGAATTGTCGACCGCTGGATTGAAAACTCCAGTTCCACTAGCCAAAGCTGGTGACCATACGCCTCCTATTTGAGCAGTTGAACCTAATAATGTAAACAAATCAATAGATGGTGAACTTACACATAATTCAACTGGACTCGGAGCAACACCTGCAATTGGAGGTTCTGTTACGGTTAAGGTAACACTACTCGGTGTGCTATTGGTACAACTCGGTGTGCCTGAACTTGTAACGCTTACTATATTGATTACGGTATTAGCTGTAAAAGTGTTGCTCAATGTGGCTGTGCCTGAACCG
>NZ_BMIM01000006.1 GCF_014642275.1 Flavobacterium lutivivi
TAATGCTCTGAACATTTTTGCTTTCATAGTAGTAGGTTAAGTTTTTAATAAAGTAGATGTGGGGCAAACACTTTATTGAGTTAATATTGACAGAACGTATTGTTTGATTTGGTGAGACAATATTAACCAAAAACACGATTAAGTAACAAATAAAATCGATGAAATGCAATAATATTTATTTTTATAATAACTATTTCCTACAAATTATATAAAATCATAACTTTTGAAAATAAAAAAACCACTTTAGAAGTGGTTTTAATTTTTTTATGGTGCTAAGCGGTCTATTTGCCAGCTGTAATCATCTTTTAGTTTGTATCGAATTCTATCATGCAATCGATTTGGTCTGCCTTGCCAGAATTCAACTTCGATAGGACGTATCAAAAAACCACCCCAATGTGCTGGCCTTTCTATTTCGCTACCAAGCATTTTTTTTTCTAACTCTTTTAATTCGTTATCAAGAAATTCGCGAGAAGGAATTATTTCGCTTTGGTTGGAAACAATAGCACCCAATTTGCTTCCATCTGGTCTAGACGAAAAATAATTGTCAGATTGAGCTGCAGAAGTTTTTTCGGCTATTCCTTTTATTATAACTTGTCTTTCAACACTTGGCCAAAAGAATGAAAGACATACATTCGGGTTTTTTGCAATTGCTTTTCCTTTCTCTGAGTTGTAATTGGTGTAAAAAATAAATCCTTCTTCATTAAACTTTTTTAGTAGCACTACCCTATTCTTCGGAAATCCATCAATACCGATTGTAGATACTGTCATGGCATTTACTTCTTCAATAGTGCCAAATTCTTCGGTTTCATAAAACCATTTATGAAAAAGGTTGATTGGATCTTCTGGAATTTTATTTTCAGAAAGCTCACTTTTTTCATAAGACTTTCTATAATTACTTAAATCACTCATTGATATATTATTCTAATTCAATAATTTTTCCATCATCAGCCAGAAGTATGTTAGAAAAAACTTCTTCTGCTTCGGTTTTAAACATTTCTATATTTTCGTATCTTGTACTGTAATGTCCCAATATAAGTTGTTTGGCTTTCGCTAATTTAGCTATTGTTGCTGCTTCGAGAGCTGTGCTATGCATTGTTTTGTTTGCTTTTTCTGTTTCTGTTTCAAGAAAAGTGGCTTCATGATATAATGCATCAACTTCATTTATCAAAGGTATCATTTCTTCATTATACATTGTATCGCTACAATAAGCATATTTTTTTGGAGGCAATGGATCAAAAGTTAGCTCTTTATTAGAGATTGTTTTTCCATTGTCTAGGATAATGTCTTTTCCATTTTTGATATTTTGATAATAGCATTTATCGATGCTATATTTTTCAACAGCTTCTACATTTAGTTTTCTTTCTTTGGGCTTTTCTTCAAAAAGAAATCCATTGGTATAAATTCTATGCTTCAAAGGTATGGTTCGAACGATAACTTTATCATCTTCAAAAATGATTTCGCTTTCTGTTGAAGTCAATTCATGAAAAAATAAGTTGTATCCAGTATAGGAATTGGAATATTTTAATTGAAGTAATATAATTTCCTTAATTCCTTTTGGACCATGAATATGCAAATCTGTTTGGCGATTGAGTAACATGAATGTTGAAATCAATCCTACTAATCCATAAAAATGATCACCATGAAGATGCGAAATAAAGACATGATTAATTTGGGAAAATCTAATCTTGTTTTTTCTTAATTGCACTTGAGTTCCTTCGGCACAGTCAATTAAAAATATTCTGTTGCATATTTCTAGAACTTGTGAAGTAGGATTGGTTAAAGTTCTTGGAGTTGCTGCATAACAACCCAAAATGGTTATTTTCATTGTATTGAATTAAAAACCTAAATCTCGCTCAATTTCTTCCATTTCAATAATGTCATGAGCTTCTAAAACTGTAGGTACCAAAGTCATTTTACTTGGAACCGAATTAAAATCAATATTATCAGCCACTAGCACAAAAGATTTTTTTTGTTTTCTATGCTTTTTTGAGAGTTCAGAAAACAATTTGACTTTTGCCAAAGTAATTTCTTTATCATGAGATAAATCGATAATCAGGTTTGAATTTTTAAAGCTTCCATATTCGTGCTCAAACTTTTTTAAAAAATCTTCAGTATTACCAATTGTATCTTTTACTATGGTTGTATGGCCTTTGTGTTCTACTTTCATAATGATATAACTTGTTGCTAAGTTACTAATTTATGTCGTTTTATCAATCATTTTTTAGTGTTAACTAATGATAAATGTGCATTTCATAGAATTTTTATGTTTTTTATCGGTGAAATGCACGATTTTTTAACATTTTATAGATTAACTGCACAAAAAAAACGCCCAAAACCCTTGATTTTACTGATTTTTTGCTTTTAACGAGTTTTGATGGTTTTCATCGAAAATTTTTCATCAACACACACTTCGAGCGTAGTTTTGGTTCAGAAATAAAAAACAAACCAACTGAATTATGAAAACAACAATCGAAAATATTAAAAGAAATATTACAATTACAAGATTAGTAGCTCTTTTCGTATTTATGTTAGTTTCATCTAATGTATCAGCTCAAGAAAACAAAAAAGCTGTTTTGGTTTCAAATGAAATTTCAACTTCTGTTTCAACAGAAACTTCAGTAGCTTCATCAACAGAATTCATTTCTTGGTTTGTTGGAAATACAAAAACATCTTCTGAAAAAACTCAAACAACTACTTTATCTAAAAAAGCGTTAATCAATTCAGGAGTAAAAACAAATAATGTTTTAATTAAGAATGTATTAAAAAAAGTTATCGCTCAAGAGAATTCTGTAGCATAACAGTTTTTTAAGTTTAATATAATTTTGTTAGTTTAAAGTTAAGTCTCGGCTGGTTACCGAGACTTTTTTAATTTTTATTTTGCTTGAAGTAAATTTCGGTAGCACCTACACCATATTTTTGATAACTAGCATCTTGAAATGTTACGTCATCATATCTTCCAAAAAGAAATTCTAATTCAGATTTAAGCACACCTTCGCCTACTCCATGGATTAAAATAATTTTGGGAATTCTATTTTTTATAGCAAAATCAATATGTCTTTTTGCAGTTTCCAATTGGATAGTCAAAATATCAAAATTGTTCATTATCTTATGATTTTTGACTAATTTTTCTATATGTAAATCAAATTCGGGAACAGGTTGTTCTTTTCTTGATTTTTTTTCGTTATTGATGAAGTTCGGTTTCTTGACTTCTTTTTCATTTAAAATCTTTGATTTATTGAAGCTAAAATCCAATTCAGCGTTTTCAATTTTTACTAATTCTGAAAATTTATAACTCAAAACAAAACCATCTTTTGTTTCAAGAACCGCTTCATTATTTGAAACATCAACAATAATTCCTTCTAAATTATCGTCAAGAACAGCAACAAAATCTCCTTTTTTAAACATCATCTTCATTGTTTTTACTTGGTGTTTTTGAACTCAATTTCATCATAGCAATCATAACAACAACGATGCAAACTGCTTCTATGATTACATTTGGTTTTTCTTTTGTCTGTTCATAAAGACCGAGAATAATTGCCACAATTACTAAAATGATTGCTATTTTTTTCATTTTATTTTTTTTCAAAAATAAAAAAAACCGACTAAAAAAGCCGGTTTTATATTTGGGTAAGTTTGAATTATGCAAAACTAGAAATTGCAACTAAAACTCCTATTATCATCAAGAGATACAATGATAGTACAACAATAACTGTAATTCCTAAAAACTTATGATGCGATTTTAGATTTACTAAAGCATCTGACAAAAGCTCACTATTGTATGTTTTCAAAGCATTGGACGTACCATTAGCATATTTGTATAAATAGTAAATTGGGAAAAAGTACAAAACCGCCATAACAACATATATAGCACTCATAAAACCTTTCATAGCAAGAAATGGATTTGAACCAAGCCCTGGAGTTGTATCACCTATTTGGCTAAAAACACTTCCAATGAATAATGCCATAATAAGTAAAAAGCCAATACCAATAAAACCAACTATTGATAAAAATAAACTCCATTTTGCACTTTCGCGTAAAGCAGCAACTGCTTGATCATTTAATGATAAATTGTTCTCCATGATAAATAATTATTGGTTAGTTTTCAAATTCTTTCAGAGTGTTGATTATTATGGAAATACACTCATTTAGTTGAGTTTCATTCATCACTAATGGTGGCGCAAAACGAATTATATTTCCATGAGTAGGTTTTGCCAATAAACCATTTTCGGCAAGTTTCATGCAAATATTCCAAGCGGTATCACTGTCTTCTGTATCATTGATAACAATTGCATTCAGCAATCCTTTACCTCTAACCAAAGTAGCAATTGTTGAATTTTGAATATATGCTCCTATTTTTTCTCTAAATATTTTTCCTAATCGTCTAGCGTTTTGGGCTAATTTTTCATCATTTACAACTTCAAGCGCAGCCATTGCAACTGCTGCTGCTAAAGGATTTCCTCCAAATGTTGAACCATGTTGACCAGGTTTAATGACGTTCATTATTTCATCATTTGCCAAAACTGCCGAAACTGGGTAAACTCCTCCAGATACTGCTTTTCCTAATATCAATATATCTGGCGTAATATAACTAGCTTGTTTTTCACATTTGTTTTCACAAGTACAGTTACCACACACTGCCAATAAAGAACCCGTTCTAGCAATTCCTGTCTGCACTTCATCTGCTATGAATAATACATTATGCTTTTCGCACAAGGCTTTGGCTTTAGCCAAAAATTCTTCGCTTGGTACATAAACTCCTGCTTCACCTTGTATAGGTTCAACAAGAAATCCCGCAATGTTTTTTGAAGTCTCTAAAACTTTCTCTAATGCTTCTACATCATCATAAGGAATTTGGATAAAACCTTCTGTATATGGTCCAAAGTTTTTACGAGCATTTGCATCGTTTGAAAAAGAGATGATGGTTGTAGTTCTTCCGTGGAAATTTCCATCACAAACAATTATTTGAGCAAAATTTTCAGCAATACCTTTTTTCTCATAAGCCCATTTTCTACAAATCTTTAACGCAGTTTCTACAGCTTCTGCGCCAGTATTCATAGGAAGAACTTTATCAAAGCCAAAATAATCGGTAATGAATTTTTCATATACGCCAAGTTTGTCATTATAAAATGCTCTTGAAGTAAGCGTAAGTTTTTGAGCTTGCTCTATTAATGCATTTATTATTTTTGGGTGACAATGACCTTGATTTACTGCTGAATATGCAGAAAGAAAATCATAATATTTTTTCCCTTCAACATCCCAAACATATACTCCTTCTCCTCTACTTAAAACTACTGGAAGTGGATGATAATTATGAGCTCCAAATTTTTCTTCTAACGAAATGGCTTCTGCCGAACTTAATTTTTCTAAAACATGCATAGTGTTTTATATTTAATTCAAAAAAATCAATTCCTTCTTTGTAAAAACAGGAGAGAAATCATCCTATGCAAATTTATAAAAAGAAGTCATACTTTCTAATAATAAATGCATTGTAAACGAGAGTTTTATTTTTTTAATCTATCCAATATATCATTCATCATTTCAATTTGAACACGTTGTATTTCAATAAGTTCTTGTTGTTGATGCATAATTAAATGATCCATTTTTTCATCGAGCATTCTTATTTCGAGTTCAGATTTCAAGTTAATCATATAATCTTTTTTGGCTCTTTCTCTGTCTTTTTCTTCTTGTCTGTTTTGGCTCATCATAATTATTGGTGCTTGCAGTGCTGCCACACATGATAAGATTAGGTTGAGCAAAATAAAAGGATAAGGATCAAAACCTTTGTTTAATAAAAAAATAACATTTGTAGTAATCCATCCTAATATAAACAAAAGAAAGATGATGATAAATGTCCAACTACCACCAAAATCAGCCACTTTATCGGCTATCCTTTGACCAAATGTTCTGTTATCTATTTCTTCTTCAACCTTTGTTACAAAAGATTTTTCATCCCCGAGCGATTTGACAACGTTTTTTTCTAAAGCAGAAAGCTCTCTTATTTCAGAGTTTAAGAATTTTGATATATATTTTTCTCTAAATAAATTTAACTCACCAATGCTGATAAATCCTTCTTTGGGCAAATTTGGACATTCATCTTTGATAAGATTCAGAATAGGAATTCGTATGGATTGGAGCTGTACTTTTTCTTTTTCGGGAAAATCTATTCCAGAAAAATCGCTTTTAAAAACTTGTTTCGTCATACATGTTATATAATTTGTTTACGGTATTCCAGTTTCGAGTGGTAGAAACAACTTTGAGTTTGTTTTCTATAATTTTGTTATCAAGTTTGGTGTTTGCTGCGCTTTCTTTGTATTTCAAAAACAAAAAACGTTCCTGCAATACAAATTCATCACCTTTAAAATCTAATGCAAGCAATTCATCATAATCTTCTTTTTTTGGTATTTCTGAAAGAAACGAAATATACAGATTTTTAGTGTTCTCGACTGCGCTCGAACTGACTTTTTCAAAAAAAGGATTGTTTTGTAAAACAAATGCTAGATCATTTTTATTTACCATTACCACCTTGATATCATAGCCATAATTGTCTTTTATAAGCTTACTTATCTCAACTGAAAAATAGATTGTTTTATCACTTTCAAAGAAAACATTCCCGCTTTGGATATAAGTCCTAACATTGTTGAACCCAATTGCCGTTAGCAACTTCCTGAATTCTTCCATTTTAATAATGTTCTTTCCAGAAACATTGATGCCGCGAAGAAGTGCTAAGTGTGTTTTCATCAAAAAATTACTAAATTAAGTTTTCTAAAGATACCTCAATATAGTTGAATAAAAAAATTAACGTTAAAAGTCATAACTCATTTGAAAAAAGTATAATTTTTGAATTCAAATTTTATTTATTAAAACTTCAAAATAAAACATTCAATCCTTACTTTTGCCCCATGGGAAGAAAGCAAACCAACAAGATAATTTTTGAAAACGTAACCGTTACAGATGCTGGAGCAAAAGGTGTTTCTGTAGCCAAAGCACCTGATGGTAAAGTTATTTTTTTACCAAATGTTGTTCCTGGTGATGTGGTTGATGTACAAACATTAAAAAAGCGAAAAGCATACTACGAAGGCAAAGCCATAAAGTTTCACCAATTATCCTCTAGCAGAGTTGAACCAGTTTGTGAGCATTTTGGAGTTTGTGGTGGTTGCAAATGGCAAAACATGAACTATCAACAGCAATTGTTTTACAAAAATCAAGAAGTTTTCAATAACTTAAAACGAATTGGTAAAATTGAATTACCTGATTTTGAGAGTATTTTAGGCTCAGAAAAGCAGTTTTTTTATAGAAATAAAATGGAATTTGGTTTTTCAAATTCAAGATGGATGACCGAAAAAGAAATCCAATCGGGTGAAAATTTTGATGATAAAAATGCTCTAGGATTTCATATTCCAAAAATGTGGGATAAGATTTTGGATATTTCCAAATGTCATCTGCAAGAAGATCCATCCAATGCTATTCGTAACGAAATAAAACGTTTCTCTGTAAAAAATGATTTGTCGTTTTTTGACGCTCGTAATCAAGAAGGTTTGCTTAGAACACTGATGATTAGAACAGCTTCGACAGGTGAAATAATGGTTTTAATTCAGTTTTATAAAGAAAATAAAGCTCAAAGAGAACTTTTGCTCAACCATATTACGGAAACTTTTCCATCTATTACCTCTTTGCAATATGTTATAAACAGTAAGGCAAATGATACGCTTTATGACCAAGACATCAAGCTCTATAAAGGACGAGATTACATTTTAGAAGAAATGGAAGGTTTGTTCTTCAGTATCAATGCAAAATCATTTTATCAAACCAATTCTGCTCAGGCCTATGAACTTTATAAGATAACCAGAGAATTTGCAGGTTTAACAGGCAACGAAATTGTTTATGATTTATATACAGGAACAGGAACGATAGCGCAATTTGTTTCAAAAAAAGCGCAAAAAGTTATAGGTGTTGAAGCTGTTCCTGAAGCCATTGCAGATGCAAAAGAAAACGCAAAACGCAATGCTATTACTAATTGTGAATTCTTTGTTGGCGACATGAAAAATGTTTTCAATGATGCTTTTATTGCTCAACATGGTCAACCAGATGTTGTGATTACTGATCCACCACGTGATGGCATGCACAAAGATGTTGTAGAACAATTACTTAAAATTGGTGCTAAAAAAATTGTGTATGTGAGTTGCAATTCGGCTACACAAGCTAGAGATTTAGCGTTGATGGATGAAAAATATAAAGTTACTCGTGTTCGACCAGTTGATATGTTTCCGCAAACGCATCATGTGGAAAATGTTGTACTTTTGGAAAAAAGATAATTTTATCAGTAAATGAAAAAAATAATATGCTTATTGGCACTGACTTTCTTCATCAACAGTTGTGAGAAAGATGATATTTGCACAGACGAAACAACTCCTCGATTAATTATTGAGTTCTATGATATTACTAATCCATCAGTTCTAAAAAATGTTACAAGTTTAAAAGTAATAGGAATAGGCCAAACAGATGCATTAGGCACTTTTAGTAGTGTTAGCAAAATAGAACTTCCATTGCAACTTGATGCCGATACAACTCAATATAGCCTTGTGCTGAACAGCAGTAGCTCTACTTTGCTAAATGAAGATATTTTAGCATTCAATTATGTTAGAAACACAGTTTATGTGTCAAGAGCTTGCGGATATAAAACAGTTTTTGAATTGAATAATCCAAACGGAATATCACTTACAGATGCAACAACTCCTGACGGATTATGGATGCAAAATGTAGTTGTACAGACAAATTCTATCACCACTGAAAATGAAACTCATGTTAAAGTATTTTTTTAATTGTTGTATAGCGTTGGCTTTTCTTAATGGTTTTGCTCAAGAAACCAAAAAAGATAGCATTGTTCCAAAAACGGAACGATATGGTGTTAGATTGGGAGTTGATTTGTTCAAACTTACCCGAAGTTTTTATGAAAAAGATTATCGTGGATTAGAAATTACAGGAGATTATCGATTGACTAGAAAATATTATTTGGCTGCAGAAATTGGTAACGAAAATAAATCGGTTGATGATGTACAGCTGAATTTTACAACAAAAGGCTCATATATTCGTGTTGGTTTTGATTATAATGCTTATGAGAATTGGCTCGATATGGAAAATCAAATTTATGTTGGTCTCAGATATGGTTTTAGTAGCTTTAGTCAAACATTGAATAGTTATAATATCTATAACCCTAACCCCTATTTTGGTCAATTGGATGAAATAACTTCTGGTGAAAAGTTTAATGGTTTAACGGCTCATTGGGCAGAAGTTGTTGCAGGTGTAAAAGCTGAAGTTTTCAATAACTTTTATGTAGGTTTTAGTTTCCGATTGAATAGAATGTTTTCACAAAAACAACCTAATAACTTTGAAAATCTATACATTCCTGGTTTCCACAGAACTTATAATGGCGATTTTGGAGTGGGTTTCAATTATACAGTTTCCTATTTTATTCCGCTTTACAAATCAGCAGTAAAGACGAAGGACAAAAAGAAAAAATAGTTATTTGCCAGAAGCTACTGGAATAACAAAATTGGTATTTCCAGTCCATTCTATTTGTAGTGGAATTTCTGCATCTTTGATGGTTTCATCGCTCACGTCTTTTCCAGTTCCATAGTTTATTTGCCATGATTGACTTTTGTTTATTCCCAGTAAAATAACAATTTTGCTGCCTTTTTGTAATTGTTTACAGGCCATGAAATTATTCTCAAGTGTGATAGTTTCTTTTTTGCTAGGTGTAAGTAAGTTTCTTTTAGTTTTATCTTTGGTTAAACTAGCTCTTGCAAGATTATTACTCAGTGCGAAGTATTTACCATCTGGTGTTTTTTCATATAATTGAAATGTAATATCCACATCTTTTTTATTACAACTAAACTCAACATTTGCAATTGGTGCGCCAGTAATTGACAAAGGTTCTTGCAAAGTTTCACTTTCAAAAACTAGCATATTGGGTTGTTCTGGTAATTTTTCTGGTTGAAACAAATCAAAACCACAGTAACTGGTTTTACTGTATTTGGGCATGTCATTTCTAATCTTAAAGTCAACAGTTTGCTTTATAATACTTTTACTTTTTTCATTTTTCAGATGATATTCACCATTTTTATTGTCATTGTTGATGTATAACACTAATTTTCTATCATACATTTTTTCCAAAGAAGGAACATGTTTCCATGAATTTGCTCCCATCAATTGAAAGTTAACTTTGTCTTTCAATATTTCTGGTTTTTTTCCGTCTTTCAAAGTGTAGTTGAACCAATCAAAAACGATGTCTTGTATTGGGATATTGGCAACTTCGTCTATTTTATAATCATTTAATGCAGCCAAGGGAAAGCCTTGAGCGCCAAAATGATCATAAGGTCCTATTAGTAAATAATTATTATCCTGTTTATTCCATTTCAAATATTCTTTATAATAATACATTGCTCCCAGCTGATCATCATCATAATACCCTGTGATAGTTAAAATTGGAATATTAATTTTAGCAAACTCTTCTTTTTGAGGTGTCATTTTTTGCCAATATTCATCATAGGTCGGATGATTTAGCCAACGCTGAAAAATTTCATTTGGTCTTCCATCTAGTTTGTCTAAATCACGAAATGCAGCACCAGTTTTAAAGTAGTTTTCATAGAGTTTTTCCCATCTATCATCATTAAATTCATTTAAATCAATCAATTTATTATTGGTTACAAAATGTATCCAACTCAACATATAACTCATAAAAACGCCATTTTGCATTGGATAATCAATTCCTATTCCTACTGCAACTTGGGGAACTATTGTTTTTAAAGCTGGGTGCATTTTTTTTGTTGCACTCCATTGTGCAAAACCCAAATAACTTCCACCGTACATGCCTATTTTACCATTGCACCAATTTTGCTTACTAATCCAATCAATTACTTCGTAAATATCATCTGCATCATGTTCAAAAGGTTCTATGATACTTTGACTTAACCTTTTGCCTCTAGTATTTGCAATTACACCAACAAAACCTCTTGTTACCATTTCTTTACAAGCTGATAAATCGGAACCCGCATAAATGTTTGACATAAAAACTACTGGTTGAGGAGTTTCTATTTTTCTATTTCTAACTAATGTTACAGCAATTGTTCCACCATCTTTCATTGTAAGAATTATATTCTCGTCAATAATATATTTTTCGTTAGCTATAACATTTAAAATTTCTTTGGCAGCTTTTAGTGTAGATGAAAAAGTAATATAACTACAATAGGCTCTACAGATACTAATAGCTTCATCGATTGAAATTTTTTCTTTGCTTTCAACAGATTTAATTTTTTCTAGCAAAGCTTCTCTCAGTTGATTGGAATTTTTATCATAGTACATTTCGGCAACAACTTGATTTTTTTCATCAAGTGTGTTGTACAACTTATAAAATTGGTTTTTGAATTTTAGAACAAAATCATCGCTGTTAGTTGGATTATTTGACATGGCATTTGCATAAACTCTATAAGCAAATCCTACTCCTCTATTGGCAATACTATCATTATAACTTGCTTGAGAAGTTTCTCTCAATAATGATGTAATGGTCTTATGTTCTTTAGCTACTAATTTCAGCCTGAATAAGTTATCATTAAAGGTTCCGAGGTTCTCCTCTTTATAAATCTCTATAACTTTTTTGGCTAAATTGGGTATATTTTTATTTATTGAAATACTATCTGCAAAATTATTTTTCTGAAATTCTATTTCTTGAGAAAACACTTTATTACAGAAAATAAAAGAAGAAAAAAATAAGAGTTTGATGAGTGTTTTCATATAAATGTTTTTGGCTATTACAATTATATGATTTTTTAAACTATTCTACAACAGTCCGTTATATTTTCTGATGAACCATTCGGTAGCCAATGATAAAGCAATGAGAACTAATAACCAAATCCAATCGATTAGCGGTGATTTTTTTACAATTGTTTTTTGAATGGCTTTGTAGCTTTCGTCTTCTAGTAATTGTTTCACCAAAGTATCAACCTGATTTGGTAAATATGCTTTACCTTTTGTTTGATTAGCCAATTGTTGCAACTTGTTCCAATCTGGATTTACAAATTGTTTTTCTATATCAAAATCCAAAACCTCAAAAGTGCTTGAATATGAAGAATTTGAATTGAGTTCCTTCACTGTAAAGCTGTAATTTCCTGCTATCAAGCCATCAAGATTAACTTTGAAAGCATTGGAAGCTCGCAATAAATCATATTTTTTAACTGCTTTGGTTTTTGTGTTGGTAACACTAATAGTCAAGCGAGCTTTTTCATCGAGTTCATAATTTTTATTGAAATACTGTGCATTGATTTCAATGTTTTCTCCTGAATTATAAAAACGTTCATGATTGACAACCAACGATTTTCTTAAATTATTAGAGGCTAAAAACTGTATTGTTTTATCTAGAAAAATATCAAAATCTTCAAAAGATTTTTTTTGTAAATAGCTTTCAGCTCTCCATTTCCATATGTTTTCTCCAAACAAAAAAGCATTTCGAACACCTTTGTCTTCAACAAAAGTCAACAACGGTTGGTTGGTTTCAATGTTTCTAATTGAGGAGTTTAATAAAGTGGAAGTATTTGTTTTTGCAGTTATCGTTCCATAAGCATTTTCCAATGGAGGAAATTGTTCAAAACCAATATTATCTAATGCAAAAAGATTAAACTGACTATCGAACGAAGCTAAATAATCTTCTTTTTGTGAGCTCATTTTGAATTCAAAATAAGTTTGATTTTGGTTTAAAAAATTGAAATCGGTATTGTTTCCAGTAATTATCCAAGTGTTAATTCTAGCATTATTGGTTAAGTCAAATATAGATTTGAAGGAAACGTTTGGTTGGTATAAAATCAGAACATTATAATTTTCTAATGATTTGATTTCATTTGGTTTGATGATGGTTACTTTACGTTGAGCATTAGTCTCAATACTTCTTTTTATTGCACCTAAATCAGGATGCGAAATTGACGAAATAAGTGCAATTTCGGTTCGTTGATCAATAACTTCAACAGCAAAGTTCTTGGTATTATTATAAGTGTTTTTTTCTTGCTCTTTGGATGTGATGGTAGCTTTCAATAGTTGTAAACCAACCTTTTCGGCAGGAAGTAGAACATTGAGCGTTACTGATTTTTTATTTGGCGAAAAAGCTACGGTTTGCTCATTTAAAACCGAATTTCCTTGTGTAATTTTAAAATTAGCGTTTATTGCTTTGGTTCCAGCATATTTTAGAAAAACCTCTACAGGGAATTTATTTTTGTGAAAAGCATATTTATTCACATTAAGTTGCGATACTTTCAAGTCGAGATATGTTGTAGTATCACCAACGACCAAAGGATAAACTTTTTTTTCGGGATTAAATGTAAAAACATAATCTTCTCCCGAAGTTTGATTTCCGTCTGATATTAAAATTGTTGGAAACGATTGATTTTTGTAAATCGAATTCAAGTTTTTAGCAACAATATCAATGTTTGATTGTTTTCCTTTGAAATTTATAGTATCTGATGGAGAAAAATCTTCATCAAACTGATAGGTTTGCATATCAAATTTATCAGCCAAGGCGTTGTTGCTTTTTAGTTTTTCAAATACTTCTAGAGCCGATTTATCTGCTTTTAAATCAACTATTGAAGAAGAATTATCAATAACTATTGGCAAAGGTGTTTTGATGGTTTCGATTGTTTTTCTGGATATAATGGGGTTTATCAATAAAAGTAATAGCCCAAAAACACTCAAAAAACGTAAAAAAGCCAAAAGCAAATTCACATTCGATTTACTTTTGGCTTTATAAAAATATTGATAATATGAGAAAACAAACGCTATTACTAATGCAAGCAAAATCAGTAAAAAAGTGTTTGTCGTCATATTTTTTTATTAGTTTTTGATGAATTTTAATGAAATAGATTTGTTTGGAATTGTAATAAAATACAAACCACTTTGTTGATTTTCAACAGAGATATTAGTGTTTGTATAATTTATAATCCCTTTACCTATTCTTCTTCCCATATTGTCATTGATAAAATATTCTTGCCCAATTAAATCTTCACTAGAACTAATGTACAATAAACCATCTGTTGGGTTAGGGAAAACGGCAATTTTATTTCTATCAAAATCAATATTTGATAAAGGAGCAGATGTGTTATATCTAGCAATGGCAATATTTGTATTGAACGAAGCATAAGTTCCAACTACAATTAGTTTTTGATCACTTTGTAAAGCACTTGCATAACCCATGCTCCAGCTTGTTCCAAATGCAGTTAAAACTTTTCCATCATTACTAAATGAATTGTCTAAAACACCATTACTAGTATATCTAAGTACAGCAAAATAATAGTTTCCACTCGTATAGCATCTGCCAGAAATTAATATTTTTCCATCACTTTGAATATTCATGCTATAGGCTGTATCTTCACTATTGTTGTCAACATCTGTAACTGTTGCGCCATTTGTTCCAAAAGTTGTATCAAAAGTTCCATTTGGATCAATTTTCCCTAAAAACATTTGATACTCTGTATCATATAAATAACCTGTAAAAATTATTGAACCATCGCTAAGCAATGCCATATCGTTAAGATTACTAGTTAAGTTATTATATTTCATATTAACCTTTCCAGAAGTTCCATAGGAAGAGTTCAATGTTCCATCTGAAAAGAATTTTGCAATACATATTGAACTTGAGCCAGAACCACCAAGATAAATATTTCCGTCATTATCAACGTTGATTGCTCTTGGTCTATCATCACTATTAAAGTCAACTGTAGTTTTACCGTCATTGCTAAAATCAAAATCCAACGTTCCATCAGTATTAAATCTAGCAATAGAATAATCTGAATAGTTGCCAGTTACATCAAGAACTGTGTAACCACATAATAAAATTTTACCATCATTTTGTAGTGTCATGTTAGTAAAATAATCTGTTCCAGGAAAACCTACACTCGCAGCACCATTTGTTCCAAATGTTGTATCGATAGTTCCATCAGTGTTTAAACGAACAACTCCTAAATTTCCTCCACCATAATAGCTAGTTGCTCCAACTACACCAGCTACATAAATTTTATTATCAGCACTAATTTTAACAGCATAAGCCAAATCATAGTTTGAAACATTCAAAGTTACAACACCAGAATTTCCAAATGTTGTGTCTATAGTTCCATCGGTATTGTATCTAAGAACTGCAAAATCATATCCGTTGGTTACAGAAGCATAACCAGCAACAACAATTTTTCCATCAGCCTGTATAGCAACTCCTCTACCTTCTTCATTATTAGAGGATAAATTTGTTAAAACTTTACCAGATGTTCCAAAAGTACTATCAAGAGTTCCTGCTTGAGAATATATAGATGATGTAAACAATATTAATCCTATACTAAGTATTTTTTTTATCATAATTTTTTTATTAAGTTAACATTCCTCCATCTACATTAAGCACTTGACCAGTAACATAGGCACTCAAATCTGAAGACAAGAAAAGACAAGCATTTGCAACATCTTCTGGAGTTCCACCACGTTTTAGCGGAATACTATCTCTCCATCCTTGTACTACGTCTTCATTAAGTTTTGCAGTCATTTCAGTTTCAATAAATCCTGGAGCAATAGCGTTACAACGAATGTTTCTTGAACCTAATTCCAATGCAATAGACTTAGTAAAACCAATCATACCAGCTTTTGAAGCGGCATAGTTAGCCTGACCAGCATTTCCTTTTACTCCTACTACACTACTCATATTAACAATAGAACCTGCACGGTTTTTTAGCATTATTTTCTGAACAGCTTTTGTCATGTTGAAAACAGATTTTAAATTGATTTCAATCACTTTATCAAAATCTTCTTCGCTCATACGCATCAACAAGTTATCTTTTGTAATACCTGCATTATTGATAAGAATATCAACAGTTCCAAAGTCTGCCATTACATCATCTACTAATTTTTGCGCTTCATTAAAATCGGCTGCATTTGATTTATAACCTTTGGCTTTTACACCTTGAGCAACTAATTCATTTTCTAAAGCCATTGCGCTTTCTGCAGAAGAACTGTATGTAAACGCTACATTAGCTCCGTGTTGAGCAAATACCTTTGCAATTCCGCTACCAATTCCTCGGCTTGCACCAGTTATAATAGCTACTTTTCCTTCAAGTAATTTCATTTGTTATATAAGTTTGTATTATTGTAAATAATTAAATGCCAAATATAGTACTATTTTGACATTCATTAAAATTAGAATTGATTTAAACTTTTTTTAAATTCTCAAGTCTTAAATGATTAACTTCAAAAATAATTAATTGTACCGAAAATGAAAATAAGTTTATTTGCAATCAAAACAATATATTTGTTTTTGAATATTTAAGATTACAACTTATTGACTTACTAAATCAACATATTACCTATGAAATATAAATTATCAATATTGTTTTTTATTGCGCTATCACTAGAAACATTTGCTCAAACGTTCTACGACCTAAACACAATTCAAACTATAGAAATCACTTTTTCGCAAAGCAACTGGGATGCATTGCTTGATGCAGCAGAAGCAAATGATGCTTATATTCCAGCTCAATCAGTATCTATCAATGGAACTGTGCTTACAAATATTGGCGTAAAATATAAAGGAAATAGTTCTTACAATGCCAACCAGGTTAAAAACCCAATTCACATAGAGCTTGATGCTTATGTTAATCAAAATTACCAAGGATATACAGATATTAAACTTAGTAATGTGTATAAAGATCCATCATTTGTTAGAGAAGCTTTGGCTTATAAAATGCTAAAAAACTATATGCATGCACCATTGGCTAACTACGCAAAATTATATATTAATGGCAGCTATATTGGTCTTTATACCAATGTTGAATCTGTGTCTAAAAAATTTGTAAATAGTCATTTTGGTTCTAATAGTAATGCTTTTTTTGATTGTAGTCCGCCAGCTGGTGCTGGACCAGGAGTTACTAATTTGCCCAATCTATCCTATTTAGGAACTAATTTTACATCCTATGAAAGTGCCTATGAAATGAAATCAACTACTGGATGGGATGATTTAATTGCTTTAACAAATACTTTGAATAACAATACCAATAGTATTGAAACAGTTCTTGATGTAGATAGAGCTTTGTGGATGCTGGCATTCGATAATTTATTAGTGAATTTGGATAGTTACATAGGTGCTTTCAAACAAAACTATTACATCTACAAAGACAATAATGGACGTTTTAATCCAGTCATTTGGGACTTAAACGAATCGTTTGGAACATTTGCAAACACAGGTTCAAGCAACTTGAATACGACCACACAAAAAGCCCAAATGTCGCACACATTGCATTCTACAGAAGCGGCTTGGCCTTTAGTTCAAAAGTTATTAGCTATCCCAACTTACAAAAAACGTTATTTAGCTCATTATAAAACTATTTTGAACGAAATGATTGTTTCTGGTTTATATTTAACCGATGCACAAGCTATTCAAACCTTGATTAGTGCTTCAGTTACAGCAGATACAAACAAATTTAGTTACCAATCAAATATTACTACAAACCTAACAACAGATGTTTCTTTGGGCATGGGTTCAGCATCAGGATTAAGTGCTTTAATGAATTCAAGAAAAGCGTATTTGCAAGCACAAACCGATTTTACAAACACACAACCTACAATAACTTCGATAAATCCTTCTAATAGCAATCCACCAATTGGAAGTAATGTAACCATAACAGCAAATGTGACTAACACCAATACAGATGCGGTTTATTTGGGTTATCGCTCTACAACTGATGCAATTTTTACAAAAGTATTGATGTATGATGACGGAAATCATAATGATGGATCAGCCGGAGATAATGTTTATGGCGCTAGTATAACCGTATCAAGTATTGCATTGCAATATTACATATATGCAGAAAATAATAATATTGGCAAATTCTCTCCAGAAAGAGCAGAGCATGAATTTTACACCATCAATGCAACATATCCAACGATTAATGCTGGTGATTTGGTGATTAATGAAATCATGGCGCAAAACACTTCTACCATTACAGATGCTGATGGTGAATATGAAGATTGGTTTGAATTATACAACAATTCCAGCAATACCTTAAGTTTGGATAATTTGTATGCTACAGACACATCGTCCAATATGCTCAAATGGCAGTTTCCATCGGGTTTAACCATTGAGCCCAATAGCTATTTAGTTGTTTGGGCCGATCAAGATTTAACTCAAACGGGAATTCATGCCGACTTCAAATTTTCGGCTGCTGGTGAAAAATGTATTTTGTCATATCCAGACGGAACAGTTGTAGATACTGTTACTTTTGGTGCGCAAACAACAGATATGGGTTACGCTCGAATTCCTAATGGAACCGGAAACTTCGTTATTCAGGCACCAACATTTAATGCTAACAATGAGTCGCTTGGCATCAACCAATATTCAGTAAGTGACATCAAGTTTTTTCCAAATCCAGTTGATACAATGCTAAATATCAATGCTCCTTTCCTAATAGATGAGGTAAAAGTTTTTTCGAGTTTAGGACAGTTACTACTTTCCGAAAAGTATAATTTGAATAACATTAGTTTAGATTTATCCAGCTTTGAACAAGGTGTTTATTTGATGAAAATCAACAATACGTTCTCAAAAATCATTCTGAAAAAGTAGATTAATATTATTTATACAAAAAAAGCATCGAGAAATTCGATGCTTTTTTTTTATTCTTTAATGAATTTCTGCAAAGCGATTCCTTTTTCGGTTATAAGTTTTATGTAATAACTACCAGTTTTCAAATTAGACACATCAATAGTTTCTTTTGGGCTAGTGACAAGTTGCATCAACTGACCAAGTGAATTGTAGATAGACAAAGAACTAATAGTAATGTCTTGTAGATTGCTTATTGCCAAAACATCTTTGGTAGGATTTGGATACATGCTGAAATAATGCCCAAAATCAACATCAGGCTTACCTAATAATGTCACAGTTGTTGTAGCAGTGTTGGTGATAATAGGAAAATTATAATCAAAGTAAATGTTTGCTGTGTTATTAAAAGTGTTACCAACAACCAAAGTTGGTTTAGTTTTGATTTTAAAAGACACATAGCCATCATTATTGGCATCATCAAACGGAAGATTAATATTTTCAAAAATAAACTCTACTTTTCCGGTGGTGTTGTTCATTCTAGTAAAAAAATCATGACTACAACGAAGCGGAACTAAAGAAGCTAATTCAAATTTTGTAGTATCAATAATATCGGCAACAACGATATTCTCCGCTGGAGCTGTTCCTGTGTTTTCAAAACGAATGATATAATGAACAAATTCCCCAACCATATCTGGTGCTATGGTTGCTCCTTCTAAACAAGTTTTATCATTTGGGTCAAAAGAGTTGACAACCGTTTGGTTTAACGTGAAGATATTATCGATAGGAATTTCATCATTTGCCTCATCGATAGATATAGAAGCTGTGTAAACTAAAACATCACCATTATTTACAGCAGGAATTTCCATTGGTGAATTAATGTTGAATGTCAAATCAATTTCTCTAGTTTCAAATGGATTAAGGTTAGTAAAATCCCAACTTAAGTTATTTGAAGAAAAACCAGTGTTGATAGGTGTTGTATTTATCAAGTCCAGAACTAAATCATTATAATTTAAATTCAAAGAACCATTGGCAACCTGATTTCCTTTATTCGTATAAATTATTTTATAGGTTGAATCAAAACCAGGACGAGCAATGCTAATTGGAACTATCTTAACTTCTAAATCATTATGAACTCCGTTAGCAGTTATACAAAAATCTTGAGTAAAAGGGTTTGCTATTGTTGGAAAAGTAACTGTTGATGAAGACGGAGAAACGTTAAAATAATTCAGGTTTTCAAACACTGGAGTTATTATATGAGTTCCTTCTTGAACAGGAATAGAATAATTCCCTGTATTATTGGCTATTATTGTTCCAGAATTTGTTCCATCTGAAATAGAGAATTTTAAATTAGGAAATGCAATATCATCAATACCGCAGCCATTATTGTCAGCATCAAATCTAATTGTTCCTTGAATAGTAAAATATTCTCCACCAGGAACAAATGAACAATAGTTATTGACTTGTACTTGGTTTTCTAAGCCTAATTGATTTATTCTTGCTTGAATAAAAGGTTGTTCAGCTTCATCAACACAAATAAAAGACAAGTTAGGACAATTACTTATGCTTAAATTTAAAGTGGGAACTTGAGTAAATGTATCTCCATCTTGGCATGTAATCTGAGTGTGACTAAATCCATTTTTTAAAATAACAATTTGCAAATTTGGACAGTTTACAATATGAATTTCTCCCATTTCATGTGGCTCACAGTCATAAATAGTTTTAAAATTCCCAAAATCAACACTAGTATTATTCGAAGAATAATGCACATTATTTGCATGCACACCATCAGGAATAAAATCAATAGCATTGTTTCCTAAATTGAGAATATCAACAATAACATTTCCAGTCACAATTGATGAATCAATGCCGTTATTGCTGCTTATTCCTAAAAAATTGAAGAATGATGATTGAAAATGTACAGATGTTAAATTATTGTTTGAGGCAGATAGTGAACCTGCCTGAATATTATTTATTGAAAGCTCTGTCAATTGATTATTTCTTAAATCTATTTCATTAACAAAATATGCATCCTCGAGTGTAAGAGTTGTGAAATGATTATAACTAAGATTTAAAGAACCTTCTGTATCAGTTGGTTGTGACTGATTAAAATTAACATTTAAAGAATTTAATAAATTATGACTAGCATTTAAACTAATAAGTTCAATGTTGTTTGCTATTGAGAGGCTTGTTAATTGATTATTTTCAACATTTAAACTAAATAAATTAACAAAACTGTTAATTCCTGTTAGATTTGAAATAGAACTATTTGATATGTCAAGCTGCGATACTAATCCTGCCTCGCTTTCTTGTATTTCTCCATCATCATTAGCATCAATTTTAATATATCCAAAGTCAAAACTATACGCAATTTGATTTTCTGGGCTGGATTGCAACAATTTTGCCTTAAAATTGGCATCAGGAATATTCACAATTTGAGCATAAGAAATAACAACAGAAAGAAACGTAAAAAGAAAGAATAGCTTTTTCATAAAAAATGAATTGATTATCAAATTTATGAAAAAACACGACAACTCTTATGTTTGTTTTAAACAAAAAAGCATCGAGAAATTCGATGCTTTTTTATTTATTATTTATAAATATTGGTTTAGCCCAACACTTCTTTTACTTTTTTGCCTATTTCAGCAGGAGAATCTACAACGTGAATACCATTCTCTCTCATGATGCGTTTTTTAGCTTCAGCAGTATCATCTGCACCACCAACGATAGCACCAGCATGTCCCATTGTTCTTCCTTTTGGAGCTGTTTCACCAGCAATAAAACCTACAACAGGTTTTCTATTTCCATCAGCTTTAATCCATTTGGCTGCATCTGCTTCCAATTGACCGCCAATTTCTCCAATCATAATGATACATTCAGTTTCAGGATCATTCATCAATAACTCTACTGCTTCTTTAGTAGTTGTTCCAATGATTGGATCACCACCAATACCAATAGCTGTTGTTATACCTAAACCTTGCTTCACTACTTGGTCTGCAGCTTCATAGGTCAACGTTCCTGATTTTGAAACGATACCAACTTTTCCTTTTTTGAAAACAAAACCTGGCATAATACCTACTTTTGCTTCTTCTGGAGTTATAACTCCAGGACAGTTTGGACCAATTAAACGGCAGTTTTTAGATTTTATATAATTGTAAGCTTTAATCATATCAGCAACAGGAATACCTTCTGTAATGGCAATAATTACTTTTATGCCTGCATCAGCAGCTTCCATAATTGCATCAGCAGCAAAAGCTGGTGGAACAAAAATGATTGATGTATCTGCTCCTACTTGATCAACAGCATCTTTAACTGTATTGAAAACTGGTTTTTCAAGATGTGTTGTTCCTCCTTTGCCTGGTGTTACTCCACCAACAACATTGGTACCATATTCAATCATTTGAGAAGCATGAAATGTTCCTTCGCTACCTGTAAAACCTTGAACAATTATTTTTGAATTTTTATTTACTAAAACGCTCATTTGTGTGTTTGTTTTTTTAATTTGTTGTGTTGCAAAAGTATGAAATACTAATTAGTTTTTATGAATAGCTATTAGTTTTTTTGTAAAATTTCTATACATTAAATAAACTATTTTACAGTTGGCTCATTTGAAAACCTCTATACAATTTCCCGTCTTTAAGTTCCCAAATTACCATGAAATGTGCTAGAAGCATTTCTTCTCTTGGGTTTTCAACGGTTTTCACAAAATGTGAATAACGAACAGCAACACTATTCTTGTCTTCTAGAATATGAGTAATTCTATGTTTGGAACGAACATATGCCTTGCTTAAATCTTCACTCATAGAAATAATTTGTTCTCTATTCATCGTCAAAAAACCTTTAGAACTATGCCATTCCAAAATCACTTCTGGATGAAGAAAACTATTCACTGTATCCTTTTCAAGCAATACATCAGATTTATAAAACTTTTCAACTATCTCTTTTGCTGACATTTTACTTTAATTTTTCAATAATCTCTGGAATTTTTTTAACGTTTGCCAGTTGTTTTAATTTTTCTCTTGACTCTTCAATTGGAGTACCAAAATATGTTTTTCCTCCTTCAACAGACTTCGTTACACCTGTTTGTCCTAATATAACCGCTTTACTCCCAATGGTAATACCACTAGTTGTTCCTACTTGTCCCCAAAGCGTAACTTCATCTTCTATAACTACACAACCAGCTATACCTGTTTGTGAAGCTATCAGACATTTTTTACCAATAATGGTATCATGACCTACATGTACCTGATTGTCAATTTTTGTTCCTTCACCAATGGTTGTATCACCAGTAACGCCTTTATCAATGGTGCAAAGAGCACCTATTCCAACATTGTTTTCTATAACAACTCTTCCACAAGAAAGCAGTTGATCAAATCCCTCGGGACGTTTTTTATAATAAAAAGCATCTGCACCAAGAACTGTTCCTGAATGAATGATTACATTGTCGCCAATAATTGTGTTGTCATAGACTATTACGTTGGCATGAAGAATAGAATTTTTGCCAATTTTTACATTGTTTCCAATGAAACAATTAGGTTGAATTATAGTTCCTTCACCAATGACAGCTGAAGCAGAAATACTCGAGGTACAAATGGTAAATGGATTGAAATGCTTTGAAAGTTTATTAAAATCTCTAAATGGATCATCAGAAATAAGAAGTGCTTTTCCTTCAGGACATTCAACTTCCTTATTGATTAATACGATTGTAGCAGCAGATTGCAGAGCTTTATCATAATATTTTGGATGATCAACAAAAACAATATCTCCAGAAGTTACCACATGAATTTCATTCATGCCTTCCACAGGAAAATTATCATCACCAACATATTGACAATCAATTATTGATGCTATTTCTTTTAAAGTATATGTCTTAGAGAATTTCATTCTTTTTAGTTTTCAGTTGCAGTCGCAGTATTCAACATCACAAAACTGTGACTGTGAACTGAGACTTTCAACTTTTTATACTCTTTCTATATACTTTCCTGTTGCGGTATCAATTTTAATTTTGTCGCCTTCGTTGATAAATAAAGGTACATTTATTGAAGCGCCAGTTTCTACCGTTGCAGGTTTAGTAGCATTTGTTGCAGTATTTCCTTTTACACCAGGTTCAGCATATGTAACTTCAAGAATTATGGAAGCAGGCATATCTACTGCAAGAGGCAAATCGGTTTCTGTATTGATTTGAACCATAACATTTGTTCCTTCTTTTAATAATTCTGGAGCATCCAAAACATCTTTATTTAAAGTAATTTGCTCAAATGTTTCAGTATTCATGAAATGAAAATCACTTCCTTCAGAATATAAATATTGAAAAGTATGTGTTTCTACACGAACAGTATCTATTTTATGTCCTGCCGAAAACGTATTATCCAATACTTTCCCAGTTGTTAAGCTTTTTAGTTTTGTTCTAACAAACGCAGGTCCTTTTCCTGGTTTAACATGTAGAAATTCAACAATTTTATAAATATCATGATTAAACTTAATACACAATCCGTTTCTAATATCAGCTGTTGACGCCATTTTAATATAAATTTAGTTTTAATAATTTGTTTTAATAAGCTCCTGTGTAACCCTTCATAATACCTCGAGAAGAACTACGAATAAATTGTAGTATTTCATCTCTTTCTGGTGTTGCTGCCATTTCGGCTTCAATAATTGCCATAGCTTGAGAAGTGTTATAATTTTTTTGATATAAAATTCTATAAATATCCTGTATTTCTCTAATTTTTTCTGAAGTAAAACCTCTTCTTCTCAATCCTACTGAGTTAATCCCAACATATGAAAGTGGTTCTTTGGCAGCTTTTGTATATGGTGGAACATCTTTTCTAACTAATGAACCTCCAGAAATCATAGCATGTTCGCCGATATGAATAAATTGATGAACGGCAGCCAAACCTCCAATAATAGCAAAGTTTCCAACGACTACATGTCCTGCAAGCGCAACACCATTTACGACAATAGCATTGTCACCTATGTGGCAATCGTGGGCAATATGTGCGGTTGCCATTATCAGACAGTTTTTACCAATAACCGTTTGACCAGATGCAATTGTACCTCTATTGATAGTTACACATTCTCTAATCGTTGAATTATCACCAATTATAGCTAGAGAATCTTCGCCACCAAATTTTAAATCTTGAGGAACAGCAGCAATAACAGCTCCTGGAAATATGTTACAATTTTTTCCAATTCTTGCTCCTTCCATGATTGTAACATTGGAACCTATCCAAGTTCCTTCGCCTATGACAACATTGTTATGGATTGTTGTGAATGGTTCAATAACTACATTTTTTGCAATTTTTGCTCCAGGATGAACGTATGCTAAAGGTTGATTCATAATTTCGATTAATTTTTCTTAACAATTTGTGCCATTAATTCGGCTTCTGTTACAAGTCTACCATTTGCATAAGCGCTTGCCTGCATGTGGCAAATTCCTCTTCTGATTGGTGATATCAAATCGCATTTGAATACCAAAGTATCACCAGGAAGAACTTTATGTTTGAATTTTACGTTGTCAATTTTCATGAAATATGTCAAGTAGTTTTCTGGATCTGGAACAGAACTCAAAATAAGAATTCCACCTGTTTGAGCCATTGCTTCTACTATGAGAACTCCAGGCATTACTGGTGCTCCAGGAAAATGTCCTATAAAATAATCTTCATTCATAGTTACATTTTTCAATCCAACTACGCAACTTTCTGTCATTTCTAAAATTTTGTCAACCAACAAAAATGGTGGTCTATGTGGCAACATTGACATGATTTTATTAACATCCATCAATGGTTCTTTGTTGAGGTCAAAAACCGGAATTTGATTTCGTTGTTCAATCTTTATTATTTTGGAAAGTTTTTTTGCAAATTGAGTATTTACAAAATGACCAGGCTTATTGGCTATTACTTTTCCTTTTATTTTTGTGCCAACAAGAGCCAAATCTCCAATTACATCGAGTAATTTGTGACGAGCAGCTTCATTTGGGTAATGCAATGTTAAATTATCAAGAATTCCATTAGGTTTTACTGATATATTTTCTTTTCCAAAGGCAACTTTCAGGTTTTCCATTGTTTTTGCAGATATTTCTTTATCTACATAAACAATAGCATTATTCAAATCTCCACCTTTAATAAGGCCATTATCCAAAAGAGTTTCTAGTTCATGCAAAAAACTAAATGTTCTAGAGTCAGCAATTTCAGTTTTAAACTCTGAAATACTTTTCATGGTTGCGTTTTGGGTTCCTAAAACTTTAGTCCCAAAATCTACCATTGCAGTAACTTGATAATCATCTGCAGGCATAAGAATTATTTCGCTACCAGTTGCTTCATCAGTATATGAAATCACTTCTTTCACTACATAATACACTCTTTCTGCGCTTTGCTCTACTATTTCGGCTTTTTCTATTGCTTCAACAAAAAACTTTGAAGAACCATCCATAATCGGTGGTTCAGAGGCATTTAGTTCAATTATAACATTGTCAATATCGCAACCTACAAATGCTGCAAGAACATGCTCTGAAGTTTGAATTTTTACACCAAGTTTTTCAAGATTTGTACCACGTTGTGTGTTGACTACATAGTTTGCATCTGCCTCAATTATAGGCGAACCTTCCAAGTCAACTCTAACAAATGTAAATCCATTGTTTACAGGAGCAGGCTTGAATGTCATTGTTACTTCTTGTCCAGTATGCAGTCCAACTCCTTTTAGAGTAATCTCATTCTTTATGGTCTTTTGTTTAACCATGATAATATATTAGTTTAGTTATCTATTTTCTTTTTTAAATCTTCTAAATCAGAAACAATTTTTGGTAAGTTTCTGAAATGAACATAGGATTTATTCCAATCACCATAATTGAAAGCTGGACTACCTTGTATCGTTTCACCATCTGAGATGCTTTTGCCAATACCTGATTGAGCTTGAATTCTTACTCTATCTCCAATAGTAATGTGTCCAACAATTCCAACTTGTCCACCAATCATGCAGTTTTTTCCAATTTTGGTTGAACCAGCAACGCCTGTTTGTGAGGCTATAACTGTGTTTTCACCAATTTCGACATTGTGAGCAATTTGTATTTGATTATCAAGTTTTACTCCTTTTCTAATGATTGTTGAACCTAAAGTTGCTCTATCAATGGTTGTACAAGCACCAATATCAACACTATCTTCAATAATTACATTGCCAATTTGAGGAACTTTACTGTAAGTTCCATCTTCTGCTGGAGCAAACCCAAATCCATCCGAACCTATAATACAACCTGAGTGAATGGTACAATTTTTACCAATTATACTTTCGGAATAAATTCTAACTCCAGCAAAAAGAATTGTATTATCTCCAATTGTTACATTATCACCTATAAAACAATTGGGATAAATTTTAACATTGTTCCCAATAGTCACATTTTTGCCTAAATAACTAAAACTTCCCAGATATAGGTTTTCGCCATACACAACATTATCCGATATAACCGTTGGTTGCTCGATACCTGATTTCATCAATTTGACTTGATTGTAATACTCAAGTAGCTTTGAAAACGCTTTGTAGGCATCTTCTACTTTTATCAAAGTAGTAGATATTTCGTTTTCTGGCTCAAAGGTATTGTTGACAATAGTTATTGAGGCTTTTGTAGAGTATATATAATTGGCATATTTTGGATTTGCCAAAAAAGTAATTGAACCATCGGTTCCTTCTTCTATTTTAGCAAGTTTAAAGACTTCGGCATTGGGATTTCCCACTACTTCGCCTTCCAGAATTCCTGCGATTTGTTCTGCTGTAAATTTCATCGTGACAAAAGTATAAAAAAAATTTTAACGTTTATTTTCCATCATCACTTTAGGATAACAAATAAAGAACTTTGTTACTGGTTTTGATAATGCTCTTAAACTCATTTGATCAGATGCTTCTACAACATCATCGATTGATTTATCTTTTTTCAAAATTTTGATAGGCTCAGTTTCCTTGTTATACGCTTGGTTTTTAATTTTTCCTTTATAGATGAAATACTCTGCCTCACTGCGTGACATTTTTGTTTTTTCGCAAAATTCCTCAATGAGCATATCTAATTCTTGTTTAGAAATTTTATCATTTTCAATTCTAATTTTTGGCAAATCTCTGTTGATAATCATATTGCTTAAACTTCGCAAAATAAAATCTTCATGAAATAACCAGCCTTTTATAGCAGATATAACATCATAATCATCGAGTAAAACAAATTTTTTGAGTAATTCTGGCGAAAAAGCATCAAAATCAACATTGTTTTTCATGAAAAACAGTAACGGCTCACTTGCTTCAACAACTACACCTTTCTGTATTAGTTCTTTTGCTCTTTTCAATATTTTGGTCAGCACCAATTCAGCTACTAAACTCGTTTTGTGAAGATAAGCTTGCCAATACATTAACCTGCGCGCCATCAAGAATTTTTCGATAGAATAAATACCTTTTTCTTCCATAACAAGAACATCATCTACCACATTGAGCATCTGGATTAGCCTATCAGAATTTATATTCCCTTCTGCAACTCCCGAATAGAAACTGTCTCTTTTCAAATAATCCATTCTATCCATATCGAGCTGTGAGGAAATTAGTTGTAGCATGAACTTTCGATGATATTCACCTTTGAACACTTTTATGGCAAGACTTAATTTTCCTTCAAACTCTTTGTTCAATTCATTCATCAATAGCAATGAAATATCTTCGTGATGAACAGAAACAATACTATGTTCCATAGCATGAGAAAATGGTCCATGACCAATATCGTGAAGCAGAATTGCAATTAGTAAAGCGTTCTCTTCGTCTTTTGAAATGGAAACATCTTTAAACTTTAGAACTTCTATGGCTTTTTGCATCATGTGCATTGCACCCAACGCATGATGAAAACGAGTGTGATGTGCGCCTGGATAAACTAGGTATGACAATCCCATTTGTGAAATTCTACGAAGCCTTTGAAAATAGGAATGTTGAATTAAATCGTAAATTAATGAGTTGGGTATGGATATAAACCCATAGATTGGGTCATTAAAAATTTTTAACTTATTGGTTTGGCTCACGTTAATTTTTTTTTAGTCTAACTCATTGAAAAACTCTTTCAGTATTTTATCATTTTCTTTTTCTGGTGTAAAAACCTCTAAAATACAGGGCTTATGATTTTCATCTGCAATGTTTTTCAAACCTTTAACTAGTGATTTTTCATCGCTAGCAACATGATAATCAAAATTATACATTTCAGCCAAATTTTTAGCTGTAAGCGAATGTGATGTTTCAAAAAAAATGTTGAAAACTTCATTTTCTTCATGTCCTGGAAGAATTCTAAAAATTCCACCTCCACTATTATTCACTAGAATTATCTTGAAATTTTTCGGAATATAATTATTCCATAAAGCATTGCTGTCATAGAAAAAACCAATATCACCAGTGATTAAGTAAGTTGTTTTTTTGGTTGTTACAGCTGCGCCTATTGCAGTCGAAGTTGATCCATCAATACCGCTAGTTCCTCTATTACAAAATACAGAAATGCCTTTTGGAACATCAAACAATTGCAAATATCTGATAGCCGAACTGTTACTCACTTGCAGCATACAGCTTTTTGGCAAATGTTTTAAAATTACATCGAATACTTTTAAATCGGAGAAAGTAGTTTTTTCAAGAAAAGAAGCTCTTTTCTTTTTGCGAATGGAAATTATATTCTTAAAACTACTTTTATAATTACTATCCAATGCTTTTACATGTGGTAAAAACTGTGAAAAAAACTGGTTTGGACTTACTTGAAAATGTTGTGTTAAAATTCCAAAAGTATCATAAGCTCTATTTTCATCAATATGCCAATGATGCCTTGGTTTATATTTTCTTAAAAAAGATTTTATGCGTTTGGAAACAATCATTCCTCCAAATGTGATTAAAATTCTTGGTTGCAAAATTTCAAATTCATCATTAGTGAAAGGCGTTATCAATAAATCTATGGAATTTATTACATCTGGATGATGAATATTAGAATTAGCTTCAGACAAAAACACTACTGATTGTGAAGACGCTAATGCATCAATCCATTTCTGCTCAACACTATCTGGATAGCATTCACCAACGAGGATTAGTATTTTTTTACTATGGTTCCAAAGTGTCGAAAAGGCAATAATATCCTCAATTTTGACTGTTCCTGTAGTCTTGAATAGTCCTGTAACGTTGAAATCTACGGTTAATTTTTTTGTAGTTTCATACAATGGTTCTTCAAATGGTGCATTGATATGAACTGGTCCTTTGTGAACTATAGCAACATTGATGGCTTCATTAATAAAAACATCATTTTCTTCACTTACATCTTCGGTTAAATTGGCGTTGTATAGCGAATGATTTATAAAAACATTTTCTTGTCTAATGGTTTGTCCATCGCCAATATCAATTTTGTTTTTTGGTCTATCGGCAGAAATTACTACAAGCGGAATTTGACTATAAAATGCTTCGGCAAATGCAGGATAATAATTCAATAATGCCGAACCAGAAGTACAGATAACAGCAACTGGTTTTCTTTTTTGTTGTGCAATACCTAGTGCAAAAAAAGCTGCACATCTTTCATCTACAATACTATAGCATTTGAACTTTGGGTTATTTGCAAAACCAATTGTTAAAGGAGCATTTCTAGAACCAGGAGAAATAACAATATCATGAATACCTTTTGAGCTGCAAATCTCAATAATGCTTTGTGCTAAAGGGATTTTAGGATAAATCATTTTATTTTTTATCAGATATTACAAATATAATCAGAAATTACATTCTTTTGTTTATTAATCGTTGTATGGATAAATATTTAAGATTAGCAACACTGATTTATAATCTCTTTTATATTTTTGGGTTATGGAAATCACTATAAGAAATTTTGAAGAAAAAGACATTTCATCAATTACAGAAATTATAAATCACAATATCCTTCATTCTACCTCGTTGTATGATTATAACATTAGAACCGAAAAGCAGCAACTTGATTTATTAAAAGAAAAAACAGAAAAAGGTTTTCCAGTAATTGTTGCTGAGGTGAATAATATGGTTGTTGGTTTTGGTTATTACGGTGGTTTTAGATCTAGAGAAGCATATCAATATACTGTTGAACATTCGGTTTATGTCAATAAAGATTATACTAATAAAGGTATAGGAAATCTATTGTTACCTGAGCTTATTAAAAGAGCTAAAAAACAAAATCTGCATACCATGATTGGAGTAATAGATTCAGAAAATGTTGGAAGCATAAAATTCCATGAAAAACACGGTTTCAAAGTTGTTGCTACGATACCCGAAACAGGTTTTAAATTCAATCGATGGCTAAATTCTGTATTTGTACAATTGATTTTAGATACAGAAAACAAGTAAGCTTATTTGCTTTCAATCCAAAGAATTATTTCTCTATCAGTTGGTAATGTTTGTGGTTGAATTACTTTGACTAATTCGCCATTCTCATCAATTAAATATTTCTGAAAATTCCAAGCAACTTCGCTGTCTTGCAAACCATTTTTAGATTTTTGGGTAAGAAATTGATACACTTCATGCATGTCTTTTCCTTTAACAGATATTTTGCTCATCATTGGAAAAGTTACCCCATAATTTTTTTTGCAAAATGAAGCGATTTGTTCATCAGAACCAGGTTCTTGAGCGCCAAAATTATTTGCTGGAAAGCCAACTATTATAAAGTTTTGATCTTTATATTTCTCATAAATAGCTTCTAAATCTCTGTATTGAGGGGTTAATCCACATTCAGAAGCTGTATTTACAATCATTATTTTTTTTCCTTTCAAAGTAGAAAAATCGAAAGTATTACCATATAAATCAGTAACCTTAAACTGATAGATGTTTTGCTTTTGCATAGTTGTTTTGTTTTCGGTTGGAATATCAATTTTATTTTGAGCCGTATTATTACAAGCTATAAGTAAAAAAGGCATTAGGAATAAAAAATTTCTAAACATAAAATTGTGTTTTTATACAATGTAAAGTTATTTAATTTTTGAAATAAAGTATTTAAAAAACTATTAAAATTATGCTAAAAAGTCTGCCATTTGGCAGACTTTTTAGCGTTTGTAATATTTTCTATATTTTGGATATGCTATTAAACCTATTAGTAAAATCCCTCCAAGTGTTAGCCAAATCCAACTTAATGATTTTGCTTCGCCACTTGCATAAGAATGTAATCCTACCAAGTGGAAATTTACACCGTAATATGTGAATAAAATTGACACAAAGGCAAACATACTCATCACACTAAAAAGCCATTTATTATCCATTTTCGGAATCAAGCGCGCATGAATAACAAAGGCGTATATCATGATACTAATCAAGGCCCAAGTTTCTTTTGGATCCCAGCCCCAATATCTTCCCCAGCTTTCATTTGCCCATTGTCCTCCAAGAAAATTACCAATTGTAAGCATAACTAATCCTACAGTTAATGCCATTTCATTAATATATGTCAACTCCTTGATATTGAGTTCCATTTTGTTTTTGTTCTCCTTATTGGTAAACAACATCAGTATTAAAGAAACACAACCTAATATAAAGCCTAAAGCAAATGGTCCATAACTTGCCACAATAACAGCAACGTGTATCATTAACCAATAAGAATTTAGCACTGGTTGAAGATTTGCAATTTGAGGATCAATCCAATTGGCATAAGCAGCAGTCAAAATCATAGCAGTTACAAATGCAGAAGATGCAACCGTTAATTTTGATTTTCTATCAAAAGCCAATCCAAAAAACATAGTTGCCCAAGCTACATAAATGATACTTTCATAAGCGTTACTCCAAGGCGCATGACCAGAGATATACCATCTTGCAATTAATCCTAAAGTATGTGCCAGAAACAAAATTCCTATGATAACATGCAAAATATTAATTGCTACTCTCAATACTTTTCGGTCTTTAAAGATTTGAAAAATTACTAACACAAACATCAATGCGGAAACTCCTATATACCAATAAGGCAATTTTTTAAAAACATCATATTTGTTATATAAAATTTCGTAATCGATTTTCTCATCAGACGGCATCACATTTTTACCATATTTATGCTGGAATTTTTGAATTCCAAGCAATAGTGTGTTTGCCATAGTATAATCTTTTGTTTTATTGGCAAGAACTAATGATTCCAGATAATATGGAAACGCTTGCTTAATAGTGTCAAGAGCAGTTCCTGTGGCTTGTGTTAGCTCTAAGTTGGAAACCCATTTATTTCCTTTATCTGCCGGAACTGGATATATTTTTAGAATACTTCCAAACAATGCCGAATTAAGCAAATTGATTTTTTTATCAGTCTCTACAAAATCTTTTTCAAACTGATTAGGATTGGCAGCTTTATATGCTTCATCAAGATATGGAGCCAATTTATAATTTCCCTTATCGTCAAAAAACTTTTTGAAAGGAATTAATTTTTCACTACTCTTTACGCCAATAATTTTACGAATGCTGTCATTTCCTGTTTTTATATAAACCAATGGAATTTCTATCCATGCAAAAGGGAATAATTTCATGGAAACAAATACTTGGTCAGAATTCATTCCTTCGTAGGTGTCATTATGGCTCACTTTTCTTAACAATTCAGAAGAAAAAGTATTGATAGGTTTCATTCTTCCTCCATCATCTTGAATGACTAATCGACCAAATTGAGCAGCTTGTTTTTCTGGAATATTATATTTTAATATCGAATCTTTAAAATTAATTTTTTGGACTTTTTGATGATTATGCTGTGCGTTAGTATTCCAAAAAAAGAATAAGAGAATTATACTTAAAATTTTTTCTTTTTTGCGTTTTACGTTTTCTAGTTTTCGTTTAAGTTCAGCAAATCGAGTTCTCTTTGCAAAAAGAATAGCCATAAGACCAAAGTAGAGTAAAAAATAACCAATATAGGTGATGGTAGTTCCCCAAAAATCGTGATTTGCAGACAGTACAGTTCCTTGTTCATCAGGGTCAAATGATGCTTGAAAAAATCTAAAACCTCCATAATCAAGTATATGGTTCATGTAGATTTCAGCATTTTGTTTTTGTTTTCCATCAGTTACCGTTACTTTACTTTTGAATGCTGAGTAACTTTTTTCTGTACCGGGATATTTGTCTGCAATAAAATCATTTAAAGTAATCGAAAATGGCGTTTCATAGGCTTTACTTCCTAATATAAAAGTAAACTCTAATTGCCCTAATTTAAATGTTTGTGGTTCACCAGTTTTGCCTTTAGAACCAACAAGAGTAATAGTTTTTGCTTTTCCTCCCGAAGAAACTTCTAAGGTTAAAGCATCATCACCATTTTTTGATTTAAAATTACCACTCGACACGTAATCAATTATACCTTTTTTTGCTGGTTCTGGAATTACAAATTGAGTACCGCCAACGTTGTAGAGAGAACGATACATCAATGGTTGTACAGTACCTTTTACTACTTTTCCTTTGAATTGATCAGCCATTCGCATAAATTCTCCATCAAATGGTGAAGTTATAGTGTTTTCAATGGTATTAATGTTTATTGCACTAGGCGATTGTTTGTTTAACGAAAAAAGAATGTTGTGAATACTCACTACCTCGCCTTCTTTTAAAAAATGCTCATGTCTTGTACCACCTCCCGATTCAACGAGTTTCAAATATGTATTGCCTTTGGAATTTTCTTTGATGGTTTCTTTAACATCAAGTTTAAAATCTCTGTACTCTATTTTAAAAGGAGTTTTGTCAAATTTTTTATCAATTTTAAGGCTATTATTAGTAACTGGCGAAAATAATAATGGTTTTTCAAAAGTAAGACGCATTAATTTTCCATTATACATTCCATCTACATATACCGTCAAATAATTTCTATCAGATAGAATTTTATTGCTAGTTTCACCTTCTCTAAGGTGCATTACACCTTCATAACTAATGTATCTGGTGATAAAAGAACCCAAAATAATAAAAATGAAAGCCAAATGAAGTGTTAATGTTGCCCATTTCTCCTTTTTGTGAAGCGAATATTTTTTAATATTTCCAATAAAATTAATTAAAAACAATACAAAAATTGCTTCAAACCACCAAGCATTGTAAATCAATATTCTTGCAGTATCAGTATTGTATTTACTTTCAATAAATGTTCCAAGGATTAAAGCAATAGCAAACACTATAAAAAGAATACCCATTAATCTAGTAGAAAAAAGAGTATTTAGAATTTTCTTTTCCATATTGTGGGAAAATATATGTTTAGTTTTTCGGTCAACAAAAATAGTTTAAAAAACTAAATTAAAATGAAGTACAACTGTTAATTTTAACCTATAAAATATTAAAGCAACTAATCCTAAAATGTTAGAATATTAAAACAAAAAAGCCCCACAAATGTGAGGCTTTTGAGTGATCCAGTCAGGATTCGAACCTGAGACCTACTGCTTAGAAGGCAGTTGCTCTATCCAGCTGAGCTACTGGACCAAAAAAATAAATTCAAAAGTCGGGGTGGCAGGATTCGAACCTGCGACCTCCTGGTCCCAAACCAGGCGCGATGACCGGGCTACGCTACACCCCGAAGAAGCGGAGAGACAGGGACTCGAACCCTGGCGACGGTTACCCGTCGACAGATTAGCAATCTGCTCCGTTACCACTCCGGCACCTCTCCTAGCTTTTAATTGTATAAGAACTTATCTTTTTAGCGGATGCAAATGTAAAATAACACATTAAAATTTACAACTATTTCTATTCTTTTTTTGAAATTTATTAAAATAAGTTTTGAAAACATTTAATATTCAACCACATATCGATTGATTTTATGTTTTTTTGAATTAAAAAACAATAAAATTTATCGCCAATTTAATAATTATATAATAATAGTTTAGATTTGCATTACAAACAAACAACAATAAATTTTATGAAAAAAGTAGTTATAGTATCAGCAGTTAGAACACCTATTGGAAGTTTTATGGGAAGTTTATCGACAGTAACGGCTTCTCAGCTTGGAGCAACTGCAATAAAAGGAGCTTTAGAGAGAATAAATCTTGATACAAAATTAGTTGATGAAGTGATTATGGGTAATGTAGTTCAAGCTGGTGTAGGTCAAGCACCTGCACGTCAAGCAGCTCGTTTTGCAGGTTTGCCTGATGATGTGTGTTGTACAACGGTAAATAAAGTATGTGCATCAGGAATGAAAGCCATCATGCAAGGTGCTCAGTCCATTATGCTTGGTGATGCTGAAATAGTTGTTGCTGGTGGAATGGAAAATATGAGTTTAATACCTCACTACGTTCATTTGAGAAATGGTGTGAAATTTGGACCAACTTCGTTGATTGATGGTTTGCAGAAAGATGGTTTAACAGATGCTTATGACAACAATGCAATGGGAGTTTGTGCCGATCTTTGCGCTTCTGAATATCAAATTTCTAGAGAACAACAAGATGCTTTTGCAATTCAATCGTATGAGCGTTCAGCAAAGGCTTGGAATGATGGGAAGTTTAATAATGAAGTCGTTCCTGTAAGTATTCCACAACGTAGAGGCGAGCCAGTTATTTTTGATAAAGATGAGGAATATACAAATGTGAAATTGGATAAAATACCTTCACTAAGTGCTGTTTTTACTAAAGATGGTACGGTAACTGCAGCAAATGCTTCAACTATTAATGATGGCGCAGCAGCTTTGGTATTAATGAGTGAAGAGAAAGCCAAAGATCTAGGATTAAAGCCTTTAGCATATATTAAATCATATGCTGATGCGGAACAAGATCCAAAATGGTTTACTACCGCTCCTGCTAAGGCATTACCAAAAGCATTGGATAAAGCTGGTATTGCAATTTCTGACGTTGACTATTTTGAATTTAATGAGGCATTTTCGGTTGTAGGCCTAGCAAATATGAAAATATTAGGATTGTCTGATGATAAAGTGAATGTTAATGGTGGTGCAGTTTCGTTAGGACATCCACTAGGTTGTTCAGGTGCTAGAATTGTTGTTACTTTATTAAATGTTTTAGAGCAAAACAATGCAAAAATTGGTGCTGCTGCTATTTGTAATGGCGGTGGTGGTGCATCGGCTATAGTTATAGAAAGAATTTAATTTTAGATTTTAGATAAGAATAAATGTTTGCCATTTGTAATTTAGCCATAATACCTCTTCGTGCTGAATCTAGTGACAGAAGCGAGATTGTTTCACAAATTTTATTTGGCGAACATTTTGAAATTCTTGAAAAAAGCAACCAATGGTTTAAAGTTAGACTTCACTATGATAATTACGAAGGTTGGATTGATAGCAAACAATGTCAAATCATTTCAGAAAAAAACTATCAAGACTTATCTAATGAAGCTATAATTTTAAATGCTGATTTGGTTGAATATGTTACCAATCCAAAGTCTATTCTTCTGGCAATTCCTCTTGGCGCATCTATTTCTTTTTTGACTCATAATGATATCAATAAAGATGGTTTTGAGTTTGAGGGACTAAAAGCAGTTGGCATCAAGCCAAAGTCAAGTATTGTGCAAACAGCCTTTATGTACCTGAATGCTCCATATCTTTGGGGAGGAAAAACCCCATTTGGAATTGATTGCTCTGGTTTTACTCAAATGGTTTATAAACTTTGTGGTTATAAATTGCTGAGAGATGCCTCACAACAAGCTACACAAGGCGATGCGCTAAGTTTTATAGAAGAAAGTGAAGCTGGTGATTTGGCTTTTTTTGATAATGATGAAGGAAATATAATTCATGTAGGTATAATTATGGAAAATAATTATATCATTCATGCTAGCGGCAAAGTAAGAATAGACAGACTAGATCATCTTGGTATTTACAATGCTGAACAAAATAGACACACTCACAGACTTAGAGTCATAAAAAAAATCATTTAAAAAAACCGAAAATTTAGTTTTCGGTTTTTTTATACAGATTTCAAAATTTCAATAAATAAATCAATCTCCTCTTTGGTGTTATAATGACTAAATGAAACTCTAATACTAGGTTTTTTTAAAACATCTTCTGAGAGCATTTCTGCCAAAACATGTGAAGGTTTAACGCTTCCGCTTTGACATGCACTTCCTCTTGAAACAGCAACACCTTTCATATCTAAATGAAATAAAATCATGGATGTTTTCGCATCATCAAAAGGTAGCAAAACGTTCAAAATATTGTAAAAAGTATTTTCGCCATTGATTTTTACTTCTGGAAAATTTTCTAAAAGATTTTTTATGCAATAATTTTTCAACTCAGTAATATATTTTCGCTCTTCTTGCAAATTTTGAATAGAGAGTTGCAAAGCCTTTGCCATACCAGCTATTTGATGCACAGCTTCAGTTCCTGCTCTCCAACCTTTTTCTTGTTCTCCACCAAATATCATGGGTTGCATTACATTATTTTTTTTAACATAAGCAAATCCAACACCTTTTGGACCATGAAATTTGTGTGCACTTGAAACTAAAAAATCTACATTTATTTGTTGCAAATCAATCTCTGTTTTTCCTATAGATTGAACTGTGTCACAGTGGAATAATGCTTTAGAATTGGCACACATTTCACCTACTCTATCTATGTCATTGACAACTCCAGTTTCATTGTTTACATGTAGCAAAGAAACCAATGTTGCTGTTTCCTCTTCAAGCAACTTTTCTAAATGGTTATAGTCTAATCCACCATTTGGTAAAACCTTGACAAAATCAACTTTAATTGAGTGTTTTTTTTGTAAAGCATATACAGTATAAAGCGTTGCGTGATGTTCAATCTTGGAAGTTATTATTCTTTTTACTCCCAAATTTTCAACTGCATTTTTTAAAATCCAATTAGTAGCTTCGGTAGCGCTAGATGTAAATATTATTTCTGTTGAGGAAACATTTAAAATTTTGGCAATTATTTTTCTAGAATTTTCAATAATTGCTCTTGCAGATCTCCCAATACTGTGTGTAGATGAAGGGTTACCAAACTCTATATTCATTACATCAATCATTTCGTCAATAACTTCTCGACGCATTGATGTAGTTGCGGCATTATCTAAATAAACATTTTTCATAGTACAAATATAAAGCGTGTTCCTAAATAAATTATAAAAGATAGACTTGTCTAATAAAAAACTTTATTTTTGCTAAGATTATGCTACATTCTAAATGAAAAAAATAATATCTCTACTAGCTTTACTCATGTTGTCCTATTCTTGTGACGATGGCGATTTGGAAATTAAAAACATTGATTTTTCTGAAGTAACTGCTCAAAAGTGCTCCGAAAAAGATGTTATTTATAAAATCAAGGACAAAGAAATGCTTGTATTATCAATTCCTGCTAGTACTTTTATCAATGATGAAACACCTCTTGATAGTCCAATAGTTTTATCTATCAATTCAACTAATCAAGTCGTTTACAGACAATATAACTCAGATGTTAGTTCTGATAATATTTGTCCAACAATACCTTCGGCTACACCATCTTTACTTGAGGAATGGAATGCTACCGCAGGAACAATAGAAATAACTTCTACTGCTATTAAAACCACTGATGCAACAACCAATGCAACGAGAATAACTGGATACAAACATTACATTGTCTTCAAAAATATCACATTTCAAAAACCTAATGGAACTCAAGTTTATGAAACTTTTGTTTTTGGAAACTATACTACATCTATAACATCATTACCTTTTGCTTTTGATGAATTAGCAGATAAGAGTTCTTGTAGCGATGTGATATACAATTTTAACGGAAGTGAAGTTTTGAGTTTAAACACGGCAAATTATGCTTCTCTTTTTGAAAATACGGTTACCACAACTCCAAGAATAGCCTTGATTGACGATACTACAGTTTTAAAATATCAGTTGTTTAATAACGTTATCACAAACGATTATTTTTGCGCTTCTACTACTCCTACTTCACCACTATTAATGCAAGAATGGGTTGGTGTCAATGGCGTTTCAGGCACGAGTGGAATTATAGAAGTAACCACTTCTACCTATGGAACAGGTTTTCAACACACTATTCATTTGAAAAATGTTTCCTTGAAAAAAGGGAACAGTACATTTACTCTAGGAAACGATTATCTGTTTGGTAGTTTCATTGTAAACCCATAACAACGAGCTATGAGTGAAAATGATTGTATTACATATCAAAGCTCGGGTTATTTCTCTAAATTAATCAATGATTATTTGGATAAAAAACCGGAATTAGATGTTCTATATAATAGATTTCCGAGCATAGAAAATTTTGGTTTACAGATAGAAGAAAAGGCAAAAAGTTTTATACCTTCTTACAGAAAAATATTATTTGACGCTTTAAAAGAACAATATTCTAAATCTGAAATTTCACAACAAACCGACGCAAATATTCAATTGTTGCTTGACAATAAGACTTTTACAATCACAACAGGTCATCAATTGAATTTATTTACAGGACCAGTTTATTTTATCTATAAAATAATTTCAACAATTAATCTTTGTAAAAAACTAAAAACCGAATTTCCAGAAAATAATTTTGTTCCAGTATATTGGATGGCTTCAGAAGATCATGATTTTGAGGAAATTAATCACTTTTATTTAAGAGGAAAAAAAATAAATTGGATTAGAGATTTTTCTGGAGCAGTTGGTAGATTGACAACCACAGGTTTGAGTGAAGTTTATGATATTTTTAAAAATGAACTAGGAAAAAGTGTTAACGCTGAATTTCTGTGTGATTTGTTTAAAAAAGCTTATCTCGAACATCATAACCTTGCTGAGGCAACACGATTTTTAGTAAATGAATTGTTCAAAGAACATGGATTGGTAATTATAGATGGTGATGATAAAGAACTAAAAAAAGTTTTTGCTTCTTATGTTGAAAAAGAACTTTTTGAAAATATCTCTTATAGAAAAATCAACGAAACATTACCTAAATTAAAAGATTATACTATTCAAGTTAATCCTCGAGAAATCAATATTTTTTATTGTAAAGAAAACATAAGAGAACGGATTGTTTTTGAAGAAGATGAATTTAAAATTTTTAATACATCATTAACTTTTTCGGATGACGAAATAAAAAAGGAGTTAAAAGAATTTCCAGAAAATTTTAGTCCAAATGTTGTTTTGCGTCCACTTTATCAGGAAATTATTTTACCCAATTTATGTTACATCGGTGGTGGTGGAGAAATCGCCTATTGGCTTGAACTAAAATCAAATTTTGACGAATATCAAGTTGCATTTCCTATTTTGCTAGTGAGAAATTCAGTACTTGTTACAAATAAAAAACAAATTCAAAAAAAAGAACGCTTACACTTAACTTGGAAAGATTTATTTACTGAACAGCAACAATTATTCAATAATAAAACGAAAGAGTTTTCAACTATCAACTTTGATTTTTCAAAGCAAAAAGAGTTTTTGAAAGAACAATTTGATGCTTTAAAGGAAATTGCTACCAAGACTGATATTTCATTTGAAAAAGCACTCATTGCCCAAGAGGTTAAACAAAAAAAAGGATTAGATAACCTTGAAAAAAAGCTTTTGAAAGCTGAAAAGAAATTGCATCATGATAAATTAGAGCGAATAATTATGTTGCAAAATGAACTTTTCCCAAACCAATCTTTACAAGAAAGAAAAAGTAACTTCAGTGAGTTTTATGTAGAATTTGGTGAAGAATTTATAAATGTACTTTTCGAAACTTTAAATCCATTGGAGAGCACATTTTCAATTATTTCTCTATAATTTTTCAACACTATAACGTTTTCGTTATTATAGCACAGGCTAGTGTGTTAAAAAAATGATACTTTTATATCAAAACTTAAACGAAATCATATGAAAAAACTATTACTTTCATTTTTATTATTGCTAGTATTTTCGGCAAAATCGCAAACAATTTCCATTGTTGGTTCAGGAGTAAATGGTTGGCCACCAGACAACAATCCAGAAATAACGTTATCAACAACAGACAATGTAGTATATACCATTACTAATTTGGCTGTTTCCACTGGAGAAGTAAAATTTAGACAAGACCTTGATTGGGCTATAAATTGGGGTTCTGCTTCATTTCCTACAGGAACTGGGGTTCAAGGAGGATCAAACATACCAACACAAGCAGGTGTTTATGATGTTACTTTCAATAGAACTACAGGTGAATACTCATTTGTTGGAACTACAACTTATCCTGTTATTAGTTTAACTGGTGATGCACTGACAGGTTGGGGAAATGACATCAACATGCAGACTACAGATGGCGTTACTTATTCGTTGAATAATTATACTTTTAATGTTGGGGAAGCTAAATTCAGACAAGATGGTAGCTGGGATACAAACTGGGGTTCTGCGAGTTTTCCTTCGGGAACTGGAACACAAGGCGGAGATAATATCATTGTTCCTGGAGGAACGTATCATGTTTCTTTTAACAGAACTACTGGAGAATATAGTTTTACAACAGTGAGTATAGGTATTCTTGGTACTGCAGTTGTTGACTGGAACAGTGATATAGACATGAACACAACGGATGCTATTCACTATACATTGATTGATTTTCATTTGAATTCTGGAGAATTAAAATTCCGTCAAGACAATTCATGGAGCATAAATTGGGGTGGTGACACTATGCCTGCTGGAACTGGAGTTCAAAATGGAGTTAACCTAACTATAGCTGATGGGAACTATGATATTACATTTAATAGAACAACTCTTGAATATACTTTCACACCTCATTTAGGGGTTAATACTAATGATTTAAAAAATCTAAAAGTATATCCAAATCCATCTACCGCTTTGTGGAACATAACATCTGATAATGCAATTGATGGAGTAACTATAACTGATTTGTCTGGAAAAATAATTTTTGTTGCGAATCCATCGACAAATAATTTTGTAATAGAAAATAATAATTTTCAATCAGGAATGTACATTATGAATGTAACATCTGGTAACTCAACTCAAAAAGTTAAGTTGATTAAAAAATAATCTTATCTCTGTAAAAATGACAAAATCCCTTAATTTTTAAGGGATTTTTTTTTGAATGAATTAAATGTACTACTTTTGCACGCGAATTAGAAATTTAATATAAAAATGGCAACAAACAGAACTTTTACAATGATAAAACCAGATGCTGTAGAAAAAGGACACATCGGTGGAATTCTAAACATGATTACTGAAGCAGGTTTCAGAATAGTAGCGATGAAACTTACACAATTGACAAAAGCAGATGCTGAAGCATTTTATGCAGTTCACAACGAAAGACCATTTTTTGGTGAATTAGTTGAATTTATGACACGTGGTCCTATTGTTGCTGCTATTTTAGAAAAAGACAATGCGGTTGAAGACTTTAGAACTTTGATAGGTGCTACAAATCCTGAACAAGCTGCTGAAGGTACAATACGCAAAAAATACGCAACTTCTGTTGGTGAAAATGCTGTTCACGGTTCAGATAGTGATGAAAATGCTGCTATAGAAGGTGCTTTTCATTTTGCTGGAAGAGAACAATTTTAATTACTAAAAGAGTTTTTTATAAAAAGTCTCGTTCTTCATTTAGAACGAGATTTTTTTTATGTCCTACATTTTTCCTAAATTTGATATACTAACCATTGTTAATTATGAAAAAAATTGTCTTACAAAATGGTCTTATTGGAGGTCTTATTGTGGCTTCAACCATGCTCATTAGTGTTTATAAATGCTACTCTGAGCAAAATTTTGAACCAAGCTATGTTATTGGCTTTGGTGGTATGGCATTAGCATTTCTCTTTGTATTCCTAGGCACAAAACAATACAGAGATTATACAGAAAGTTCTATCACATTTGGAAAAATGTTTAAAGTTGCGTTTTTAATTGCTTTGCTAATAGCAACGATTTATGTAGCTGTGTGGATGCTTGTTTATAAAAACTTTTTTCCTGATTTCATGGAAAGGTTTTCTGAAATTTCATTGAAAAAATTACAAGAAAGTGGAGCAAATGCACAAGAAATATCTGCTAAAACAGTTGAAATGAATCAAATGAAAGAATGGTATAAAAACCCTTTATCTGTAATTTTATTAACGTATATGGAAATACTTCCAATGGGGTTAATTATTAGCTTGATTAGCGCATTAATATTTATGAAAAAAAAGAAATGAAAGCATTAAAAACAACTATTTTTTTTGGGTTAACATTATTAACAAATTTTTTATTTGGTCAAAATGACTCTTCTAAAGACTGGGCAAATCTAAAAAAATATGAATCAGAAAACATGGTTTTGAATAACAAACCAAACAATGTAGTGTTGATGGGCGATTCTATTACCGAATTTTGGAAAGTAACGGATAATAGTTTTTTTCAAGAAAATAACTTGATAGATAGAGGAATTAGTGGTCAAACTACTTCACAGATGTTACTTCGTTTTCGACAAGATGTTATTAATTTAAAACCAAAAACCGTTGTAATACTAGCAGGAATAAATGATATAGCAGAAAATACTGGACCAATATCTATTGAAGCTATTTTTGGAAATATTAAATCAATGATAGAACTCGCACAAGCAAACAAAATAAAAGTAGTCTTGTGTTCAGTGCTTCCGGCAGCTTCATTTTATTGGAATCCGAGTATCAAACCTGCGGATAAAGTTGTTCAGCTAAATAAGTTACTTTCTTTATATGCTAAAGAAAATGCAATAACCTATGTGAATTATTACTCAGAAATGGTGGATGATAAACTTGGCCTTCAAAAGAAATATGGTGAAGATGGTGTACATCCAAATATTGAAGGATATAAGCTAATGGAAAAACTATTACTTGAAAAATTATAATAAAAAACTCGTCTTAATTGGCGAGTTTTTTATGAATTATAATTTATTTAAGAAGCAAAATATATTCTGTTTATTGGAATTGAATTTCCTTGTTTTAAAATTATTCTTTCTTCTGTAATTCCCCAAATAGTGGTTTCTACCACTTTTTTTGAAGAATTGTCTTCAAAATATATCTTAGTTTTTTCGTGCTCTATATTACCTAAAATTAGAGCTCGATTAAGTTCAAAAAATCTTTGTTTGATTTCTTCAGCAGAGTGTAAAACATCAGTTTTAGGGAATACTAATACTTTTATGTTTTCTTTTTCAATTAGTTCAAAGTTTGCTTTCATACCGGTTAAGTTTTAATAGTTTAAATAGATTGGGTAATCTAAATTAGAAAACTTATTTATATTATCCAAAAAATAATGATTAAAAACAAAAATATTTATTATTAATAACGTTAAAAATTAAAAAATATTATAATTAAAACGATAAATCTTTGTTAATAAAAAAACCACCCAAAAGGTGGCTTTTTTTTACATCTTATTTTTAAAAATATTATTGAACGGCAAGTTGTGCATTTATATTTCCGTAACCATATACATTACTTTTGTTAGGATATAAAGAGCCCGATTGTCTCATTTTTGTCAAGACCTGATCTCTTGTCCATGTTGGATGTGCCGACCACACTAAAGCAGCAATACCTGCAGTAGTTGCAGTAGCTACAGATGAACCACCAACATAGTCAGTTTGGTTATCATAGTAGCTATCTACCGGAACTGTGTTGCCAGATGAAGCACGTTGCATGATAACTGTAAAATCAATTTTACTTCCTGTATGACACACATCACATGCTTGCATAGAACTTCCTTCTTTAACACCTGTAACAGCAACTGCTTCTGCCATCGAAGCTGGAAAAATTACTCCAACAAATGTGGTAAAACTTGTAGAAGTTCCACCAGCACAAAATATAAGTTTTCCTTTACTATAAGCATATTTTATTCCATCTTCAATTTTACTCACAGAAAAAATATGTCCCATAGACATTGAAATAATTTTTACAGCTGTATTGTTACCAAGTGCTGTAAAAGCATTTTTAACACCATTTTGTTCATGATAACCATCTAATACAACATTAGAAGCTGCTCTATAGGTAACCAAATTTGCATTATAAGCAACTCCTACTGGCAATCCGTTGTCATTTCTTGGTGCAGCTGCAACCGAAGCCATACTTGTTCCATGTCCACACAAGTCATTCACACCATCAGTAGTTGTGCTCCAAGGCCAAATAGAATCTACATAAACTCCATATTTTTTTATACTTCGTCCAGAAGAAACACCATCATTAAAACTCGTTCCCAACAATGTTTGATTTGGAGAAACACCAGTATCTACTATACCTATTGTAATTCCTTGACCTGTTGCATAATTCCAAGCATTATTGATATTATGGAGAGGAAAATTCCATGGTAATTTAGCATTTGGCGTAATGGTAGTATAATCTGAAATGGCTAAAGTTGTCGCATCATAACCACAACCTGAACTCGTTGACGCTGAGTCTGATCTTTCTGTGCTTTGACCAACGCTAAAATATTTGAAATCAGAAGGTTCTATATATCTTATGTATTTATTTTTTTGCAATGCTACTATGGTTTCTTGTTTTTCGATTACCACATCAACTTGGGTTAAAAACTCATCAGCTACAATCAAAAAATCCTTCTTTTCTTTTCTTTCATATTTTTCAATGATAGCTAATATTTGATTTTGAACAGAAGAACTATTCGTCATTTTTGAACGATCAAAATCGTTTTTATTATTTCCAAAACCAATGGTTAATATGTTTTGACCATGAACACTTGCACTCCAAATAAGATGTGCTGATGCATTAACCCAACTAAAGTTTCCTGTAGATTGAATGGATTCGTCTATCTTGTTTTTTACTTCTTGAGCGGTTAAAGGATTTTTCTGAGCTTCGGGAATGGAAATATTTTGCTCATTTTCTTCAGAACATGAAACAAAAACAATCGATAAAATTGCTAACAGTTTTAGTACATTTTTTGACATATCTATATTTTTTTAATATAACATTTACGAATATACTAAATATTAGTTTTTATAATTAATTATTAATCAAAAAAAAACCACCCGAAGGTGGTTCAAAAGAATTATAAAGATTTGCTAAATTTTCTCGTTTTTGATTTCATCAACTATTTCAGGGTTCAATAAAGTAGTTATATCGCCAAAATTACTAAAATCACCTTCTGCAATTTTTCTTAAAATTCTACGCATAATCTTACCTGAACGTGTTTTTGGTAATCCGCTAACAAATTGAATTTTATCTAATTTGGCAATAGGTCCAACTTGATCAGAAATTAATTGGTTGATTTCTTTTCTAAGGTTTTCATGATTTCTGTATTCGCCACTTTCTTTTAGAATAACAAATCCATAAAGTGCATTTCCTTTAATGTCATGAGGGAAACCTACGATAGCACTTTCTGCAACTGCTGGATGCTCATTGATAGAATCTTCTATAGGAGCTGTACCAAGATTGTGACCAGAAACGATAATAACATCATCTACTCTACCCGTAATTCTGTAATAACCTACTTCGTCACGTAATGCTCCATCGCCAGTGAAATATTTGCCAGGAAAAGCTGTAAAATAGGTTTCTTTGAATCGCTGATGATCACCCCAAATACTTCTAGCCATACTTGGCCAAGGAAATTTTATACATAAACTTCCAGTAACTTGATTGCCTTCTATTTCGTTTCGTAACTCATCCATTAGTACTGGTTGAATTCCTGGTAATGGCAGTGAAGCATAGGTAGGTTTTGTTGGTGTTACAAATGGTACTGGCGAAATCATAATTCCACCTGTTTCTGTTTGCCACCAAGTATCAACTAATGGGCAACGCTTTCCTCCTACGTGGTCATTGTACCAGTGCCAAGCTTCTTCGTTTATTGGTTCTCCTACCGAACCAATCACTTTTAGAGAACTCAACGGAAAACGTTGAACATAATCTAAACTTTCTTTTGCTAATGAGCGAATAGCCGTTGGCGCTGTATAAAATTGATTGACTTTGTGTTTTTCTATTACTTCCCAAAATCTACTAAAATCAGGATAAGATGGAACACCTTCAAAAATTACTGTTGTAGCACCGTTGAGCAATGGTCCATATAAAATATATGAATGTCCAGTAATCCAGCCAATATCAGCTGTACACCAAAACACATCATTTTCATCATAATTAAAAACATTTTTGAATGTATAAGCAGTATAAACCATATAACCTGCTGTAGTATGCAACATTCCCTTTGGTTTTCCTGTAGAACCAGAAGTATAAAGAATGAATAAAGGATCTTCAGCATCCATGATTTCAGCTACGTTATTTGGTATAGCTTCATCTAATAGTGGTTGCATCCAGAAGTCTCTTCCTTCTTTCATTTTAACGTCTGTATGGGTTCTTTTTACAACCAAAACTTTTTCTACACAAGGCGTTTTTTCTAAAGCCTCATCTACAATTCCTTTTAAATCAACCGATTTGTTTCCTCTAAAACTTCCATCAGATGTGATGACCATTTTACATTCACAATCATTTATCCTTGCGGCTACAGCCGAAGCAGAAAAGCCAGCAAAAACCACCGAATGAACTGCTCCTATTCTTGCGCAAGCCAATACTGCATAAGCTAAATCGGGAATCATAGGCAAATAGATACAAACTCTATCTCCTTTTGAAATACCTTGTTCTCTCAGAACGTTAGCCCATTTTGAAACATGAGCATAAAGTTCGTTATACGAAATGTGTTGTGATGGTTCATCGGGATTGTTAGGTTCAAATATAATGGCTGTTTTATCACCTCTTCTCGACAAATGTCTGTCGATGCAGTTTTTTGTAATATTTACTTTGGCATCAATAAACCATCTAAATTTTGCTTCTTGAAAATCAAAGTCAAATACTTTTTCCCATTTTTGGTACCAAGTAAAATTTTCATCAGCTATTCTGTCCCAAAACTTTCTTGGTTCTCGAACAGATTTTTTATACATTTTGAAGTAATGTTCTAAATTTTGTATTTTGTAATAACTCATTTCTTTTTAATTTGTTAATGTAAATATAACCATTATTAAAATTGAAAAAAGATATTTTTTGCTAATTACATATACATGCTTTTTGTGTAATACACAGATTTGTAAGATTATCGGATTATTTCACCATCTTTCATTTCTATAATTCTATCGCTTTTTCTAGCAAAATCATCATCATGAGTAACAGCAATAATGGTTTGTCCAAAGTCTTTGGTTAGCTCTTGAAAAATATCAAAAACTATATTCGTGTTTTTACTATCAAGATTTCCTGTAGGTTCATCACCCATTATTATTAGTGGATCATTGATGAGTGAACGTGCAATCGCTACACGTTGTTGTTGACCGCCAGAAAGTTTGCTGGCTGGTTTCAATGCTTGGTCTTTTAGTCCTAGTATTTCTAATTTATTATAGGCTTTCTCTTCAATCTCTTTTTCTGAAAGTTTACCAAGTTTCAAAGCTGGTATCATCACGTTTTGTAAGCATGAAAATTCGGGAAGTAAGTAGTGAAACTGAAAAACAAAACCAATTTTTTGATTTCTAATTTCTGCCAATTGATCTTTGGTTAATCCCGTCATGAGCTGTCCATCAATAAAAAGTTCTCCTTTATATTCAGTATCCATTGTAGAAAGTATATATAAAAGAGTTGACTTTCCACTACCCGATTTTCCTACCATTGAAAGAAACTCTCCTTTTTTTACATCAAAAGATATTTTTTTCAGCACCTGAAATTCAGTAGGCTGATAAAAGAATTTGTCAATTCCTTGAGTTTTTAGTATTGAGTTGTTAGTTATGAGTTGTTGTTTAATTGTCATCTTTATTCAGATTTAGCTGTGAAGTCTTTACTATTGAGGTAAGCATTTTTATTAATTCTTCGTTGAGACTTTTTATTTCTGCATAATCAAATGATATAACGTTTGAATATTTAAGTAATTCAATCCAATAGAGACTTTCCCTTGCTTCTTTTGATGAAATTGACATTTTTGCTACAAAATCTTTTTTTGAAACACCTGCTAAAGCTTCATTTACATTTGCACCTATGCTAGTAGCACTTTTTAGAAATTGTTTAGACATTACAAACTCTTTATTTTCAACTAACAACTTATATAAATCAATAGACTTTTTTGCAAATTCAAATGATTTCATTTTCACAATACTTTCTTTCATATAATTTTTTTTAAATTAAACACTAAAACTAAATCACTCATAACTCATAACTAAAAACTCATCACTTATCACTTGCAATAGTTGATTTGATAATTTAGTAATTTGTTGATTTGAGATTAAAAACTAATTACTAAAAACTAAAAACTCACAACTCACAACTCATCACTATTTACGAAATATTTCTACAGGATCAACATTTGCTGCTTTTTTTGCTGGAATATATCCTGCAAAAAATGTTATCACTAACCCAATAATAGTTCCTTGAATAAACTTTTTCGTTTCATAATCTATTGGAAAATACCCAATATCGCCTCCAACATATACTTTTTTGAGTATCGTAATAAGAATTGTAGCTAAAAATATTCCTCCAATAACTCCCATGAGTCCTATTGAAACAGCTTGGGTAACAAATATTCTAATAACATCTTTTCCTTTGAAACCCATAGCTTTTAGTATGGCGATATCATTTATTTTCTGTGATACGGTCATGTTTAGAATGTTATAAATTCCAAAACCCGCAACAAGCAATATGGTCAGTGAAACAAAAGTGATAATCATTTTTCTCATTCTGTTGGCTGCCATGAGTGTTTCATTGGCTTGTTTCCATCCTTCGGCTTTGTAGCCTGTAATATTTTCAATTTTTTTGGCAACGGTTTCTGCCTCTTCTGGATCATAAATGTTTACGTTGATATCAGTAATATAACTTGCTCCTTCTTTCAAAAGTTGTTGAGCTGATGCAATATTGATATACGATTTCGTTTTATCAATATTAGAATTATTGGTCTTAAAAATCCCTACGATTTTAAAATTTCTATTAATTCCTTTAGAAGAAGTCAAATTGATATTATCATTGATGGATAAGTTCATTTTTTGCGAAATTCCACTACCAATTAAAATCCCATTAGGATTTGACTTTAAGGCATCAAAATCACCATCAACCATAAATGACTTGATGTTATACATTTGGTTTGCCTCGTCTGGTTTTATACCAACAGCCAAACCAGATATTTGTGATTTTCCATTATTATAAAAAACATTCGAAGTAACCTGAGGCGTAACAACGGTAACATCTTTTTGTTTTAAAATGGTTTCAATAACCAAATTTGGGTTTATAATTGTGTTTTTTACGGGAACAACTTTTGGGTTTACTATTATTGGTGTTCCTTTTTCTTCGCTCAGCAATGGTTTGCTAATTTCATCGTCTTTATAAACCCTTATGTGTGATGTAGATTTGAAAAGTGAAGCATTCGAACTCTTATCGAAACCTACCATCATGCTGTTCATAAAAATATAAATAGACATGCCAAGAACTACACCCAAAACCGCTACAGCTGTGAGTTTTTTGTTGGAGAAAATATAAGTCTTAGCTATTACTGAATTGATGTTCATTATTTTAGTGATTAGTGAATAGTAATTAGTGAAAAGTGATTATAAACTAATTACAAAATCAAGGTTTTAAGGGTAAAAGAATATCATCTTGATTTACACCATCCAAAACTTCAACGTATTCCGTAGAGACAATTCCGGTTTTGATAATTACATTTTCGTCTTTTCCTTTTACATTTACCTTGTTACCAAAGCCTACATAATTTCTTGGAACAAGCAAGGCATTTTTCTTTTCTCCAACTAAAATATTAGCTTCTAGCTGTGTGCCAAAAAGCGAATTATCTATCACATCATCAAAAGTTGCTTTGCATATAAACGATTGCGATTGCGTGTCAAAAGCTGCTAATATTTCTGAAATTTTTCCTTTCAAGACTTTGTTTTTATTGGTGTTGAGTTTTATAAATACTTGTTGCCCAAGTTTTACTTTGTCAATGCTATTTTCGTCAACATTCAATACAGCTTCTACTTTTTTCTGGTTAGCAATTATCGCAATGATGTCACCTTTTCTAACATAATCGCCATTGGTTTTAAGTTTTTTAATAACCGTTCCGCTTTCAGTAACTGTGATGTAATTATACTTTTTAAGTACAATATTGCTTTCCAGTTGACCTCTAGCAGCTATTTGTTGTTGTTTGGCTTGTTGTAAAACATTTGCATATTGTTTCTTCAATCCGTTTAAACTAGATAATGAATTCTTAGCCGCAAGTTGTGCATTTTCATAGTCAACTTTGGAACCAATATTATTGAGTTGTAATCTTTCATAGCGTTCTGCATTTTTTTTGTCTTGCAAATATTTGCTTTCAGCATATTGAATGTTTTGTTCCAATTGTTGAAGTGCTGGCGCATAGGAAGTGATATTTTTATTTGAAATGGCTAATTGTTCCTCAGCCGTTTTTTCGTTGATATTATTGATTTTGTTGTCTATGGAAGCGATAGTATTGCCCTTAATAACCATGTTTCCTACTTCAAAATTCACATCTTTCAAAACACCATCTGTTTGAGCGGTTAGATTATATGAATCATCCCATTCTAGTTGACCAGAAGCAAAAACCAATTCTTTAATATCTTGATGTATAGGTGAAACCTCTTTGTTGTCTCCACACGAAATAAAGAAAATGGTGATGAGAAATAAAGTTATCTTTTTCATGATTTTAATAAGTTTATCGTGGTATTCATTATGCTGTTTCCGTTAGTAATTAAATCGAGTTGAAATCCAGAGAATTTCCATTTTAGCATCATCATACGAAAACTTCCTATAATGATATGTACCATTTCTTCTGTGGTTAATGCTGTTTTTAAGATGCCTTCTTTTTTTCCTTCATCAATAATTGAACTTAAGAGTTGCAACTTATAGTTGATGACTTTTAGGATAGATGCGTTAATTTTATCAGTTTCATTAAACAATCCTTCCGATAGAATAGCTATAATAAAATGTGGGTTTTGCTGAAAAAAAGTAAACTGACTGTTGAATATAGAAAGCAATTTTTCGCTCGAAGTTAGATTTGTATTTTCATAGATTGGTTGAAGACGTTCTTTTATGTTACTTTCCAAATAATTGATTAATAACACAACGATGTCTTCTTTATTTCTGAAATGTCTATACAAGGCACTTTCAGAAAACCCTAATTCTATTGATAAATTCTTTGTAGTTAAACCTTTAACGCCTTTAGCCATCAGCAACTTTCCTGCTGCTTCTATGATTTCTATTTGCCTATTGGTGGTTATTTCTTGCATGATTTATTAAGTTAGTGAACATTCACTCTGCAAAGATATCAATAAAAAGCCAATAGTAAACTACTGGCTTTAAAAATTTATTTGAATGAACCTATTTTCGACTTTTCAAAAACTTCAATCATTTCATCAATAATAGCTTCATCATCAATAGTAGAAGGAATTTGATACTCTACACCATCTACAATTTGTCTTAAAAGTTTTCTGAGAATTTTTCCCGAACGTGTTTTTGGAAGTCTATTCACAATAACTACATCTTTCAAAGATGCTACGGCGCCTATTTGTTCTCTAACTAAATGAACTACTTCGTGTTGCAACTGAAAATGTTCGATAGCATCACCCGATTTTATCACAGCCAATGCCAGCGGAATTTGCCCTTTTAGTTCATCTTCTATACCTACAACAGCACATTCGGCAATCGATGGATGCGAAGCTACAATTTCTTCCATTTCGGCAGTTGACAATCTATGTCCAGCCACATTGATGACATCATCTACTCTACCCGTAATATAGATGTAACCTTCATCATCTTTGAAACCACCATCACCAGAAAAATAATAACCATCAAATTTCTTTAAGTAACCCGCTTTAAAACGCTCTATATCATTCCAAATTGTCATCAATGTTCCTGGAGGCAATGGCAATTTGATGACCACATAACCTTCTTCATTTGGACCCAATTCTTGTCCGTTTTCTCCAAAAATTCGAATATCATAACCTGCAACTGCTTTTCCTGCCGAACCGGGTTTTATAGGAAGATATTCAACACCCATCATGTTGGCAATCATCGGCCAACCCGATTCTGTTTGCCACCAATGGTCAATTGCCGGAACAGGTATATGCTCTCGATACCATTCTAGCGTAGCCACATCACAACGTTCGCCTGCTAAGAATTGTGTGCGCAAGCAAGACAAATCATATTGCTTGATAAATTCCCCATTTGGATCTTCTTTTTTGATGGCTCTAATAGCTGTTGGCGCTGTAAACATAACACTAACTCTATGCTCTGCTATTACTCTCCAAAAGGTACTTGCATCTGGAGTTCTAATCGGTTTTCCTTCAAAAACTACTGTGGCATTTCTATTGATTAATGGACCATAAACTATATAACTATGGCCTACAACCCAACCCACATCAGATGCTGCCCAAAAAACCTCGTCTGGATGAACGCCATAGATATATTTCATCGAATATTTCAACGCGGTAGCATAACCTCCAGTATCTCTAACGATGCCTTTGGGTTTGCCTGTTGTTCCCGATGTATATAGAACATACAACGGATGTGTCGATTCAACTGGAACGCATGCCGCTTCTTCTGAACCATAAACCAATGCATCATAATCTACATCATATTTTTTGAAAGGAATTCTGGCTCCAAGTTTTCGGTTGAGTACAATTACTTTTTTGGGTTTATGTTCTGCCAATTCTATCGCTTCATCAACTAATGGTTTGTAAGCAATCAATCGATCGACTTCTATACCCGAAGAAGCCGTAATGATAGCTCTGGGCTTGCAATCATCAATTCTGATGGCGAGTTCGTGTGGCGCAAAACCACCAAAAACTACCGAATGTGTCACACCAATACGAGCACAAGCCAACATAGCAAAAACAGCTTGCGGAATCATAGGCATATAGATAACTGCGGTATCACCTTTTTTTAGCCCTAGTGATTGCATACCACCAGCCAATCGTGCTACTTCTGATTTTACTTCGTTATAGGAATATTTTTTTACAGTTTGTGTTACTGGTGAGTCATAAATAATGGCTGTTTGGTCCCCAAAACCATCTTCAATATGTTTGTCTAAAGCTAGATAACACACGTTGAGTTGTCCATCATGGAACCAAACAGGATAATCATTATCGTCTTTGGATAGTATCGTTTTTGGCTTACTGTGCCAGTGAATATTTTCAGCTTGTTGTTTCCAGAATTCTTCTGGATTGTTGGTGCTATCAGAATAAAAATCAGCGTATTTCATTGGTTTTGTTTTGGTTTAATAGTACAGTAAAAGTAACTAATTAAAACAAACACGCTTTATTTATTTTGCTAAATAGGTATATATGCAAGTTGCTTAATTATTTATGAAAAAATATTTTATAAATATTATTTTATTCGATTCGTATGCTCTATTTCACAATCGATAAAATTAGTTTTATCTATATGTTTCAAAAAAATAGCATTTGCATTTTTGTTTAGAGTTATAACTTTTAATTCTCCTGAATAATGTATATAGAATAAATAATTTTCATTTTCATCTATAAAATTAAAATCATGAAATCCTCCGTCACACTTTGTAATCACATAGAAATTTTCAATGAACTCACCAAGTTTTGAAATTCCAATTTTTACACCTCCATTAAATCTTTTTTCTATCGCATGTTTTTTGAAATATTCAACAGCTTTTATTAAGGGTTTATAATCTTGTCTAGACTCCGTAAATTTAGATATCCAAGATTTATTGTTTTCTCTTAAAAAAACGAACTCGTCACCACCTAACATTTTTGTAAGTAATAATAGTTGATTAGGTAATTCATTTTCATTCTCTAATTTTAACCAATAAATCGAATAGATGTCAGGATGAAAATATACGTCATCACCAATATTTTTGTCATATTGGCAAAGTGGTAATTTCCGATATTTTATTAAACAAATGTCTCTTGAAATTTTTTCTATCATCTTTTTTTGTATGGAATTAGCGTCAACATCAATACTCTTTCCATCATTATAATTTTCTTTATTCTACAAACCCAACAACTCATTCACCTGATCAACCACTTTTTTTATAGAAAATGGTTTGGTTAGATAAGCATCAGCGCCAAGAGAAAGTCCTTTTTCTATATCACTTTCTTTGTTTTTGGCCGATAGGAACATCACTTTGCAATGGCTAAGCTGTTTGTTGCTTTTTATTTTTTGTAACGTTTCAAAACCATCTACCAAAGGCATCATGATATCGAGTATAATCACATCGGGCAACTGATTTTTCAGTATTTCGAGTGCTTCCATCCCATCGCGAGCAATAAAGACTTCAAAATTTTGTCTTTTGAAAGTATATTCCAGTGACATGACAATGTTTGGTTCGTCATCTACAATTAAAATCTTTTTCATGGTTGTTTATGTTTTGGCAAAGTAAATACGATACAAGCGCCTTTTACGCTATCCTGAACCCATATTTTTCCTTTGTGATATTCTACAATCTGTTTGCAAATCGCTAATCCAAGTCCGCTACCAATGGGCTTTTTAAAGTTTTGATTGCTGGACTGATAAAACTTGTCAAAGATATTCTCAAAATCATTCTTGTCAATACCTTTTCCGTTATCTGATACATTAATTTGCACAACATCTTCTTTGTCAATAACTTGAATAGTTATCAATCCATCTGTTTCGGGACAAAACTTAACCGCATTCGATACCAAGTTATTCATTACCTGAATGATGCGTTCTTCATCATACAAAGCAAATGCTTCTTCTGCCGACTCCACATAGGTAGCAATGTTTTTGTTCTTTATCAATTGATACAACGGTTCGAGTGCTTGTTCTATTGTGGTAACAACGTTGTTTTTTTGAACATTGATTTTTTGTTTTCCTGTTTCAAATTTCTCTAAATCCAAGATTTTATCAATCAAGCGGTTCAATCTATCCGATTCTGAAATGATGTTTTGCAAAAACTGTTTCTTCAGTTGCTCTGGCACTTCATCATCATCGTGAAGGATTTCGCTTGCGGCTCTAATGGCGGTTATTGGTGTTCGCAACTCGTGGGTTACTGTATCCAGAAACTCGTCTTTTTGTTTGTCTTTTTTGATAAGATTTTCGTTGGCGAGTTGCAATTCGTGTGTCGCTTTTTTTAGTTCGTTAGACGTTTCGGTCAATTTTTTATTGATGATGATGTTCTCTTTCGATTCTTCAAAGATTTTTAAAACTTCGGGTAGCGTGATTTTTTCTTCTTTTACCACACTCGAAATCAAGATTTTTGCAGAAGCTGTTCCAATATGGCCTGTCAAAAGGTTTTCGGCAAACTTGATTAATCGGCTATCTGCCAACTCTTGGTTTTTATCAACATTATATTTCAGGTTAAAAATATTCATGGCACGCTTGGTTCTTTCTTCACCCAAAAACTTTACCAATACTTTCTCAATGTCTGAAGTATAAGCAGTTCCTTTCCAAACAAAAGCATTTTCATGATTGGTCATGTATTTGTTGATATCCACAAACATTTCGGCATAATTTCGCTCTCTATAATTTCCTTTGAAACTCACCGAAACCGAAAAATAAACCATGAAGTTGACTAGCAAACTCCAAAACAGCGCATGTGGAACAGGTTTTAGATAATCTAACCCAAAAAGCTGAAAAGGTTTTAGCAAATGATGCCCAAACAAGCCTTCTGAAATAAAAGTACTGTTGGTATTGGCTATCCCAATAGCATAGGGCAATAACAAAGTATAAAAACAAACTAAAAGTCCTAAAATAATTCCCCAAATAGCGCCGAGCCTTGAACCTCTTCGCCAGAATAGTGAACCAAAAAATGATGGTGCCAATTGTGCAATGATGACAAAAGCAACCATCCCAATAGAAACCAAACTGTAGTCTAGACCAAATAATCTATAAATAAAATGGGAAAAAATGATAAGCAAAAAGATAACAATCTTTCGGGTGTTTATAATTTTTTTGATACTGATAGACTCTTCATTTCCTTTCAGTTTTCCTAGTAGATTATAGGGAATCAATACGTTGTTGGTCAGCATGGTCGATAAGGTAATCGAGGCTACTACAATCATAGAAATAGCCGCCGAAAAACCACCCAAAAAAACCATAACAGTCAACGTTTGATTATTGAAAAGCTGCGGAATTAATAGCGAATAGAAATCAGTGTTGACTTGTTGTCCGTTGAAAAGTATATTTCCACCCCAAGCCACTGGATAAACAAAGATATTGAACAAAAGCAAGTACAAAGGAAACAACCAAATGGCAGTATTGATGTGGCTTTCTCTGTTGTTTTCTACAACCGTCACATGAAACTGTCTTGGCAATAAGAAAATAGCTGACATCGATAATATGGCAAGCATAAACCAATTAATCGCTTGTGGCAATCCACCTATAGAGTTTAGTTTGTCATAATTTTCTAGTTTGGATGCTTGTTGGTAAATATCATCAAATCCGTCAAAAACATAAAACGTGATGTAAATGCCAATGATCAAAAAGAATAATAACTTGATGATACTTTCCATAGCGACAACGGTAACAATCCCTTTTCGTTTTTCAGAAGCATCCACATAGCGTGTGCCGTAGTAGGAAGCAAAAAGCGCCAATGCAATAGCAATATAGGTCGTTGTATCTTCAAAAACTATCGAGCTCAAAGGCGTTTTGGTCACCACATGAAAAGTTTCTGAAATGGCTTTGAGTTGTAACCCGATATAGGGCAAAACTCCAATAAGGCAAACTATAGTCACAATAGCGCCAAGAAAACGACTGTTTCCATAGCGAAGCGAAATAAAATCGGCGATAGAAGAAACTTTATTTACCTTGGCAATGCGAATGATTTTCTTTAGAATAATAATCCAGGAAGGAATAATGATGATGGGACCAAGATAGATGGGCAAATAATCTAATCCCGATTTTGACGCAACACCTATGCTGCCATAATACGTCCAAGCGGTACAATATATTGCCAATGAAAAACTATAGATATACGGGTTTACTATCCATTTGTTCTTATTTCCTTTTTCTGCCCAATGCGCCACAAAAAAAAGCAAAGCCAAATAGACCAATAAAATCAATATAAGCGCTATACTATTCATTATACTTGTTTACTATGAAAAAGGAAACCACTACCGAAATCAACCAAACCGAAAACACATAGATATAAATTACCGGAATTCCAGCCACTATACTATGGGTATCAAAAAGCAAAATGATGGGCAAATTGAGTCCCATCATTAAAAATAATGATATAAAAAGTAACTTTTGTTGGTGTCTTTTTTTCATATAACGTTTCGCGGCTAACCACAGTAGCGGCAATTTAAGAAAAAATGTAATGCGGAAAACTGAAAACCGCTAGGTTTTTAGGTGGAGCAGATATGAGCTATTTTGCCAAACTGCTGTTAGCCGTTCGGTTTTATTTAACGATTTATTCTTTTGCTTTGAGTATATTCTGTTCTTTTTCTATTTCATCTAACAAATTATCAAGGTTAGAGTTTTCTTTCTGTTTTGTTTTCAATTTGGTAAAATTAGCATTTAATTTATTTTGCATTGCTTTAGGCATTGCTTCATAATTTTTTTGAAATTTGCTTTTAGATTTTGTTACATTTTTTTCTTTATTTTGTTCTGCGGTAATATCATTTCTTATGGCATTAGCTACATCATTAATTTTTTTCGATTGTGCCAATAGGATAAACATAAATACGAAAATTGCCAAAAAATATAATGACATTCCGTTTACGCCATATTCTCTATATAATAATTTACCTGGAGCTGAATATTTTGTAAATCCCAATATTGCTTCTGCCCAAATAAACACAAATAAAAATAATCCTAGACGTTGTAAAAACTTTGAAATTCTAATTAATTGATTTACTTCTTTCATGTTTAGATTTTTTTCTACGTTCGGGGAAACTGACTGCTAACAGGAAGCTCTTGGCGAAGTTTTTCGTTCGAGCTTTGTTTTGCTAAGATATGAAATATCTTCAAGCAAAAGTTGACACCAGATTAAGTTCCATAAAAAACAAAATAGCAAGCGCAAGCCCAGCAATTGTGGCAAACGGCGGTTATAGCCAGTACTTTTTTAATCTTCTGCCAACACTTTCCATTTTAGTTTCAAATCTTGGTTTTTCAAAAACTCTTCGCAAATCTTTAGAAATTTTAATCCGTCATTGTCTGGCTCATATTTCATTAAAATAGATATTACCACTTTTTTATTTTCTGCGCTTGGATGAGTTTCCAAAATTTGGTCACTTTGGATAAAATCTAAGTATGAATTTACTTTATCTTGAAGAATAAGCAAATGAGTTTTTTCTTCGTCCCATTCCAAATGATCTGAAATAGTTAACTCAATTTCGCCGTTTGGATTTTCACTGATAAAATCTATTTTGTCGATTTGTTCTACACTCATTCTCTTTAAAACGGGGTTTTAGTATTGGCTATAACAGGAAGCTCTTGACGTAGTTCGTCGTTCGAGCTTTGTTTTGCTAAGATATGAAATATCTTCAAGCAAAAAAGGATGTAGAAAACTTTATGAGCGAATAGTAAATCAAGGGAAAAGTAAAAAATTAGCATTAATAGCTGTGTGTAATAAACTTTTAAAACAAGCTTTTGCCATTGCAAAATCAGGAGTAGAATACAACGAAAATTACAGAAGTAAACTTGTCATAAAAAACTAAAAAAAATCATTTTTTATTTGTTTTTTAGCACAGTTCTTTGTTAGTGATAGTTTTTATTATTCAGTTAAGAATTTGGAAATCTGTTTATTCATGTCTGGAATTTTGTTTTTTATCACATCCCAAACAATAATATAATTAACTCCCATGTAATCATGAATTAACCTATCTCTCATTCCGGCCATATTTTTCCATTGGATTGTATTCCACTTTACTTTTACATCGGCTGGAATTTTCTTAGTAGCTTCTCCAATGATTTCTAAACTTCTTACGATAGCTCTTTTAAGAGTTTCATCGTCTAAGAAATCTTCGTATCTCAAATCTTTACTGACAGAAATGATATACAAACATTCATCGTTGATATGTCTTAAGTATTCTTTTGGATCTTTAGACATACTGAACTTCATTTAAAATTTTTGGACCGATATATGGACTCAATCCATTTTTAGTTACAACTTCAATTTTTTCGTTTTTGAATATTTTTTCAAATAAATCACAAACCGCCATAAAGTTGTCAAAGTTTTCTTTTTCAGGTTCAAAATCAATTAACAAATCAATATCACTTTCGCTTGATTGTTCTCCACGAATGTATGAGCCAAAAAGACCAACACTTCGAATACCAAACTTCATAAGTTTTAGCTTATTAGATTTCAGCGTTTTTAATATGTTATCTTTTGTTGTCATTTGAAACTTTTTTCAAATATACAAAAGTTTGTCTTCTGAAAAGTTTGGTGGTCAAAAATTAGTGCTAACGTAGTTCCTCACTTGAGCTTCGTTTTGCTAAGATATGAAATATCTTCAAGCAAAAGTTTAAATAGATTAAGTTCCATAAAAAACAAAATAGCATGCGCAAGCCAAGCAATTGTGTAAAATGATGGTTAGCAGTAGTTATTATTCTCAATTAATTTTTCTACTTCAAGCTTTAATTTTGGTAAATGATTAGTCAAAATAGACCAAATGATTTCGTCAGAAATATTATCATAAGCATGGATAACCTGATTTCTTAAACCAACAATTGCTCTAGCATTGGAGATTTTCTCTGTGAAAGCATTATCACGAGTAATTATTCTATTAACTGCTTCTCCTATAATTTCAAGATTTCTTTCAACAGCTCTTTTAAGCATTAAGTTTCTTTTATACTTAAAAAAATCTTTTTCTTCATCTATGAAAAAAACATCTATTTCATCAATGCTCATTTTTATATCAAAAAGCCATTTAAGAATTCTTTCATCCATAAATTAGCTCTTTTGACTTGTTGATTGATCTAATCAAAACTGGGTTTCTGAGAGTTTGTTCTTCTACTAAATCGACTTCTCGACCAAACAAATCTTCTAATTTTTCTTTAAAATCGATGTAGTTGTCAAAGTAATTTGATAAGTCAATATTTTTAAATTTTACAAGAAAATCAACATCACTATTTTCGTTGAAATTAGAATTTAACGCCGAACCAAATAGATACATTTTTTCCACATTGTACATTGTACAAAGTTTTTTCAAATCTTCAATATTGTTATCAACTATTCCCATATTGCGAATTTAATCAAAAAAATGGTCTATCTCTTCAATTGCCAAAAATAATTACTGCCAACAAGAAACTCCTGACGTAGTTCCACGTTTGAGCTTCGTTTTGCTAAGATATGAAATATCTTCAAGCAAAAAAAGAGAAGCGAGAACGAGAACCAGAATTACGTTAAGAAAATGATCGAGGCAGTTTTACTGCCGAGCGTCATTTTTAGTAAATTATGGTCAAGAGCTTCCCGATGCGAGGCAAATGAGTGGAAGGCTTGGGAGTAATGCGAAGCATTGCGAGAGACTTTCACGCCGCAAGGCAAAATTGCCTCGCATCGTTTTGGGTATTGGCGAAGTTGGGGCATTCAAGGCACAAATGTTCAATTTAGCACTGAACCCGCCATTTTGCCAAACTGCTGTTATAGGGCGTTTTTCTTTTTCGCTATTAGTATTGTATGTATGTCAAATTCTGCTTCTGAAATTTTGTACTTCACTTTAAATGTTTTTAGTTCTTCAAATTTGAACTTATTCAGTTGTTTTTTTATGTTGTCCAATTGATAGTAATTAAAATAAACTCGTCCGCCACTACCAACTTTAAATTCCGATTGGTCTGGTTCTCCTTCTACGAAACTTAAATATATCAAGCCATTGTCGCTTAACAAATCGTAAGAGTTAGATATTAGTTCTTTGCACTCTGTCTGCGATAAATATGGCAAACAAAATCCGCCAATAATTCCGTCAAATTTCGTGTCAAGAATGTTAATTTGTCGGCAGTCCATAATAGCAAAACGTGCAGTCGGATTGTTCTGTTTTGCAAGTTCTACCATATTTGGTGCTATGTCAATGCCTAAAATTTCAAAGTCAGGTCTTTTAGATAAAAGATATTTTGTAATGTTTCCAGGTCCGCAACCGATTTCCAAAATTTTTGCTTTGGGTTTGTCAATAAAAGTACAGATAAAGTCGTAGGTGTCATTATACAAGTCCAATTCCATAAACTTGTCTTGGTATAATGAAGCAATATTGTTCCAAGTGTCAAATGTTTCTTTGTATCTGTCCATCATTGGTTTGTCGTCTTTTAAAATGCCCTATAACGGAAATCTCTTGACCTAGTTCCTCGCTTGAGCTTCGTTTTGCTAAGATATGAAATATCTTCAAGCAAAAAAGGAGAAGCGAGAATGAGAAGTAGAATTTCGCAAAACGGCTGTTATCCTCATTTTATAATTGCCAGTTCTAAATTGCACTTAAAGTGTTGTATTCATTGACTTTATAAAATTTGACAATGCAATTTTAAGCATAAAAAAGCAACGAAATACTTGTTTTGTTGTACCCAATGTTGTACCTTCGTATCACGATGCACCCAATTGAAAACCCAGTATTTACAATACTTTCACTCGTTTGCATTGCTTTACAAATATAGTACAACATTTCTAATTTCCTAACACTATGGCATCAATTAAACTAATTTTAAGAACACATCAGGCAGACCAAACCGGACACAGCCCTTTGTACATTCGAATTATAAAAGATAGAAAAACGAAATTTATCACTGCTGGAGTGAAGCTCAAAGAGAACGAGTGGGATGAAGTAAAGCAGAAAGTAAAAAAGAACCATCCAAACAGTGCGAGGATGAATGCCAACTTATCTCAAAAAATTGCAGATGCTGAAGGTCAGGTTGCGGATATGGAAAGAAAGGTAAAAACGGTTTCCATCAAAAAACTAAAAGAAGCCATAAAGGGAAAAGAAGTGCCAAACTTTTTTCAATATGCTTATGCTCGATGTGAAAAAATTAAAGGTAGTGTTTCGTTTGGAACCTATAAAAATTATATGCTTTATACCAAGAAATTTGAAAAATATGTTGGAACTAATGATGTTTATTTTGATGATATTACCGTTTCAGTTTTAAAGGATTATATGGCCCATATGGGAAATATTCTAAAAAACGGAGCAACCACACAACGCTATTCTATAATGATCTTGGCGATAATGTTCAAGGAAGCAATTAAAGAAGACATCATTCCAGAATATATGTATCCATTCAACAAACTGACATTAAAAAAAGATACCGAGAAAAGAGTATTCCTAAACAAAGACCAAATCGAAAAACTAACCAATTTAGACCTCAAAGAAGGAAAGAAAGCGGATTTATGGAGAGATTTATTCCTATTCTCAATTTATGCCGGAGGATTAAGATTTAGCGATGTTATCGAGCTGCAATACACCAATTACAATAGCGAAGAGCAAAGAATAAAAAAAGTAATTCGCAAAACAGGAAGATTACACCAGTTTAAAATTGGTAAAGTGGCGATTGATATTTTGAATAAATACATCAAAGAAGATGCACAACCAGATGATTATATTTTCCCAATTATTACAGATAAAAAATCATACAACAAGAGTGAAGAAATACGTTATTTCATTTCACAAAGAGAAAATCATTCTGCAAATTTCCAACTCAACCGAATGGGTAAAATGTTGAAACTACCGTTTCCACTTTCGTTCCATTTATCGCGACACAGTTTTGCAACAAATGCGTTAAATAATGGAATGAGAATTGAGCACGTTTCTAAATTAATGGACCACACAGACATCAGTACAACGCAGATATATGCTAAAATCATTAGCGAAGAATTAGACAAAGCAGTTGACAGTTACATTTTCTAAATAACGTGTAAAGTCCCTATTTTATTGACTTCATCCGATTGTTAATAACTTCATTTAAAATCCTTTAACAAGGATTTTTTTTATTTTCTACATTTGCAAAATAGAAATCTAGTAATTTTTAAAGCAAACAAATCGAAAAAAAGATGATTGCTCTTTACAAGCCAAACAGCAACAAGAAAACATCAAATTTTAAACCGCTTTTAATTACAATTTTTAAGTAAATGAATAACAAAAAAGACATATTACAATTTGAATTCAAAGGATCAAAATATGCAAACCGCAGAGTTTGTAGAATTATTGGCGGTGCCACAGGCACAAGCCAAAAATCCTTTATTTGACATTATTGTCGAAGACAAAATCAACATTCAAAACTATTGCAATGCCTTAATTGCAAAAATTCTAGAACTCAAACAATCTCATTTTCCTGCATTTATCGATTATCAATTCAACCTGGTGAAGAACCCGGAAGTATGGATTTGTAAACTCGAAAAACTTTTAGCCAACAATGAAGCCTTTTTTAGCTCCAAAACGGCAATGAGTAGATACAATAAATTGTACTTTCTAATCGAGAAAAAACGCTCCGAGCTGCAATCTTCGAGAGTAAAAGAACCAGTTGCAAAAACACCTAAGAAGTTTATCAATGCCGAAAGTGAAGACCGTTATTTTTCGTTTTATGAAATCAAAAAGCAATTGGTCAATTGTGAAAGCGATGATGAAAAAATACTATTGTTAACAAAAGAAATGTTTGAATACCAACAAGCAAGCATAGAGTTTATCAATCAAAAAACACCAATGTATGATGTGCAATGTGCTAAAGAAATTGAGCATATTTATGCATTACAAAAATTACAAGCAGCTGTAGAGCAAACCAAAAGAGAACAAAATCAAAACCAATTACCATTCAAAAAGATGCAAATCAATTGCAATCTAAACCAGTTTATTGATATTCATTACCAGTTTACAAGAGAGTTATTTGTAGATGGAAAATCAATGATTGATGGTTCAGTGAATGACTTGGTGGCAATTATCGTAAATTCCTATGTTGACAAAGATGGAAAAGAAATAAGTCCTGAAACAGTCAAAACAATACTAACACCTTCAAGAACCGAAAAACGTCCGAAACCCCATAAAAGAATAGACATCGACAAAATGCTCTAAAACAAAATAGTCCGATAAGACCAAATAAGTCTAATCGGACTTTTTTTGATTTCGTCCATTTGCACCATAACAATTTAAAACTTTTAAAAATGGATGCAATTATCTTCACAAAAGACCAGTTCACAGATCTAATGACAAAATTAGACACTATTCAATCTCAACTTTCTATCAAGGCAGACCCTAAGAAAGAAACCTTTTTGGACAATCAAGAATTCCTTTTACTGATGAAAATTTCAAAACGTACAGCTCAAACCTGGAGAGACGAAGGCAAAATTTCATTCAGTCAAGTTGGAAACAAAATCTACTACAAACTTTCTGATGTTGAAAAGCTATTACAAGAGCATTACAACAAATCATTTAAAGGGCGATAGTATGAGCAGCTGCAACGGAACTTGTGAGTTTTGCGATTGCAAAACTCACAAAAACGAGAACCAACAACTGCCTCCAAACAACTATCAACTTTAAACTATGGTAACAATATTCAAGAATTTCAACGAAGTTGTAGAACACAAAACAATTGCAACAATTTTGGAGGAAATTAAAACTGGAAAGCACAAACCCGGCATAATTTACTTGCGTAAATCATTGGCTGAAAAGAAAGAGGAAGCATACAACAAAGCCAAAAAATCACTTCCAGCTTTTACACCTTCAGGTAAATTTGTTGGTGGTCGTAAATTGGAATTCCTAACCGAATATTCAAAGTTTATAATCTTAGATATCGACAAATTAAGTACAAACGATTTACAAAAATCAAAAAGTATAGCTGCACAAAGTGAGTTTACTTATGCGTGTTTTATAAGTCCTTCTGGAAACGGTTTAAAAATTCTAGTAAAAATCGATACACCAAAAACCGAACACAAAGAAACGTTCCTAAAGGTTCAAGCTCATTATGAAAGTATTTTAAAATTAGAAATCGACAAATCAGGCAAAGATTTAACGAGGTTATGCTTTTATTCCTGGGATGAAAATTTATACCTAAACGAAAACGCTTCCACATTTGTCACATCGAACGAAGTTGCGATGCCTTTGATTGAAACACAGCCAGAACCTAAAACCAAAAACCCTGAACCGCTTTTAGATTACGACGCTATTTACAACCATTGCGTAAATTTCACCGAAAAAAAAGTGCAATTCGTGAATGGCAGTCGCAACGTATTTGTACACCAACTAGCGTGTAACCTAAACCGAAAAGGCGTTACATTAAACGATGCTTTGGGATATATTTTAACCGATTTTGGATATGATGAAAAAGAAGTAACACAAGCTGTCAATAGTGCTTACGGAAACATTCACGAGTTTGGTAAAAATGAGAAATTTGAACAACCTAATAAACCTAAAAAGAAGGAAAACTTTTCAATTACAGATACTACTGAGGACGACGACGAAGACAAACCAAAACCAACACAAATAGACCGTTTAGAGCTGTTTTTATCAACAAGATATGTATTTCGTCATAATATCGTTTCTGGCAAGTTAGAGTTCCAATATTTCGGTAAAAAGAAATGGAATGTAATGAATGATTTTATTGAAAATTCAATGCTTCGAGAATGTCTTAAAGGTCGAATTAAAACGAACCTATCATCATTAAGAAACTTATTGTATTCTGATTTTTGTGAGCTTTTCAATCCATTTGAAGATTACTTTTTCAATTTACCTACTTACGATGAAAAGACCGATTACATTACCGAATTAGCCAACACAATCACAACTACAAAACAAGACCTTTGGCAGCAATGTTTCAAAAAATGGTTAGTAGCTATGGTGGGTTGTGTACTTGATGAAAAAGTAATTAATCACACGGTTATAGTCTTCAGTGGCAAACAAGGATTGGGTAAAACAACTTGGGTGGAGAAACTTGTTCCAAAGCAATTGAAAGAGTATTTGTTTTCTGGAACTATCAACCCAAACAATAAAGATACATTAGTTCAACTGGCTGAATGTATGTTAATCAATTTGGACGAATTAGAAAACCTAAACCGCTCTGAAATTGGATCACTAAAGGAAATCATTACAAAAACTCAAATCAGAATGAGAAAAGCCTACGGACACAACAACGAAACTATGCCAAGACGCGCATCATTTGCAGGAAGTGTCAACACAGCTCAGTTCTTGAATGATAGTACAGGAAGCAGAAGATTTCTTTGTTTCGAGTTAGAAGGCATAAAATACCAACACGATGTAGATATTAATATGGCTTTTTCACAAGCTTTGTTTCTTTTCAAAAGCGGTTTTAGGTTTTGGTTTGACCAGGAAGAAATCAAGAACATCACAGCCAATAACGAACAGTATCAACTACACAGCCCAGAAGAAGAATTGTTGTTAACTTGGTTTGAACCTTGCTCAAAAGAAGAAGCAACACTATTTTTAAACGCATCACAAATTGCTGCCAAACTTGCCGACAGGACTAAATTAAGCTTGAATGATGGTACAATAAACAAATTAGGTAAAGCATTAAAAAAACACAATTTCATTAAAATAAGCAAGAAGACTGGCTATGTTTACGCAGTGAAAGAACTAAGCTACGAAGAAGTGGATAACAAGAATAAAGAGCTTGATACGGAATAAAAAACACCAAATTATAAGATTTCAAAAAAGGGTGCATTTTGCACCTTTTTTTATTGCTTTGAATGGATAGGCAGGATAACCAAATTTCACCACAAACATTTTTTATTTTTTCTTAAAATTATTTTCGGATTACTATAAACAATTCTAAAGCAAAGTAGTAAACCCTTATGATTACTTTGCACCTAATAAGCCACTTAAATCTGTTTTTATTTTTATGAATGAAATAAAAAATGTTTTATTCATTTTTTGGTTATCCTGCCTATCCTTTTCATTTGCTTTCTTTTTCTTTTAGTTGCTTTTTTATATATTTACCTTTTTATTTTTAACATTTGTAACAAATACTCTTGTAGGATTATTTTTAATCCAAAAGAAGCTATTATTTTTTAGAAAAAAAATACAATCTAATTCTCTTTAAAGACCAAAACTGCCGTATGAAAATAATTAATAATCAGGATGTACTTTTAATTGACGAATTGAAATTAGCATTAAATCAAAATTCATCAATATATGTTGCTACTAATTATTTCTCCATTCCTTCAGTATTTGAATTATTAGAAAAATTAGATAATCTTAATTCTATAAAGATTTTAATAGACAACACTGATGTAGAAAAAGACCTTCGTTTTTCTTATGATGATAAAGAATTAAAATCATATCACAATTTAATACAGAAGTTCAAAGCAGATAAGGTTTTCCAATTAATCAAAGACAAAGTAGAAATCAGAGAAGGAAGTGTTGGTGGTCAAAAATTCATATTAACAGAAACTAATGCGGTAACAAATTACTTTATGTTGGTTCCGCACGATTTAAACCTAATTTCATTGGGTATAATGAGTACAGAACAGCCAATATTTATTAATTCTTTTGAAGATGCAGGCAACCAGTATTTATCTATTTTTAACAATGTTTGGAACAGCAGCAAAAGAGATTTAAAAGAAATAATTTTAAAAAGCATTACCAGGTCTGCACAGCAATATGCTCCAGAACAACTTTATAAATTCACGCTTCATAATATTTTTCAAAACAAGACTATAGATGAAATTTCAGAACAACGTTTAAACAGAACCGGATTTAAAGAAACGGAAGTTTGGAAAATGTTATTCAATTTTCAGAAAGATGCAGTACTTGGAGCTATCGACAAAATTGAAACTTTTGGTGGTTGTATTATAGCGGATAGTGTAGGTTTAGGAAAAACGTTTGAAGCTTTGGCAGTAATGAAATACTATAATTTACGCAATGATAGAATTTTAGTATTATGTCCAAAGAAACTTCGTGAGAACTGGTTAATTTATAGTCTAATTTCTGATGTTAGAAATATTTTGGCTAAAGACCGAATGAATTTTGATGTGTTAAATCATACCGATTTATCTCGTGAAAAAGGTACTTCGGGATTAATAAATTTAGAAACCATTAATTGGGGTAATTATGATTTAGTGGTTATTGATGAAAGTCATAACTTCAGGAATAATGATCCTCGCAAAAATACCGTTTCTCGTTACCAAAGATTAATGCGTGATATTATTAAAACAGGTGTAAAAACCAAAGTTTTAATGTTATCGGCAACTCCAGTTAACACGAGAATGAACGATATAAAAAACCAAATCGCTTTCATAACAGAACAAAATGATACAGCTTTAAGTGAATTTGGAATATCAAGCATTGACCAAACACTGCGTAAAGCACAACAAAAATTTAATGCTTGGCTTAAAGATAATCATAACGAAAATACGAACCGTGATAGTTTAGTAACCACACTTAATGGCGATTATTTCAAAATTTTAGATTTACTCACTATTGCTCGTTCCAGAAAGCATATTGAAAAATATTACGATATTACCGATATTGGGAAGTTTCCAGAACGACTTAAACCAATTGCTAAATATTCTGACTTTGATACTGGAAAAGCATTTCCACAAATGGATAATGTCAATAATTTACTAAATGCATTAAATCTAAAATTCTATTCACCACTTTATTTTGTTCGTGATGATAAGAAAAAAAGCTACGAAGAAAAATACGATTACATTACTTCAACGGGTTCTGTTTTCAGACAAGTTGAACGGGAAGATAGCTTAATTCATTTGATGCGAGTAAATCTATTAAAGCGTTTAGAAAGTTCAATCCATTCGTTCCGTCTAACATTAACTTCTTTGTGGAACCAAGTAGAATACCTTTCTGATAAGATTAAAACCATTCATCAAAACGAGTATTTTGATACCGATTTTGATATAAATGAAGTAGAATTTGACGACGATAGATTAGAAGATTTAATTATTGGTGGTAAAGTAAAAGTTTTGTTACAAGATTTAGACCTAGTTAAGTTCAAAGAATATATCGAAGATGACAAAAAAAGGTTAGAAGAATTAATAGCAATGGCATCAGTTGTTGACCCAACTCGAGATGCAAAACTAGAGGATTTAAAAAATCTAATTATTGAAAAACTTAAAAATCCAATCAACGAAGGCAATAAAAAAGTAATTGTATTTTCTGCTTTTGCTGATACAGTTTTGTACTTGCACGAACATTTAGCATCTTGGTTGCAAGAAGAACATCATTTATATTCAGCTTTGGTTACTGGTGGAGATGCCAACAAATCAAATATGCCTAATTGTCGTTTAGATTTGAATTCTATTTTAATTCATTTTTCGCCATTATCTAAAAAACGAAATGCCATTTATCCTGACGAGAAAAATCAAATTGATATTTTGTTTTGTACCGATTGTATTTCCGAAGGGCAAAACCTCCAAGACTGCGATTATTTAGTAAATTATGATATACATTGGAACCCGGTTCGTATCATCCAGCGTTTCGGTCGTATAGATCGTATTGGTTCTATCAACGATAAAATCCAATTAGTTAACTTCTTTCCAAACTTAGCGTTAGATAGCTATATAGATTTAATTGGTCGTGTAAAAGGACGAATGCAGTTGTTAGATACTTCTGCTACTGGCGATGACAATATAATTGACGAAACGGCACATCAAAATCAAGATTTAGAATATCGTAGAAAACAATTGAAACAATTGCAAACTCAAGTTTTAGATTTAGAAGATATTGAAGGCGGGATTTCTATTACTGATTTAACATTCAACGACTTTAAAATTGATGCTGATAGATTATCTCCAGCAGAAAGAGAAGCATTTCAACTAACGCCGAAAGGTATTTTTGCACTAACCGAAAACAATATCGAAGATGGTAACAAAGGAGTAATTTTTTGCTTAAAAGATACCCATTCGGCTATGGATGGCGACAAGTTAAGCAACAATATTATTTATCCGTTTACCTTATGTTACATTACAGCTGAAGGTACAGTTTTTATTCCAAGTGCCAATCCAAAACGTGGCTTAGACTATTATAAGAAGTTGTGTTTAGGACATTCCGAAGTACTACCAAATTTAGTTGCCGAATTCAATCAGCAAAGCAAAAGTGGTCGTTATATGGAAGGGTATAAAGAACTGCTTGAGGTAGCTTTACAACATTGCAAAGGAGTTTCTACAGAAATGGGGTTAAATTCTTTAGCATTACCAGGCATTAGTAGATTATCCAATAAAAGTACCGATGCACCTTATGAATTAATTTCTTATCTAATCATTAAGTAGTTTATGATTAAGGAGTTATTACATAAAACACTTAAATTGCCCACACATTGTTGGGTAAATCAAAAGCTGCCTAAAACATTCTTTAAGCGCAATTTTGAGATTACATTATCCGAGAAAAAACTATTGGACGATTTTTCTATTATTCAACAAATGGAAGTTTTAGCATTGGTTAATCAAGAAACAGCAAACATACCTTCTTTTACAGAAGCTTCTTCAAGCTACGAGGAAATAATCATTTTAGCAGTGCAAACCACAACAGAACAATTTGATAAACAAAAAGATAAAATTGCACAACTTATTCAAAAGTACATTCCTAACCCAATGCTTCTGATAGTGTATGACAATAATAAACTGCTTTTTAACGTAGCCGAAAAGCGCATTAATAACAACGATGCTACCAAAAGAGTGATTGAAGCAGCATACACAACCGAAACAATTACTGGCGATAACATCAGCATAAAACAACAGCAGTTTCTCGATAATTTAGCTTTTGACAAAGCCAATAAGATAGATTTACGCCATTATTACAACCATTTTATCCAGTCGGTTATTGGTTTGCAAACCGCACAAATAAACGGTACTTTTGTCACAAGATCAATAGCGCAAAGTAAAGAAAATGTTCAAATTTTAGAGCAAATAGAAGTATTAAAACAACATATTACAACGCTTGAAAACACAGCCAAAAAGGAAACTCAAGTCGCTGAAATGGTGAAATGGAATACACAAATTAATCAGAATAGAAACGAAATAAAATGTTTAACCGAAAAGTTAAACAGTGTTATACAATAAGTCCAAATGGAAAAAATTAATTCACTTACCAGTGCAGACATAGTGGCAGACAACATAGAACTGCTTAAGCAATTGTTCCCAACCATTGTAAAAGAAGGCAATATCGATCTCAATGAACTAAAAGCATTGCTGGGCGAAACCGTAGAAGAAAAAGAAGAATACTATCGCTTCACTTGGGCAGGTAAAAACCAAGCGCGTCTAGAAGCCAACAAACCGACAACAGCAACCTTACGACCAAATAAAAAAGAAAGTAAAAATTGGGATACTACCAACAATATTTTTATAGAAGGCGACAACCTCGAAGTATTAAAGTTGCTTCAAAAAAGCTACGCCAATAAAATAAAAATGATATACATCGATCCTCCATACAACACAGGGAAGGATTTTGTCTATAAAGACAACTATGCCGACAATTTAGGCAATTACCTAAATATCACGAACCAAACAGACGAGCAAGGCAAAAAAACAAGCACCAATACCGAAAGTGATGGACGTTACCACTCCAACTGGCTCAATATGATGTATCCTCGTTTGCGGTTGGCACGAAACCTAATGACTGATGATGGTGTTATTTTTATTTCAATTGATGATAATGAAGTACATAATTTACGAAAAGCTTGCGATGAAGTTTTTGGAGAAGATAATTTTGTTGCTAATATTATTTGGGAAAAAAAATATTCACCTCAAAATGATGCAAAATGGTTTAGCCCAAATCACGATCATATAATTTTATATGCAAAGAATAAAAATAACTACAGACCTGTTTTACTACAAAGAAATGAAGAACAATTAGCGAGATATAAAAATCCCGATAATGATCCACGAGGTGTTTGGAAAATGAGTGATTTATCTGTTAAAACTTATTCACCTGATTATGATTATCCAATTGTCACTCCGTCTGGTAGAATTGCCAAATTACCAGCTGGTAGATGTTGGATGACAAATGAAACCAAAATGAAAGAATTAATTGCTGATAATAGAATTTGGTTTGGAGAGGAGGGTAATAACATTCCAGCACTTAAAAGGTTTCTTACAGATGTAAAGGATGGTGTTACTCCAATGACAATTTGGAATAGAAAAGATGTTGGTGATAATCAAGAAGGCAAACAAGAATTAATAAAAATTATGCCTGAAAATGTTTTTCAAACTCCAAAAGTTGTTCGTCTTATTAAAAAGATGATAAATTTAACTTTTAATACTTCGGATATTTTATTAGACTTTTTCGCAGGTTCAGGTACTACAGCTCACGCAGTAATGCAACTCAATGCCGAAGATGGAGGAGATAGAAAATGTATTTCAGTTCAATTACCTGAGCCAACTGATGACAAAAGTGAAGCATTTAAAGCGGGTTATAAAACCATTGCTGAAATCACCAAAGAGCGTATTCGCAGAGCTGGAGAAAAAATAAAAAACGATTACAAAGACAACAAAGAAGTTATTAATAAACTTGATGTGGGCTTCAAAGCATTCAAGCTAGACAGCAGCAACATTCAAGCTTGGGATGGCAACCCAGACAATTTAGAAGAACAGTTAGATATTTTTGCCAACAACATCAAAACAGATAGAACCGAAGAAGATATCTTATTTGAAATACTACTAAAATACGGTTTAGATTTAACCGTTGCCATCGATGAAAAAACCATTGCAGCACAAAAAGTGTTTAGTGTAGGTCAAGGTACATTGTTTATATGTTTGTCTAATGCCATTTCACCAGCAGTTTCAGAAGGTATCGGCGCTTGGAAACAAGAACTAAACCCAACAATTTGCAGAGTAATCTTTAAAGACACGGGTTTCCAGTCAGACAAAGACAAAACCAACGCAATGCAAATCTTAAAAAGGTTTGGTATAGAGGAGGTTAATAGTATATAATTTTAAAAATAAACTACATTTGTGGTTTTAAAGAGCAAATTAATGAAAATAGCAGTCAAAAATCTTGGAGCAATAAAACAAGCTGAAATAGATTTAGGTAAAAGATTAAATGTGTTTTGTGGTCCAAACGGTACCGGAAAAACCTATTTGGCATATCTAATCTATTCAATTACTTCATTAAATAACAAAAGCTTAGGTAGGATACTTGAAAAGGAATACATAAATCAATTAGTATCTACTAATACAACTTCTATTGAAATTGAAGTAAATAAACTTTGGAACTATCGTGAAGAAGAAGTGCAAACTATAAAAGAAAATTTATGGAATTTATTTGCTGTTGCTGAAAATAAGTCTGAAAAATTCTTTTCGAAAACAGAAATTCAAATCTTAGATACTTTTGAAACATTTGAAAGTCAATTTAATGAAATGAACTTCAAAAAAGAAGTGAAATTATACGGCTACAAGTTTATAATAAGTAAAATTGAAAATACTCATAGTATAAATATAACTTTAGATGAAAATCAAATTAAAGACCAAGATTTTCTTCGTTTTTTAGAAATTGCTTTATTGTCTAGGGTATATTCCATTTTGGCTTTTTATCCAATTGTTTCTTCAACAATATTTCCTGTTGAAAGAAATTCTATTTATACATTTAGTGAGGAGTTATCTATCAGAAATAATGATAGATATGAAATGATAAAGGAACTTTCAAGTAAAAAGGATATAAATCCTATGGATTTATTTTTCAAACCTAATACTCGCTATCCACAACCCATTAGAGATGGTTTGAGAGTTGCTGAAAATTTAGAGAATATCCAAAAACTAAGCAGTCCTTATTATGATTTTGCAACAGAAATTGAGAAAGAACTATTAAATGGTAAAGTTACAGTTACAAATGAAGGAAACGTTGAGTTTAGTAGCGATAAAGCTCCTAGAGTAAAACTATCATTTCATCAAAGTTCATCTATTGTAAAAACGTTGTCAAGTTTAGTTATTTACTTAAAACATTTAGCTACTAAAGATGATTTAGTAATTATTGACGAACCGGAATTAAATTTACATCCAGATAATCAAATCAAATTAACTAGGATTTTTGCAAGGTTAATAAATCAAGGAATACGTTTAGTAATTAGTACACACAGCGATTACATAGTAAGAGAGATTAATAATTTAATTATGGTTTCATCAACTGATGAAAACCCAGAACTTGTTGATTTAGCTAAAGAAATGGGATATGAGAAAGACGAATATTTGAAATTAGATGATTTTAAAGCATATCTCTTTAAATATAAAAATGCAAGCGCTAAGCAAACTGAAGTTGTTCCGATAAAGTGTGATAAAAATGGCTTTGATGTTGAAACTCTCGACAAAACAATCGAAGATTTGAACGATAGGTCTAATCAATTATTCTATGCTTTAAAATACGGTAAAGATTATGAGTAAACTTGAAATAATTCAAAAGGTTATTCATAGTAATTTTGTTTATAACAATGAATATCTAGAGGAAAGAAAACCTGATTTTAGAATGAGAATTAATTTATCAGAAAAAAATACTGAAGACAAATTAATTTATCGTTTTGACCCTGAAAATCGTGTTTTATTTCCTTTTTTTTCAGATGAAAGGCATCTTAATAAGATTTGCGATTTTTTCGTTTTATTTGAAAGGAATAATAAGTTATATATATTAATTTCTGAACTAAAAAGAGGTTGGTCAAGAGATAATGGTACAGCAAATAAGCAATTAGAAGCGAGTGAACAATTTATGAAATTTGTTATCAAAAGTGCAAATAGAATTGGATTACAATTAGACGAAAACGATTGTGTCCTTTACAAACTTAGATTTAGTGAAGCATACATTGAAAAGGTTAAAAAAAGGGCAACTAAAATGAAAGACCCATTACACGGCTGTGGTAATGACATCTATGAATATCGTTCAGATAGTATTAGATTTATTGATTTCAAATAATATACTTAGTTGCGTAATAAATGAAAATAAAGTTTGTAAGCGGTTTAGAACACCAACAAGATGGTGTAGAAGCAATAGTAGATATATTCAAAGGTCAAGAAGTGTGTACTTCTAACTTTACAGTGTTTTCTCCTGAATATATTAATGCACAACAACGACTGTCTCAAAATGAGTTGGGTTATGCTAATAAATTACAAATCAACGAAGCTCAAATCATTGATAATGCTCAAAAAGTGCAACTTAAAAATGGTTTACGACCTTCTTTATCTAATGAAATCGACATAAATCATCTTGATTTTTCAATCGAAATGGAAACTGGTACTGGTAAAACATACGTGTACCTAAAAACCATTATGGAAATGCAACGCCAATATGGTTTCAAAAAATTCATTATAGTAGTGCCTTCAATTCCTATCAAAGAAGGAGTTTTCAAATCATTACAAATGACCGTTGACCATTTCAACGAACATTATCCCGAAGCCATATATAATGAAAAAAGTTTCTTTGTTTATGATAGTTCCGATTTATCAAGTGTTAGAGATTTTGCAATAAACGATCGATTACAAATTATGGTAATCAATATTCAAGCTTTTGCAAAAGATATTGATGAAAGCAGTAGTAAAACCAACAGAATATTATTAGACTATAATGATAAATTAGGGTATAAGCCTATTTCATTACTCCAAAATACTAGACCGTTTGTAATTGTAGATGAACCTCAGTCAACAATGAGTAGTCCTTTACAAAAGAAATCCATCAAAAATCTTAATCCATTAGCTGTTTTTAGATATTCTGCAACGCATTCAGAAAAAATCAACCTAATGTATAAATTGGATGCAGTAGATGCTTATAACCAGCAACTAGTTAAGCAGATTGAAGTGGCATCGGTTATGGTCGATGGAGCAGCTTCAAGCGGTGCCTATATCAAACTAGTATCATTACAAAATCGTAATGGGATATCAGCAAAAGTAGAGATTGAAGTAAAAGGGCGTGATGGTAAAGCGAAAAGAGAGACAAAGGAAATAAAACAGAATACAGATTTGTTACAAGTAACAAAGTTGCCACAATATGCAGATTATTTTGTTAAAGATATTTATGTAGACCAAGAGTACATTGAGTTTACAAATGGAACTGAAATCAGTCTAGGACATTCCATCGGAGCTGTTGATGATTTAATGATTAAGCGTTATCAAATAAGAAAAACTATAGAAGAACATTTAGATAAAGAAGTACGATTAAACCCAAAAGGAATAAAAGTATTGAGTTTGTTTTTTATTGATGCTGTAAAGCATTATCGAGTATATGATGATGAAGGAAATCAGCAAAATGGGGATTATGCCACCATATTTGAAGAAGAATATAAAAAGCTAATAAAATCAAGAAAATACCAATCTATTTTCAACGAAATAAAAGATTTAGATAGCGAAGTTTCTCAAATCCATAACGGATATTTCTCTATCGACAAACAATCAAAAGCAAGTAATAAGAAAGATAAGTTTGAATTTTTCAAAGATACTTCTGGTTCGGTAAAAGCAGATGAAGACACGTATAGTCTGATTATGAAGGACAAAGAAAAGTTGTTAAGTTTTGATAGTAAGTTGCGTTTTATTTTCTCGCATTCGGCTTTAAAAGAAGGTTGGGACAATCCAAATGTGTTCCAAATTTGCACACTCAAAGAAGCTGGGCAATCTGATAATAAAAGAAGACAAGAAATTGGTCGTGGACTTCGTTTAGCCGTTAATCAAGAAGGAGAACGAGTTTATGGTTTTGAAGTAAATACACTTACAGTAATGGCAAGTATTAGCTATGAGCAATTTGTAGATGAACTTCAAAAAAATATTGAAGAAGAAACGGGTATCAAATTTGGAATTCTACAATCACATAGTTTTAGCAATGTAGTAATTAGTATGAATGGAAATGATCCTGAATATTTAGGGCATCATAAATCCGAAGAAATATTCAATCATTTACTCTTAAAAGGATATATCAACACCAAAGGTAAAATCCAGGATCTATTAAAAGAAGATATAAAAGAGGGTACAGTTGATTTAGGACAAGATTTTGAAAAACATATTGAAGAACAAATCATAAAAGAAATCACAAGAACTGCGGGTAGATTAGATGTAAAAAATAATGCTACTAAGGAAATTGTAAAACTAAACAAGCAAGTTTTTTTGAGTGAAGATTTTAAAAATCTTTGGAATAAAATCAAATTCAAAACCACTTATTCTGTAGATTTCAAAAGTGATACATTGATAAAAGAATGTATTAAAAACATAAGTAATCGATTAGTAGTCAATGGTGGTAAGTTATCTTATGATAAGATTAAGTTAGATATTACAGAGGGTGGAGTTACATTCAATGAACCAAAAACAAATTATGATGTAGTTAAGCAAGAAGTATCTGTTTTACCAGATATTATCAGCTATCTCCAAAATGAAACGCGTTTAACTCGAAAATCAATAGTTGAAATATTGAGAAACTGTGATAATCTAAACTTCTTTAAAATAAATCCACAAAAATATATTGAAGGATGTATTGACATTATTAATGAACAAATGCGTTTGCATATTGTAGATGGAATTGTTTATAAAAGTATTGGTAATAATGACTATTACAGCCAAGAATTGTTTGAAAACGAAGAGCTTACCGGGTATTTAAAATCAAATATGATTGAAAGTTCAAAATCACCATTTGAATATACTATTTATGATAGTAGTATTGAAAAAGAACTTTCTAAAGAGTTTGAAAAGAACAACAATGTGAAAGTATATGCCAAACTACCCGATTGGTTTAAAATAGAAACACCGCTAGGAAATTATAATCCTGACTGGGCAGTTTTGTTTGAAATTGATGGTAATGAACAATTGTATTTTGTTGTAGAAAGCAAAGGAACTTTAGGTTATGATTTCTTAAGACCAGCAGAACAAGGTAAAATTGATTGTGGTAAAAAGCACTTTGCCGAACTTTCAAAAACAACTAATAGTAATATTAAATTGGAATTGGTAACAAACGGTGATGATTTTGTAAATTTGGCTTTGAGTAAATTATAAAATAAATTTAAAAATAAAATAAAATTATCTCATTCAGCTGCACAAAATCCTCGTTTAGTCCAAGTATTCCTAAACTCACATATTTGTTTGCTTCATTTCGCTAATTATATTTTATTTAAATTCCTAAAATTAAAATTTTTCAAAAATGAGGAAAACCGTAAAGTAGTTATAATTATTTATTTTATGTTCGCACCTAGCTCTCAATTGCACTTTTTCGCATTATTTTTCTTTCTATAAACTATGAATTTTGCAAAATAAATGTTAATATTGGGCAATACAATAAATGTTTTTAAGTGTATCTTTTTTAAAAGGATAAGAGATAAGCAGAACTGATAATTTTTAGAAGCAAATATTCAAATGGATATAATAAAGAACAACCCATACAGGATAATAGGAATATTAGTTGGTACTTCAACAAAGGAAGAACATACCAAAACTAAAAAACTAAAAATGTATATTGAAGCGGGACAAGAAGCTCCGGAAGATTTTAGTTTTCCTATAATTGGTTCTTTAAATAGAAACAGTAATAATGTAGAAAATGCAATTTCAAAACTAAACTTGAATAATGATCGTGTCAATGCTTCGTTGTTTTGGTTTTATAATGGAAATGCTATAACTGATGAACCAGTGTTTGATGCTTTGAAATCCTCCAAAGAAGAAGCTAAAGAAGCAATAGATATTTGGATTAAATTAGCAGCTGGAAACGAAATCACAAAAAGAAACGCATCAGCTTTTCAAAACATCTCAACTTTATATCTAAATAAGGCATTTAACAAAGCCACAATTTCCAAAAACAACCTTGAGAAAGGAATTACTTTGAAATTGAAGTTTTTAGAAAGTGATTTCATAAATGATTTTATTAAACTTTCTTCAGACGAAACTTATAAAGTATCTAAAGAAGCTTTGCAAATCCATTTCTTAACACAAGTCTATAATGAAATTGAAAAAGCAGATAAAAGTCTTGTGGATTGGTATCTTGAAATTGTCTCAACGATTTCTTTTACTGCTAAGCAAAATTATTTGAATGATTTCGTTTCAAAGCCAATTGAAGTTGTTAAAAATCTAATTGAGGAAAATAAAACAGTAAGAAAAGAAAGTCCTAGCAAGGCATACGTATTAGGAAATAGCCTTTATACAACTGGAAGTGAAAAGATAACCACAATTCAAAATATTCTAGGTAAAAACAATATTCAATTTACTTCTATCTCAGATAAACTTTCTGATGAAATATTACAATGCGGAATAGTTTATTTTAAAAAATTCAGAGATACGGATACTGATCCAAGTGCTAAAGCAATGGATTTATTCAAGAAAGCAAAAAAATTGGCTGTTGGTAGTATTGCAATTCAAAGATGTCAAGAAAATACCGAAAATCTTCAAGAATGGATAGATGAAAAACCAGAAAGAGACAAACACAATAGGATCAATGCGGATTTAAAAACATTAATTGAAATATTTGAAAGGTTTGATAATAGAGCAGAAACAATTGAAAATGCACGAGCACTTATTAACTCAAGTAAACCTCATTTAAATAATATAAAGAAAACTTTAGGGGAAACAGATGAAATATATTTAAAGCTTTCAACAAGAGTTGCTAGTCAGGCTCAAAGTTATATTATAGAAGAAGTAAACGATGCTCAAGATAATTTCGAGTTTAAAATAGCCAGGGATAGATACGGTACCTTGAATAAAATAAAGGGTGCACTTAAAACAGGTTGGGAAGTAACCAATCTAATTGGCACTTTAGATATGGAATATGACTATAAGTTAAACCGCTTTAACCCAAATAAAGAAGCGCTAAGGAAACTATGTGTTCAATTGGATGTGAGTACTTCGAATTATGTTTCGTCGCCTACAAGTAATCCTCCCAGAACTTCTACTCCAAGTCCTAAATATAATCCTCCAAAACCAAAATCAGATGACATTAATTGGGGTGGCTGGATTTTTGGTATAATTCTTTTTATAATTGTGGTTAAGTCTTGTAGTGCAGCAAATAATAACAATGACAATACAAATTACGATACAGCTGTTGATAGTACTGCGGTAGCAGTTGATACAGCGGCTAGTATGGTTGATACAGCAGCTGCGGTATTCGACACTTCCGCTATTGCTATGCCAACTGAACAATACACAAGTGAATATATTGGAAATCAATTAGAAAACGGAGCATCTCCTTTAGATGACTGTTTTGGTTCTGGATCTTATCAAGGTAATGCAAGTTTGACAATCAAAAATGGTGGTAATTCAGATGCTATCGTATGTCTTTATAGTACTTCAAATGATAGAACAATCAGAAATGAATATGTGCAAAAAAATTCATCGTTTAAAATGTCAAGTATTGAACAAGGATATTATAAAATAAGAGTTTTTTATGGCAATGATTGGAACCCAAATTTAAAAAATAGTTGTGGTTCAAATGGAAATTTTGAAACAGATGTTAATTTTTCTGAATTTGACGGCGAGGAGTATTTCGAAGATAGTTCAAGAGGTTACACAAATGCAACGATAACACTCTATACAGTTGCAAATGGTAACGCATCTTCCTCAGCTATAGATCCAACTACTTTTTTTAACAAATAAAATAAATCATTCAATAATGAAAAAAATACTTATTATTACCATTATAATCTTTAATTGTTTAGGTGCGTCAGCACAAACATCAAACGAAGATTTAAATAAAGAAATTCAACCCTTAAAAGGAAAAATCCAATCGCTTCAATCAGAGAATAGTAGACTGAAAACTGAAATCAACTCTATAAATTCTAAAGTTGCAATTGTAAATAAAAGACTAGATACAATTGAGCAAACGGTTCAATCCAATGCTTCGGCTATTGAGAAGACTAATTCAGAGTTAAATGGAAAAATAACAAACTCGGAAACAACAACAAATGAAAAGTTTACTCAAGTTGATAATTCGTTAGGCAAAAACTCTTTGTGGTCAATTATTGGAATTTTAGGAGCAATTATAGTTTCAGTGCTAGTATATTGGTTAGTAAGTAAACGCCAAACTACAGACAAAACAGATGTTGAAGAACAAATTAGTAAAACTAAGAAAACACTTGAAGAAGAAGGAGTTAAATTAGATACCAAATTGACTGAAGTACTAGAAACTCAATTGAAATTAGTTCAAGAAGAAAGAGCTAAAATTCCAGCAAATAAATCAGATGAAGTAGACCATTCACTAGCATTAAAAGTAGCTGATGAAATTGTGCGTATTAATAAAAACCTTTCTAATATGGATGCAAATACCAAAGGGTTAAAGCAATTGTCAGCATCTGTAAAACGTATTGAAGATACTTTTGCGGCAAATGGTTATGATATGCCTGAAATACTCAACAAACCATTTGATCCCAGAATGAAAATGATTGCAAATATGGTTGAAGATGAAAACTTAGAAAAAGGAATTGAAATAATAACTAAAATAATCAAACCACAAGTAAACTATAAAGGAGTGATGATACAATCGGCTCAAGTAGAAGTTTCTGTAGGGCAATAAATAAAAAAAGAATGAGAACAAAAATAGACTTTGGTATTGATTTAGGAACTACTAATTCAGCAATAGCAAGAATTGAAAATGGCAAACCAGTAATTAAGAAATCAGACACTCTTAAAGATACTATTCCATCCTGTGTCAGCATAAATAAGAAAAAGGATATTTTAGTTGGTGACCCTGCTTTTAATGTTTTAAAAGCCGATAAGATTAGAGCGCTTAAAACTTTGAAACAAGAAAATTCAAATGCTTACATTGAATTTAAAAGAACAATGGGAACTAATGCAACTTTTCCAAGTTCTAATATGGACAAAGATTTTTCATCGGAAGAATTATCTGCTGAAATTTTAATGAAGTTAAAATCATTTATCACCGATGAAATTGTTAAATCAATAGTTATTACTGTACCTGCAAAGTTTACAATGGTTCAAAAAGACTTTACTGTTAAAGCAGGTAAACTAGCAGGTTTTGAACACATTGAATTATTACAAGAACCTATTGCGGCATCAATGGCTTATGGACTTGATGCTGATAATAAAGATGGAATTTGGTTAGTTTTTGATTTTGGAGGTGGTACTTTTGATGCAGCTTTGATTAAAGTAGAAGACGGTATTATGAAAGTTGTAGACACTGAAGGCGATAATTGGCTAGGAGGTAAAAATCTTGACGAGGCAATTGTTGACAATTTAATTATTCCATATTTAAAAGAGAACTTTGAATTAGAAGCTTTTTTTACGGATGATGCTAAAAAAGAAATATTAAGAAACGCCATTAAGTCTAAAGCCGAAGAATGTAAAATTGATTTGTCTTTTAAGGATAGTACAAATTTTTACTATGACTTAGGGGAATTTCCATTAAATGATGATAGCGGTGATGAAATTGAAATTGATTTTACTATTGACCAAGCTAAAATGGCTCAGGCTGTTGGTCCCATTTTTCAAAAGTCAATTGATATTTGTAAAGATTTATTGAAAAGAAATAATCTAAAAGGCTCTCAATTAACTACTTTACTTTTAGTAGGTGGTCCAACATATTCTCCTATTTTGAGAAAAATGTTGAAAGAGCAAATCACAGATAAAATCAATACAAGTATCGATCCAATGACATCTGTGGCATCTGGTGCTGCATTGTTTGCTTCAACTATTTCTGTTTCAGAGGAAGTTTTGGAACAAAATAGAGATACAACTAAGTTGCAACTAGAAATAAAACACGAAGCTACAACTGTTGAGGAAGAAGAGATGGTAAACATCAAAATTCTTAAAGAAAAAACAGAGGGTACAATTCCAGATAAAGTTTTTGCGGATGTGGTTAGAGGAGACAAAGCTTGGTCTAGTGGTAAAAAACAAATAAGTGAAAGAGCTACTTTAGTTGATGTACAGTTAAATTTAGGAGCATCAAATACATTTGAAGTCATATTGTATGATGAACAAGGAGATAAGTTGGAATGTCAACCTAATACCTTTAACATTTTACAAGGGATTAATCCTGGACAAGCTACTTTACCCTATCACATTGCAATTGAAATCACTGACCGTGTTCAAGGGAAAGATATATTGACAGCCATAAAAGGGTTAGAAAAAAATCAGACATTACCAGCAACAGGAGTTACTAAAGGACTGAAAACACAAAAAGACATTCGACCAGGAATAGCTTCTGACCAAATTATTATTCCTTTTTATCAAGGTGATTATTATGCTGAAGGGACAACAGCTATTCATAGTACTCACATCAATGAAATTAAAATTAATGGCGAAGATTTACCAACATTATTACCTGCTGGAAGTGATGTCGAAATCACACTTAAAGTAGATCGTTCAGAACAAATGACGGCATCTATTTTCTTTCCTTATTTAAATCATACTGAACAGCAAATCGTAGAAATAATTCAAGGAAAGTCAGTTAGTAAAGAATGGTTGGAGAATGAAATCAGAAAAGCAAGAAAAACAGCTAAAAGATTGCAAGAGGAAGACAATTCAAAGGAGGTAGTTAAAATAATTAGTAATATCAATGGTATTGCCGAGCAATTAGAACATAAAGGTGGTGGTGATAGTGGAAAACTTGAAGTACAAGACAATTTATTGAAAGAATTGAGAGCATTAGATAAATTGGATAGTGAAACTGAATGGCCAAAAGTGGAAAAAGAATTAAAAGAGAACTTTTACGAATTAGAAGAATTACTAAATAAGGTAAAAAGAAATGATGATGAAGGAGATTTAAAGATGGAAGCTATAGATGCACATATGGAAGAGTTCAAGGTAAAAATTGAACAAATTATAAAGTCAAAAGATGTTATTCTCGCTAAAGAATTGATAAATGAAATCGATAGTTTAGACTGGAATATCAGAGATATTTTAGCAGGTCCACAAATGGATATATCTATGATTAATAATATTAATACTAATTTTTCGAGTACAAATTGGAAAGATAGTAACAAAGCTAGAGTTTTATTAAATCAAGCTATACAAGCAATAAATAATGGAAACGTTTCTAATTTGAGACCTATTTTGATTGAAATAATTGATGTAATGGATAGAGATGATGCTGAAAAATTAACTGGAAAATTGACTAGATAATTTTAAATTAAACGTAATAAATGCTTTCAAAAAATTTTCCCATAAATGATAATTATAAAGTTTTACTTTCTGTAAAACAAGGTAGTTATGCTGAAACATATAGAGTAAAAGGAAATGATGGCAAACTTTATTTTTTAAAGCTTTTTAATTATTCTCAGTTACATAAATCTGCATTTGATGAAAATAATAATATCATTGAAATAGAATTAATTAAATCAAATAAGCATTCAAATTTGGTTTCATACAAAGACAATGGAGAAATAATTATTGAAAATAAAAAATATGCGTATTTAGTTTTAGATTTCATTGCGGGTGAAACTTTGTCCGAGAAAATAGTTAGAGAAAGATATAAATCACTCTATGACATTAAAAGTATAATTATTGGAATACTTGAAGGTGTAAAATATTTACATCAACAAACAAACCCGATTATTCACAATGAAATTACATTGCAAAATGTAATGTTAGATTTATCTCAAGAAAATCCTATTCCAAAGATTATTGATTTTGGGTATGCAAGAGAATTTCATAAATCATCAAAAGATTATAACAAAGAAGGTTTAAATCTAAATTTTGTAGCATCGGAATGTTTTCATAATATTTATTCACCTCAATCGGATATATTCTCTATAGGAATTATGTTTTATCAATTGATATACAATTCACTTCCTTGGATTGTCGACACATCCACAAGTAAAGTGAAACAATCTGAATTGGAAGAAAAATTTGCTGAAGAAAGAAAGAAGAAAATTAAGTTTCCAGATATCACAGATACAATTATTGATTTTGAGGCTGACATTATAAATGTCTTGAAAAAAGCATTACATAACGATACAGAAGTAAGATTTAGTTCCGTAGATGAATTCATAAAAGCTTTAAAAGGCGAGATTGTAATAGACGATGTTGATACAATACAAATTCAGAAATCTGTGAAAGAACCAGTAAAAAAGAAAACGAAATATAGTTCAGTTGCAAAAGGAAAAGGTTTTAGTGCTATTGCTGGAATGCAAGATTTAAAAGACCAATTACAAGTAGATGTAATTGACGCATTACGAAGTCCGGAAGAATATGAAAAATATGGGGTTACAATTCCTAACGGAATGTTGCTATATGGTCCGCCAGGCTGTGGTAAAACATTCTTTGCTAAACATTTTGCAGAAGAAGTAGGCTTCAATTTTATGCTCATTAAACCTTCTACATTAAAAAGTCGTTATGTCAATGCAACTCAAGAAAACATTGCTAAAATGTTTGATGAAGCAGAAGAAAATGCACCTACTATTATTTTTATTGATGAAATGAATGAATTAGTTCCCAACCGTGATAGTGATGCCCACGAAATGTCGAAAAGTGCTGTAAATGAAATGTTAGCACAAATGGACAGAACTGGTGAGAAAGGTATTTTTATTATCGGTGCAACTAATTATCCACATATGATTGATCCTGCTATCCTAAGAGCAGGGCGTTTAGATAAAAAATTCTATTTATCTCCTCCAGACCACGCAGCTCGTAAAGCAATGTTTGAGATGTATTTAAAATCAAGACCAGTAGATTTTGGTATAGATTATGAAAATTTAGCAAAACTAACAGATAATTTTGTCGCTGCTGATATTGAGCTTATTGTAAATGATGCTTCTAGAAATGCTTTGAAAAGTAAAGGGAGAATAACAATGGAAACAATTGAAAATATTATAAAAAATACAAAACCATCAGTTTCAATTACAGAATTAAAAAAATATGACGAGCTTAGAAAAAAATTAGATGGCGATAGTAATCCAATAAATAATAAAACAAACGAACGTCCAATAATAGGTTTTAAAAAATAGAAAAAATGGAAACAATCACTTTTGACAAATTACTTTTAAAAACAGCTTTTTGTTGTATGGCTTCTGATGGAAATATTGATAAAAGAGAAGTTGCATTAATAAAAAAAATGTGCCAGCATTCACCTTTATTCATCGACTTTGATTTTGCCCAAGAAATCAATGTTCTTTTAACAAAGATTAATGAACGTGGTTCAGAATTTATTCAATATTATTTTAATTTACTCAACAACACTGTTTTAACAGAAGAAGAAGAGTTGACTATAATAGACTTTGCTTTTAATACCATAAATGCTGATGAAAAAGTTGAATATTCAGAAATAAAATTTTTTAAAGCAATGCGAAAATGTTTAAATGTGACTAATGAAAACATTTTAGCTACTTATCCAGATTTAGAATATTATTTAGAGGAAGATATTAATACAGAAAGTGAGTTAGATAAATTAGTCAATAATTACTTAGGTTCCGTTGAATTACCACAATTTGAAAAAATCCATTTAGAGAATTTAGAAAATGAATAATTCATTTATAAAAATTGGTTTAGCACTATTACTTTTTATATGTCTTATCAATATGCCTTACGGTTATTATCAGTTTGTTCGATTTGCTTCAATGATTGGTTTTGCATATTTGGCATATTCTGCCAACGAACAAAGCAACAAGAATGAAGTGTTTGTTTATATTGCTCTAGCAATTTTATTTCAACCATTTATCAAAGTAGCTTTAGGCAGAACAATTTGGAATATTTTAGATTTAGTAGTTGGTATTGGTTTAATTGTGTCATTATTCCAAAGTAAGCGAAAAAATAATTAGAAACCATTATCTCATTCATCTGCGCAAAATCCTCGTTTAGTCCAAGTATTCCTAAACTCACATATTTGTTTGCTTCATTTCACTAATTACTATTTCAATAGCGAGAATATCTTTTTTTATTTTGTGGTAAAAAGGAAGTTTTGCATTTCAGTTGCCACTCCTTTGCCAACGCTCCAAAAAAAATTACTGGCACAGTTTTTAGAAAAAACACGTACGCTTCGCAACTTGCGCCAGTAATTTTTTTCCCCAAGCTGTGTTACATAATTGAGTATTATAGTTCATCACAAAGCGAGTTTATTGTTTTTTTGGTTTTTGCAATGAAGCTATAATGATGATTATGTAAAAAAGGGGCAAATTGTTTTTACTACATTCCATCAAAGTATGAGTTATGAAGACTTTATTGAAGGGATTAAGCCAATAATAGAAGAAGATGCCGAAGGTGGAAAATCTGTTATTTATGATGTTGAAGGAGGTATTTTTAAACAAATAGTTGAAGAGGCAAAAAAAGTAAGATATCAATCTGAGGAAGTTAATCAAAACTTTACATTTGATGATGCTTGGGAAGCAATAATTAAAGATGCTAATTTAGGCATAGAAAAAAACGATTTTTTAAAACTAACGATACAAACTCCTAATCTTGGTTTAAAAATAGTTGAAATAACTGAAAAAGGTAACTTGAAATTAAAACCAATTTATTCAGAAGATGCTAAAGAATATACAGTTTCATTCTCAAGAACCAAAAAGCTCCAAGAGGTTTTTCCAGATTTATCAGTAATTAAAAACATAGATAAAGAATTTCGTTCCGTAATTGGTGGGTCAAATTCTACTGCATATTGGGCAGTACTAAATTATATCAATCAAAAAATTAAGTCTGAAACAAAATCTTTTCAGCAAAAAGTTCCGTTATCTCAACAACCCTATATTATCATCATAGACGAAATAAATCGTGGTAACGTTTCTCAAATATTTGGAGAATTAATTACGCTTATTGAAGAAGATAAACGATTAGGTAAAGATGAAGCCCTTGAAGTAACTCTTCCTTATAGCAAGGAAAAATTCGGTGTTCCTCCTAATCTTTACATTATAGGCACAATGAATACTGCCGACCGAAGTGTGGAAGCACTTGATACGGCTTTGAGACGTCGTTTTAGCTTTGTAGAAATGCCTCCAAGATATGATTTGGATGGATTGAATAAAGAGGTTTATGGTTATTCCTTAAAAGACATATTGTTCACCATTAATAAACGAATTGTTCGTTTGTTGAATAGTGAGCATGCTATAGGTCACTCCTATTTTTTGAATAAAGATGAGGATACCTTAGTTGACTCGTTTTATAGAAACATAATCCCTTTACTGCAAGAATATTTTTTTGGTGATTATGGAAAAATGATGATGGTTTTGGGTGATGGATTTGTCACTTATAATGAATGGTCTGATGAAGATAAGTTCTTTGCTTCCTATTCTAATTCTAAAAATGACTATGATGTGAAAGATTTATATTCTATTCAGTATTATATTGATAATAAACAGGGTTTTGCTGAAGCAATTAAAAAGTTAATGAACAAGTAGATTGAACCTGCCAAAAGAAAATATAGTAGTATTTGAACACGAGATACTTCGTTTTGATAGAGGTGAAAAGAAAATCACTAAAGATCAATTTGAAGCATTAGAACGTTATCATGGCAATGGTTTACCTTTCTATAAGTTGGTTTATAATGGTGTTCAGTTTAATGAACATGTTGGTGTTTTGCAAGTTGGAAACACTTTAATTGAGGTTTTACCGAAAGCCGACAGAAATCCACATTCTGATGAAGAAGATAAAAAATGGCGTGACTTATTAATTAATATGTTGCAAGTTGTGGGTAGTTTTGATATTAAATCCACCAGTTCAAGTAACTTAAAAATAAAATCTAATACGGTTTTGGATTTGTATTTTGAAATGTATGTAAAGGAAATTGAATATTTGCTTCATACTGGTTTAATAAAAAAATACCGCAAAAAAGAAGGCAATGTAACGGCTTTGAAAGGCAGTCTTTTATTTAGTAAACACATTCAACATAATCTAACTCATCAAGAACGGTTTTATGTTAGACATACCACTTATGATGTGGAACATACTTTTCATTTCATATTGTATAAAGCCTTAAAATTACTAAAGCAAATTAATACTAATAGTGCTTTGAATGACAGAATTGGGTCTTTACTATTGAACTTTCCTGAAATGCCCGAAATGAAAGTAAGCGAGGCTACTTTTGAAAAGTTACTTTATAATAGAAAAAATCAACATTATCAAAAAGCGATTGAAATTGCTAAAATACTTTTGTTGCAATACCACCCAGATGTGAGCAAAGGAAGGAATCACGTTTTAGCACTAATGTTTGATATGAATTTGCTTTGGGAACAATTTATTTATGTAAGCTTAAAGAAAAACAGAACCGAATTTGCAAAAGTAAAAGCACAAACTTCAAAACACTTTTGGAAACCTGAAAATGGAAGACGGACATCAATGAAGCCTGATATTTATATTGAAACTTATACTGGAAAGATAATAGTTTTAGATACTAAATGGAAAAACTTAAATGGTTATAACCCATCACCTGATGATTTGAGACAAATGTATGTTTATCATGAGTATTTTGATGCTGAGAAAGTGGCGTTAGTTTATCCCGGTGATAGTTCAAAAGGAAGAAAAGGAAACTATTTTGACACAAAAGAAAATCAAGTTGGTAGTAAGCAATGTAGTGTGATTTTGATTGATGTTGAAGAAACTATAAAAGAATGGCAAAGGAAAATTATTGAACAAATTGGTGAGTTTGTAAAATGATTTATCTATATAGAATAATTAAACTATTATTATGAATTCAATAGTCTTTATAGATACAGAAATTGAACCAAAAAGTGGAAAAATTCTTGACATTGGTGCTGTTAAGAGTGATGGTAGTTCTTTTCATTCTAATTCTATAACTGACTTCATTACCTTTTTAAAAGATACTGATTTTATATGTGGGCATAATATTCTCAACCACGATTTACAATACATTCACAAAGCAGTTGCTGATGCAAAAATAGACACTAAAAATGTTGTAGATACTTTATACTTGTCGCCCCTGTTATTTCCTACGAATCCTTATCATAAATTACTAAAAGATGATAAGCTGCAAACAGAAGACACAAACAATCCGCTCAATGATTCTATAAAAGCTAAAGATTTATTTCATGATGAAATAGCGGCATTTTATGATTTGGAAGAGCGATTAAAGGGAATCTATTTTTTGCTGTTACATGATCAAATAGAGTTTCGTTCTTTTTTTAACTATTTAGGATATAAATGCAATGAGACATCTATTGAAAATCTAATTCTAGAACAATTTGATTCTTTGGTTTGTAAAAACGTATCTCTAACTGCCCTAATAGCAGAACACCCTATCGAATTGGCTTATTGTTTGGCATTGATAAATTGTAATAATCGCTATTCTATTACACCTCCTTGGGTGCTTAAAAATTATCCAAAAGTAGAACGAATAATGTTTCTGATGAGAAGCAATACTTGTTTAACAGGATGTAACTATTGTAATCAGGCGTTAGATATCCATAGAGGACTAAAAAATTATTTTGGATTTGATGTTTATAGAACTTATGCTGGCGAGCCACTACAAGAAAAGGCAGTGCAAGCAGCTGTATATAATAAATCTTTATTGGCTGTATTTCCGACTGGTGGTGGTAAGTCTATTACTTTTCAAGTGCCTGCATTAATGGCAGGTGAAAATGTTAAAGGATTGACCGTGGTGATTTCACCTCTGCAATCTTTAATGAAAGACCAAGTGGATAACCTCGAAAAAATTCAAATTACAGAAGCCGTTACTATTAACGGACTACTCGACCCCATTGAAAGAGCAAAATCAATAGAACGAATTCAAGATGGTAAAGCATCCATACTTTATATTTCGCCAGAGTCACTTCGGTCTAAAACCATAGAAAAATTGTTACTAAGCAGAAAAATTGTTCGCTTTGTAATTGATGAAGCGCATTGTTTTTCTTCATGGGGTCAAGATTTTAGGGTTGATTATTTATATATAGGAGATTTTATAAAATCGCTTCAAGAACTTAAAAATTTAGAAGAACAAATACCCGTTTCATGTTTCACAGCAACAGCTAAACAAAAAGTTATAGAGGACATTTGTACCTATTTCAGAGAAAAATTAGGAATCCAGTTGGAGATATTCCGGTCTAATGCATCAAGATCCAATTTGCATTACAAAGTATTTGAAAAAGGAGACGATGAAGAAAAATATAATGCCGTTAGAGATTTAATTGAAGAAAAGGATTGTCCAACCATCATATATGTATCCAGAACTAGAAAAGCAAGAGAGCTCTCAGAACGTTTGAAGAGAGACAAATATAATGCAACGGCTTATCATGGAAAGATGGAAAGTCAGGAGAAAACAGAAAATCAAAATGCTTTTATTACGGGAGATGTACAAATAATGGTGGCTACTTCTGCATTTGGGATGGGGGTTGACAAGAAAGATGTTGGCATGGTAATTCACTATGAAATATCCGATTCGCTTGAAAACTATGTGCAGGAAGCTGGGAGAGCTGGAAGGGACGAAAACATAACCGCTGATTGTTATGTGCTATTTAATGAAGAAGATTTGGGGAAACATTTTATATTACTAAACCAAACTAAAATAAATCTGCATGAGATAAAGCAAATTTGGAATGCTATAAAATTCATAACTAAGTTCAAATCTAGTGTACAGAAATCTGCTTTGGAAATTGCAAGAATTGCTGGCTGGGATGATAACTTGAAAGAAATAGAAACAAGAGTTACCACTGCAATAGCCGCACTAGAAGAAGCTGGCTATGTTAAAAGAAAACAAAACGTACCGAGAGTATTTGCAAATAGTATTTTATCTAAAACAGCACAAGAAGCAATTGAAAAAATAAAGCTATCGCATAAATTTGATGAAGAACAAAAAATAACAGCAACTAGAATTATAAAAAGTCTTTTTTCAAGTAAAAGTAGAAAACAAATACAGACAGACGAAGCTGAGTCCAGAGTAGATTATATTGCAGATAATTTGGGAATTCACATTCAAAATGTGATATCTGTTGTAAATCTTTTACGAGATGAAAAGATTTTGGCTGATGCAAAAGACCTAACAGCTTTTATAAAAAAAGGGGAACATAAAAATCGTTCCTTGACTATTACACAAAGTTTTGGGTTAATTGAAAATTTTCTCTATCCACTATTTGAAGAACAAGAAAAAACATTTCATATCAAAGAGCTAAACGAAGAAGCAGAGGCTCGTGGATGTAAAGATGTTTCGCCCAACAAACTAAAAACGATAATCAATTTTTGGGCAATCAAGAATTGGATAAAACGATACAATAAAGATTATTCAAAGAATCATATAGTAGCTATTGGATGCATTAGTACAGAAGAATTTAAAGAGAAGTTAGAGAAACGACATACACTAGCCCAATTCATTGTTAATTATCTCTATGATAAAAGTTATAAGCTAAGTGTTGAAGATAATACAGAACAAGATGAAATACTAGTAGAGTTTTCTGTTCTCGAATTGCAAAAAGAATTTGAAAAACAATCTCAAGGATTGTTTGTTGTTAATGCTACTATTGATGATATTGAAGACACTTTGTTTTATTTGTCAAGAATAGAGGCTATTAAAATAGAAGGAGGTTTTATGATAGTGTACAACAAATTGACCATTGACCGATTAGAACAAAATAACAGAGTGCAATATAAAGAACAGGACTATCAAAAATTAAGTCAATATTATGATCACAAAATTCAGCAAATTCACATTGTTGGTGAATATGCCAAAAAAATGATAGATGATTATACTGGTGCACTAAAATTTGTAGACGATTATTTTCAACTAAACTTTCCATCCTTTATTAGTAAATATTTTAAAGGTGCACGAGAATTAGAGATAACCAGAAACATTACTCCAAAAAAATATAAACAGCTTTTTGATACTTTATCTGATGTTCAACGAAGAATTATTGATGATAAAAAATCGAGATACATTGTTGTTGCAGCTGGGCCTGGTAGCGGAAAAACCAAAGTTTTAGTTCACAAATTAGCTTCATTACTATTGATGGAAGATGTGAAACATGAACAATTACTGATGGTAACTTTTTCAAGAGCAGCAGCAACTGAATTTAAAATGAGATTGATGGAGCTTATAGGTAATGCAGCCCACTTTGTAGATATAAAAACTTTTCATTCTTATTGCTTTGATTTATTAGGTAAAGTAGGCTCTCTAGATAAATCAAAATCTATAATAAAAGCAACTGTAGAAAAGATAAAAAATAATGAAGTTGAAGCCAGTAGAATTACAAAGACCGTTCTAGTAATTGATGAAGCTCAGGATATGGATGAGGAAGAATTTGAATTGATCAAAATCCTGATGGAGAAAAATGAAGAGATGAGAGTAATTGCTGTAGGGGATGATGACCAAAACATATACCAATTTAGAGGGGCAGATTCTAGATATCTAATGAGTTTTATTACGGAGAAGAATGCAACAAAATATGAATTGATCAAGAATTATAGAAGTAAAAGTAATCTGGTTTCTTATGCCAATCAGTTTGTAAAAACTATTAGTAACCGCCTAAAAGAAATTCCGATTGAAGCTTATCAAAACGATAATGGTAAAATAAAAGTTTTTTATTATTCGGGAAAAAACCTTATCAATCCATTGATTAATTCAATTCTATCGCAAGGAATTTCAGGAACAACATGTGTTCTTACTTACTCAAATGAAGAAGCATTTCAAGTTGCAGGTCTTTTGAAAAAACAGGGGTATCATGCTAAATTAATTCAAAGCAACGACGGTTTCAGTTTGTATAATCTTGAAGAGGTTCGATACTTTTTAATGCAATTAAAACTAGAATATGAAATTTCTATTATTAGTGATGAAGTATGGGCAAATGCAAAAAGAAAATTGATAGACCAATACAAGTTGAGTTCTAAATTTGAAATATGCTATACATTAATTCAAGATTTTGAAAAAATAAATACTAAAAAGAAATACAAATCAGATTTAGAAGTATTTATTCGAGAATCAAAATTGGAGGATTTTATAAACCCCAATGGTGAAACAATTTTTGTATCAACAATTCATAAAGCCAAAGGCAGAGAATTTGACAATATATTTTTACTTCTTGAAGACTTTGATTCAAGTAATGATGAGAAAAAAAGACAACTGTATGTTGCATTGACAAGAGCAAAGAAAAATTTAACCATTCACTTAAATGGTTCTTATCTTGATGGTATAAAAACTGAGGATTTAGAAAGAATTGAAAACCATTACACATATCAAAAACCAAATAGCCTAGTACTGCATCTAACTCATAAAGATATGTATTTAAGTTATTTTGAATATGTTCAACATCGCATAAATGGATTAAAAAGCGGGGATATAATTATACCGTGTGAGGAAGGATGTAAAAACAAAAATGGTGAATTGATTTTAAAATTCTCAAATAGTTTTAATGAAAGAAAATCAGCATTAGCAAATGATGGATTTCATATTATAGAGGCAAAAGTAAATTTTATAGTTTATTGGATAAATGACACTAATAATAAAGAAGTCAAAATTATTTTACCAGAGTTATTTTTTGAGAAAACGGTAAATTAAAATATTCACCTAGTCGTCGCAGTTTTGTTATTCTTCCTTCAACCTTTACCTGATAAGACATTAAAGATTTATGATAAAATTAAACACCTTTAAGATATACTAATGAACGCTTACTTAACCAAACTCCGTTTTGTCTTTCTGCCCTATTTGATGTATCTGGTTATATTTCTGATAGGTTACACCTTGCTTAATTGGTTGTTTGTTATAGAACTGGAGTGGATTACTTTAGACGGTAGTATTATCGACGTTATTGGTCCTATGGGTATCGGTTTTTTGTTGGTCATTACCCTGCTTCGTCCAGTCATTAGGCGGTTACATTTTAAGAATGATAAGGCATCTGACTTTTTTTATTTTATGGCTACAGTTGGTATTGCTGTGCCTACCATCATAGCGCAAGTTTATTTGTCAACCGCAACAGGAACTCTTACCTCTTTGGAAAACATTAGTCAAATAGACTCATTGCCGAAGACCAAATACTACACACTGAAACATTATTATTTTTATAAAAATGGCGTAAGTATCAAGGAAGATATACGAACCAGCGGTAAGTACAATCAGTATATGAATTTTACGGTGTATTGCGTGATGCCTATATTACGAACGCCACAGGACACAATGGCTGGTGCTACCCATTATTGGCTTTGTACCAAATATACCGATCAGATTAGCAATTATATATCGGATAGCTCAAAAAAAGCTCATTTTGAAGAATTTATAAAACTGAGTGAGCAGAAATTTAGATTGGAAGGTTTTCCTTTTACTTATTTGGAGCGCATCGGTCATGGCGAAGATGCCAAGTATTTTGGTCATGCTGCTAGTAGGAATAAATGGAGCCGTGATGGTGCTGACATACTATTGATAACTCATGAAGGGGATTTTGCCCAAAGAAATGGTAACAAATTAGGTTGGATATTTAAATCTTCGGGAATAGTATTGATAGTATTTGCGTTGTTATTACTTTGTTACAGGCTAAAAACTCCGGCGGAACTTAAAAAGGTTGAGCAAAGAATAGCCCGAAATAGAGCTAGAGGCTGGAAGAAAAACAATGAATGGTTATTGCCTCGTGAGGGCTTTTATGTTACTCCTTTTCTCCTTTATGCTAATATTTTGATGTATGTTTTCATGGTTTTGGGAGGTTTGGGATTTGTATCCTTCAGTGGTAACGAATTGATTGATTGGGGCTCTTTATACAAAAGCTATGTGCTGATTCAAGGTGAATGGTGGCGTTTACTTACTTACATGTTCTTGCATGGAGGTATTGTGCATATATTAAATAATTTGATAAGTCTTTATTTTGTAGGTATTTTTCTGGAGCCTTTACTGGGCAAATGGCGTTTGTTGTTGGTCTATGTGCTATGTGGTATTTGTGCAGGTATAACAAGTTTAATTTGGCACGACCAAGTCAATACTGTAGGAGCTTCGGGAGCTATCTTTGGTTTGTATGGTTTTATGCTGGCATTGATCATGATGAAAGTTACATCGCCTCAACTCAACAAATTCTTCTTTATAATTGCGAGTGTGTCTGTAGGTTTTAGTTTGCTGATGGGATTATTTGGCAATATAGATAATGCTGCTCATATTGGCGGATTGATTAGTGGTTTTATGCTGGGATTCTTGCTTTCGGATGTAGTGAAACGAAATTCTGAAAAGGGTTCGGCCTGACAAGATGGTGAGAATACGAAGTACGAGGTACGAGGTGGGAATTACGATTTTAGTGAAGAGTGATGAGTTTTGAGTGATGAGCAATTAAAAATTACGAATTAGGAATTACGAATTTTCAAATTTCAAATCATCAAATTATCAAATTACCAAATCAACAATTAAGAGTGAAGAGTGAAAAGTAATTAGTGATTAGCTTTACCAACAACCAACAACCGATATCCAACAACCGATAACAGAGAACCAATAACAGAGAAGTGACAAGCAAAAAAAATCTCGAGCTATACTCGAGATTTTTTATTTCGTTTGTTATCCGTTGGTGCCATCATCATCGTTGCCATCATTGTCTCCATCGCCTCCATGATCATCATCGCCATCGTGGTATCCGCAGTGGTCGTCAGCGGTTTCAATAGCAGCTTGCAATTGCTCGTTGTTTTCAATAGTAACCGATGCACCATTAGAATCTGTAATGGTTATAGGATAATTGATGGTCATTGTTTCTGAACCTAATAAGGTGATTAGAAACGTGTATAGTTCGCTATCATCAGTAAAAGTAACGGTGGTAGCAGTATTGCTTGTATCAGTATAATTTATAGTAATTGGAAAATGTAATTGTAAACATTCGATATCATCGCTATCGTCATGACAACTGTGTATTGCGGTGTGTAGTTCTTCTTGTGTAGCAACATCTACAGTGGTTCCATCGGCCATGGTTAGGCTGATAGGGAATACAAAAGAGTAATGGTTGTGGTCGTCATCATTATCATCGCCATTATCATCATCACCATCATCATTACCACGGTGACGTAGTGCATCAATAACCAAAGCATAATCGGCCATGTCTGAAACTACTACATTCTGACCTGCATTATCAACCAATGTTACAGGCAAATTAACGGTAAAACAAGTACTTCCCGATTGTCCAGATTTTCCTGTTGATGTAGTACCACCATGAGTTACTCGCATCAATAAGGCTGTTAGCGCAGAGTTTTTGTTTAGCTCTTGTGATGTTGTTTCATTTTGACAAGAACTCATAGTAAGCATCAACGAGCCTACCAATAGCAAGGATAAAGCCACTTTTTTCATTTGAATAGATTTTTGAATTAATAGGTAAAATTGAACCATAAACTCTACGTTAGTTTTAAGTAAAAACAAATGAAGTTTAAAATACCCTACTTGATGGGGAGTGGTGAGCAATTGATAATTGATAATTGATAATTGATAATTATGAATTAACAATTACGAATTATGAATTACGAAATACGAATTTTAGTGATGAGTGATGAGTGATGAGTGAAGAGCAATTACGAATTAGGAATTAAGAATTTTCAAATTTTCAAATCAACAAATTATCGAATTACTAGTGATGAGTGATGAGTGATGAGTGAAGAGCAATTACGAATTAGGAATTAGGAATTACGAATTTTCAAATCATTAAATTTTCAAATCAACAAATTATCGAATTACTAGTGAAGAGTGAAGAGCAATTACGAAGTACGAAGTACGAAATACGAATTTTAGTGAAGAGTAAAGAGTAAAGAGTAAAGAGCAATTTTGAAGTACGAAATACGAAGTACGAATTTTTAGTGAATAGTATTCAGTGTTCAGTTTTTAGTGTTCAGTTTTTAGTGTTTAGTTTTTAATTTCAAATCTCAAATTTCAAATCATCGAATTACCAAATCATCAATTACTAGTGAAGAGTAAAGAGTGATTAGTGAAGAGCAATTACGAAGTACGAAGTACGAAATACGAATTTTAGTGAAGAGTAAAGAGTAAAGAGTAAAGAGCAATTTTGAAGTACGAAATACGAAGTACGAATTTTTAGTGAATAGTATTCAGTGTTCAGTTTTTAGTTTTTAGTGTTTAGTTTTTAATTTCAAATCTCAAATTTCAAATCATCGAATTACCAAATCAACAATTAAGAGTGAATAGTAAAAAGTAATTAGTGAAGAGCTTTACTAACAACTAACAACTAACAACTGAAAACTACCTACTAAAAATCTGGTTTTCTTGTTCGAGGACGCGGATAAAAGTGGTTCTTTTGGTGAGTTCTTTTAGTTTGGATGCGCCAACATAGGTGCAAGTGCTTCGCAAACCTCCCAAAATGTCCTGAAGTGTGTGATGTACTTTGCCTTTAAATGGTATTTGCACTGTTTTTCCTTCGCTAGCTCTATATTCTGCTACGCCACCAACGTGTTTTTTCATAGCGGTTTCAGAGCTCATGCCATAGAACTGTTTGAATTTTTTGCCGTTGAGTTCTACCAGTTCGCCTCCACTCTCTGAATGTCCGGCGAGCATACCGCCAAGCATCACAAAATCGGCTCCAGCGCCAAAGGCTTTGGCCACATCGCCTGGAACAGCACAACCACCATCGCTAATGATGTGTCCGCCAAGTCCGTGAGCTGCATCGGCACATTCTATGATAGCGGAAAGCTGCGGATAGCCTACTCCTGTTTTGACACGAGTAGTACAAACGGAACCTGGACCAATACCTACTTTTACGATATCGGCACCTTCGAGCAGTAGCTCTTCTACCATTTCGCCCGTTACTACATTGCCTGCAATGATTACTTTATCGGGGAATTGCTTGCGCATTTGTTTTACAAAACCCACAAAATGCTCCGAATATCCGTTGGCTACGTCTATGCAAATGAACTTCAACTGTGGATTATGCTGGAATATTTCAGATACTTTCTTTAAGTCGCTTTTACCCGTTCCTGTGCTCACGGCTATATACTCCTGTATATCGCTTGGGGCTGTTTTCAAAAAAGCATTCCATTCTTCAATAGTATAGTGCTTGTGAATGGCAGAGAATAGTTTTTCTTTTGCAAGTGCCAACGCCATTTCAAAAGTACCCACAGTATCCATGTTGGCTGCCATAATAGGTATTCCTGTCCAAGTAGCGGTGCTGTGCTTAAACTTGAATTCACGCTCTAGCGTTACTTCGGAACGGCTGTTGAGTGTAGAGCGTTTTGGACGTATCATGACATCTTTAAATCCTAACTTTAGTTCTTGTTCTATTCTCATAATGGTAAAATTAGCTTTCCAAATTTATGGTTTTGAGGTTTTACACCAAAGGTTTGAAAACCGTATGTTATTAAAAATTATTAACAATTATTGGACAACCTTTTTATTGGTAAAAAAAATGTTTGGCTTGTTGCATTCATTATGAACGCATTACAATTAATCCATGCTGGAGGAATTGTTTTTGTTTGGATATATGATTATTTCCGTATAATTTTAACTCGGATTGGAAGATAGAAGGATTGAAAGATAGAAGGATGGAAAGATGGAAGGATGGAAAGATGGAAGGATGGAAAGATGGAGAGATGGAAGGATTGAAAGATGGAAAGATGGAAAGATGGAAAGATGGAAGGATTGAAAGATGGAGATATGGAAAGATTAAAATTTTTAGAATAACCATTAATTAAATATACTCTTATGAAAAAACTATTACTATTACTTGCACTATCACCAGTGTACCTATTTGCTCAGGAAACAAAAACAGAGCAAAAAGCGATTTTATCGGCTAATTTTAATTATTCGGAGCCAGCCGTTTTGGGATTAAGCCTTGAATTGCCTTATGCTATCAAAAAAACAGATAGTGCAGACAAGCAGTATGCTAAATCGGGTGTTTTCAATCTATCCTATGCTACGATGCTCTATGATGGCGAAAGCGATTTGAAAGGAACAGGCTTTGAAATTCAAGCAGGTAGCCGAACTTACTTTAACGAAAGTGCTCATGAAAAATTTTACATGGAAAGCTTCTTGAGCTATGGGAATGTAAAATTTGATGAGTCCTATTTCAAAGGTACATACAGCTATTGGAGTTTGATAGACGGAAATATCGGTTATAAAATGCAGGTAGTTAAAAACCTTTACCTTGATCCTTCTATTGGTTTTTCATGGAAATGGGAAGTGAAAGGAAGAGGCGATGTAGATAATAAAGACATCAACAACTTGATTTATCGCTTTGGTGTAAAATTAGGTTTTCAGTTTTAACAACAAAAAGGAGTGTAAAAGCTCCTTTTTTTATCTTTAATAATTATGGCCATGCATGCGGATTATATCATTGACCAAACGTTTACCGACGAGTTTTTCCTAGAAGCCGATATCAAGTACAAAGAATTTGAAAACTGTACGTTTCATTTTTGCGATTTTACCGATTGCACCTTTCAAACGGTCACTTTTGTAGATTGTAATTTTTATGATTGCAATTTCAAAGCAACGAAGGTGAATTATGTTTCCCTTCGTGGCGTATGGTTTACCCGATGCGATTTTACCAGTGTCAATTTTGCCATGACCGATCAGGTAATATTTGAGTTTCACTTCAAGGATTGTTTGCTCGATTATGCTCAGTTTTATGCCTTGAAGCTCAAGAAGATGCAGTTCATCAATTGCAGTATGATTTCAGTTGATTTTATGGGAAGTGATTTGACCGAGGCGATGTTTGACAATTGCAATTTGAGACGAGCTGTTTTTATCGATACTATTCTCAACAAAGCTGATTTCTACACGAGTTATGATTTTTCTATTGATTTAGAAAAAAATAAAGCCAAGAAAACCATCTTCTCCAAAGACAATTTAAAAGGCTTACTCGAAAAATATGATTTGTATATCAAAGATTAACCGTGAACGGTTTCTTTGTTGCCATAGCGTGCAATAATCGTTGCTTCGTGCTCTAGCCATGCTGCCCAACGTTTTTCTACATCTATCGTCTCGGCATATTTGCGGGCAAAATTGATAAACGTAGTATAATGACTAGCTTCGCTTTCCATCAAGTCGCGGTAGAATTTGGCAAGTTTTTCGTCTTTAATATTTTCTGACAATACTTTGAAACGCTCGCAACTGCGTGCTTCTATCATGGCTGCAAATAGCAATCGCTCAATCAAGCCGCTTTCTCTACTCCCATCAGATGATTGCTTCATGTATTTGGCCAATTCATTGACATAATCGTCCTTGCGCTCACGTTCAAAAGTTAAACCTCTTTCTTTAATAATATCATGCACCATTTGAAAATGCTCTAGTTCTTCTCTAGAAATTTCGAGCATAGCGGTGACCAAATCCTCTTTTTCGGAATTATTGATGATTAGGTTGATGGCATTGGTAGCAGCTTTTTGTTCGCACCAAGCATGGTCGCTCAATATTTCGCCTATGTTGGTTTCTACAACGTTTACCCATCTTGGATCGGTAGGAAGTTTTAATCTTAAAATTGACATTGCTAATGATTTAAAAAAACCTCCAAAATATTATTTTTGAAGGTTTTATGTGTTTTTATATTGTGTATTGATTTAATAAACAAACATCGCTCTTTCGCTCATCATTTCGTTGACTTTATTCGCCACTTGTTCAATAACTTCTTCGTTGGTGTGATTGGTAAGCACTCTATCGATTAAATCGACAACGGTTTCCATATCACTTTCTACCAATCCACGAGTAGTAATGGCTGGTGTTCCCACACGAATACCTGAAGTGACAAAAGGTGATTTATCATCAAACGGCACCATGTTTTTATTTACCGTAATTTCGGCTTTAACCAATGCATTTTCAGCTTCTTTACCCGAAATGTTTTTGTTTCGTAGGTCTATCAGCATCATGTGGTTATCTGTTCCACCAGAAATAATATTATAGCCTCTTTTTACAAAAGCATCCGCCATGGCTTTCGCATTCTTTTGTACTTGCATAGCATATCTAAAGAACTCATCGCTCAAGCATTCGCCAAACGCTACGGCTTTGGCAGCAATAATGTGCATTAATGGTCCACCTTGATTTCCAGGAAAAACAGACATGTCCAACACATGGCTCATCATTCTGATTTCGCCTTTTGGAGTAGTTAATCCCCAAGGGTTTTCAAAATCTTTGCCCATCATAATCATACCGCCACGTGGTCCGCGAAGTGTTTTGTGGGTTGTGGTGGTTACAATATGACAATGAGGAATAGGATCGTTCATCAATCCTTTGGCAATCAAACCAGCAGGATGCGAAATATCGGCCATAAGGATAGCTCCTACACTATCCGCAATTTGACGAAAACGTTGAAAATCCATATCACGAGAGTAAGCCGAAGCACCTGCGATAATAAGCTTAGGCTGTTCTCTGGTGGCTATTTCTTGAATTTTGTCATAGTTTAATCTTCCTGTTTCTTGATCAACGCCATAAAATACTGGGTTGTATAATTTACCCGAAAAATTCACTGGAGAACCGTGTGTTAAATGTCCGCCATGCGATAAATCAAAACCTAGAATTTTTTCGCCTGGTTTTAAACAAGCTGCAAAAACAGCCGTGTTGGCTTGTGAACCAGAATGTGGTTGAACGTTTACATATTCGGCACCAAATAATGCTTTGGCTCTGTCAATAGCAATTTGCTCTACTACATCTACCACTTCGCAACCGCCATAATATCTTTTGCCAGGATATCCTTCGGCATATTTGTTGGTTAAACATGAACCTGCAGCTTCCATTACTTGGTCGCTTACAAAGTTTTCAGAAGCAATAAGTTCTATTCCGTGTATTTGTCTGTCTTGCTCGTCAAGAATAAGGTCAAAAATTTGTTCGTCGCGTTGCATTTTATGATAATTCGTTAAAAAGTCCTCAAAATTACAAAAAACGTTTGTTAAATAGATAGTAAATAATATATTTGATAGCTAATATTTTTCAACAAAAAATCAACACAATATGCCTACACAAACCAATAATCCGAATAGAAAATCATGGTTAGACGTCGATGCTCATAGTGATTTCCCTATTCAAAATATACCTTTCGGAGTTTTTCTAACCAAAGATGATGTCATCACCATAGGCACAAGAATTGGTGACTATGCTATCGATTTGGGTGCTTTGCAACAATTGAACTATTTTGAAGGCATTGAGTTAACTGACGATATGTTTATGCAAGATACTTTGAACGATTTTATTTCGGATGGAAAAAAAACATGGCGATTGGTTCGAAATAGAATTGGAGATATTTTTGACAGCAACAACCCCAAATTAAGAGATAATAAAGAGCATAGAGACATTGTAATCTTTAGAATGGAAGATGTAGAAATGCAACTACCTGTTTTAATTGGCGATTACACTGATTTCTATTCGAGTAAAGAGCATGCGACCAATGTTGGGAAAATGTTCCGTGATCCAGAAAATGCTTTGTTGCCCAACTGGCTTCATATTCCTGTGGGTTATCATGGTAGAAGTTCTACGATAGTTCCATCGGGAATTCCTGTACATAGACCCATGGGGCAAACATTGCCAAACGGAGAAACTTCTCCAGTTTTTGGTCCATCAAGACTGGTAGATTTTGAACTAGAAACTGCTTTTATCACCACAGATGCCAACATCATGGGCGAAAATATTCCGGTAACTGAAGCAGAAGATTATATTTTTGGAATGGTGTTGCTCAACGATTGGAGCGCAAGAGATATTCAAAAATGGGAATATGTTCCGCTTGGGCCATTCTTGGCTAAGAATTTTGCGTCTTCTATTTCTCCTTGGATTGTTACGATGGATGCTTTGGAACCATTCCGTTGCAAAGGACCAAATCAAGAACCGATGCCACTTCCCTATTTGCAACAAAAAGGAAAGCATGCTTACGACATTAATCTGGAAGTATATATTGAACCTGAAAACGTAGCACCAACACTAGTTTCTAAATCCAATTTTAAATACATGTATTGGTCCATGTCACAACAATTGGCCCATCACACGTCTAATGGTTGCCGAGTAAACTCGGGCGATATGATGGGTTCAGGAACTATTTCGGGTCCAACACCTGATAGCTTTGGCTCGATGCTAGAGCTTACTTGGGGTGGAAAAAACCCTATCAAAATGGCTGATGGCACCGAACGAAAATTTATCAATGATAATGATACGGTTATCATGAAAGGATTTTGTCAAAACAGCTCCATCAGAATAGGTTTTGGTGAAGTTTCGAGTAAACTTTTACCTCCATTTGTTCGAAAATAATAAACATACAAACTAAATTATAACTAATGAAAAACACAGCTTTAACACACGTTCATGAAAAATTGGGAGCAAAAATGGTTCCTTTTGCAGGATATAATATGCCTGTTCAATATGAAGGTGTGAATGCAGAGCACGAAACCGTGAGAAACGGCGTAGGCGTTTTTGATGTTTCCCACATGGGAGAATTTCTTTTAACTGGAGAAAATGCTTTAGCCTTAATTCAAAAAGTAACTTCAAACGATGCTTCTGTACTAGAAATAGGACGTGCGCAATATTCATGTTTGCCAAACGATAAAGGTGGAATTGTAGATGACTTAATTGTTTATAGAATTAAAGAAGAGCAATATTTATTGGTAGTTAATGCTTCTAATATTGATAAAGATTGGAATTGGATTTCTTCGCACAATGATTTGGGTGTAGAAATGCGAAATCTTTCAGATGATTATTCGTTATTGGCCATTCAAGGACCAAAAGCCGTTGAAGCGATGCAGAGTTTGACTACTGTTGATTTATCAGCTATAAAATATTATCATTTTGAAGTTGGTCCATTTGCAGGTATCGAACATGTGATTATTTCGGCAACTGGATATACTGGTTCTGGAGGTTTTGAAATCTATTGCAAAAACAGTGAAGTAGAACAGCTTTGGAACAAGGTTTTTGAAGCTGGAGCAGCATTTGGCATCAAACCTATAGGTTTAGCCGCTCGCGATACTTTGCGATTGGAAATGGGTTTCTGTCTATATGGAAACGATATCAATGATACTACTTCTCCACTTGAAGCAGGATTGGGTTGGATTACCAAATTCACGAAAGATTTTGTCAATTCTGAAAACCTGAAAAAACAAAAAGAAGCTGGTGTTTCTAGAAAGCTAGTTGGATTTGAAATGATTGACAGAGGAATTCCTCGCCATGATTATGAAATAGTCGATGCCGACGGAAACAACATTGGAGTTGTTACTTCGGGAACGCAAGCACCAAGTTTGGGTAAGGCTATTGGAATGGGTTATGTGACAACTGAATTCGCTGCGGTTGACAGTGAAATTTTCATTCTCATCAGAGATAAAAAAGTAAAAGCCCAGGTGGTGAAAATGCCTTTTTATAAAAAGTAATCCTTAAAGATTTAAGATTAACGATTTTTGATTTTAGAATTTTGAAAAAACTAGTAAATTTGCCGACTGAAAACGGATAACTGTCAACTGTAAAAGAAATGGGAAGAGCATTTGAATTTAGAAAAGCACGTAAAATGAAACGTTGGTCGGCAATGGCTAAAACGTTTACTCGAATAGGAAAAGATATTGTTATAGCGGTTAAAGAAGGTGGACCAAATCCTGAAACTAACGCTAGACTTAGAGCGGTTATTCAAAATGCTAAGGCAGCCAATATGCCTAAAGACAATGTAGAACGCGCTATTAAAAAAGCATCTGATAAGGATACTGCTAACTTCAAAGAAGTACTTTTTGAAGGTTATGCACCACACGGAATTGCTATTTTGATTGAAACGGCTACTGATAACAACAACCGCACAGTGGCAAACATTCGCAGTTATTTTAACAAATGTAACGGAACATTGGGAACACAAGGTTCGGTTGAATTCATGTTTGACCATACGTGTAATTTCCGTATTCCTGCCGAAGGTCAAGATGTAGAGGAACTTGAGCTAGAAATGATTGATTTTGGTGTAGAAGAAATTTTTGTTGATGAAGATGGTATTGTGATGTATGCCCCTTTTGAAAGCTTTGGTGCTATACAAAAAGAATTAGAAAACCGTGGTATGGAAATTCTATCTTCTGGTTTTGACCGTATTCCGCAAATTACTAAAGAACTTACTCCAGAGCAAGTAGCCGATGTTGAAAAACTACTCGAAAAAATTGAAGAAGACGATGATGTAATGAATGTATATCACACGATGCAGGAATAGTTAATTTAGATTTTTAAGATTTTAAAGAAATAACAGAAGCGCCAAGAATTACTTGGCGTTTTATTTTGTTAGATGAAAACAAAATTTGCTAACTTTAACTTCAAGAAACTATTCTAAGATATTTACCTTCTGAAAAATAATTTAAGCTATCTATGAGAAAAATACTTTTAGTTTTTATACTGGTGCTGTTTTCTGTTTCGTGTAGTAAAGATGAAACTGCTCCATTGAATTTTACTTTACACGAGCCTAATTTAACAGCAGAGGAAGATTATAAAATTTACTCTTTACTTTTAAATAATTATGGTTACAATTATGTAATAGTACAACAAAGCACTCAGTATGGCTCTATTTTTCAATCAGAAAACAATTATCATGTACAAAATTTAATTGATAACAATCCTGGATTTGAAATAGAAATGGCTCAAAATCATATTGATATTAATCAAACTAGTGCTTATCTGGGAAATTATTTTAATTGTCCAACATTGACAATTCGCCTTTCACCTGAAGAAGAGTTGGCCTATATTTTCTCTGGAGAAGATGTTGATAAAAACTGGGTTTTATTTTATAGATATTTCAAAAACCCTTATGGATTATATAGTTTTTCCAAAATTTCATATAATTCAAATGCCACCAAAGCAGTTGTTGAAATGAGTATTCATCAAGGTTCAATTGTAGCGCAAGGAACTTTAATTTACCTAGAAAAAGAAAACGATACTTGGGTTATTAAAGATGTAATTGAAACTTGGGTTTCTTAATTCAGCCATACAGAATGTTTAATAAAACTACAGCAATTTAAGATTGAAAACTAAATTGCGTTTATAAATGATTATCTTCACAATATGAAAAACTATACTCTACTTTTATTGTTCTGCACTCTTCTGTTATCATCGTGTAAAACCTATACTGTTTCGCCAGAAAAGTTTAAAGAGCAAATCATCGCCAGTCACCAAGAACGAAAAGAAACTAGCGTCAATAATCCTATGAATGCCATGATAATTGCCTCACCGAATATAAAATACACCATGAACAGTATTAAATATTTGAATGTATATGCAAAAGATGGTTCGTTGTTCTTTATGCAAAATTCTCCTTCTGTAGAAATGAGAGTTACGCTAAAAAACGGAAAGAAAAAATATTTTTATCTAGATACTGTTTTCCTTGAAAACGACACACTAAAAGGAAGCAAATCGAGGATTTTGGCTTTAGAAAACGCTGTTCCCTTTAGCGAAATTGTAAAAATTGAAGTCCAAGATGGTGGTAAAAAGTATCAGTATCAGTAAATGGCGGTAAAGAGTTTTATTTATTTTAGCAAGGCGAAGAACAACAAAGCATTCCATCAAGCGTCAGCTTTATAACTTTTAAAATGAAATGGTTTAAAAGAACAATAATTAGCATTTCTATAATATCTATTTTATTCTTAGCTTTTTATAAACCAAAAGGAATTAATTTAGAGGGAAAATGGAATGTAAAAGAAATTATTTTAGATGGAGAAAAAAAATATCCAGACACTCTTGCTAACTTTATAGACTTTGCTCCAGAAGTTCTTATTAATGGATGGTCAAAGACAATTATTATCCCGATAAGTAGAAAAGAAATAACCGCTAAATTAAAATACACAGATAAAGAAAAAGATCATTATAAAATTAGATTGTTCTCAACGGAAAAATCAATAAATAGAAGTTTTGATGTAATAGTTGACACATTAACTACTGGACCACAATCTTACGTTGTAAATGTATTATTGAAATCAAATAAGACATTAATAAGCTTAGAAAAAAGTTTAATGATTCCGCCTTGGAAACCTGAATTTCCCCGAAAAGGTAGACCTTAGCTAACGGGACAAGAACTATCTGCTTTTGAATATTACCTATGGATTTAAGCGTTGCAATACTTAATTTTTGGAATATTCTATCCATAAAAAAAACTCCAAACAATGTTTGGAGTTTTCTATATAATTGAAAAACTAACTATTTAATTATTTCTACTTTTTGAGCGTCTTCCGCATTGATACTGTCAAAAAAGCCTTGTTCGTTCATCCAGTCATCGCTAAATACTTTACTCATGTAGCGTGAACCATGATCAGGGAAAATAGCAATAACATTACTGTTTTCGTTGAATTCTCCTTCTTCGGCATATTGCTTGATAGCTTGCATTACTGCTCCAGATGTATATCCTACAAATAGTCCTTCTTTTTTAGCGATTTCTCTAGTAGTATGCGCACTTTCTTCATCGGTTACTTTCATGAAATGATCGATAACGTCAAAGTCTGTAGCTGTTGGGATAAGGTTTTTACCTAAACCTTCTATTCTATAAGGATAAATTTCATCGGCATCAAACTCTCTTGTTTCGTGGTATTTTTTCAATACAGAACCAAAAGCATCTACACCTAGAATTCTAATATTTGGGTTTTTCTCTTTAAGGAATTTTGCCGCACCAGAAATAGTTCCTCCAGTTCCGCTACACGCTATAAGGTGTGTAATCTTTCCGTTGGTTTGTTCCCAAATTTCTGGACCAGTGGTTTTATAATGTGCATCAATATTTAATTGGTTAAAATATTGATTGATATAAACAGAACCTTTTGTTTCTTCGTGTAATCTTTTAGCAACATTATAGTAGGAACGTTCATCATCAGCAGAAACGTGTGCTGGGCAAACATAAACTTTTGCACCAAGCGAACGAAGCATGTCTATCTTATCTTTTGAAGATTTAGAACTTACCGCCAAGATACAGTTGTATCCTTTGATGATGCTCACCATAGCCAAGCTAAAACCTGTATTACCAGAAGTGGTTTCAATAATAGTATCACCAGGAGTTAGAATGCCTTGCCTCTCTGCTTCTTCAATAATATAAAGTGCTATTCTGTCTTTGGTAGAATGCCCAGGATTGAATGCTTCAACCTTCGCATAGAAATTTCCTTGTAGTGATTCTGTAATTCTGTTAAGCTTAATTAATGGAGTATTTCCAATTAAACTCAGTACATTATCGTAAGCTTTTATTTCTTCTTTCATAAATAAATTTGTCAAGGCATATTTATAAAGGCTGATATTAATCAACCCCAAAACTTTGCAAAGTTAATAAAATTTTTTAAACTACCTTTTTATTCCTTCTAAATCTAATAAAAAACTAAATTCTTTTGCCAATTCCTTTAGTGCTTCAAATCTTCCTGATGCTCCACCATGACCAGCATCCATATTGGTGTCTAAAAACAATTGGTTATTATTGGTTCTCATGGCTCTAATTTTGGCTACCCATTTTGCTGGTTCCCAGTATTGTACTTGTGAGTCGTGCAATCCAGTAGAAACATACATGTTTGGATAATCTTGTGCTTTTACTTGGTCATAAGGCGAATAGGACAACATATAATCATAATACACTTTCTCATTAGGATTTCCCCATTCATCATATTCTCCAGTGGTCAATGGAATTGAATCGTCTAACATTGTGGTTACCACATCTACAAAAGGTACTTGTGCTATGACACCATTATACAATTTTGGTGCCATGTTTACAATTGCTCCCATCAATAATCCTCCAGCCGAACCACCTTCGGCATATAAATGTTGGGTTGATGTATATTTTTGTTCAATTACATATTTTGAGCAATCAATGAAATCTGTAAATGTATTTATCTTTTTTAACAATTTTCCATTTTCATACCATTCCCTACCTAAGTCTTCACCACCACGAATGTGTGCTATTCCATAAATAAATCCTCTGTCTAACAAACTTAATCGTGTGCTAGAAAAGTAGGGATCCATCGATGAACCATAGGAACCATAAGCATACAACAAAAATGGATTTTTTCCGTTTTTCTGAATTCCTTTTCTATAAACTATTGAAATAGGTACTTTAGTTCCATCTTGAGCAGTAGCCCAAATGCGTTCTTCGGTATAATTATTTTTATCAAATTTTCCTCCTAAAACTGCTTGTTCTTTTAAAACTGTTTTTTCCTTGGTTCGCATGTTGAAATCAATTACTGATGATGGTGTAGCCATCGATTGATAGCCATATCGCAAAATTTCAGTATCAAAATCAACATTGGTAGTCGTGTAGGCTGTATAGGTTTCGATATCAAATGGCAAATAATAATCGCCCGAACCATTCCAAGGTTTTATTTGTATTTTATTCAACCCATTGGAACGTTCTTCAACCACCAAATAGTCTTTGAAAATTTCAATTCCTTCAATCAAAACATCTTTTCTATGAGGAATTAAGTCTTTCCAGTTGTCAGAACCAGTGGAAGTTTCTGGAGTTTTCATCAATTTGAAATTGGTTGCTTTGTCTTTATTAGTTACCACATAAAAACTATCTCCATAGTGCGAAATCGAATACTCCACTCCTCTTACTCTTGGTTGAAATATTCTAAATTGACCATCAGGATTATTGGCTTCTAGAATTTGATATTCAGAGGTTAACGTACTCGTAGAACCAATAACGATATATTTTTTTGATTTTTCTTTATAGACAAACGTATCGAAGGTATCGTCTTTTTCATGAAAAATCAATTCGTCGTTTTCAGGGTTAGTTCCTACTTTATGCTTAAAAATTTTATAGGAACGCAATGTTTGCATGTCTTTTCTGGTGTAAAACAATGTTTTATTATCACTTGCCCAAGTAGAACCACCAGTAGTATTTTCGATTTTTACAGGCAGAATTTCTCCAGTCTCTAGGTTTTTAATTTGAATAGTATATTGTCTTCTTGAGACCAAATCTACTCCAAAGGCACACCATTTGTTATCCTCACTAACACTCATTCCAGATAGTTGAAAATAGGAATGACCTTCAGCCATTTTGTTACAATCAAAAAGGATTTCTTCGGCAGCATCGAGGCTTCCTTTTTTTCTAGTATAAATTGGGTAATTTTTTCCGGTTTCATAACGTGTTATGTACCAATAACCGTTGTATAAATAAGGAACCGAAGTATCGTCTTCTTTAATTCTGCCTTTCATTTCGGCAAATAATTCTTCCTGAAACTTTTTGGTATGAGCCGTTTCCTTCTGGTAATATTCGTTTTCTTTATTCAAATAGTCTATTACCTCTGGGTTTTCTCTTTCATTCAACCAGTAATAATTATCTATGCGCACATGACCATGCTTTTCGAGTGATTTAGGAATTATTTTGGCTACTGGCGGTATATTTGTTTCTGACATTATTCCATTCTATATTTAGGCAAAAATAATTATAAAAATTATACCTAATTTTCGTTTTGAAAAGAAGTTATAAACGTTTGGATTAACAGTTTTTATATTTTTGCAAATAAAAAAATTAAAAATCATGTTTGGAGATCTTATGGGAATGATGGGTAAACTTAAAGAAACCCAGCAAAAAATTGAAGAAACAAAAAAAAGACTTGACACTGTGCTTGTTGACGAAAAAAGTAGCGATGGTTTGCTACAAGTTACACTTACTGCCAATAGAAAAATAAAATCAATAGCTATTGACGAAAGTTTGCTAGAAGACAAAGAACAACTAGAAGATTATCTGATTTTAGTTCTCAATAAAGCTATCGAAAAAGCAACTAACGTAAACGAAACCGAACTTGCCGCAGTTGCAAAAGACGGAATGCCCAATATTCCTGGTATGGATATGTTTAAATAAGCATAACTTTGATTAAAAAAGTTAACCATTTCATTTCTTTTGAAACCTCGATAGAAGGAATTTCTCTACCAGAAAAATTCACTTTCCCGTTTTATTATGAACCACATCCATTGAGCATTATTGCTGCACATGAATTGCAAGAATACTTGATGAAACAAAATGATTGGCAGCATAATTTTGGGTTAGATGATACTATGGAAGGTATGATTATTGGCAAAATGTTTGGTGTTTTGGTCGTTCAAAACAGTGACAACCAATTGGGTTATTTAGCCGCTTTTTCGGGAAAGTTGGCAGACAAGAATTTGCATGAAAAGTTTGTTCCGCCAGTATTTGATATGCTCGATGAAAATGGTTATTTCAAAAAAGAAGAAATACTACTCAATAATTTGAATGCTGAAATAGAATCACTTGAACAAAATCAGGAGTATCAAGATTTGAAAAGTTCCTTTTTTGCTTTGCAAGAAACTGCCACTAACTCTATCGAGGCAAAAAAACAAGAAATTAAAGAACGAAAAAGAAAAAGAGACTCTCTTCGAAAAAAAGCAACTATTGAAGGAATAGCATTAGATTTTAATACCGTTGAAGATTTTAAACTAGAAAGTCTAAAAGACAAAGCTGAATTGAGAAGACTATCTGAATATTGGAACAATCAATTAGCTGATTTGCAAAATAATATCAATGAGTATGAACATAAAATTATTCAGCTAAAAGAAGAAAGAAAATATAAATCGGCTGCTTTACAGAAACGATTGCATGATGAATATTCTTTTCTGAATGCGCTAGGAGAAACAAAAAGTTTGCACGACATTTTTTCGATAACAAAGCAACAAAAACCTCCAGCCGCAGCAGGAGAATGTGCCGCACCAAAATTATTGCACTATGCTTATAAAAACGATTTAAAACCGATAGCTATGGCTGAATTTTGGTGGGGAAAATCGCCAAAATCAGAAATTAGAAAACATCAACATTTTTATCCTGCATGTAGAGGAAAATGTGAACCTATTTTGGCTCATATGCTGAACGGATTAGAGGTAGATGAAAATCCGATGTTGATAAATCCTGCGGAAAACAAAGATATTTCGATAGTATATGATGATGAATTTCTTTGCATAGTTAATAAACCAGCGGAATTTCTATCTGTGCCCGGAATATCGATAGAAGATTCTATCTACACCAGAATAATTGAAAAATACCCCAATATTTCAGGTCCAATAATTGTTCATAGATTGGATATGTCAACTTCGGGATTGATGCTTATTGCAAAAAACAAACGAATTCATCAACAACTGCAAAAGCAATTTATTAATAAAACTATCTCAAAAAGATATGTTGCTCTTTTAGAAGGAGAAATCACCACTGCTGAAGGAGTTATCGATTTGCCACTTAGAGTAGATTTAGATGATAGACCACGACAAATGGTTTGTTATGAACACGGGAAAAAAGCAGTAACTAGATACAAAGTCATTGAACGAAAAAATGGGGTAACAAAAATTCATTTTTGGCCCATAACTGGACGAACACATCAACTAAGAGTTCATGCTTCACACACTTTAGGATTAAATACACCGATTGTTGGAGATGATCTTTATGGGAAGAAATCGGATAGGCTTTATTTGCATGCAGAAAGCATTACCTTTGAACATCCCATTTCAAAAAAGATAATGACTATTGAAATTGCTGCGGATTTTTAGAAACTCATTTTCATCAACGTTTCCAACACATATTCATGCATCACTTGTTTATAATCGAGATGTGTAACTAAGCGAATTTTTCCTTTACCAATAGCATAAATCAATATTCCTTTCTCTTTAAATTTCTCCATTACTTGAACATCGTTTAGAGGAAATTTAACAGAAAATATCACAATATTAGTTTCTATTTCCTCAACCTCTTCAACCCATGAAAGTGTTTTGAGTATTGCTCCTAGTTCTTTTGCTCTTCTGTGATCTTCTTCTAACCTATTAATGTTATTTTGCAAAGCATAAATTCCTGCAGCAGCAAGATAACCCGCTTGACGCATTCCGCCACCAAAAACTTTTCTAATGCGCAAAGCTCTATTTATAGTTTGCTTATCGCCTATTAAAACTGAACCAACAGGGGTTCCTAAACCTTTTGAAAAACAAACCGAAATGGTGTCAAACAATTCACCAAACTGTTTTGGATGTTGCTTTTTGGCAATCAATGCATTCCATAATCGTGCGCCATCCAAATGGAATTTTAAATTATTTTCAATACAAACTTGCTTGATTTTCTTCAATTCTTCAATATCATAACATGCGCCACCACCACGATTTGTAGTGTTTTCAATACTTACTAATTTTGAATAAGGCAAATGAAAATTATTCGGGTCTTTTATCACTTCTTTTACTTGCTCAGCAGTAATCATTCCTCTATTTCCATCAATTAATTGGCACGAAATTCCGCTATTAAAAGCTGCTCCACCAGCTTCAAACAAATAAATATGCGACCATTTATCACAAATCACTTCATCACCAGGATTGGTATGCAATTTCAAAGCTGTTTGATTTGCCATTGTTCCACTAGGAAAAAAAAGCGCTGCTTCTTTACCAAATAATTCTGCAACAATTTGTTCAAACTCATTTATAGTTGGATCTTGTTTAAAAACATCATCGCCTACTTTTGCATTGAACATTGCTTTCAACATTTCAGCGCTTGGCTTAGTAACGGTATCGCTTATTAAATTTATTTCCATAAAAGAATTAGATAATCTATTTTTGTAAAAACAATTGGGAGCTATTTCCAGCTTTACACTACAATCTTTTTAATTTAACACTTCGACTGCGCTCAGTGTGACAAATTAAAAAGGATTTTCGTTGCAATCTGGGCTAGTTTTTTTTAAAACACAAAACTACATTATTTATGACAAATACCGAACAAATAAAAGGTATAGTTGAACGCCTTGGCGCGTTGAGGAGGTATCTTTGACATCGATGCCAAAATTATAGAAATTACAAACGAAGAGGAAAAAACATTTGCTCCTGATTTTTGGAACAAAGCCAAAGACGCCGAAATTATTGTAAAAAATCTGCGTTCAAAGAAAAAATGGGTAGATGATTACAACAAAGCCGAAAATCTTTCTGAAGAACTTCAAATTACTTATGAATTTTTCAAGGATGGCGATGCAACCGAAGAAGAACTCGACAATCAATACAAACTCACAAATACTTTTATAGAAGATTTAGAGTTTAGAAACATGCTTTCAGATGAAGGCGATAGCATGAGTGCCGTTTTGCAAATTACCGCTGGTGCTGGTGGAACAGAAAGTTGCGATTGGGCAAGTATGTTGATGCGAATGTATTTGATGTGGGCAGAAAGACAAGGTCACAAAGTAAAAGAACTCAACTTTCAAGAAGGCGATGTTGCGGGAATTAAAACGGTAACATTAGAAATAGAAGGCGATTTTGCTTTTGGTTATCTAAAAGGCGAAAATGGTGTACACAGATTGGTGCGAATTTCTCCATTTGATAGTAATGCCAAGCGTCATACATCTTTTGCTTCGGTCTATGTATATCCATTGGTTGATGACACTATCGAAATTGAAATAAATCCAGCCGATATTGAAATTGTTACCTCACGTTCTAGTGGTGCTGGTGGACAAAATGTAAACAAAGTGGAAACCAAAGTGCAGTTGTATCACAAACCTACAGGAATACAAATTCAGTGTTCTGAAACCCGTTCGCAACAAGATAACAGACAACGTGCTATGCAAATGTTGAAATCGCAATTGTATGAAATTGAACTAAAAAAACAATTGGCACAACGCGAAGATATAGAAGCTGGAAAAATGAAAATTGAATGGGGTTCACAAATTAGAAACTATGTAATGCATCCATACAAGTTAGTAAAAGATGTTCGCACAAGCTATGAAACCAGCGATGTAGATGGTGTTATGAATGGAGAAATAGATGAATTTCTAAAAGCCTATTTGATGATGATGGGACAAAAAGAAAAATAAAAAAAGCTGTTCAAATGAACAGCTTTTTTTTATATACCAATTTCAACTTGCAATCTTGCATACCAATTATTCTTAGTGGTTCCGTTGTAGTATTCTAGTTTATCAAAATTTATTTCTGCTTGAAGTTTAAAGGCATGTTCCCAAATATATTTGGTAACGCCAAAGCTAATTTCTCTCGTATTTGGAGCCAATGCTTGAATATCTTTTCCAACATTTTGAATAGAATAACGAGTTATAAACTCATAGTTAGACTTAGTAACATAACTTGCTTGGTAATCAAATCCGTTACCTACAAACACATAACTAGATTCTGTAGCGTCATCAGGATTAAAAGTAACCGCATTTTCTGTAGTCGTTCTAGACATATAACTCATCATTGCTGCCCAACCGTTGTATTTAAACATTCCATCTAATAAAACCGATTTCATTGTTCTCTTTTCAAACAAATCGTTTCCTAATTGTCCTTGAGTTCTTCTGGCGTGATTGTTTTGTTGAAAAGCACCAGAAATCAATAGTTTAGGTTTTTTTTCTCTAACAACGTCACCTTCAAAATAGGTTCCATCTTTAGTAAAAGCTCCCAAAGGCATCAACTCTATTTTTCCCGTAGCTGCTATACCATCATCAGCTTTTTCGGTACTGTTTCTTCCCTCGCCTGTTGTAAATGCCGCTTTAAAATTATAAGAGAATTTTTCCTTGAACTCATTCATATTATGCACTTGAAAACCAAAATCTCTATCGATTGTGAATTTTGCATTATTAATAGTTCTATCAGTCAATTGCAAACCACCAGAAGAGTTTACCCTTTGTCTATTTCCTGGTAATTTGGTTTGTCCAAAACTAAAATTCCAATTCTTGTTAGGTCTGTAGAAAAAAACCGCATCTCTGATAATATTGATGTTTTCGCCTTCATGAATTTCACCTACATCGCCAGGAGCAAAAGATAACTGAATTGCATAAAGAAATTTTGGATTGATAACATATCCATCAAATCGAAGTCTCAATCTTCTGATTTGCCCATCATATCCTGGTTTTTCCCCATCATTTTCAATATAAGTTACTCTGTTTTGCATTCTAAATCGAATGTTAAACTGAAACAAGCTATCAGGTGAAGTAAGTCCAACACCTTTACCAAAACTGTAATATGGCAAAGCTGAAAGTTTTAGGTCATTATCATGTTTTGTTTGCTCAATATTTACTTGAGCATTTAACGACAAAGACCATACAGTAAGTATAAGAACAATAATTTTTTGAAATTTCATTTTTGTTGTGTGATTAGTAGTTAGTTAATGTTTTTATTACAATTTATAAATGATTTTTTAACACATCAGGATTGAAAATAAAAAAGCTGACAAAGTCAGCTTTTAATTAAAATATTACATAAATAATTTCAATAAATAATATACTAGAGCAGCGATAAGCGCAGAAACTGGAATGGTTAAAACCCATGCCCAAAATAAATTCTTGGTTACACCCCAACGCACAGCTGAAACTCTTTTGGTTACACCAACTCCAATAATGGAACCTGTAATGGTATGTGTGGTTGAAACTGGTATTTTGAAATGTTCTGTTGAAAACAATGTTAAAGCACCAGCAGACTCTGCTACTACACCTTCAAAAGCAGTAACTTTTGTGATTTTAGAACCCATAGTTTTTACAATTTTCCAACCGCCACTCAAAGTTCCTAAACCGATAACCGTATAACATGTAAGAGGTATCCAACTAGGCATTTGACTTTTTATTCCTTTTTCTTCATTTGGTAAAACCACTTGCAACCATTCAGGCATATTGTCCACATGAATGCCACTTGTGTTGATATAAACTGCTACTGCTGCAGCAATAATACCCATAACTTTTTGCGAATCATTTCCACCATGACCTAAACTAAATGACGCAGAAGACAATAATTGCATTTTCTTTAATATAGCTTCAGATTTAGCCGTTGAAAAACTGCTAAACAACAGATTGAATATTGCCAATGAATAGAATATTATTGCCACTAAAAGCCACTTAATATTATTTGGCTCTGTAACTACTGACCAAAATTGACTTTCAAATCTTGGCTTTTTAATGTCCTCGTAGCCTATCATTACAGTTGATAAAAACCAAAATACAAACAGCATCAATCCTATTGTAAAAATCTTTGGATAGATATTTTTCTTTGATGAATACATCATCCAAAGTGATATGAAATATGAAATAATCATTCCTATCAATGGTGCTAAAACAATAAATGCAACAACCACCAAAACACCAGATGGTAATAACTCACCTTCTTTTACAGGTTTATACCAATTGACAACATTAAATCCTGCATGGGCAATTGCTGCACCTGCAAAACCACCAATCAATGTATGAGAAGATGATGAAGGAATACCTTTCCACCAAGTGAATAAATTCCAAATGATAGCTGCAATAATTCCAGCAAGGATTACTATTAAATCAATGTTTTCAGTTTTTGCAGTTTTAGCAACAGTATCTGCAACCCCAAATCCAAAAACCCAATAGGCCATAAAATTGAAAAAAGCTGCCCAAAGTACTGCTTGAAAAGGCGTTAGAACCTTTGTTGCAACGATTGTTGCGATAGAATTTGCCGCATCGTGAAATCCATTGATATAATCAAATATTAGGGCAAGAACTATAATAACGATCAGTAAAGTCATTTTTTCTAATTTTGATAAATATTATGAATGCTTTACAGAAATTTGTTCCATTACATTTGATACACTTTTACATTTATCAGATGCCATTTCTAATGAAGATAAAACCTCTTTATACTTAATAATGTTTTTTGCATCGGTTTCATTTTCAAAAATATCTGCAACAGCTTTATCAAAAACTGAATCCGCTTTACTTTCTAATTTATTTATTTTTTTGCAAGTATCTTTTATTGCTTTTGGATTTTTTAAGTCCTTTAATTCTTTGATACCAACCACGATTAACTGACAAGCTTCAAGATTTATTTCAGTTAATTTTCTAATAGATTTTGTGATTTTTTCAACTTGATAAAGTCTAATTCTACTTGCTGCACCGTGCATGTTGTCGGCAACATTATCAATAGCTTTAATCAAAGAGTGAATATCTTCTCTATCGAATGGTGTGATAAAATTTCTACTTAATTCTAAGTGAGTTTTGTGTGTTATATCTTCAATTTGAGACTCTAATTCTTCAACTTTTTTAAAATATTCTTCTCTTTCAGATTTTGGAGCGTTAACAGCTTCGTGCATGATTTCTGCTAAAGTCACTAAATTTTGAGATGCTTGTTCGAAAAGTGGAAAAAACTTTTTATCTTTTGGAACTAAAAATTGGAAAATACTGTTAACATTCATGTTTGTTAAATTTTTTGCAAATCTACGCAGACATTGTTAAGTTAATGTTAATTTATAATCATCTTGAAGTTATCAAATAAAGTTAAAATTAACCTTCGCTATACATTTTGAAAACGTTTTCGTAGATTAGCCAACTGAAAAAAATCTCTTTAAAAATGGACATCAACTTCAATAAAAACGAAGATTACAACAAGTTACTACTATCAGATTTGAAACAGAAATTTGCAAAAGTAAAAATTGGTGGTGGAGAAAAAAGAATAGAAAAACTTCACTCCGAAGGCAAAATGACTGCTAGAGAACGAATAGATTATCTTTTGGATAACAAAGCAAAAAGCATTGAAATTGGAGCATTTGCTGGAGATGGCATGTATGCTGAACATGGTGGTTGTCCTTCTGGTGGCGTTGTGGTGAAAATTGGTTACATTTCTGGTAAGCAATGTATTGTTGTTGCTAATGATGCTACAGTTAAAGCTGGTGCTTGGTTCCCTATTACGGGCAAAAAAAATCTTCGCGCACAAGAAATCGCTATCGAAAATAGACTACCCATAATATATTTAGTCGACTCAGCTGGAGTTTATCTTCCTATGCAAGATGAAATTTTCCCAGATAAAGAGCATTTTGGTAGAATTTTTAGAAATAATGCTATTATGAGTAGCATGGGAATTACACAAATTGCTGCTGTAATGGGCAGTTGTGTTGCTGGTGGAGCATATCTACCAATTATGAGTGATGAAGCAATGATAGTCGATAAAACAGGTAGCATTTTCCTTGCTGGAAGCTACTTAGTAAAAGCTGCAATTGGTGAAACGATTGATAACGAAACACTTGGTGGTGCTACAACTCATTGTGAAATATCTGGTGTTACAGATTTTAAAGCAAAAGATGATAAAGATGCATTGGATAGAATAAAAAATATCGTTGGAAAAATTGGCGATTATGAAAAAGCTGGATTTAATAGAGTAAAACCAGAAAATCCAAAACTTGATCCAAAAGAGATTTATGGTATTCTACCACAATCAAGAGCAGAACAATATGATATGCTAGAAATTGTAAAACGAATAGTTGACAACTCCGAAATTGACCTTTACAAAGATGGTTATGGGCAAACCATAATCACTGGATACGCAAGAATAGATGGTTGGGCTGTTGGTATTGTAGCTAATCAAAGAAAGATTGTTAAAACAACTGGTGCTAAAACAAAACCGAGTGAAATGCAATTTGGAGGAGTAATCTACTCAGATTCTGCTGATAAAGCTACTCGATTCATAGCCAATTGTAATCAAAAGAAAATTCCTCTTCTGTTTATTCATGATGTAACAGGTTTTATGGTTGGCAGCAAGAGCGAACATGGCGGAATTATAAAAGATGGCGCCAAGATGGTGAATGCTGTAGCAAATAGTGTAGTTCCAAAATTTACCGTAATCATTGGAAATTCATATGGCGCTGGAAATTATGCCATGTGTGGAAAAGCTTATGATCCTAGATTGATAGTTGCATGGCCAAGTGCAGAACTGGCAGTAATGGGTGGTGCGCAAGCCGCGAAAGTGTTATTACAAATAGAAGAATCAGCATTAAAAGCTAAAGGTGAAGAAATAACACCCGAAAAACACAATGAATTGTTTGAAAAAATAAAAGCTAAATACGACAGCCAAATTTCTCCATACTATGCAGCAGCAAGATTATGGACTGATGCAATCATTGATCCTCTAGACACTAGAACTTGGGTTTCAATGGGGATTGAAGCGGCTAACCATGCGCCTATTGAAAAGAAATTTAATTTGGGTGTGATTCAGGTTTAATGACCATTATTTTAAAGCTATTCTAATTAATTCAATATAGATGAGAAATTACCAAATACTAGCCCTACTTTTTATTGGTCAACTACTTTCTGCGCAATCCTTCACAAGAAAAGACTCGCTACAAGGTGGATTAAGACATGAAAGAAATTGTTTCGATGTAACTCATTATACTATTGATTTAAAAATAGATATAAAAAATAAATTTATATCTGGGTTCAATGAAATTGACTTTGAAATAACAGATGAAACACAAAAAATTCAAATAGACTTGTTCGAAAATTTAGTTGTAGATTCCATTATTTGGAACAAACAAAAACTTATTTTTTCAAGAGATAACAATGCAGTTTTTATTAATTTCCCTGATAAACTTCAAGCTAAAAATTTAGAGAAAATAAAGTTCTTTTATCATGGAAATCCAGTATTAGCTCGAAGAGCACCATGGGATGGAGGATTTGTATTTAGAAAGGATATTAATGGTAACGACTGGGTTGGTGTCGCTTGTCAAGGCTTTGGTGCTAGCTGTTGGCTTCCTTTAAAAGATTCTCAAAGTGATGAACCAAACAATGGTGTAACTATGCGAATTGCTGTTCCAGATGGACTAACAAATGTCTCCAACGGAAGATTTATTGGAAAAGAAAATTTGAATAATGGCTATACCCGATGGGATTGGGAAGTTAAAAACCCAATAAACACATATGATATAACAATAAACATTGGTGATTATGTTCCTTTTAGCGATAAACTAGATGATTTAGATATCGATTATTATGTGTTGAGTTATCATCGCGATAAAGCAGAAAAACAATTTGCCGATGATGTAAAACCAATGCTTAAATGCTTTCAAGAAAAATTTGGCGAGTATCCTTTCAAAGAAGATGGATATAAACTTGTTGAAACTTCCTATCTAGGGATGGAACATCAAAGTGCTATTGCCTACGGAAATCTTTTTTTGAAAGGTTATATGGGTACAGATTTATCGAAAACAGGAGTTGGAAAACTTTGGGATTATATCATAGTTCACGAAAGCGGTCACGAATGGTTTGGAAATAGTATTACTTCCAAAGATATTGCTGATATGTGGATACATGAAGGATTTACTCAATATAGTGAAATTGTATATATCGAATGTAATTGGGGTTATGAAAAAGCCATGATTTATGCCAACGGTTTGAGAGGAAATGTTGCAAACGATGAACCAATTATTGGTCCATATGGAGTAAATAAAGAAGGTTCTGGTGATATGTATCCAAAAGGAGCTTTGTTACTTAATACTTTGCGTCACGTAATTAATAACGATAATTTGTGGTGGAAAATAATCCATGATTATGCAACTACTTTTAGACACAAAATTATTGATACACAAACCGTTATTGATTTTTTTAATCAAAAAAGCGGGTTGGATTTGACTTCCATTTTTAACCAATATCTAAAAACAATTTCAATTCCTAAACTTGAATTGAAAATTGAGAAAAATAAACTTTTCACCCGATGGGTAAATGTTGAAAGTAATTTTTCGATGCCCGTAGATTTGATTTATAACAATAAAACGATCAGAGTTCAAACAATCAATGATTGGAAAAAAACTAAAATCAAAATCAAAAACATAAGTGATATAAAAGTAATTACAGATAAATTCTATATCGAATATTAATTACTATTTCAGTGTTTCTTTTCTCAATATTTTGCCACTTATAGTTTCTTTAAATTCAGGAACAAAAACTATTTCTTTGGGTTTTTGATATTTATCTAAATTATCGAATATTTTATCATCAATAGTAAATGGTTCGCCTTCTACAACCATGATTAATTTTTCTCCCAATACTTTATCCTCTTTGGATGTGAAATAAAATCGTCTATCAATTTTTCCTGCGAGTTTCTCTTCTATTTGTTCAGGAATAAGCTTTATCCCACCACTATTTATCACATTGTCCATTCTACCTAAAAAGATAAATTGGTTTTCATTGACCAATTCAACGATATCATTAGTAACAATTACATCATCTGAAATCTTTGGCGCATGAATTACCAAACAATTTCTTTCATCATAAGAAACTGTTACATCAGGCAAAACTGTAAAAGCCTTTTCTCCTACTCTTTTGGCAGCAATATGAGTTATGGTTTCTGTCATGCCATAGGTTTCATAACAAACGGTTTCGGGATGCTTTAATAACTTTTTCTCAAGTACATCATTAATCTTGGCTCCACCAATGATTATTTTTTTTACTTTTTTGAAATCTTTCAATGAGTTTTCAGCCTGCATTGGAACCATAGCTGCAAAATCATAATATTCATCAAGATGTTCCAATGGTCTTGCGCTTGGAGCTACAAAATCTATATCGAGACCCAAAATCATGGCACGAACGAGCATCATTTTTCCTGCAACATATTTCATTGGCAAACAATGCAGTGCTTTATCTCCAGGTTGAATTTCGAAAAAATCACCCGTAGCCAATGCTGAGTTTACCATAGCCTGTTTTTTTACAACAATAGTTTTTGGCAAACCAGTTGTTCCCGAAGTGTACATTTCGATATAATCTTTGTCATTAAACCAATCAAGCAAAAAATCGCCAACAGGTTTTTCAAACTCTTCGCCTTCTTTGATAAAACTATAAGCCACGCGGCACAAATCATCGGCATTTAGATGATAACCGTTGAGCTTAAACAAATTGTGTACTTTATCATAACTCGGTATATTCATGGCTTTCAATTTTTAAGTTAGGGTTTTCTATTTCTATTTTTCCAAATAATTTTTCTTTCCAATTGGACCAATTATACTTTTTTGAAAAAATGAAAAGTATCAAAGGAAAAACAATAAAAACAGGCAATATTATTTCGAAACCAGCCGATGGTGTAGATTTGTCTTTGAGTATAGAATCTGTTTGAAATGCTGTCCAATCGGAAGTAATTAATAAAGCACTTATCAGGTTATTTGCAGCATGAAAACCCAATGCCAATTCCATTCCATCATCCATCAAGGTCATAATACCGAGTAATAATCCTGTTCCTATGTAATATACCATCGTTATTGCTCCCATTTTTTGGACCTCAGGATTAGCAATGTGCAATAATCCAAAAATTAGTGAGGTCATTAATAATGGAAACCATTTATTCATAGAAAGATTAGCAAAACCTTGCATCAAATAACCTCTAAAAACATATTCTTCAGTGCTGGTTTGTATAGGTATCATTATCAGAGAAATAACTAATAAAATTAAGAATGGAACTGGTTTAAAGTTTATTACAAAATTTTCTGGTTCAGAAAAATAACCTATTGCAACAGAGATTATTGTAAAAACTGCCCAAACACCAAAGGAGAAAAATATTCTTTTCCAATCAACACTATTTCGAGATGTAGTTAAAGTCAAAAAATGCTGATTGTGAAGGTGTTTAACAACAAGATAAATGGCTAGTAATGCAACCGCAAATGAAAACAACATTAGAAAAAGAGTTAAATTGCCGTTTAGCATTTTCATTAGTTGAGCTTCGTCTGTTGGAAAACCTTTTTTTGAATTAAACGATTTGAAAATCAAAGCTATGCCAAGTGGTATTTGACCAATGAATGAAGCAAAAATTATTATAATTGAACCAACAATGTACTTCCAAAATTTATTTTTTGGCGATATGGCATTCTCTAAATACATACTAAATTTTATTTTTCACTAAATTAGTTTATTTGATAAATATAATATTGAAATTTGTAACAAAAAAACATGAAAATTTTACACAATCCAAGATGTGGTAAGTCTAGAAATTGTCTGGCTATTTTTGACCAAAAAAATATTGATTATCAAATAATAAAGTATCTTGAAAATCCATTAACCAAAGAAGAGATTCTCAATTTGTTGAAAAAACTTTCTATTTCACCTTTAGAATTAGTTCGACAAAAAGAAACCATTTGGGTAGAACAATTCAAAAACAAATCTCTCACTGATGATGATATTATTAATGCTTTGGTTCAGTTCCCTATATTGATTGAAAGACCTATAATAATTGATGGCGACAAAGCAATAATAGCTCGTGAAGAAGAAAAGATTTTGAATTTCATCAATCAATAGCTAATAAAGTTTAACAGAGTTTTATGAATTAAAGCTTAAACCAAAAACTACTTTTGCAATCATATAAGCTTTAAAATAAATTTCTTTACATGAATAGACTTCAAACATTCGGATTATTGTTTTTATTTTTTAATTCGATAATGGTTTTTGGGCAAACAAAACCAGAAAACAGCAAATGGAATATAACAGGGAAAGTAATTGAAAAATCTACCAATTTACCTCTTGAATATTCAACAATTACCATAAAAAACACAACAAACTCTGCGTCAGTTTTTGGAGGAATAACCAATAACAAAGGAGAATTCTCCGTGCAAGTGCCAAAAGGAACTTATGATATTGTAATTGAATTTATTTCATTTCAACCATTTCAAATCAATTCAAAAACCATTACTCAAAATACCAACTTAGGGACAATTTCATTGAGCGAAGGCGCTGAGCAATTGAAGGAAGTTGTTGTAAGAGCAGAGAAAACTACAGTCGAAATAAAATTAGACAAAAAGGTTTACAATGTAGGTAATGATTTGATGGTAAAAGGAGGAACAATCAGCGACATACTAGATAATATACCTTCTGTAAGTGTTGATGTGGAAGGAAATGTGAGTTTGAGAGGTAATGAAAATGTAAAAATACTTGTTGACGGAAGACCTTCAAATGCTATAAACGTATCTGAAGCACTTAAACTAATTCCCGCAGATGCTATTGATAAAGTTGAAGTAATCACTAATCCATCTGCTCGTTATGATGCCGAAGGTGGCGGAGGAATTTTGAATATTATTCTTAAAAAAGGAAAAAATCAAGGGATAAATGGAACTTTTGTAGCTACAACAGGAACTCCAGACAATCACGGCATCACTGGAACTGTAAATTTTAAAACAAAAGAGTTTAATCTTTTCTCAACTCAAGGTTACAGTTATAGAAATGGTCCAGGAAATGCCATGACAAATTCTAGATACCTGAACGATGATAATTCAACAAAAAGTTACATGAATGAAGATCGTGATAATGAAAGAATTAGCAAATCCTACAACGGAAATTTTGGCTTTGATTGGTTTCTTGATAAGACTTTGACTTGGACAAATACTGTAAACTTTAGAAAAAGTTTAGGTGATAATAGAGATGATGTTTTCCAAAATTATTTTGACGAAAACTATATTTATGAATATACCAGAAACCGAATAAATGATGAAGTAAGTGACAGCAAAAACTTAGAATACGCTACCAACTTCACTAAAAACTTCAAAAAATCTGGTCATAAATTAACAATTGATGGATCATTTTCTTCGAACATCGATAATAATTCAGCTTTAATCACTGATAAAACAAGTAATTCATCTGTTACTTCACTTGATGAAACAATTAATAATCAAAAACAAGGTAGAAATTTAATCCAAACAGATTATGTTTTACCTCTTGGCAAAGGAAGCCAATTTGAAGCTGGATATCGTGGTGATTTCAATACTGTAACTACAAATTATAGCGTTGTTCAAAATGGTATTCCTCAACCCAATTTTACAAACACACTAGAATACAAAGAAAAAATTAATGCTTTGTACACACAATATGGTTTCAAGGTTAAAAAGTTATCATCGCTTTTTGGACTTCGCTGGGAAGATTCAGACATAGATGTTAATCAATTGGAAACTAATGATTACAACAATAAGAAATACAACAACTTCTTCCCTAGTGCATTTTTCAATTATGAATTGACCGATGACAGCAACCTATCTTTGAGTTATAGCAAAAGAATTCAACGCCCAAGAGGAAGACAATTGAATCCATTTAACAATCTATCAAGTAATGTCAATATTTTTATTGGTAATCCTGATTTAGATCCTTCTTTCACTGATGCAATTGATTTAGGTTATCTTAAAAAATGGAATAAATTTACTTTGAACACATCTGCTTATGTAAATAAAACTTCTGATGTTTTTCAATTTGTTAGAAAAGAAAGCGGCGATTTTCAAAATGGAATTCCTGTTGTAATTAGTACTCCTATCAATCTATCTACTGAATATAGAGCTGGATTTGAGTTTACTCTTAATTATTCGCCTTATAAATGGTGGAAATTAAACAGTAATTTCAATTTCTTCTATGTAGAAACCGATGGCGATTACACCTTTACAGATTTTACTGGTAACGAAGTGTATCAAAATTTTGACAATAAAACCAATTCTTGGTTTGCTCGTTTGAGTTCTAAAGTTAGTTTACCTTACAAAATTGACTGGCAAACCAATATGAACTATAATGGCATTCAGAAAACCGCCCAAGGAAGAAACATGGATGTATTTTCTATGAATTTAGCATTTAGCAAAGATGTTCTAAAAGACAAAGCAACAGTGTCATTAAATGTGAGTGATGTTTTCAATTCTAGAAAAAGAAAAGCATATACTTATTTGCCTGGCGTTGTTGATTCTTATGGCGAAATGCAATGGAGAGAAAGACAAATTACACTATCGTTTACTTATAGATTTAATGTACAGAAAAACGAAAGAGAGAAAAAACCAAGAGGAAACAACCAGCAAGATGATGGTGGAGATTTCCCAGGTTAATATAAATAAAAAGTCCCGAAATTTCGGGACTTTTTTTAAACAATAAGTTTAAATTTAAGCTTGTTGTTCTTCAGCTTCTCTTTTTGCTTTTCTTTCTTTTAGCAATTCTCTTGTAGCACCAAAAACCCAATAAGGTATAATTGCTGTAATCAAGAAAATCATTAGCCAAAAACCAATTGTTAAAATGGTTAAGAAAGCTAAGAAACCTAAATACTGTTGAAATTCAAACATGTTTTCCGGAATTTTTTTGAATTATACGCAAATGTATGAGTTATATTTTTCATAACAAAAAGAACGCTTCTAAATTATCAACCATTTTATTAAAAGTTTTGTTCAAAAAAAAACCCATTCGCATGAATGGGTTCTTTCGATCTGTCAAAATCAAACAAAACAATAATCAAACTATTCTTTTTTAATAAATATATTGGTATAATATTTTTTACCAGTTTGAGGATCAGAAGT
>NZ_BMIM01000007.1 GCF_014642275.1 Flavobacterium lutivivi
CTTTGTTAATTGAAAAGATAAGTTTATTCCATAAAATAAATAAAAACGACTTTGTTATTAAAGAAAATGATTCGGTTTATAACCTTTTTGGATTTTCATGTAAAAAAAGAATCATCGAATTTTCAACATATAAATATGAGATTTATTACTCTACAATTGACCAGAAAAATTGTTTTTCTGAAGCTTTTTTTTATGGAAATTTAATCGATCAGGATATTTGGAATTTATTTGAAAATAGTCTAATAGTTCAATTTTCTCAAATTACTGATGTAAGTACAACTAGAATTTATTTGACTAAATTTGAAGATAACTTGAATAGATTAAGTATTGATTTGCCAAAGTATTACGAGTCAAAAAAGGACAAGAGATATAATAAATTTTCTGATTATTTAAAAATGTATACTATGACTCCCTCTAATGTATACAAAGAATAGATATTTTGAGAAAAAAATGCTATTAAGAACAATAGCCATTAATAAAGATTGACTCTTCCCAGCTCCGCAAAGTCTCCTGACTTTAAGGAATAATAAATAACATTTCTTATCCAGAAGTAACGGAAAACATTTCCGTGCCATGAAGAGATTAAAAACATAACACCTATTGTTTTTTTAACCATACTATCAACTTAAGTAGCTATACTTCGTTACATTCAATCACAAATAGATAAACAAAAACCCAGCAAACAACGTTTGCTGGGTTTTTAAATATAGTTGGGTTAGGATTTATTTTTTTACAAATCTTTTCACCGCAGATGAGTTCTCATCTGATACTTCAATGATGTAAGCACCAGCAGCTAATGCGCTAATGTGTACTTCATTGTTTTCAATTTTTCCAGCAGCAACTTGTTGCCCCATCAAATTGTAAATTCTAAAGTTTGCAGCACTTTCAAGATTAGTAACATTCAATACATCACCAGTTACTGGGTTTGGATACAAACCAAAAGATAACGCTTTTGTATTGCCTTCATCTATTTTAGCTGTTGCAGTGATATTCACCGTGTAATCTTCAACTTGACCATAAGTATATGTTCCACATGGTGAAGTAGGTGCAGTGCTATATTTCATCATTACACGCATTCTTGTTGCTCCAAGAGTTGCAGTAGCAGGAACAGTAAACGATCCAGTAGCAGGAGTTGTTTGTGAACCAGTTTTTGTCCATACTTTTTCTCCTGTATCAGTAAACACACCGTTTTGGTTGTAATCGATATAAACAGAATATGCTTCGTTATATTTAGTAGCAGTCCAGAATGGAGTTACAGATATTGTATTTGATGTTCCTCTAACCAAATTTGTTGATAAAGCTGTAAAGTCTTCATATCCAGCAGTTCCAGTAGAAGTGTTGTTTATTGTTCCTAATTGAACTTTTTGAATTCTCTCATCATTAGTGTTTGTAGCACTAGCAGTACAATAAGTTATGGTGTTAGCAGTTGTAGTCACACTTACTGCATTACTTGCTACAGAAACATTTCCAGCAGCATCTTTAGCTTTTACTGTAAATGAGTATGTTGTTGAAGCTGTTAAGCCAGTAACCGCATAGTTCGTTGAAGATGTTGAACCAAGTAAAACACCATCTTTATAAACATCATATCCAGTTACACCAATATTATCTGTAGCACCAGACCATGAAAGGCTAGTTGAAGTAGATGTAGTTCCCGAAGCAGTTAATGTTGGAGCAGTTGGAGCAGTTGTATCCACAACAATTGCTGAAGTAGTAACGCTTACTGCATTACTTGCTACAGAAACATTTCCAGCAGCATCTTTAGCTTTTACTGTAAATGAATAAGTTGTTGATGCTGTTAAACCTGTAACTGCATAAGAAGTAGTAGAAGTTGTTCCAAGTAAAACGCCATCTTTATAAACATCATAAGCTGTAACTGCTACGTTGTCAGTAGCACCAGACCATAATAAACTGGTAGTTGTTTGAGTTGTGCCAGATGCACTCAATGTTGGCGCAGTTGGCGCAGTAGTATCTGTCACACCAGAAGTAATGGTGAAGTTTGCATTAGAAACGTCAAAGAAAATATGATTTGTTCCTTTAACCATTATTCTACAAGTTGTACTTGGAGTATTTGGTATACTAACTGCTTGTGTTCCATCATTCGGAGTTCCAGCAAGTATAGTTGACCATGTTGTTCCTCCATCTGTAGAAAGTAGAATATCAACATTAGCACAGTTTACTCCATTTGCAGTTGTTCCAGCCACAGCCCAAGTAATTGTTTGTGTTGAACCACCAGAGTAGCTAACAGCAGTATTAGGAGATGTAACAGAAAACGGACCAGCAGTTGCGTTTACAGTTACAATCATATCGTCACTATTGTTTGCAGCACCACTAGCTCTATTGTCACGAACAGTAAATCTGAAGTTTAATGTTCTTGCTACAGATGGCAATGCTTCTACAGTTAACTCTGAACCAGCAGTTGTAGTTGCTCCTGTAAGAACAGAAGCCATTCTAGGGAAATAACGAGTTGGTGAAGTTGTTGGACTGTAAGATCTAAAGTTTACACCACTAGTTTTTGTTGCACTTGGCGCTGTTGTATTAGTTTGAGAATCCATTTGTTCCCAAATGTAAGTAAGTGTGTCACCATTTGCATCAGTTCCTGTTCCAGTTAACATGAATGGAGTACTTTTTGGCACAGTATAGTCTAAACCAGCATTAGCAGTTGGAACTGAATTTCCAGTAGCGGTATTAGTTTGACAAGTTTTTGTTTTAATATTGTTTGTAACCTGTTGGATACTTACAGCATGGAAATAAGCGTCTGAATGTGGTTGAACGTCAAGTGATGTAATTCCAGCATAACCCATAATTGTTGATCCTGAACCTGGTTCAACTTGAACTCCAGTTCCTTCATTACCACCATGTGTCCATGTGTGGTTTGCACCAAATTGATGTCCTAATTCGTGAGCTACATAGTCAATATCAAAATTATCTCCTTGAGGAATTCCGTCAGCTGGAGAAGTAATACCACTTCCTTTTGAACCGTTTACACAAACGCAACCGATACATCCAGCATTTCCACCACCACCAGAAGCTCCAAATAAGTGACCAACATCATAGTTTGCTTCACCAATAACTGAAGTTAAAGTTGATTGTAATTGTGAATTCCAGCTAGACATACCTGATGCTGCAGAATAAGGATCAGTTGAAGCATTTGTATAGATTACTAAATCTGTATTAGCAATGATTTGCATTCTAACTCCAAAATCTTTTTCAAAAACTCCATTACATCTTGTGATTGAAGCATTTATCGCAGCAAGAGCTAGTGCTTTTGTTCCACCGAAATATACAGTATATTCACCTGTACATGACATTGCTAATCGGAAAGTTCTCAACGTAGCATCATCAGCATTTGGACGCAACATTGCACCCATTTGAACATCTGCATTAACTGCATCTACAACAGAACATTCAAACTTGTTAAGCGAAGCTGCTTTGTCAGCTTTTTTATAAACTGTATATGTTGTTAAATCCGCTGATATTGGCTCAATAAATTCAGCCGATTTACCTGGTTTAAGCATCATTGCTTTAAATCCAAGTGGTGAAACACTAAAATAAGCTGTTGTTCCTGGTGAATCTAAATTTTCTCCAACATAAGAGCGAATTTCAGGATATTTTGCCTGTAGTTCAGGAGCCATTGTTGAATTTTCAACAATTCGATATCGTTCTGAAATACCATCAGCATTTGGAATACTAATAATTTGATTTCCAGTCATGCTACCTTTAGCAAGTCTTTTTGGCGCTGCTACTAAAGAAGAACGCATTGCATCAAGGTCAAGAGAAAAAATCTGTTTTTCAGGTAAAACCATTCTCGATTCTAGAGGTACCATGTCAGATTTTTTTGTTGTGGATTTCCAAAGTTGTACTTTGCTTTGTGCAAAAACAACACTCGAAAAAGCCAACATTACAACAGGGAGTAATCTGTACTTCATAATTTTGTTATATTTGGTTAAATTAGTTGTTCAAATGTATAATTATTTTTTAATGATGTGTTAGCTTTTTTTGAAAAATATTACCAAATCGACAAACTACCTATTGTTTAAATAAGATATAGACAATAAATAAGACAAAACTTAAATAAATTATCACATTGAGCATAAAAAATTAATATTTTTTGAAATGAATTTTAGTTATTGGGAGTTAAAAAACTGGTTTTCAGGTGTAGATTATACAATTATAGGTAGTGGAATTGTTGGTCTTCATTGCGCATTATCTTTGAAAGAAAGGTTTCCAGAAAGTAAAATTTTAGTTTTAGAAAAAGGAATTTTACCTCAAGGAGCAAGCACAAAAAACGCAGGATTTGCATGTTTCGGAAGTGTTTCAGAAATTATTGATGATTTAAAATCGCACAGCGAAGAGGAAGTTGTTCAATTGGTTCAAAAAAGATGGCAAGGACTTCAGTTATTGAGAAAAAACCTTGGCGACAATGCGCTAGATATTAAACCATTTGGTGGTTATGAGCTTTTTTTACAAGATGATGAAAGTGGATATAATGAATGTTTGCAAAAAATGCCTTTTATCAATGAAATTTTGAAACCAATTTTTAGAAATGAGGTTTTCACAAAGCAAATCGATCGCTTTGGTTTTAAAAACATTAAAGATTATGTGTTGTTTAATCCCTATGAAGCACAAATTGATACTGGCAAAATGATGCATGCCTTGCTAGAAAAAGTTGTTTCTAAAGGGATAATGATACTCAATCAAATTGAAGTTTCACATTTTAATGAAGTTTCTAATGGAGTTGAAATATTTTTTTCTGAATTTGGATTTAAAACCAAAAAAGTTTTATTTGCTACTAATGGTTTTGCTTCAAAAATAATTAATCAACCAGTAAAACCTTCTCGTGCTCAAGTGTTGATAACAGAGCCAATAGAAAATCTCGATATAAGAGGAACATTTCACATAGACAAAGGATACTATTATTTTAGAAACATTGATAATAGAATTTTACTTGGTGGTGGAAGAAACCTTGATTTTGAAGGAGAAACTACTACTGAGTTTGGTCTAACAGAAAATATTCAAAACAGGTTGGAAGTTTTATTAAAAGAAGTAATTTTACCAAATCAGGATGTAAAAATTGAACATCGATGGAGTGGAATTATGGGAATGGGTTCAAGCAAAAGACCGATTGTAGAACAAATTTCAAGCAACGTTTACTGTGGTGTTAGGCTTGGTGGAATGGGAGTTGCCATAGGAAGTCTAGTAGGAAAAGAATTAGCTGATTTAGTATAAGTTATGATTAAAAAAATTATTCGATTTATTTGGAAATTAATGCTTTGGTTTTTTGGCATTTCTATTTTTTTTGTAGTTTTATTCAAATGGGTTCCTGTTCCGTTTACGCCATTGATGGCTATCCGATTGATAGAATTTAAACTAGATAGTAAGGAAGATGCTGTTTTTAGTCATGATTGGGAACCGTTAGAAAATATTTCTCCAAATCTGCAAAAAGCTGTTATTGCAAGTGAAGACGGAAATTTCTTGAAACATAGCGGATTTGATTTTAATGCGATGCAAAAAGCATTTAAAAACAACCAAAAAGGCAAACGATTAAAAGGAGGAAGCACTATTTCGCAACAGACCGCAAAAAATGTTTTTCTATGGCAAGGAAGAAGCTATCTAAGGAAAGGTCTTGAAGCCTATTTTACTGTTTTGATTGAACTTATTTGGGGAAAAGAACGAATAATGGAAGTCTATCTTAATAGCATCGAAATGGGAAATGGAGTTTATGGTGCACAAGCCGCAGCAAGACATTGGTATAGCACTTCTGCAGATAAATTGACAAAAAGAGAAGCTGCTGGAATTGCTGCAATACTCCCAAATCCTAGAAAATTTAAAGCATCAAACTCTTCGTCATACATTAATAGAAGAAAAGATAAAATCATGAGAGTAATGAGCCATGTTGGGAAAATTGAATATTAATAAAATCCATTCCTTACTTTTTCTTCTTTTGGTATCAAACGTTTTTTCTCAAGGAAATAAAACCTTTAGATTTGGAATTTCAATTGATAACGACTCATTTACTTCTGTCGTTAACGATAAATATTATACCGCAGGAACAACTATTTTTGCAAACTATGTTTCAAAGAATTCCCATGAAAACAGAAAAATTATAAAAGGTTTTAGTTTGTTTCAAAAATTTTTTAATCCTGCTTGGGTCAAATCAGAAAATATTGAATATCACAATCGTCCTTATGCGGGTTTGCTGGTTGGAGAGCATGAAGTTACTAGGTTTTATAAATCTGATTTTGTTTGGAAAACACAGTATCAAATAGGTTTTGTTGGACCCAATTCCTTTGCCGAGGAATTTCAGGAATGGATGCATACCACTTTTAATTTTGGAAAAGTTTATGGTTGGAAAAATCAAATACAAAATGCATTTGTTATTCAATACAACACCACTTTGGTAAAACCTTTTTTGCGTTCCTCAAAAAACGAAAAGTATGATTTTTTTTATTGGAAATCATCTATAGAAGCTGGAACAGCCTTCAATTCTATCAACTCAGGTTTTTTGTTGAGAGTTTCATTGAAAAATAAAATTCAAAATCTTAATGAATCAAATTTTTTCCCATCGTTCAGCGGTAAAAAAGAATTTTATCTATTTTTCAATCCAGAGATAAATCTTCAAATTTATGATGCTACTATTCAAGGTAGTATGTTCAGCAACAATAGTCCTTTGACGTATGATATAATTCCAGTTAGATTCAGAATGAATGCAGGAATAAATTACGATTACGAAAGTTTACATTTGAAATATGGATTTCATTACACAACAAACGAGGTTTCAAAGAGTACTGCAACAGGATATTATTACGGAACACTATCGTTAGCATATGATTTTAAATAAAAAAACTCCCATTTTTGGGAGTTTTTTTATTAATAAAACAATGGTTTGTATTGTGGCCAATGTTTATATATCAAAACTACATTGAAGATAACTATGATTAGCGCCATCGAAAGACCTGGAATGTCTAAAAATAAGTGGAAAAGCAGAATGTTTATTGAAATTGGTGCTAATAGAATTAACGCAAAAGCAACCCATTTTTTTAGCAATAACAATACTCCAATTAAAACTTCTAAAACACCAACAGTTTTCAAAACGTAGCCAGTATTTGCCAATGAAGTCATAAATTGACCAGCTTTTTCAGGCAATTCGGGTAATGGGATAAAAGGAGATGGCATTAATTTATTTAATCCAAAAAGAATCAACACAATTCCCAGTACTATCCGGATGATTTTTGTAAATAATGAATTCATAGATTTTGGTTTTTATAATTAGCAATATTGTAAAAATAAAATTAATTTTTTATGCATTTAATAATATTTGTTTTAATTTATTAACAGATTGTTTTTTATGAAAAATAAAATATTCAAAACTTGTAACATAAACATGCCCCAATAGTCCTATTTATAAACAAAAAAATTATGACAGCTCACGAAATAGATTACCATATTTATGGTGAAGAAATGCAATATGTAGAAATAGAACTTGATCCTCAAGAAATAGTTGTTGCCGAAGCAGGTAGTTTTATGATGATGGAAAATGGCATTCAGATGCAAACAATCTTTGGCGACGGTTCACAACAGCAACAAGGAATTTTTGATAAGTTACTTTCTGCAGGGAAAAGGGTTTTGACAGGCGAAAGTCTTTTTATGACGGCATACATCAATCAAAACATGAAAAAAAGTAAAGTTTCTTTTGCTTCGCCTTATCCCGGAAAAATCATTCCTATAGATTTAACCCAGTTTCAAGGAAAGTTTATTTGTCAAAAAGATGCTTTTCTTTGCGCTGCAAAAGGCGTATCAGTTGGAATTGAGTTTTCTAAAAAACTTGGACGAGGATTATTTGGTGGAGAAGGATTTATCATGCAAAAAATTGAAGGCGATGGAATGGCATTTGTCCATAGTGGCGGAACTTTGGCCAAAAAGGAACTTGCTTCTGGCGAGGTATTGAAAGTAGATACTGGCTGTATTGTTGGGTTTACAAAAGATGTAGATTATGATATTGAGTTTGTAGGCGGAATTAAAAACACCATTTTTGGAGGCGAAGGAATGTTTTTTGCAACACTTCGTGGTCCAGGAACTGTATATGTACAATCATTACCATTCAGCCGATTAGCCGATAGAGTTATAGCTTCTGCACCAAGAAATGGCGGAAGTAGCCGAGAAGAAGGAAGTCTTCTTGGAGGTTTAGGTAGAATGATTGATGGCGATAACAGGTTTTAATCATTATAAAAAAAAGCATCTCAACTGAGATGCTTTTTTATTAGATGACAAAGTTAATTCCAAGAGAAATATTTCTCCCGATATTTGGAATTCCATCTGTTTTTAACCTTGATAAGTGTGAAATATAGGTTTTATTAAAAAGGTTATTAGCATTAATATTTACACTGAATTTACTTTTGCTAATGGTAATTTCTCCACCTAAGGCTAGGTTCAGTAAAGTGTAATTATTTGTTTTAGTTTCAAATTCGCTAAAGTTATTTTGAGCTAAAGTGTACACTACATTTACTGTAGCAAAACCATCTTTTAACCAATTTCCATCTTTGAATTCCGCCTTAAAAGTATTGTTCCATTTATTTGCAGGAATTAAAGGCAAATAATCTCCGTTGTCTTTTTTTCCAGTAACAGTTTCAAAACTGCTTGTAAAATGTAACCAATCTATTGGATGTGGATGAAAGTGAATTCCAACTTCGCCACCAAACAATTGAGCATTATTTTGAACATAATCATAAACATCGTTTCCATCAATTTGAGTTCCATTGGGCGAAATATAAATGTAGTTGTTCACGTGGTTGTAAAATCCATTTATAAACCACTCAAAATGTGTGTTTTTGTATTCTAAATTCAAGTCAACTTGAGCATTTTGCTCATTTTTCAATTCAGAGTTTCCAATTTCATATCTGTTACTTCCTTCATGAACTCCATTTGATGTCAATTCAGCAAGATTTGGCGCTCTAAAACCAGTAGCAAAATTTAATCGGATAGAAAGCTCTTTGGTCAAATTGGTTTTATAACCCAATGAAGCATTAAAACTATCAAAGGATTTGTCTATGGCTTCAAAATATCCTTCTTCACCAAAAGTTCCATGATTTTCTGAGGTCACTTTTCGGTTGTCATAACGAATTCCTCCTTGTAGAATATTTTTGTTCCATTCATAGATTGATGTTGTATAAATACCAAAATCGTTGGTTGTAGCGTCAGGAATTAATAACTCTTCACCAGAATTAGCATTGGTTTGATGCATACCTTGTGTACCAATAATAGTTTCCAATTTTCCTTTTTTGGGCAAATGATAATTTACTGTATAATTGAAAGTTTTCAATTTCATGTGTAAAACAGGTGAGTAGGAATCTTCAAATTCTTTTCGGTCGTTGTAGATATAGCCTAAATCTACATCTAGTTTAGAGTTTTTGAAAAAAACATTATTGTGTAAACTAAAAATATGACTATCAACACCTTGGCTAGGAAACATAGTCTTTTTACTTGTAGATTGTTCTGCAATTCCTTCCTCAGGAATACCTAAATCGAGCTGATTAAAATTATATCGAAAAACTGTTGAAAAAGAAGAATTGTTATATCCAATTCCAGCTTTTAAATCTTTTTCGTTATAGCGAGTATTGGTTACTCTATCGCCATTAGGGATTTCATAATCTGAATGTGTGTTATAATTTCCTCTTATTAAAAATTTCCACTTATCAGTTGAGGTTTTTAATCCCAAAGTAGTATTGCTTCCTAATGTGTTTGAAAAAAAACGTTGACCAAAATCGGCTTTAAAATCATTTGGATTTGCAAATTTTTCTGGATTGAAATACAAAACACCACCCAATGCATCTGAACCATATAAAAGCGAAGCTGGACCTTTGATAACTTCAACACTTTCTACTCCAGAATCGTTTAAACCCAAACCGTGTTCTTCACCAAATTGTTGATTTTCTAATCGTACACCTTGCGAATAGACTAAAACACGATTTCCGCTCAATCCTCTAATTACAGGTTTCCCAATAGATGTTCCAGTAGAAACTTGTGCAACTCCAGGGATAGTTGACAATCCTTCGATTAACGTTGTACTTCCTTTTTGTTGCAGAGATTTAATGTTTTCTTGTTCGACTTTCATCACGTTTTGCGATTGTAATCGTTTGAAAACATTAGAAACAACTACTTCGTCCATGTGAGTTACAGCTTCAGTAAGAATAAAAGAGACTTCAATTTCGGTTCCGTTGAGAGAAATGACTTTAGTTTGTGTTTCAAAACCAACAAAAGAAACAATCAGTTTAAAACTGCCTTGAGGCAAATTGTTCAAAATAAATTTTCCGTCTTTGTCTGTGTAAGTTTCCTTATGAATTTCGGGTAAAGAAACTATTGCGCTTGGAATAGGATTGTTATTGCTGTCAGTAACATTTCCAGTTATTTTGTTTTGGGCATTTGCCAATACGGCAAAACCCACTATTAGATATAGGTATAAAAATTTCATATAAAGTTATTTATTGTTAAATGAGTTATAGTCCAAAATTTTGGACATAAAAAAGACCTTTAAACAATAAAAACTGGTGGTGCTCGAAGCGAAAATAAACTTCCTTTGAAAGAACTAAATATCTCTTTTGAGTACGCAAAAGAATATTTTGTTACAACTGCCTTGTTTTCATAATTAGTTTCAACTTTATTTGATGAAACATAAGAACTAAAGGCAAATTCACACACAAAACATTTGTCGAAGTTATGATGACTGTGGTTGATTTCTGTTTTGTGTGAATGGTATTTGTGATGACATTGCTTTTCCGAAAGTTGTTTTGCTAAATGCTCAAATGAATGCAAAGATTGAAACAGTATGGCGAACAATACCGTCAATCCCATCACAAAATTTAGCAATTGTAATTTTCTCTTCATCAAGGCAAATGTACCTTATTGAAACAAAAAACCATCTGATTTTAACAAAATTTAAGAGTTTAATCAGATGGTAAATTGAGGATTGGTATGGTTACACCAAATTATTTTTTACAAGATATTCAGCTATTTGAATAGTATTGGTTGCTGCGCCTTTTCTTAAATTATCAGCTACAATCCACATGTTTAAAGTATTGGGTTGGCTTTCATCTCTACGTATTCTACCCACAAAAACATCATCTTTCCCTTGAGCGTACAACGGCATAGGATACATAAATGTATCGACATTGTCTTGTAGAACAACGCCATCAGTGTGATGAAGAATTTTTCTAACATCTTCAAGTTTAAAATCATTGCTGAATTCAATGTTAACAGCTTCGCTATGTCCACCAACTACAGGAATTCTAACAGCAGTAGCAGTAACAGCTATCGATTTGTCTCCAATAATTTTTTGGGTTTCACGAACCAATTTCATTTCTTCCTTTGTATATCCGTTTTCTTCAAAAAGATCACATTGAGGAATTGCATTTCTATGGATTTGATATTTATAAGCCATTTCACCTTGAATGCCTTTGTACTCGTTTTCAAGCTGTTGAACGGCTTTAACACCAGTTCCGGTAATAGATTGATAGGTTGAAACTATTACTCTTTTGATATGGTATTTTTTGTGTAATGGATTTAAAACCATTACCATTTGAATAGTTGAGCAATTTGGATTGGCAATAATTTTATCTTCTTTTGTCAATAAATGCGCATTGATTTCTGGTACAACTAATTTTTTTGTTGGATCCATTCTCCAAGCCGAAGAGTTGTCGATAACTGTTGTGCCAGCTTCTGCAAACTTCGGTGCCCAATCTAATGAGGTTTGACCACCAGCTGAGAAAAGAGCAATATCAGCTTTCATGTCAACGGCAGTTTGCATGCCAACAACAGTATATTTTTTCCCTTTGAATTCTATTTCTTTTCCAACAGATTTTTCTGAAGCTACAGGAATTAATTCAGTTACAGGAAAATTTCTCTCCGCCAAAACCTGAAGCATAACTTCGCCAACCATTCCGGTTGCGCCAACAACAGCAACTTTCATATATAAATTTTAATGTTGATATATTTTTTTTGAAACACAAAAGTAGATAGAAAATCATTTACTTTTTTAAAATTGCAAAAAGAAAAACCACGCCTCTAAGCGTGGTTTAAATTAGAATATGTTGTGTAGCGGATTATTTTTTTAATAAATCACGGATTTGAGTTAACAATTCTTCTTGAGTTGGTCCTGCAGGTGCTGCTGGTGGCTCAGGTTTTTTCATTTTGTTCATTGCTTTGATAATCATAAACATTACAAAAGCTACAATTATAAAATCAATCAAAGCTGTTACAAACAATCCCCATTCTATGGCAACAGCAGGGGAAGTTTCTTTCCCAGCCGCATCAAGAACAGCATCTTTTACAACAAATTTTTTGTCAGCAAGATTAATTCCACCCATTAGAATACCTATAATTGGTGCGAACATTTTTTCGACAAAAGCTGAAACTACTTTGCCAAATGCACCTCCCATTACAAAAGCAATTGCCATATCGACAAGATTGCCTTTCATTGCAAACTCTTTAAATTCTTTTAACATTCCCATAATTTTTTGGTTTTAGTTGATTATTGAAACTAAATTAGTTAAAAACCTAATAAACTCATAAAAAAAGTTAATTTTTTTTTATTCTCTGTAAAAAACTCTCTTAACTCTTTGAGAAATAGAGGTTAATATTTCGTAAGAAATAGTTTCGGTTGCTATTGCTATTTCATTGACTGTAGGTTTTTCTCCAAAAATTATTACAGTATTACCTTCTTTACAGTCTATGTTTGTCACGTCAACCATCAACATATCCATACAAATACTGCCAACAATTCTTGCTTCTTTCCCATTTATCATTACATAACCTTTGTTATTTCCCCAACTTCTTCTAATGCCATCTGCATAACCTATTGGAATTGTGGCAATTTTAGTTTCTTTTTCAGCTATGAATCTTCTACTATAACCTACACTTTCACCTTCTTGAATTATTCTGATTTGTGAAATTATAGATTTTAAAGTGCTTACATTTTCTAGAAATCTTTGCTCTTCTTGGTCGTTTGAAATTCCATATAATCCAATCCCTAAACGAACCATATCATATTGAGCTTTTGTGAAATTTGAAATTCCAGAAGTGTTCAGGATATGACGAATTGGGTTTATATGTAGCTCTGATTTTAGTTTACTTGATAACTTTTCAAATAGTTCTATTTGACTGTTTACAAAATCGCTTTCGTTCAAATCATCGCTTGTAGCTAAATGCGAAAGAATACTTTTAATGGTAACCAAGTCATTATTTTTCAACAATTGTATCAGCTCATCAAGATTGTTTTCTTGAAATCCGAGACGATGCATTCCTGTATCGAGCTTGATGTGGATAGGAAAATGTTTTACTTTTTTTGTTTCAAGGAGTTTTAGAAAAGCTTTTAATTCCCTGATAGAATATATTTCGGGTTCTAGTTTGTGTTGAATTATTGCAGAAAAGCTGGTGCTTTCTGGATTCATGACCATGATTGGGATGTTTATTCCAGAGTTTTTCAATGAAATTCCTTCATCTGCAAAAGCAACACCTAGATAATTCACTTTGTGGTGTTCTAATAACTTAGCAATTTCAAATCCGCCATTTCCATAACCAAAAGCCTTTACCATGACCATAATTTTGGTTGAAGGGTTAAGTTTAGATTTATAATAATTCAAATTATGACTTATAGCGTTGAGGTTAATTTCTAGTATAGTTTCATGTGTTTTTTCTTCGAGAAGCGAAACAATTTTTTCAAAATGAAAATCTCGAGCACCTTTTATCAAGATGGTTTCATTTTCGAATGCTAAGTTTTCAAAACTTTTTGAAAAGGTTTCAAAATCTGTAAAGCAAATGCAGTTGATAAACTTGTATTTATATTTCGAAATAGTTTCTCCAATTCCTATTACACGCGAAATTTTATTTGAAATAATCAATTGGGAAACTAGTGAATAGAGTTCTTCATTGTTCAATCCACTTTGAAAAATATCCGAAAGAATAATGGTCTTTTTTTTGTGTTGTTTTTGATGTTCTAAAAAATCGAGTGCAATTTTTAAAGACTGAAAATCAGAACTATAACTATCGTCTATCAAAGTGCAGTTGTTTGCGCCATTTTTCACTTTTAGTCGCATTTCTACTGGATACAGTTGTGCCATTCTTGCTTGGATTACTTTTTGATTGTATCCAAAATAGAGCATAACCATCAGGCAATTGATAGCATTTTCTATTGAAGCCTGATCCTGAAAAGGAATGTGAATTATAAAAGTTTCTCCTTGATAAGTTATGTTAAGCAAAGTATTTTCGCCGTGCTTTTTTGTCGTAACAAAAACATCTGCTTTGCCATCATCAGAAGACCAAGTAAATGTTTTTATCTTAGGGTTTACAAAAGCTAATATTGTCTTGTTTTTGTTTAGTATCAAAACTTTAACATTTGTGAAAAGCTTTAGTTTTTCTTTTATTTTTTCGCCTACGTCATGAAATCCTTCGTCGTGAGCCGAACCAATGTTGGTTAAAATACCGATAGTTGGTAATATGATTTTTTGAAGATTTTCCATTTCATTTTTAAGTGAAATACCAGCTTCAAAAATCCCTAGGTTATGATTTTCGTTGATACCCAAAATAGAAAGTGGAACACCTACCTGCGAATTATAACTTTTTGGCGAACGAATAATATTGTAATCTGGGCTTAGTAGAAAATTGAGCCATTCTTTTACAATGGTTTTACCATTACTGCCTGTAATTCCTATTACAGGAAAATCGAATTTATTTCTATAAAAAGCAGCAAACTTTTGTAATGCCTCAACAGTGTTTTCAACTACTAAAAAGTTGGCTTTTTCACTTAAATTTTCTGGAACTTTCGTAACAACAAAGTTGCAAACATTTTTTTCAATTAAATCCTCAATGTATTGATGACCATTATGATTTGGTCCATTTATGGCAAAAAACAAAGTGTTTTTGTCGTTTTGCAATGATCGACTATCAATAGAGATGTTATCAATAAGGCTGATGTCGTTATTTCCATGCCATTCGGCTTTTAGTATGGAAATAATATTTCGGATGGAAAGTGTCAATTGGATTATTTTTTTATTCTTCAGAAAGATTTTCTGGATCTTTTACCACAATGTTTTCTCTCATTGCTTTAAAGTATGCTGCTCGGCTTAGAGGTTCATATTCTTCAGTTTCTCCAAGCAAAACCAACTTGTCGTTATCAGTTTTTCTAAAACTGTAATGCGCTAAATTTCCTGTGCGAGTGCATACTGCGTGAACTTTTGTAACATATTCGGCAGTTGCCATAAGCGAAGGCATAGGTCCAAAAGGATTTCCTTTGAAATCCATATCCAATCCAGCTACAATAACTCGAATACCCGAATTGGCCAAATCATTGCAAACGGCTACAATTTCGTCATCAAAAAACTGCGCTTCATCAATCCCAATAACATCACAACCTTGGGCAAGAATTCTAATATTTGCAGCGGCAGGAACAGGTGTTGAACGAATTTCATTACGATTGTGAGAAACAACCATTTCTTCGTCATATCTTGTGTCTATCGCTGGTTTAAATATCTCAACTTTTTGTTTAGCAAATTGCGCTCTTCGCAACCTTCGGATGAGTTCTTCGGTCTTGCCCGAAAACATCGAACCGCAGATAACTTCTATCCAGCCAAATTGTTCTTCGTGATTTACAGTATTTTCGAGAAACATTTTATAATTTTTCTATGCAAAAAAAAATAGTTTTTATTACTTTGCAATAAAGCTAAACGATATAAATTTTATACTTTTACATCGTTTCAAATGTAGAAAAATTTTATCAAAACTACTTTTAAATATCAACAATTAATTGTTATTGAAAAAGTGATTGATAAAGTTGAAGAAGAATACAAAAAGCCAATATTTTTAAATTATTATGAAAAAAAGACTTGAAGCTGAACTCATCAGTATTGCTCACAGGGTTTTAAAACTGAAAAACAAATCTGAAGTAGATCAACTATATAAAGAAACTAAAAAACTTTATGAAACACTTGCTGTGCTCAAGTTTTATGGGGATAATTTTGAAATGCTGAAAAACGAATTACCAGCAGAAGAATTAGAAGAAAAACTCCAAACAGCTTTTGAAAAAGAAGAAACTGTTTTTGAAAAACCTATTGAAGTTGATTTAGCTCCGACTGAAGAGGTTGTTGAAGAAGTAGTCGAGGAAGAACCTGTTATTGTGGGCGAAATAACTATTGAAGAAGATGAAGTAGAGGATGAAAGTTTTGAGGACAACGATTTGGTCGAAAAAGAAGACAAAGAAGACCACGAATCAAATGGTGCTCAAATAGAGGAAAAACCATTTGAACCGATGTTTGAATTAGAAGTAGAAGAAACACCATCTGAAAACATTGAAGAGGTAAAAACTCCCGAAACTACGCCTTCGTCACAAACTGAAAATAAACAAATTACATTAGAAAATCTATTAGGCGACGATTACAAAGAGCCAGTTTTTGTTAAACCAAATGAAGTTTCGCTTTTTTCGAGCACTACCGAAGGAAAAGAAGAGAAAAAAATAAAAGAGCCAAAAGTGCTTAACCTGAATGATAGTTTTTCAAAAAATATCGAAGTTGGGTTGAACGATAGAGTTGCTTTTGTGAAGCATCTTTTTGGTGATAGTAATGAAGATTATAACAGAGTAATGTCGCAATTAAATACTTTTTCGACATTAGAAGAAGCCAAAAGTTTCCTCAACGAAATGGTAATTCCTGACTATGGTTATTGGGTAGGGAAAGAAGAATATATCGAACGTTTTATGGAAGTTATCGAGAAAAAATTCTCTTAATGAGCAAACTCTACATAGTTCCAACGCCAATAGGCAATCTTGATGACATGACTTTCAGAGCCATTCAAGTTTTGAAAGAAGTCGATTTGATTTTGGCCGAAGACACTAGAACAAGCGGAAAACTACTCAAACATTTCGAAATTTCCACACACATGCATAGTCATCACATGCATAACGAACACAAAACCGTAGAAAATATTGTAAAAAGAATTCAAGCTGGCGAAAACGTTGCTTTAATTTCTGATGCTGGAACACCAGCCATTTCTGATCCTGGATTTTTACTTACGCGTGCTTGTGTAGAAAATAATATTGAAGTAGAATGTTTACCTGGCGCAACGGCTTTTGTACCAGCATTGGTCAATAGTGGTTTGCCCAATGATAGATTTGTTTTTGAAGGTTTTCTACCTGAAAAAAAAGGAAGACAAACCCGTTTTTTACAACTTGCCGAAGAAACCCGAACCATGATTTTCTATGTTTCGCCACATAAATTAGTAAAAACTCTTGCCGAATTTGTGCAATATTTTGGTGCTGAAAGACAAGTTTCTATCTCAAGAGAATTATCAAAACTACACGAAGAAACCATTCGCGGAACAGCAACAGAAGTTTTAAAACACTTTGAAACAAAACCTCCGAAAGGTGAAATTGTTGCGGTTGTTGGTGGGAAGATTTTAGAAGCGAGAAGCAAGAAGAAAGATGAATTCGAAGGTTAAATATATTATGAGAAAACTTAGTAAAATCACTTTTTTAATTTCAATTGTCATTTTTTCATCTTGTCAAAATTCTTTAAATGACAAAACATTTATAGGTATTGAACACGAAATTTATTCTCATGGGAGTCAAGATTTTGAAACGAAAATTCATTTCAAAAAAGAAATGGTTTTTATTGAAAAGAGACCGATTTCAATAAACATAGCTGATACTACAAAATATGAATATCATGAAGAAATTTTCAAATACAAAGGAACAGCGATATTCCAGAATGACAGCATAAAAATTAAAGCTTTGGCTTTCAATTGTGAAGACTGTCCGCCTATTGTAGAGGTTAGAGCTGATGGAGAAATTGTAGATGCTATCGAAAAAGTAACTTATACAGGTTTGCAAATAGGAAATGAATTAATCCTAAACAATTCTCATTTTAAAAATAATTAAAAGCAATAAATTAAGTAGTTTTTTGTTATACTTAAAATATTTATCATCTTTTCTCTATTCCACAACCAAATCCACAAACTGAAAACTTTTTCCACTAAACAAACCTTTATCGGATAATTTCAAATCAGGAATGACAAGCAATGCCATGAATGACAATGTCATAAATGGTGCTTTTAACGAACTGCCTAATTCCTTTGCCATAGCGTCAATTTCTTGGTACAATCGTCCAGTTTCCCAACCGTTTTTATCGCTCATAATTCCAGCAACTGGTAACGCTAACGATTTTGCAGTTTCGCCGTTCAAAGCGCAAATTCCGCCTTGGTTTTCAATTAAAATATTTACCGCTTTGCAAATTTCGGCATCGCTTGTGCCAACAACCACAATGTTGTGGCAATCATGTGCTACTGAACTGGCAATGGCACCATTTTTCAAACCAAAATTTTTGATAAAAGCAACCGCAGGTTCAGTATTGGAATAACGATTAACAACCGCCATTTTCAACACATCATTTTCCACATCGGAAACTAAGTTGCTATCCACAATTTTTGGCGTACAATGAATTTCATTCGTAATCAATTGACCTTCGAGTGCTTCAATAACGCGAATGGTTTTTGCCGAACTTGTAAGTTCAAAATCTGCGATTTGTTTTTTTGAAGTATTGAAATTGTTAGGTTTTTCAAAGTCGATATGCTTTACAAACGATTGTCCATTCTCAGCAACCAATTCGCCATTGATATAGGTTTGTTTCACCTTGAAATCGGTTAAATTTTCTACTACGATAAAATCGGCAGCATCATTTTCTTGCAATAAACCAACATCCATTTTATAATGTTTCACAGGATTGATACACGCCATTTGCAACACTTTGAAAACGTCAAAACCTTTTGCCAAAGCACGAGCGCAAAGTTGGTTAATGTGACCAACAATCAAATCATCTGGATGTTTATCATCGGAACAAAACATCATGTTTTCATAATGTTCTGGTAATAAATCAATTAAAGCTTCAAAGTTTTTGGCAGCACTTCCTTCGCGAACAATTACTTTCATACCAAGCGATAATTTTTCCAACGCTTCGTCATACGTAAAACATTCATGATCCGTAGAAATTCCAGCAGAAATATATTTTTTTACTTGTTCGCCACGTAATCCTGGCGCATGACCATCAACAGGTTTATTAAAATGTTTTGCCCAAGCAATTTTTTTCAACACTTCTTCATCGTCAAACAAAACTCCAGGATAATTCATCATTTCTGCCAAATAATAAATATCTGGATTTGCCATTAATTCTTTGATTTGCTCCGCATCAATCACTGCGCCAGCAGTTTCAAAAAAGGTTGCTGGAACACATGATGGCGCACCAAAATGAAATTTCAACGGCACTTTTTTACCATTTTCAATCATGTAATAAACGCCTTCTTTCCCGAGAACATTCGCTATTTCGTGAGGATCAGAAATGGTTCCAACGGTTCCGTGAAGTACAGCTAGTTTTGCAAACTCCGAAGGGACAAGCATCGAACTTTCAATATGAATATGCGCATCGATAAAACCCGGAAGAATGTAGTTTTTGTTGTTGTGTTCCTTTTCAATTAGGGAAACAATTTTTCCGTTTGCTACAGTGATTTCACCTGAATAAATTCGTTTGTTTTCGATATCTACAATTTGACCTTGGATTTGCATTTGAAACTATTTTACTTCAAAAATAAGTAATAAAACATCATTTTTTTCTAATAGATTTGCGAAAGTTGAAGTTAAATTATTTTTCTTACTTTTAAATTCGCAATCCCTAATTTTCAATTCGTAATTATTCATGCGCTGGACTTTAAAACCAAAACCTTCTCAAGAAAAAGTAAAACATTTGGCTTCGCAACTCAATGTTGATGAAATAGTTGCAATGCTTTTAGTTCAAAGAGGAATTGAAAGCTTTGAGCAAGCCAAAACATTTTTCCGTCCAAGTTTAAACGATTTACACAATCCTTATCTCATGAAAGATATGGACAAAGCGGTTGCTCGTATTGAAAAAGCAATAGCAAATGAAGAAAATATTCTAGTTTTTGGCGATTATGACGTTGATGGAACAACTGCCGTTTCATTGGTTTCTTCATATTTAAAAAGTTATTATCCTAATATTGCAACTTATATTCCAGATAGATACAACGAAGGTTATGGCATATCATACAAAGGAATTGACTTTGCCGATGATAACGGGTTTTCGCTCATCATTGCGCTAGATTGTGGTATAAAATCTATTGATCATGTTGCATATGCTCATGAAAGAAACATCGATTTTATCATTTGTGATCATCATCGTCCAGGAAATGAATTACCCAATGCTGTTGCAGTTCTTGACCCAAAACGTGACGATTGTTCTTATCCTTATGATGAATTGTGTGGTTGTGGTGTTGGGTTCAAACTCATTCAGGCATTGGCACAAAATAATAGTCAAACCATTGAAGATTTAATTCCTTATCTTGATTTAGTTGCTACAGCAATTGCTGCCGATATTGTTCCTATTACTGGCGAAAATCGGGTGTTAGCAAAATTTGGTTTAGAAGTAATTAATTCCAATCCAAGACCAGGAATAAAAGCACTTATTCAAAATATTAAAAAGAAAGTTCTAACGATTACTGATGTCGTTTTTATCATTGCGCCACGAATTAATGCTGCCGGAAGAATAAAACACGGTAATGAAGCAGTCGCACTTTTAACCGAATTTGATTTGGCTCAAGCCGAAATTTTTGCTTCAGAAATTGAACAACACAATGCAGACAGAAAAGATTTTGACAAACAAATAACTGTTGAAGCGCTTTCGCAAATTATTGAAAACAATGAAAAAGAGAATTTTTCAACAGTAGTTTATAACGAAAATTGGCACAAAGGCGTTATTGGAATTGTGGCTTCTCGATTGACTGAAACCTATTATCGTCCTACAATTGTGTTTACTAAAAGTGGCGATAAATTAGCAGCATCAGCACGTTCTGTAAAAGATTTTGATATTTATAATGCACTCGAAGCTTGCGCAGAACATCTAGAACAGTTTGGCGGACACATGTATGCAGCAGGAATGACTTTAAAAGAAGAAAATTACCTCGCATTTAAAGAAGCTTTTGAAAAAATTGTAGAACAAACCATACATCCCGATTTATTAATTCCAGAAATATCGGTTGACGCTGAAATTGAGCTATCCGATATTAACGAAAAATTAATTCGTATTTTAAATCAGTTTGAACCTTTTGGACCACAAAATATGACGCCACTATTTTTAACAAAAAATGTTTTTGATACCGGTTATGCAAAGCAAATTGGCTCAGAAAACGAACATTTAAAAGCATTTGTAAAACAAGAAAATTCAAGTTCGTTTAACGCCATTGGATTTAAAATAGGCAACAAATATGATTTGGTTAAAAACCAAAAAAAGTTTGATGCGGTTTATTCTATTGAAGAAAATGAATGGAACGGAAATGTTAGTGTACAGCTTCAGTTGAGAGATATTAAATAATAATTAATACGATTAAAGACCACGAATACACGAACTTAATTAGTTTTTTAAAAAAAATATTCGTGCATTCGTGGTAAAAAAACGAAATGACAAAAGAAAAAAAAGACCCATTTTCATCGTTACGCATCAAGGAATTTAGATGGTTTCTTGCGGTACGATTATTTATTGTTTTGGCTTGGTCCATGCAATTTGTTTTGATAGAATGGGAAGTTTATAAAATCACAAAAGATCCATTATCATTGGGTTTAATTGGTTTAATGGAAGTCATTCCAGCTATAACTATGGCGCTTTTTGCTGGTCATATTGTAGATCAATCTGAAAAACGAAATTTGCTCATTAAATGTTTTTCGGCTTTAGCGATAATAAGTATTGCGATGAGCTTATTGGTTAAACCAGAAATTGCCTCACAGTTTTCTCAAAAATTTGTTTTAAACAGTATTTATGTTTTAGTTTTCCTTGGCGGAATTGTGCGAGCATTTATCATTCCTTCTGTTTTTAGTTTACTTGGTTTGATTGTTCCCAACAAAGAAAAGCCAAATGCTTCTGCATGGAGTAGTTCTACTTGGCAAGTTTCGGCGGTTTTTGGTCCAGCTATTGCAGGTTTTACCATTGGTGTCATTGGAGTTTTTGGTTCAATGATTATGGTTGTCGTTTGTGTTATCATTGGGACTTTAGCTTTGCTAAATATTGAAAGAAAACCTATTTTAAATCCTAAAAAAGACGAACCAATGATGCAAAGTTTAAAAGAAGGCATTTCGTTTGTATTCAAAAACAAAACTATTCTCAATGCGATTTCGCTTGATATGTTTGCGGTGCTTTTTGGTGGTGCAGTTGCCTTGTTACCTATTTTTGCACAAGATATTTTAAAAGTTGGTTCAGAAGGTTTTGGAATTTTAAGAGCTGCGCCAGCTGTTGGCGGATTAATCACGATGCTTGTAGCTACTTCTATACCTTTAAATCAAAAAGCAGGGAAAAAATTATTGATAGCTGTTTTCTTCTTTGGGTTATGCATTATTGGTTTTGGATTGTCAAAAAACTTTTGGTTATCGGTAATTTTATTGTTTTTAAGTGGTATTTTCGATGGTATTTCGGTAGTGATACGACAAACCATTCTACAGATATATACTCCAGATAATATGCGTGGTCGCGTTTCATCGGTAAATTCAATTTTTGTAGGTTCGTCTAATGAATTAGGTGCTTTTGAAAGCGGATTTACTTCAAAAATAATGGGAGTTGTGCCTGCAGTTGTTTTTGGTGGAATAATGACTATAGGTGTTGTTGCAACTATGGGTTTTACTTCTCCACGATTTAGAAACCTTGATATTGATAAGGATATTGAAGGTTGATTTTTTGGATTTCCGCCTTCGTGTAAAAGACGTTTCCTAAATTTACGTCTTACCCAACCATTTTCAACTTGATTGAGAATTGTGAAACCATTTTACCACGAATTCACGAATGTTTTTTAAAAAATACTTTGTGTAACTCTGTGAGAACTTTGTGAAACTTTGTGAAACAATTTAAAGAAACTAATACTTCTTCAACTCAAATTTTTCTCCATCAAAAACGCCATAGGTAAAATAACCTATCCAATCGCCAAGGTTAATGTATTTTGAATTTTCAGTTAAATCAATTTCCATAGGAAGATGACGATGTCCAAAAACGAAGTAATTATATGGTTTAGTTTCTAATTTTCTTTTACAATATTGGACCAACCATTCGTTATCTTCACCAAGGAATTTTACATCGGCTTCACCTGAAATTAATTTATTTTTCACCGAAAGATATTGTGCTAATTTCATTCCAATATCTGGATGCAACCAGCGATACAGCCATTTTGAAAACGGATTAGTAAATACTTTTTTCATGCGTTTATAACCTTTATCACCTGGACCTTTTCCGTCGCCATGACCAATCAAAAACGTTTTATCATTAAAAGTAAATTCTTTATTATCGTGATAAACAGGAATATTTAGCTCTTTTTCAAAATAATCGTGCATCCACAAATCGTGATTTCCCACAAAAAAATAAATAGGAATTCCGCTGTCGCGAATTTCAGCCAGTTTACCTAGAACACGCACAAAACCTTTTGGAACAACAGTTTTATATTCAAACCAAAAATCAAATAAATCACCTAAAAGGAAAATACATTCCGCATCTTTTTTAACTTCATCAAGCCATGCCACAAATTTTTTCTCACGAGGAAAACTTGCTTCTGTGGTTGGCGCACCAAGATGTTGGTCTGACGCGAAATATATTTTTTTGTTTTGAGATATAGTTATTTTAACTTCAGATTTCAACGTATATTTTGTGATTTAATAATTATTGAACACTAAAAACTGAATACTGTTTACTGATTATCACTAGCATACCATTCTGCAAATGAGGTTTCAGTTTCTTGTAATTTTAACGAATGTAATTTAATTTCATTTGGTAATCGGTTTTTAATTTTGTTAGAAAAATCAATTACCATATTTTCGCTAGTTGGTTGATAATCAACAAGAATTACATGATGTCCTCTTTCCTTTAGTTCATTAGCCAATTCTACGTGAGGTGTATTTTTATTAAAAACAGTTGCATGGTCAAATTGATCTACAATTTCTTCTTTTACAATTTTTTTCAAATCAGAAAAATCAATGACCATTCCATATTTTACATTAGAGGTATCAGTAATGGGTTTTCCAATTACTGTTACCGAAAGTTTGTAACTATGACCATGTACATTTTTACACTTACCATCATAACCATAAAGTGCATGACCAGTTTCAAAATTGAATTGTTTTGTAATTCTGATTGTTGACATCTGAAAAGATTTGTGGCAAAGTTACTAAATATATCTACTCGTTTTGGTTTCTTTTTTTGGCTTTGATATACATCCAATAAGCTAGACCAACAAGTACAACAAATGGTAGTAGGTTGCCAATCCATACACCAATTGCGTATCCATTATCAGGAGCATTTTTTAGTTTTTCGTTAATTTCAGATTGTTGTAGAAGAAATATCAATTTCATGGGTTTGTTTTTATAAGATAATGCTCTTTTTATAAAGTTCTAAAATTACCAATATCAAGAAATGGCTTTAACAAAATTAAACAAAAAAGGCTGTCTTTTGACAACCTTTTTTAGTAGAAACATTTTTGATATTATGGGTTTTGTTCAAATGATTGATTTTCATTTTTTTCTGCATGACGAGCATTGATAACCAGATTGTTGCTATCAACAACAAATGCAACAAAACTTATATTTTCAGCGTTTGAAACCGATGCTGGAACAGGAATACTAAACGATTTTGTTATAGTTTGCCCAAGAGTAGTTTCAGTTCCAAGATTATCACCTAGTAAATCGGTAAGGTTTTTTCTCAAAACATGGTTGTGTTCATAGTTTGGAATTGGATTAACTCCATTATAATAAGTGGTGTAGTTTCTTTGAGCATAATGTAAATGATCTTCCAAAAGATAGACAACAAGTTTTAAATTGGAGTAATTTTGAGAAAATTTCACATTAACATCAATGTTTACATTGCCATTTTCAACACTGGTGTTCATCGCTAAACCAAGTCCACAGTTGTTTCCTGTTAAAGCCTTAACTTGTTGAATATTTGAAGGCTCTGGTGAACTCCAAACAATGGTTCTATTCAATCTTGACTGAGGAAGTTCTAGGTCGTTATTTCCTACGATAAGATTTTTTAATGGTTCATAATCAGGAAAATGGTATGGGTCAATACCATTGTGTATAGCTACAGTTACTGCTTTGTCTGTTTGCAAATTGACCTGTTCTATTGCATAAGCAACTCGAGTACAGTTACCACACCAAGTACCAGTATAATCTTCGATTAAAACTCTTTTTTTGAAGTAGCCTGAAATAGGTGCTGCTGTTTCGGAGTCGTCTGGAAGGTTTTCTACAATTTTTGTATCACTACATGATAAAATTATTGCCGAAAAACTAAGAAAAAGCAAATATTTGATACTTTTCATTGAGCAAATTTTATGTTTTGAGCAAAATAAATAAAAAAATTTTAAACTTAGATATATTATTTATTTATTTGTGCTAACAAACTAAAACTACCACAAAAAATGAAAAATTTAATGACGATTTTGATTTGTTTGTTTGGATTTTTTCTAAATGCTCAAACTCAAATGCCCAATGTTTCTTTGAATGATTTAGAAGGAAAAAAAATATCAATAACTAATGATTTCAATGAAAAAGATAAGATTTATGTTTTTTCTTTTTGGGCAACTTGGTGTACGCCTTGTATCAATGAGTTAGATGAAATGAATGACGTATTGGAAGATTGGAAAAAAGAACTCAATCTTGAAGTAATAGCTGTTGCAACCGATGACTCTAGAACCCAAAAAAGAATTAAACCATTAGTAAACGGAAAAGGATGGGAGTATAAAATTCTTTTAGATAGTAATCAAGATTTAAAAAGAGCACTTTCTATAGTTAATATTCCTTATACTGTTGTGGTAAAAAATGGTGTGATTGTTCATATTCAAAACGGCTATGTGCCAGGAAGCGAAAGTGAATTGTATCAAAAATTAAAATCGCTTTAATGATGAACAAAAAAATATTTTTAGGGTTTTTATTAGTGGCTTTTAACGTTTTTTCTCAAGAAAAAGGCGTTTTTTCTGGAGGTTTTGAAACAAATGCTCAGTGGTATTTGAATGATCCTGATTTTTTGGATGAATTTTATAACCCAGTTTCACATCCCGAAAATCCTTTGAGATCCAACAGTTACCTTTTATTGAACTATAAAATTAAAAACTGGTCTTTTGGAATTCAAGGCGAATCATATCTGCAAGATGCATTACTCAATTACAATCCAAAATATGAAAAAGTAAATGTAGGAACCTATTTTGCACAATACAAAAACGAAAAAATTGATGTAACTGCTGGATATTTCTACGAGCAATTTGGAAGCGGATTGCTTTTGAGAACTTGGGAAGACAGAGCTTTGGGTATCAACAATTCACTTCGTGGAATTCGATTTATTTATAAACCAACGAATTATTTTACCCTAAAAACACTCTACGGACAGCAAAGAACAGGTTTCGATGTTTCGAAAGGAAAAATATTTGGAGCTGATTTTGAATTGGGCTTGTCAGATGTTTTAAAAATCGAAAATTCTGACTTGACAATAGGCTTTAATACAGTAGGAAGATACGAAAAAACAGATATTGCTAATCCAAATTTTGATAACTTGACAATGACCTATGGCGGTAGAGTTAACTATAGTCATAATTCATTCTACGTTTCGTCGGAGTTTGACTATAAATCAAAAGATGCAGTTGTGCAAGTGAGAAACCAAATAGACAATAATTTGATAAAATCTGGGAATGCTTTATTGTTCAATATGGGTTATTCCAAGAAAGGATTTGGTGTTGATGGAACATTTAGAAGATTAGAAAATATGAGTTTCTATTCAGAAAGATTGGCGAAAGGAAATCAATACAACGATATGATTTTGAACTATGTGCCAAGTTTGACAAAGCAACATCACTATAATTTAGCAAATATTTATGTTTATCAAGCCCAACCAAATGTTATTATAAACGATCAATCTTTAGTGAAAGCTGGAGAAATTGGCGGACAAATAGACTTATTTTATAATTTTAAAAAAGGTTCGAAAATAGGCGGAAAATATGGGACAAAAGTAGCTGTAAATTATTCACAATATCATGGATTAGCAGGAACTTTCTATATTTATTCGCCACAAGACTATTCAACAGAGTTTTTGAGTTTTGGAAAAAAATATTTTTCGGATGCCAACCTTGAAATCACTAAGAAATGGAACGAAAAATGGCAAACAGTATTCACTTATATAAATCAATATTACAATAAAAAGTTTGTCGAAGAAACCTATGGTGAAGTAAAAACGAATATTATAGGTGCAGAGGCAATTTATAAATTCAATCCAACGCATTCGGTTAGAACACAAGCTGAACACATGTGGGCAAATAGTGATAAGAAAAACTGGGCTGCATTGTTAGCGGAATTCAATTTTGGTACGAAGTATACGATCTACGCTTCTGATTTATATAATTATGGGAATGACGATGAAAAGTTGAGACATCATTATTTTTCAGTTGGAAACTCTTTCAGATATAAATCTACTAGATTATCATTGGCATATGGCAGACAACGCGGAGGATTAGTTTGTGTCGGCGGAGTTTGTAGATACGTTCCCGAAAGCACAGGATTCTCATTCTCTATAAATACTAGTTTCTAGAGATGAATTGGCTAAAAAAAATAGTATTCATATTTTTTTGGCTGTTAGTAATTTCATGTTCAAAAGATGAAGACTATCAGGAAATTACACCTGTGGACATGGATTTAACTCAAGTTCCCTATCAAAGACTATCTGATTATAAGTTTTTCAAAGGAGATTTAAAGAACTTGTTGCCGGCTTATGGGGTTTTACCATATCAACCCATAAGCGGGTTATATACAGATTATGCCGAAAAATTGAGACTTATATGGATGCCAACTGGTTCAAAAGCTACTTATGTCAGCGATAATCAAATTTTGAATTTTCCCATAGGAACAGCTTTGATTAAAAATTTTTACTACTCAGAAACAGCACCTTCGCATCAGAAAAGAGTAATTGAAACAAGAATTATGATTCTGAAAGATACTGGTTGGATATATGCTGATTATGTTTGGAATGACGAGCAAACAGAGGCTTTTTTGCAAACAACATCCTCAGTTAAAAATTTTAGTTTTTATAAGTCTAATGGAGAATTATTAACGCTTAATTATAAAATTCCATCCAATTTAGAATGTACTTATTGTCATAAAATAAACAATATAAATCAACCGATTGGGGTTAAACCTCAGAATATAAATACTAATTATAATTATTCTAATGGAAATAAAAATCAATTACAAAAATTAATTTCATTTGGATATTTAGAGAATAATTTGCCATCACAAATTAATACATTGGTTAACTATGAAGATACGACGAAATCTTTAAACTTGAGAGTTCGATCCTATTTTGATGTCAATTGTGCACATTGCCATATTGATGGCGGTTATGCAGATGATTTTGATATTAGATTATCTTTTACAGACACTGAGTCTATGGCTAATTTAGGTGTTTGTAAAAATGCCATTCATTTTGTCCCAGGTTTCTCAGGAGAAATTGTAATTCCTCAAAACCCTTTGCAATCCATTTTGTATTATAAAATGTCCACAACCAATCCAAATTATCAGATGCCTTTTATCGGTAGGTCTATTCCGCATCAAGAAGGATTGAGTTTAGTTGAGCAATGGATAAATTCTTTAGAACCATGTAATTAAAATAAAAAAAGGCTGACGTTTGTCAGCCTTTTTTATTAGCATAAATTTATTCAATTAGCTTTTTATCAATTTGATACTAGCTTTTCTATCTTGACTTCTAAAATTCAAAATATAATAGCCGTTTTGTAAATTATCTAAAGCGATAGAACCATTTCCAGTAGCTATTTGAGTTACGTTTATCATTCGACCGTTCATGTCAAAAATTGATATTTCTCCGCTTTCAGTAGCTTGGTAATCCAAAGTATTTGAAATAATATTAGAATTTATAATTAACCCTGCATTACTCAAACTTTGAAAAGAATTTGTTTTCAAAGATGGTTGATAACGATAGGTAAATGTTACTGAATTTCCAACTTCTACACCACTAGAGTTTAGTTGATATACTTTGAATACATAATCCATAGGATAGTTCTCACCGTCACCTTCGTCTATATTATAAACATGGTTTGAATATGTGTCAGTTGAGTTAGCAGCAATACTTACTGGATTGCTTGGATATGAATTACCAGCATGAATTGAGCTTAGACATACAGGACCAATACAAAGTTCTAAGCCGCTTCCGTCTGCATTTGTAATACTAACTGATTTTACTTTTACCAAAGTAGCCGTAGAAGCATTATTATGGATATGAAAATCTAGAGATGCTTGAGGATAATTTACATTATTGTAGGTAAAAACATCTCCTTCATTTATAGGAGAACCATCGGCTTTTGTTAGAGTAATCTGGGCATTGGCAAACAAACCAAAACCTAGAAATAATGCAACTATGGATTTATTAATTTTCATAAGATTACTTAATTACAATTTTTTGGTTCAATTCACCATTAACATTGTTGATTTTAGCTACATAAACACCTTTTTGTAATGATGTTAAGTTGATAGTTTGGTCGTTTACTGCATTTTTTACTTTGTAAACTTCTTTACCTGTCATGTCTAGAATTACAATATCAGTATCAACATCAGTTTTAACTCTAACGATACCATTTGAAGGATTTGGATAAAGTTTTACGCTATCAGCTAATGAAGGATTATTTGTTGACAAACTTTCAGTAGCATATGTTGACTGCATTACAGTTTTTCCAGCATAATCTTGTATGAAAATAACAACTTCCAAATCAGTCATTTCTTCAATAAATAATCCATCAAGGTTTGCGCTTAATTGAGTGTTTACTGGAACATCATTAGTAAAATTAATTGTTGTTCCGCCTGCATCAGGTAACATTTTCATGAATACATCATGAAATTCAGTCTCACCATTTGATGCAACGTTATTGTAAGTGTTTTTTTCAACTACAGCAGCATATAATCTATATGTTCCTGATAAATATGGAGTTGTATTAATATCCAAAGTCAAATCTGAACCTGTTAATGTTTTTGTTGCAGAAATACTAAAATATGATGGCTTAGCTAATGCTTCAGTTAAATCTGTGCTTAGTGCTGCCGAGTCAAAGTTTGTTCCGTCTTTAGAGTCAACTAACAATGTTGGAGCACCACTAATGCCGTAGTAAGCAACTCTTGTTCCTACTTCTGCAGTGTAATATGGATCTCCTGTTCCAGGCCAGTTTACTCTGTAGGCAATAGCAGCATAGTTCGCAGAATTAGCATTGTGGAATGGGTTGTAGTAGTTGCCATTGAATGTTGCACATGGACCACAAGTTGAACTTGAAAATTCCTCATACAAAGGCAAACGAGTTGTTGTACCACTAGCTACAGAAATATTTTTGATAATTTGGTCGTTTGTCGAGTCATTGTCAGTTCCACCATTTACATTTGATACCCAAACTCTAACAGCATATAATCCCGGAGTTGGGCTCCAAGTATCTTGGTGAGTAAAGTTATAGGTGCCATTTGGCGCAACAGATAATCCACTAATTGTTTGTGTATGAATAGCACCAGAGTCTACTTGCCAATTTACATCAACAGAGCTAATAGTCGTAGTACCATAATTTTTTAATGTTCCAGCAACTGGAATATTTGAAGTTGCAGGAGGAACAATCAAACTAAGAGCAACAGTACTCAATTCAGCATCTAAAGCAGGAATTTGTTCTATAGAAACTTCGTCAATAAATATATTGTTACCATAAGCAGATGTTCCCAAAAAGTGAACATAACCAGTTCCAGTTAAAGTTCCAGGAATGTCAAATGCATAACTGTACCATCCATCTTCAGAAACTACAGGAGCTAAAGCTCTAGATCTGTTTACTGTTCCTAACAAAGTTCCACCAGCAAGACCAGTAGTATTGTAATATACTTTGATGTTATCTGCATCTGTTTCATATCCACTATCGCGATACATTTTAAATTTCACACGGTAAGAAGCACCAGCAAAAGTTATAGCAGGTGATGTTAATCTTGCAGTTGTTCCTGCAGAGAGATTATAAGAATAAAATCTAGCCATTCCAGCTCCAGCATAAGGCAAACAAGTTGGCGCAGTTCCAGCAGTTCTTCTAGACCAAGCACTTGTTGAAGTCGTTGTCCACCCAAGAGCTGTGTCAAAATTCTGACTAGCGACTACTTGCGCTTCCGAAAGTGTGCTAAGTAATAAAAAAAAGAAAATTGTAATTTTTTTCATAAGTAGTTGTTGTTAAAATAGTTGTCGGTATTTTTTAAGTTGTGCAAGTATATTAATTTTTTTTTAATCTTCATAACATAAAATTGATATTTGCTCAACAAAACAAAAATTTTCTTTAATTTATGATAACGATATACTTGTTTTTTTGAAAAGGTTGTAGTTAATTTGTTGAACTTTTTTGGGGGATTAGCTCATTTGGCTAGAGCGCTACGCTGGCAGCGTAGAGGTGATCGGTTCGAATCCGATATTCTCCACAACAAAAAACGCTTCATTTGTTGAAGCGTTTTTTATTTTCTCTTTCCCATTCAGTAGCAATTAGTTCGAGTTCTTCATACCATTCTTTACCAAAACGACGAATAAGCGCTTCTTTGACAAATTTATAAACAGGTATTTTAAGCTCTTTTCCTAGCGAACATGCATCGTTGCAAATATCCCAACGGTCATAATTTACAGCAGAAAATGAAGAAAATTCTTTTATTCTAACAGGGTATAAATGACAAGAAACAGGTTTTTTCCAATCGATTAATCCTTGATTATATGCTTGTTCGATACCACAAAGAGCTGTTTTTCCATCAAAAATAACATAAGCGCAATCTTTGTTATCAATCAATGGTGTCTCAAGATCTTGATCGGTTCCAACAACCCAAGTTCCTTTTTCTTCAATTGACGCAATACCTTCTGGTCGTAAAAAAGGTTTAATTTTTGGGTATATTTTTTCAAGAATTTCTGTTTCTTCCTTGCTCAATGGTGCACCAGCATCACCATCTATACAGCATGCACCATGACAAGCCGAAAGATTGCAAACAAACTCTTTGACCAAAACATCTTCAGAAACTATTGTTTTTCCTAGTTGAAACATGATAATTTTTTGAACGGCAAATGTACAAACTTGCTTTTTAATTATTTCTTAAATTGCCTTCGATTTGATTTTATTGAAATACTTTTGCAAAAAAAAGGCATGGAATTGAATTTTAGAGAAATTATAACGGCAACAATGGTTCTTTTTGCAGTAATTGATATTGTGGGAAGCATTCCAATAATTATCAACCTTAGAGCAAAGTTTGGTCATATTCAATCTGAAAAAGCATCGCTTGTTTCTGCTGGAATTATGATAGCTTTTTTGTTCGTTGGTGATGAAATATTAAAATTGATTGGGATTGATGTAAATTCATTTGCCGTTGCAGGTTCTTTTGTGTTGTTTTTCTTAGCATTAGAAATGATTTTAGGCATCAGATTGTATCGTGATGAAGAAGCAAGTTCGGCATCAATAGTTCCTATCGCATTTCCATTGATTGCTGGAGCTGGAACTATGACAACAATTTTATCAATAAAAGCCGAATTTCATTCGATCAACATTATTATCGCAATACTTTTGAATGTTTTATTAGTCTATTTAGTTTTGAAATCATCAGCAAGAATTGAGAAAATGTTGACTAAAAATGGATTAAGTATTATCAGAAAAGTTTTTGGAGTTGTCTTGTTGGCAATTGCTGTTAAATTATTTGCAGCTAATGTTAAAGGGCTGTTTGTCTAAAATCATTTTTATTACATTTGTACACTAAAGTTATCACATGAAAATTTTTACTTCTATACTTATTCTTATTGCTTTTGCATTGATTATTTTCAATATCACAATGATTGATTTTAGCAAACCTTTTGAAGGTGACAGTTTGGTTGCTATAATTGGTGTAGTAGCTTCGCTGTGTGCTGTTTTTATCCTTTTGATTTTCAAAATGTCAAAAAAAATTGAAGAAAAAATTAAAAATCAATAATTGTGTTTGATGTTTTAATAATTGGTGGAGGAGTTTCGGGTATATCTTGTGCTTTGGTTTTAGGTTCAGCAAGAAATAAACCATTCGCATCCGACAAAAAAATAGGAATCATTACTCATCAAAAAGCTTCTTCATTGCAAGATGCCATTTTTTATAACGCCTATGGGATTCCTTCTGGAAAATTAGGAAGTGAATTGCTTGAAGAAAGTAAAGAACATCTTGCCAAAGATTATCCTCATGTAGAGCAAATTTCTGATGAAAAAGTTTTAAAAATTGAAGGTAATTTTAATGAGTTCATTATTACAACCAATAAAAACTCCTGTAAATCAAGGATTGTTGTGATTGCTATTGGTGCTGGAAATCCTTTTACGATAGAAGGATTGGATGAATATGTAATTCCTCACCAAAAAATTGCCCCTGAAAAAAACAGAATTCAACTGAAAAATATTGACCACAAAGTAACAGATGGTATTTATGTAACTGGAACTCTAGCTGGATGGCGAAGTCAGTTGTCTATTGCTTCTGGAAGTGGCGCAGCTGTCGCAACAGATATTTTAACACTTTGGAATAATGGCAATCACACACAAGTTCACGATAGCATCAGAAAGTAAATTATCTTGTAGCTTTCTGAATCATTGGGTCATTTTTTAGCATTACTTGATAATATTTTGTGTCACCAAATAATTGTCTTGCAAACTCTGCTAGGATATATTTTTTAACAACCTGCTTGTTTTCCTCTAATTTGAATGTTACGCCTGCTTTGTCTAAATATTCTTGAAAGTCAGCAACATATTGAAAATCGTTTTCATATTTTTTTATAAAATCTGGATAAGTTAGATTGTCGAAATCTTGTCTGTTTTTATCCAAAATTTCAAAGACAAAATGTCCTAAAACTCCAGAATTCAATATAAAACTCAAATTTTCATCACCTTTTTTCACTTCGAGAGGAACGAAAATATCTGGTACAATTCCGCCGCCACCATAAACAGTTCTTCCTTTTTTGGTTTTAAATTTCAACGAATCGGCTACTTTAATTTTATCTTTTTCAAATAATTCCCCGCTTTCAAATCGGGTTTCATATTCGTGATAGTAACTTTCACCATCACCTTTCACGTAAGGTTTTTGAATTGAGCGTCCACTAGGTGTATAATATCTTGCGGTTGTCAATCTAACGGCAGAACCATCTTCAAAATCTATTTCGCGTTGAACAAGTCCTTTACCAAAAGAACGTCGGCCAATTATTGTTCCTCTGTCATTATCTTGAATTGCTCCAGCTAAAATTTCGCTTGCTGATGCTGAATTTTCATCAATCAAAATATAGACTTTTCCTTTTTCAAAAATTCCTTCTTCTGTTGCATAGGTTTTGTCGGTGTAACCTCTTTTGTTTTTTGTAAAAACAATAAGCTCATCTTCTGGCAAGAATTCATCAGCTATGGCAACTGCACTTTCAAGAAAACCACCGCCATTTCCGCGCAAATCGATGACAACATTCACAGCTCCATTCTTTTTTAATCTCTCTAAACTTTGATTAAATTCACTAGCTGTGTTCTCGGCAAAACGTTCAATTTTTATGTAACCTGTTTTCGAATTTAACATCAGTGCTACATCAACACTTTTTATTGGAATAGTGTTTCTGGTGACAGTAATGCTTAGTTTTTTTGATGAAGATTTTCTAAAAACGGTTAGATTTACTTTTGAACCTGCTTCACCACGAAGTTGATTATACAACATTTCGGTCGATACTTTTTTGCCAAAAAGTTTAGTTTTTCCTGCAAATAATATTCTATCTCCAGCTAGTATTCCTGATTTTTCTGCTGGACCATTTGGAATTGTATTGACAACAGCAACAGTGTCATTATAGATGTAAAAATTAATGCCAATGCCAACAAAATCGCCTTTCATGATTTCTGCCTCTGTCGATTGTTCGCTTGCTGGCAGATAAACTGAATGAGGATCGAGTTTTTCTAAAATGCTATTTACGGTTAAGTCAACTATGGAGTCTGAATTGACATCATCAACATATTCGCTGTTGATGAAATTAATCAATTTATTAATTTTGGCTTGATGCGAATTTTTTGAATTAAAATTCCCCTTAGGGAAATTTAGCATTCCGCCAATCATTACTCCAAGTGCAACACATGAAAAAAGAAGTATGGGCAAATATTTTTCTTTAGATTTCATTTAGGTAATCAAAAGATTAAAAAGTATCTAGATTGTCTATGTGATGAACTTCAACACCTGCTTTTCTTAAAAAATCTAAACCAGATTCATCACGATATCCGTTATGATAAACTACTCTTTTTATTCCTGATTGATGAATAAGTTTGCTACATTCTTTACATGGAGAAAGTGTTATGTAGAGTGTTGCATTTTCACAACTTTGAGTAGTTCGAGCAACTTTTGATATGGCATTTGCTTCAGCATGAAGAACATACCATTTTGTAATTCCTTCATCATCTTCACAGCAGTTTTCAAAACCAGAAGGCGTTCCATTATAACCATCTGAAATAATCATTCTATCGCGAACAATTATTGCGCCAACTTGTTTTCGTTTACAATAGGAAAGTTTGCTCCATTCTGATGCTATTCTCAAATAGGCAACATCATATTTGTGTTGTTTTTTTTCTTTCATTGAGACAAAATTTGATTCGAAAAATTCCTTCACAAGGAGGAAATAATCCAATACAAATATATCTAAACCATTAACGCTATACTAAATTATTTAGACCAAATTTCGTTATGAATAATCAAAGGCATTACTATTCCAATAATAAATGAGGAAATAGATAAAATCCAATCTCTTTTTGAAAACTTGAAAAGCGTTTGAACAACATAACCTATGATGAGAGCAAGAACGACAATTATGATTTGAGCGGTTTCTATACCTAGAGCAAATTCTAGCAAAGGCCATAGTTTATCGGTTGCATCACCTGGAAGAATACTGCTAAAATAGCCTGAAAATCCTAGACCATGAATTATTCCAAAAAACAAAGTAACAAACCCAATAAAACTCAAACTTTCATTTTTCCCCTTTTTTCCTTGTGAAACTAGATTGTAAACCGCCGTAATTAGAATTGTGATGGGTATTAAAAATTCTACTAAAGTTGGTTTTATTTTAACAACATCAAAAACAGAAAGAAACAATGAAATAGTATGACCTAATGTAAAAATCGAAATAAGAATTAACAATCTCTTCCAAGCTTTAGCATCATAAGGAAGCGTTAGTGCTAACAGAAAAATCATGTGGTCATAGGCATTGAAATCAAGAACATGATTCAACCCAATATTGAAATAAATCCAGAAATCATTCATAGTAGGTGTTTTTTGGTTAGTGTAAACTTACGATTTATTTTCAAATATGTTCAAAAGGTCATCAAATCGTGGTGAATCGCTTTTGTCTAAAGGTGAATTAAATTATATTTGCAAAAAATTCTTAAAAATATGTCGATTTCAGATTTGTTTGATAGCGAATTTAAAGCTCGAAATAAAGGGCATTTTTCTGCTATTGTTCGTGTTGCTCTTGCCGATGGAGATTTTTCAACGGAAGAAAAAGAGTTTTTAGATAAACTCGCCATTCAATTGGAAATTTCTCGAGAAGAATATGATGAAATATTAAAAAACCCTAACAAATACCCTATCAATCCACCATATCTTTATACCCAAAGATTGGAAAGATTGTATGATTTGTCTAGAATGGTGTATGTTGACCATATATTGGGACCAAAACAAAAAGAAATTTTAACCAAGTTTGCTTTGGCTCTTGGATTTACGCCAGGCAATGTGAACTTCATTGTTGATAAAGCATTATCACTTCTGGTCATGAATGTAGATTCTGATACATTTGTTTACGAAATGACCCACATGAATAAATAAAAAAACTCCCGAGAATTCGGGAGTTTTTGTTTACTTATATTTTGCCATAAACTCTTCTGCTTTTTCTACCATATTATAGCTTCCGCAGAAAAACGGAACTCGTTGATGTAATTCGGTTGGTTGAATTTCCAAAATTCTTCCAAAACCATCAGACGCTTTTCCACCAGCTTGTTCCACTAAAAAAGCCATTGGGTTGCATTCATATAATAATCGAAGTTTACCATTTGGAGATTTGGTACTCGTTGGATAAATGTAAATTCCACCTTTAATCATGTTTCTGTGAATATCAGAAACCAAACTACCAATATATCTAGAAGTATATGGTCTGTCACCTTCTTCAAGCTGACAATATTTTATATAATCTTTTACTCCTTGAGGAAAATGGATATAATTTCCTTCGTTTACAGAGTAAATCGTTCCGTCTTTTGGAAATCTCATGTTTGGATGCGAAAGGTAAAAAGTTCCTATAGCAGGATTTAGCGTAAAACCGTTTACACCATGACCAGTTGTATAGACCAACATCGTCGAAGTTCCATAAATTACATAACCAGCAGCAACTTGTTGTGTTCCAGGTTGTAAAAAATCTTCGAGTGTTACAGGAGTTCCAACAGGAGTTCTTCTTCTAAAAACTGAAAAAATAGTTCCCACCGAAACATTCACGTCAATATTTGATGAACCATCCAGCGGATCCATCAATACAACATATTTGCTGCTATGGCTTTTATCTGAACCAGCAATAGTGATAAAATCATCATTTTCCTCAGATGCAATTCCGCAAACAATTTCTCTATTGATTAAGGTTTGGATAAAAACGTTATTTGCATAAACATCAAGTTTTTGTTGATCTTCGCCTTGAATATTTTGATCGCCAGCAGCACCAACAATATCCACCAAACCAGCTTTGTTGACCTTGTAATTAACCACTTTTGCAGCTAATCTTATAGAATTAATTATTCGAGATAATTCTCCTGAAGAATATTGAAATTCCGATTGTTTTTCGATGATAAATTCACCAAGTGTTTTGTTGCGTTCTTCCATTACGAAATCGTTGTAGTTGAGGTTGCAAATATCGATATTTTTGTGAAAGAAAAAATCTATTTCGCAAAGAAATTAATAATTGTATTTTTGTTTCAAATATTTTTTAGATGATTATCCGAAAAGGAGAAAAAAACGATATGAAAGCTGTTCTTGATCTTATTCGAGAATTGGCAGTTTTTGAAAAAGAACCCGATGCTGTTGTGGTTACCGTTGAAGATTTGGAACGCGATGGTTTTTCTGAAAATCCTTTGTTCCACACATTTGTTGCCAAAATCAATAATGAAATAGTAGGTGTAGCTTTGTATTACTATAGATATTCCACATGGAAAGGAAAGACAATTCATCTAGAAGATTTAATTGTTAAGGAAAAAATGCGTGGTTCGGGAATTGGCTTCGCATTATATTCCAAGATTATTGAGCAAGGAAAAAAGGACAAAGTTCGAAGAATAGAATGGGCAGTTCTCGACTGGAATACACCAGCAATTGATTTCTATAAAAAATCAGGTGCAAAAGTTCTGGATGATTGGAGAGTTGCACAAATGGACGAAAACGGAATAAATGAATTTCTAAAGAGAAAATAGAATAAAGAAGAAAGAGCAAAGAAAAAATCTTGCTTCTTGTAGCGTAGTGGTCTTGTTTCTTGCTTCTAAAAAAAAATAAAAAAATGAGAATTTTCAAATTTGGTGGCGCATCAGTAAAAGATGCAGAAGGTATAAAAAATGTGTTTAGTGTATTAGAAAAAGTAGGTCACGATGATACGCTTTTGGTAATTTCGGCAATGGGTAAAACCACCAATGCACTTGAATTGGTCATCAAAAATTATTTTGAAAAATCAAACGAATTACACGCTTCTTTACAAGAAGTGCGCAAATATCATAACCAGATTTTGATGGATTTGTTTGACGATGAAGAACACGATGTTTTTTATGCAGTGAATAGTCATTTTGCTGATTTAGAATATTTTATACGTAGTAATAAATCGCCTAATTATAATTTTGTTTATGACCAAGTGGTTAGTTATGGGGAAATTATTTCTACCACCATTGTGAGTCATTATTTCAATCATGCTGGTTTGAAAAACAATTGGATTGATGTCAGAAGTTTTATAAAAACAGATAACACATATAGAGATGCAAATGTAGATTGGGAAAAAACACAGCAACTAATATCAAAAGGTGTTAAGAAAAAAGCGCTTAATATTACTCAAGGTTTCCTTGGTTCAGACGAGAATAATTTTACGACAACTCTTGGCAGAGAAGGTTCAGATTATACTGCAGCAATTTTTGCTTATTGCTTGAGTGCCGAAAGTGTAACGATTTGGAAAGATGTTCAAGGAGTTTTAAATGCTGATCCACGTTATTTTGAAAACGCCGTTTTGTTGAACCAAATTTCCTATCGCGAAGCAATTGAGTTAGCTTTTTATGGTGCAAGTGTTATTCACCCAAAAACGTTGCAGCCGTTGCAAAGAAAAGAAATCCCGCTTTTTGTAAAATCATTCGTAAACCCTTTGATGCCTGGAACAAGCGTGTCAAAAGGAAAAGACCTTGAACCACAAACACCTTGTTTTATTGTAAAGAAAAACCAATTGTTGATTTCACTTTCTTCTATTGATTTTTCATTTATTATGGAAGAAAACATCAGCGAAATATTCTCATTGTTGCACCAATACAAAATCAAAACAAGTTTGATACAAAACTCAGCAATCAGTTTCTCGGTTTGTGTGGAGGATAAGTTTGGGAATTTTAATGACTTGAAAGCCATTTTATCCAAAAAATTCAAAGTTGCTTATAACGAAAATGTATCGCTTTACACCATTCGTCATTTTGATGAAAAAGCAGCACAAATTGTTGAAAAAGATAAAACTGTTTTAGTAAAACAAATTTCAAGAGAAACAATGCAAATAGTTACAAAAGAGTAATTTTTGTATCTTTATAAAAAAAAAATGAAATTCAAAGAATTATCAAAATATTCAAATGCCGAGAAAATCTTGTTGGCTGAAAAAATATGGGATAGTGTCTCTAAGAAAAGTGTAGAATTGTCTTCTGAAGTAAAAAATGAATTAGAAAACCGACTACACATTTTAGAAGAAGAAAAAGCCGAACTTTATTCTTTGGAAGATGTGAAAAAGCACATTCAAAAATTGAGGAAAAAGTAATGTATCATCAAATAAGTTTTATCAAACAGGCTTTGTTTGATATAGAAGAAGCTGTTTTGTGGTATGAAAAACAAAGAGAAGGATTGTCTTTTGATTTTGAACTTTGTTTAGATGCTGGTTTAGCTGAAATTTCTAGAAATCCTGATAGTTTTCAAAAAAAGTATAAAGAAATCAGAATTCTTTTTATTTCTCGCTTTCCTTATGGTATTCATTATGTAGTTAGAAATTCAGAAATTATTGTCATTGCAGTTTTTCATACCTCACGTATGCCTAAGAATTGGAAAAACCGATTATAAATTCAAAAAAAAACATATATTTTCAATAGTTTTTACGTTATTAACTATGTATGCTAAAAAAACTTTTTTTACTGATAGTTTTCTTTGGGATTTCTAAGCTTTCGGCTCAAGAAATCCCTTCGTTGTATCAAACAAAAAAAGTAGCCATCACTTCGGATACCATCAGCATCGAAAAAGTAAGTATTAATTCTGAATTTTTCAAAATTGAAACTTTCGATGGAAAACCCATCGATACTTCTCTCTATAAAGTTGATTTTCCAAAAGGTAAACTAATCTTCAAAAAAAATCTTATTTCCAATGATAGCCTAAAAATTCATTATCTAAAATATCCCGATTTTTTAACAAAAACCTACAGCATTTATGACCAAGATAGAATTGTACCTAATGAAGAAGGTAATCTGTATAAAGTAAACCGTTCAGTCAAAAAATTTGTTCCATTTGATGGGTTGAATACTTCGGGAAGTATTACTCGTGGCCTAACTGTTGGGAATAATCAAAACTCGACGGTGAATTCAAATCTGGATTTACAGATAACAGGAAAAATTTCGGATAAAGTTTCGCTTCGTGCTTCTATTCAAGACAGTAACATTCCGTTGCAAGATGGTGGTTATTCACAAAAATTGGATGAATTTGACCAAATTTTCATTGAACTTTTTACCGATAAATGGAACATCAGAGCAGGTGATTTATTTCTCGAAAATAGACAATCACGATTTTTAAATTTTAATAAAAAAGTACAAGGACTTTCCACGCATTTTGCCTTTGGTGAGGATGAAAACAAAACCGATATTTTTGCTTCTGCGGCTTTGGTTCGCGGACAATATGCCAAAAGTTCGTTTACCGGACAGGAAGGAAATCAAGGTCCATATAAATTGCGAGGCAACAACGGTGAATTATATGTTTTAGTCATTTCGGGTTCAGAAAGAGTTTACGTGAACGGAATTTTGAAAAAACGTGGTGAAAACAACGATTATATCATCGATTACAATGCTGGCGAAATTACATTCACTTCGCTTTTTCCTATTACTTCCGAAATGCGTATCGTGATTGAATACCAATATTCTGAAAGGAGTTATACCCGTTTTGTGACCTATGCTGGTGCAAATCACGAAGCAAAAAAATGGAGTTTAGGCGGATATCTGTATTCTGAAAATGATGTGAAAAACCAACCTTTGCAACAAAATTTATCTTCAGAACAAGTTACAATTCTCAGCAATGCTGGAGATAATGCTAATCTTATGAATGCGCCATCGGCTTATCTCGACACCTATTCGGATAATAAAATATTATACAAAAAAATAACTGTAAACGGCATTGAAGTTTTTGAATATTCCAATAATTCTCAGGACGAATTATACAACGTGAAGTTCACATTGGTTGGAGCAAATCTTGGAAATTATATTTTGCAAAATTCTTCAGCCATAGGGAAAATTTATCAATATGTTGAGCCAATTTCTGGTGTTCCACAAGGTAATTATGAACCGATAACAAGGTTAATTGCACCTACAAAAATTCAGATTGCAACCGTTTTAGGGAAATACAATCCTAATGAAAAAACAACTGTAGATTTTGAAATAGGTGTAAGCAACAACGACAAAAATTTGTTTTCCTCAATTGATGATAATGATAACAAAGGAATTGCAGGAAAACTAAACTTTAAGCAGCGATTATTCACAAAAAAGTGGCAAGTTGATGCTTTTGGAAACTATCAATTTGTTCAACAAAATTTCAAGACCATCGAGCGATTATTCAATATCGAGTTCAATCGTGATTGGAACTTAACAACATTTTCTGGAAATCAAAGCTTACTTATAAATGGTTTAGATTTTATTTTGCCCGAAAAAGGAAAGCTAACCTATCAGTTTGAAAAGTTAGATTTTTCAAAGAGTTTTTCTGGAAATCGACATTTGGTTAATGCATTTTTCAAATTAAAAAATTGGAATATTCTTCAAAACTCCAGCATTCTTAATAGTGATGGGAACTATGCAACATCAACATTTGCAAGAAACAATTCGCAAGCAAGATTTCATTTCAAAAAAAATTGGATTGGCGGAAGCTTGCGTTTAGAAAACAATAAAGAAAAGTTGGTTTCAACCAATCAATTGTCTGCATTAAGCCAGCGTTTTACTGAATATGGAGCTTTTGTTGGTCGTGGCGATAGTACAAAAGTATTTGTCGAATTGGGTTATTTACAACGAGTAAACGACAGTTTGCTCAGTGGATTTTTAAAAAGAGTAAACACCTCTAATTCGTATTATTTGAAATCTAAATTATTTCAAACCAAGAAAAGTGATTTATCATTATTTATTAATTATAGAAAGCTAAAATTTGAAGATGTTTCTCGAAAAGATGAACCATCATTAAACTCCAGATTGTTGTATAACGATCAATATTTTAATCAAAAAGTGCAAGTAACAACCGCCTACGAAACCACATCAGGAACAATAGCACAACAAGAATTTACCTATCTCGAAGTGGAACCAGGACAAGGTGTTTATACTTGGAACGATTATAACAATAACGGAATTCAAGAGTTAGAAGAGTTTGAAGTAGCACCATTTCCCGATCAGGCAAAATATGTTAGAGTGTTTCTACCCAATCAGATTTTTATAAAAACACATCAAAATAAGTTTTCGCAATCGCTAACACTAAACCCGATTCAATGGCAAAATGCAACTGGGTTTAAAAAGCTTTTGTCTCATTTTTATAACCAAACTTCATTTTTAATAGAAAGAAAAATAAAAAGAACAGGCGATAATTTTGACTTAAATCCTTTTTCAAAATCGGATGAAAATTTATTTGGGTTGAACACTTCCTTCAGAAATTCACTTTTTTATAATAGAGGAAAACAAAAACATTCGGTAACTTATACTTTTTTGCAGAATAGGATAAAAACGCTACTTTCAGTAGGTTCGCAAGAAAATTTATCGGCTACACATCAAGTACAATATATTCATTTGATGAAAAAAACATGGTTGTTTTCTTTCTCTACCAAGTTTGGAGGAACAACATTGATGTCCGAAAACTACGCAAGCAGAAATTATGATTTGAAAACCTACCAAATCAATCCAAAAATTTCATACTTATTCAATAAGAATGCTAGTTGGGATATTTTTTATGAATATCAAAACAAAGAAAACAGAAAAGTAAGTGCCGAAACTTTGCTCCAAAATCGTTTCGGAACGTCTTTCTCCTATTCCGGTGAAAAGAAAATTACCATAAATGGTGAATTTTCTCTTTATCAAAATAAATTTGATGGAGATGCTTTGTCTCCAGTGGCATTTCAAATGCTCGAAGGATTACAGCCCGGAAGAAATATGACTTGGAGATTGTTGTTGCAAAAAAACCTAACCGAATTTTTAGACATAAACATCAATTATTTGGGAAGAAAAACCGAAACCAGCCAAACCATTCACACAGGAAATGTTCAGTTGAGAGCTTATTTTTAGCTTAATTTGATTTAAGGTACGATTATTGTAAAAGATAATTTATTAATTTTAAACAAATAATTAATTCAAAAATCATGAAAAAACTAATCTTGTTATGTTTAGTATTTGTATTCTCAAATACAATCTTTGCCCAAGAAACAAAGGCCAAGACAAAAAAGACCAACGCTAAAACCGAAAAAATAATTAAGGAAAAAGCGGAAAAGTTAAAAGACAAAAAAGCTAAAGACAAAAAAGAAAAAGAGAAAGAAGCAAAGAAAGAAACGAAAGAAAAAGCTACTAAGGCCAAAAAAGAAGTTTCTGAAAAAGCACCAAAAATGAAAAAAGATGGAACGCCAGACAAGCGTTTCAAAGATGCTTCGAACAACGCTTCTGAAAAAGGAAAAACAAAATCAGCAGAAGGAAAAGCCAAAGCTACAGCAAACAAAACGGAAGCAAAAACCAAGGCCAAAAAAACTCGTTCAGGCAAAACAGAAGCTGAAGAAAAAGAAGATATGAAGGAAACTCCTGTTTCAAAAGCTGCTGAAAAGAAAGTAAAAGATAAAATTACTGGAACTTACAATGGTAAAAAAGTCTTCACAGGACCAAGAGGAGGAAAATATTATATCAATAAAAACGGTAACAAAACCTATATTGATAGAGATGCTGAAGAATAAAAAGTAAGATTTATAAAAGGTATTTTAAAACCGCATTTTCAATTTTAGAAAATGCGGTTTTTTTATTTCCAAAAATTGATTTCCATGACAACAAAAAAATGTTAAAATTTCAACGAAAGAGAATTCTTAATTCCCTTTGTTTTAGGGCTTTTTCAAAAAAATAAAATTCATAAACACTTGAAAGTTAGTGTTTTGTAAAATTTAAAAAATAAGAACAAAACGAACCCATTTGTTAAAAACTAAGGCTATTTGTGAATAAGTTTGACTTTCATTTTACGTTCCAAATAGCAATCTTTGTATCAGTCTCATTACACAAATTTTTACCCAAAAAAACATCAAAAAATGACAACTAATGAACCTATATTGAAAGAGAACAAAAACCGATTTGTAATCTTTCCTATAAAACACCACGACATTTGGGAATGGTATAAAAAAATGGAAGCAAGTTTCTGGACTGCCGAAGAAATTGATTTACATCAAGATTTGACAGACTGGAATACCAAATTGAACGATGATGAAAAATATTTCATCAAGCATATTTTAGCATTTTTTGCCGCATCAGATGGTATTGTGAATGAAAACCTTGCTGAAAACTTTGTTAACGAAGTGCAATATCCAGAAGCGAAGTTTTTCTATGGCTTTCAAATAATGATGGAAAACATTCACAGCGAAACCTATTCGTTGCTTATTGATACTTATGTAAAAGATGAAAATGAAAAAAATGAATTGTTCCATGCCATAGAGGTATTCCCAGCTATCAAGAAAAAAGCCGATTGGGCACTTCGTTGGATAAAATCAGATTCTTTTGCAGAAAGATTAATCGCTTTTGCAGCAGTAGAAGGAATTTTCTTTTCGGGTGCATTTTGTTCAATTTATTGGTTGAAAAAACGTGGATTGATGCCAGGTTTAACTTTTTCTAACGAGTTGATTTCACGTGACGAAGGTGTGCATTGCGATTTTGCAGTTCATTTACACAATCATCATTTGATAAATAAAGTTTCAAAAACTAGAATTACCGAAATCATAACTGATGCTCTCACTATCGAAAGAGAATTTATAACAGAATCATTACCTGTGAGTTTAATAGGTATGAATGCTACTCTAATGACACAATATTTAGAGTTTGTAACAGATAGACTTCTAGTTGAATTAGGTTGCAAAAAAGTTTACAATGTGACAAACCCTTTTGATTTCATGGATATGATTTCATTACAAGGAAAAACAAATTTCTTTGAAAAGCGTGTTTCAGAATATCAAAAAGCAGGTGTCTTGAGTAAAGATACTGATTCACAAAAAATAAGTTTCGACGCAGATTTTTAAAAATCTTTAAAAATAAAATCGGGAGATTTAAATAGCTGTAGCTACAGCGAAAAAGAGTGAAAGCTCAAAAGTTAAAATTAAAACTAACTCGAAAATAAGGAAGGGATTCTTTATTTTCAAAAAAAACAAAAACTATGTACGTAATAAAAAGAGATGGCCACAAAGAGCCAGTGATGTTTGACAAAATCACAGACAGAATTAAAAAATTGTGTTATGGATTAAATGAAATGGTTGATGCCGTAAAGGTAGCAATGCGAGTTATCGAAGGATTATATGATGGTGTAACAACTTCTGAACTAGATAATCTTGCCGCTGAAACTGCTGCAGCAATGACAGTTACCCATCCAGATTATGCTCAACTTGCTGCTCGTATTGCAGTTTCCAATTTACATAAAAACACCAAAAAATCATTCTCTGAAACGATGAACGATATGTTTCATTATGTAAACCCTAGAACCAATCAAGAAGCGCCATTATTGTCAGAAGAAGTACATAGAGTTATTATGGAAAACGCTGAGTTTTTAGACTCGCACATTATATATAACAGAGATTTTAACTACGACTATTTCGGATTTAAAACTCTTGAACGTTCTTATCTTCTAAAAATTAACGGAAAAATAGTTGAACGTCCACAACACATGTTGATGCGTGTTTCGGTAGGAATTCACCTTGACGATTTAAAATCAGTTATAGAAACCTATGAATTGATGTCAAAAAAATTCTTTACACATGCCACGCCAACTTTGTTCAATGCAGGAACACCAAAACCACAAATGTCCTCTTGTTTCCTTTTAACAATGCAAGATGATAGTATTGATGGAATTTATGATACATTAAAACAAACTGCCAAAATATCGCAATCAGCAGGAGGAATTGGGCTTTCTATTCATAATGTTCGTGCGACTGGTTCTTATATCCGTGGAACAAATGGAACGTCGAATGGTATAGTTCCAATGCTAAGAGTATTCAATGATACCGCAAGATATGTTGATCAAGGTGGTGGAAAACGCAAAGGAAGTTTTGCTATTTATATTGAAACTTGGCATGCTGATATCATGGATTTTCTTGACCTAAAGAAAAATCATGGAAAAGAAGAAATGCGCGCAAGAGATTTATTCTATGCAATGTGGATTTCAGATTTATTCATGAAACGAGTTCAGGAAGATAGCACTTGGACGTTGATGTGTCCTAATGAATGTCCAGGATTGTATGATGTTTATGGAGATGAATTTGACAAACTTTATACTAGCTATGAAGAGCAAGGAAAAGGAAGAAAAACGATAAAAGCACGTGAACTTTGGGAAAAAATTCTAGAATCACAAATTGAGACTGGAACTCCATATATGTTGTATAAAGATGCAGCAAATAGAAAATCTAATCAAAAAAATCTTGGAACTATTCGTTCTTCAAACCTTTGTACAGAAATTCTAGAATATACTTCGGCAGATGAGATTGCAGTATGTAACTTGGCTTCTATTTCTTTACCAATGTTTGTAGAGAATGGTAAGTTTGACCATGAACTATTGTTCAACGTTACAAAACGTGTAACTAGAAACCTTAACAAAGTAATCGATAGAAACTATTATCCAGTAAAAGAAGCAGAAAACTCTAATATGCGTCATCGACCAGTAGGTCTTGGAGTTCAAGGATTAGCAGATGCGTTTATCAAGCTAAGATTACCTTTTACTAGCGATGAAGCAAAACAATTAAACCAAGAAATTTTTGAAACCATCTACTTTGCAGCTGTAACTGCTTCAATGGAAATGGCCAAAGAAGAAGGTGCATATTCTTCATTCCAAGGTTCGCCAATTTCTCAAGGTGAATTCCAATACAATCTTTGGGGATTAAAAGACGAAGATTTATCAGGTCGATGGGATTGGGCAAGTCTAAGAAAAGAAGTAATCAAAAACGGAGTTAGAAACTCATTGTTAATGGCACCAATGCCAACGGCTTCAACTTCGCAAATTCTTGGAAACAACGAAGCTTTTGAACCTTATACTTCCAATATTTATACTCGCCGTGTACTTTCGGGTGAATTTATTGTTGTAAACAAACATCTTTTAGAAGATTTAGTTGAAAGAGGTTTGTGGAACGAAGAATTGAAACAAGAAATCATGCGTAATAATGGTTCTATCCAAAATATTGATAGAATTCCAAACGATTTAAAAGAATTGTACAAAACCGTTTGGGAAATGTCTATGAAAGATATTATAGACATGTCGCGTCAAAGAGGTTACTTTATTGACCAATCGCAATCGTTGAACTTGTTTATGGAAAATGCCAATTTTGCCAAACTAACCTCAATGCATTTCTATGCTTGGCAAAGCGGACTAAAAACAGGAATGTATTATTTGAGAACAAAATCGGCTGTTGATGCTATCAAGTTTACATTGAATAACGACAAAAAAACAGAACCAACACTAAACGAAATACCAATGGCTACGGCAGTTGAAGTCGTTGCTCCAGTAGAAAACGGAGAAATGACCGCCGAAGATTTTGCGGCTATGGTAGAACGCGCAAGAAATGCTGCTGCAACTGGTGGCGATGATTGTGAAATGTGTGGTTCATAATTACGACTTTGTCATTTCGACGAAGGAGAAATCTCATAATCAAATTCATTGATTTACGATAAAAGAAAACAGCTGTCAACTTGATGGCTGTTTTCTTTTTAATTACATTTGAAAATAAATAAAAGACTATGTCAAAAGAAAAAAAGGAGCTTTATACAGGAATTATTGAAAAAGACGAACACGGAAACTATTTCTGTGGCGAATATTTGTTGGATTACCAAATGGTTGAAAAAGACTTCAAATTAGGAGATAAAATCAACATCAAATCGGTAATTGCCAATCCAAGCGACAAAAGTTTTAATTTGTATCCAAAAAAATCTCGCAGTTTCTTCTTGGCAAAAGACAAAGAATAAAATGATTACTATCAAAAGAACCACTTCTGGCAGCGAAGATTTTGAAAAGCTCGTCGTTCAACTCGACAAATATTTAGCCATACTCGATGGTGATGATCATGCTTTTTATGCTCAATTTAATAAATCGAGTTTGCTGAAAAACGCTATGGTGTATTATGAAAATAATCAACCAATAGCGATTGGTGCTTACAAAGAATACGACAACGATACGGTTGAAATGAAACGAATGTTTACTTTGCCAGAGCATAGAGGAAAAGGAATTGGTTTTAAAATTTTAGGCGAGTTGGAGAAATGGGCAAAAGAAGAAGGTTATACCAGAGCAGTTCTCGAAACAGGATATTTGCAGAAAGATGCCATTCATTTGTATCAAAAGGCTGGTTATGAAATTACCGAAAATTATGGGCAATATATTGGAGTAGAAAACAGTGTTTGCATGAAAAAAATCCTCAAATAAAGTTATCTTTAAAACCTAAAATCATTAATCTTCAATCTTACATAACATGACTTGGGAACAACTTTTATCTTTAAAACGTCAAGGCGACACAAGCAAGCGTTTGCGAATAGAACAAGACGATACTCGTTTGGGTTTTGAAGTCGATTACGACCGAATTATCTTTTCGTCAGCTTTCCGCAGTTTACAAGATAAAACACAAGTTATTCCATTGTCAAAAACCGATTTCGTTCACACACGATTGACGCACAGCTTGGAAGTTTCGGTTGTTGGTCGTTCCATAGGAAGATTGGTTGGGAAAAAAATTATCGAAAAATATCCACATCTCAAAGAAATTCACGGTTATCACATGAACGATTTTGGAGCAATCGTTGCCGCAGCAGCTTTGGCTCACGATATTGGAAATCCGCCGTTTGGACATTCGGGTGAAAAAGCGATTGGCGAATATTTTTCGATAGGAAAAGGGCAACAATTCAAAGATAGATTAACACCAAAGCAATGGCAAGATTTAATCGATTTTGAAGGAAATGCCAATGGTTTTTCGGTTCTAACGAGTTCGCGACCTGGAATTGAAGGAAGTTTGCGTTTGTCCTATGCTACACTTGGCGCATTTACCAAATATCCGAAGGAAAGTTTGCCTAAAAAACCAACCAAAAACATTTCGGATAAAAAATATGGTTTCTTTCAGCAGGATAAGGATTTTTTCAAAGAAGTTGCCACAGAATTAGGAATGATTTCCAATAAATCGGGCGAAGATATTGGTTACGAACGTCATCCGTTGGCGTTTTTAGTCGAAGCTGCCGATGATATTTGCTACACGATTATCGATTTTGAAGACGGAATAAATCTCGGTTTGGTTTCCGAAGATTTTGCTTTGGAATATCTAATAAAGTTGGTAAAAGACACGATTGATGCGGCTAAATATCAAACGTTAACCACCAAAGAAGACCGAATTAGTTATTTGCGCGCTTTGGCAATTGGAAACTTGATTAACGATGCTGTTCGTGTTTTTATAGAAAATGAAGAAGCTATTTTGCAAGGAAAATTCCATTTTGCTTTAACAGATAAAAGCAAATACAAAGCCCAAATGGATGATATCATCAAGTTGAGTGTAAAGAATATTTATCAAAGTCGCGAAGTCATTGAAAAAGAGCTTTCAGGGTATCAAATTATCAATACCTTACTGGATAAATTTATTACCGCTTTCAACAATAATCATGAAGGAAAAGCAACAAATTATGACAAGCTTTTACTAAAAATTCTTCCGGAAAAGCATCATTTGGAAAAAGAAAATCTTTACGACAGATTATTGCACATTTGCCACTACATTTCAATGCTAACTGATGGAAAAGCAGTGGAATTGTTTAAGATTGTTTCGGCTTAGAAATTGTAAACCAAACCAACACCAAGCATTTGTTTTAATTGAAGTTTTGGACCAACCGTTATTTGTTCGCCGTTGCGTTCTTCTTTGGCTTTGATGTCGTCATCATAAATAAAATGCGCGCCGATGTTAGCTCTAACATATTCGTTTACAACCAATTCAAATTGCATTTGCCAATCAACATCAATATTCCCAAAATGATTGATATAATCAGAATATAAACTCAGACGGTTTTCCCAAATAATGTTCTTATAGATTTCTTTTTTGTAATAATTAGTCACCAAAAAGCCGAGTTCCATTCGGTATAATTCTCCTTTTTTGATGAGGTTTCCGTTAACATCATAAACCGCTTTGTTTACTCCAAATGCGCCTTGATTTGCCAAAGTTTGATCCAAAACCAACGTCGTTTTCATCGTCAAAGGAGAAATATAGACGTTCAATTTTTTCTCCTTATTTGAATATTCCGAACCAACTCCGAGGAAAATATAGGCTGGCGCAAATGGTTTTGAAATGGCTTTTGTGGTATTTGGATACGCATAACCGTTTGTAAATTGGGTGTTAAAATTAAATTTAGCCGATGAATACCAGTTGGTTATCGTGTCTTTTCGGTAACCCAAAGTAGAGTTGAACTGAAATGCATCGTCGGTTTTTCTTAGTTCAATTCCATCTTGTTTATTTACTCCATAACGGATAATCATTTCGTTTACCCATTTCAAATTTCCTTTTTGATATTTTCGTAAAAAATTACCCTTTAACAAACCTGATACCGAGTTAACACCACCAGCATTCCAATTTAAAAAAGCAATTTGACTGATGTCTAACCCAACAGTATTTTTCTTTTCCCAATGCGAAATTGTGTCGGGAACAGCTTTTTTTACTGCATCTTGAGCAAAAAATGTTGTTGAGCTGAATAGAAAAAAGAAGAAGAGAACCTTTTGAAATGCCTTCATTTTTTGATGGAAAATTGTTAGACGGTGCAAAAATCGTTTTTTTAGTAGTTTAAAAAAATATTTTCAAGACTTTTAACGTCGATTTTGCAAATTTTTTGAAGTTCTTCCACTGTTCCGTGTTCGATAAAATTATCAGGAATTCCGAGGATTTTTACAGGTTTTGTATAGTTGTTTTCAGAGGCAAATTCAACAATTGCCGAACCAAATCCGCCTTTGATTGTTCCATCTTCAATGGTAATAATATTTTCGAAAGAACTGAAAATTTCGTGTAACAATTTTTCATCCAAAGGTTTAATAAAACCAAAGTCATAATGCGCAATAGTTTCGGGTTGATTGAGGTTTTCCAAAGCTATTGAAACATTATTCGCGATAAAACCCGTAGATAAAACAGCGGTTTTTGCGCCTTTTTTCAGCAAATGAGCTTTACCAATTTCGATTTTTTCAAATTCGTAATTCGTAATTTTTAATTCATAATTTGAGTGTTTTCCTCTTCCGCGCGGATAGCGAATCGCAATGGGATGTGGCAAACCTAACGAAGCTGTATAAAGAATATTTTGCAAATCGATTTCGTCTTTTGGTGCATAAATAATCATATTCGGAATGCAACGCAGATAGGCAATATCAAAAACACCGTGATGCGTGGCACCATCTTCGCCAACAATTCCAGCGCGGTCTAAACAGAAAATCACAGGCAAATTTTGCAAAGCCACATCATGAATTACTTGGTCATAAGCACGTTGCAAAAAAGTAGAGTAGATGTTGCAAAAAACAACCATGCCTTGTGTTGTCATTCCAGCCGAAAGTGTAACAGCATGTTGTTCGGCAATGCCAACGTCAAAAGCTCTTTCGGGAAAAGCGTCCATCATAAATTTCATCGAACTTCCGCTCGGCATTGCAGGTGTAATTCCGATTATTTTTGGATTATTTTTGGCCAATTCAACCAAAGTCAATCCAAAAACATCTTGAAATTTCATTGGTAAATGTTCTTCCGATTTTGGAATAATTTCTCCAGTTTTTGCATCAAATTTTCCTGGCGCATGATATTTTACTTGGTCTTTTTCGGCTTGTTCCAAACCTTTACCTTTTGTGGTTACGATATGTAGAAATTTTGGACCTTTTGTTTTTTTTAATCGTTCTAATTCCGAAATTAATTTGGGTAAATCGTGACCATCAATTGGACCAGAATAATCAAAATTCAACGATTTAATCATGTTGTTTTGTTTCGGATTTTTTCCTTCTTTAACCGAAGTCAAATAGTGTTTCAAAGCACCAACACTTGGATCAATTCCAATAGCATTATCATTTAGTATAACCAACAAGTTAGCATCAGTAACTCCAGCGTGATTTAAACCTTCAAAAGCCATTCCACTAGCAATTGACGCATCGCCAATCACCGCAATATGATGTTTGTTTTCGCCTTTAAGTTGCGAAGCAATCGCCATGCCCAAAGCTGCCGAAATTGAGGTAGAAGAATGTCCAACACCAAACGTGTCGTAAATACTTTCGCTTCGTTTTGGAAAACCCGAAATACCTCCAAGTTGACGATTAGTGTCAAATTTGGTTCTTCGTTCGGTTAAAATTTTATGCCCATAGGCTTGATGACCAACATCCCAAACCAATAAATCATTTGGTGTGTCAAAAACATAATGCAACGCAATCGTTAGTTCAACAACACCAAGACTTGCGCCAAGATGACCTTCTTTTACCGAAACAATATCAATGATGAATTCACGCAATTCTGTAGCCAAATCGGGTAATTCCGAAAGGGATAATTTTCGTAAATCAACAGGAGAATTAATATGTTCGAGTATTTTTTTTGACATAAGACAAATGTACAAATTGAAATCGTATTTTTGTTTTATGGAAAGTCCTTTTACTGACGAATATTTTATGAAAAAAGCTTTGCAAGAAGCTGAAATGGCTTTTGAAAAAGGTGAAATTCCTGTTGGCGCTGTTGTTGTAATTGATAATAAAGTTATTGCGAGAAGTCATAATTTGACCGAATTACTCAATGATGTGACAGCTCATGCCGAAATGCAAGCTATAACTTCGGCAGCAAATTATATCGGCGGAAAATATTTAAAAGGTTGCACACTTTATGTTACACTCGAACCTTGCCAAATGTGTGCTGGCGCTTTGTATTGGAGCCAAATATCTAGAATTGTTTTTGGAGCACGCGATGAGCAACGTGGTTTTATGACTTTGGGAACTCAGTTACATCCAAAAACAGAAGTCAAACACGGAGTTTATGCAGAGGAAGCTTCAGATTTAATGATTCGTTTTTTTGCTCAAAGGAGAAAATAAATTATTCTGATATAATATATTAAGAGTTTTTACGTTTTTAAAAATAAATCAATCTTGCAGATGGAAAAAATTAAATCTTCTATAATTATTGGTGTTGCGATAATTATCACCGCTTGGATTTTGGGTAAATCATTTCAAAACCGCAATCAGAATTTAGATTCAATTTCAGTTATTGGATTAGGTACTAAGGATTTTGTTTCAGATGAAATTCTTTGGTCGGGTAGTTTTAATGCGCAAAGTATGGATATAAAAACAGCCTACAACAAAATAGTTTCTGATCAAAAAATTGTGCGTGATTTTTTTATTTCAAAAGGATTTAAGCCCGATGAATTTAATTTTGGAGCGGTGAATTTCCAGAAAAAATTTCGAGAAATTAGAAGTGAAAATAACGAAAACAATTATCAAACACGTTATGAACAGGTTTTTGACGGATATGAAGCAACACAAACCATTACTTTTTCTGCAAAGAAAAACCCTGATTTGATGAAGCGAATAGAAGAGGTTTCTAGCAAAACATCAGAGTTAGTTAATTCTGGTATCGAATTAACTTCTAATAGTATTCAATACACTTATTCAGATTTGCCAAGTTTAAAACAAAGTTTGATTGAAAATGCAACAAAAGATGCTAACGAAAGAGCAACAAAAATCGTAAAAACAGCCGATGGAAGTTTAGGAAAATTAAAGCGAGCTAGCATGGGAGTTTTTCAAATTACAGGTCAAGGTTCAACAGAAGAAGATAGTTATGGCGGAATTAATGACACCTACAGTAAAAATAAAACTGCAAGAATTACTGTAAGGCTAGAGTACGAGTTAGATTAGAATTCAAAACGTTCCTATACAAAAAAACCGTCTTGTTAATCTAACAAGACGGTTTTTTTAATTAATTTCTTTTCCGTTTTCGTCAAAGAAATGATATTCTAAATACGTGTAAGCGTCACGCGGTACAATTTTCACCCATTTTTTATGTTCAAAAAGCCATTTTGAACGTATTGATGGAAAACCTTTTTTTAGGTAAGCTACCACAAAAGGATGTGCGTTGAGCACAATTTTTTTATAATCATTTTTTAATCTTTCAACCTCTGAAGAAATTTTATCAATAATAAGTATTGGAGCTTCAATTTCTCCATCTCCATTAGGGTTTTCTTCTTTAGTTTTAATATTTACCTCTGGACGAACTCTTTGTCTTGTAATTTGAACTAATCCAAATTTACTTGGAGGTAATATTTTGTGTTTAGCTTTATCGTCGCTCATTTCTTCTTTTAAGAAATCATAAAGCACTTTTCTGTTATCGGGATTTTGCATATCAATAAAATCGACAACAATAATTCCTCCCATATCTCTCAATCTTAATTGTCGAGCAATTTCTGCTGCAGCAATTAAATTTACTTCGAGTGCTGTATCCTCTTGGCTAGAAGCTTTGTTCGATCTGTTTCCGCTATTTACATCAATAACATGGAGAGCTTCAGTATGTTCTATTATTAGATAAGCACCTTTACTCATTGAAACAGTTTTACCGAATGATGTTTTTATTTGCCTTTCAATATGATATTTTTCAAAAAGAGGCACATCTTTCGATTGATAAAACTTAACTATTTTTTGTTTCTCAGGAGCTATTTCGGCTAAATAGTCCTTTGTTTCTTGATACAACTCTTCGTCATCTATTTGAATACCAGTAAAGGTATCGTTAAAAACATCTCTAAGTATTGAAGAAGCTTTATTCAGTTCTCCCAATACTTTTGACGGATGATGAGCAGTTGCTAATCTTTTACACATTGCAGTCCAACGATTAATCAGGTTCTGCAAATCTTTTTCGATTTCGGCTGTATTTTTGCCTTCGGCTACTGTACGAACAATAACCCCAAATCCTTTTGGTTTAACTGCTTGAACCATTTTCTTTAATCTGTCTTTTTCTTCTCTAGAATCAATTTTCTGTGAAACCGAAACTCTATCAGAAAAAGGAACAAGAACTAAGAATCTACCTGCCAATGAGAGCTCTGAGCTTATTCTTGGGCCTTTTGTAGAAATGGGTTCTTTTACAACTTGAACAAGTATAGACTGGTTAGCACTCAACACATCCATGATGGAGCCGTCTTTGTCTATTTCTTTTTCAAAAGGAAAATTTTTTAAGGTGAAATCTTTTATTTTACCTGCGCTTACAAGTTTTATGAATTTCAAATAAGAGAGCAAATTTGGACCAAGGTCATGATAATGTAAAAAGGCATCTTTTTCGAAACCTACATTAACAAAGGCCGCATTTAGTCCTGCAACTGGTTTCCTGATTTTGGCAATAAAAATATCGCCTACTTGAAACTGGTTGCCTTTTTCCTCTTCTTTGTGTAATTCAATTAGTTTTCCATCTTTTAATAAGGCAAAATCTACAGCATTTTCACCACTACGGATGATTAATTCTTTATTCATGTTGTAAATTTTTATCCCGACAAAGAGCCTTTAGCTTTTGGCTTCTAGCTTTCAGCCTTTGTATTGGCTAATTGCTAATAGCTAACTGCTGACAGCTAACGTAAGGATGGATTAAACATTTTAAAACAGGTATAATTTACCCGACGAATATAGTACTCAGTTCTCGGTAATTGTTTACTGATTACTATTATTCAATTTCAATGAACGTTTAAAAAGAAAAAAGTAGTTATAGAACTACTTTTTCTTTTTGTGACGGTTAGCTCTCGCTCTTTTTTTACGTTTGTGCGTAGCTACCTTATGTCTTTTTCTTTTTTTACCACTTGGCATACTTTAGTTTTTTGTGATTAATAAATATTTTAAGCAACAACTTCAGTGTTTGTTTTTACTGACTCAACAAAAACTTTAGCTGGTTTGAATGCTGGGATATTGTGTGCAGGAATTTTGATAGTAGTGTTTTTTGAAATGTTTCTACCTGTTTTTTCTGCTCTTGTTTTGATAATAAAGCTACCAAAACCTCTTAAATAAACGTTGTCACCTGTTTCTAATGAAGTTTTTACTTCTTCCATAAACGATTCAACTGTTGCCTGAACATCTCCTTTTTCTAAGCCTAATTTTTCTGAAATCTTCGCTACGATATCTGCTTTCGTCATTTTATTTCTAATTTTAATATTAAGTGTGATTTTTTGCGAGTGCAAATATATGAATTAAAAAAACAATTTTTCAACTATAATCTCTTAAAATTTAATCACATAATGATTTATTTTTGCACCACCTTTTTCAACTATGGATTTTTCTAACTTATTAATTCAATGGTATTTAAAAAATAAACGTGATTTGCCTTGGCGAAACACTACAGATTCCTATGCGATTTGGTTGTCTGAAATTATCCTTCAGCAAACAAGAGTTGCTCAAGGATTGCCTTATTATTTGAGGTTTATGGAAGCTTTTCCAACTGTTTTTGATTTGGCAAATGCTTCAGAGAATGATGTGCTTGTGCTTTGGCAAGGTTTAGGATATTATTCTCGTGCTCGCAACATGCACAAAACAGCCCAGTATGTTGTTAGTGAATTAAATGGCGTTTTTCCTAAGACATATGTAGAGTTAAAAAAATTGAAAGGAGTTGGCGATTATACCGCTGCTGCAATAGCTTCTTTCTGTAATAATGAAGAAGTTCCAGTAATTGATGGAAATGTTTACAGAGTTTTGTCAAGGTACTTTGGAATTAAAGAAGATATTTCTATAACTACAACCCGTAAGGTCTTTGTAAAAATTGCAAAGGAACTAATTCCACCAAGTAAAAGTTATTTGTTTAATCAAGCTATTATGGAGTTTGGAGCTTTGCAATGTGTGCCAAAAAAAGCAGATTGCATGAGTTGCATCTTTAACAATAGTTGTTTTGCATTTGCTAATAATAGTGTAGAATTATTTCCAGTAAAATCTAAGAAGACAAAAACAAGAAATCGATTTTTTAATTACATCGTTTTTTTTGATGAGCATGAAAATGTTTTGGTAAACAAAAGAACTGAAAAAGACATTTGGCAAAATTTGCATGAATTTCCATTAATTGAAACTGAGCAAAATGAAGACTATGAAAAGTTCGTCCAAACTATTCAAGAAAAGTTCAATTTTGCAGATAGAATTGTTTCTATAAAACCATTTTATCATCATCAAACGATACACAAACTATCTCATCAAAATTTACATATTAAATTTTGGCATGTTTTAGTTTCTGGGGAATTAAAAAATGGATTATCAATAAAAAATCTATCAAAATTGCCATTTCCGATAGTTATTTTTAATTTTATAGAGAAAGAATTATTAAAAATTAAAAAAAAGTAGTAAATTTGATTGATTTATACTTTCTTTTATTATGAATGGAACGGTAAATAAAGTAATCCTCATTGGTCACCTTGGAGATGATGTGAAAATGCATTATTTTGATGGTGGTAACTGTATTGCTCGATTTCCTCTTGCAACGAACGAAGTATATATAAACAAACAAACCAACGAAAAAATAACTTCTACAGAATGGCATAATTTAGTGGTTAGAAATAAAGCTGCCGAAATTTGCGAAAAGTATTTGTCCAAAGGAGATAAAATATATGTAGAAGGTAGAATAAAATCTCGTCAATGGCAAGCAGAAGATGGGTCAACAAAATATACAACAGAAATTCAAGTAACTGAATTTGTGTTTCTGAATATTAAAAAAGACTCAGATAATGTGAAGCAAGTACAATCTAGTGAAAATAAAGATAATAGTGGTATATCTGACGAAATGGATATGCCTTATTAAAATTGTTTAATTAATACTTTTTCGTTTGGATCCTGAACCCAGTTACTCGTTTACTGAAATTCTAGACACACAAGCTATTCTAGGTTGGCTTATTGTTTTCCTACTTTTGTTTTTATCTGCTATGATATCTGCCGCTGAGGTTGCTCTCTTTTCATTGTCCCCAAAAGATGTTGAAAAATTGTCTTCTGATAATCCCAAGAAAGGAAAACTATTAGATAAAATCCTTCAAAAACCAAAGAAACTATTAGCAACACTATTGTTGGCTAATAATTTTTTAAACATCGGGGTTGTAATTATTTTTTCAATAGTAGGAAGTTCTCTTTTTGAAAACATTTTATCACCAGTAATTAAGTTTGTTGTAGAAGTAGTATTGGTTACTTTTTTGATTTTGCTTTTTGGAGAGGTTTTGCCAAAAATATATGCAAGTAGAAATAGCCTAAAATTTTCAGCATTTATAATTGTTCCTTTAAGTTTTTTAGACAAACTACTATCACCTATAAGTATTCCAATGCGAAACATTTCTAATGTTTTGCATAACAAATTAGGAAATCAAAAAAGTAATATTTCTGTCAATCAATTATCTCAAGCACTTGAGTTAACTTCTCCAGATGACACTACTACTGATGAACAAAAAATATTGGAAGGAATTGTTTCCTTTGGAAATACAGATACAAAACAAGTAATGAGTCCCAGAATAGATGTATTTGCACTCGATATAACGGAAACTTTCTCTGAGATTTATCCAAAAATTATTGATAAAGGCTATTCAAGAATTCCTGTTTTTGAAGATAATATTGACCACATTGTTGGGGTTTTGTTTGTAAAAGATCTAATTCCACATATTCACAAAAAAGAATTTGAGTGGGATAAAATAATTAGAGAACCGTTTTTTGTTCCAGAAAACAAGAAACTAGATGATTTGCTAAAGGATTTTCAATCTATGAAAAGTCATCTAGCTATAGTTGTAGATGAATATGGAGGAACTTCAGGTATAGTGACTCTTGAAGATATTATTGAAGAGATAGTAGGCGATATTTCGGATGAATTTGATGATGAAAACATTAATTTTTCTCAAATAGATGAAAAGAATTTTATCTTTGAGGGGAAAATAAATCTCAAGGATTTTTACAAAATTACTGGTCTTGAAGAAGAACCTTTTGAAGCAAAAAAAGGAGAAGCGGAAACATTGGCTGGTTTTATTTTAGAAAACTTGGGACATTTTCCAAAAAAAGGTCAAAAAATACACTTTTCTTCTACTTTTTTCGTTATTGAAGCTGTGGATAAGAGAAGAATAAAACAAATAAAAGTTACCCTTGAATAGATGAAGATTAAATTATTTCTAGCATTATTTCTTGTATTAAGTATAACAATATGTTGCAAGGATGATGTTTTGCCAAAACCAGCAAGTCAACTCAGATTAGAATATCCAAAGGCAACATATCAAGCATTTACATCACCTTGTCCATTCACATTTGAAATTAATAGAACAGCAAATGTTGAAGCCGATAAAGATTGTGGCTATAGCTTGCATTATAAAAAGATGAAGGCTACTGTTTATATAACCTATAAACCAGTTCAAAATAATATTGATAAGTTGTTGCGTGATGCTCAAAAACTGACCTATGAGCATGTAATTAAAGCAGATGATATATTAGAGCAACCATTTATTAATTCTACTGATAAAGTTTATGGAATGTTCTACAGAGTGAATGGTAATGCAGCAACAAATGCTCAGTTTTATGTTACAGATAGTGTGAAACATTTTTTAACTGGTTCGGTTTATTTCTATGCAAAGCCAAATTATGACTCCATAATGCCAGCTACAGATTACATCAAAAAAGATATGCGAAAAATAATGGAAACCATCCGTTGGAAATAAAAAAGGGAACTCAATTTTGAGTTCCCTTTTTTATTTGTTATTCATTTAGATTTTTGTTTTCATGTCTGAAACCTTATAGGTTTTTCCATCTGCACAAGATTCAACTAAATCGGTAATTTTTTTTGAATCTAAAACTGCTGCATCAAAAACAACAGTAGCTTCTTTTTTGTCAAAATCTACTTTTGCTTCTTGAATTCCATCGGTATCAGCTAGTTTTTCCTCAATTGTTTTTGCACAACCAATAGCACATGTCATACCTTCGATATGGAATGATGCTGTTTCGGGTTTTGCAGCTATAGTTTTTTCTTTTTTTGGTTCCTTAGTTTCCTGGGACAAATTGGCTTTAGATGCTGTTTCTTTACAGCCTATCAACGCTATCGAACAAAAAGAAACTGTCAATAGTGATTTTAAAAAATTCATGATATTATATTTAATGTTTGTTGTCAAGTTGAAATACGTTACAAAAATAAATAATTTTTAAAATGGTCATTCTTAAAATAATTACAAAATTTGTGGAATAATTTTTAGGTATGAAATCATTACAAATAAAATGGATTTTGCTGGGGTTGTTAGCATTGATTTGGGGAAGTTCATTTATTTTAATAAAAAAAGGGCTTATTGGTTTAACTCCATTTCAGTTAGGTTCATTAAGAATAATTTTTTGTGCAGTTTTTTTATTGGTAATTGGATTTAAAAGTCTAACCGAAATTCCTCTGCACAAATGGAAATTTGTTGCCGTTACTTCATTATTTGGTACATTTATACCTGCTTATCTTTTTGCTATTGCAGAAACAAAAGTAAGTAGCTCTATTTGCTCAATATTAAATTCACTAACTCCTCTAAGCACTTTGTTGTTTGGAGCAACATTTTTTGGTCTAGATTTTAAAAGAAGTCAACTGTTTGGAATTATTATTGGGTTAGCAGGAACAGCTATTTTAATTTTTACTGGAGCAGAGAATAATACTACAGAGAACTATTTCTATACTGTATTTGTAATTATTGCTACAATGTGCTATGCTACCAATGTTAATTTAATAAAAAAATATCTGTCTGATGTAAAACCTTTGAGTATTACAACCGGAAATTTTTTGGTAATGTTACTACCAGCACTATTGATATTATTTTTCACAGATTTTTCTTCAAAAGTCCATGTAGAGTCTACTCAACACGCCATGATTTTTGTGGCAATTCTAGGGATTGTTGGAACAGGAATTGCAAACATTTCGTTTTATAAGCTAATTCAAATTTCGTCGCCAGTTTTTGCTTCTTCGGTTACTTATCTTATTCCAATTGTTGCACTGGGTTGGGGAATTTTTGATAACGAGAGATTAACTCTTTTTCAAATTTTTGGCGCAGCTGTAGTTATGGTAGGAATATATTTAGCTAATAAAAAATAAAAGACCGCAATTTGCGGCCTTCTATTTTTATACAAAATTTCTAAATTTATTATTTGAAATCAGCATCAGTAACTCCTTCGTTTACTTTTACATCACTCATAATAAAGTTTAATTCAAATCCTTGGTTCATTGTTATTGCATAAGGGAATTTAACACCTTTAACATCTTTATAATCACCAAAGTTAGTGGTTACCGTCATTTTTTGTTCGCCTCTTTCAACTGTTTTTGATTCAGCTACTTTTAAACCAGATTTTACATCGTAGTATAAAGTTGATTTTCCGTTTTTGATAACATAGGCATCACTACCATTAAAAGGCTCAATACCATCAAGAACTAAATCTGTTTTTTTCATCAAGGCAAGCTCGTCAAAAGTTGCAGCAGTTTCTTTTTTCTCTGCAAATTCTTCAGCAGAAAGTTCTTTTCTCATACCTTGTTGAACTGTAAAACCTCCTTTTTCATCAACCACTTGTTTTGATAATTCGCCCATTCCTTCCATTTCAATTTTCACTAAAGATTTTCCTTTAGCATCTTTTTTCATTGTAAATTTTAAAGGTGCTGGAGCTTGTGGAATTGTTGCAGTTCCAACCATTGAAACTGTTTTTACAGCAGCTACAGCTTTTTGACCACCAATTGCGTTGATGTAATTATCTAAAACTGTTTTAACGGTTACACCAGCTGGAGCAGGTTTTTTCATAGCTGGTTTTTCTGTTGGATTTCCGTATTTATCGAAATAGAACATAGGTATTTTTAGTTTTTCCAAAGCAGGAATTACTTCTGAACCTTTACCTACTATAAGTATACGCATATTGTCTGCAAGCATATATTTATTGGCAACTCTCATTACATCATCAGCAGTTACTGCATTGATGTTTTTGATGTAGTTTTCATAGAAATCTGCAGGTAAACCTTCTGTTTCAATATTTAATGCATAACGAGCAACAGTAGCTGGTTTTTCTACTTGCATTACAAAACGCCCAATATATCCAGCTTTTACATTTTTAAGTGTTTCTTCAGAAACTTTTTCAGTTCTAATTCTATTGAGTTCATTTAGAGCTTCTACAACTGAGCTGTCAGTAACTGCATTTCTAACTTGAGCATTTCCTGTAAATTTACTTGAACCAAATTTGCTTTGACCAACATATGATCTTGCGCCATATGTCCAACCATGTTTTTCTCTAAGGTTCATGTTTAAATAACTATTGAAATCTCCACCATAAATTTGATTAGCAACAATTAAAGGGAAATAATCAGGATTAGATATTTTCATATCAATAGTGTTCAATAAAGTTAACTCTGATTGAACAGCATTTGGCATGTCAACAAAGTTTATTTGAGTGTATTGAACATTGCTTGGTGTAGAATAACTTACTCTAGGAGCAGTAGCTTTTGCCCAACTTCCAAAAAGTTTTTCTACATTTTTCTTAACGTCTTTGGTTTTAATATCACCAACAACAACAAGATAAGCTCTTTCAGGGACAAAATAAGTTCTGTAGTTGTCTTTTACATCAGCTAAAGAAACATTTTTTATAGTTTCTTCAGAAAGATATTCACCAGCTGGATTGGCTTTACCAAAAGCTAAAACATTTTCAACTCTTCCTGCTACAGCAGAAACACTTTTTTCTTGTGTTTTTAATCCTTCTATTAATTTGTCTTTTTCTTTGTCAAATTCTTCTTGAGTAAAATTTGGCATTAAAGAACCTTCTGCCAATAATTCTAAAATTCTTTTAGAATGTTTTGATAAACCGCTTGCAGAAGCACCAGAAGAATAGAAATTGATGTTTGCTCCGAGGAAATCAATTTCTTCGTTGAAAGCATCTTTTGAGGTTTTTGTTGAACCATTTCCTATTAGTGAACTTGTTAGTTCGTCAACACCTTTTTTGTCTCCTTCTGCATATGGAGCATTATCCAAAGTTAGATTATAGGAAACACGTGGTAGTTTGTGATCTTCAACCACTAAAACTTTTAATCCATTTGGTAAAGAAAAAGTTTCTGGTTTTTTTATTTTTATACTAGGAGCTGGTCCTGGTTTTGGCTGTGATCTGTAGTCTTGTGCTTGTGTCATAAAAGTTAAAAACAAGCTAGAAAGTATTATAATTGATTTTTTCATGATAATTTGATCTTAGTTTTGAGCTTTATCTTTTGCTGGAACATAATCCAAAATCAAACGTTGGTTTGGATTTAAATATTTGCGAGCTACATCTCTGATTTCTTCACGAGTGATTGATCTGTAGATGTCCATTTCAGTATTTATAAGGTTAACGTCGCCATATAAAAGATAATATGAAGCTAAATTTTCTGCAATTCCTTCAACACTTGAGTTACTGTTCACATAATTGTTTTCATAAATGTTTTGCAATTTTTGAAAATCTTTTTCTGAAATCAATTCATTTTGAAGTTTTACAATTTCTTCATCAGTTTCTTTAATCAAATCAGCAGAGGTAAAATCACCTTGAGGCATTCCATAAATTATGTATGAGCCATAGTCTTCTTGTGTATAGTTGAAAGCACCAATTTGTAATGCCATTTTTTTGTCATCAACAATTTTTTTGTACAAACGTGAACTTTTTCCGTCACTCAAAATTGTTGAAATCATATCCAATACTCTAGCATCGCGTGTTTTCATTGATGGAATTCTGTATGCAGCAACAACCATTGGTTTTTGAATATTCGGGTCTTCATAAGTGGCACGAATTGTCTCTGTGATTGGCTGTTCAACAAATGTTTTTCTTTCAATTTTTTCACCACGAGAAATTGGGCCGAAATATTTTTCAATCCAAGCTTTTGTTTGCGGAATATCTATTTGCCCAGCAACTACTAGCACAGCATTGTTTGGAGAATAGAATTTTTTATTAAAAGCTTGAAACTCTTCAAGAGTTGCGGCATCAAGATGTTCCATAGAACCTATTGTTGCCCATCTATATGGATGAACTTTAAATAAGTTTTTCTTTACTTCAGCAATAAGTTGACCATAAGGTTGGTTATCTACACGAAGTCTTTTTTCTTCTTTAACTACTTCGTTTTGAGTGTCAACACCAATTTGATTGATAACAGGATGCATTAATCTTTCAGACTCCATCCATAAACCAAGTTCTGTATTATTTGAAGGGAAAACTTCGAAATAATATGTTCTGTCGTCAGTAGTGTTAGCGTTATTGGTTCCACCATTAGAAGTAACGGTTTTCATCCATTCACCTCTTTTGATGTTTTTTGTTCCTTCGAAAAGAAGGTGTTCAAAAAAATGTGCAAATCCAGTTCTTTCTGGATTTTCGTCTTTTGATCCTACATGATACATAACCGAAGTTATTACTACAGGAGCAGATTGGTCGTTGTGAAGGATGACATGCAAACCATTTGGCAAATCATACTCTTCAAAAGCTACTTTTTGAGCAAAAGCTGTACTTCCAAGCATAAGCATTGAACTTAAAGCGATTAAAGATTTTTTCATAAAAAATTGAAATTTTGTTGTATTGGATTATTTGTATACACGGAATGTGTTTTGTTACAACAAATTTAGCTTTTTTTTGAATATTATTCGATAAAAGTTATCTTATAGATTTTCAATTATTTAACTGGAAACAATTTTTTAATTAAAGAAGTTGTTTGTGTAATTATTAATTGTATATTTGCAAACTCAAAAAAATAATTTAAAATCATTGTTATGTACGCAATCGTAGAGATAGCAGGGCAACAATTCAAAGTAAGCAAAGACCAAAAAGTATTTGTTCACAGATTATCTAATGAAGAAGGTTCAAAAGTTTCTTTTGAAAAAGTTCTTTTATTAGATGATAATGGAAACATTACTCTTGGCGCCCCAGCTATAGATGGAGCTTCGGTAGAAGCCAAAGTGTTACAACACTTAAAAGGAGACAAAGTAATCGTTTTCAAAAAGAAAAGAAGAAAAGGTTTCAAAAAGAAAAACGGTCACAGACAATCATTAACTCAAATCATTATTGAAGGAATTGTTTCTTCAGGTGCAAAAAAAACAGCTCCAAAAGCTGAAAAAGTTGCTGAAGTAAAAGAAGCAAAAGCTCCAAAAGCAAAAAAAGCAGGTGATGATTTAGTTATTATTGAAGGTATTGGTCCAAAAGCTGCTGAAGTATTAGTAGCAGCAGGAATAGATACTTTTGCAAAATTAGCTTCAACAGATGCAACTAAAGTGAAAGAAATTTTAGAAGCGTCAACAGCTAAGGTTTCTCATTTAGATCCAACAACTTGGGCACAACAAGCTCAATTGGCTGCTGATGGGAAAATGGATGAATTAAAAAAATTACAAGACGAATTGAACGGTGGTAAAGCTGTTTAATTTTAGTATTAACTTATAAAACCAAAACATCATGGCTCACAAGAAAGGTGTCGGTAGTTCTAAAAACGGTAGAGAATCAGAATCGAAACGTCTAGGCGTTAAGATTTTTGGTGGTCAAGCAGCAGTTGCTGGTAACATCATCGTTAGACAAAGAGGTTCAAAGCATAATGCTGGTGAAAATGTTTACATGGGTAAAGATCACACGCTACATGCAAAAGTTGATGGAATTGTGAAATTCCAGAAAAAAGCAGAAGGGAAATCATTTGTTTCAGTTCTTCCTTTTGAAGCATAAGAATATTTTTCTTATTCATATAAAAAGCCCACTTATTAAGTGGGCTTTTTGTTTGTCTAAACCTATAGCGATTTAAATTTTATAATTAAATTGATAACTCAAACCATCTAGGTTAACAGGATTTTAAATATCTTTACTGTTTAAGTGTAATATAATACAGCATAAAAAAACCTTGCTTTTGGCAAGGTTTTTTTATGTGTAATAATTTTATAAAAATTAATATCTGTAATATTCTGGTTTGAATGGACCTTGAACTTCAACACCAATGTAAGCTGCTTGTTCAGCATTTAAAGTCTCTAATTCAACCCCTAGTTTAGCTAAATGTAGAGCGGCTACTTTTTCGTCAAGATGTTTTGGTAACATATACACTTCATTTTTGTAAGCAGCACTATTTGTCCATAATTCAATTTGAGCCAATGTTTGGTTAGAGAAAGAGTTACTCATTACAAAACTCGGATGACCTGTAGCACAACCTAAGTTTACTAAACGACCTTCAGCTAGAATGATTACTTCTTTTCCGTTCACATTGTAGATGTCAACTTGTGGTTTAACTTCTTTTTTAGATGAACCAAAGTTTTCATTCAACCAAGCCATATCTATTTCGTTATCGAAATGACCAATATTACAAACGATAGTTTTGTCTTTCATAGCCTCAAAATGACGACCAACAACTATATCTTTATTTCCTGTAGTAGTAATTACGATGTCAGCATTACCAATAACAGTATCTAATTTTTTTACTTCAAAACCATCCATTGCAGCTTGTAATGCACAAATTGGGTCAATTTCAGTAACTGTTACAATAGAACCAGCACCGCGGAATGAAGCTGCGGTTCCTTTACCTACATCACCATATCCACACACTACAACTCTTTTTCCTGCTAACATAACATCAGTCGCGCGACGAACAGCATCTACAGCAGACTCTTTACATCCATATTTGTTATCAAATTTAGATTTGGTAACAGAGTCATTTACGTTAATGGCTGGCATGTACAAAGTACCATTTTTCATTCTTTCATATAAACGGTGTACTCCAGTTGTAGTTTCTTCTGATAAACCTTTAATGCCTTCAACCAACTCAGTGTATTTATCAAAAACCATGTTTGTTAAATCACCACCATCATCAAGTATCATGTTCAAAGGTTTTCTTTCTTCACCAAAAAATAAAGTTTGTTCAATGCACCAATCGAATTCTTCTGCATTCATACCTTTCCAAGCATAAACAGGAATTCCAGCAGCAGCAATTGCAGCAGCAGCATGATCTTGAGTTGAGAAAATATTGCATGATGACCAAGTTACCTCTGCACCAAGCGCAACCAAAGTTTCAATTAAAACAGCAGTTTGAATTGTCATGTGAAGGCATCCTGCAATTCTTGCTCCTTTTAATGGTTGACTTGGACCATATTCTGCTCTAATAGCCATTAAACCTGGCATTTCAGCCTCAGCTAGTTGGATTTCTTTTCTTCCCCATTCTGCTAAAGAAATATCTTTAACTTTGTATGGTACATAAGGAATTGTTTGTGTACTCATTATTTTAGTATATTAGTTTATTTAAAAATGACTGCAAAAGTAATTCATATCTTTTATTTTTTCAAACATTTAGCTTATTTTGTGAATTGTTTGTCATTGTAAAAATTTGAAAAACAGTAAAATATAAAAATGCCTTTCTTTAAATCAATAAAAATTAAACCAAATACTAATCTCTATCTTTGGAAGATAACCGAAAGCTATGATTGGTTTTGTGAGAACGTCAAGCTAAAAGAAACCTCTTTTTTAAGATTAGAAAGCATGAAATCGGAATCCCACCGAAAAGGATTTTTAGCGGTGAGAATGTTGTTGCAAGAAATAGGATATAGCGATTATGATTTATTTTACAATGATTTCGGCAAACCTCACTTGCAGGACGGAAAACACATCTCAATTTCACATTCCAATGATTTTTCAGCAGTTGTTATTAGTAACGAAATTTTAGGATTAGACATTGAACAGCTCAAAGAAAAAACACTAAAGATTGCACCAAGATTTATGCAAATACATCATCTTGAAGGACTTTCATTTGAGGAAAAACTCAAAAAATCTACAGTTGTTTGGGGAATTAAGGAAGCGATTTTTAAAATAAAAAATGAGAAAGGAATAAGTTTTCCAGAGCATATTTTTGAAAAACCATTTGATTTGAAAGATAAAAAAGCCGTCGGGATATTGCAATTCAATGGAAAAGAGGAGTTTTTTAATGCCCATTTTGACCAAATAGAAAATTATATCTTTGTATGCGTTTTTGAAGAAAGAAATGAATAGAATTTATGAAGATATTTTAGATGCAAAAAGAAGCAGGAAAAAATTACTCGCTATCCTAATAGATCCTGAGAAAACAAACCGTTTTAACTATTTGCCATTAATAAAAAAGATTAATCAATCACCAGCAACTCATATTTTTGTTGGAGGAAGTTCTTATGATGGCAATCATCTTGATGAAATTATTTCAATTTTAAAAGAAAAAACAACTTTACCTATACTTCTTTTTCCTGGTAATCTATCGCAAATATCTGAAAAAGCTGATGGGATTTTGTTTCTTCAATTGCTATCGGGAAGAAATCCTGATTATTTGATTGAGCATCAAGTTCAAGCGGTAACAGCAATAGAAAAAACTAATCTAGAAGTTATTTCAACAGGTTATATTCTAATCGAAAGCGGTGGAGAAACAGCCGTTGAGAGAGTTAGTAAAACCAAACCAATGGATAGAAATAATGTTGATTATGTGTCTCAAACGGCAAAAGCAGGAGAATTTATTGGAAACAAATTGATTTATCTAGAAGCGGGAAGTGGAGCAAAAAAAACAGTTCCTATGGAAATGATTGCAATGGTTTCAAAAAGAATTTCTGTTCCCTTAATTGTAGGTGGTGGAATTCGTTCCAAAGATGAAATAGAAAATGCTTTCAATTCGGGAGCAAACATTGTCGTAATTGGAACTGCATTTGAAAATGATCTTAATTTTTTTGATTGATGTTTGAATTTCTTTTTTCGCAATATAAAAATTACCCAACACATGAAATTATTCTAGAGCTAGTAGCAATTTTTTTCGGGTTACTAAGTGTTTGGCTAGCCAAAAAAAATAATATTTTGGTATTCCCAACAGGAATAATAAATACAGCCATTTATGTTTTTTTGTTGTGGAAATGGAATCTACTTGGTGATATGATAATCAATTTTTATTATGTAATCATGAGTATATATGGCTGGTATCATTGGTCAAAGAAAAAGAATGAAACGAATCAGAACAAAATAGGAAAAAGTACAAAAAGTGAATGGCTTTACTCTTTATACATTTTTATAACAACAATAGTTTTGGTGATTGCAGTTTATTTATTTTTTGATAAATTTACTCATTGGACATCATATGTTGATACCTTTGTAACAGGAATCTTTTTTTCGGGAATGTGGTTAATGGCACGACGAAAAATAGAAAATTGGTTGTTTTGGATAGTTGGTGATATTATCTCTATTCCAATGTACTTTGTAAAAGGATATACTTTTACTAGTATCCAATATTTAATTTTTACAATTATTGCTATTTATGGCTATCGAGAATGGAAGAAAAAACTACAACAATAAATAATCTCACGGCTAAATTTGGTTTTACAGACTTTGATTTTCAACAAATCAAAGAGATGAATATCGATTTGGACAAAATTGAAAGTGAATTGCTCATTTTCAAATCAGGAATTCCAAAAGTATTTCTTGAAAAACCAGCAACAATTAATGATGGAATTCTTAAAATTTCAAATCAGGAATTCCAAGAATATGCTAAATTCTTTGATGAAAAAAAGAAAAATTTAAAGCTTAAAAAATTTGTTCCAGCATCTGGAGCCGCTAGTAGAATGTTCAAGTTTTTGAACGAATTTCTCAATGATTTCAATCTTGAAAATGAAACCATAAACGCTTATATCAATAGAAAAAAGGACAAAAACCTACCAATCTTTCTTGCGGGAATTGAAAAATTTCCTTTTTATGAAATCATAAAAAAAAGATTAAAAGAGATTCTGCCAGAATACCATTTGCTAGAAGGTCATGAAAAAAGCTACCATTTTATTAAATTAATGCTTGCTAATGATGAATTTGACTTTTCAAACAAACCCAAAGGAGTTTTAGAATTTCATAAATACAATGAATATACATCTACAGCTGTAGAAGAGCACTTAAACGAGTGTGCTTACTACGCAGAATCGAATAACATTTCCCATTTGCATTTTACAGTTTCAGAAAATCATCTGAATTTGTTTCAGGATGTTATAAAAAAGATAAAATCAAAAATTGAAGAAAAATCAGGAACTCATGTTCATGTTTCTTATTCATTTCAAGATAAATCTACTGATACTATTGCTGTAGGTTTGGATAACAAACCTTTTCGAAATGAACAAGGAAAACTGGTTTTTAGACCTGGAGGTCATGGCGCTTTGATAAATAACTTAGGTAATCTTGATGCTGATGTAATTTTTATAAAAAATATTGATAATGTTATCCAAAATCACATCAACGAAATAACACTCTATAAAAAAGGATTGGCTGGAGTTTTATTAAAACTTCAAGGTCAAATATTTGATATACTTCACAGAATAGAGCATAATCTGGTAGAACAAGAAAATATTGAATCAATTTCCAGCTTTATGCAAAATGAGTTAAATATCGATATCACTGATGGTTTTGAAAAATTCACTTTCGAAAACAAAATCGATTACATCAAGTCTAAACTAAATCGTCCACTGAGAGTATGTGGAATGGTTAAAAATGAAGGTGAACCTGGTGGTGGACCATTTTGGGTAAGAAGTTATAAAGGCACACTTTCACTTCAAATCGTTGAGAGCTCACAAGTAGATAATGAAAACAAGGAGCAAATGAAAATTCTGTCTGAATCAACTCATTTCAACCCCGTTGATTTGGTTTGTGGAATTAAAAACTATAAAGGTGAAAAATTTGATTTACAACAATTTGTTGACCACAGCACTGGATTTATTGTGCACAAAAACAATAAAGGCAAAGAACTAAAAGGATATGAATTGCCGGGATTGTGGAATGGCGCAATGGCAAAGTGGATTACTGTTTTTGTAGAAGTTCCACTGATAACTTTCAATCCAGTAAAAACTGTAAATGATTTGCTAAAACCTGCTCATCAACCACAAAATGAATAAAGAAATAATACTTTCTGAACTTCAGTTTAAAGCTGTCAGAAGTTCGGGTTCTGGTGGTCAAAATGTAAACAAAGTTTCCTCAAAAGTCATGTTGAGTTTTGATGTAATTTCATCATCAGGTTTAGAAGTTGATGAAAAAGAATTAATTACAAAAAAATTAAACACCAAACTCACTAATGAAAATGTTTTAATTCTCAATTGTGATGAGGACAGAAGCCAGTTAAAAAACAAAGAAATTGTTATTAAACGTTTTTTTGAAATGATTGAAAAAGCTTTGACTAAAACAAAGAAAAGGAAACCTACAGTTGTACCAAAATCGGTTGTTGAAAAGAGAATAAAAGAAAAAAAATCCAACGCAGAAATAAAACAAAGTCGTAAAAAACCAGATTTTTAATTCAAATAAAAATCGAAATATTAATACTTTTAATATCTTTGCCACGTCTCAAAAGGGGTGCTCCAAATAACGAGCTGAGATTATACCCAATGAACCTAGAACAGGTAATGCTGTTTAGGGAAAAGACATCAAGTAAAAGTGCACGTTTGCTTATGTCGAGAATTAACAATTTAATAGTAACCAAGAATAATTACCCCTTTTATTCGTAACATTTTTACGGATGAAATCTTTATTCAAATTTAAAAATCAAAAGAACCAAAAGCTAGTTTTTAAGCTTGTTTGTGGTTTTATGACATCAACAATTTTTGCACAACAACCAGCAAAAGACACCACCAATGTAAAGCAACTCGATGAAGTTCTTGTTTCGGCAGTTAGAGTAACTTCGAAAACTCCAGTTACATTCAGTAATTTGTCGAAAAAAGATATTAAATTCAGAAACCTTGGACAAGATATTCCTATACTAATGAATTTCCTTCCATCTGTTGTTACAACTTCTGATGCAGGTAATGGAGTTGGATATACCGGAATAAGAGTTAGAGGTTCAGATGCTACTCGTGTCAATATTACCATCAATGGAATTCCATATAATGATGCTGAAAGTCATGGTACTTTTTGGGTTAATATGCCCGATTTTGCTTCGTCGGTTGAGAGTATGCAATTGCAACGTGGAGTAGGAACTTCGACCAATGGTGCTGGAGCTTTTGGAGCTAGTTTAAATCTATTGACCGAAAATTATGCTACAAAATCATTTGGCGAAATTTCCAACTCTTTTGGCTCATTCAACACTAGAAAAAGCACCATTAAATTCAGCACAGGTTTAATGGATAATAAAGTAGAACTTTCAGGAAGATTATCTGATTTATTTTCACAAGGATATGTCGATAGAGCTTTTTCTAATCTAAAATCCTATTTTCTTCAAGGAGTTTATGTTGGGAAAACAACTTTTCTAAAGGCTTTGGTTTTTGGAGGAAAAGAAAAAACATATCAGTCTTGGAACGGAATTGACGCGCAAACAATGCGCGATGACAGACAGTTTAATTCAGCCGGAATCTATACAGATGAATTTGGGAAGACACGTTTTTATGATAATGAAACAGATAATTATCAACAAGACCATTATCAACTTCATTGGAACGAAAAAATAGCTGAAAATTGGTCAACAAATTTTGCGCTTCATTATACAAAAGGAAAAGGTTATTACGAAAACTATAAAGAAGATGCTAGTTTTGCAGATTATAACTTAACTCCAATAAACATAGGTAGCGAAACAATTTCTGAAACTGATTTAATTCGTCAAAAATGGCTCGATAATGATTTCTATGGCACAACTTTTTCTGTTAATTACAAAAAAGAAAAGTATGATGTAATTCTTGGCGGCGGATGGAATCGTTATGAAGGAAAACACTTTGGGAAGGTAATTTGGGCAAGATATGCATCGAGTAGCGAATTGGGAGATAAATATTATGACGATTCTGCTTCAAAGACTGATGCCAATCTTTTTATAAAAATCAATTATGATTTAGATGAAAAAATAAGCTTGTTTGGCGATTTGCAAATGAGAATAGTCAATTATCAAGCAACAGGAATACAGTCATCAAAGATTGACGATACATTTAATTTTTTCAACCCAAAAATGGGAATAACTTACCATTTGAATAAAGAAAATGATTTTTATTTTTCCTATGCCAAAGCTCATCGTGAACCCAATAGAACGGATTATGAAGGAGGAATAGTTAAACCAGAAAAACTTGATGATTATGAGTTAGGTTGGCGATTTGCAAAAGACAAAGTAATGATGAACACTAATATTTACTACATGGCATACAAAGACCAACTGATTTTGACAGGAAACCTAGATGATGTTGGAAACCCTATACGATCAAATAGTGATAAAAGTTATCGATTAGGGCTTGAATTTGATGCTACTGTAGAAATTTCAAAACAAATTATCATAAAACCAAACTTTACCTTTAGCCAAAATAAAAATAAAGATTTGAATGTGCAGAATGTGAATGTTGGAACAAAAGACATTGCTTATTCACCAAGTTTTATAGCTGGAAACATTTTAGTTTATAAACCTAAACAGCATATACAAATTTCTTGGCTTTCTAAGTTTGTTGGAAAACAATATATGAACAATATTGAATTGCCTTCGGCAGAACTAAATGATTATTTTGTTAATGACTTGAATATTGCTTATGAAATTCAACCAAAATCTGTTTTCAAAAACATTACATTTTCTCTCTTGATTAATAATTTATTAGATAAAAAATATGCTTCAAATGGATATATGTGGGATGTTTATCCTTATTATTATCCGCAAGCAGGCATAAACGTTCTTGGAGGAATGACATTACGATTTTAAACAAAAGTCCCGAATTTTTCGGGACTTTTTTAGTTATATATCAGCAGCGTACTTCCGTTAATCTGAACTCTGTATTGTTTCATTCTATATTGTTTCCCTGGACTTTGACCGCTAAAAAGACTATATTCAGCAGAATCACAGTCGCATATTGCATTAATTCCATCAATAGACATTGTTGAACAAGAACTCAAGGCTTGATTTGGACAAGCAAGGTCAAAAGCATTAAAACCGCTACCAGTATTGAAAATCACTATTCCTCTAACGCCTTGCGAATAATCAACAACATGATTACTTGGATATTGTAGATTAGAATATTGAGGCAAGCTCATGTTTATTTGTAACTCTACGGGATAGTTAGGCAGATAGGGATTATTGTTGTTGAAACTTCCACCATCACACGATAAAAGCAACAATAGGGCAATTATTGGAAAAATCTTTTTCATTTTTTGAAATTAATAAGCATTAAACAAAAATAAATTATTTAACTTTGGCAAACACTCAACAGAGTGAATTAATTTGAAATAAATTTTAAAAAATACTATCTTTGCAGAAAGAAATCCCGTCTTGAATGGGATTTTTTCTGTTTATATATAACGATGAAATTATGAGTAAAGTATCTTATTATACCGCTGAAGGGTTAAAAAAACTTAAAGAAGAATTGGATTATCTAAAAAGCGTTGAACGCCCAAAAGCTTCTGAAGCTATTGCAGAAGCTCGAGATAAAGGAGATTTATCAGAAAATGCTGAGTATGATGCTGCAAAAGAAGCTCAAGGATTATTGGAAATGAAAATTGCCAAAATGGAAGAGCTTTATTCTAATGCACGATTGATTGATGAATCGCAGCTTGATACTTCAAAAGTATTGGTTTTATCAAAAGTGAAAATTAAAAACAAAGCCAACGGCATGGAGATGAACTATACTCTTGTAGCAGAAAGCGAAGCTGACCTAAAAACAGGAAAAATTTCTGTAACTTCTCCTATTGGCAAAGGATTGCTTGGGAAATCTGTTGGTGAAGTTGCCGAGATTACAGTTCCAAATGGGAAAATAAATTTTGAAATTTTAGAAATATCAAGAGACTAAATATGGCTTCAATTTTTACAAAAATTGTTAATGGTGAAATTCCTTGTTATAAAATTGCTGAGGACGAAAACTATCTTGCTTTTCTTGATGTAAATCCCAATGCAAAAGGGCATACACTATGCATTCCTAAACAAGAAATCAATAAGATTTTTGACATGGAAGAAGACCACTATCTTGGATTAATGAAGTTTTCGAGAAAAGTTGCCAAAGCAATAGAAAAAACTGTTCCATGCAAGCGAATTGGAGTTGCAGTAGTAGGATTAGAAGTTCCTCATGTTCATGTGCATTTAATTCCGCTACACGACATGGATGATATGCGTTTTCAAAGAAAAGTCTCTTTAGAAAAAGATGAATTTGAAAATTTAGCAGCTGACATCCAGAAAAACTTATAAAATAAACCTCTAAAAATTAGAGGTTTATTTTTTTTTAAAATTAATTTGAATAGTTGTTCCTTTATCAATTTCGGAGTGTAGGACTTTTATTTTCCCTTTGTGATAATCCTCAACAATCCTTTTGGTCAAAGATAATCCTAAACCCCAACCACGTTTTTTTGTAGTAAATCCAGGTTCAAATATTTTTTTGAACTGATTTTTTGGAATTCCTTTACCAGTATCACTTACTCTAATTTTTAAGAGATGAGGTTCATCTTCTATCTCTACAGATAATTTTCCTTTTCCTTTCATTGCATCAATTGCATTTTTCACTAGGTTTTCAATTGTCCAGCTATGAAGAGTTGGGTTTAGAGCAATCATTACAGGTTTTTTTGGACTTTTGAAACTAAATTCAACTTGATGTGAAAACCTTGATTTCAGATAATCAAAGGATTGTTCAGTTTCTTCAATAATATTTTTTTCTTCAAGAATGGGTTCTGAGCCAATTTTCGAAAATCTATCGGTTATGGTTTGAAGTCTATTGATGTCTTTTTCTATTTCTGTCACGGTTGTTTCATCGACATTGTCTGCTTTCATTATTTCCAACCAACCAATAAGCGACGATAATGGTGTGCCGATTTGATGCGCAGTTTCTTTTGCCATTCCAGCCCATAACTTGTTTTGCGTTGCCATTTTTGTGCTTCGGTAAAAATTATAAACCAATGCTCCAAAAAGAAAAATAATCAGCAAAAGAGCTATTGGATAATATTTCAATTTGTTGATTAATGAAGAATTTCCATAATATAAATATTGAAATTTTCCCGGAAGATATTCAGTAACTATTGGGTCGTTTTCCTTTTTTAATTGATTTAGATACTCTTTAATTAATTTTTTATCATTAACAATTTTTTCATCAATGTTTGCAGTACTTCTGATGGTGTTATTTTCCATCAATATAAGCGGAATGGTTGTGTTGTTGTTAAAAATCTGAAGTGGTAAATCTACGTCAGTAGTTTCATTTGCATTTATTAGAGATTTTTGAGCATTAGCCCAAACTTCCATTTTTAGTCGCTCTTCGTTTTTAAAAATTTGAAAAAAAGTATATGTATTCCAAAGAATTAAGCTCACAATGACAAAAGATGCCATAATGATAATCCATCGAGTTATATTTCTTTTTTCAGAGAATTGCATTTCTTATTATAGGAATGGTAAAAATAGTAAAGTTTAGCGAAACTAATTTTAAGTTTATATTTTTGTAAAAACAATTTAGCATTAATGAAAAGTTTTGAACCTCATGTATTATCGCCTATGCAGTTGCAGAGTTATTTGCAAACAGCCATAGCGCCAAGACCAATAGCTTTTGCAAGTACAATTGATGCTAATGGTAAGCCTAATTTATCACCATTTAGTTTTTTTAATGTGTTTAGTTCTAATCCACCAATACTGGTTTTTTCTCCAGCAAGAAGAGTTAGAAACAATACCGTAAAACACACTTTGCTCAATTGTGAAGCCACAAAACAAGTTGTGATTAATATAGTTGACTACAACATAGTGCAACAAATGTCATTATCTAGTACAGAATATCCTGATGGTGTAAATGAATTTATAAAATCTGGACTGACGATGTTACCGTCTGATATGGTAAAACCCTATAGAGTTGCCGAAAGTCCTGTGCAGTTTGAATGCAAAGTGAATGAAATAATTGCTCTGGGAAATCAAGGTGGTGCAGGGAATCTTATTATTTGCGAAGTTGTCAAAATTCATATTAGTGAAAATGTTTTGGATGATAATGGGATGGTTGATCAACAAAAAATTGATTTAGTAGCAAGGCTTGGAGGTAATTGGTACACAAGAGCAAACAAAGGTCTATTCGAAGTAGAAAAACCTTTAGTAACGCTAGGAATTGGAGTAGATGCAATTCCTGATTTTATTAAGGAGAGCAAGTTTTTTGATGGTAATGATTTGGGAAAATTAGGCAATATTGAAACCTTGCCTACAGAAGAAGAAATTAATATATTTGTAAAAAACAATGTAGCTGTAAAAGGCGTTTTAAGTTCAGATGATACTGAAAAAATTCACCTTAAAGCAAAGGAATATTTGAATAACAATGAAGTACTTTCTGCGTGGAAAGTATTATTAGCAAAACTATAATTTATGGAAATTTCAGGAAAAGTAAAAGTGATAAATGCAGAGCAACAAGTGAGTGCTTCGTTTAGAAAAAGAGAATTGGTAGTAACAACTGAAGAACAATATCCTCAGCATATTTTAGTAGAATTCACTCAAGACAAATGTGATTTGTTGAACAGTTACAATGTTGGTGATGCGGTAAAAGTTTCTATAAACTTGAGAGGAAGAGAATGGACAAATCCTCAAGGTGAGACAAAATATTTCAATTCAATTCAAGGTTGGAGAATTGAAAAATTACAAACAGAACAGCCATCACAGCAAATGCCACCAATTCCAGCAACTGAGGCATTTGAACCTGCTACAAACTTCAATGAAGAAGAACACGATGATTTACCTTTCTAGAAAGTTAGAAGTCAGAAGTTAGAAGTTAGAAGTCAGAAGTTTAAGTAATACTTGAATTTCTGGCTTTTTCATTACAATTGAGTTTGAAGTTGATTTTTGTTATTGAATTTGAAGAATGTATTTTTTAACCAAAGAATTATATTTCCCTCCAGCCGAAGAAGCATCTTTTGATGGAATTTTAGCCATTGGTGGTGATTTGTCTCCAGAAAGATTAATCTTGGCATATAAGAGCGGAATTTTTCCTTGGTTTGATGATAATGAACCTATACTTTGGTGGTCACCACCAAGAAGAATGGTTGTTTTTCCCAAAGTTTACAGAACGTCCAAAAGTATTAGGAATATTATCAACCGAAATATTTTTAAGGTTACTTTCAATACTTGTTTCAAAGAGGTAATCAAAAACTGTCAACAGATTAAACGTCAAGGTCAATATGGAACTTGGTTGACCGATGATATGGTTGATGCTTATTTGAAATTACACGAAATGGGATTGGCAAAGTCAATTGAAGTGTGGCAAGATGATGAACTCGTCGGTGGATTATATGGTGTTGATTTAGGAAAAGTTTTTTGTGGTGAAAGTATGTTTTCCAAAGTTTCTAATGCCAGCAAAATTGGATTTGTATGGCTTATCAATCATTTAAAAGAAAACAATTACCTTCTACTAGACTGCCAAGTTCACAATGATCATTTAGAAAAACTTGGAGCTTTTGAAATAGAAAGAGATGTTTTTTTGAAAATTTTAAAGGCTTAATGCTTTTGACGAATTTTTCTTTTTATAGAAAAAAAATACACTGTAAAATAATCCATGTACATGGTTAGCAGTAGAATGCTAGATGCTATAAGTAAAGTTTTTAGTTTTATAATCTGATATGCAAAACCACCAATTACACAACCTAGAAAAAAGAATGAGATGATAGAAAGTTTAAGATAAATACTTTTTGACAAGCGACTTTTTTCTTCTTCTTTTCTATAAAAAAATAATTGCGATAATTCTATTCCTAAATCGGTAAACAATCCTGTTAAGTGTGTGGTTCTAACCACAGACAGCGAAACTTTTGTGACCAAAGCATTTTGTAAACCCATAGCAAATAAAAGCGCATATGAAGCAAAATGAAACGTGTTTGCATTGTTTTCAAAGAGTTCATGACTAAAACTTACAACCAATAAAATTATTGTTTCCAATATCAAAGGAAGGACATGAGACGATTTTGGAGACTTTTTTATTGATACTTCCGAAAGAAAACTTGAAATAAAAGCACCAAAAAGGAAACAAAGAATATAATTAATAAAAACAATTGCTTCTGAACCATCTTTTTTTACTAGTTCATCTGCAAAAAAAGCAAAATGACCAGTAACGTTTGTAGTAAGCGTAGCAAAAGCAAATACTCCAGTTGTATTAACGATTCCAGCTACAAACGAAAGACTGGATGCCAGTTTTAGGTTATGTGCAAATGTTCTTGTATTTCCTTTGTGACGAAACATTTATTTATTTTCTAGTCCAACAGCTTTCAATATGGTCGTTGACCATTCCAGTTGCTTGCATATGAGCATATACAACGGTAGTTCCAACAAATTTGAAGCCTCGTTTTTTCAAATCTTTACTTATAGTGTCAGAAAGTGGGGTTGAAGCCGGAACTTCTGATAGTGTTTTTGGGTTATTGTCTATCGGTTTGCCATCTGTAAACTTCCATATATAATTTGAAAAACTGCCAAACTCTTTTTGTACTTCCATGAAAGCTATCGCATTGGCAACTGCTCCACGTATTTTCAGTTGATTTCTGATAATTCCAGCATTTTGTAATAACTCTTGTATTTTATCTTCACTATATTTTGCAACTTCTTTATAATCAAAGTCAGAAAAAGCGTTCCTAAAATTTTCTCTTTTTGATAGAACTGTATACCAGCTCAATCCAGCTTGAAAAGTTTCTAGTATTAAAAATTCAAACAATAGTTTGTTGTCATATATGGGTTTTCCCCATTCTTCGTCATGATAATTTCTATATAAATCATCCTTTTCACACCAAGAACATCGAAGTTTATTTTCCATCTTTAGAAAGATATTTTTGAATTAAATAATGTCCTAGATAAATCAAAGGAGTCATTAAAATAGCAATAACCAATTTTACTGTATAACCTGTAAAACCCGAAATAATATAAGTTTTAAAATCCATAATTCCTGGTAACCAAAAAGCAATTCCAAGAACTATAAAACTGTCAAAAAGCTGTGAAATAACGGTAGAACCTGTGCTTCTTAGCCATATCATTTTATTTCCGGTTCTTTTTTTTACAAAATGGAAAATAGTAACATCTATAAGTTGTGATGCTAAAAAAGCAACGATACTACCAACTATTATTAACTGACTTTGCCCAAAAACAGCTTTAAACTGGTTTGAATTCACCGAACTAATTTCAGATGATGGAATTTTTATTGCAAAAAATAAAATAAAAAAAGTATAGGCAATCAATCCTGCGGTTATTAATGAGAGTTTTTTTACTCCTTTCTCTCCAAAATATTCGTTGATTAAATCAGTTGTAACAAAAACAACTGGCCAAGGAAGTATACCAATACTCATAACCGCTGAACCTACATCAATTAGTTTTCCTCCAATGAGCTCAGCCACTAGAGCATTAGTTATAAATATGCCAGCTAAAACTACGTAGACAGTGTCTTTTTTATTGTGAAACATTCAGTATGTTTTATATGCTATCAAAAGTAATAAATTCTTTTTTGTTAACTGTTTATTTCATTTTATATAGTTACAGAATTATTATCTTTGATAAAAATGATAAAAAATGAAAAAATTAATATTTGCACTAATTATGACAAGTTCAGGGTTAATTGCCGATGCACAGAACACAAATCCTCTGTTAAACCTTTGGAATGGACAGTATGGAGGAATACCAGCATTTGATAAATACAAAATTCAAGATTTTAAACCAGCGATAGAAGTAGCTATAAAAAATAAATTATCTGAGATTGATAAAATTGCTAATAACCCAAAGCCAGCAACTTTTCAAAACACTATAGTAGCATTAGAAAAAGCAGGTAAAAATTTATCGCAAATTTATGCTGTTTTTGGTATTTATGGTTCAAACCTCAATGATGATGAGTTTGCAAAAGTAGAAGAGGAAATGACACCAAAATTTTCCGAATTAAATAATAAGTTCTACCAAAACACAAAAATCTTTCAACGTATAAATTCTATATATAAGTCGCTTCCAAAATCAAGCCTTAATAGTGAACAAAAAAGACTTGTGGAAGTTTACTATAAAAATTTTGTGCGAGAAGGTGCGAAAGCAGACGCAAAAAGCAAGACTAGAATTGCAGAAATAAATAAAGAACTTGCAGTTCTTTTTACAAAATTCAGCCAAAATCAATTGGCAGATGAGAGCAATTATTTTGTTGAATTAAAATCTGAGGCAGATTTTGATGGATTACCTGCGGAACTTAAAAATGCTGCTATAGAAGAAGCTAAAGAACGAAAAAGCAATGCTCTAGGAATAATTGCCAACACACGTTCCTCTATTGAACCATTTTTGACCTTTTCTAATAGAAGAGATTTGCGTCAAAAAGCGTTTGAAATATTCACCAGTCGAGGTGATAATGATAATGCTAATAACAACAACGCTATTTTAATTCAAATCCTGAAACTCAGACTCGAAAAAGCTAAGCTACTTGGTTTTAAAACTTTTGCCGATTGGAGTTTGTCTAATACAATGGCAAAAACTCCAGAAAACACAATGAATTTAATGATGTCTGTGTGGAAACCAGCAGTTGAAAAAGTACATCAAGATGTAGAACAAATGCAAAAAATAGTTGATAAAGAAGGTGGAAATTTCAAAATAGAACCATGGGATTATCGTTATTATGCTGAAAAAGTTAGAAAAGAAAAATATGATGTTGATGCCAATTTAATCAAACCTTATTTACAGTTAGAAAAACTTCGCGAAGGAATGTTTTGGGTTGCTGGTGAAGTCTTTCGATTGTCTTTTAAACAAATATATAACGTGCCAGTTTTTCATCCTGATGTTAGAGTTTTCGAAGTTTCAAATAAAGATACAGGAAACGTAGTTGGTCTTTGGTATTTTGATCCATATGCTCGAAAAGGAAAACGATCAGGAGCTTGGATGAATGCCTACAGAGAACAAAGCAGAGTGGATGGAAATGTGATAACAATTGTTTCAAATAATTGCAATTTTATAAAAGGGAAAGAAAATGAACCAGTTTTGATTTCTTGGGACGATGCAAGCACTTTATTTCATGAGTTTGGACATGCGCTACATGGCTTGTGTTCTAGTGTTACCTATCCAACACTTTCAGGAACAAATGTACCTCGAGATTATGTAGAATTTCCATCACAAATTCTAGAAAGATGGTTAGCTACACCTCAAGTTCTAAATCAATTTGCACTTCATTATCAAACCAATCAACCAATGCCTATGAGTCTGGTTGAAAGGATACAGAATGCATCTACATTTAATGAAGGCTTTTCAACCGTTGAAACAATTTCAAGTGCTCTAGTCGATATGAAACTTCATCAACTAGAAGATTTAAATATTAACCCCAAAGAATATGAGGCAAAAACCTTGAAAGAACTCAATATGCCAAGTGAAATAGTTATGCGTCATAGAATACCTCAGTTTGGACATATCTTTTCTAATGATGATTATGCAGCTGGCTATTATGGATATTTGTGGGCAGATGTTATTAGCGCAGACGCAACAGAGGCTTTCACAGAAACCAAAGAAGGATTATACAACCCAGTAGTTTCCAAAAAACTTTTGGATCATGTCTTTAGCGTTGGGAATACTGTTGATCCCGAAACTTCTTATAAAGAATTTAGAGGAAAAGCTCCAAGTACTGATGCTTTGATGAGATCAAGAAATTTCCCGGTTAGCAAGTAATAATTAAAAAAGCCCAAATCACTGATTTGGGCTTTTTTAATTATTAATTTTTTACCAACTTCTTATTTATAATAGTTTCTCCAACACTAATACGCAACTGATAAACTCCAGCAGGATAATCTGTAAGGTTGATTTCAATACTGTTATTTTCAAAGGACACTTTTTTTTCTGAAAGTTTTTTGCCTAATACATCATAAACAGCATATACTACTTCTTGTGGTAATTTAGAAGCAAAGCTTAACTGAAATAAACCATTACTAGGATTAGGAACTATTTTGAGCGTATTTAAATTATATTCATCTATGCTTAATGAACAATCCGTAGTAACATTTATAGCTTGCGTTATCCCACAACCAGACAAAAAATTCTGTGTAGAGGTAACTTCATTATCATCCACGCAAATCGTGGTTAGATTTGGACAATTTCCCCAACAACCATTATAAGGTGTTGGGGTATATATTTGCGACCTGTTATTTCTAATATTAATCCAACTCAAATAGGGATTTTCATTACACCGTAGCTGTTCAAACAAAGGATTGTTACTAAAATCGAGATGCGTTAAATGATTTTGAGTAATGATAAGTATTTTAAGGGCAGACAGCGTAGAAAAATCTACTTCTGTTAATAGATTGCCCTCCAAACGCAGAGCTCTTAAATTACTCAATCCATTAAGGTTTATACTAGTTAGTTGATTTGTATATAAACCAAGTATTTTAAGATTTGTTAAGCTACTTAAATCAACGGTCTGTAGATTATTTTCAATGCATCCAAGATAAATTATATTTGTAAAATATTCAATTCCTGTTAAATCAACAATATTTCCCGGCGGTATAGACATATCATAAACTGTCAAGGCTTCGCTTTGGTCTATTTCTCCATCATCATTAGCATCTATCTTAACTAATCCAGCAATATTATTATCCGTATCAGCTTGTAGCAAAATAGCTTTAAATGCAGGATCTGGAAAATTGATAATCTGTGCATTGCAAATGGAAGTGATAATAAGAAAAAAAGAAATTATATTTTTCACATTTATTTTTTTACCAACTTTTTATTTACAACTGTTTCCCCAACACTAATGCTCAACTGATAAACTCCAGCAGGATAATCTGTAAGGTTGATTTCAATACTATTATTTTCAAAGGACACTTTTTTTTCCGAAAGTTTTTTGCCTAATACATCATAAACATCATACACTGCTTCTTGTGGTAATTTAGAAGCAAAGCTTAACTGAAATAAACCATTACTAGGATTAGGAGCTATTTTAAGCGTATTTAAATTATATTCATCTATGCTTAATGAACAATCAGTAGTAACGTTTATAGGTTGTGTTATGCCACAATTGCTCAAAAAGGTTTGTGTTGCAGCTACTTCATTATCATCAACACAAATCGTGGTTAGATTAGGACAATTATCCCAGCAACCATTATAAGGTGTTGGGGTGTATATTTGCGTTCTGTTGTTTCTGATATTTACCCAACTCAAATTAGGATTATCATTACATCGCAATTGTTCAAATAATGGGTTGTTGCTAAAATCAAGATGCGTTAAATGATTTTGAGTAATGATAAGTATTTTAAGAGCAGACAGCGTGGAAAAATCTACTTCTGTTAATAGATTACCCTCCAAGCGAAGAAACCGTAAATTACTTAATCCGTTCAAGTTTACACTAGTTAGTTGATTTGTATATAAACCAAGTATTTCAAGATTTGTTAAGCTACTTAAATCAACGGTCTGTAGATTATTTTCAATGCATCCAAGATACATTATATTTGTAAAATATTCAATTCCTGTTAAATCAACAATGTTTCCTGGTGGTATAGACATATCATAAACTGTCAAAGCTTCGCTTTGGTCTATTTCTCCATCATCATTAGCATCTATCTTAACTAATCCAGCAATATTATTATCCGTATCAGCTTGTAACAAAATAGCTTTAAATGCTGGGTCTGGAAAATTAATTACCTGAGCATTTAGTAAACTAGTAGTTAAAACCAATATGTAAAAAAGTATTCTTTTCATATTATGAAATGATATAAAACAAAAGGATTTATTTTCTATTTATAATTATACGTTTTATTTCTTCAGATGAACCGTTATTAATTTTCATAAGATAAGTTCCATTTGCTGCTTCATTGAGATTTAATACATATTCTTTAGTATCTTCAAGTTTATCGTGCTTCATTTTTTGTCCCAATAAATTATATACTTCATAAGTTGCTTCTTCTAATAGTTCATTCTGAAATAGAATTTCAAATTTATCTTTACTAGGATTTGGAACTACTACAAAAGTAGTTGCGTCAATTTTATCAGATGGTTTGTTTATTCTTCCAAAATAGCGTCGATTTTTAGATAAAATATTTTTTTTGTAGTCATAATAAAAGGTTTTAAAGTATAATTAACATAAGAACATATTAATTAGTAAACCCTATCGAAGTTGATGTCTTGAAACAATTTTAAAGTTTGTTTTTATATACCAAATATACGAATTTATTTACTAAAGACATTATTTTCCAATATTTTTATTATGTAGCCTTTTGAAATAATATAATCCAATAGCTCTTAAAACTAACAAACCTCGTTTCTTTGAAACGAGGTTTGTGTATTAATACAGAGTTTTAACATATAAAATTTATCCTAAAGCAACTCTTTTGAAACCTGTAACAGTTAAGCCACCATCAACAGATTTAACATAAGCAGCAACGCTCATTGAACCATCTTTGATATAATCTTGATTTACCAAAGTATTGTCTTTGTAGAAACGTTGGATTTTACCTTTAGCAATATTGTCCAACATAGCTTCTGGTTTTCCTTCTTGACGTAATTGGTCTTTTGCAATTTCGATTTCTTTCTCGATAATAGATGCATCTACACCAGCTTCATTAAGAGCAATTGGGTTCATTGCTGCAGCTTGCATAGAAACGTTTTTAGCAGCTTCTTCAGCACCATTAACGTTTGCAGATAAAGCTGTTAAAACAGCAATTTTGTTACCAGCATGAATGTATGAACCAACAAATGCACCTTCTAATCTTTCGAATGAACCAATTTCAATTTTTTCACCGATAACACCAGTTTGCTCAATAAGTTTTTCTGCAACAGTGATTCCGTTGAAATCTGCTGCTAGTAATTCTTCTTTTGTAGCATAGTTTAGTGCCATATTAGCTAAATCTGTAGCCAATTTAACAAAACCTTCATTTTTTCCTACGAAATCTGTTTCACAGTTTAGAGTGATAACTGCACCAGCAGTTTTATCAGCATTTACAACTGCGATAGCTGCACCTTCTGTAGATTCTCTATCAGAACGATTAGCTGCAACTTTTTGACCTTTTTTTCTAAGGATTTCGATAGCTTTGTCAAAATCACCTTCAGCTTCAACCAAAGCTTTTTTACAGTCCATCATACCTGCACCGGTGATTGTTCTTAGTTTGTTTACGTCTGCGGCGGTAATATTTGCCATAATATTTTTTTTAAATTTTGTTAAAAATTAAATTACGAATTACGAATTAAAAATTACGTAAAATAAAACGTAACTCGTAATCCATAATTCGTAATTAGTTTTATTTTTATTCTTCAGATGAAGCTTCAGTTTCAGTAACTGGAGTTTCAACAGTAGCTTCAACTTCTGGAGCTTCAGCAACTTCTTTTTCAGAAGTTCTGTTAGCTAATCCATCAGTGATTGCTGCTGTAACCAAAGATAAAATTTTGTCAATTGATTTTGAAGCATCATCATTGGCTGGGATAACGTAATCTACTTCACGTGGATCAGAGTTAGTATCAACCATTGCGAAAACTGGAATGTTTAATTTTTGTGCTTCTTTTACTGCGATGTGTTCAGCTTTGATATCAACTACAAATAATGCAGCTGGTAGTCTAGACATGTCAGCGATAGAACCTAAGTTCTTCTCTAACTTAGCACGAAGACGATCGATTTGTAATTTTTCTTTTTTAGACAAAGTGTTGAATGTTCCATCTTTTTTCATTTTGTCAATAGAAGCCATTTTCTTAACAGCTTTTCTAATTGTAACAAAATTTGTCAACATTCCACCTGGCCATCTTTCAGTGATGTAAGGCATGTTTACAGCAGATGCTTTTTCAGCAACGATGTCTTTTGCTTGTTTTTTTGTGGCAACGAAAAGTACTTTTCTGCCAGATGCAGCAATTTTTTTCAAAGCTTCGTTAGCTTCTTCAATTTTAGCTGCAGTTTTATATAGATTGATAATGTGGATACCATTACGCTCCATATAAATGTAAGGAGCCATGTTTGGATCCCATTTACGAGTCATGTGTCCAAAGTGAACACCTGCTTCTAATAATTCTTTAACTTCTATTTTGTTTGCCATTTTTGTAATAGTTTACGTTCCGTTGATTAGCAATGTTCCTTTTAAGCCTGAGCTTTAGGCATCATTTAGATGCTAAACTAATTTCTCTTTTACAAGTAGAAATAACGACAACTGTGTTTCTAATTTCAATAATAAATGAACGAATATTCGATTAACGTTTAGAGAATTGGAATCTCTTACGCGCTTTTTTCTGACCGAATTTTTTACGTTCAACCATTCTTGGATCTCTTGTTAATAATCCTTCTGGTTTTAGGACAGCTCTGTTTTCAGCTTCTACTTCGCACATTGCACGAGCAATAGCCATTCTTACAGCTTCTGCTTGTCCTGTTGTTCCACCACCATAAACATTTACTTTTACGTCAAAGTTCGATGCATTGTTTGTCATAGACATTGGTTGCATTACTTTGTATTGTAAAGTAGATGTTGGGAAGTAGTTTTCAAATTCTCTTTTGTTAACGGTAATTTTTCCTGTTCCTTCAGAAACATAAACTCGTGCTACAGCACATTTTCTTCTACCGATTTTGTGAATAACTCCCATTACTTTAGATCGTTTAAGTTAACGGTTTTAGGTTGTTGAGCTTCGTGTTTATGCTCAGCACCTACATATACATTTAAATTACGGAATAATTCTGCACCTAATTTGTTTTTAGGTAACATTCCTTTTACAGCTTTTTCTACTAATAATGCAGGATTTTTTTGTTGCATTACTTTAGCAGTTAAGCTTCTTTGTCCTCCTGGATAACCTGTGTGGCGGATATATGTTTTATCCTCCAGCTTGTTACCAGTCAGGTTGATTTTTTCAGCGTTGATAACAATTACGTTATCTCCACAATCAACGTGCGGCGTATAACTTGGCTTATACTTACCTCTTAATAGCATAGCTACTTTTGATGCAAGACGACCTAAGTTATGACCTTCAGCATCCACAACAATCCACTGCTTGTCTGCAGTAGCTTTGTTTGCTGAAACTGTCTTGTAGCTTAATGTGTTCACAATAAATTATTTTTTAATTAAACATTCCATTCCCAATTAAGGGAGTGCAAAAGTACAAATTAAAATTATATATGCAAACACATGATTTTAAATATTTTATTTAATTCTTTTTTAATGATTGATTCAAGTCTAAATGCGTTGTAAAATAGTTGAATGATAACCTATTAATAGGTGATTTTGTATTTACCAGAATAAAAGTTTAATTTTTTGACATTATAATATTTATTATTTTTACACCCTATAAAATCATCAAATGAAATCAAAAGCCACTCTCAAACAAATTGCAAAAGAACTCGGAGTTTCTGTTTCTACTGTTTCCAAAGCACTTAATGATAGCCCAGAAATAAGTGAACCTACAAAAAACAGAGTGCAAGAATATGCCAAATTGAAGAATTATAAGCCTAATGTTATTGGTTTGAGCCTAAAAAACAGGAGAACCAAAACCATTGGAGTTATTATTCCTAATATTTTGAATTCTTTTTTTGCAAAAGTATTTAGCGGAATTGAAAAAGTGGCTGACGAAAAAGGTTATAAGGTTATAACCTGCATTTCTAATGAATCACTCGAAAAAGAAATCAATGCTTTGGAGATGCTAAGCAATGGTACTATTGACGGATTTATTCTTTCTGTTGCCGAAGAATCTCAAAAAGCTCAAGAATACAATCATTTTAAAAATATTATAAATGAAGGAACTCCAATTGTCATGTTTGATAGAATTGCAGATGAAGTCAATTGTGATAAAGTTATAGTAGATGATTTTGAATCGGCTGTAAACGCAACGGAACATTTAATAAAATCGGGTTGTAGAAAAATTGCTTTGCTTTCGGCAATAGACAATTTGAGCGTAGGAAAACTGAGAGCAAAAGGTTTTTATAAAGCTATTGAAAACAAAGGAGTAAAAGTGGATGAAAACCTTGTTATTTTGACTAATAACAATGAAGAATTCAACGAAAAAATAGCTGGATTTTTTATAAAAAACAAACCCGATGGTGTTTTTGCACTCGATGAACATGCCTCTGTAACAGCCATGAAACTGGGTATTCAAAATGGATATAAAATTCCAAAGGATTTATCAATTATAGGATTCGCAGATGGAGTTTGGTCAAGAAGGCTTACGCCAAGTTTATCAACGGTAAGTCAACACGGACCAGAAATAGGCGAAGTGGCAGCAAATCTTTTGATTGATAAACTTGAAAAAAAATCAGAGAGCAATAAGTTTGAAACTCACGTAGTAAAAACTGAATTAAGACACAGAGATTCTACAATTAGATAAGTTTTATCATTCTTTATCAAAAACATATTCCATTCCTGCTTGTTTTAATGTCATTTTTTTATCACTGAAAATTAATTTGATTCCTGCAGTATCAAAAACAAATTCGGTTTCGCTTTTTGCAACTAATGGGAAAGAACTTTGACCAGTAGCTTGTGCTAAAAGTTTACCATTTTCTTCGGTAATTGTAATCTTCATTGGGAATGTTGGTGTTGCATATGTTCCAGTGTAGGATTGTAGTTTTTCTTTACTTACTGCAAATCCATTCAAATCTGGGAAAGAATATTCTTTGCCATAATACAAACTCAACACACCAATCATGATATCATTTCGATTGAAATTATCTCCATTTACAAGTAATGAAATGCCAAATTTATCTTCAACATTATACATAGCTACTGCTCTAAAACTCTCAATTCCTCCAGTATGTCCATAATATTTTTTTCCATCAAAAGGAGCAATCACCAAACCTTTTCCATAGTAATCTTCCATAGTTTTCATTTGTTTCAAAGCTTCTTTTGATACCAACTTATCATTGAATAAACCATATAAAAACGTTGTCAAATCGCTAGGTGTTGAAGAGATTGCACCAGCAGCAAAAGCCAATGTATTATTCCATTCTGGAATTTTTTCCCACACTTTTCCATCAAATGAAAAAGAATATCCTTCGTTTTTTGAAACATCAATTTTTTCAGCTAATGCAGTATTTTTTAAACCTAGCTTTTTTATAATTCTTGAATTTAAATTATCAACATAGCTTTTCCCAGTTATGTCTTCGATAATATATCCTAATAAATTATAATTTGAATTACTGTATTTATGTTGTGAATTAGGTTCAAAAGCAGAAGTGTAACCTTCAATTCTCTTTAGTAAATCTTCTTTTTTGTTTTCTATATAAATAAAGTCTGCAATGGTAGGATCATCATTCAAAAAATCGGGAATTCCTGTTCTATGATGTAATAAATGATGAATAGTTATTTTGTCAGCATTTTTAATGTTTGGATAAAATTTTGAAAGCTTTGTGTCTAACGTCAATTTCTTTTCATCAATTAATTGCATTATAATAGTTGATGTAAATGTTTTTGTTATCGAACCAATTTTAAGCTTTGTGTTTACATCTAGTTTTTTATCACTTTCTACATCAGCAAAACCATAGGTTTTCGCAAAAACAATTTTGTTATTTTCACTTAATGCAATCGAACCCATAAACTTGTTATTGGTATTCAAAAAAGTTAACAGACTATCAATTTTTTGAAACTTGGTTTGTTGCGAAAAAGCAAATGAAGTTATGAATAAGAGTAAGTAAAGTAGTTTTTTCATATGTTTAAATTTTATTTTTCAGCGGTAACATATGGTATCGCCTTTTTAATCATAGGTGTTTGCTTGCGCAAACTTTTTGTTAATGGCGATTTCATATGTTCTTATTGATTAAATGGATAAGGGAAATCTTTGTTTTTGTATTTTACTAAATCTTTAAAAGAAACAAGAAATGGTTCTTCGCAGCTACGATATACTCGCGCAAAATAAGGTGTAAATTCTATTCCTTTTTCGGTATAATTCCATGAAACGAAATCCCAAACATCAATATCAGTATAATCGCAACCTTCGTTATCGTTTTCAGGTTTTTTAAAATTCTCGGTTTTGTTTATAAGTTCAAATAATTTTGGTGCAAAAAATTCATTTCTGTATTTTGAATACGCTTCAAATCCACTTTTTTCTTCAGTAGTAACACTTTCGTCAAATGCAATAATTTCGTCAATGTCATATTGTTTACCGTTGTTCAAATCTATCAAATATCCATTTCCGCCAAAATCGGGATGTGCTCCACCGCAATACCAAGAACTAAACACATTAAATCCCAATAAATTTGGATTTAAAAATGAAATAGTTATCGTGTTCTCAATGTCATTTCCATTATTATAATAAAACAAACTCGAGCAATTGAGTTGAGAAAGCGTTTGTTGTATGTGTAAATTTGTTAAAATTGGATTTATAATTTGTCTGTTTTTTTCTGAAAAATCATCACCCAATCTGAAAAAAATACTGGAACAATGTTTCTCTGAAAACCAAATTAGTTTTTTGTTTTTGTAAGTTGAAATAGAGTCTTGCTGGAATTTTAGAAAATTTAATTTTACCAAATCCATTTTGTTTTCAACGGCGATAGTGTTTTCAGATTTTTTGTATGCATTAAAATTAATTGGAGCTAAAGTCACTTTCAATTTTTTGCCTTTTTTGCTGGTCCAAATTCCAGTGAAATTATTTTTATTTTTTACAAGTCTAAATTCTTCTGAAATACTTTCTTCTGTTCTTTCTCCAAAATTAAAAACGTAATTATTTTTATTTTTTGTTCCTTCTAGCATAATATCTTTCAATGAATTTTGATAAAAATAAGTTGCAAAAACATTGTTTTCGTTTTCATCAATAGTAAGATAAACTTTACTCTTACCAATAGTTCCTTCTAAATAGCGCTGTTGCGAAAATGCAAATGAAGTAATCAGTAAGAATGAGAAAAGTAGTTTTTTCATTAATGTGATTTTTTAAATTTTAAATAAATCGAATAAATACAATTTGTAACAAATAAAAGTAAACTTGAAGTAAATGTTACAAAAAGATTGGTATTAGATGATGCTAAATAAAAAGTAATCAATAGAAATAAAATACTCAAAATTGAAAAAATCAAATTCATTTTTACTTTTAAAAAGTACAAAGTCAAATAAGTTGAAATATAAATTACAAAAAGCGGAATAATAAAACTAGTTAAATCCCAAGCCCAACCAACAGTTTTATTGATTCCAAATTCACCAAACATTTTACTGCTTATAAAAATAATTACATAAAAAGTGATAATTAGTAATATAATAAACTTCAATAGAAAAACAAAATATTTCATTAATTCTAAATTTATGTGATTTCTCACTCTATTTGAAATGACAAAACTACTCTAACTGCTCACTGTCACTGTAAACTGACCACTAAAACTCAATGCGCTTCCAGCCAATCTCTACCTATTCCCATTTCAACTTCTAATGGAACTGCCATTTTGAAAGCGTTTTCCATTTCGTGTTTAATCATCGGTTTTATTTTTTCAAGTTCAGAGTTGTGAACGTCAAACACAAGCTCATCATGTACTTGTAATAACATTTTTGATTGCCAGTTTTCAGAAACTAATTTTTTGTGAATGTTAATCATCGCAATTTTAATAATATCAGCTGCACTTCCTTGAATAGGCGCATTTACAGCGTTTCGTTCAGCCGCACCACGAACCACAGCATTTGCCGAATTAATATCTTTTAAATAACGTCTTCTTCCTGAAATGGTTTCAACATATCCGTGTTCACGCGCAAAATCTACTTGATTTGACATGTATGATTTGAGTTTTGGATAGGTATTATAGTAAGCATCAATTAGCGCAGCACTTTCAGAGCGTGTTAAATCAGTTTGATTGGAAAGTCCAAATGCCGAAACACCATAGATAATACCGAAGTTTACGGTTTTAGCGTTGCTACGTTGTTCTTTAGTAACTTCTTCTAATGGCACATTAAAAACTTTTGCAGCGGTACTTCTGTGAATGTCTTCGTTATTTTGAAATGCTTTAATCATGTTTTCTTCTCCTGAAAGCGCAGCGATTATGCGCAATTCAATTTGAGAATAATCGGCAGAAAGTAACGTATAATTTTCATCGCGAGCAATGAACGCTTTTCTAATTTGTCTTCCTCTTTCAGTACGAATAGGAATGTTTTGTAAATTTGGATTATTCGAACTCAAACGACCAGTTGCTGCAACGGTTTGCATATAATCTGTGTGAACTCTTCCTGTTTTTTTATCCACTTGATTGGGTAATGCATCAATATAGGTACTTTGCAATTTTACCATTTGTCGCCATTCGAGAATATCGCGAACAATTTCGTTGTCTTTTGCTAAATAACTTAGCACTTCTTCGCCAGTAGCGTATTGTCCTGTTTTGGTTTTCTTTTGTTTTGTGCCACCAATTTTCAATTTGTCAAATAAAATTTCACCTAGTTGTTTTGGTGATGCCAAATTGAATTTTTCTCCAGCGGTTTCATATATTTTTTGTTCTAATGCTGAACTTTCTTTAGCCATTTCAACCGACATTTTTTTCAAAAAATCTTCATCAAGATTAATACCTTCCATTTCCATATCGGCAAGAACAGGAATTAACTGAATTTCAATTTCGTCAAATAATTTTTTTGTTCCTACACGTTCAAGAATAGGTTGAAAATGTTCTTTTAGTTGCAAGGTAATATCGGCATCTTCGGCAGCATATTCTTTTATAGCTTCTAGTTCTACTTGACGCATAGACAATTGGTTTTTACCTTTTTTTCCAATTAAAGTTTCAATAGATTTTGGCGAATATTTTAAATAAGTTTCACTCAACACATCCATATTATGGCGCATGTCTGGATTGATGAGGTAATGCGCAATCATGGTGTCGAATAATTTTCCTTTTACCATGATGCCATAATTTGCCAAAACTTTTATGTCGTATTTCATGTTTTGACCAATTTTCTCAATGGCTTCATTTTCAAAAAAAGGTTTAAATTTTTCAATTAAAGTTTGCGCTTCTTCCTGATTTTCTGGAAATGGAACATAAAATGCTTTGCCTTTTTCATAAGCAAAAGACATTCCAACGAGTTCAGCATTCAAGGCATCAATTCCTGTAGTTTCGGTATCAAAACAAACCGAAGGTTGATTTAATAAATTCTGCATCAATAATTTTACAGGCAAATCACCTTGCACAATTTGGTAAAAATGTTCTGTAGTTTCTAATGTTGCGTAGTAAGAATTAGGTTTTGGTTCGCCATCTTCTTCATCAGAAAAACCAAATAAATCGAATTGGTTTTCGATTGTTTTTTTTACTGGAACTTTTTTTGTTGGCTGAGATGTCTCTGAAGAAGTTTCATTTCCATTGGTGTCAATCTCATCATATTCTTTTCCTGTTCCAAAATACTTGTCAAATTGTGCTTTCATTTGACGGAATTCTAATTCTTGGAACAACGCATCGGTTTTTTCAACATCTGGCTTGGAAAGTTCAAAATCATCAGCGTTAAATTCGACAGGACAATCGAGTAGAATAGTGGCTAGTTTTTTAGACAAAAGTCCTTGTTCTTTGTTAGCTTCAATTTTATCTTTTATAGCACCTTTTAATTTATCAGTATTTGCTAGTAGATTTTCCATTGAGCCAAATTCAGCTAATAATTTCTTAGCCGTTTTTTCGCCAACACCAGGTAAACCAGGAATATTATCAACCGCATCGCCCATCATTCCAAGAAAATCTATTACTTGTAGTGGATGTTCAATTTCAAATTTTGCCTTTACTTCTTCAATTCCCCAAATCTCAATATCGTTACCCATTCGTGCTGGTCGATACATAAAAATGTTTTCGGAAACCAATTGTCCAAAATCTTTATCTGGCGTAACCATAAATACTTGATATCCTTCTTTTTCAGCTTGCTTTGCTAGAGTTCCAATTAAATCATCGGCTTCAAAACCTGCTTTTTCGATAATTGGAATGTGCATGGCTTTTAACAATTCTTGAATATATGGAACGGCAATCTTTATGGCTTCTGGAGTTTCATCACGATTGGCTTTATATTCTTGATACATTTCTAGTCGATAATCGCTTCCGCCTTTATCAAAAGCTACGGCTAAATGATCGGGTTTTTCGCGTTTAATGACATCCATTAATGAGTTCATAAAACCCATAATGGCAGAAGTATCCATGCCTTTTGAATTGATACGTGGGTTTTTAATAAAGGCATAATATCCACGAAAAATTAAAGCGTAAGCATCAAGAAGAAATAAACGTTTTTGTGACATTTTAGAAAAATTGTTTTTTCAAAAATACTAAACTTGTCTTTAATGGTGTGAAATATTTATAAGAGAAAAGGAGTTTGTTTACAAAACCCCTTTTAAAAACAAAAAAAATCTACTTACTACTTATTTTCTAAAGCTTTGATACGTTCTTCTAAGCTTTTATATTTTTCCAATTCGGATTTTAATTGCTCTAATTCTGTTTTTTGTTTTTCGATAATTTCTTGTTGCTCTTGAACCGCTTTTACAATTGGCATGATGAATTGACTGTAAGCAATGCCATAGTTGTCGGTTGGATTATTGGCGTCAGGAATGTGCAGACCATCAAAATTATAGCCTAAATCAACACAGATTTTTTCAACGTCTTGTGCTAAAAAGCCAGTACGAACTATTGCGGTTGATTTTGAGAAATCTTCGTTGGCAACTTCGGCTTTGTTTCGGTTTTGATTCAAATGTTCGTCAAACTTTTTAGTATCGAAATTGTAAGTAACAGGTTTTAATTTTTTAATGAAATCCAATCCGGGAACATTTTCTTTTACATTAAATTTGAAACGCGCATCTGATGGGTTTGTGTAGGCAACTTGTCCCTCAACAACTGTAACGGCAGCATTTCCAATACGCACTTTATTCGAAGCATTTACCGTTGAGTTAAAGCCTATAGCGGTAGCATTGGAGAGACTGGTTGTAGATACATTGGCACCGCGACCTAAACCGGTATTGTTATTTCCATCCACATTTACATTTAATGCATTTGCGCCTACTCCAGTATTTCCAATTCCAGTAGTGTTATCATTTAGTGAGTTGAAACCAAATGCCGAATTAAGATTACCCGAAGAGGTCAATTCACCACTAACCGTTCCAACGAAGGTATTTTGGTTGAGCGTAAAATCATCAGCATCGCCAGCACCACTTCCTATTAAAACCGATCCGCCAGTATTGGTGATAGAAAGTTGTCCTCTTTGGGTTAGAGTTAATTTGATGATGTTATTGGTTCTGAAATCCAAATCTTGGGCATCAGTGGTTCCGATGAAATTGGTTCCAGCTATTGTTCCCGCGTTTCCGGTTATTTTCCAATCGTTAGCTAAAGACGATAAATCGACGGTTTGTGTTGCAACTGCATCATCTTGTAAGGAGATGTTAAGTGTATTACCTGTTAAAGATAAAACATCTATAGCTTGATTGTCGGTATCCAAAGAGGATAGATCAACCGTTTGAGTGGCTACACCATCATTTTGAAGTGATAAGTTCAATGTAGTTCCTGTTAAGTTGAAAACATCAGTTCCTTGATTATCAATAGCGCTTAAGTTTAAAGTTTGTGTTGCAATTGCATCGTCTTGTAATGAAATATTCAATGTATCACCAGTTAGTGATAAAACATCAATTATTTGATTGTCAGTGTCGGTATCCACAGTTGGATTTACCCATGTTATATTTCCAAAACCATCAGTTTGCATGATTTGTCCATCAACTCCTCGAGATGGAGGAAATTTATAGTTGTTTGAAGGTGTAGTTCCTATAGATACAGTTCCTAAAAAGTAACCTGCATAGCTTCCGGTTTTCATTACATTCGAGTAGATACCATAGTGTGTTCCACCAGCAGTGGTTGGGAATAAATTGTAAACTCCATATTTATTGCCTGCTCCAGTGCTTGAGAAAAAATTATAAACACCATAATTATTTCCACTACCAGTTCCAATGAAATTATTGTTAACACCGTATCTACTTCCATTTGATGTAGTATAATCATCATTATTAACACCGTAATAATTTCCTACAAAAGAATTACTATTAAAAACGTTTCTCATTCCAATCGCATAAATACTTGTGTCTGTGGATGAACCATTCATTACATTGTAAAAAGCAATCCTATTGTAATCGCCTGAACAATTATCAACAGCTTGAAGCATTGATCCAACACCTCCAAATCCTGAAAATGTTCCGTTTTGTGTTATATTAATACCATTTTTACCGCCTGATGTTGAATTTATGTCAATATTTATTCCAATAGGATTTGTAGAGTAGGTGTTGCTTATATCTAAACTTGTAGCTTTTGTTGAATTATCAATATCCAAAACACCAGTAGCTAAGGTATTTGTTCCTATGGTTACAGAGCCTTGAGTATATTTATTATCTGTAATTGCATTAGGTGCAGTGGTAGTTCCAATTTCGTACCAGTCTTGGTCTTTTAAAGATGATAAATCAACAGTTTGTGTGGCTACACCATCATTTTGTAAGGAAAGATTTAAAGTAGTTCCCGTCAAACTAAATACATCGGTCGCTTGATCGTCGGTATCGGTAATAACTGTTGGCGTTACCCAAGAAACATTTCCACTTCCGTCGGTTTGCATGATTTGGCCGTTGGTTCCGCGCGATGGAGGTAAAATATAGTTGTTGGTAGTTGCGGTTCCGATGGAAACGTTTCCTAAAAAGTAACCAGCGTAGCTTCCTGTTTTTAGCACATTTGAATATACTCCATAATGAGTTCCTCCAGCTGTAGATACAATATAATTATAATTTCCATATTTTAGACCAGTTCCTGTTCCATTCAACCAATTGTATGTACCCATATGTGTGCCGTTAAAAGTATTCGATATAGAATTTGAAGTTCCTTTAATATCTCCTTGATAACCTGATGAACTGAAAAATATATTATCTAACCTAGTAGTGTCATATAATGTAGAAGTAGTTGAACCAACGAATGCTTGATATAAACCAGAGAAATTTTGTGAATATGTTGCTTCATCTCTTGTATCAATAAAACTTGAAACTCCCAAAGTAGGGCTTGTCCCATTGAATAAAACACTCATTCCAGTTTTGGTTGAATTTAATGAGTTCAAATTAATGTTTATCCCTTTCGGATTAGTGGTGTAGGTATTGTTGATGTCTAAGTTTGTTGATTTACTTGTGTTGTCAATATCCAAAACACCTGCTGCTGCAACGTTGGAACCTATGGTTACTGTTCCTTGCGTATATTTATTATCCGTAATTGCATTAGGCTGTAACGTTCCACCCACTTCATACCAATCATGGTCTTTAATGGGAGATAAATCTAGTGTTTGAGTGGCTACACCGTCGTTTTGTAAGGATAAATTCAATGTGTCACCACTTAAACTCAGTACATCGATTGTTTGGTTATCAATAGCTGATAGGTTAAGTGTTTGTGTTGCTACGGCATCGTCCTGTAATGAAATGTTTAAGGTATCGCCGGTTAAAGATAAAACATCAATTGCTTGATTATCGGTATCTGTTACAACCGCAGGAGTTACCCAAGACACATTTCCGCTGCCGTCGGTTTGCATAATTTGCCCATTGGTTCCTCGGGATGATGGAAAAATATAGTTGTTAAGAACATTTGTTCCGATGGAGACATTTCCTAAAAAATACCCGGCAAAACTTCCGCTTTTCTGAACATTCGAATAAATACCATAATGTGTTCCCCCAGCAGTAGTTGGAAAATTGTTGTAAACACCATATTTATTTCCGGTTCCGGTTCCGTCAAAGTAATTAAACATACCAAAATGGTCATTATTCCCGGTACCTGAAAAAATGTTTTGCATTCCATATATAAGTCCGTTGTAATTGTTGGAGGCATTGTATACACCATACGCAATACCGGTACTTGTTCCGTTAAAATTGTTCAACACACCCGTAGATTGACTTGAACCTCCGTTCAAGAAGTTATTGGTCAATCCATACTTGAAGGAATTGGAATTGTCAGCAAAGCTATTTTCAAATCCGTAGATAACAGCATAATAGTTTGCCGTACTTTTAAAATCGTTTTTTACACCACGGATTGTAGTCGCTATCGACGAACTGGTTCCATTAAATTCTTGCAAAATTCCATTTCGGTTACTGTTTCCGGTAATATTGTCAATGTTGGATATAAATGTGTTGGTGCCGGTTGCCGAGGCTCCATTAAAAGTGGTTTTAACTCCCGTTTTGGCTGAGTTGAATGAGGTTATATCCACATTTAACCCAATTGGATTGGTCACAAAGGTATTGTTGATGTCGACAGTCGTGGCTTTGGTTACATTATCTACATCCAATACACCGGTTGCAGCCGTGTTGCTTCCTACAGCTAAACTTCCTTGTGTATATTTATTGTCGGTTATATTGTCAGGAGCAGTTGTTCCTCCCACTTCATAAATATCGTGATCTGAACTTGCAGTTTGCGTAATCGGCATCCATTGCGTTCCGTTAAAAAAGTAAAAACCAACACCATTTCCGCCTGTGGTAGCCGCATTGGTGTTCCAAATTAACAAACCGGTTGCCGCTGTGTTTGTTCCGTCTAACATGGTTGTAGTTACATTGGGCAAACTCACGCGCGGAACCAAAACCCCTTTGTTGGTAGCCGAAATGTCCAACATGGAGGAAGGGTCGGGGTTAGTTGTATTTACGCCAACCTGTCCAAAAACAGGAGTTGCGATTAATAGAAGGAGAAATAAAATTTGTTTCATGGCTAAAATATTAAAATGCCTGATTTATCAGAATTGGTATCAAAGTTATGTTGTATACATGTTTCGAAAATCCTTTTAAAATGATCTTCTTGTCTTTAGAGCTAATGCGGTCACTATACACGGTTTTGTTGTCTTTAGACGTGATAATGATTTCAAAAACACCTTCCGTTTCAGTAGGTAAAACAATTTTTTTTTCGTTGTTGAAAAACATGGGGATTTTTTAGTAAATCTATTGTAATCAAAGATTTACTGAAGAAGTAAATGGTGAATGGCCCGAAAAATTTAGTGAATGAAGTCTTTTTTTGGGTAAAAGAAATTACAACAAATTAATGTGTTTCATCAGCTCTTCTTTGTTGGAAGCGCTCATGGGTACTTTATTTTTTTCGATAAAAATATAACCGTCTTGAAGTGATTTGATTTTCGAAACATTAATCACATACGAGCGATGTACGCGTATGAACTTGTGTTGGGGTAATTTTTCTTCGACACTTTTTAGCGTGTGACTGATGAGGTGTTTTTGTGAGGAAGTGTACAAATTGCAGTAGTTGTCAAATGCCTCTAAATATAAAATGTCATCCAATTCAATTTTAATGAGTTCGCCTTTGTTCTTGACAAAAAACGAATTCATTTCTTCGTTCGATGACACGGATTGCTTTTGCACTCTATTTTTGTAAAGCGCAATTTCAATGTTTGATTTTAGCGTTTTTTCGTTGAACGGTTTTACAATAAATCCGGCAGGATCGGTTTGTTTAACGCGTTCTAAAGTAGCATCATCCGAGTGAGAGGTCAAGAAAATAAAAGGCACTTCCGATTTTTTCTTCAAATGTTCTGTCATTTCAATGCCGTCCATTTTACCTTCTAATGTAATATCGACCAAAATCAAATCGGGTTGTAAGTCTTCAATATCAAATAGCGCTTCTTTGCCATTGTCGGTCATGCCAACTATCGAATAGCCTACTTTTTCTAAAGCCGTTTTGATGGTTTCAGCAATTAAAGGTTCGTCTTCAACGATGTAAATTTTGGTACGCATTGACTTAATTCATTTGCTCAAATTTATGAATTTCCATCACAAAATGAGTCCCGTTATTAGTTTCAAACGAAATTTTCCCTTTCAGTTTTTTAGCCAAAGCATGAATGAGTTTGATACCAAACGAATTCTCGCTGATTGCATTACTAAATCCGATGCCGTTATCAATTACTTTTAAAACATACATTTCACCTTGTTTGTAGAAGTCCAATTCTATTTTCGGATTTTCTATTGAGGATGGAAATGCATGTTTGATACAATTGGTAATTAATTCATTAATGATTAGCCCCAATGGCGTAATGGAATCAATCGAAAAAACGGTACTTTCAACGGAAAGAGTAGTGGTTAAATTTGGTATTGTATCGGTTTGATTTTCAATAATATCATTAACTAAATCTTCAATATATTCTTTACTGTCGATTCCGATTAGCTGGTCTTTGCTATACAATTTTTGATGGATTAAAACCATTGATTTGACACGGTTTTGCGCTTCTTTTACCGCTAAAGCAGCTTCCTTGTCTTTCATGTTTTCCGATTGCAAATAGAGCAAACTTGATACAATTTGGAAACTGTTTTTTACGCGATGATGGGTTTCTTTGAGTAAAATATTTTTTTCGTCCACAGCTGTTTCCAAGAGTGTTTTTTGTTTTTTCAATCGATTTTTTTGTCTCAAATTTTGATAGACCAAAAAAGCCAATAATGCAATAGTCAAACAGGCCACGATAAAAAACAATTGGAGTCGTTGTTTCTCTTTTTCTTGCTTGGCAATTTCTTCTTCTTTCTTCTGCGTTTGGTATTTTGTTTCCATTTCATACACTACTTCATCTCGCTGTTTGGCTTTCAAACTATCGTAAATCACAATGTATTCATCTTTGGCAGAAGTAGCTTTTTCATAGTTGCCCATTGCTTGGTATAAGTTACCCAAAGAGCGTAACAATATGCTTTTATCACGCAAATCAGACGACGATTTATACAACTTTATCGCATTAGAAACTATCGTATCAATTCCATCAAAATTGCGTGCGCCAGTTTTTGCATCCAAAAGGTACGAATAATCGATTTCGTCTGGTCCATCGCCGGTTTCAGGGTTTTTTACAGTTACTTTTTTTAGATAAACTAAGGCTTCGTTAAACTTTTTTTCTCTGATTTTGAGATTCCCTAAATTAGCATAAGTAGTACGTTTGATTTCAAAACTACTGGGGTATTTTAAACTTTCTAAAAATAATTCTTCGGCTTTTTTGAAATTTTCTTGCGTAGAATTGATCGAGGCCAAATTAGCCAAACTCCGAGCTAGCAAGACCGAATCTTTTTCTTTTCGCTCCAAAGGAATCGCTCTGGTGTAGTATATTTTGGCTTTTTCGTAATTGTCAGTCAAATGAAACAAAACACCCAAAGAATGGTACAAGTTTTTAGTGTAATTTAATTTGTTTTTTTCACAAATTTGTACAGCTTTTAAGTATAAATTGGTGGCTTTGTTGTAATCGTTTTTTACAAAACCATAGTAATTTCCTTCAGTCTCTAAAACTTTGACTTGATATAATGGATCTTTAATTTTGGCAGATATTTTTTTTGCCTGTTCAATAAAAATGTAAGCACTATCGTTGTCTTTATCAATATATTCAAATGCTTTTTTTAATGTTTCTTCTATCTTTTTATTAGTTGCAACCTCTTGGCTAAATACAATATGTATATAAAATAGGCAGATTGAGAAGATTATTTTTTTATACATTTAATAAACTTTGTTAAAATATTTCTTAAAACTATAAAAAAATATGTCTTCTAAATTAATTTTGCGGTATATTATTAAATCATGACAATCAGAATTCTTATAATCTTCTTCATTTTAGCACTTGTCGAGGTATATTCATTTCAGGCAATAAAAACAATCACAAGATCAAAACCTATATTATTAGTATATCTTGTAGTATCAATTTCTGCTATACTATTTATAGTTTATCAATTCACAAAATTTGATAGAAGCGTTGGTCAAACGAAGATGACAATGATAACGCTAGGACTTTTATTGATTGTGCTTATTCCAAAACTTATTTTGACATTTTTTATGTTATTGGAAGATGTTTTTCGTGTTTTTTCAGGTATCATAACACATTTTGTTGGAGATAAAGATAACGGAGATTTTCTTCCAGAGAGAAGAAAGTTTATTAGCCAATTGGCATTAACACTTGCGGCTATCCCATTCACTTCGCTTCTTTATGGCATGACAAAAGGGAAATATAATTTCAAAGTTATTCATCAACCTATTTTTTATCCAGACTTACCAGATGATTTTGATGGGTTCAAAATTACCCAAATATCTGATGTGCATAGTGGGAGTTTTGACGATGAAGAAAAAATTAAATATGCTATTGATTTGATTAATCAGCAAGAGGCAGATATGATTTTGTTTACAGGTGATATTGTAAATACTCATGCCACTGAAATGCATCCTTGGATAGAAATTTTCAAAGGAATAAAGTCTTATCCTTTTGGTAAATATTCAGTGTTAGGTAATCATGATTATGGAGAATATGTTACTTGGTCTTCGCAAAAAGAAAAGGATGAAAATTTTCAAGCAATAAAAAATTTGTATGGTCAAATCGATTTTAAATTATTATTGAACGAACACACAAAAATCAAAAAAGGAAACTCAGAAATTGCGTTAATAGGTGTTGAAAATTGGGGGAAAAATTTCAAACAAGCTGGTGATTTGAATAAAGCATCCGAAGGATTAACAAAAGAAGATTTTAAAATATTGATGAGTCATGATCCAAGCCATTGGGAGTATGAAGTAAAAAATCATGAAAAGCATTTTCATTTAACGCTTTCTGGTCATACTCATGGATTACAATTTGGTATTGAAATTCCAGGTTTTTTCAAATGGAGTCCAGTAGAATATGTCTATAAACAATGGGCTGGATTATATGAAAATTTAGGTCGATATGTTTATGTGAATAGAGGTTTTGGTTTTCATGCATATCCAGGAAGAGTTGGAATTATGCCCGAAATAACTGTATTTGAACTAAAAAAAGGAGAAAAAATAGCATAATTCGTTAAAAATGCTACATTTGTAGTCCAATTAACTGAACAATCAGTTTAAAAATCTAAAATATTTTGGTTTTATGTCAAAATTTGGAGAATTAATCAACGCGCAAGTTCCTGTATTAATTGATTTTTATACAGAATGGAATGAAGCATCAGTTTCTATGCATCCAGTAATTAGAGATGTGGCAGCAGCTTTGGGTGACAAAGCAAAAGTTATAAAGATTGATGTTGATAAAAACCAAGAACTTGCCGAAGCACTTCGTATAAAAGGTCTTCCTACTTTGATGATTTATAAAGAAGGTCAAATGGTTTGGAGACAATCGGGCGAACTCGATGCAAATACCATAATTGGGTTGGTTCAAGAACAGATTTAATCTATCTTTTCAAAAGAATATCCCTTTTTTTTCAGAAAGTCTAAAGTCTTTGGCAATACATATTCAAGGTTTTGCCACGCTTTATTACTGTCATGAAATACAATAATACTTCCAGGAACAACATTGCTTAGAACATTTTCTAGGCATTTTTCTTTTGATATAGTCTTATCAAAATCATATGAAATAATATCCCACATGATTATTTTGTAATTTTCCCGAATAAGTTTTTTTGCTTGTAAAAACTTGATTTTCCCATATGGAGGACGGAATAGATTGCAAATTGTAGATTGTAGATTGTTGATTTCAGAACTACAGAGATTTACATTCTCAATGTAATCTTTTGTATTTGTTTTCCAACCATTCAAATGATTATACGTATGGTTGCCAATAGAATGATTTTCAGAGATTGTTTTTTGAAAAATTTCAGGATGCTTCTTTATGTTATCTCCAATACAGAAGAAGGTTGCTTTGGCGTTGTATTTGTTTAATTGAGCCAAAACCCATTCAGTGATTTCGGGTGTTGGTCCATCATCAAATGTTAGAAACACTTTTTTTTCATTGGTTTGAATTTTCCAAATATAATTCGGAAATATTATTCGAATAAACCAATTTGTTTTTACAAAAAATCTCATCTTCAAAAATAAAAAATGAGCCAATAAATATCTCATTGGCTCATTTGTTTTTGTTAAATATTACTCCATATCTCTTCCAAATCTTGCAAACCTTTTATTGAAGTTGTTGAATTCAATTTTATTTTTATTGTAAAATTCAACATCACCATTGTCTCTCATTACATATAGTAAACTTCGGTATCTTTCAATATCAGTAATAATGTCTGAAGCAATTCCTGTTTGAATAGAAGGTTGAATTCCTGAATAATAGGTTAAATTTTGTTTGTATTTATTTGCTAGTCTTTCCAAAATTTCCCTTGCTTTATCTTTTTCGCCCAAATTGTAATATCCTTTAGCAAATGGTTCTACCATAGTATAATATCCGTAGTAATCCATTGGCATTTTTGACATTGCAAGTTCAATAATTTTTTTTGCTTTTCCTTTTTGCCCTTCTTTTATCAGTTGATCTACAAGTCGAGCCATATTGGTTCTATAGGATATGCTGTTCTTTCTTGTTTCTGGATCATGATAGATGGTGGTTAATTCACCATTACCCCAAACCCAATTATTGACGATGTTATACATTTTGTTACTGTCAATCATGCCCATATCAAGTGGATTTTCTTCATCGATTTTTGTTTTTACTGGAACTAGTTTATAAACTAAACCATCTAGTTGTAAATAATCTTTCATCCATAGATAATCATCATCGCCAAAACTTCCTCCAGTAAAATAAATTGGTCTTTTCCAGTTATTGTTGGCAAGGAAATCAAGCATCATCAATCTGTTTTTATACATTGCTCTTCCTTTGATGTCAAAATCTATATAAGGAACAATTGAATCCTGATACTTTTTATCAACTACATTGTTTTTGATGATGGTATTCTTGTCAATAGTTACTCTTAGTTTGTCTGTAGGGTAAAAATGAACCGTTTGACCATTGTCTAAATCAACTGTTGATTTTGGGTTTTTAATGAAATTAATAAAATCTTTAAGTTCCCATCTAGCATCAGTTTTTGGTATATGAACAACATAGTCAAGTTTATCACCTACATAATCATTATGATTAAATGAAATTTCAAGACCATCAGCCGAATATGTTTTGTATTTCATCTGATCGATGTACCAATCGGTCATGAATAGGCTTGTGTTTACTATTTTTACATCAGTTCTAAATCCTTCAATTTCTTGGGCATACCATAGTGGGAACGTATCATTGTCGCCAATGGTGAATAATATTGCATTTTTATCACATGAGTCTAAATAATTCTTAGCCATAGCGATAGCCGTATATTTATTTGAGCGATCATGATCATCCCAGTTTTGTGAAGCCAACAATACTGGTGCGGCCAATAATGATGAAGCAATTACAATTGGACCAATTATTTTTGATTTTACTTTTTCAGCTATAATTTCATAAATGGCATATACACCAAAACCAACCCATAGAGCAAAAACATAGAAAGAACCAACCAAGGCATAATCCCTTTCTCTTGGCTCAAATGGTCTTTCGTTGAGATATATTTTTAATGCCAATCCAGTAAATAAAAACAAAGTTAATAGAACATAAAAGCTTTTTCTATCTCTCTGAAAATGATACATTAATCCTATTAATCCTAAAATAAATGGAATGAAGAAGTAAGTGTTTCTGCCTTTGTTGTTTTTTGCATCATCTGGAAGGTTTTCATTAACTCCTTTTCCTAAATGTATATCGTCAATAAACTTAACACCACTTATCCAATTACCATCTAGATTGTCGTATTTGCCTTGAATGTCGTTTTGTCTTCCAACAAAATTCCATAATAAATATCTTCCATACATGTACCCAAATTGATATTCAATCATGAACCAAAGGTTGTCTACAGTAGATGGTTTTTCAATTATTAGATAGTCACTATATTTTTTTAAAAAATTTACATAATCTTCATTATCTACCTTTTTCTGTGCATATGCATTTCTAAACTGATTGATGCTATTTTGAACTTCACCTTTCAATTGTGCAACTGCTTGAGCTACTTGTTCCTCGCTTAATTGATTGATGTCAACACCATATTGAGCCAAATCTTCTTCAAAAGGATAATTGTGATTTATTTCAAATTTAGGTGGACCAGTAAATGCGATGTAATTTTCAATGTGGTCAGGACTCCAAAGCCTTGGCAAGATAGCTTTGTGATTGTTATCAGTGTTTTGCTCAGCATTTTTCCAATTATTTACAATAATGTATTTACCTGTTTTATAATCTCTTTCATAATTTGGTGCTTTGTCTAAATAAGGCTCTTCGGCATCTAATCCTGCAAATGTATCGGTATATTGTGGACCATAAAAAAGAGGATTTACACCATATTGTTCTCTATTGTAATATGCTAAAACCTCTGCTGCATCTGACGGTTTATTTTCATTAATTACCACATTAGCATTTGCTCTAATTGGCAACATTAACCAAGTAGAAAAGCCTATCAATACAAAAAGAATACAAAGTATAATGGTGTTATAGAAAGGATGGTTTTTTTCTTTGGTATATTTTAATCCAAAATAGAAAAACAAAACAATCAGGATTAAAGCGAATATTGTTCCCGAATTGAATGGTAGTCCAAATGTGTTAACCATAAAAATTTCGGTTTTACCAAAAAAAGCTAATGTATAAGGTAATAGCAGTTTGAAAATAAAAAGTAAAACAGACACAATGATAACATTGGCAACTAAAAAATTCTTAACGGTTACAGTTTTGTAGTTTTTAAAAAAATACAAAAACCCTACTGATGGAATTGCAAGCAAAGCCATGAAATGAACTCCAAACGACAGTCCAATTATCAAAGAAATCAATAATAACCATCTATTACCTCTTGGGGTATTCATGTCTTGTTCCCATCTTAGCCCTAACCATAGTAGTAATGCAATAAAAAGCATTGCCATTGCATATACTTCAGCTTCAACAGCATTAAACCAAAAGCTATCTGAAAATGTAAAGACTAATGCACCTACAAACGAACCTCCAAGAACCACGAGTGCTTTGTTTTTGTCAAAATCAGTATATGATGAAACTACTTTTTTCAGTATCATTGTTGACGACCAGAACATAAACAAAATTGTAAATGCACTTGATAAAACAGACATCATGTTAACCATTAGAGCAACAGTTTCTTTACTACTGGCAAACAACGCAAAAAAAGCGCCCATTATTTGAAATAATGGTGCTCCAGGTGGATGACCTACTTCTAGTTTTGCTGATGTGGCTATATATTCGCCACAATCCCAGAAACTCATTGTTGGTTCTACAGTTAATGTATAAGTTAATAATGCAACGGCGAAAGCAATCCATCCTAAAATGGTGTTCCACTTTTTAAAATTGAAGTTCTGCATAGCTTTGTTTTGAAAGTCTTTTCAAATATTTTGTACAAAGAAAACATTTTTTTTGTAGCAAAAAGATTTGTTTTAACAAATTTTTGAGTAAGAGTATGAAAGCTTTAGTCCAAAAAAATGAATAAGTCTTAGTTTTACTTTTTATTTTTTCGAGTTTTTATTTGTGTAAAATAAAATTTGTTATAAATTTGCACTCGCAATAAGCAAAATGGTCCATGGTGTAATGGTAACACTACGGTTTTTGGTGCCGTCTTTCTAGGTTCGAGTCCTAGTGGACCAACAAAAAAGCCTCTCAGAGATGAGAGGCTTTTTTGTTTTGGATATTTAGAAAATTATATTTTAAATGTAATTACTGGTCTAACAGAGTGGTTAACCAAATCTTCACTGATGCTTCCATTAAAGAAATGAGCTAAACCTTTTCTTCCGTGTGTACTCATTCCAATTAAATCAGCGTTTACATGGTTAGCAAAATTTAAAACACCGCTTTCAATATTTACATCGTTGTAAATGTGTTTAAATAATTTATTTGCATTGAAACCACTTACAAACTTATCCATTATTTCTTCTGATAAATGAGTTGGTTTAAAACTACTAGGCGTGTTAATCATGACAACATGGAGCTCTGCATCAAATTTATTGGCAAATTCAACCACTTTTGCAAAAGGTTTTTTGATTTCATCAGAAAAGTCAGAAGCAAAAACAAATTTGTTTACGTTGAAATTTGGTTGGTCTTTTTTGATAATAAGAACTGGAATTTCAGAGTTTCTAACTACTTTTTCAGCATTAGAACCCACAAACATTTCTTTGAATCCATTTGCACCATGAGAACCCATGATGATTAAATCAACATTATTTTTTTTGCTAATATTCATAATACCATCAAAAGCAAGCTCAAATTGAACTACTTCCGAAACATTAATACCATCAAGTACTTCATCATCCATCAAATCTTCAAGTTTGTTTATAGCGGCATTTTTAAAAAGCATTATTTCAGGCAATTCATGACCAATACCTACAGCATCACCAGCTTCATGAGGAAGTTCAAGCATGTGTAATAAAATAATTTCACCGTTGTTTTTTTTAGCAATACCGGCAGCTACTTTTAGTGCATAATAGGCATGTTCTGAAAAGTCTGTTGGGACTAGTATTTTTTTCATAATTAATGGAATATAATAAGTTGTAATTTTAACACTATAAAATTAGTTATTTTTTTTGTATTGGCAATGATTTTTTGATTTATATAAAAAAACATTATATTTGCACCGTTATTTACCATTCAATTTAAATAATGAGGGAAGCGAGGCTTCCCTCTTTTTGTACAAAAATGGATTTTAAAAGTAAAGTAAAAAATTTATTAGAAGAAGGATTAAAAAATAATCCATCATTATTTTTAATAGATTTCACTATATCAGACAGTTATAAAATAACGGTAGTGTTAGATGGTGACAATGGAGTTTCTCTACAAGATTGTATGGATATTAGCAGAGCAATAGAACATAACCTTGATAGAGAAGAACAAGATTTTTCGTTAGAAGTTGCTTCAGCAGGTGTTTCTATGCCACTAAAAATGAGCAGACAATATATTAAAAATATTGGAAGAAACATAAAGATAACAACAAATAGCAATGAAGTAATTGAAGCGAAACTTGTTGATGCCAATGATGAAAAAGCCATTTTAAATTGGAAAGAAAGAGTACAAAAAAAAATAGGTAAAGGAAAAGAAACTGTAGAAGTCACTAGAGATTTTCCCTATTCAGACATTAAAGAAGCTATTATTACAATAAAATTTTAATTAAAAAGTTAGCATGGAAAATATTGCATTAATTGAATCGTTTTCAGAGTTCAAAGATGACAAGTTAATTGACAGAGTTACGCTAATGGCGATTCTTGAAGATGTTTTTAGAAACGCATTAAAGAAAAAATATGGTTCCGATGACAATTTCGATATCATTATAAATCCTGACAAAGGAGATATGGAAATTTGGAGAAATAGAATTGTGGTTGCAGATGGTGAAGTAGAGGATGAAAACCAAGAAATTGAACTTTCTGCTGCTCAAAAAATCGAACCCGATTTTGAAGTAGGCGAAGAGGTTTCAGAAGAGGTTAAGCTTATCGACCTTGGAAGAAGAGCAATTTTAGCTCTACGTCAAAACCTGATTTCAAAAATCCATGAACACGATAGCAACAATCTTTACAAACAGTTTAAAGATTTAATAGGCGAAATTTACACAGCAGAAGTTCACCATGTTAGGCCAAAAGTTGTAATTTTGATTGATGATGATGGTAATGAAATAGTTTTACCTAAAGATAAACAAATACCAAATGATTTTTTTAGAAAAGGTGATAACGTGAGAGGTATTATTGAAAGCGTTGAACTGAAAGGTAATAAACCTCAAATTATAATGTCAAGAACTGCCGATAAGTTTTTGGAAAAACTATTTGAACAAGAAATTCCAGAAGTTTTTGATGGATTAATTACCGTTAAAAAAGTAGTAAGAATACCAGGTGAAAAAGCAAAAGTAGCTGTTGACTCTTATGATGATAGAATTGATCCAGTTGGAGCTTGTGTAGGAATGAAAGGTTCTAGAATACATGGTATAGTTAGAGAATTAGGTAATGAAAACATAGATGTAATCAATTACACAACAAACACTCAATTATACATAACAAGAGCTTTGAGTCCAGCAAAAGTTTCCTCAGTAAAAATTGATGAAACAACAAAAAGAGCTGAAGTATTTTTGAAACTTGAAGAAGTGTCAAAAGCAATTGGAAGAGGTGGACACAACATTAAACTTGCAGGATTGTTGACTGGTTATGAGCTCGATGTAATAAGAGAAGGTAGTGCAGCAGAAGATGATGATGTAGAATTAACTGAGTTCTCAGATGAAATCGACGGTTGGATTATAGATGAATTTGCAAAAATAGGCTTAGATACTGCAAAAAGTATTTTAAATCATAGTGTAAATGACCTTGTAAGAAGAACTGACCTAGAAGAAGAAACAATACTAGAAGTAATAAAAATATTAAAAGAAGAATTTGAAGATTAAAACATTCAAATTCAAATAAAAAGCTAACGATAAAACATCTTTATGTCTGAAGGAACAATTAGAATAAACAAAGTTTTAAGGGAATTAAACATTTCTTTAGAAAGAGCTGTGGACTTTTTAAAAGATAGAGGGATTGCCATAGAAGCAAGTCCTAACACAAAAATTTCTGAAGATGTGCACAACATTCTTTGCGATCAGTTTGCAGGCGACAAAGGAAACAAAGAAGCTTCAAAAGGGGTTAGTGAAGAAATAAAAAAAGAAAAAGAAGCTATCAGACTCGAAAGAGAAAAAGAAATTGAAGAGAAAAAACGACTTGAAGAAGAACGTCAAAAACAAGAGTTAATCAAAGCAAGAGCTCAAGTTACAGGTCCAAAACAAGTTGGAAAAATTGAACTCAACCCAAAACCTGCTCCTTCAATTCAAAAAGAAGAAATAGTTAGCCAAGATAAAGAAGAGATTAAAACTGTTGAACCTTCAACTAATACTAATGTTGCTGAGACTGTAAAAGAAAAAGAAGAGCCAGTTATTGATGAGAAAATAAAAACGCAATATCAAAAACTATCAGGAGCTACACTTACAGGTCAAGTAATCGATTTATCTCAATTTGAAAAAAGCAAAAAGAAAAAAGAAGATTTCAAAAAAGATAATAAAACTGGAGGACAACCAAACAATCAACAAGGGAATGCCTCTGGCAACAATAATTCTTCGCAAAATTCTAACAAAAACAAAAGAAAAAGAATTGCTTCTAAACCAGGTGAAAATAGACCTGTAAACCCAGTAGCAGGCAAAGAAAATAAATTTGTAAAACCAGATTTCAAAAAAGGAAATCGCCCAGCTGTTGCTCAAAAAGTAGAGCCAACAGAAGAAGAGGTTAAAAACCAAATTAAAGAAACTCTTGAACGTCTTCAAGGTAAAGGCAACAAATCTAAAGCTGCAAAATACAGAAGAGAGAAAAGAGACACACACAGACAACGAAATGAAGATGAATTACAGGCACTTGAAGAAGGAAGTAAAGTTCTTAAAGTAACAGAATTCGTTACTGTAGGTGAAATCGCTACTATGATGGATGTGCCAATTACCAAAGTAATTGGAACTTGTATGATGCTGGGAATCATGGTTACAATGAACCAAAGATTAGATGCAGAAACGCTATCAATTGTTGCAGAAGAGTTTGGTTATGAAGTACAATTTACAACTGCAGATATAGAGGAAACTATTGAAGTTGAAGAAGATAGTCCAGAAGATTTAAAACACAGAGCTCCGATTGTAACCGTGATGGGACACGTTGACCATGGTAAAACATCCTTGCTAGACTACATTAGAAAAACAAATGTAATTGCAGGAGAATCTGGAGGTATTACGCAACACATTGGTGCATATTCTGTTGGCTTAGATAATGGTCAAAAAATAACTTTCCTCGATACACCAGGTCACGAAGCTTTTACCGCTATGCGTGCTCGTGGTGCTCAAGTGACTGATATTGCTATTATTGTAATCGCTGCTGATGATGACATCATGCCTCAAACAAAAGAAGCTATTAGCCATGCCCAAGCTGCTGGTGTACCAATGATTTTTGCAATCAATAAAATTGATAAACCAACTGCTAATCCTGAAAAAATTAAAGAAAAATTAGCAGGTATGAACTTGTTAGTTGAAGATTGGGGTGGAAAATATCAATCACACGATATCTCTGCAAAAGCAGGTATTGGCGTGAAAGAACTTTTAGAAAAAGTCTTATTAGAAGCAGAAATTTTAGATTTAAAAGCAAACCCTGATAAACCTGCTGTAGGTACAGTCGTAGAAGCATTCCTTGATAAAGGTAGAGGTTATGTTTCAACCGTATTGGTTCAAGCAGGAACTCTTAGAGTTGGTGACTATGTTCTTGCAGGAAAAAATCACGGTAAAGTGAAAGCTATGCAAGATGAAAGAGGTCACAATGTAAAAGTTGCTGGTCCATCAACACCAATCTCAATATTAGGACTAGATGGTGCTCCAACAGCGGGTGATAAATTTAATGTTTTTGAGGACGAAAGAGAAGCAAAACAAATAGCTGCAAAAAGAATGCAATTATTACGCGAACAATCTGTCAGAACACAAAAACATATTACGTTGGCAGAAATTGGAAGACGTATAGCATTAGGACAGTTCAAAGAGTTAAATATTATATTAAAAGGTGATGTTGATGGTTCTGTAGAAGCACTTTCAGATTCGTTCTCAAAACTTTCAACAGAAGAAATTCAAATAAAGATTATCCACAAAGGAGTTGGTGCAATTACAGAATCAGACGTTCTTTTAGCTTCAGCTTCAGACGCTATTATTATTGGATTCAATGTTCGACCAGCAGGAAGCGCAAAACAATTAGCAGAAAAAGAAGAAATAGATATCAGAAACTATTCCATCATTTATGATGCTATCGATGACTTGAAAGATGCAATGGAAGGAATGCTTTCTCCTGAAATGAAAGAAGAAGTTACAGGAACAGCAGAAATTAGAGAAACATTCAAGATTTCAAAAGTTGGAACTATTGCTGGTTGTATGGTCACGGATGGAAAAATATTCAGAAATTCTAAAATCAGATTGATACGCGAAGGAGTTGTTATTTACACAGGTGAATTGGCAGCTTTGAAAAGGTTTAAAGATGATGTCAAAGAAGTTTCAAAAGGATATGATTGCGGTATGCAAGTCAAAAATTATAACGACATTCAACAATTAGATATTATTGAAGCCTTCCAAGAGGTAGAAGTGAGAAAAAAATTAAAATAAAAAAAGCCTCAATATTGAGGCTTTTTTTTATTTGTTGGGCTTAATTAAAAAAGCGTTTGCATATTTTTTTTTCAGTAAAGACAAATTGCGTTCAGCATCAATTCTAGTTTTAAAATTACCAACCCATACTTTATAATTAGGAGTGCTAAAAACAATAGTAGCATCCATGTTTTTATTTTCTTTTTTAAATTGAATTAAAGCCTTTTTGGAATTTTCACTATCTCCAGTGAAAATTTGAATTTTATACCTGTCATTTACAGTAATTGAAGCATTTATTTTTCTCTTTTCATTTAGTAGTTGTTCAATTTTCGAATCTTGAATTACAGTAACTTTATTTTCCTGAGCAAAAATATTTGCAGAAAAAAATAACAAAAAAATGAATAAAATTCTGAAAGTTAAGTCTCTTGATAAAGTCATAAAATATTGATTTTAATGCAAATGTAAAGCTAATCTACAAAAACTTTACACATTCATTATTTAGAATTAATATAAATTGATATTTAAGCTATATTTAAGGTTTTGAGAATAGTTCATAAGTCGTATTTTTGTCCAAATTAAAATTAGAGTATCGATATTTTCCAGTATAGTGTACTGTAAAAATCATACCAAAAAGGAGATAATATAAATTTAATATGAAAAAAGTGGGAAACCATAATTCAATTTCAAGGAAAATACTCTTCGGTTTAGCTTTAGCGCTATCAATTTCAATCTCTTCTTTCTCACAAAATGCTGCTCCAGCACCTGTTGCTACAGATGCTGCTCCTGCTGTTGCTGATGCAAAATCATCTGGAGGTGGAGATGCTGCTGCTGGGAAAGCATTGTTTAATGCGAATTGTGCTGCTTGTCACAAACTTGATGCTAAATCTACTGGACCAGCACTTAGAGGAATTGCTGACAAACATCCAAGAGAATGGATTTATAAGTGGGTAAACAACAGTTCGGCGTTGATTAAATCAGGAGATGCAGTAGCTGTAAAATTGTTTGAAGAAAACAATAAAGCAGTAATGACAGCATTCCCTCAATTGTCAACAACAGATATTGATAACATATTAGCTTACACTTCTGAGCCAAAGCCAGAGCCAGCTAAAACAGCTGTTGCTGGAGCAGCTACTGGTGCAACAGAGGAAGGTGGAATTTCTAACAATGTTATTCTTGCAGCACTTAGTTTAGTGTTGTTTATGTTGATAGTTATGTTGTTCTTTGTAAACAATGTGTTAACTAAGATAGCTAAAGCTAATAACATTGAAATTGTTAAAAATGAAGCAAGACTGCCAATTTGGAAAGCGTTTGCAAAAAACCAATTTTTAGTATTAGTTACTAGTATTTTCTTGTTACTTGCTAGTGGTTATTTTGCTTACGGTTGGATGATGCAAGTTGGGGTTGATCAGAATTATGCTCCTGTGCAACCAATTCATTTTTCGCACAGAATTCACGCTGGAAGTAATGGTATTGATTGTAAATACTGTCACTCATCGGCAAGAGTAAGCAAAAATGCTGGTATTCCGTCATTAAATATTTGTATGAACTGTCATAAAAACATTTCTGAAGTTGCTGACACAACCGCTACTCCAGAATATTCTAAAGCGTTTTATGATGCTCAAATACAAAAGCTGTATGATGCCGTAGGTTGGGACAAATCTTTACAAAAATACACAGGAAAATCGAGTCCTGTAAAATGGGTTAGAATTCATAATCTTCCTGACTTTGCATATTTCAACCACTCTCAGCACGTTACTGTTGCAGGAGTTGAATGTCAAAAATGTCACGGTGAAGTTCAAACCTATGAAATCCAGAAACAATTTGCTCCATTAACTATGGGTTGGTGTATTAAGTGTCACCGCGAAACAGATGTTAAAATGGAAGGTAACGCATACTATGACAAAATTCATGATGAGCTTTCAAAAAAATATGGTGTTGAAAAGTTAACAGCAGCACAAATGGGAGCTTTAGAATGTGGAAAATGTCACTATTAATAAATTAATAATTAAGAAAGCTAATATATATATCCAATGTCATCTAACAAAAAATACTGGAAAAGTGTTGAAGAACTAAACGAAAATAGTTCTGTTGTTGAGACGCTTAGAAATAATGAGTTTGTTGAACCAATTCCTACGGATGAGTTTTTATCAGACAAAGAATCATTATCATCTTCTTCAACTACTCGTAGAGATTTCTTAAAATATGTAGGATTTAGTACAGCTGCTGCTACTCTTGCAGCTTGCGAAGGTCCTGTTCATAAATCAATTCCTTATGTGTTACAACCAGAACAAATCATTCCTGGTGTTGCAGACTATTATGCAACAACTATGTTTGATGGTTTTGATTTTGCAAATTTGTTGGTAAAAACTAGAGAAGGAAGACCAATCAAAATTGAAAACAACACTATAGAAGGAGCTAAGTTTTCTGCAAATGCTAGAGTTCATGCCTCTGTATTGTCGCTTTATGACAGTATGAGACTTAAAGTTACCAAAATAGATGGTAAAGATGCTACATGGCAAGAAGCTGATTTAAAAATTAAATCAAGTATTGCGGATGCTAAAGCAAAAGGCGGTCAAGTTGTTCTTTTAACAGGAACTTTGGCTAGTCCATCTACTGAAAAATTAATAGCAGAATTTATTGCCAAAAACCCAAATGCAAAACATGTAATTTATGATTCAGTTTCTGAATCAGCAGCTTTGGATGCTTTTGAAACTGTTTTTGGTGAAAGAGCACTACCTAATTATGATTTTTCTAAAGCTAACACTATCGTTTCTGTTGGTGCAGATTTTCTAGGTGATTGGCAAGGTGGTGGATTTGATTCTGGATATGCAAAAGGAAGAATTCCTCAAGCAGGAAAAATGTCGAAACACTATCAGTTTGAAGCAAACATGACTTTGTCTGGTGCCGCTGCTGATAAAAGAGTTTCAATGACTGTTGCAAATCAGAAATTGGCTTTAGTTAAAATATATAATATTGTCACAAATAACTCTGTTGCTTTAGGCAAATTCGCAAATGACGATGCGGTTGTAAAAGCGGCTCAGCAGTTGAAAGCTGCAGGTTCCAAAGGATTGTTTGTTTGTGGAATACAAGATAAAAATGCTCAACTATTAGCCTTGGCAATCAATCAAGCTCTTGCTAGTGAAGCATTTTCTACTTCTGAAACAAGACAAATTAGAAAAGGTTCTAATGAAAAAGTTTCTCAATTAATAAATGATATGAATGCAGGTTTAGTTCACACTCTTATCATGAGTGGAGTAAATCCTGTATATACTTTGGCAAATTCAGAATCTTTTGTAAGCGGACTTAAAAAAGTAAAATTATCAGCATCTTTTACTCTAAAAGAAGACGAAACAGCTTCATTAACATCGATAGCTGTTCCTGCTCCTCATTACCTAGAGTCTTGGAATGATTTAATCCTTACAAAAGGGACATACTCATTAGTTCAGCCAACAATAAGACCATTGTTTAGTTCAAAACAATTTCAAGAGGCTTTGATGTCTTGGAACGGAGTTTCTGGTTCTTATTACGATTATATCAAATCAAATTCAGCTTCTTATACAAATGGTTCAACATGGAATAAAACATTGCATGATGGATTATCGGTAGGAACAATATCAGGATTAAATGCTGGTTCTGCTGATTACTCAGCTGCTGCAAATGCTTTAGCATCTTCAAAACCAAGTTCTGGATTAGAATTAGTGTTATATACTAAAACAGGAATGGGTGATGGACAACAAGCAAACAATCCATGGTTACAAGAGTTTCCTGATCCAATCACAAGAGTTTCATGGGACAATTATTTAACTGTTTCAAGAGTTGATGCTGAAAAAATCGGTTTAGAAAACAGTATAGTTGCTAATGGTGGATTGAATGGTAGTTATGCTACTGTAACTGTTGGTAAAACTAAACTTGATGTGCCAGTAATTATTCAACCAGGTCAAGCTGTAGGTACAGTTGGATTGGCGTTTGGTTATGGTAAAAAAGCAGGTCTAAAAGAAGAAATGCAAGTTGGTGTTAACGCCTATGCATTCTATAATAATTTTGATTTAGTTCAATCTGTTAAGGTTGATAAAGCTTCAGGAGAGCATGAATTTGCTTGTGTTCAGTCGCAAAAAACTTTAATGGGACGTGGAGATATTATTAAGGAAACCACATTAGAAGTATTTAACACTAAAGATTCTAAAGTATGGAATCCTGTTCCAATGGTTTCTCTTGATCATAAAGAGGTTGAAGCAACTAAAGTTGATTTATGGGATTCATTTGATCGTTCAGTAGGTCATCATTTTAATCTTTCAATTGACTTAAATGCTTGTACAGGTTGTGGTGCATGTGTAATTGCATGTCATGCTGAAAACAACGTTCCAGTTGTTGGAAAATCTGAAGTAAGAAGAAGTCGTGATATGCACTGGTTGCGTATCGATAGATACTATTCATCTGAAGAGACATTTGAAAAAGACAATGAGAAAAAAGAAGGCTTTGATGGTTTAGATTTAACTGGATTTTTGGCTGGCAATGAAGAAACAAAAGGTTCTTTGGGCGGTTTCAGAAAAATGGAACACCCATCAGATAATCCTCAGGTAGCTTTCCAACCAGTAATGTGCCAACACTGTAATCATGCGCCATGTGAAACAGTATGTCCTGTTGCTGCAACATCTCATGGTCGTCAAGGTCAAAATCATATGGCTTACAACCGTTGTGTAGGAACTAGATATTGTGCAAACAACTGTCCTTATAAAGTGCGTCGTTTTAACTGGTTCTTGTATAACAACAATGACGAGTTTGATTTCCATATGAATGATGATTTAGGAAGAATGGTTATCAATCCAGATGTAAACGTTCGTTCGCGAGGTGTTATGGAAAAATGTTCAATGTGTATTCAAATGACACAAGCTACAATTCTAAAAGCAAAACGCGAAGGAAGACCAGTAGAAAAAGATGAATTCCAAACAGCTTGTTCGGCTGCTTGTTCATCTGGAGCAATGATTTTTGGTGACGTAAATGATAAAGAAAGTCAAATAGCAAAATTAGCCGAAGATAAAAGAATGTATCATTTACTTGAGCATGTAGGTACTAAACCAAACGTATTCTATCACGTTAAAGTTAGAAATTCATAAAATTATTAATTAGAAACACAATAAAGGATTATGTCGTCTCATTACGAAGCACCCATTAGAAAACCTTTAGTTATTGGTGATAAATCATATCATGATATAACAGTTGATGTAGCAGCACCTGTAGAAGGTAGAGCTAACAAACAATGGTGGACAGTTTTTTCTATAGCATTAATTGCTTTCCTTTGGGGAATAGGCTGTATAATTTACACCATATCAACAGGTATCGGAACTTGGGGATTAAATAAAACTGTAGGTTGGGCTTGGGATATCACCAATTTCGTTTGGTGGGTTGGTATTGGTCATGCTGGTACCTTGATTTCAGCTGTATTATTATTATTCCGTCAAAGATGGAGAATGGCAATTAACCGTTCAGCAGAAGCAATGACAATCTTCTCGGTTGTACAAGCAGGTTTATTCCCAATTATACACATGGGTAGACCATGGTTAGCATACTGGGTTGTACCAATTCCAAATCAATTTGGTTCTTTGTGGGTAAACTTTAACTCACCGCTTCTTTGGGACGTATTTGCAATTTCTACATATCTTTCTGTATCATTAGTTTTCTGGTGGACAGGTTTACTTCCAGACTTTGCAATGCTAAGAGACAGAGCAGTTACTCCTTTTACCAAAAAAATATATTCTATTCTTTCATTTGGATGGAGTGGAAGAGCCAAGGATTGGCAGAGATTTGAAGAAGTTTCGCTTGTACTTGCTGGATTAGCTACTCCACTTGTACTTTCTGTACACACAATTGTATCTTTTGACTTCGCGACTTCTGTAATTCCTGGATGGCATACTACGATATTTCCACCTTATTTCGTTGCTGGAGCAGTATTCTCTGGATTTGCAATGGTAAATACGTTGTTAATTATCATGAGAAAAGTTTCTAATCTTGAAGCTTACATTACAGTTCAGCACATTGAATTAATGAACATTATTATTATGATCACTGGTTCAATAGTTGGAGTTGCTTATATCACTGAGTTATTCGTGGCATGGTATTCAGGAGTAGAATATGAACAATATGCTTTCCTTAATAGAGCAACTGGTCCATATGCTTGGGCTTACTGGGCAATGATGTCTTGTAACGTGTTTTCGCCACAATTTATGTGGTCAAAAAAATTAAGAACTAGTATCATGTTCTCGTTTGTTATATCTATTGTAGTTAACATAGGAATGTGGTTTGAGCGTTTTGTAATTATCGTTACTTCATTACACAGAGATTACTTGCCATCATCTTGGACAATGTTCTCACCAACATTTGTTGATATAGGTATTTTTATTGGAACAATTGGCTTCTTCTTTGTGTTATTTTTACTTTATGCAAGAACTTTCCCTGTTATTGCTCAAGCAGAGGTGAAAACTATTTTGAAGTCATCTGGAGAGAATTATAAAAGAGAACGTGAATTAAACGGACATAATCATTCTGATAAACACTAATAATTGTCATGAGTAATAAAGTTATACACGCAATATATAATGATGATGATGTGCTAATGGATGCTGTTAAGCAAACTAAAAAAGCTCACTATCATATAGAAGAAGTTTTTACTCCATTTCCAGTTCATGGATTGGATAAAGCAATGGGAATTCCGCCTACAAGACTAGCTATTTGTGCATTTATCTATGGTTGTATTGGACTTACTGTTGCTACAACGATGATGAACTATATCATGATTGAGGATTGGCCTCAAGATATTGGTGGTAAACCAAGTTTTGCATATTATCAAAATATGCCTGCATTTGTGCCAGTTATGTTTGAAATGACAGTGTTCTTTGCTGCGCATTTAATGGTAATTACATTTTATTTAAGAAGTAGACTTTGGCCTTTTAAGCAAGCTGAAAATCCAGATGTTAGAACTACTGACGACCATTTTCTGATGGAAGTAGCTGTTAGTAATAACGAAGATGAGCTTGTTAAGTTTTTTGAAAAGACTGGAGCTGTAGAAGTTAAAGTTGTAGATAAGCACTAATAGAAGTATGAAAAATTTATTTAAAATAGCATTTACATTTTGTTTTGTTTTATTGCTTGCATCTTGCAAAGACGATAAAAAACCAAATTATCAATACATGCCAAACATGTATGAGTCGGTTGCTTATGAGACATACTCTGAATCAAATGCATTTAACTCACCTACTGGTTTGAAAGGAAAAGAAGGTCAATTACCTCCTGATGGAACAATAAAAAGAGGATTTGTACCTTATGAATATCCAAACACAACAGAAGGATATAACTCAGCAAAAGCAACTTTAAAATCACCTCTTGACTCTACTCAAGTAGATATGAAAAAGGCACAAGAACTTTTTGAAATTTATTGTGCAATATGTCATGGTAATGCTGGAGATGGTAAAGGTAAACTTGTTAAGAATGAAAAGTTTTTAGGAGTTCCTAACTATAAAGATAGACAAATTACAGAAGGTAGTATTTTCCACGTGATTACGTATGGTTTGAACTCTATGGGTTCACATGCTAATCAGTTAAACACAAATGAAAGATGGATGGTAGCTGCTTATGTTTTAAAACTTAGAAGCGAATTATAATATTGAAAATAACAGATTAATATAGTTATGTATACATTTTCTAGCAAATTAAAAACGTTCTCTTTTGTCTTAATGCTTATTGGAGCATTAGGGATTGGATATGGATTTTTGTCAGCTCCAAAAACTATTCAAGACGTAGAGACAATATTAGCAGCTGAAAGTCATGGTCATGAAGGTGCTCACAATGCACATGCAGTAGAAAAGCATGACGCAAAAGCAAAAGCTGAACATGAGGAGCATTTAACTCATGTTTTGCATCAGTTGGAAAATAAACCTTGGGCAGCACTTTATGTTGCTTGTATATTTTTTATGCTAATTTCTCTTGGAGCTTTAGCATTCTACGCAATACAACAAGTAGCACAAGCAGGTTGGTCGCCAGTTCTTTTTAGAGTAATGCAAGGTGTAACTTCATATTTATTACCTGGTTCTATAATTTTCTTTGTAATATTATTACTCTCAGGAATGCATTTCAATCATTTATTTGTTTGGATGAAAGAAGGAGTAACTGAAGTCGGTAATCCAAATTACGATCACTTGATTGCTGGAAAATCGGGATATTTAAACTTTCCTTTCTGGATTGTTAGAGCAGGTTTGTTTTTGTTAGTTTGGAATTTATACAGATACTATTCAAGAAAAAATTGTTTGGCTCAAGATGAATCAACTGATAATAGTTTTTATAAAAAGAATTTCAAATTGTCAGCGGCATTTTTGGTCTTCTTTATTGTATCAGAATCAATTATGTCTTGGGATTGGATTATGTCTGTTGATCCACACTGGTTTAGTACATTATTTGGATGGTATGTATTTGCTAGCTTCTTTGTAAGTGGTATTACAACTATTTCAATGGTAACATTATATTTAAAATCTAATGGCTATTTAGAAAACGTAAATAGCAGCCATATACATGATTTGTCAAAATTCATGTTCGGTATTAGTGTTTTCTGGACATATCTTTGGTTCTCTCAGTTTATGTTGATTTGGTATTCAAATATTCCTGAAGAGGTTACTTATTTTAAAACTAGAATTGAGCAATTCAACCTACCTTTCTTTGGTGCTGTTGTGATGAATTTTATATTCCCGTTTTTAGTTTTAATCAACACAGATTTCAAACGTATAACTTGGATTATCGTTATGGCAGGAATTGTAATCTTGTTTGGTCATTATGTTGACTTTTTCAATATGATTATGCCTGCAACTGTAGGAAACCAATGGTTTATTGGTATACCAGAAATATCTTCTATATTATTCTTCTTTGGCTTGTTTATATTTACAGTATTCAATGCTTTAACAAAAGCTCCATTAACACCAAAAAGAAATCCATTTATCGAAGAAAGTAAACATTTTCATTATTAATATTTTTAAAGAAGAAACAAATGACAACTCTTTTAATACTTATAGTTGTACTTTTATTAGCAATTGCTATTTGGCAGTTAACCAAAATATTTGATTTAACTCAAGTAGGTGAAAATGTTAACGATACACAAATTGCAGATGATAATGATAATAAAGTAAACGGTTATATAATGTTTGCTTTCTTAGGCTTTATTTATCTTACAACTATTTATTGTGTATGGAATTATGGTAATCTACCATTGTTAAAAGATTCAGCTTCTGAACATGGACCATTAGTAGATAATCTGATGTCAATTTCGTTAGTACTTATCTTCATCGTTCAAACTGTTACTCAAGCATTATTGCATTATTTTGCCTTTAAATACAAAGGAAAAAAAGGTCAAAAAGCTATGTATTTTGCAGACAACAATAAACTTGAATTAGTTTGGAGTTCAATACCTGCAATTGTATTAGCAGGACTAATCCTATACGGTCTTTATTCATGGAACAACATTATGTATGTTGACAAAGAAGACGAACAAGACGCAATAGTAATCGAGCTATATGCTCAACAGTTTAAATGGGAAGCAAGATATTCAGGTGCTGATAATGTTTTGGGTAAAGCTAACGTAAGATACATAGAAGGAGCTAACAATTTAGGTGTTGATTTATCAGATCCAAATGCTCAAGATGATTTTGCCGCTTCAGAATTACACATACCAAAAGGTAAAAGAGTAATTTTCAAAATGCGTTCACAAGATGTTCTTCACTCAGCATATTTACCTCATTTTAGAGCACAAATGAACTGTGTTCCTGGTATGGTTACTCAGTTTTCTTTTATTCCTACCGTTACAACAGCTGAAATGAGAGAAAAACCAGCTATTATTGAAAAGGTTAATCACATCAATGAATTGAGAGCTAAAAAGAGTGAACAACTTGTAGCGAATGGTCAAACAGCATTAGATCCATATACATTTGATTTTTTACTTTTATGTAATAAAATTTGCGGAGCATCACACTACAACATGCAAATGAAAGTAGTTGTTGACACGCCAGAAGATTTCAAAGCTTGGTTAAAAGACAAACAAACTATTGTTCAAGCGGTTAAAACAGCAGCAGCCGAAGCAGAAAAATCTGAAAAACCTGCAACTCCTACAATCGATACAGCAAAAGTAAAAACAGTTGTTAAGGACTCAACAGCTGTTGCTCAAACAGAAGTTAAAAAATAATAAGTTTTAAATATTTTTAAAGAATTAATATATGTCAGCAGAAGCTCATAATCACGGACACGAACATGATCACGACCACGGTCACGAGCATCATCATAAAGATACTTTTATTACCAAATACATTTTCAGTATTGACCATAAAATGATTTCTAAACAGTATTTAATTACTGGTATTTTTATGGGTATTATCGGAATTGTAATGTCTTTGCTTTTCAGAATGCAATTGGCATGGCCAGAAGAGTCTTTCAAAATCTTCAATGTGCTTCTTGGCGATAAGTTTGCTCCAAACGGAGTAATGACCAACGAAATATATCTAGCATTGATAACAATACATGGAACTATCATGGTTTTCTTTGTATTGACTGCTGGTTTAAGTGGAACATTTAGTAATCTTTTAATTCCTCTTCAAATTGGGGCTAGAGATATGGCATCAGGTTTCTTGAACATGGTTTCATATTGGTTATTTTTCCTATCTAGTGTAATCATGGTTATCTCTCTTTTTGTAGAGTCAGGACCTGCTTCTGCAGGTTGGACAATTTATCCACCATTGAGCGCATTGCCTCAAGCTATTTCTGGTTCTGGTGCAGGTATGACGTTATGGTTAGTATCTATGGCAATATTCATTGCTTCATCATTACTTGGTTCTTTGAATTACATTGTAACTGTAATTAACCTTAGAACAAAAGGTATGTCAATGACAAGATTGCCACTAACAGTTTGGGCATTTTTCATCACAGCTATTATTGGGGTTATATCTTTCCCAGTATTGCTATCAGCTGCATTATTATTGATTTTTGATAGAAGTTTTGGAACTTCATTCTTCTTATCAGATATTTATTTGGCTGGTGAGGTATTAAATTATCAAGGTGGTTCGCCAGTATTGTTTGAACACTTATTTTGGTTCTTAGGACATCCAGAAGTGTATATTGTATTATTACCAGCTTTGGGTATTACTTCTGAAGTTATCGCTACTAATTCTCGTAAACCAATTTTTGGTTACCGTGCAATGATTATGTCAATAATTGCAATTGCATTTCTTTCAACTATTGTTTGGGGACATCACATGTTTATTTCTGGTATGAATCCTTTCCTAGGTTCTGTATTTACATTTACAACTCTATTGATTGCTATACCATCTGCTGTTAAAGCTTTCAACTATATTACAACTTTATGGAAAGGTAACCTTCAAATGAATCCAGCGATGTTGTTTTCAATAGGATTGGTTTCTACATTTATTACTGGAGGTTTAACAGGTATTATACTTGGAGACAGCACTTTGGATATCAACGTTCACGATACTTACTTTGTTGTAGCGCATTTTCACTTAGTAATGGGTATTTCTGCTCTTTACGGAATGTTTGCTGGTATTTATCATTGGTTCCCAAGAATGTTTGGAAGAATGTTGAATAAAAATTTAGGTTATGTTCATTTCTGGGTTACAGCAATCTGTGCTTATGGAGTTTTCTTCCCAATGCATTTTATTGGAATGGCAGGTTTACCAAGAAGATATTATACAAATACAAATTTCCCATTATTTGATGACCTTCAAAATGTAAATGTTATTATCACTGCATTTGCATTAGTTGGTGGAGCATTTCAGTTAGTGTTTTTATGGAACTTTTTCCACAGTATTTTCTACGGAAAAAAATCTGTTCAAAACCCTTGGAAATCCAACACATTAGAATGGACAGCGCCAATCGAGCATATGCATGGTAACTGGCCAGGCGAACTTCCTGAAGTACACAGATGGGCTTATGATTATAGCAAACCAGGTCATGATGAAGACTTTGTTCCTCAAAATGTTCCGATGAAACCTGATGAAGAAGTATTACATCATTAATAACTTAGTTATATATTTATAAAGACTGCCTCCATATTTTGGGGGCAGTCTTTATTTTGGAACTCCTTTATCTTATATTTGTAGTATGAATGAAAATCTAGATCCAACAAATATAAATTTTAGTTCTGAAGAACTCGATCTTGAAAAAAAACTCAGACCTCTTAGTTTTGATGATTTTACAGGTCAAGAGCAAGTTTTAGAAAATCTTCAAGTTTTTGTTAAAGCTGCCAACTTACGTTCGGAAGCGCTTGACCATACTCTTTTTCATGGTCCACCAGGATTGGGTAAAACTACATTAGCTAATATTTTGGCAAATGAACTTGGAGTTGGTATCAAGATTACTTCTGGGCCAGTTTTAGATAAACCTGGAGATTTGGCTGGATTATTAACCAATCTTGAAGAAAGAGATGTTCTTTTTATTGATGAAATCCATCGACTTAGCCCAGTAGTTGAAGAATATTTATACTCGGCGATGGAGGATTTTAAAATTGATATTATGATTGAATCTGGTCCAAATGCTAGAACAGTTCAAATCAATCTTAATCCTTTTACACTCGTTGGAGCAACTACACGTTCTGGTTTATTGACTGCACCAATGAGAGCAAGATTTGGAATTCAAAGCCGATTACAGTATTACAACACAGAATTGTTGACCACCATCGTTCAACGAAGTGCTTCTATCCTAAAAATGCCAATAACCATGGAAGCTGCTATAGAAATTGCAGGTAGAAGTCGTGGAACGCCTCGTATTGCCAATGCATTATTGAGAAGAGTTAGAGATTTTGCTCAGATAAAAGGCAACGGAAAAATAGATATAGAAATTGCTAAGTTTTCTTTGAAAGCGTTACACGTTGATGCGCATGGACTCGATGAAATGGACAACAAGATCCTTACTACCATCATTGATAAATTTAAAGGTGGTCCAGTTGGTCTATCTACACTGGCAACTGCTGTTTCTGAAAGTGGTGAAACTATTGAGGAAGTTTATGAACCTTTTTTGATACAAGAAGGATTTATCATCAGAACTCCAAGAGGAAGAGAAGTTACCGAAAAAGCATATCGCCATTTAGGGAAAATTAAAGGATTTAATCAAGGAGAGTTGTTTTGAATTATTTTACAAGGATATAAGTAAATCTGTGCTATCGGGGTATAAACAACTAAAATCAAGAAAGATGTTTAATATTTACCACTATTTTTTTTATAAACTGTTTATGTTTATGAAGAAAACACGAAATGCAGATTTATCAATTCATGGAGCAGTCATTTACATTTCAATAGCTATATTTTTTTACTTGTTGGGGCTGGATATTTTTTTTGAGCTTTATCTGAATTTATATAAAATACCAAATGGTTTATTTGAGGGATTACTGTTGTTTATTGCTTTTATTATTTATTATTTTAACAATCAGTATTTCAAAAATGCAGATTTAGTAAATCATATTCTTGATAAGTTCAAAAACGAAAATAAAAAAATCAAAGTAATTGGAAGTATTTTTGTTTATTCAATAATCTTATTTTCCATAATATTTTTTGTGTTAATAAGTTATTTTTCAAATAGATGTTAGAATTTCAGATTTAGTGATGAAGTAATTTTCATAGCTGACGAACAAATCCATTCCCAAATTGAGTATGAAAACCTATAAGCCTACATTTGATTATTTTTTTCAATTAATACTATTATTGTTTTTCTTAACTTTTGTCTCACCTTTTGGGAAGATAAAGATGAAGTTTGTTACTTTTTTCGTTATATTATTAGTGACTTTTTTCTATATTCTTTTTAAGAGGAGAGTTTCAAAAATAATTATCAATGAAATTGAAAATTTGATTATAATTGAGGTTTCTTTTTTACTTGCTAGGAAGGTTTTTATTAATAAGATAGATCGATTAAAAATATTAGAGTACAAAAAGCATGCTGGAAGAGGTAAAAAAAATAATATTTTAAGGATAATAATCAATGAGGAGATCTATTTCGAAATCAACGAACTTTTTGATGGTTGGTCTAAAAAAACTTTAGAAGATTTAAAATATCACATAAATTCATTAAATAAGATTTAAAATTAAAATATGAATATAAATAATGAGAAATTTTGTAGTAATTTTTTTAGTT
>NZ_BMIM01000008.1 GCF_014642275.1 Flavobacterium lutivivi
TTTGTCGATGGCAACGCATCTGGACCAGTTGTTGATTCGAATCCTTCTGTTTGCGAATATCCCGCAACTGCAAAAAAGAAACTCAACAATAACAAGGTAATTTTTTTCATAATGAAATTTAGTTGATGGTTAGTTGATTATTAGATTTTGAATATTCCTCCAAATGCAATAATGCGTTGAAGAAATAGAAAATGTTGAGAAGCTTTATCAGAATTATTTTTTGTGGTTCTGATATCGTTCATATCAATATAGCCGCCTTTTATTTCGGCTTGCAGAAAAAAGTGTTTGAAAAATGTAAAATTTAAACCAGCTTTTGCAGAAACACCATAGCCCGAAATATGAAAATCGTCATGTCTTTCATTTCCTAGTAATTTTGCATTTGTTTTGGGGTAAAGGAAACCTGCTCCTAATCCTTCTGTTAAATTAATTTGGAATTTATCAGTATTTGGAAGATTGAACCATTTTGAAATATCATCAACTCTACAAAATTCCGTGTTGATATAATTCAATCCATCTGTATGTTCATAAGTTAAAAAATCTTCTGTGAGGAGAATTTGTCCATTTGGCAAGACTTCTCCATATGTTCCTTCGTTTGGATAATATCCAGTATAATCCACAGCTCTGTCTTGAAACATCACATATTTCATGTGGTCAACGCCTATAGAGATGTTGTAATGATCGTTGATAAAATAACCTATTCTAAGGTTCGTTTGAGGAATTGTAATTCGGGTAGGATTGAAATAGTCAATATGCCAACCTTTTGATTTGTCATGAGCAGTTACATCATAGAGTGTAAAATCATAGTTATCACCAGTAAAGTGAATATCTGATTTGGAAAAACTTTCACGATTTCCACCCCAAAAAAAATAAAATTTCCCTTTGTTGTGCGAAGTGTATTTTTCAGGGTTTACGGTTTCCTGAGCATATATGTTTGCTGAAATGGCTAATAGTAAGAATGATAATAATTTTGTTTTCACGATATTTATTAAGATAGTTTAATTATTTAAAATGTATTTATTGTATTTCTGATGGCTACTAGTTTTTTCATTAAGTCCTCAAAATAATCCAAATGAAGCATGTTTGCTCCATCACTTTTTGCATTTGCAGGATCAAAATGGGTTTCTATGAAAATACCATCAACACCAACTGCAATACCTGCTTTAGCGATTGTTTCAATCATATCTGGTCTTCCTCCAGTCACACCAGTAGTTTGATTAGGTTGTTGAAGCGAATGAGTAACATCTAGAACTGTTGTTGCAAAGTTTTTCATGGTTGGAATTCCTCTGAAATCTACAATCATGTCTTGATATCCAAACATGGTTCCACGATCGGTAACCATAACGTTTTGATTAGAACAATCCAATACTTTTTGAACAGCATGTTTCATGCTTTCTGGACTCATGAATTGTCCTTTTTTCAGATTTACCGTTTTGCCAGTATTTGCAGCGGCAACAACTAAATCGGTTTGTCTTACTAAAAAAGCAGGAATTTGGAGTACATCAACATATTCAGCTGCTTTTGAGGCATCTTCATTGGTATGTATGTCAGTAACTGTAGGGACTTTAAAAGTTTCAGATACTTTGCGTAATATTTTTAACGCTTTTTCATCACCAATTCCCGAAAAACTATCAATTCTTGAGCGATTGGCTTTTTTGAAAGATCCTTTGAAGACATAAGGTATCTTCAATTCATTGGTAATAGTTACTAATCTTTCGGCAATTTTCAATGCCATTTCCTCACCTTCAATTGCGCATGGTCCAGCTAATACAAAGAAATTCCCGCTGTCTGCGTGTTTGATTTGAGGTATATTTGAAATATTCATTAAATTAAATTGTTAAAAGACGCTAATTTATGAATATTTATCTATTTGAAAGCTATTTTTTTTATAGAAAATCCTTTAGGTGCAAACAAGTAACCTTTTTCGTAAATATTGATATATAATCTAATAGGAGTTGTTTGTCCTTTCCATTTTATTTCATAAACATCCAAAAATCCTGCTCCCATTTCTGTGTGTTTACTAGGAAAAGGGCAACAACTTTCAATTTTAATGTAGCTTATTGTTTCACCTTTCGGACCTGCCAATGCATTCAAAAATCGTTCTGCATTCAAGTTTTCATCTTTTGTATTTCGATAGAATACATTTACTGGATAATCAGGATCATAACCATATTTTGGATCTTTACTTACTTCAGTCAAAACAAAGGTGTTTTGTGAGGTTAGTTTTGGGTTAGGTGCTTTGTCATCTACATTTTTAAGTGTAGATTTTGTACTCACACAAGAAACAAATAAAATCATAGAGAAAAGCAACGTTGTATATCGAAAAAAAGGTTTCATAAATAGTTTTTATCTTGATTAACTCAATAATCGTGCAAATTTTTTCAAAATTAGTTAAAAATGATTTCTACTGAATACTAATTTTTATTTTTGCACTCAAAATTATATTTTAATGGAGTTTTTATCACAAACTTGGCATTGGTCAATAGCTGGATTTTTAATCGGCATTATTATGCTTGTTCTAATTTATTTTGGTAATCATTTTGGAATGTCTTCCAATCTTCGTTCACTTTGTTCAATGACTGGTATTGGAAAAAGAATCTCTTTTTTTGATTGGGATTGGAAATCACAACGATGGAATCTTGCCGTAGTTTTTGGGGCAATGATTGGAGGATTTGTTGCTATTCATTTTCTTAGTATTCCAAGTAACGTTGAATTAAATCCAAAAACTATAGAAGAGTTAAATTCATTGGGAATTGATGCTCCAAATGGGAAGTTTTTACCAGACTATTTTTTCGGAAAAGATTTTTATAAATCTCCAAAGATTTTGGGAATGCTTTTTTTAGGTGGATTACTTGTAGGGTTTGGCTCTCGATATGCTGGAGGTTGTACTTCTGGACACGCTATTTCAGGTTTAAGCAACTTGCAGTTACCATCATTAAAAGCCGTAATCGGTTTTTTTGTTGGAGGATTGATAATGAGCTATTTTATTCTGCCCTATTTATTAAAATAATGTTGTTATGAAGTTATTAAAATATGTTTTAGTTGGGTTCATGTTTGGTATTGTTCTAACCAAAGCCGAAGCAGTTTCTTGGTATAGAATTTATGAAATGTTTCATTTTCAATCGTTTCATATGTATGGTATCATCATGACAGCAATTGTAACTGGAGTAGTAGGTGTATTTCTTATCAAGAAGCAAAATTTAAAAGACATTAATGGAAATGTAATTTACATTATGCCTAAAGAGAAAGGCAATATTCGTTACTGGATTGGTGGAATTATTTTTGGGTTGGGTTGGGCAATGATTGGAGCATGTCCTGGGCCAATTTTCATCATGCTTGGCGCTGGATTTATGGCAATGGGTGTTGTACTTATAGGAGCTTTGTTTGGAACATTCCTTTACGGATTAATCAAAAATAAATTACCTCATTAAATTTTTTCTTATGTGACTTTTGTCACATTTTATTTCGTTTTCAAGCAATAATTTTGCCTTAAAAGAAGTTCATATGAAAACGGCTTATATATTGGTTCAAAATCTCAAATGCGGTGGATGTGCAAACACTATTACAGAAAAACTTTCAGTTCTTAATAGTGTTAACAACGTCAAAGTTGATGTGCAAACAGCCGAAGTATCATTTCAATACACAGATGAATTAATACTCGAAAGTGTAAAGGAAACGCTCAAATTAGCAGGATATCCCGAAGTAGGTGAAGATAATTCTCTTGGCACTAAAGCAAAATCTTTTGTCAGTTGTGCCATGGGAAGGTTTTAATGGTTAGTATTGCCGCTCTTAGGAGCGGTTTTTTTATGTTTTTTTTCTCAGAAATCTTATGGTATAAATTGCAATTACCCAAAAAGGAATTACTGAGAGGAAAATTTTTGTATTAAAAGAAATAATTCCAATGATAAAAATAAAACCTAACAGAACTCCTAAAAGCCCAATACCCCAATAGGTTAATTTTTTTGCAGGAATCTTTTGAAAACAAGCTATTAGCAAAATGAATTGTCCTGCAAGAGGCAATATGGTGAAAGGATGTAGAACTGAATTTGGCTCCGAAAAAAGCTTAATTAATAATTCATATTCAGCTTTATAAAGAAATGTAGAGTTTTTATTGCCCCATTCCAAATAACCTAAAAGTGAAGTTACTATGAGTAATACATTGAGCGCTTTTTGTTTTAATTCGGGTTTCATAGTTGTTCTTTAATTTTTAAAAGTTAAAAGTTATTCATAATTACTTTCAGAATATTCAAGTATATCTCCTGGTTGACAATCGAGTGCTTTGCAAATTGCATCAAGAGTGCTAAAACGGATGGCTTTGGCTTTTCCTGTCTTTAGTATAGAAAGATTAGACAATGTTAAATCTACTTTTTCGGATAGTTCGTTGAGCGACATTTTTCGCTTAGCCATCATGACATCAAGGTTAACTATTATTGGCATGATTATATGGTTAAATCATTTTCTTGTTGAATTTCAATTCCCTTTTTAAATATTAAGGCAATTATGTATATGATAGCTGCCATCAATATAAAAGCTTGGCTATCTCCCCAAAACTTATTTACTCCATCGATATTGAACCCATGATGTTGCAAATTTTTAACTGTTTCTTTCGCAATATAGCTTAAGATACCAATGTAAAAGGTGTATTGACTAATTCTCATTATCTGCTCAGATACAAAGTGGTTGAAAGGACTTTTTAAATCTAGTTTTAAAAGCAAATTAATCACAATATAGAAAAGATAGGCTTTCATAATTGAAATAACCAATATGAAACTATAAACTCCATAGTATGCCAGTTGGCTGCGATGGTACATATCACTCAAATCTAATTTTTGATATAGATTATGAATAATTTCTGGTTTGAAAATGCTGTAAACAAAATTTACTACTAAAGCACCAGCTTCAATACAAAGACCTACAAAAATAACCCAAGCGATTACATTAAGTCCTTTAAAAATAAAATCATCTTTTTTTGTCATGATGTTTGTGATTTACAATTAACAGTGCAATATTAATAAAAATTTATTGAAAAACAATAAATAATTGCTTTTTTTCAATCAAATTAAAATTTTTAAAAAAAAGATTACAAAATAATAGTTATTAATGCATTTCGTCGAAAATTTGACAAAAATGTAGCTTTTTTAGCTGAAAATCATAACTTTGAGTTAGTGTTTAATAATAATTGAACTACTAAATCCCCCAAATCGTTCTTTATGTATTCAAAAATTACTTTTATCCTAGAAGAGGCTTATACAGCCCGTATAAACAATCTTAAAAAGAGCATAGAGTTAGGAGAAAAAGCCTTATCGCTTGCCAAAGAGCATGGTTTCTCTGATTTACAAGCAAAGGCATGCTCTCACTTGTCACTTTTTAATATGATTAATGGCAACAATGATTTGTGTATTGAATATGCAAATACTAGCATTGATATATACACATCCCTAAATGATGACAAAGGAGTTGCAGATGCTAAATATGCAATATCAGGTGTTATGTATAAGACCAATAATTATCACTTAGGTTTAGTTTATCTAATAGATGCTTTAAATGTCTACAAAAAATACAGTGATTACCATAACATTTCTAGATGTGAAAAAACATTGGGAACAATTTATGAGTATTTTGAAGATAATGAAAAAGCTGTAGAGTCTTATGAGAATGCTATAGCAGCTGCAAAAAAGATAAAAGACATTAAGTTGGAGTCGAATGCTCTTAATAATCTTTCAAGTGTATATATCAAGAAAGGAGATGTTGCAAAGGCAGATAATTTAATAGAGACATCTTTAAAAATGAAGATTAAGGCAGATGATGTCAGAGGTCTTGCGTTTGCTATATACGGTAAAGCCAAAGTATTAGCAGCTAATAAAAAATTTAAAGAAGCAGAGAAACTATATGTTCAGTCCATAGAAATTCACAGAAAAATGGGTGAAAAAATGGGATTGAGTATGGCATATCATAAGTTGTCTAAGCTTTATTTTGAAACAAACGAAAATGAATTAGCCAAAAGAACCCTTGAAGTAGCACTTGAACTTATTGATTTACATAATATCAGCCTAATTCGTTTTAAATGTTACTACCTTTTATATACAATCTATAAAACTGAAAACGATAATGAAAAATCCCTAAAGTATCTAGAATTATATCTTAAGGAAAAAGAATCTGTTGTTAATACTGAGACACTAAAAGTTGTAGATAAATACGATATTTTAGTTAAAATGAAAACAATGGAACGGGAAGCAGAATTGCAAAGGGAAAGAGCAGAAATAATAGAAAGAAACAATAGAGCAGAGGAAGCAGCTAGAGTTCGTCAGGAGTTTTTGTCAACTATGAGCCATGAAATAAGAACTCCTCTCAATGCTATTACCACAATTATAAATATGCTTTCAGAAGAGCAAAATATAAAGGATAACCCATTGCTCGAGCCATTAAAATTCTCATCAAACCATTTGATGATGATAATAAACGATATTTTAGACTTTACAAAATTGGATTTAGGAAAAGTAGAACTAGATTTTACAGATAATAATTTGACCGAGTTGCTAAATAAAATATATCAAACATATTATCCTTCTGCAGAAGAAAAAGGTATAGAGTTAATCTGTGAGATAGATGATAATTTTTCGGAATATTACAAAATAGACAACACAAAGTTTATTCAGGTTATTGGTAATTTGGTCAATAATGCTATAAAATTTACTGATTTAGGAAGTGTTAGAATAAAATCTGAAATAATTAAATCTACAAATCTTACAGATGAGATTTTATTTGAGGTTACAGATACAGGCGAAGGGATTGAATCTCATAAATTGGATCAAATTTTTGATAGTTTTTCACAAATAAAGAATATTAGAACAAGAAAAGCAGGTGGAACTGGTCTTGGGTTAGCAATTGTCAAAAATTTAGTTCAATTATTTGGCGGAGAAATTAGAGTAGAAAGTAAATATGGAAAAGGTAGTAAATTCTCCTTTTCAATTGAGTTAGAGAAATCAAATCCTAATATTTCTAAAGTAACAAATGAGGAAAATATTGATTTTACTAATAAAAAAGTGTTGCTTGCTGAGGACAACATGATTAATGCAATGATTGCCAAAAAACTTTTAAGCAAATGGGGAATGGAAGTAGAGCATGTTTGCAATGGGAAAGAAGCAGTTTTAGCATCTGGTAGAAAAGCTTATGATTTGATATTAATGGATATTCACATGCCCGAAATGGATGGTTTTGAAGCAACAAAATACATTAGAACTTCCAATAATTTGAATAGAGATACACCAGTTTTTAGTTTAACTGCAGATGTTTCAGCTAAAGATAACTATGATTATCAAGGTTTATTTAGTGGCTTCCTATTAAAACCTTTAGAGGTTGATAAACTTTATCAGGTTCTATCAAGCTATGTTTAAAATAAATTTTTTAAAAATCTTTAATAAAAAAGCCTTCAGAATTTCTGAAGGCTTTTCTGCGGAGAAAGAGGGATTTGTCAACTATAAAAGCCACCAATAAAATCAATACTTCGCAAAGCATTTTATTTAAGTGACACCTCGACTGACACCTCTTTATTAGGATTACAATTATCTTAAATTCAAAGTAGTCAAATATAAGCATAATAATCTGAATATTAAAGCATCAAGACTAAAAAATGAACTAGTTATTTTAAACCATTTTTGTTGCGTTTGGATAAAAATTGATTGCTATATTTTTCAAAATTTAACCAAAAATCAAGTGAGCTACTTGTTCATATTTTAATCCTGCATACAAACAAAACTCTTCGATAGTTAGAAACTCATTTTCGAGCTTGTTGAGGTCAGTTTTCACTTTTTGCATTAATCTGGCACTTTGACGATAACTCTTTCCTGTTATGCGCTGTATGTCTTTCGGATAGATGCAAACCCTCTGTTTATCATTTTTCATACTCTATCTATGCCTTTGACTAGGCTTTGACTACCTTAAACTTACTATCAAATACTATTTAAGATTACACAAAAGTAGATTTTTTTTAAATATTATTTGCTTCCGCAATTTACTACTGTTTTATGTGCTTTCTAATAGGCACTTATGTCGATTTGAGCCATTTGTGTTGCATTGCGACATATGGAACTGTCCACTCTTTTTTTATCTGTTTTATTGGCTAAAATTTGTTTTCAAATCAATCGAAGGATGTTGCAACAAAGATGATGATTGAGGGAATTGTTCACTGATTTATAAACAAAATTTTAGAAGTTATGGCTAGACAGAAAGGCATAATTAAATTGAAAGGTACTATCGGCGATATTACTTTTTATAAAACACAAGACGGGCATCTTGCTCGCGAGAAAGGAGGAATTGACGCTAGCAGAATTAAAAGTGATCCTGCGTTTCAGCGAACTCGTGAGAATGGTTCTGAATTTGGACGTGCCGGAAAGGCAGGTAAAGTTCTGCGAACTGCATTGAGAGCTTTGCTATTAAATTCTGCTGATGGAAGAATGGTAAGCCGCTTAACCCAACAAATGGTTAAAGTTATCCAAGCTGATTTGGTAAGCGAACGAGGTTTGCGAAACGTTATTGATGGTGAAGTTGATTTGCTTGTTGGCTTTGAATTCAATATTCGTGGTAAACTAGGTACAAGCTTGTTTGCTCCTTTTGTTGGCACTATTGACAGAGTTGCTGGAGAAATCAAAGTTGATTTGGCTTCGTTTATTCCGATAAATATGGTTGCTGCTCCTGGTGGAACTACTCATTTTAAAATTATTTCGGCTGGAGCTGAAATTGATTTTGAAGCGGAAACCTTTGTTGAAGCACATTCTGAATCGGCAATTTTGCCATGGGATGCTACTGCTACTGCTGCAATAAACCACGTTAACGCTGTTACACCTGCCAGTACAAAACCATTGTTTTTGGCTTTGGGTGTTGAGTTCTATCAAGAGGTTAATGGTGCAATGTATCCATTGAAAAATGGAGCATTTAACCCATTGTCTATTGTGCAAGTTGATGGTGGCGTTTAATGGAACTCCAACTCATCAGAACTTATTTCCCTGATGGAACAAACGGTAAACTAGAATGCAAAGGCAAATTGATTTGTTACACCATCGAATTGCCTTGGAAGAATAACGAAACGAAAGTTTCCTGCATTCCAGAAGGGAAGTATTTTATTAAAAAGCGATACAGCAGAAAGTTTCAATGGCACTTGGAAGTGATTGATGTAAAAAATAGAAAGTTAATTCTGTTTCATCCTTCCAATAATGCTTTGAAAGAACTAAACGGATGTATTGCACCAGTTGCAAAAATTAGTGGACCTGGATTAGGTCTGCAATCTCGACTGGCATTTACCAAGTTGAAAAACTTGGTTTATCGTGCTTTAGATAGCACAGAAACAGTTTTATTAATTATTAAATCATAAATAATATGAAAAATTTATTCGGAGCTGCTGCTCCAACAAATCGTGTTTTAAAAAGCTTCAAAATGTTGATGCTTATTGTATTTGTAGCTATTGGATTTACAAGTTGTAATGACCAATCAAAATCGGAAGTTTCGCCAAAAACGGAATTACTAGAAAAAACTGATTTAGAAAAATTAGCAAGTAATCCAGAGATTGGTGGAAACCAAACTGGAGGTCGTCGCTTTTGTCATTTTCAAAAATCTTTTGATATTGGAGGTGGAACAGGTGGTCAAGAAAGACGAAATTTTGACATCGGTGGATCTGGTGCCGGACAAGTGCCTCCAAAACGCATTTGTGATTTATGTTTAGGTTACGATGTTAAAAATAAGTCTACTATTGGAGGTCTAAGCACCACCAGATCCTATTCGGATATTGGTGGTAATCAGTCAGTACCTCCAAGACGTATTTGTAATGTTTATTCTAAAACTGAAATCGGCGGTGGCAAGAATTCTACTGGAGGTTTACAAATAGCTTCTGATATAGGTGGTGGTAAAGGAACTTCAACAGGTACTGGTCAAATAAATTCTTATAATCAATTTGATATTGGTGGTAAAGATGGAAAAGGAACTTCTACAGGTGGAGAATACTATTCTTCAGATATTGGCGGAAGAAGTACAACAGGAGAATATACTATCTCGGATATCGGAGGAAAAAGTACAAGTACAACAGGAAATTTTACTTTGAATGACATAGAAGGTAAAAAAGATTTGAGAGTTATTAGAAGAAAACTTGAACCCTTTGTATCAGATATTGGTGGTAGAGGTTCTAGTGGCACTGGTCTTTAATACATCGTTAAATTTCTAATTTAGAAAGTGATGAATATTATTAAACGAGCGAAAGCTCCCACTCCGAAATTTTTTAAAGTGCTTCGAAATATTGGTTTGGTTATCGCTACTGTTGGTGGAACTATTTTAGCAACTCCAGTTACTTTGCCAGTTGTGATTACTACAATTGGAGGTTATTTGGCAGTAGTTGGTGGCGTTGTTTCGGCAGTTAGCCAATTGACAACTGAAAAAGATGGAGGCACAAACTAATCCAACGTTAGTTGGTACAGCTGGCGGTACATTTTTGAGTATCGTACCAAATATCTTATCCGAAGATGTTGTAAGAACGGTTATTTTAGCAGCCGTTGGAGCCGTTGTAAGTTTTACGATATCGCTACTGCTCAAATACATAATAAAGAAGCACAAGAAATAGTTTTACTCTAGTTGTTGTGACCTTTGGGTTAAACAAGATGAAAGCCAAGTCGTGAGATTTGGCTTTTTTGATTTTTAGACTTCTCCAAATTGGTTGAGTATTACCTCAACCACTACCACTTCGGAATTATACCAATACAAATCGTTGTATTTTGCATAATCTAGAGCTTTTGTTCTGCTATCAAAAGCACCAAAGAAAACTCTTGATGCTTTTGATTTCCAACTGTCGGTTTGAAATAATAAAAATACACTCATAAGATTGATTTTTAAGGGTTATTAAATAAATTATTTGTTACAGTAGCGGTGTAGAATAACTCTACGCATATCGTTTATAAGATTGATATTCTCGTGAAATTGTTTTTCTTTTAGCTCTAATAATTGAAGTGCTTTAACATCTTTTTTATGTTGTTCAAAATCCTGTAAAATTTCATTTGATTTGGTTTGAAATTCTTTTCTGAAATCATCAATTTTTAAAAATGGAATTACAGAACCACAAAGGTTTTTGTGCCAAAATTTAGATTGCCACATACTGAAAGTTACCCAGTACATATTTTCACAATCTTCTTCATTTGAAAAAATGATGACGAAACTGTTAGTAAATGGCGTTTTTTGTGGCTTTCCGCTGTTCATCCCTTTGTTAAGTAGGAATAAATGAGGTTTTGAGTAAATCGTCCCAACTCGGTGTGTTTTAATGATGAAGTTCGGCATAACATTCGGCTTTTAAACTGGTTAGATTTTCAATTTTCCGCAGAATTTCATTTGAAATACCAAAGTGCCTCGCTCCGCTCCGCCCATTAAAATTTTTCAAAAGAAAAAAAGAAAAAAAAGAAAGTCGTCTATCAAGTGGAGGTTTCAAGAAAAAAAGTTTTTTAGAAAAAATACTACCCGATGTATCATCGGAATCAACTTCGTTGAATCGGAAATTAGAGTGTAAGCGAAACGATATGGGTGGAGATTTTTTCTAAAACCCGAAGGGCTTGAACTTTTTTTCTTGAAACCGGAACTTATCTTTACTTTCTTTTATTTATTTTTTTATTTTTCCGTTAATCCGAGAATTTTCCGTTGAGGGAAGATTTCAAAAAAACTTGATGAAATAGATATAGTTCTTCGGAAAGGGTATGAAATTTTAATGGCTTCATAAAATTCAAAATAATAACAACGCTTTTATGTGGTCATTAAAATTTCATACTCTTTCTTACCGTTTGATTTTTTGAGGATGCCTAAATAGTGTTCAGTAATCAGTAATTACTGTTCAATCGGAATACTGTTTTGAAAATGGAAAGCATCTTCAAAAAAACAATGCAAATACTAGCCTAGTGCGCTGGCAGTAGCTCAAAGCAAGTGTGTCTTTTTTTATTTACTTACTATGATGTTTCTGATTGATTTTACTATCAGCTTAATGCCAAAACTTCTAATAAAAAATGATTTCGAATGTTAGGATAAATAACTTTATGAAACCGCTAGGTATTAAGATGATGGAAAAGCAATTTATTTTTCGTTCTGGCAAATAAAAAAAGATACTCTTGCTGGCTCTTTTGGTTTTGTGGGTAATAAAATGGCTTTTACCATAGGCAAATTAACAGAAATTGAAAGCCATTTTATTACTTACAAAAGCAATGAAAACACTACCGATTTAACCACAAAGTTGATAAAAACAGTTACCGTGAACGTTCTTAAAAGCAATGATATCCGTAATGCTTCCTATGAAATAGCGAACGTTGTTAAAGACAGTGGCGAAGGACGGTTTTTTTTAAAACAGGCTGGTGCGAGGAAGTTTTAAAAAAAGTTGTCCCGGAGCCACTGGCAAGAGCGTTGGACGAGCGGCTTTTTTACATAATGTTATTATAGTGCATACGAGATTTTAATAAGTAGCAGGATAGTTCTTTATGCACTATAATGCCACATTATGTAAAGAAGCTTTGGAAAAAAAATTACTGGCATGAGTTGCGAAGCGTACGTGTTTTTGTTTTGTGCGTTGGGCAAGCTCTTTGGCTGATTGCGTGTAGGATTTATCAATTTACGTATAATTTTCTTGCCATCAGGCAAAGTGCTTGATGAGCGTTGGGACAAAAACCATGACAGTTATTTTTTTTGGAGCGTTGGGAAGGAGTGGCAATTAAATTACTTATTTAACATCAAAATTACTTTAATATTATTTTAGTTTTAGTTGCTTTGTTTTCTCCTTTTGGAAAAATTAATACAAATACATTATATGAGTTATTAAAATAATGATAGTTGAAATTTTGACTATAATTCTCTAATGGTAAAGATATTAAACCATCAAGTTTATGTTTTCTTTTATATGCATGATCCTTCATAAATTCCCACTTATAGCCAAATTTTTCAGGCCAAGAAACCAAACCGAAACTTTCTAAGAATGATTTTGAATAAAATGCATTCCTAAATTTACCGTTTACTACGGCTCCTTTAGGGGATAATTGTTCTAAAATTAATAATGCACATCTTTGTTTAGAGTTTTCGACATATCTTCTGAAAGTAGCATGATTAGATGCACCAAAATACTTCGACAATTGCATTACGGTTGGAAGACCTAATTCGTATTTTTTAACTTCATTTTCAAAACGGTCATTTTGAAATAAAGTTATTGACGCAAAATAATTTGCTTCTGCTTCAAATTCTTCTATTATATCTAAATCTAAGGTATCATCATCATCTAAAAACTGCATTGTTGCATTTTGCCATGGTAAGACATTATGACCAACTTCATGCAATTTTACAAAACCTTGTCTATTTTCATTTTGATTAGTGTCTATATAAATTATTTTTTCTCTCCTATCTAAAAAACCTCTTACTTTTTCCCAACCAGATTTAAATGTCTCGCTAAAATTAAAAGTTTTGTGCTTTTTCTCTAATGAAGCTAAATCGATACCTGTTTCAAGAATTAAATCAGAGTAATCAATTATTTTGTCTATTGGGGTTGGAAACACATCCAAAGCCTTAGATTGTTTCAAAATATCAAATGATATTTTTTCTATGTCCTTTTTAGAGTGTAACGTCATTATTCTTCTTATACCTTAAGAATTTTATAAAATCTAATACCTCCTTTTCTTCATCTTCCGAAAGTTTGTCTTTGTAGAAGGCAATTTCTCTTTCTAATAATGATTGCTTAGGTTTAACTTCTGTAAGATCATTTTTTTCAATAATCCCTGAAGCATAGAGTAAAACATTTAAATCGATTTTGTAGACGTTAGCTAGTTTATAAAGTATACTAGCTGAAGGTTTCTTAATTTTATCATTCTCTAATTGACTTAAATAAGCATTAGATATACCAGTTGCGATTTCAACATCCCGAAGAGTAAGGGAAACATTTTCACGCGTACTTTTTAATGTTTTGCCTAGAGTTTCCATGAATAAATTTTTTACAAAGATACTAATTAATTAATTATATCAAATATGATATTAAATTTATTTAGAAAATTTTATCAAAATACTTGCTAAGTAAATTTAGATTGTGTAGATTTGCATTGTTTTAGTATCATTATGATTAATAAATTTTTAAATGAGATAGCTGATAAATAAAAAAAACCCAATCGGACTTGGCGGTGCAGATTGGGTTATAGGGAATAAGTTTTTCGAGGACTTTTAAAATACTTAGGCTTATCACCTCAGTACCCCTTTATTTTGTTGTGTAAAACTACTATGTTTTTTGATAAAAACAAATTTTTAACAACAAAAACCGCTTGAAACTGAATACTCCATCAGTTTTTAAAGGAATTGGAGCGTTAAAATAATTTAAAATTAAAAAAAAACATTGTTATGTTTACACAAAAAGACGGTCATGATGACCACGGAAAAAAACCTTCGTTAGAATTAATTATTGAAGGCAAAAAGTTTGAATGGTTTGAGCAGTTTATCACTGGAAAACAACTTAAAGAATTAAGAGGGCTTCCTCTTGATTGTGAATTATTCTTAGATATAGTAGAACCTTGGAAAGATGACGCTATATTGAACGACGAAACTGTTGATTTGGCAAGACCAGGAATTGAGCAATTTTACATCAAGCAGAAATTAAAGTATTCTATTGATGGAAAAAACTTTGAAACTGATAAGCAGTATATCAAAGGTTCTCAAATTAGAAGACAGGGAAATATAGCAGCTGATTTCCAAATCTACTTGGATAATAAACAACCTTGGGAAGACGATTTAATTGAAGACGATGAAATCGTAGATCTAGCTAGACCCGGCAAAGAAAAATTCTATTCTAAAAAGGAAATCACTGAATTTATTATCATTGTTAATGGTAGAGAAAAGCAGTGGAACCAAAAAACAATAAGTTTTAAGCAAGTTGTTGAATTGGCATTTGGAAATTATCAAGAAAATCCAAACACTGTTTATACTGTAACTTACGCTAAAGGTCCTCATCAAAATCCTGAGGGTAGTATGGTTAAAGGAGATAAAGTTTTTGTAACTAATAAAATGGTTTTCAATGCTACAGCAACTAATAAATCATAGTCCCGACCTTAAAAGGTTGCAAGATGAAGGTTATGAACTTGAGGTTAAAGGTGGATATTTACTTATCCACCATATACCTTATGTAACTCATCTTAGAGAAGTTAAATATGGTGTTTTGGTCAGTGAATTGTCGTTGGCTAATAGTCAAAGGACTATTAAGCCAAGTACACACGTAATCAATTTTATAGGTGAATATCCTTGCAATGCCGATGGTAGTATTATCACTGCTATTCAACATTCCAATCAACAAAATCTTGGTCATGGAATTGTGATTAATTTTTCTTTTTCCAACAAACCACAAAATGGTTATGCTGATTATTATGAAAAAGTATCTACTTATGGAACAATTATTAGTTCACCTGCAAAAAGTATTGATCCCTTAGTTACTGAAAAGACTTTCAGAATTAGACAAAACGCAATTGATACTGATGTTTTTCAATATATTGATACTAATTCCGGTAGAGCGAAAATTAATCTAATTAATGAAAAAATAAAAGGTCAAAAAGTTGCCATAATTGGGTTAGGCGGAACTGGTGCTTACATTCTGGATTTACTTTCAAAAACTCCTGTGAATGAAATTCATCTTTATGATGGCGACGTATTTTCGCAACATAATGCATTTCGTTCTCCTGGAGCTGCCGGAAAGGAGGATTTAGATACTGTGCCTTCAAAGGTTGACTATTACTTTAATCAGTATTCAAAAATTCATCAAAAGATTACTGCACATCATAATTATGTTTCAAAAGATAATATGAAAGAACTATCAACGATGTCTTTTGTGTTTATATGTATTGATAATGATGTTTCCAGAAAGTTGATTATTCAATTTTTGTTAAAAAGCAATATTCCATTTATTGATGTTGGACTTGGTGTAAATGCGGTTGATGATACTCTAATTGGAACAGTAAGAGTGACAACTGGAACTCATGAAAAGAATAATCATTTAGTTGATAGAATTCCTTTTGTTGATGAAGGTAATAACGATTATAACAGTAATATTCAAATAGCGGAGTTAAATTGTTTGAATGCTGTTTTAGCAGTAATTAAATGGAAAAAAATGTGTGGTTTCTATCAAGATTTGCGAGAAGAGCATCACAGTACTTACTCTATTAATGTTAATCAATTGACTAGCGATGAAGTTACAGCATAAGTTTGTAGAGTTTATCCCAGAAGTATTGGAAGATGGAATATTATATATTTCGCTTACTTATTGTACAGCCATACACAAATGTGTGTGTGGTTGTAACAATGAGGTTGTTACACCATTTTCACCAACTGATTGGAAAATGACGTTTGATGGAGAAACTATTAGTTTATCGCCTTCTATAGGCAATTGGAGTTTTGATTGTAAATCGCATTATTTCATTAGAAGAAGCGAAATAGAATTTGCTAGAATTTGGTCCTCAGATGAAATAAATGATGGAGTAAAAAAAGACGAAAAGAAAAAGAAAAGCTTCTTTTTTAAAAGAAAAAAGAAGAGAAAATAAATTTTAATTAAATTTGTAAGTAACTATCTAAAAAACAAAATTATGGCACTTAAAACTGGACCGAAAAGAATAGCAAAATCAACTGGAAAACCAGACCAACGTCAGCGTGATAATAAAGACACGCCAGGTAATACTCCTTCATTAAAACCGCCAAAAAAGAAATCCTAATGTAATTTATGGTTTTAATGAATTACAAAAAAGACAGATTATATTAATCTGTCTTTTTTGTTTATATATGAAATTAGCGAAATGAAGCAAACAAAGAATTGATGCTAGGAATACTTGGACTAGAAGCGATTTTTGTGCAGCTGAATGAGATAATGAATTAAAATTTGAGATTGTTTTTCTACCCACTTTTTCTACCCACTTATGGTAAAATAGGAATGATTTTCCAAAAACCACCTTTATCACTACCTTCTCTACTAAGTAGTCCTAAATCTTTTAAAACATCTATGTTATTATCTATAGCAGAAGCACTTATACCTATAGATTGTTCTAATTCTTTTTTAGTTACTTTATGATTATTATGAACTTCTCTAAGAATTTTAACTCTATTATTTGTTAGTTTTTCTACCCACTTTTCTACCCACTTTTCAAAATCAAAAGGTCTTCTAAGTGTAACAGTAAACATTCCATCTATATTAAATTCTGGAGGAGTTAGTCTTTCATCATTCATTACATCTCTAATACGAGTTATTCCTGAACCTATCTGTTCTACTAATCGCATTCTTTCAAATAAACCAAAAATTAATGGATTTCTACTGGCACTTCTTTTACCAAATTCACTTTTTGGAACTGCACTTACTAAACCACCTGGATTTGATATTTCTACTCGATCATCAAATACTTCTATAGTTATTCTTGCTCCTTTATCGTAATAATCGCGATGAGCTAATGAGTTTATAATTATTTCTTTGAATGCTGTTTCTGGAATTTCCCACAATTCTTTTCTTGGTTTACCACCTTCTCCTTCAATGTCATATCTAACATTTAGTTTTGATTTTAACCAAATCATACTTTTTTGATATTGTTGGTATAGTGTTCCAGTCATTACTTTATCATCAACAATATATCTTTTATCTATACCGTCAAATGCTACACAACGAATTACTGCTTTTTCAAAAAACTTTTCCGGATTAGTTCCAAAAAATAAAACGGTACCATTTTTCAATTGGCCATCATTTGTTGTTAATTTAAGATTGGTAAACAATTGTTCGTCTGAAGTTGCATTGACCAAGCCAGCTTCAAACCGAAATATATTGATGTTTTCTTTTGCAATGTCATCTTCTATATTGGCTTCTTTACAGATGGCATCATCAAAATAAATTTTGTCTGCTTGTTGAAAAAAATCTCTCATTTCTTCAACGGTTGTCAATTTTTGCGAATTTGGACCTTGACGCACATAAATTGCTCCTGACAAAACATAAGGTTTATTTTGACCTGAAGGAACTTCGATTACTGCTATATCTTTACCATCTACCTCAACAATATTAAAATCACATTTCAGCACTGGAGATATTTCGTTGATTGAATTTTGTATTGCTGAACGTTTAGCATTATCAATTGTTATTCCTTTAATAGTGTTAGCATCATCAACGCCAATTAAAACAACACCTCCTGAAGCATTTGCAAAAGCACATACTTCTTCTGTGATTTCCTTTATCTTACTTGGAATACTGACTTTGAATTCTGCATTATAACCTTCTCCAGAAGCTATTATTGATTTTATTTCGGTTGGATTGAGCATATTAATCTTCTTTATATATTTCTTTTCCTTTTTCAAAAATTATTAATCCGTAATTTTTACTTATTACTGCTGTGAATAATACTTTTGGTATACATGAACCATATAAAGCAGTTCTATACCTACTACCAAAAGTATTTTTTACAACTAATTTTTCAATTATGGGTGTTGAGAAATATTGAGAAATATGTGTTAATTCTAGTTGTTTCGACAACAAGTGGAAACCATCTTGGAATTCACTATTTGATGAAGAAATTTCTATCAATGTGTTTAAAACATCATTATATTTAGTTATTGGTAAATCATAAATAGTTTTCTCTGTATTCATCGGTGCAACTGGTAACTCTTTAATATCTGAATATATTACCAAACCAATGCCCTCAAAGTTTTTACTTTTAAGTTTATTTATATCATTACAAAGTTTTATTATTTTTTTTATCATAACGATTTAAATTAATCTTCCTAACAATTTTTTTTGAGAAAACTGTATCTTAATTGTCCCGTTGTTATTTCTTTGATTATAGTATTCTCCTTCTAATGTTAAAATATCTTTGTAATATTTTAGTTTTGCTGTACCAACATGATTATTAAGATTGAATAGTGGAGCTGTTTCATTGGAAAATATATAAAAGATACTAAAGGTGTTATTTTCTTCGGGTATTATTTGTTCAATAACACTAAATGAACTTGAAGTATTTAAATTTGTATTTATATCAGCAAAATAAGTGAAGATATGAAGTTTTGAAGCTGTTTGTTTAATCTCCATAACGCATAGCTTTTTAACTGGAACACCTGAACTCTGATAACTAGACACTACTTCTCCTGTATATCTACCATTTAAATTTGGAATATTAATAAGCCAACTAAAGATTTTATATTTCCAACCAAATTGATCTATAAAAATTATAGTTGACGTTATTAATGCAATTGTAGAGAAAACACCAAAATAGCTGTATGCTTCATTTAGTATTTTATATTTAATAATTATACTTTCTATATATTCTGAAACATAATTATAAAATACTGATAGTACTAGTATAAATATTATTAATTTATTTGTATTGTAGTATTTAAAATTCAAAATCAAATTATTTAAAATTCCTCAAAATTAATATTTTTTTCAGTTTTAATTCCTGTTTTCTCAACATATGAAATATAAAGCCCTTTTCTCCCTATTATCAGCATAAAAATTGTTTCAGAATTAAGGATATTACCTCTGATTTGTTCTAATATAGACTTTTTATCAAGACCGGAAGGAGTAGGATAATCTTCAGGATGTGTATGCCATTCGCCTAGATATATTTTCTTTCCCTTACTATCTTTAAAAATTTTATTAATTATTTTTTGTGCATTCTTTTTAGATCTAGTAAAATTAAATCTACTCGATTTGTCAAGTTCACTTGGAGAGGAAACATCAGTAATTGAATAATTATTATCTTCTAAATAATAACCTATTAGAATACCACCTGCTTCAGGCTTGTCGTTTTCATATTGAATAAAAGATTTCATTATTTCAAATACTTCTTCGGATATTTTGATTGATAATTCCCCTAACACATATTCTATCATAAATCATTTATTTTTAGTTGAAAAGAGCTGTTTCTTTTACCGAAATCTGTAATTATTAATCCTTTTTTATTTAGCAGATCTTTGTCTCCAATCCAAGAATAAACTTTTGAAGTATTGTCATTATTTACAATATGATTTTTTAAATATGGAAAAATAGTTGAAAGAAATTGGATTAAGTATGCAGAAGAATAAGGAAAATAACCTGTTTGACAACTTCCCTCAATCAGATATGTTTTGTCTTGTTGATTTTCTGAATTTGATAAAACACCGTAATAATAATTTTCATTTTTAATTAACTCTAAAGCTCTTTGAGCATCTTCAGGCATTACAAATAACATTTGACCACTTGCTAAAAACGGTTCAACCCAAAAAATGAAAGTTGGTTTAGTTAATTTTCCTTGTTGTAAATTATTAAGTATAAACTCTTCTATCATTGTTTTTCCAATTGCTACAATATGAAAATCACAGTCATTTATAAAATCTGTTTCGGTTTCGATAATTGTAGTTACTGACTGAATTCTAGTTCCAACTTCAATTAATGGATTTGTATTTTTTAATTCAATTTTTAAGGCATCAGCTTTATTGATTTTTAACAATGAAAACCCAGAAAAATGTCTTTTGATGTTCTCTGAAGATAGTACTTCCATGTCTATTAAATTAAATTTGTTTATGGGTAGGTTTTTTAGAAAAAAAATAAGATTTGAACCGACACTACCCAAACCGCTAATTGAAATACTTTTCTGCGTTTCTGTATAACCAGTTGTTCTTAATTGTAATCTGTTTAGACTTATGCTATCAAAAGTTAATCTTGTTGCATATTTTTTTTCATTAATCTTATTTGATAAATGGTCTACTTTTGAGGAAACATTTCTATCTCCACCTTTTTTTCTAGGAACAATTTCAGCATTATGATATGTCCAACCATAATACTCTTTTGAAGAATTATTATCGTTTATAAATACTACCAAAACACTATCAAAATCATTATTTCTACATAACTCTTTAAATTTAATGTAGTTGTTATTATCTTTCTTTAAAATAGCTAATGTGTCAGTAAAAGTTAATTCAAATGGTGGCTCTTTGAATTTATTTTCAATAAACAAAACACCTACGTCTTTAAAAATACAATTGCAATCTTTTGAGTATTCTTTAATTTTTTTTAAATCAGTATCATTATTACTTATGAAATACTCATAATTTGATAAGTATTTATTTGTAAATTTTATACCCTTTACTACTGCTGTATTATCATCATCTATTGATTGAAATCCTAAATTCTGTATTCTATCATTTTTAGAATAATTTAACTCCCAATATGCTTTAAATTCTCTTTTGAACTCGTTTTTTCTATACTCAATATTTTCAGCATCGCGAATTATTTTTTTTGCTTTAGAAACCATTAATTCAATCAAACCAGTATAATCATTTTTAGGTAAAATCAGATTGAGCCCTTCATCAAAAATACAAATACTTAAATCTTCATTAATGTGAGGAATATATTTTAAATCATGGTAACTTTCCTTACTGATAAAGATTTTAGGTGTTACAAAAGGAAAATCGTTTGGAAAACTCAAATAGAAAATAACATCAATATTTTTATTATTAAATGTTAATTCCGTTTGAATTTTCCAAACAATACTGTCTTTATAAAATTTATAGTCGAGCGTTTTTAATTCTTCACTTTCTAAATTTTTACAGTTTTCAATTTTTCCAAATTCTTTTAAAAGTAATTCGTAATCAATCATTAAGCAGATTTGTTATCGTATCGTAATTGGTCAGGAGAAGAAAATGCTTTTGCAACATCTTCATCTTTTTCTTCAATAGTTGAACAAGGAAACCTATCACCTAAGTGTTTTTGCCATTTTGCACAAGCATCTTTTTTGCTTTTTGCCTCTATTGCTTGATTGCCCGAAGTGATTAAACTATCTAATGCGTCTAGAAAGTTTTTCTTTCTTGTTTCAGACGAGTATTTATCTAACAAATTTTCAGTTTTATCAACAGTTGGTCTAAAGCATTCATATCTAGCCCAAAAGTTTTTTGAAGTGTCGATTGCTAATTGAATAGATTTTAAAGTTTCTAAAAATGCTTCGTCATCTCTAACTTTTGAAACATAGTTGTTAACTGCCAAAATTGTAAATATCATACCACTTGGTAAATTCAAGTTGTTTTTATTGTCAGTCCAAGCCTTTAAATAGCGTACAATTCTTTTTAGCTGTTCTTTACCTTTTGCCTTTTCTTCAAACCATATTCTAAAAGCATAAGGATCACTTGGTATCCATCCTTTATCTTTATGAGCTAATTCCGGCACATCAGAACTATCAAAGAAATTTTCGTTATCATTATCAGTTGTTTTATAATAAATTGGCAAGTCTATATGATATTGAGCAGCATATTGAACTCTAACACATGTATTCTTATCAATACTATTTTGATTTGTTCGATTTTCAACAGCTTTCAAAATCCAACCATGTGCCTGTGATGGGCTAGGTCTATCTTCTTCTTTACCAAAAATATAAACTCCATCATCAACATCATATTCACCGCTTAATGGGAGAATAGAAGTATTCATAGAGAAAGAACCTTGACCTTTAAATTTTACAGTATGTTTATCCCTGTTTTCATTAAAATATTTTCTAATATCCTCTCTAACTGCGTTTCTAGATGTTCTTAATTCTTTTTTTCTTTTTTCAGAAAGTTTAATGCTGTCATTAAAACTTACAAATGTTTCGTGTAAATCTGCCATTTTATAATTTTTTAGTTGTGTTATATAATTTTTTAATTTTAAAGAAATCAGCGATTTCAGGTTTTTTCTTAAAAACATCTGCCATATCTTTTCCTTTTCCTTTAATTAAGTCTAATGCTTTTTTTGTTGCGACGTCAAGTTGAATAAGACTTTCCTGGTCACTTGATATCTCAGAAGTTGGAATTCGAATATAATCAATCGATATATCGGAGAGGTTCTGTATTTTTTCCATGAAATAATGAGAGAAATAGCTTTGTCCTGTAAGTGAAGTTTCAAATAATTCATCACGCCAATCTAAAAATGATCTATTTCTTTTTAGACCAGTTTTTTTTCCGCCAGTTAGTGAGAGACTACTAACTGACAAAATCTTCAACTTATCAAATTCTTTATCTTTTCCGACGAAATAATCAAGTGCTTCCAATAAACCTACTAGTGTTGGGTTATTACCCCAAACTCCACCATCAATAAATTGTTTGCTATCGTAATATTTTATTTCAGCCATTGGAAAATATGTAGGAGCTGCCGAAGTTGCTAATGCAACATCAACCATTAAAGCACCATTATCTCTATCAAGGTTTCCTTCTTTATGGTCGAACTTAAAAACAAATGGTCTGGCTTCAGTTATGGTGTAACTCGGGATGCACAATAAATTATTACTATCTCCAATTTTACTATCTTTGAAAATGTTTTCTAATGCTATTCTTAAAGGTTTGTCAGAGAATTTACCTCCATAAAGAACCTGTTTTAATGTACCTCTACTAATTTTAGTTTTTCCAAACTTTACTTTATTGAAATTTGGAAAGATTTTAGGGCCATTTTCTTCATAAAATTTACAAATTTCAGAAGCTGGAATTTTCAATGATAGTGCAAGTGCAATTAATCCTCCTGTAGAAGTTCCACAAATCATGTCAAAATAATCCGAAATCAAACAATTAAATTTTTCTTCAAATTGTTCTAGTATTTTCGCAGAGTATAAACCTTTAATCCCTCCACCATCGATTGATAAAATCTTAAATTCCTTTTCCATATATTACAAATAATATGTTAAAAAGTCAAAAATCATTCCTAGAATGTTAATGTTTACTAGTTATTCTTAAATATTTGATTTTTAGACAAATTGTCAGTTTTGTTGTCAGTTTCACTATGCCAAATTAACCTTTTGAAAGTTAAAATTACATTTTGGCAGAATTTAAATATATTACATTTTTGGTGTAATAATATTTGACATTTTATATAACTCGATTAAGTCATCATTGCAATTAGTTAACTGCCCTATCTCAATAAATGCAATATCATTAGCAAAAGCTTTTTCTCCGATTAAATGCTCGATATGCACGTAAACTGCTTCTCGAAGTCTTGGATTGTCTTTATGCACTATATAGTTTTTGAGTAACACTTTTATACCTAAATCGGTTGGTTTATTTGGGTTTTCTAATGGGATGAAATACATTTCGCTTATTCGTAAAGTGATACCGTAATATTCCAAAGGTTTATCAGTTCCATTTTGGTAGTTGGTGAGGTTGGTTTCGGGTTGAAGAAATGCAATAATTTTCCAACGTTCTACAACTGGAGCATAATGTATCAGTAATTCTACTTCTTTGAAAAGATAAGGATTACCATTTGCTGTGATGATTAGTTCTGCGCCTTTTTTTTTGTTTTTTATGATTAGGTCAAGATCTTTATTATATTGGTGGAGTAGATAAATTAACTTATCGAAATGTATTTTTAGTTCGTCTTTAGGTATTTCGTTCAACAATAGAAAAACGAAGTTACTTTCTTTGAAGTGGTTCCAGAAGTTGGTTATTTGGTTCATCGTTTGTCTTTTATAGTTTTTTCGTAAGCAATTAAATTGAACATTTACTCACGCTTTGTCTATTGCTTTTTTGGTGTACGTGATTATGCAATTTATTTTCGTTTGTCAATTGAACTTCTATCATAGGCTATTAAATTGCATAATTCTCTCATTCGACTGCGGACACGATTTCCGTATTGAGTTTCGATTTCACTTGCCGAAAGATTTGTAGTAATATGCGTTTGAATTTTTTTAGTTGTGAAAATATCATAGCGACTTAATAGAATTTCTGCCATTACATTGCATTCGTTTCCGTAGTATTTTAGGTTATTTTCTGTTCCTAAATCGTCAAAGCATATTGTTTTGGGTTCTGATTCATATAGTTTCCCTTTGCTGTATTTATGGATGATTTGGTAGCCATCTTGGATAAATTCAAAGCTGATGTCTCTACACGGTTTTACAAAATATTTATGTTCTGTTGGTGTTAAGTATTTCATCAAATTCATTAGTGATGTTTTGCCACAACCAACTGGACCAGAAAGTAAAATTCCTTTGTTTAGGTTGATGTTGTATTGAAAACAAGTTGCTTCGTCTTTTAGAAAATAAGCGATTAATTTGTAAATTATTGGATAATCTGTTTCAAGGATTTTGAAGTGATTTCCGTAGAGTTCGATGCCCTTGTTTTCAAGCCAAAGGATAACTTCTTGGTAGTTATAGTGTGTTTTTATTTCTGTTTCCATAGTTTAGGATTTAACCGCAAGGATTTTACTTCGTCAATTCGACCTTTGGTCTCGGGTCGAAAGGCTCGCAAAGTGAGATTGATTCTTTCCTTGCAATGACCGAGAAGCTGAAACAAGTTCAGCTTAAAGTGGCTCTGAATAGTCTTTATCTGTTCCTGTGTTGAGGTGTTTTGCTCTGTTGGATTGTGGCTCATTTGAAATGAATTTAGGTGCGTTTAATATCCAATTTTGTGCTGCGGCTTGCCAATCGACCATTGGTGTTTTGCCTCCGACTAACCAACCGTTACTAGAGAAGTAATTGAAAAACTTAATAGCTTCGAGATCTGGAAAGTTTTGTTCAAGAAAATAAGCTTTGACATTTTCGATTGTTGGCTTTGCATTTTTAAAATCAGCTACCTCGACTGCGCTCGGTATGACAAAATCATCAATTTCATCTTTTTCTTTTTTGGCGGAACTTTTTTCTTTTTCTTCGAGAGCATCGTTTTTTAAAAACTCATCTTCAATTTCAAAATTTTTTTCTTGCTCGTCCAAGTTTACAATCTTTAAATCGTTTGAAATGTTTGGTATGTTTGTATTGTTTATATAAGGTACTAGAGCTTGTTCACTACCTGTTTCATTAGTTGTACCACTACCAGTATAAAGCTTGTTCACTACTTGTTCATTAACTAGTTCAAAAACAGGTTCATTATTTGGTGTAGTTGTTTTTTCGCTTTTGGGAATTGGCTTTAAATCATCTGAAAAATTGAACAAGTAAACGTGGCTTCCTTTAAACGGATTGTAAGATGGTTCGTAATTGATGTATCCCAATGAATGTAAATTCTTTAAGCATTTGTGATAGGTTGCTTTTGAACTAATTTTGCTTATTCGCATTACTTCATCACGAGAAATGCTGATTGGATTTTTGAACCGATTGCAATTCCAAAATTGAAATAACGACATATATAAACTTACGTGTGTTGGGTTGAGCATTTTGTCAATAGCTACTTTCTCGAAAAAACCTGTTAGATGTTTTATATAATTCATCTTTTGCTTTATTTACGATTGAATAGATTAGGAGTTGCTTCAACCTTATTGATTTCTAGAACTTTCTCTAAATCAGAACTGGCGTAGTAAAGGATACCTCCAACTTTTGTGTAAGTGATTGTTCCGTTTACTCGTAGGTTTTGTAAAGTTCCTGGAGAAATGTTTAACAGCTTTCGGACTTCAGAAGATTTGAGCCATTGTTTTTGCTGTTGCGGTTTTGAATTAAAAATTGCGTTTAAATCCGAAAGAAGGAGTGTTCGGAATTCGTTTAAGTCTTCGCGAGTAATAACTTCGATTGCCATAACTGATGTTTTAGATTGTTATGGTACAAAATTGTGGGTTTTGATTGGTTTTAAATCACAAGTCAATCACAAGTTGTGATAGATTTTTATTAAAAGTATTGTATTTGCTGGGATTAAGGTAGGTCGTCTGTATTTTCCATTCTCTTCACTAATTTTTCTTTAAGTGAGTTTAGAAATTTTGTTTGGTCAGATTTTCTAACTCTGATTTCAAGAAAAGCCCTGTGATACTGCCCTAAATCAATATCAAACACTACTTCTAAATATTCTGCAATATCTTTTAAGTCTGATGCTCCATTGTTGAACACACCTTCGGTATGCAAGGCATATAAAAGCTCTATTAATGCGACTTTAGAGCCAGTCCAAGTTTGCTTCACCTTCGGTTGAACTTGTGATTTTTCCTTTGGGTCTTTATTTTCCATAATCAATAATTTATCTTCTAGATAAACTTGAATTAAATCGTGCGCCAAAATCTTTGCTACTTTAAAATCATGCGAGGTAGAAAATGTATGATCTGCTTCAAAATAAAAACTGTCTAAAGCCAATTTTACATCAAACTTTCCACGCACAAAATATTTGTGATCCAAGTAGCTACTTCCTGTTCTGTAGTATCTGTAGAAGTCTAAATTGCTATCAAAATATCTTTTAAGTTTATCTAGTTCGTTATTAAGGTATTTTTTGATAATTCGTTCTCCACCATGTGGTTTCTTTGTTTCAATTTTAAAAACGGCATTGTAAAAAATTAATTTAGAAGTAAATTTTGGCTTGACATTTTTAAAGAAATCTACTTCATAATCTTGTGATTTGTTCTTTTCTTTTTCGAATAATAATTTTAATTTTTGCATTGATTTTAGAATTATATCAATAGCATTTTCGCATCGCTTTATAGGATCGTCGATTTCTAAATCGGTGAAATTTAGTTGCTCGTTTAAATCAGTTAGTAATTGATTAATTTTTACGTTCAATTTATTACTTGCTTTAATGTTTTATCTATGTGATTTTTAGTAATTTAAACCAGCACCTATACCCAATCCCATATCACTGTCATAGTGTGCTCTGACATTTACATTTTTTCCAATTATGTATCGTGTATCAACCATATACTCTTTATCTGTATTTACCATGAATCCCATCCGGACCCTTTTGGAAACAGGTATTTCTTTGCGTTCCAATTGTAATCTAAATTTTCCATCTGAAAATACTTCAGCTTGTGCCATTATAAGCATAGGTAAAGTGTAATTAATACCTGCACTAAAAACAGTTCGTTTATCTTTTGTATTGGTTTGACCAAAAAGGTTTTGTTCCTGTTGGTCGATACCCATTTTTCTGTATCTAGCGTCAAAACCTATAAACGGCATTATCCATTGCATTTTACCGATATATCGTCCGATATGTGTTTCGGTTTCGTAACCGTGCATATCATTGTATCCTAATCTCCATTCTGTTCCAATGCTCCAACGTGTGCTTTGATACATTGCTTCTCCATCGTTTCCGTTGGTAGCAAAATCATTTTCTGCCATAAAATGAAATTTCCTATCATCGGCAAATAATTTTCTTTGTGCTAATTTGGGATTTGGAATAAGTGGATTTGGAGCTTGGTTTTCGTAGGTAAAAACTCTTCCCATACCTGCCATCATGTGGTATAAAATATGACAATGAAAAAACCAATCGCCTTCAACATTTGCATTGAATTCAATAATATTTGTTTCCATTGGCATTAGATCCATTACATTTTTTAAAGGCGCAAACTCTTCTTGACCATTAATAATTCTGAAATCATGACCATGCAAGTGCATTGGATGACGCATCATGGAACCGTTGTAAAGCGTAATTCTAATATTTTCTCCTTTTTTTATAAGTATTTTATCGGTTTCAGAAACTACTTTATTGTCTAAACTCCAAACGTATCGGTTCATATTTCCTGTAAGCTCAAAACGAAGTTCTTTTACTGGTGCATCTTTGGGTAATGTCGTTTTATCAGTTGCTTTTAGCATTGCATAGTTGAGTGTTGTAATACTAGATAGCTTATTGGCATTGTATTGATTTTGATTATGGTTGGAATGGTCATTTTTCATTTCCATACTACTCTCATTTTCTTTGTTTTTTGCATTTGTAGCACCAGTTATTTCTGGATACATTACTACATTCATATCCATTTGGTTTAAGGACATACTCATTCCCATATCGTCCAAGTCGCCGTTCATTTTCATCATGCCATTCATCATTTTCATACCTTCAAAATATTTTAATTTAGGTAAAGGAGCAATTAATTGTTTGATGCCATTGCCAATGTATAATGAAGTTGATTTAGTTCTATCTTCTGGAGTTGCTAAAAATTCGTAGGAAGTATTATCGGCAGGAATTGTAACAATAACATCATAGGTTTCTGATACTGCAATCAATAATCGATCAACTTCAACTGGTTCAACATCGTTACCATCACTGGCAACTACAGTAATTTTTCCACCAGCATAAGTCAACCAAAAATAAGATGAAGCACCGCCATTTGCTATTCGCAATCGAACTTTATCACCACCTTTAAATTGCGATAATTGGTTTTCATTTTTACCATTAATTAGAAACTTGTCATAATATACATCGCTTACATCCATTGCGTTCATTCGTTTCCATTCGTTGGCAATTTTTGTTTTGAAATGACCTTGCCTAATAGCTTCCGCATAACTTTGTGTTGTGCCTTTTTTGATGGCAAACCAATCGGTTGCGTTGTGTAACATTCGATGAATGTTTTCGGGTTTTAAATCGGTCCATTCACTTAAAATTACTGGAACAGTTGGTAAATCATCTATTCCTTTTCGAAATGTTTTATCATTTTGTTTTTTGTTCATGATGAACATACCATACATGCCGATTTGTTCTTGTAAACCCGAATGACTGTGATACCAATGTGTTCCGTTTTGTATGATTGGGAAAGTGTATTTATGAATTGTTCCGGGTTTGATAGGCATTTGCGTTAAATTTGGTACACCATCTTCTTTATTAGGTAAAAATAGTCCGTGCCAATGTAACGATGTGCTTTCTTTTAATTCGTTGTGTACATAAATTTCGGCAATATCACCTTCGGTAAACGTTAGTGTTGGCATTGGAATTTGACCATTAACTGCTATGGCTCTTTTTTCTTTACCAGAATAATTGACAATAGTATCGCGAACATACAAATCGTAACGCACTATGTTTTGCGCAACAAGTAAATGAGTAATAAAAAACAGAAAAACGATAATTAATACTTTAGTTTTCATAATTTTAATTTTTTAATATTATTTCCCAATCCGCTATTCTTTTATTTAGTGTCTCGATTGTAGTTTTCATTTTTTCCTTATCAGCCAAAGTAATTGCTCTTTTTGCTGCTGCTATTGCATTAGTGTAATCTTTTAATTCGGATGCTATTTTTTGTCTCAAATTTGGGTAATAGAAGTTTTCAGGGTTTAATTTTTCTGCTTCTAAAAGCCAAATTATTGCCTGTTTATAATCTCTATTTGTGCTGTAATAATAATTAGCTGCCTGAAACAATAAATTGGCATCCTGGGTTTTTCCTTTTATGATATGTTGTTCTATCAATGCTACTATTGTATCATCTTCTTGGCTTTTTATTGGTATTTTAACCATCGTATTTTCCCAAAGTATTTTCAGAAATGCTTCACCCTTACTGTTGATGTCATTTAAATCGATTGTAAATGTTTCATAGAAGTTAGAGCTTTTTTCGACAGGAACTTTGAAACGCATCACATCCTTTTTTTCATCATAGCCGGTTTCGCCATGTAAAGTAGTATCTGTGTTGATAATTATAGTCCACTCATTGATTGAAGGAATTGTGAATATTGAGTAACTACCTGTTTTTAATACATTGTTGCCAAATGAAATATCTTCGGAAGTAGTTATTACAGTACAATCACTTGCCCCTGTTCGCCAAAGTTTATCAAATGGTACTAACTCCCCAAATATTTTTCGTCCTCTGACTAAAGGTCTGCTATATGAAATTTTTATTTTTGCGCTACCCACTTCTTGCTCATACGATGCTGCAGGGCTAGCTGCAGTTACTCTAATTTGAACTTTGTCTTGTGCTGACAGTATTACAGATTGCAAAAGCATAAAGCTTAATAGGATGTTTTTTTTCATTTATTTTAATTTTTAAATATGTTGGAATATTAATCTAATTCTTTAAGCTTAGCTTTCATTTTGTTAGCTTCCGCATGCTGCCCTGTACTATTTTTAGCAGCACTTTTCACCTGATTGAATAGGTGGACATTTTACAGTGCCATAGCTGCAATAAACACAACAATCACCTTGTTTAGGTTTCACTATTTTTTTACAGTTTTCGCATTCATAGAAGAATTGACAAGCATCAGTAGGCATCATTTCTTCTTTTTTGTGACCGCAATGTGGACATGTTATTTTTGATTTCAGTTCTACTGATTTACCGTTGTACATCGTGCAAGTATTACAGCCATAGTGAAGTTTGTTTCTATGATAATTGACTATTGTAGCGATAAGAAGCCCGAACATACCAGTATATAAAAAATAGGACTGATAATCATTATTACAAAAGTAATAGCTGTAAAAAATGATTATTGTACTTGGAATAGCTATCAACAAAGGATATAGGCATCTATGCAGGCGATAGGAAAGAAAAAAGCCAACTAAAGATAATAGGACCATCCCTTGAAAAATCCACATTGTCCAACCTCCAAAAAGTTCAAAACTACCTAAACCTAAAGCAGATGCTACAAATGCAAAAAGAGGGAAACAGCAAGGCGAAAGCAATGCTGTAAAGAACATCCCGATTGTTCCTAATTTATCTATGTTATTTTTTAGTTTCATTCGTGTTATCGTTAATTATTATAGTTTTAAACCTCTTAGTCTCAAGGCATTGATAATAACAGATACGGAGCTGAAAGACATTGCCAAAGCTGCAATCATAGGAGATAGTAAAATTCCGAAAACCGGATATAACACACCAGCTGCAATTGGGACACCAAGTACATTATAGAAAAAGGCAAAAAATAGATTTTGTTTAATATTTCTCATAACAGCATGGCTTAAATTCTTGGCTTTTACGATACCCTGTAAATCGCCTTTGACCAGAGTTATTTTGGCACTTTCAATAGCGACATCTGTTCCTGTTCCCATTGCTATTCCAATGTTGGCTTGTGCCAATGCCGGCGCATCATTTATACCATCGCCAGCCATGGCTACAATTTTGCCTTCTGCCTGCAATTTTTTAATTTCTTTGAGTTTGTCTTCGGGTAAGCATCCAGCTTTATAGGTTTTTAATCCCAATTCATCAGCAACTGCTTTAGCTGTATTGACATTGTCACCAGTCATCATGATTACTTCGACACCCTGGCTCATTAATTCTTTTATGGCTTCTTTGCTAGAAGTTTTAATAGCATCTGTTATAGATACAAAACCAACAGCTATGTTATCAACGGCAATGTAAGAGACTGTTTTTCCTAATTTTTGTTCAATAATGATTTTGTTCTCTAAATCGTCAGAAACTGTTGCTTTAACTTGTTCCATTAGTTTTTTATTACCTAATGCTACTTTTTTACCAGCAACTGTTCCTGTAACTCCTTTTCCGGCAACGGCTTCAAAATCTTTTACTTCGATTAAAGAAATGGATTTTGTTTTGGCATAAATTACCACAGCTTGTGCCAATGGATGTTCACTATATTGGTTTAAGGAAGCAATGCTTTGCAATAAGTCACTATCGTTGTTATTGGATGCATAAATTTTTTCGACAGATGGTTTTCCTTCGGTGATGGTTCCTGTTTTATCGGTAATTAAAACATTAACCTTATTCATGTTCTCTAAAGCCTCAGCATTCTTTATCAAAACGCCTGATTGTGCTCCTTTGCCAACACCAACCATTACTGACATGGGAGTTGCCAGACCCAGAGCACAAGGACAGGCTATAATTAATACAGCAATAGCATTTATAAAGCCATACACCAATGCTGGTTCGGGACCAAATTTTGCCCAAACAAAAAAGGTTATTGCCGATATAATGACCACAATTGGCACAAAGTACTTGGAGATACTATCTGCTAATTTCTGAATTGGTGCTCTGGAACGTGAAGCATCATTAACCATTTGCACGATTTGAGATAGCAAGGTTTCGGAACCTACTTTTTCGGCTATCATCACAAATGATTTGTTTCCGTTTATTGTTCCGGAAATTACGTTATCGCCTTTCTTTTTATCAACCGGTATTGGCTCACCAGTAATCATGGCTTCATCTATACTGCTTTCCCCATCGGTTATTTTACCGTCAACAGGAATTTTATCTCCGGGTTTTACTCTCAATAAATCGCCTTTTTTGATGTCGTGGATTGATATTACTTTATCACCGCCATCAACTACCAGAGTGGCTTCGGTTGGTGCGAGTTTTAGTAATTCTTTAATTGCTCCGCTGGTTTGGCTGTGTGCCCTTGCTTCGAGTAATTGTCCTAACAAAACTAAAGTCAGAATAACTGTTGTTGCTTCAAAGTATAATAATACAGTTCCGTGTTCTGTTTTGAATTCACTAGGAAAAATGTCTGGAAAAAACATTCCGACTAAGCTAAATAGAAATGCCACTCCAGTACCAATTCCGATAAGGGTAAACATATTTAAATTCCATGTGATTATCGACTTCCAAGCACGAACAAAAAATATCCAACAGGCATAAAAAACCACAGGAAGAGAAAGAATTAATTGTACCCAATTCCATTTTGAGGCATCCATTAGTTGCAATAAAGGATTGTTGTGTGCCATTTCTATCATTGCAATGGCAAAAATGGGAACGGTAAATACGACCGCAATTTTCATTTTTCTGACCAAATCTTTATATGTTTTCTGGTCTTCGCTTTCGCTTGGTTCCATTGCGACTAAATCCATTCCGCAAATAGGACAAGAACCTGGACTTTCTTGAATTACTTCGGGATGCATTGGACAGGTATATAGTGTCTTGTTTACGGTTAATTCAGGTGCTTTCACTAGATCCATTCCACACACAGGACAGTCGCCTGCCTTATCATATACTTTTTCACCCTCGCAATGCATTGGGCAATAATATTTTCCTTGTTCATTGTTTGGTATAGTAGTTTCTTTTTTATGATTATGCGATTGTGTAGAGCAACATGATTTTTCCGAAGCTTCATTTGTTTTACTATGCTCCTTGGTTTTACCGTTGCTCATTTCTATGGAGTATTTTCCCACTGCTGTCAAAGCTTCCTGTAGCTTTTCTGTTGGAATGTGCTTTTCCATAGTTATTGTTGCTACTGGTGGATTTAATGAAACTTTTGCTTCAATACCCTCAATAGTATTCAATGTTTTTTCGACTTTAGCGCGACAACCATCGCAAGTCATTCCGGTAATGCTGTAAGTATGTATCATCATTTATATATTTTAATACAAATTTCTATCATAACTGTTTTATGCATTTGCACAATTTTGGGTTTGATTTGCAAGATTTATAAGTCTTCGATTTGCTTTCGTTTAATGGTTTTTATATTCTTAAAGTGTGTTGGTGAAAAGCCGGTTACTTTTTTGAATTGATTACTTAAATGTGAAACGCTACTATAGTTTAAAGAGTAAGCTATTTGGCTTAGGGATAATTCATCATAGATGATCAACTCTTTTACTTTCTCAATTTTCAGATTAATGAAGTATTTTTCAATTGTTGTGTTTTCTACTTCGGAAAAGAGGTTGCTCAAGGTATTATAGTCTTGGTGTAGCTCTTGGAATAGAAATTCTGAAAGGTTAGTTTTCAGATCATTATTTTTATTTTGGACCAAATCAATAATCAATGTTTTAATCTTATCGATAGTTTTACTTTTCTTGTCATCTATTAAATCGAAACCAACTACGCGAAGGTTTTTTAGCAGTTCTTTTTTTTGATTTTCCAGTATGTCATTTTTTAATTCAACTTCACCTAACTCAACTGAAATGGGAATGATTCCCATACCTTCAAATACAGCTTTTACTACCATCTTACAACGACTGCATACCATATTTTTTACATATAATTTCATGATTAATTTTTAAGGCGTTTCATTTTTCTTTCTTTACCTAATAACTTTATGCCGTGATATCCTAAAATTATTGCTTCGTCTTTACTTTTCATTTTTATTTCACAATCAACGCTGTGATTCATATCTGGTAATTGTAGTTTTCCATTATCCCATACTTTTTTATCTGTATTGAATTTTAAATCCCAAATATTATTTTTTTGTTTCTCTAGTATTTTACCATCCACAGAATATATAGTAGCTACGTATTTGTTATTTTCTCTAAAAACTTTGATTAAAAATTTTTGATCAACTGTTTGCCAATAACCAATCAAATCATCACCATTGTTTTGAGTAAATCCTTTTAAGGTCGTAAGGAGAAACACTATTACAATTATTAACTTTTTCATTATCTTTTTATTTTTATTAAACTGATTTTGCGATTTTATCCATAATAGAATGGTCTGTGCCAAATTTGCAAATCGCATCACAGTTGGCTCTTAATTCTGAAAACAGAATGTATTTAATATTCATTTTCGAATTTTTTATAGCCGGTCGGTTGAGCTGTTGAATAACATCTTTTTCACGACTATCAGGAATGATGATATAGAACACCTCATCACCATCAGATATGCTAAAATAAAGGTCGGAAAGGCGTAAAATACCAGAGTAAATACTCGTGCTTTTCTCTACTTCAAATGCCCCAATAATATTATTTGTTCCTTTCTCAAACCATAATACATCTATTAGTTTGATGGTGTTTTGCGTGTCTTTATCACAAGGTAATTCGGGGAATTTATTTATAGAGATAAAAGAAAAATTTTGTCCGTTGAAAGCTTTGCTTTTATCATTACTTGCCGGTGTAACATCGAATCCTAATGATGCCCCAATTTTCAATAGATGGTATTGCATTTCACTATGCAGATTATCTTCTTTTTTTTCTTCGATAATTTCTTTTTGGCGTTTTACTATGTTTTTTTCGAATTTATGACGCTCTTCTTCACTCAGATAATCATCATTTCCTATTAGCATTTTTTGAGTCCCAATTTCAAAACACAATCCTGCGATTGCACCTAAATCATTGGATAGTTCCGATTTGAATTTTGAATTTGTTTCCAGTAGTGTCTCTCTAATTTTTAAGTATTCACTCCAGCTCCCCAATTTTTTTTTATCCTTGAATAAAAAATTAAAACCATTTACAATTGCCGTGTTGAAAGGAGGAAACCACGTTGGGTGCAAAAAATACAAAATACTGGCAACGGCCGGCCCCAATCCTTTGATGCGTAATTCGTCCAGTTTAACAATTTCTTTAAGTACCTGTTCTTCATTTTTTGCGTTAATACAATTTTCTAAGAATTGGCCAAAAGCAATTTTATTGGTTTGATTTTCATAGATATCAGGAATTCGGAGTTTTGGTTTCCAATAAAAAGGATGTGAAACCCCAACAAATACCTGTTTTTGCTCGGCAATGCAATTCAGTACAAATTCTAAGCTGCTATTTTTAAAATCGTTTGGGAATGATTTGTTTTTTATGTCTTCAACAACCTGAATAATTCCGCGACGGATAGTCCTGAATGCTTTTAACCGCTGGTCGTTGTCAACAAACCAAGTGTTATAAACGCTTTCTGTATCGTTTTTATATTGCTGTATTATTTGTGTTACACTACTCATGTTATTATTATTTATTTTTAATACTTTAATTTTCAAAATCGTAGAACATCTACAATTATTGAAACTAAATACATTACTAAAGCTGAAATCATTTCATATAATAAATTCCTACAAAAGCATTTGAAATTCTTAAAAATTGAAGTATTCAGTTTAAAGTGAGTTTAAAAGAACGCGATTAATTTTCATTATTTTATGAAAATTGTCGTAGCTCGACAATTCATCATCACTATGAAATTCCATATCAATCAAATCGTGAAATTTATGGTTATCAAAAAAAGCAGCTTTGACATTATCAATAGTGAGCTTTTCTATTCTACTTTCAGCATCTTTACTAAAATAAAATTTTGTTACAGCAACATTACCCTTACCACTAGCAATTGAAACTACTTTATAAATTAATATCTTTTCATAGGGGTTCATTATAGGGTATTTCGAACCCCTGTAAATCCTTATAATTTTCCCATCGCAATATTTAATTGCGTATATTTTGTCTTTTGGATAAGTATAAGTAGAATCTTTATGTTTAATTGTAATCTTCTTGGGGTGAAAAATCATATCGGATTTTATCTTATGCTTTTGTGTTTTACAATAAATAGAAAAACTTAATTTGTGTGCTAAAAAATCCTTAGCAGTAAAATAAACTCCGCTGCTATCTGTTTGTGAGAAACCCGATAATGTGATTAACACCATAAGGCATATCGAAATAATAGTTTTTACTTTCATAACTTTTTTTTTAGAATTATCATAAATTTTGCTTTTAATTTATTTTAAAACGACCAGAATCTATTTTGAAAATTTTCAATCATTAATAATTAAAAAATTAGTTTTTTAAAATAAATCCCGTCTGCATTTCTTGTTGTTACATTTTCATGCATTCCATCGGGTCGCTGCCTTTGCGGAATTTATATTCGCTATTGATGGCATAGGCTCCTGTTATCACTACTTTTTGACCATTGGCAATTTTTGTTTTGATTTCTATCAGTCCATTGGTTTCAATTCCTGTTTCTACCATTAGATTTTCATAAACTCCCGGTTTTTTTTCTACCCAGATGTAGGATGCGTTTTCTTCTCTAATTACTGCATCGGTAGGAATGTAGATTCCTTTACCGCCGGAAATCATCAATTTTGCAATGGCCTGCATTCCCGGTTTTAAGATTAGATTTTGATTTGGGACTTCAAATCGAATCAATAGTAAACGGGTTTCCGGGTTTATTTCAGGATTGATAAATGAGACTTTAGCACTTATAGATTTATCGGGAAAATCGGCAAAAGTTATGGTAGCATTTTGACCTATTTTAAGACTATTGAAATAGTTGATATTTACTTGTGTTTCGAGCCAAAGTTTACTTAAATCGGTTACTTTAATTATTGGAGTTCCTTCCATGACATAACTCCCTTCAACGGCAGTTATTTCAGAAATTGTACCACCGACAGTGCTGTAAAATGTGGTATAGGGCGAAACATCTTTGTTGCTTTTTATATTCTCAATTTGAGTGTTGGACAAACCATAGAAGAGAAGCTTTTGTTTGGCCGCATTCATTATGTTTTTTGCATTTTTTCCAAAATCACCGGGCATCTCCAATTGTTTAAAGGCAGTATAATAGTCTTGTTTTGCTATTGCAATATCTTCACTGTACAATTGATATATTGGCTTGTTCTTGGATAGGTAATCACCCGTAGATTTGAAATACAATTTTTCAATTCTGCCCATTGCTTTTGAAGAAAAGGTTTTAGATTTTTCTTGATTGAATGTTAAAACACCTGTGTAGTTTTGTTCTAAATTGTTTTGTGTTTGTCCTATAACTTGAGTTGTGATATTACCAAGTTGAATTTGTTGTTTACTTAAACTTATTTGGTTAACCTCACTATCATCCTGTTTTATGGGTGTTAACTCCATGTGGCAAATAGGACACTTGCCGGGTTTATCTTCTTTTACTTGAGGATCCATAGAACATGTATAAAAAGTAGTTTCTTTATTTTTATCATGTTGAGAGTGGTCTTCTTTTTTATTCTCATGCTGAGAATGGTCTTCTTTTTTAGAAGAATTACAAGCTGTAAATATTAGGGAAAGCAATAAAAAGATGCCTATTTGATTTAAATTTTTCATACTTACTCCGTTTTAATAAAGCTTTCGCTATCGATTAAATATTGTGCATTTTTTGCAATAGTATCACTAACAGAAATACCTTTAATGATTTGAATATAACCGTTCAGTTCAAACCCTGTTTTTACCGGTGTTGCTTTAAAACCATTGTGAGATTTAACAAAAACAATTTTTTTATTACCTGTACTTACCAATGCGTTTTTTTGTATCCAAAGACCGCTAATTGACCGTGTTTTTATAATACCTTGCAATCTCAAACCTATCGGCAATTTGAGTGTATTGTTGTTTAAATAAACCCTAATTCTATTGGTTTTGTCGGTAGCATTAAATTGTGTTTCAATAAAATTTATTTTCGCTTCTATTGATTCTTCAGCATTGAGTTCAGAAGTTATTTTAATGGCTTGATTGACTTCAATAAAACTGCTGCTTTCCTGAGTAATGTTGAATACTCCCCAAACTTTATCAGTATTTACTAATTTAAACACAACTTCTCCTTTTTTGACATAGTTTCCTTCTTTTAACTCAAGTTTTTCAGTACTGTTATTCATACTTTGCATTGCAGAATTTGATGGAGTAACCATTGTTTCTGACCCTATGACAATTCCATTAGAAGGACTGTAAATGGCTATTTTAGGATTGGCTTTTTTTGAATTAGCTAAAGCACTTATTTGATTTTGAGTCATACCGTAAAGCAACAACTTTTGTTTTGATGCCTCAATAATTGAGCTGTTATCAATATCATTTGAAAGTAAATAAATAAAGTTTTCTTGCTCAGTTAAAAGTTCAGGGCTATATAAATCAAATAATTTTTGTCCTTTATTAATTCGTTGGTATTTAAAATTCACATATATTTTTTCAATTCGGCCACTTATTTTTGCTGCAATATTTACCGCTGAATTTGGGTCATAAGCGACAGTGCCAGGAAGATTGATTTCACCACTTAAAGTTGAATCTATTGCTGTTATAGTTTGAAATTTACCCACTACAAAGTTATCTGTTGGCTTGATGACATTTTCAATATTATAATCTTCAATAGCATGATTGTCAATTACTTTTTTTACTAAAGTCATTCCGCAAATAGGGCAGTTTCCAGGTTTATCTCTAATAATTTGCGGATGCATTGAACAGGTATAGACAACGTTTTGATGAGAGCTTGCGTCATGTACTTCAGGTTTTATGACATAGAAATAAATAGCAGAACCGATTATTGCTATTATACCTAGAATCAAACCATATTTTATATACTTATTCATAGTTACTTAATTTCGAGTTGTTTTTCGATTTCGACCTGAGTGTTTAGTATGGACTGCAATTTGTCGAGAGCGTCCATTTGGGCCATGTTCAAAGCTTCCCATGCGTCTAAGACAATGAACAAATCACCAGTGTTATTTTGCCAAGCCAAAACGGCGGTATCATAATTTTTGCGCAATGAAGGGATGATGCTTTTTTCGGAGATATTGTATTGTTTATTGAGGTTAGAAAGCTCTGTATTCATGCCCGAAATCATTCCAACTGTTTCATTTAAAATCATTTGTTTTTGCCAATTGAGACTTTCATTTTTAATTTGAAAGCTACTGATATTGGCTTTGTTCATTTTTGTTGACCAAGGCATGGGGATAGTCATCATGCCCATTAGTGAGAATTGCTGTGGCTGTTGTCCAAAAGCAAACATGTGGTCATATTTAACTCCAAATTCGGGTAGAAATTTTGATTTTTCTGCATCAATTTTCAGTTGGTTTACTTCCATGGTTCTTTTGATGGCATTTATATCACTTCTGTTTTTGGAAATTGATGAGGTGTCCAATAGTTGTGAATTGTATTCCTTTAGTTCGAATGCTTCTTCAATTTCAAACACCATATTTTTATCTCTTGACATTAGAGTGTTGAGCATAATTCTTTTTTGTGAAATATCATTCTGAAGCATTATAATCATACTTTCTAACTCATTATATTGAGATTTTGCTTTATAATAAGTGGGGAGTTTATCCATATTGTACTGGTATCTTATTTCCATGCTTTTTATCATGTAGTTTAAGAGTAGTAAATTATCATTGGCTACTTTGACTTTTTTATTTAGTACAAGCCATTGATAATAATTTGTCTTGGCTATAGCATAAAGCTGATTTAGAGTGTAATTTTTGTTTTCTTTTTCAACAGACGACATGGCGCTCATGTACTTGTATTCAGCATTTTGCTTTTTGGCATTGGGAATCATTTGTGAGACTCCAATCATATAACTGCCCATGCCAGGACTCATATCATCTGCTTTCCACATTTTGGTATTGTAGGGCGTCATAAAAAAACCGGTTTCTACTTGAGGTGCCATCCAGCTTTTAGCCCCTTTTGCAGCAGCATCCATACTTTGGATATCGGCATCATACATTTTTAGCTGCGGATTATCGGTTTTGATTGTGCTCAAGATATTATCCAGTGAAACAATCTGTGCATTAGCAATTGTAAAGCTTAAAATCAAAAAGCTTATAACGATATAATATTTATTCTTTAACATCTATAAGTTCTATTTTGCCTTTAGTTTTTAATTCGTGAAGTTTCACCATTTCAAAAACAATAGGAGTTACTAATAATACGTAAATTGTAGAAGTAATTGTCCCACCAATAAGCGGAACTGTGATAGGTAGCATCACATCGGCACCAGTCCCCGTTGCCCAAAGTATTGGGATAAGACCAAACAAAGAAACCGAAACCGTCATTAATTTTGGTCTCAATCTTTTGGCTGAACCATCGACGATATATTGTTTCAAGATGTCTTCAGTAATGGTTTGTGAACTGTTCCCATATTTTTCGACCATTTTGTTCATCGATTCATTCAAGTAAATAGTCATCAACATTGCTGTTTCAATGGCCATTCCGAAGAGGGCAATAAAACCAACTGCAACTGCAACAGATAAATTAATTCCATAAAAGTAGACCATAAAAACACCACCAATTAAAGCAAAAGGTACTGTTATCATAGTAATTAGAGATTCTTTCATGGAGTGGTAAGTAAAATATAAAATAAGGAAGATAATTATCACCACAATTGGTAGTATGATGCTTAGCGTTTTATTGGCTCTCAACTGATTTTCCCACTGGCCACTCCACTCGATGTAATACCCTTTTGGCATTTTAGACATCATTGAATTTAATTTTTTCTGAGCTTCTTTCACAGTACTACCTAAATCTCGATCACGTACATTAAACAGAACGCTGCCCCTAAGCATGGCGTTTTCACTATTTATCATAGGTGGTCCATCACTTATTTTTACCTCTGCAACGGTTTCTAAAGGAATTGGTCCATATTGCATCGTTTGGACTTGCAATTTTTTCAGTGCATCAATACTGTTTCTATATTCTTGTGCATATCTTGCATTTACAGAGAAGCGTTGTCGTCCTTCAATTGTAGTTGTCAGTTTCATTCCTCCGATAGCTGCTTCAACAACTGCATTAATATCGTCAATTGAAAGGCCGTATCGTCCCAACATTTCCCTTTTGGCTTCAATATCGATGTATCTTCCGCCGGTAATTGGCTCTGCATATAAATCTTTTACACCCGAAGTACCTTCGAGTGCTTTTTTGATTTTTTGAGATAGTGCATTAATAGTATCTAAACTTTCTCCGTAAACCTTAATCCCAACATCGGTTCGGATACCGGTAGAAAGCATGTTTATTCTGTTAATGATAGGTTGTGTAAAGCCGTTGGTTACTCCAGGAATTTGAAGTTTATTGTTTATTTCGGTAATGATGTCATTCTTCGTTTTTCCTTCTCTCCATTCACTTTGAGGTTTTAATAAAATGATGGTTTCAATCATGCTGATAGGGCTGTTATCTGTAGCTGTATTTGCTCTACCAGCTTTTCCCAATACATGGTCTACTTCGGGAATTGATTTTATCAATTTGTCTTGAACCTGCAATATTCTTTTTACTTCCGAGTTTGAAACATCGGGCAAGGTAACCGGCATGAAAAGTACTGAACCTTCATCCAATGGTGGCATAAACTCGGAACCTAAACGAGTAAACATGACTAAACCGATTAGTAAAGCTACTACATTAATTCCTAAAACCGTTTTCCTCCATTTCAAACAAAAAACCAAAATAGGAGTGTATACACTTTCCAGTTTTTTATTGATTGGATTTTTATTCTCAGGACGAAGTTTACCTTTTAATAAAAAGCTTATAAGCACCGGTGTGAGTGTAATGGCTAAAAAAGCATCAACGATTAGAATGAATGATTTTGTCCAAGCCAAGGGACTAAATAATTTTCCTTCCATACCTGTGAGTAAAAAAACCGGTAGAAAAGACGCAATTACGATCAGTGTTGAGTAAAAAACACCCGGTCCTACTAACTTTGATGATTTTTCAATTAGTTGAAGTTTTTCATCAGAGGATAAAGGGTCGTGTTCCTTTTTAAATAAATTTTTAATTTTTTCTATCATCATACCAATTTACTTGTTATCAATCATTTCTTCTTGTTTCTCTGAGATTGTCCTGTAGGCGTTTTCAACCATTACAATTCCATCATCCACAACAACTCCAATAGCGAGTGCAATACCGGTTAATGACATAATATTAGATGAAATACCAAATGCTTCAAGCAATATGAAGCCAATTGCTACGGATATAGGAAGTTGAATTAAGATTATAAGGGCGCTTCTCCAATGGAACAGAAAAATTAAGATAACGAGTGAAACTGCTATCATTTCTTCTATAAGTGTTCCCTTGACAGATTCAATAGCTTTTTCGATTAACTCGCTTCTGTCATAGGAAGTTTTAAATTTCACTCCTTCGGGCAATCCTTTTTCAACTTCTTTCATCTTTGCTTTAACCGCTTTGATGACTTTATCAGCATTTTCGCCGTAACGCATTACCACTATACCGCCTACGACTTCCCCAGTTCCGTTTTGGTCAAAAATTCCAAGGCGTAAATCTCCACCCATTTGTACTGAACCTATGTCTTTTACCTTCACAGGGATAGAATTGTAATTTTTAATCGAAATATCCTCGACATCTTTACTGTTCTTTATGTAGCCTAAACCTCTAATGATATAAGACATATTACTCATTTCAAACTTTCGGCCGCCTACATCATTGTTATTAGCCTTAACAGCATTCATTACTTCCATCATACTGACATTATAATACTGCATTTTTAGTGGATCTAAAACCAATTGATATTGCTTTTCAAAACCTCCGAATGAAGCAACTTCTGCTACACCGGGAACAGTTTGCAGTGCAAATTTCACATACCAATCCTGTAAGGCACGTTGTTCCCCAAGATCCATTCCGTTAGCTTCCAAATGATACCAAAAAATATGGCCAACACCTGTACCGTCTGGTCCTAAAGATGGAACTACATTTTGAGGTAATAACCGTTGTGCATAGTTTAGTCTTTCTAAAACTCGTGTTCTTGCCCAATAAACATCAACATCATCTTCGAAAATTATATAGACAAAACTCATCCCAAACATAGATGCTCCACGAATGTTTTTTACTTTCGGGATTCCTTGTAAGTTGGAAACCAAAGGGTATGTTACTTGAGCTTCTATAACCTGTGGACTTCGACCCATCCACTCTGTAAATACAATCACTTGATTTTCGGATAAATCAGGAATTGCATCGATAGGGTTTTGTCTTACGCTGTAGATTCCCCACACAAATAATCCTGCAGAGACCAGTAGCACAATTGCTCTGTTTTTTAGTGAGAATGTTATTAGTTTTTCTACCATATTTCCTTATTTTTCAGATAAACTGTTTTGTTTTATTGAATTAATCCAGGTTATTAATTCCTGTTTTTGGACTTCATTAATTATTGCATCGCGATGTAATAGGGTATATGAAGTTAATGGCATTTCATCCGATTTAATTTGTTTACCGATGGCTTCTAGTTTACTTTGCTGCTTTCGATTTGAATAACTGCCAAACTCATTAAAGTTTAACTCTTTTTTCCCATCTGTTATATGTTTTTCTACAAACATTCGAACAGGCTGAAGGTAATCATACCACAAATAGTCAGTGTTATTGCTGTGACAATCGTAACAAGATGTCTTTATAAGTTTTGAAATATTACTTGGTGCATTGGTTGTAATAATAAAATCATTTGTATAATCCTGGTCTGGATTTTGATTCAAGACAGGTTGATAAAATTGTATTGCAACCACTACCAAAAAAAGTACAATACCTACTTTCTTTAATCTATTTTTCATTTTATAACGTCTTTTTCAAACTGCCACATGTTAGCATTTTAGAGCCGTAGAAAGGATTTTTTATTTCTTTGGTTTCGCTTATCCAAATAGCACCTTTACCATCATTTGCCATAGGACAATAGTCTTGGTATAGTTGCATTTTTGAACCAAACATTTTAATTAAATCGTTAATGTCTTTGCTTAACAAAATAAAATGTTCTCTTTGGTGGTCTAGTTTACCGGCATTTTCAGCTATATGCTCAGCTTGTTCTTTAGCATCTTCAGCAATGTCTATGTAAGCTTTTTTCTGATTAGCATCTAGTGTTTTTGTATCAAGTCTGTTAAATGAAGCTAATAGTATCTTCCCTTTTTCGGCAGCACCTTCAGAATCATCTTTTACTAGTTTGTTTTTTAGGTTTAAATAACAAATAACAATATCATTAACATAATCTAAAGGGGTCACCGAAGTATCAGCTCCGAGAACTCCGACTTTTGCCTTTGTATTATTTAGACTTGGTTCTTCGCTATTTTTATCAAGTTTGGAATGAGCGACAGGTTCTGTTAATTCCATTCCACATTTTGAACATTTTTCACCTTTTTTACCAGTAATTTCTGGATGCATCGAACACGCAAAGAGTTGGTGATCATGATTATTACTACTTTTGTTTTCATAAGATGTACTTTCAATTTTCTCTGACTTTGTACTTTTGTTGCAAGCTATTAGTGTTGCTACGATCGTAATTAAAATTATTGCTTTTTTCATTTTTTAAAATTTTAAAGTTGTTTTATTATTTGTAACTATGTTCTGTGCTTTGCTCGTGATAATATTTAGTGTTATCTGTTGTGAAATGTTTAAGTTTTCTTTCTTTAGAAAATATAGTAGAGATTGATTTCCCTTTGATTTTAAAAGTTACTTTAATATCAGTGTAAGTATGTGCACTTATGTCATTTATTATAAAGGCATTTCGCTCTATACTTGTCAATTCTACTTTTTTTGATTTACTATCGGTAAATATTATTATAGCTGTGCCAGTTATTTCAGTATTGCTCATTGGTGCTTTTTTGTCATCAAGTATGAAAAAATATACTTTGCCATCTTTTATTATAGATTCAACATAATAGTTTTTAACTTTTTTGATGACACCATTATGTGGATCAATAGAATTGTTTTTGTTTTGCGCTAATAAATTCATTATTGACATTATTGCAATTAATATTGTAATAAGTACTTGGTTGTTTCTTTTCTCATTTTTATTCATTTTTCAATTTTTAAGAGTTAATTTTAATTTAATGAAATTGATTGAAGCTTAATTTTTATAAGCTTTGTAATAGGAATAAGTTCCTATTGATGTATTTATAAAATCAATTTCCTTTACTTCACTAAATCCTGCGTCAGTAAGGTAATTTGGCATAAAACCGTTCACATTATCACTGGTGGTTTTGAAGCCATCTAATAGTTGTACCAAGTAAAATGTTACGCGCATCCATTTTGTTTTTGCTTTGCCCCAATCACCAATAATTAATAGTCCATTTGGTTTTAAAATTCTGTTAATCTCTAGTAAACATTTGAGTTTTGTTACTTTATCTAACTGATGAAAAACGAGTGAACTATATACTTTATCAAATGAATTATCTTCAAATGGTAACCTTTCGCCATCGTACAGAAAAAGTTCAGCATAAATAGACGCTTTACTCAACTTATATTCTGCAATTGATTTTATTTTTGGGTCAATATCTAGACCTTGAACATTGGTATTTGGAAACCGTTGTTTTAGTAAGATGATATTTTGAGCAGTTCCAAAACCAAATTCCAATATCTTTTCGTTTCCAATTGGATTAACAATATCTATTAATTTGTTTCTGAATTTTTTTTCGGGCATGGTTAGTTTGATTGCTAAATCGTAGTAATCACTTAAAAAATCATAACCCAATGCCGGAATAAACTTCTTTGTTGTCATAAGGTTTCTATTTTTTTAAATTAAAAAAGGTGTAATACAAATTGAAGTAAAACCCATTTGGAGCCGAACGTACCATTGAACTCATCAACTCTTGTCGGTAAGCAAAATCAAGTCGAGCTTGGCTATTGAAAATGAATTGAATTGCTGGCACTACATCTAAATAGGATTTCCCATTTTCATTAATAGTTTGTCCAACAAATTCAATCATAAAATTGATGTTGGTTTGTTTGAAACTGGAGTATTTTTTCGGATACATTAATTTTCCAAATGACAGTGTATAATTGGTTGCATTGTCGCCAATGTTATTAGGAAAGGGATAATTTGGTTTATTGTCTAATGCTTTTTCAAAACTAACCGATGAGCTAATAGCTACTTTTTTGATCAACTTGGTTGCAATTATTCCTGTTTCAAAACCAGTATTGTGTCCTACAATTTCAATTTGCTCTTGATGGATGTCGCCACGATTGAAACTGTACCTACCATAAGCTGCCATACGAAAATGACTATTCAAATCATCGTCTGAATAAAACCTGTACTTTGCCATAAAACCGCCGCCTTCAGCATACAACGCATTCGTTCTTGTACTGATAAATGCAGAACCTCTAACCATCAAATTTTTATTGATACCATACGTTACCTCTGGCATTAAATGATAATTGTAACCTGGTTCAAATTTTTCTTTGAACGCCGATTGCATCACATTCACTGCCAAAGAATTTGCTGGAACATTACTAGCTGGATCGGTTACTACAAATAATTCTTGACTGAAAACAGTTTGGCAACTGATGACTACAAACAATAAAATTACTTTTCTCATTAGTTTATCATTTTAATGTGAAAATCTTCTTCGTTGTTTGAAGCGTAGGTTTCGACATTCTTATATGATTTGGATAATTTTTTGAATTCCTTTTCGGTTACATATCCTTTGTCCACCACTTGAAACTGCACTTCGTAAGCATTGCTTTTTTTGTCATTAACCAAAATATATGAGGATTTAGCTATGGTTTCTGGCTTTGCTGTAACTACCAATGAACCAATAAAAAAACCTGCTTTTTCGACTTTCTCTTTAAATACTTTTGGACTTAAATCATTACCTTCTTTGAGCGTTACAGTAAACGTATTGGTGTTCAAATCAGTTTCTATACTAACTACTTCCGACATAGTTTTTAGTTGTTTATTAATGGCATTGGAGCACATAGAACAGGTTAAACCCGTTGCTCTAATTTCGGCTTTTATGATTTGTGCATTACTTTTTATTGAAAACATCAAAACCATTGATGCAATCATTAGATATATTTTTTTCATTTTATGATTTTAGTATTTTCGTTATTTCTTCCTCTGAAGGATTTTTAGCTATGAGAATACCTTCGGGATTAAATAAGTATTTAGATGGTAATTCTTCAACACCAAATTGTATTGCTGTATTAGCATCAAAACCATTTGGATCTATTAATTGCGTAAACTTGATTTTATCTTTTTCTATCGCTTTTATCCATTTATTTGCATCGGTATCGATTGATATTCCGATAATTTCCATTTTATCAGGACTAACCTTATTATACAGTTTCATTAATTTTTTATTACCCAATCGGCAAGGTGCACACCAAGAAGCCCAAAAATCGACAAGCACATATTTTCCTTTAAAAGATGATATGTTTACATCGCTGTTAGTACTATTTTTTAGTGTAATTGATGGTATCGTATCACCCTCTTTAAACTGTCCATTCATCGAAAGCGCGACTAATATTAATAGAGATGTAAAGTGTTTTACTTGATTTTTGATTAACATACTAGTACAATTGTTTTGTATAAAACTAAGTCCTATGCCAACATAAGACTTAGTTTATTAAAGTGTTACATTTTTAAGACAATCCCATTTGGTTTTTTTCCAACATTGATTGTTTTTATTACAGAATGATTAGAAGTATTTACAACAGAAACTGTATTAGCAGTTTGATTGGTTACATATGCTGTGTTACCATCTGTAGTGAATGCAATTGCATGTGCACCAGCACCAGTATTAAATGAGTTTCCGTGCATCCACATATTCATTCCTGCATCCCAAGTCCAATAGTGTACTTTTCCAGCCATTGGATCTGAAACCCATAATTCATTTTTAGGACCGTTATATGATGCTATTCCCGGCATGAAACCCAATGTAATTGTTTCATCTACTGAGTTTGTTGCTACATCAATCACAGAAATAGTTTGTCCGTCTTCATTGTCTACATACATTTTGGCATTGCTTCCTGTCCAAGCACCAACCGGATTATCACCAACAGTAATAGTTGTGATTATTGCTTTTGTTTCTGTGTTTATTACAGTTATACTATCATCGTCGCCATTTGCTACATACGCTTTTGTTCCATCAGAAGAGAATGTTAGTTCAGCTGGCATCATCCCCACATTGATTGTATTAATTAGAGCATTTGTTGAAGCGTTGTAAACCAAAACTTTTCCGTTCATATCCATTTGAGGTACCCAAATTTCATTTCCATTGGGAGAATAAATAGTATTATGGTTCATTAAAGGGAGGGTAATGTTTTTTACAATTGAACCATTCAAAGCATCTACAATTAACAATTTTCCATTCATTCCAGAAGTATTTAAACCCGAATGACCAGCACTTAAATCCATACCAGGTACTCCGATGGCTAAATGGTTTTGATGTGACGAAATATGATGTGGCCACATTATCATATCAGAACCTGTTCCCATTAACGCGATTGTTCCAGTTACTTCATTAGTACTTAATTTGACTACTGAAACCGTTGCATCCTCGCCATTTACTATGTATGCAGCTGGATAATCAATATTTAATGGCATATCCATATTGTCATCACTATTATTGCAAGATGTGAATAGAATTGCTCCAACGAATGAAGCTATAATTGATAAATTTTTCATTTATATTTTTTTTAAATTATTTAATAGTTTCTACCGTTTTACCACAACTTAACATCATAGAGCCGTAATACGGATTTTTTATAGTGTTTTCTTTGCTCAACCAATTGGCGCCTTTACCATCATTGAACATAGGACAGAATTGATAGTACACTGAAGTTTCATATTTAGACACTTTTATCAATGTGTAAATGTCTTTTGACAATGTGGTAAAGTGGTCACGTTGGTGTTTTACATCTTTTGTGTCTGAAATATGAGTTGCATCTTCTTTTATAAGATTTACAACTTTCATCCAAACCATGTGCACGTCCATTTCTAGTTTGTCCATTTTGACATTGTTTACAGCTGCCAAAAGTTCTTTTGAAGCTAAAGCTGTTTTAGTTCCGTCAGAAGTTATTAATGCGTCTTTCAATAAAAAATAAGTATCAAATACTGATTTTAACTGATTTTCTTTTTTAATTACTGTTGTAGTATCTGAATTATTATTGTGATTAGAATGGTCTTCGTTGCTAACAGTAGCGTTTTCTTCTTTTACAGGAACTTTTGCCACTCTATCATATTGACAACAACCGTGAAGATTATTATAGACATCATCTGGAGCGAGAAATTTATCACTATCGTACCCAACGAGTGCAATTCTTTTTAGTATTTCGTCTTGATTTGTCTTTTTTGCATCGTAAGTTAATGTTGCCATTTGGGTATCTTTATTCCAATCGACAGAAGCAATTTTTTTAATAGTTCCTGCTTTTTCGATTTTGGTTTCGCACATACCGCAGTTTCCATAAACTTTAACTGTTTCGGTTTTTGAATTTTTTATTTGTGCATTGATAGCAGTAGATAGCAACATTACAGCTGCTACCATTATTTTTAAAAATGAATTTTTCATTTTAAATAAGGAATTAGTAATCAAAGTAATTTACCTTGATTGATTGATTGATAAAATAAATTTGAGATAATTACAGCTATAAGATAAATGATACTGCAACATGAAAATGGTGTAGTAAAATGTTTCTAAAACTGTTGTGAATTGGATAGCAAAACGCTATGAATTTGACACACTTATGGCTGTCAAAATTTGGATTTAGCTTATTTTAGGAATTAGCCAAATGAAATAAAACCCATCAGAGATTGATGGTGTTGTGTATGAAAATTTAACTTTCTCGATTGAAGAATAGCTAAACATGTAATTTTTAAAATTAATTTCAGATAAAAAGCTTACTGAAGAAGTTGGACACGTTGAAGAACAACCACATTTTGAGTGACCGCAATTGCCTTTACATCCTTTGTGGTCTTTATCTTTTGAATTTTCATCACCGCAGCAACTCTTTTTTTCTGCGTTATTGGATGAAATTTCTTTTTTGCACGAACTCTTTTCTGAACCTTTACCACAAGCCATAGCAGTATTAGGGATGAGGAACATGCCTAATAAAACTACAAGTATCATGTGGTATTTGTTCATATATCTATTAAAACAGTACAAATTTAGCTAAAAATTATTGCATTATGTTAAAATTGATGTTAAAATCTCATTCTCTGAATTCTAACTGCGTTTAAAATAGCTAACAAAGCTACTCCTACATCGGCAAAAACGGCTTCCCACATTGTGGCTAAACCACCTGCACCAAGTACTAAAACTATTGTTTTTACAGCAAATGCTAAAATAATATTTTGCCAAACAATTTTCTTGGTTTGTTTGCCAATATTGATAGCCATTGGAATTTTTGAAGGCATGTCATCTTGAATAACTACATCGGCAGTTTCGATTGTGGCATCACTTCCTAAACCACCCATTGCTATTCCTACGTTACTTAACGCTACTACTGGTGCATCGTTTACACCATCGCCGACAAATGCTACCGTTTCATTTTTAGCAATGATTTCTTTAACTTTATTCACTTTGTCTTCGGGAAGTAAATCTCCAAAAGCATTTGTAATTCCGAGTGATTTTGCTACAAACTGCACTACGGTATTTTTATCGCCACTTAACATTATGGTTTTTATACCTAGTGCTTTTAGTTTATCTATTGTGATTTGTGCATCTTCTTTAATGCTGTCGGCAATAGTTAGATAACCTACGAATTTTTTATCGTAAGCTACAGCAATTAAGGTATAAACGATACTGGTTGGATCAATATCATACGAAATAGAAAATTTATCCATTAGTTTGAAATTTCCAACCAATAATTCATTTCCGTTTACTATGGCTTTAAGTCCGTGTCCTGAAATTTCTTCTACGTCTTTTAAAATAATGGTACTATCAATTTTTCCAACATATTGATGAATGGCTGTTGCAACCGGATGTGTACTTTGACTTTCTAAGGCATTGACCAATTGCAGTATTTCGGTTTGATTAAAATCGGAATTAAAAACGACTTCTTGCACTTTGAAAACACCTTCGGTCATTGTGCCTGTTTTGTCCATTACGACGTTTTGAATGGAAGCCATTACATCGAGGAAATTACTTCCTTTAAATAAAATTCCGTTTTTAGAAGCAGCTCCAATTCCGCCAAAATATCCTAACGGAATACTAATAACTAAAGCACAAGGACACGAAATAACCAAGAAAACCAAGGCACGATACAGCCAATCTCTAAAAATATAATTATCTACAAAAAGAATTGGAACTACACAAATTAAGATGGCTAAAAGCACCACAATTGGTGTGTAAATCTTGGCAAATTTGCGTATGAATAATTCAGTTGGTGCTTTTTTTGCTGTTGCATCTTGCACCATTTCAAGTATTTTTGACAGTTTACTATCGGTATAAGCGGTTGTAACTTTTACTTGACAAACCGAATTTAAGTTTATCATTCCTGCTAAAACCGTTTCGCCTTTTGCTTTGGTGTCGGGTTTACTTTCACCTGTAAGTGCTGCTGTATTAAATGAAGCTGTATCGGAAAGTAATTCGCCATCTAAACCTAATTTTTCTCCTGCTTTGAGTTGGATAATATCGCCAATTTTAGCGGTTGCTGCTTTGATTGTTTTGGCTACATTATTTTCTAAAATAGTAACTTCATCTGGTCTTTGGTCGAGTAAGGATTTTATATTTGCTTTGGCTCTTTGAACTGCAAGTGTTTGAAAGACTTCGCCAACAGCATAAAACAGCATCACGGCAACACCCTCTGGAAATTCTGCAATTGCAAAAGCTCCGATGGTTGCAATACTCATTAACAAAAATTCTGAAAATATTTCTCCTTTTTTTATAGCGACAAAGGCTTCTTTTATTACAGGAAAACCGACTGGTGCATAAGCAACAACATACCATATAGTTCGTACCCAACCTGTAAACCAAGTTTGCGGAAAGTAATTATCAAAACCAATGGCAACCATTAACAAAACAAAACTTATGATTGCTGGTAGGAACATTTGAAACGTTGACTTTTCTTCGTTGGAATGGTTGTGGTCGTGTCCGTCATCATCAGAATGATTATCGGGTTTTTTATTTATTTTTTCTTCTAATGTGCAACAAAGTTGTTTTCCTTGTGCATCGTATTTGTGTTGATGTTTCATAATTCAATTATTAAGAATTTGAATTTATTATTTTTTGTATGTCTTTCGGAATTTCCATTGGTTTTAAAGGTGGCACGTTTGCACCACCAGTATTACCAACAGGAATATGTCCAACAAATGATTTTACACCACCTATCAATAATCTTGGTATTTGACCAATTACCTCATTTGTACTTTTAATCTTAATACCAAATTGTAACATTTTCCAATGTACAAATGTATGCTCGCATGGATATTTTTGAGCTATTATATGTGCACGTTCCAAATGATGCCAAGCATTTTGAAAATCATTTAGTTGTAAATTATCCTTAACTAATTCTAACTCTTTTTGATAAAAAGGAATTAGCTTATTTGGCATTATCGTATTAAATTTCATGACTAAGCTTTACAACAACCATCTAAACTTTCATACGCTTTTGGATCTGCTTTTACTTCATCTGCATCATAACCTAATTTAGAGATACCTTCTTTAATTGTTTGTAAAGTAGTTTTCTTTGAATTGTAATAGATTGTAAAAGTCATCGCTTTATCATCTAACTCATACATTTTTATTCCTTTTATTTTAAGCATTTCTGTTTTGAATTTTAAACCACACGTTTCACATTCTTTACAATGGTCGCAATGAAAGAAAGTTTTTATGACTGCTTTTTGAGTAGTTTTTTGTGCTGAAACTAGATTTGTTGAAAAAAATACTATTGCTAAAAAAGCGATTGATTTTAAAATTGAATTTTTCATGTTATTTATTTTAAATTATTATTTATTAATGTTCGTGTTCGCCACCACCTTTTGATGTTGCCAGCAAGTAGAAAGCTCCTTTAATTACTATTTTTGCATTGGCAGGAATTTCTTCAACTAATTTTATTTCAGTATATCCTAAATCGGTTGTTCCTGGTATTACTTCGATGGCTTTAAAGTGAATTTCGTTGTGTTCTTCCTCTTCGCCTTCAGCGTGCTCATTATGTGCTTCGCCCTCTTTGTGATTGTGTTCTTCTTCTTTTACTTTTGGAGTTTCTTCTTGGTGTTCTTCTTGAATGTAAATGTAATATTTGTCTCCATTTCTAACAATAGCATCTTTTGGCAAAGCTTGAACTGTTTGATTAGTAATGTTGATATTAGCCGCTACATACATTCCGGAAATTAAATCTTTAGCATCGCTTGGATTGATTTTGGCGTGAACTGCAACGGTTTTACTTTCGTTAGAAAATGATTTATTGATACCGAATATTTTTCCTTTTATTGATTTATTGGATTGATTGGTAAGTACAAAATCGACTTCTTGACCAACGGAAATTTTACCTAAATCTTTTTCAAACACATTCAAATCTAAGTGCATTTGGCTGTTATCGACTACTTCAAAAAGAGTAACTCCGGTTTCTGCAAACGCTCCTTTGGTGATGCTAATTTTACCCACATAACCACTTATCGGCGAAACAATCGGAATTAAAGAAGTGCTGCCTTTTAAACTAACATTCAACGCTTGTAGTTTATTTTTTGCTGCTTGTGCTTTTGCTTTTTCAACTGCTAATTTTGACTTAACTTCTTGAAACGTTTTACGAGGATTTACATTTTCATCGCTCAATGTTTTTTGGCGGTTGTATTCTAATTGTAGGTATTCAATGTTTGCAATAGCCGAATTGTAATCTTCTTGCATTTCGGTTACTTCAAGGTTTTGGATGGTTGCTAATGTTTTCCCTTTTACCACATAAGTGCCTTCTAACACATAAATATCTTTTACGACACCACCAATTAAGGTTGATATATTTGCCATATTCTGAGGTGGAACAGCAGTATATCCGTTTGCTTTGATTACCGTATTGAGGTTTTTCATTACGATAGTTCCTGTTTCTATACCAATGGTTTTGAATTGCGCTTCTGTTAGTGCTACTTCGGTTTCCGATTTTTCTTCTTCGTGTGTTTCTTCGGTTTTCTTTTCGCCGCAAGAAGTAAAAAGTATTAAGACAAGAGTATTAAGTATTAAGAAAAACTTCGATTTTGATTTTATATTTTTCATATTATTGAATATTAATTATTGTTGAAAGATGGAAATTGCAATTGAATAACACTTTGATTATAGGTATTAACAGCTTCTGCGTTTTGCTTTTTAATATCAATGGCTTGGTTTAAAAAACTGATGTAAGTCCAATAACTCATATCGCCATTGGCGTAGCTCTTTTGTGCCGTTGTAATAATTTGGTCTGCATATTGCAATCCTTCGTTTTGGTAATACGCCACTGCTTTTTTCTGCTTTTCAAACTCGTTTTGTAGTTCCTCTTTTTGTAGTTTTAAAGTCAGTTTGCTTTTATCCAATTCTAATTGCGATTGCGAAATACTTATCTGCGAAGCTTTCGCTTTAGCGGTATTTGCTCCACCAAATAAAGGAATTTGTACACCAGCAGTAAATCCTTGAAAATACGATTTTGTTTCAATGGTTTGCCCGAAATAACCTAATCCTAGCCTCGGTGTACGCATTGCTTTGAATGTATTAGCTTCTTTTTGATAGACTGTAATTTGCTGTGTGTAATAGTCGTTTACCAATCCTTCCACTTTAGCATTATTCACATCAGTTGGGTTTGCATATTTCAGTGGCGTTGTAGCATCTGGAATTATATTTTCATCGGTTTGAATGAAGTATTGTAATTGCTTTTGATATACAACCAAATCATATTCTAATTGTGCTTTTTGGGTTTCGATTTCCTTTACTTTAGCTTTGGCACTTATGACTTCAATATTACCACTTTCGCCTGTTTGAAAACGAAGCTCTGCATTTTTTAGGAATTTGGAATAAATGTCGAACAATTCAGTATTCAGTTTTTGAATGGAAACACCGTATAAATATTGATAATACGCAAGTGTTACCGCTTTTTCGATTTCATATTCGGTTAATGCTTTTCGCTTTTCAGCCAATTTTGCTAATTCTTCTTGTAATTGTCTATTGGCTTTTGTGATTTTACCAATAGGAAAATATTGCTGAATGGAAACATTGTGGTCGTAATCAACACTATTGAATTGTCCGCCTTGGTATTGCACTTGTAAAGGATCTACTTGAAAAGCAGTTTTCTTGAGAATGGTTTGTTTTTCAATTTCTTTATCGGCAATTTTTAAATCGATGTTATTTGCTTTTGCTTTTTCAATGGCTTTTTCTAGCGTTATGGTTTGGCTATTTTGAGCAAATGAAAAGCTACTTATTAATAAAACTATTAGTGTTACAATTGGATTTGACATTTTTTTTCTTCTTTTAATTCCCTTTTCAAAGAGTAAATACAAAATTGGTAAAACGATTAAGGTTAGTAATGTAGCCGAAACCAATCCGCCAATTACTACAGTTGCTAATGGTTTTTGAACTTCGGCTCCGCCACTTGTTGACAATGCCATTGGTAAAAACCCAAGTGAAGCTACCGCAGCAGTCATTAATACTGGTCGCAATCTTGTTTTTGTTCCGATTAAGACACGTTGCATTGGGTCGGTTATTCCTTCCGTTTTAAGTTGGTTAAAATAAGATATTAGCACAATTCCGTTTAAAACAGCAATTCCGAATAAAGCAATAAAACCAATTCCTGCCGAAATACTAAACGGCATTCCGCGTAACCATAGCGCAAAAACACCACCAATTGCTGATAATGGAATGGCTGTGAAAATCAGTAATGATTGCTTCATACTGTTGAAGGTAAAAAACAATAAAACCAAAATAAGTCCTAAAGCAATTGGTAAAGCTACCGAAAGGCGTTTATTGGCTTCCACTAGATTTTCAAATTGTCCACCATACGTAACATAATATCCTGCTGGAAGTTTGAAATTGGTGTCTAACTTTTGTTGAATTTCCTCAACAACACTTTTTATATCACGACCACGAACATTTAGACCAACTGTAATTCTTCGCTTTCCATCTTGACGAGATACTTGTACAGGCCCTTGTTCGTAACTGATGGTTGCTACTTGGGAAAGGGGTACTTGTTGACCGTTTGGCAATGGAATAAATAAATTACTCACATCGGTTATATCACTTCTATTAGCCTCATTCATACGAACCACTACATCAAATCGTTTGCTCTCTTCATAGATTTTACCGGCGCTTTCTCCGGCAAATGAGGAACGAATTATTTGATTGATATCGACAATATTCAAACCGTATAAGGCTATTTTACTGTAATCGTACTTTACGGTGATTTGTGGTAAACCTGTTACTTTATCGGCTTTTAAATCGCCAATGCCTTCAATTTTATTTATTTTTGAAATTAATTCTGTTGCTTTAGTATCTAAAACTTCTAAATCATCACCAAAAATTTTGATCGCAATATCGCTACGGCTTCCTGTCATTAATTCGTTAAAACGCATCTGAATAGGTTGCGAAATTTCGATAGTTGCTCCTGGAATGGCTTCCATTTCTTCTTTCATTAAGTTAGCCAAGTCTTCCCAATTATCGGCAGAAGTCCATTCGGATTTGTCTTTCAGTACAATAATCAAATCACCACTTTCTATAGGCATTGGGTCGGTTGGTATTTCGCCACTTCCGATTTTTGAAACAATAGTTTTTATTTCTGGGAATTTTGCTTTTAGAATTTTTTCGTATTTGGTTGTTGTTTCCACCATCTGCGAAAGCGAACTTCCTGTCATAATAGTTGCATTGATGGCTAAATCGCCTTCCTCGATAGTCGGAATAAATTCGCCACCCATATTTTGAAAAGTAATAACTGCCAATACAAATAATGCTAATGAAATGGCTAAAACTGATTTTTTTAAACTCAATGCTTTATCTAAAAATGGTGTGTATATTTTTTCAAACCACGCCATCATTCTATCGCTAAAATTGGTTTTGTGTTCGGTATTTTTTGACAAGAACATTGCACTCATCATGGGTACATAAGTCAATGACAAAATAAATGCTCCGATAACGGCAAAGCCTACCGTCATTGCCATTGGTTTGAACATTTTACCTTCAGTTCCTACTAATGCTAAAATTGGTAGGTAAACAATTAGAATAATGATTTCACCAAAAGCAGCACTATTACGGATTTTAGAAGCTGATTTATATACTTCACTGTCCATTTCAGTTTGGGTTAAATTATTTTGTCGTTTGAGTTTTTGCAAGTGGTGCATTGTGGCTTCGACAATTATTACAGCACCATCGACAATAATACCGAAATCGATTGCTCCTAAACTCATTAGGTTTCCACTTACTCCAAAGGTATTCATTAATATTACTGCAAATAGCATTGATAGTGGAATTACCGATGCCACGATTAATCCTGCTCGCAGGTTACCAAGAAATAATATTAATACAAAAATTACGATTAATGCTCCTTCGAGTAAATTTTTAGTAATTGTACCAATGGCACTATCCACTAATTTTCCTCTGTCGATAAATGCTTCGGCTACCACACCTTCGGGAAGTGTTTTATTGATTTGTACCATTTTTTCTTTTACTCTTTCGACAACTGCACTTGAGTTTTCGCCTTTGAGCATTAATGCCAAACCACTAACAATTTCTCCTTTTCCGTCTTTTGTAGAAGCTCCATATCGCAATGCAATTCCTTCTCGAACTTCTGCCACATCACGAACTAGAACAGGTGCGCCGTTTCTGTTTTTTACAACTACATTTTCCAAATCGTTTATGCCTGTAGCCATACCCACACCTCTAATGAAATAGGCATATTGGTCTTTTTCGATATATGCACCACCTGTATTTTGATTGTTTTTTTCAAGTGCATCAAAAATTTCAGTTATGGTTACTCCCAAACTATTGAGTGTATTTGGATTTACAGCAATTTCGTATTGTTTTAGTTTTCCACCCCAAGTGCTGACTTCGGCAACACCTTCAATACCTTGTAATTGTGGAATGATAATCCAATCTTGAATAGTTCTTAATTTGACTGCATCATACTTGTCTTCATAGCCTTTTTTGGCATAGACATCGTATTGGTAAATTTCTCCTAATCCTGTTGAAATAGGCGCTAATTCGGGCGAACCTGCATAAGCTGGTATATTTTCTTCGGCTTGCTTTAAACGTTGGAAAATTTGCTCTCTTGCCCAATAGATATCGACATCGTCTTTAAAAACTACGGTAACTACCGAAAGTCCGAAACGAGAAATACTTCGTAGCTCAATTACTTTTGGGATTGTTTTGACTGATTGTTCTAAAGGATAAGTGATTAATTGTTCTACTTCCTGACTGGCTAATGTAGGAGCGGTAGTAATTATTTGTACTTGATTGTTGGTTACATCTGGTAATGCATCCAATGGTAATTGTTTTAAGGAATAGCTACCAAAAGCTATTAGAACTAAAGTAAATAAAATTATTATAAACTTGTTCTTTATACTGAATTGTATGATTTTGTTTAACATTGATATAGTATAATGAATTAGAAAGTAGCAAAATTTCTTTTGCAATTATTTGTGAAAAAATCACAAGTTTCTAACCCGAAATTAATCGGGCTTCATTATGCTATTTGAGGTGGTTGCCAAATACTCCCGTAGAAATTGGAAGTAAATTTAGAAGTATAAGATGGTAGTTGAGTTTTGATTTCTTTTGAAACAACAGTAAAATTACATGACATTACGTTAAAGTAGCTTACTATTTGTGAGCCACAACAATTACAACTGCAGAAAGGAGAACACAAATCTTTATCGTTACCATGTGAATGGCCTTCACTATCATGTGTCGTTTTAGCTAATTCATGAGCATCTGTATGAGCAGCACTACTTACTTCCAAGTCAGCACAAGGCAAACACGAAAGTGCCACTAAATAGATTGACAATATGATATTTAAAAATTTCACAATGACAAAAGTAATATTTTTTTAAATAAATAGACTATATTCTTCATAATAGTTTAAATAGCGTTGGTATTTGATTCAACATCATTTAAAGTAAATTTATTCCTCAAAATCATCATATCTTCACTCACTTTTCTATCCAAAACCTTTGCATAATGCTGCGTAGTTCTTAAATTTTTATGTCCAAGCATTTTACTAACGCTTTCTATTGGAACACCATTTGTAAGCGTTACGGTTGTTGCGAAAGTGTGTCGTGCAATGTGAAAGGTTAGTTCTTTTTCGATTTCACAGACTCCTGCAATTTCTTTTAGATAGGCATTCATTTTTTGATTGGTAAGAATAGGCAGTAGTTTATCTTGATTACTGCTTTGTGGATGATTGGCATATTTATCAATAATCATTTGCGTTACTGGAAGTATTGGAATTTTAGAAGCCGTTTCAGTTTTTTGCCTGTGTGTAAATATCCACTTTTCGCCATCAATACCGATGCTTATATGCGACTTTGTTAGATTTTTTACATCTATGTAAGCCAATCCAGTAAAGCAGCTAAAAAGGAAGATATCGCGAACTAATGATAATCTTTCGGTTTTGAAATCTTTATTGATTATGTTTTGAATTTCTTCTTCAGATAAATAAACTCTTTCTACTTCTTTAACTTTCGATTTGTAATTCGCAAATGGATTTTTATCAAGCCAGTCATTGGCTAAACAAAGCTTGATTATTTTATTGAAGTTCTTGATGTATTTTACTGCGGTATTGTTGGCACAATTTCTAACGCTTCGCAACCAAAATTCATAATCGGTTATAAAGGCATGATCTATTTTATTAATCTCGATATCGGAAACTTTATATTTCCATAGTAAAAATTCTTTAGTATGACTCAATGAAGTTTTGTAACGTTCTAATGTTCCTGGTGAATATTCTTTGCCAACCAACTCTTTAATTTTGTTATTGTGGTCCTCGAAAATTGGAACAAGCATACGTTTGGTTTCAGTAGTTCCAAACAATTCATTCTTCAAATTTTCAGAAGTAACTTTGATGTCTTTTTTGAATAATCTTTTTTCAGCTTCCAAAACTTGATTTTTTAAATAATCCAGATGGCTGTTTATTGTTCTAGCTTCTTCATTAGTACCCTTAACTTTAGTGCCCTCCGATGACCATTTCTCTGGATTTACATATTTGTTGGCACTAAATTCAAATCGTTTGGCTTGGATTGTTACTCTTGCATAAATTGGGCAAATGCCCTCGCTGTTAGCTTTTGATCTCTTGATGTAAAAGAGAATTGATACAGTAGTGTTCATAAGTGGTAACCTTTTAGTTATTATTAAATTTAAAATTTCTAATAATTACAAACAAGATGTACATATTTTGAATATGTTGCTGAACACCTTGCTGTACTGGTGGTTTTCTTTGAGAGGTGTCACTTAAATTTTTATAATTTAGTGACACCTCGAAAGACACCAAAACTTTGAGATTAGATGAATAATTTGATAATCCTAGAAACGAAAAAACCCACTAAATCGTTGAATTTAGTGGGTTTTGTAACCATTTGTATTTCTACTGGCGGAGAAAGAGGGATTCGAACCCCCGGACCTGTTACAGTCAACAGTTTTCAAGACTGCCGCAATCGACCACTCTGCCATTTCTCCAATATGTTTGCACTACTTCCGTAATGCGGATGCAAATATAGTAACCTTTTTTGTTTTCCAAAAAATATATCACAAAAAATTGTATATTTTTTTTGAAAGAAAAGTATTTGCCTCAATTTGATTATGTTACAAAATTAATAATTGACATATTCAATTATTTCTAAGCCATAACCAATCATTCCAACCCTTTTAGATTGTGTAGAATTACTTATAAGTTTTATTTTAGAAATATCAAGGTCATGAAGAATTTGCGCACCAATCCCAAAATCTTTGATATCCATTTTTATTTTTGGAGCTTGAAATATTCCTTGAAGTTGAAATTGTTTCAAATCTCCTAATCTATTTAACAGTTCAGATGATTGAATATCTTGGTTTATAAAAAGGATTGCGCCTTTTCCTTCCTCGTTTATTTTTTTAAACATGTCATCAAGTTTTTTCTCAAGATCATTTGTTAGTGTTCCTAGAATATCATTATTAACAGCCGTTGAATTTATACGAGTTAAGATAGCTTCTCCACTGTTCCAGCTACCTTTTGTAAGCGCTATATGTACACTTTTGTTTGTGGTTTGTTGATAGGCTCTAAGTCTGTAACTTCCAAAACGAGTTTGAATTTCAAAGTCTTCTTTTTTTACAATAAGACTATCATGCTGCATTCTGTAGGCAACAAGGTCTTCGATAGAGACAAGTTTTAAATCAAATTTTTTAGCAACTTCTACTAATTGTGGTAGGCGTGCCATTGTTCCATCTTCATTCATAATTTCCACAATAACACCTGCGGGTTTAAATCCAGCAAGTCTAGCGAAATCAATAGCGGCTTCTGTATGTCCTGTTCGTCTAAGAACTCCGCCTTGTTTTGCAGTAAGAGGAAAAATATGTCCAGGTCTTGCTAAATCGTATGATTTTGTATTTTCATCTACCAAAGCTAAGATGGTTTTTGCTCTATCTGAAGCAGATATTCCAGTGGTAACTCCATTTCCTTTTAAATCTACTGACACGGTAAATGCTGTCTCCATGTGATCAGTATTGTTTTTTACCATTGAATGAAGTTCTAACTCATTGCAACGTTTTTCTGTTAGTGGAGCACAAATTAGACCTCTACCATGAGTTGCCATAAAATTTATCATTTCAGGAGTAACTTTTTCAGCTGCTGCAAGAAAATCTCCTTCATTTTCACGATCTTCATCATCAACAACAATTATTACTTTGCCTTGTCTAATGTCTTCAATGGCTTCTTCTATAGTATTTAGAGTTATTTTTTCAGAAATCATGATAAGTCGTTGTTAGTTTCTTCTTTTTTAAGTTTGTAGTAATTATAAATAAAGAAAAATAAGTAAAAAGGAAATGCTCCTAATAAAACAATAATTGGCGATAAGTCGTAACTTTTTACTTTTCGCGAAATTATTTTTTGAGATAAATATATTGCGACAAGCAATAAAATTGTCAGTACAATTGTTATTCCTTTGATTAGATTAGTGCTTTCAACAAGCGTAACCAAAGCTAAAATTATAAGGTTTAAGATCAATGCAGCTATTGAAAGCATTTTATAATTGCCTTTTTTTACTTCATCATTCTTTACGTCTGAACTTATAGTTTCAACAAATTGAGATTGGGTTGCTGTATCGACTATATTTTCTTTTGTTTCTTCGGTTGAAGTGACAGGAATATCGATGATATTGTCTTCCTCTTTTTTTGGAAAATATTTATCAATAATAAAATCAAGCCAAGTGAATTCAAGAGTTACACCTCTATCATCAGTTGCTCTTTTTGTAAAAAATATTGCTAAAGGTAAAAGCACTAATGTAGCCATCCATGCTCCTAAAAATGGAGATATTCCATCTTCTTGTGCCAGTTTTTTTCCGAAAGTATTTATGAAATGATATACAATGAATATCATTACCGCAAAAACTATTGGAAGTCCTAATCCACCTTTTCTAATAATTGCTCCCAGTGGTGCTCCAATAAAAAACATCAAAATACATGAAAATGCAATGGCAAATTTTTCATAAAATGAAATCCAATGGCTATTAATATTCTTTACTTTTCCTTCAAATTCATATTTTGAACCTTCAATTGAGAAGTTATTTGATTCAATTATTCCAGACGCAACTCTCAGCATTTGTTGTTTTTCGCTCAGGTTAAAATTCGAGAGTAAATCATTATTATTTAGTTTTGCTGTATTGTTCTGATTTTGATTGTTTTTGCCATTAGAAAAATTTGAATTTACTCTAGCGTTTATATTATCAATGTAGGAACTTAAATCTTTTTTATAATTTTTATTGAGTGAATCTATAGTATATTTAAGTTCACCAATAGTCAACATGCTGTTGGTGTTGGTAATCTGTTCTTCATTCTCATCAACTTTATTTAGTTTAGATAAATCAATGTTGATAACGTAGCGTTTGAATTCACTCTTTGCAAATGGTATTTTATTCCTGTCCTCATATTTCTTTGGAACGATTTCTTCATAGTAATTACCATCTCTAAGAACCATCATTAAATTATTGGAACTTTCGCTACTTATTAACTCTCCTTTTTTTGCCTTGATTATTGTTGTACCAGCAGTTTCAAAACCATTTTTTTTGTGAATAGTAACTCCATCAAGAAAACGCCCATTGTCACCAGATTTTTTTTCTACTTTGATGCTGTAGTTTCCAACTTCGCTAAACTGACCTTCAGCTATAGCCATTGCTGGTTTTACTTGAGCTATATTACGTCTGAAGTTGATGAATTTATATTCGGTATAAGGGATTACATTGTTAGCAAAAAAGAAAGCTACAATACTTAAAATTAATATGAAAAAAGTTAAATATTTTAAAGCTCTTTTTAGTGAAACTCCCGATGATTTCATGGCAGCCAACTCATAATTTTCGGCTAGATTTCCAAAAGTCATAATGGAAGCTAATAGCACTGAAAGAGGTAGTACCAGAGGAACTATTCTTGGAGTTGCGAATAAAAGGAATTTTAAAACAGAAACGAAATCTAAATCTTTTCCTGCGAGTTCAGAAATAAATAGCCAAACGGTTTGTAAAATGAAAATAAAAAACAGAATGACAAATACTGTCAAAAAAGTCGATATGAGTTGCCTTAATAAGTACTTGTCAAGAATTTTCACTCTATGTGCTGTTAATCTATTTTGTTGATATAGTAATTCGGATATTTACTCGCAACAAAGGTAAACTGATTTTTTGATATAGGCTGATTTGTTTTGAATGAATTAACAGTTAACGTTGTTTTTGTACCGTTTCTTCCAATTTCAATAACATTGTAGATTGTTTTTGTCTTTGAATCTATGCCTAACAGAATTTCTTTTCTTTGGTCTTTAGAATTATTAGGAACCAGCTTAATGTATTGTATTTTTCTTCCTTTAACATCTTGCAGTATATCCCAGTAATATTTATAACCGGAGTTGAAAAAAGTAAGCATTTTTGATGGCGTAATAGCATTGTCGTCTTTATCATTTACGCTCGAAATGGTTATCTCTTCATCTTCAGGGACAATTGTATAACTTTTTTTGCCATCAAAAATTTTTGTAACACCCATAAAATTCAAGTAATATTTGTTACCATCAAGAATAACATTTCCTTTACTTTCTTTATTGATGTTTTCTTTTAAGTTGGTAAGTGTGTATTTAAAATCAATGACAATATTGTCATAAGATTTGATTTTTGCGGTAACTTGGTCTAATAAATCTTTAGCTTTTTTGTCTTGAGCATTGATGTTTAAACTCAATAAGAAAAATAAAACTAACGATAAAGCATTCTTCATTTTACAGATTGTTTTGTTCATTAATAAAAAATTGTTCAAGCGAAGCCAAATCAGGAATGTTTACACTTCTTGCTTTGCTTCCTTCAAATGGACCTACAATTCCTGCTGCTTCGAGTTGATCAATTAATCGGCCAGCACGATTGTAACCCAGTTTCAATTTTCTTTGCAATAATGATGCCGAACCTTGTTGCGCTGTAACAATTATTTCAGCTGCTTCTCTGAACATGCTGTCTCTTTCTGATATATCGAAGTCTAGATTAACGCTATTTCCTTCTTCGCCAACATATTCTGGTAAAAGATAAGCGCTTGCATATGCTTTTTGAGAGCCAATAAAATCAACAATTCTATCAACTTCTGGTGTGTCAACAAAGGCACATTGCACACGAACTAAATCATTTCCGTTGGTGTATAATAAATCTCCTCGTCCAATTAATTGGTCTGCGCCTTGTGTATCTAGAATTGTTCTTGAATCAATTTTTGATGTAACTCTAAAAGCAATTCTTGCAGGGAAATTTGCTTTAATAATACCAGTGATGACATTTACAGATGGACGTTGTGTAGCTATGATCAAATGTATTCCAATAGCACGAGCCAATTGTGCTAAACGAGCAATAGGCGTTTCTACTTCTTTTCCTGCTGTCATAATCAAATCGGCAAACTCATCGACAACCAAAACAATATAAGGCAAAAATCTGTGACCATTTTCTGGGTTAAGTTTTCGCGACTTAAACTTTTCGTTGTATTCTTTAATGTTTCTCACCATTGCTTCTTTGAGCAAATTATAGCGATTGTCCATCTCGATACAAAGTGAATTTAAAGTATTGATTACCTTTGTGTTATCGGTGATGATGGCATCCTCAGTATCTGGTAATTTAGCTAGATAATGACGTTCAATTTTATTGAATAAAGTCAATTCCACTTTCTTAGGATCAACTAGTACAAATTTTACTTCTGCTGGATGTTTTTTGTAAAGTAATGAAGTCAATACAGCATTTAGCCCAACAGATTTTCCTTGACCTGTTGCTCCAGCCATCAATAAGTGAGGCATTTTAGCCAAATCAACAACAAAAGTTTCGTTTGAAATGGTTTTACCCAATGCTATAGGTAATTCCATTTCTGCTTCTTGAAAACGAGCAGATGAAATAACTGTTTTCATTGGAACCATAGTTGGGTTTTTATTGGGAACTTCTATACCAATTGTTCCTTTTCCTGGAATAGGAGCAATGATACGTATTCCTAATGCTGCCAATGAAAGAGCAATATCATCTTCTAAACTTTTTATTTTTGAAATTCTAATTCCAGCTTCGGGAACAATTTCATAGAGTGTTACACTTGGTCCAACTGTAGCTTTTATTTGAGAAATGGTTATTCCGTAGTTTTTTAAGGTTTCTACAATTTTATTTTTGTTTTCCTCAAGCTCTTCTTGATTGATAGTAATTCCAACGGTAGAATATTCTTTGAGTAAATCAATCGTTGGAAATTTATAATTTGATAATTCAAGAGTTGGGTCAAATTCTCCAAAGTTTTCTACCAATTTTGCGGCAAGATTTTCTACTACAACATCTTCATCAGCTGCTTTTTCTATAACAAAAGCGTTATCATCTGTTTCGATAATTTCGGTTTCTTGTTTAGGAATTATTGGTTCGTTTACGGGGATTGTAGTTTTCAACGTTGGCTCAAGCTGTATTTCAGAAGCATGTTCAATTGTTGGTTTAAGAGCATCTTTATTGATTTCAAATTTTGAGACAATAATAGGTTCTTCTTCTTGAGTTGCTTGTTCCTTTTCTAGCTCATTTTCTTCGACGGCATATTCTTCAAGATTGTAAGCAGTTTGTGAGTTGTTGTTCTCTGTTTGTGAAAGCGAGGAGATATTTTCAGATAAATCTTTTTTCTTTTTTTCGAAGAAAGCTTTTACTGCATCTGGGGAAACTTTTATTTTAAAAATAATATAGACTACTATTCCTAAAAGCAAGACTAATAATGTGCCAGCTCTTCCAATGTAATCTTGTAAAAAAAGGTTCATTTCATAGCCAACAGTTCCGCCTAATTCTGGTAGAGTAGTAGCAAAAAAACCAAAAGTTATAGAAAGAATTATTATAGCAAATAAATCCCAAAACCAGGTGTTTTTAAGTTTTTTGATTGGTAATTGTAATGCAAAAAAAGCTCCAGTAATGAGAAATAACTTCACAAAAAGGAATGAGGCAACTCCAAATCCTCTGTAGATAAACAGATGAGATAGATATGCACCAAACTTACCTAACCAATTTTCTGTTATTTCACTTCTATCACCAAGCGCATCAACTGCACTCTGATCATGTTGACCATTGACAAAAAATGATATAAAAGAAATTAATAATCCAACAGCAAAAAGAACAAGAATAACGCCAAAAAGCATTTTGTACTGTTTAGATTTCACCTGAATATTTGGGTTATTATTCTCTTTTGAGTTCTCTTGTTTGGAATTTTTTGTCGTTTTAGCCATTAAATTTTCTATAATATTTATAAAAATAAAAATTTAATCGAAAGATTACATAATTTTTGGAACATAAATAAGCAATCCAACTGCAATTGCAGCCATTGCTGCAAACATTACAGCTCCAGCCGCTATGTCTTTGATGAAACCTATTTTTTCGTGGTATTCTGGGTGAATAAAATCAGCTACTTTTTCTACAGCAGTATTTAGGCTTTCTATTCCTAAAACAAGTCCAAAGGCTAATATTTGCATCATCCATTCTTCTCTAGAAATGTTGAAATAAAACCCAGCGAATATCATTAAAACTGCCAATGAGGATTGAACCATTACACTATGTTCTGTGGTAATTAGTTTTATTGCACCTTTTACAGCAAAACCAATGCTCTTAAGCCTTCCGCTGAAGAATGTATTGTCTTTTTGAAATTCCATTAATAAAATTATAATGCAGCTAAGGCAGATTCATAATCAGGTTCATTCGCTATTTCAGAAACTTGTTCAGTATATTTTACTACACCATTTTCATCAACAACGACAATCACACGAGAATGCAAACCAGCTAACGGACCATCAATAATTTCAAGACCATACTCTTTTCCAAAAGCTCCAGTTCTAAAATCGGAGAGATTGATAACGTTTTCTAAGCCTTCGGCACCACAAAATCTTTTTTGTGCAAATGGTAAATCACGAGAAATACATAAAACTTTTGTCTTTTCCAGCGCATTTGCCTTTGCATTGAATGTTCTAACAGACGTTGCGCAAGTACCAGTATCAATACTAGGAAAAATGTTTAAAATTATTTTTGAGCCTTTAAAGTCTGATAATTTTGCTTCAGATAAATCATTTTTAACCAAATGAAATTCTGGAGCTTTTGAACCTATTTTTGGTAAATCACCACAAGTGTTTATTGGATTTCCTCCTAAAGTTATTGATGCCATTTATTTGTTTTTTTTAAACCTCAAAAGTATGATTTTTTTCTGAACCTTAAAATATTATATTTTTTTGAAATTTTAGCTTGATTTTAATTTATATATCGTAATATTGCAATATAATAATTTAAAAAATGGGAGCATCTAAATCAGAATCTTTTTCAGCAGAACATAATGAATTGGCAAATCTCTTCAAAGCACTTTCGCATCCAGCAAGAATAGCGATAGTCGATTATTTATTGAAAGTTGACGCTTGTATTTGTGGAGACATTGTTAACGAATTGCCATTAGCTCAACCCACAATTTCACAGCACTTGAAAGAGTTGAAAAACGCCAATATTATCAAAGGAACTATCGAAGGAACAGCTATTTGTTACTGCATAAATCCTGAAACCATCAATAAAATTGAAAATCATTTTGGAATGATTCGTCATAAATTAAAAAATAAATGTTGTTAACTGATTACTAATCACAATTTACTCAAAAATGAAACGATCAGAATTTAAAAATCAATTGCAAAAAGTTGAAAACTTTGACATCCAATTGCCTAATGGTGATTTTGTTCCGCAACATTTTCACATAACTGAAATGGGTACAATCAATAAAAAATATACCGATTGTGGAAACACTTTTCGTGAAGAAAATTATTTCACTTTTCAGTTATGGTATTCTCATGATACTTGGCACAGATTGACCAGCGAAAAGGTCTTAAAAATTATTTCGGGTATTGAAAAAAATATGGAAATAAGTGATTTTGATATTTTGGTTGAATATCAAGATGAAAATACCATTGGCAAGTTTGGATTAGATTTTAATGGTAACAATTTTGTTTTAGCATCTACAAAAACTACATGCTTAGCTAGTGACAATTGTGGCATTCCATCGATAGAGAAAATTAAAACTAAGATTGGTGAATGGAAAGAAAAAGAAACTTGCTGTTCGCAAGAATCTGGTTGTTGTTAAAAATCATATGAGTTAATTTTTTGTAATATGCTAGAAAAAATAACCAAAGTCATCAATTCAATTGCAGAAAATTCAGTTTCAGAGGACAGAAAAGAAGTTTTGCAACCGCTAATCGATTACATTCAAAACAAAGTGAATGCTAATGAGGAAATTCGATTGAATTTTATTTGCACACACAATTCGCGTCGAAGTCATTTGTCGCAAATTTGGGCACAAACCATGGCATTTCATTTTGGGATAAAGAATATATTCTGTTATTCTGGTGGAACAGAAGCAACTGCTATTTTTCCGAAGGTAGCCGAAACATTAGTAAATCAAGGATTTCAAATTCAGAAGTTGAGCGAAAATCAAAACCCAGTTTACGCAGTAAAGTTTGATGATAATCAACATCCAATTATCTGTTTTTCGAAAACTTATTTTGATGATTTTAATCCGAAAAATAACTTTGGAGCGATTATGACATGCAATAATGCCGACGAAGGTTGTCCGATGGTTTTTGGAGCAGAAGTGAGATTTCCAATAAAATATGACGATCCAAAAGCGTTTGACGGAACCGAATTGATGAATGAAAAATATGCTGAACGCAGTTTACAAATTGCATCTGAGATGTTACATGTTTTTTCTAAAATTAAGATATGAAGAAAAGACTAAATTTTCTTGACCGCTATTTGACGCTTTGGATTTTCTTAGCGATGTTAGTTGGAGTAGGAATTGGCTATTTTATACCAAGTTCATCAGGATTTATTAACTCGTTTTCATCTGGAACAACCAACATTCCTTTAGCCATTGGTTTGATTTTGATGATGTATCCACCATTAACCAAAATCGATTTTTCAAAAGTGCCTCAAATGTTTGAAAAACCTAAACTATTGGTAGCTTCGTTTTTCATCACATGGATTGTTGGGCCTTTTTTAATGTTTTTATTGGCAACTTTTTTCCTAAAAGATTATCCCGAATACATGACAGGTTTAATCATCATAGGAATTGCACCGTGCATTGCAATGGTTATTGTGTGGAACGAACTTGCCGAAGGAAATAGAGAGTTAACTGCGGGTTTAATTGGAATAAATAGTTTATTACAAGTGTTTTTTTTCAGTTTGTATGCCTATTTCTATTTGGAAATTATATTACCACTTTTCGGAATAAAAGGTTTGGAATTGAATATTACCATAGCCGAAATTGCTAAAACGGTTGGAATTTATCTCGGAATTCCCTTTGCATTAGCAGTTTTAAGTAGATATTTTATCAAAAAATATATTGGCGAAAAATGGTTCAATCAAAAATTTATTCCATTTATTTCTCCAATTACTCTTATAGCATTACTTTTTACCATTGTAATCATGTTTAGTTTAAAAGGCGAAATGATAGTCGATTTGCCAGTAGATGTTATTCGAATTGCTATTCCATTGGTCATTTTCTTTGCCATAATGTTTTTCCTGATGTTTTTTGTTTCAAAGAAAATCGGAGCTAATTATCGAGATTCAGTAGCATTATCATTCACAGCTTCTGGAAACAATTTTGAACTAGCAATTGCAGTTTCAATTGGTGTTTTTGGGATTAATAGCGGACAAGCTTTTGCTGGTGTCATTGGACCTTTAGTAGAAGTTCCTGCTTTGATTATTCTTGTAAATGTTGCTTTTTGGTTGCGACGAAAGTATTTTAAATAAAAAAAAGCCGTTTCATTGAAACGGCTTTTTTTTATTTAAAGTTTTTATATGTGCAAAGGTCTATTATCTGTTGCGGCAAGCGCTGCTTCTTTTACAGCTTCGGCAAAAGTTGGATGTGCGTGAGACATTCTTGAAATATCTTCTGCACTTGCTCTAAACTCCATTGCTGTAACGGCTTCAGCAATCAAATCGGCACAACGAGCACCAATCATGTGAATTCCAAGAACTTCATCGGTTTTTGCATCTGCAAGAATTTTTACAAATCCATCTAAATCACTACTTGCTCTTGCTCTACCTAATGCTCTATAAGGAAAATTACCTACTTTATAAGCAACACCATCAGCTTTTAATTGTTCCTCGGTTTTACCAACTGCAGCAACTTCTGGCCAAGTATAAACTACACCAGGAATTAAATTATAATCAATATGAGGTTTTTGTCCAGCTAAATATTCTGCAACCATAACACCTTCTTCTTCAGCTTTGTGTGCAAGCATTGCACCTTTTACCACATCGCCAATTGCATAAATATTTGATACAGAAGTTTGCAAATGATTATTTACTTCTACTTGACCACGTTCTGTAAGTTTTACTCCAGCTTTTTCAACATTTAAACCGTCAGTATAAGGACGACGACCAACAGCAACTAGACAGTAATCACCTTCAAGAACAAGTTCGTTACCTTTTGCATCATCAGCTTTAACAGTTACATTTTTTCCTTTGCGAGTTACTTCTTTTACTTTGTGAGAAGTGTAAAATTTCATTCCTTGTTTTTTCAAAACTTTGGTCAATTCTTTGCTCAAAGCACCATCCATTCCTGGAATAATTCTATCCATAAACTCAACCACAGAAACCTGTGCGCCAAGGCGTAAATACACTTGACCTAATTCAATACCAATAACGCCACCACCAATAATTACTAGATGTTTAGGAACTTCTGATAATTTTAACGCTTCAGTAGAAGTGATAATTCTTTCTTTATCAATAGTTATAAAAGGTAAAGTTGACGGTTTTGAACCAGTAGCAATAATTGTATTTTTTGCTTCAATTACTTCAGATTTTTTACCATTAGTAATTTTAATATGCGTAGCATCTTCAAACGAACCAACACCTTCAAAAACGGTAATTTTATTTTTATCCATCAAGAACTTAACTCCACCAGATGTTTGGTCAACAACAGCTTGTTTACGTTCAATCATTTTGGTTAAATTCACTTTCACTTTTCCAGAAACTTCAATTCCATGATCTGCAAAATGTTGCAATTCTTCATAATGATGCGAAGAAGCTAGCAAAGCTTTGGAAGGAATACAACCTACATTAAGGCAAGTTCCACCTAGAGTTGGATATTTTTCAATAATAGCAGTTTTAAAACCTAATTGTGCACAACGAATAGCCGAAACATATCCGCCTGGACCAGAACCTATAATGACTACGTCAAATGAACTCATGATTGTGATTATTTTTTGAATTGTGTCGCAAAATTACGAATGTTTTTTTGTTTTACTGATTTTGTTATAAATAAAAATTTCGAGCCTGTAAAAGTTTAACGTATTGATTGTCAATTATTCATTTTTGCATTTTAAAATTATTGATAATCAGTATTTTACAATGAAAACGTTTTCGTAGATTTTCTTTTTTTATGACAATTATCAGTTTTTTTTGAGGTGTTTAGTTGGAACTTTGAAGTAGAAATTTAAGTATAACTAAACATTAAAAACATGAAAAATATTAAACTTATTCAGGAATTACACGAAATGGGTATAACAGGTTATCACGAGATAGTCTATAATCCGAGTTATCAAGAGCTTTTTGAAGCGGAAACCTCTCATCAAAGAAAAGGCTACGAAAAAGGAGCAGTAACAGATACTGGAGCAGTAGCGGTTAAAACAGGAGTTTTTACTGGTCGTTCTCCAAAAGATCGTTACATCGTAAAAGATGAAGTAACAAAAGACACTATTTGTTGGGATGGAAAAGTTAATTTTCCTACTACTAATGAAGTTTGGAGCGAATTGAAACAGTTGGTTTTAAAACAACTTTCAACCTCAAAAAAACTATATGTTGTTGATGCTTTTTGTGGAACAAATCCTGATACCAGATTAAAAGTTCGTTTTGTAATGGAAGTAGCGTGGCAAGCTCATTTTGTTACCAATATGTTCATCAGACCTTCAATATATGAGTTAGAAAACTTTGGCGAACCAGATTTTATTGTGATGAATGGTTCAAAAACTACTAATCCAAATTGGAAAGAAATGGGTTTGAATTCAGAAAATTTTATTGTTTTTAATTTAACAGAAAAAATACAAATCATCGGTGGAACTTGGTATGGTGGTGAGATGAAAAAAGGAATGTTTGCCATGATGAACTATTATTTGCCATTACGCGGAATGGCCTCTATGCACTGTTCTGCCAATGTAGGTGAAAAAGGTGATGTGGCTATTTTCTTTGGACTTTCAGGAACAGGAAAAACTACTTTATCTGCTGATCCAAAACGTTATTTGATTGGTGATGACGAACATGGTTGGGATAATAATGGTGTTTTCAATTACGAAGGAGGATGTTATGCTAAAGTCATCGATTTGTCTGAAGAAAACGAACCAGATATTTGGCGAGCTATAAAACGTGATGCTTTGCTAGAAAATGTTGTGGTAAATGAATATGGCGAAGTGGATTATTATGATCATTCTATCACTGAAAACTCAAGAGTTTCTTATCCAATTTATCATATAAACAAAATTGTTTTACCATCAAAAGCTGGTCATGCTAGCAAAATTATATATTTGAGTGCTGACGCTTTTGGCGTTCTACCTCCAGTTTCAATCCTTGATGAAGAACAAGCTCAATATCACTTTTTGTGTGGCTACACTTCAAAATTGGCTGGAACCGAAAGAGGAATAACAGAACCACAACCTTCTTTTTCACCTGCTTTTGGAGAAGCATTCTTAACATTGCATCCAACGATGTATTCTAAAACTTTGGTTGCAAAAATGAAAGAACATGGTGCAAAAGCTTATTTGGTAAATACAGGTTGGAATGGAACAGGTAAAAGAATTTCTCTAAAAAACACTCGTGCAATTATCGATGCTATAATTGATGGAAGCATTGAAAATACTGACAAAATGACTATTCCATATTTGAATTTGACAATTCCAACAAGATTAGAGAAAGTTGACGAAGGAATATTAGATCCAAGAAATACCTATAAAATTCCTGAAGAATGGGTGGAAAAAGCAAAAAAATTAGCAGCTTTGTATATCAAAAACTTTGAGCAATATACAGATACTGAAGAAGGAAGAAAATTAGTTGCTGCTGGACCAACAGTAACAACAAAAGAAAATCCTGTAGAAGCATAAAATTAATAATCTAAAAACTCCAAGCGATGAACTGGTTAGTCAATTTGTTTACACAACATTCGTTTGCACACACAATGATAGTATTTAGTCTTGTGATTGCCATTGGTATAATGTTAGGCAAAGTCAAGATTTTGGGCATTTCGCTTGGAGTTACTTGGGTTTTATTCATTGGATTATTGTTTTCTTTTTTAGGAGTTACTGTTGAGGCAGAATTACAGGATTTCCTAAAAGAGTTTGGACTAGTTTTATTTGTTTATACTCTCGGATTACAAGTTGGACCAGGTTTTTTTGCATCACTTAATAAAAACGCAATCAGTAACAATTTTTTAGCAGGATTGATTGTTTTACTCGGTATTTTGATAACGGTTGTTTTCCTCTTTTTGTCAGGAAACACAATAGGCGTTATGACAGGAATAATGAGTGGAGCAGTTACAAACACACCAGGATTGGCAGCAGCACAAACAACCTTGGGAAATATTTCTAGCAACAGTAGTGGTATAACAACAATGACTTTGGCTTATGCAGTTGCTTATCCATTTGGTGTTTTTGGAATAATAATTTCAATGTTATTGCTTAAAAAGATTTTTAAAATAGATATCATAAAGGAAACAGAACTTCAAAACAAATTGCAAAATCTTAGAGAAGACAAAGTCATTTCAAAACATCTGAAGCTTGAAAATAAGCAATTGATTGGCAAATCATTGCATCAAATTTTTGAAATGATAAAAACCCCAATTGTTGTATCTAGAATGTATCACAAAGGAGAAATTATTACACCAACTCCAAAAGAGATTTTGGCAGAAGGAGATGTATTACTCATCGTTGCTCCAAAAAACACATTCGAACAACTGCAAATTTTGATAGGTTCAGAAAGCGATATGAATATAAAAGACTCTATGGACAGCAAACTCGTTTCTAGTCATGTGGTTGTTACCAATAAGAGTATTACTCACAAGAGAATAGGAGATATACCAGAGTTCAATTTGCATGATTTTACTTTTACAAGATTGTATAGAGCTGGAACACAAATAGTACCTAATGGAAATGTTTCATTACAACTTGGAGACACAATAAAAGTGGTTGGTTCACCCGAAGGATTACAAAGAATAACTGCTGTTCTTGGGAACTCAGTAAAAAGACTTGAAGTTCCCGATTTAGCACCAATATTTATTGGTATCGTTTTGGGTATTTTACTAGGAAGTATTCCTTTTCAAATACCAAATATTCCAGTTCCAGTAAAAATAGGATTAGCTGGTGGACCATTGTTGGTAGCCTTAGCTTTGAGTAGATTTGGTAACAAGTTGTACTTGAATAATTATACAACCAATAGTGCTAATTTGATGCTTAGAGAATTAGGAATAAGTTTGTTTCTCGCTAGTGTTGGGCTTGCCAGTGGTTCTAAAATTGCAGAAGCATTTACAGGAAGTTCTGGGTTTATATGGATTTTAATGGGAATTAGTATTACGCTTTTACCGTTATTGATAACTGGCTATGTTGCAAAAAAATATTTCAAAAAGAACTTTTTCGAAATATGTGGTCTGCTTGCTGGAGCATCAACAGATCCACCAGCATTGGCTTTTGCTATAAAAACTGCAGGAAATGATACTCCTTCTGCTATTTATGCAACGGTTTATCCATTAGCGATGATATTGAGAATAATAGGAGCTCAATTACTAATTCTATTTTTTACTTGATATTTAATCCCAATCTTGAGCAACAAATTTTAAAACTTCATTTTTAGAATTGGTAAGTATCAAGAAATGACCATCAATTTTATATTTCATTTTACGTTCTATTGCTCGTAGAAAATCTTTTTCTAATGTGTTGTTTTCGCAATACATTTCAGTTGCCATTCCGTTCGAAAAAGTTATTTCATCATCAGATGTTACTGTAAATCCATAACCAATGTTATTACAACCCATATAGGCTGAAGCACCTTCGGGATTGGTTAAATCGAGTTTGGCTTTGTTTTTTGTCAAATTATCTTTTGTATAATTTTTAAACTCGACAAGCATCCAAACTCTTTTGTAATCTACATTTGAACTTTTTTCGCTACATTTTGAAGAGATTAGTAGCAAAGCCATAAAAGGGATTAGTAATTTTTTCATATCAAAGGGAATAAGCAGTTGTGTTTTTTACTTCTCCAATCATAAAAGTACTGTGTGTGCTGCCAATATGCTGTAGCGTTGTAAGTTTGGTAACCATGAATTCTCGATATTCTTCCATGTTTTTTACAAAAATCTTTAGAATATAATCATAATCACCACTCACATGATAACATTCGCTAACTTCATCAAGCTTAACAACTTCTTTTTCAAAAGTAGTTAAAAATTCTTTTGAATGTTGTATCAATTTAATGTGACAAAACACCACAAAACTTTTATCAATTTTAGTTTTATCTAATATTGCAACATATTTTGAAATAACGTTTTCTCGCTCTAGTTTTTTGATGCGTTCATAAACTGCTGTTACTGATAGACCAAGTTTTAAAGAGAGTTCTTTATTGGTTGTTTTGCAGTCTTTTTGTAAAAGAGTTAGTAATTTTTTGTCCGTTTTGTCCATTTTCAAATGAAAAATTATCTTTTATAAATTAAATAATAATATTTTTTTAGAAAAAAATTAATCAAATATAAATTTATTTAGATTAATAATCTAATTATTGTCTTTTATGTTGAAAATTATAAATATAATAATCAATTTTACTGATGTTATTAAATAGTGATTTATGGAAAATTTTAACCCAGCAGATAAAATTCAAGATTTGCAATATTTTGGTGAATTTGGAGGAGTAAACCCTTCAATATCTGATAGTTCTACCTATACTTTTCTTTCAGCAAAAACCATGTTCGATACTTTCGAAGGAAATGCTGAAGGTTGTTATTTGTATTCTCGTCATTCATCGCCAATGAATTTGTACTTAAGCAAAGCTTTGGCAGCAATGGAAGGAACAGAAAGTGCCAATGTTTCAGCAAGTGGAATGGGAGCAATAACGCCTGTAATCATGCAATTGTGCAATGCTGGTGACGAAATTGTTTCGAGCAGAACAATCTATGGTGGAACATATGCTTTTATGAAAAACATGTTGCCCAACTGGAATATTAAAACTCATTTTGTTGATATTACAAAACCAGAATTGGTTGAAAAAGCCATCAATAAAAATACAAAAATTCTTTATTGCGAAACGGTTAGTAATCCATTGCTTGAGGTTGCTGATATTAAGCTACTTGCTAATATTGCAAAAAAACATAATCTTAAACTTGTTGTAGATAACACATTTTCTCCGCTAACTGTTGCTCCTGCAAAACTGGGTGCTGATGTTGTTATACATAGTTTAACAAAATTCATCAACGGAAGTAGTGATACTGTTGGAGGAGTTGTTTGTGCTTCACAAGATTTTATTAATGATTTGAAGAATGTGAATAATGGAGCTATGATGCTTTTTGGCGCAACTATGGATAGCCTAAGAAGTGCTAGTATTCTAAAGAACTTGAGAACATTACATATCAGAATGAAACAGCACAGTTATAACGCAATGTACTTGGCAGAGAAATTTGAAAATGATGGACTGAAAGTTGTTTATCCTGGTCTAAAAAGCCATCCTAGTCACGATGTGATAACCAAAATGATGAATAAAGAATATGGCTATGGAGGAATGATGACATTAGATGTTGGAAATCTTGATAAAGCCAATCAATTAATGGAATTAATGCAAAACAGAAACTTGGGTTATTTAGCAGTAAGTTTAGGGTTTTATAAAACATTGTTTAGCGCACCAGGAACATCAACAAGCAGTGAAATTCCCATTGAAGAGCAAAAAGAAATGGGATTGAGTGACGGTTTAATTCGTTTTTCTATAGGTTTGGATAATGATATTGAACGCACATATCAAATGATGAAAAAGTGCATGCAAGAATTAAATATTTTTTAAATTTTATAATTTTAATTTGGTCGAAAAATCCGTAAGTTCTACTTGCGGATTTTTTATTATATCTTAATTTTATTGAGATTACTGTTTTTATAACTAAATCCAAAGTAAATCGTTAAACCGATTATCAACCAACAAGTAAAATATAACCAGTTCCATACGCTCAGTTCAGCCATCATGTATAGGCAACAAACCAAACCAAGTAAAGGAATTAACGATAGATTTTCTTTCCAAGACCAAATGGCTAAACCTATGAGTACAATCAAGAAAATCCACATCGGTATTTTGTGTTTAAAAAGGGTAAAACCGCTTTCATATTTCAATGAGTTATCAATTGGTAAATTATCAACAACTTGTTTGTAAACAGTTTCATCCTCTGCAAGTTGACTTAGGTTTTGTTCTAAATCATTATTTTCAAATTTCCCTTTGAATTGCTCTTGCAAGTGTGTTGAAATATCCTTTATTTGACTTTCGTTCAATGAAGTTACCAATGTTGATGGTGAGTTGATTTGTTTCTCATTTGTAATGAAATCCATTGTAGCCTTTTTGTTTACCGTAAAAGCTAATATCACGCCAAATAGCAATAATAAAGAGAAGATGTATTTAGAATTGATATAAGGCGTTTTAAATTTTCCTCTTGGCACATCAGGTTTATTTTGTAATACTAAAACTCCTGCGCAGACTAGAACAAAAGCGAATAAAGTTCCAATACTACATAAATCGGTAACCATTGTAAGGTTCAAAAACAACGCTGGAACAGCAACAACAAATCCAGTAACGATGGTAGCATAGGAAGGAGTTTTGTATTTTGGATGGATTTTTGAATATCTTTTTGGTAATAATCCATCTCTACTCATACTCATCCAAATTCTTGGTTGTCCCATTTGAAATACAAGTAAAACACTTGCCATGGCTACGACAGCACTAACAGCAATAATTCCCGACATCCACTTTAAATTTAATTTATCAAAAACAAATGCCAATGGATCACCAACATTTAGGTCAGAATATTTCACCATTCCAGTAAGAACCAATGCTATAATTACGTATAGAATAGTGCAAATAATAATTGCCCACATCATTCCTTTTGGTAAATCTCGCTGTGGATCTTTACATTCTTCGGCAGTAGTAGAAATGGCGTCAAAACCTATATAAGCAAAGAAAACAGCCGAAACACCTTTAAGAATTCCGCCAATACCATTTGGAGTAAACGGATGCCAATTGTCAGTATCTACATAAAAAATTCCAACCGCAATTACTAGTAGAATAATACAAAGTTTTACAACAACCATCAAGTTACTCGCATTTCTAGATTCTTTCATTCCTCTGTAAACCAACCAAGTGATAATAATAATAATGAGTAATGCTGGTAAATCGGCTACTAAATGGAATGAACCTATCGTTGGGCAAGTTGTCCAAGCGGTGTAAGCCATTTTTAAATTCTCTGATAAGTTTTCAAATGATTTTCCTCCTTGCATCAGAGCTGTTGCTTCATCAAATCCTTTGGAAGCCGTTAAATAATCCATTTGTATCCATTGAGGCAAATGTATTCCACCACTTTCTAGAAGTCCAGTAAAATAATCACTCCAAGAAATAGCAACCGTAATATTTCCAATGGCATATTCCATAATCAAAGCCCAACCAATTATCCAAGCTATTATTTCGCCAAAGGCTACATAGGAATAAGTATAAGCACTTCCCGAAACTGGCACCATCGAAGCAAATTCTGCATAAGCAAAAGCTGCAAAACTACAAGCAACAGCAGTAAAAATGAATAAAAATATAACTCCTGGACCACCATCGGCACTGGCTTTTCCAATCGTGCTAAATATTCCAGCACCTATAATAGCGGCTATTCCAAAAGCGGTTAAATCTCTAGCGGTTAAATGTTTGCCTAGTGAATGATGACCTTCAGCTTCATTTTTTTCAACTTGTTTAAGTATATCGTGAACAGATTTTTTTCGGAATAGATTTGAAAATGACATTTTGTATTGGTTTGATTAAAACAAATATATACAATTTAGTTTCATTATCCATTAGAGTTTTTGCTATAGCTAAAAACTATGCTTTTATAAAAACATATAATTAATAGTAATAATTATTGCTGTTATATTTAGGTAAATTTGCAACAGAAATTAATAATAACTTAAAAATAAAATCATGGCATTAGTAGGAAAAAAATTCCCGAACATTACAGTTGACGCAATCTCTTTTATGGGAGATAATTTAAGAATTAACGTTCTTGAAGAAGCTACAAAAAACAAGAAAAAAGTTGTTCTTTTTTGGTATCCAAAAGATTTTACATTTGTTTGCCCAACAGAATTACACGCTTTTCAAGCAGCTTTGCAAGAGTTTGAAAAAAGAAATACTATGGTAATTGGTGCTTCTTGTGACACTAATGAAGTTCACTTTGCATGGTTAAACACTCCAAAAAATAATGGTGGTATCGAAGGTGTAACATACCCAATCCTTGCTGATACAACTAGAAACTTATCGGCAGCATTAGATATTCTTGATGCAGAATGGGTTTATGATGAAAACCTTGAAGAAGAAATTCTAGAAGGATCAAATGTTACTTTCCGTGCTACTTACCTAATTGATGAAACTGGTAAAATTTTCCACGAAAGTGTGAACGATATGCCACTTGGTAGAAACGTAAATGAGTATTTAAGATTAATTGATGCTTATACTCACGTTCAAACAAAAGGTGAAGTTTGTCCAGCTAACTGGGAAGAAGGAAAAGATGCAATGACTGCTGATAGAAACAGTACAGCTTCATATTTGGCTTCACATTAATAATTAACTAAAGTTTTAAGTTTCAGGTTATTCAACTTGAAACTTAGAACTTGAAACTATAAACTAAAAAAATGTTTTCAGAATTAGATAAAGATAACTTAGCAGAATTGGTCGCTTCAAATGATGTTGTTGTGGTTCAATATGCTGCTTCATGGTGTGGTAATTGCCGCATTATGAAACCGAAATTTAAAATGCTTGCTTCGCAACATGAAAATATTCCTTTTGTGATTGTTGATGCGGAGCAGTTTCCAGAATCTAGAAAGCTTGCCAAAGTGGATAATTTACCAACATTTGCAACTTTCAAAAACGGACAACTTGTAAACCAGACACAAACTAACAAAGCAGAAGTTTTAGCCGAGTTAGTGTCAGAAGTAGTATAGTTATGAAACTTCCTGTTATAAAACAACTAACACAATTTATCGAAGATAACGATCAAGATTATCTAGTAGAAGCTATAGAAGTTCTTGAGAATTTAACCGAAGTTCCATCACTAAAAGATGAAGAACTCGATGTAATTGGTGAGTTAATTTCCAATATGTATGGCGCACTCGAGGTGCATAAAATGATAAAAGAAGGGAAAGATAAGAAAGAAGCTCTCAATGATTTTATGAAACGTGTTCTTGGTTCAATTGATAAATAAAAAGTCTCCATTTGGAGACTTTTTTTTATGGTTTTAAAATTTCTTTATAACTATCCCAATTTTTATAAATTAAGAACAAGTTTCCAATAAAAAGAACAGCAGCAATTGAAATTCCATCTGGCATCATAAATATATTTATTAGCAAAATGTTTAATGATACTGGCAGCAAAACAATTGCAAAAAGTCTAACAAACTTTCCAGTTACAAAAGACAATCCACATACTAATTCTACTAGTTTTGCTAATCCCATCAAGTAACCCGAAGCAACTAATCCATCACTGAAAGTTTTCATGTTTCCGGTAAATACTGGTTCTGGAAAAGTTTTTAAAAAATAAGTTACCGAAGCAAATAGCAAAAATAGCCCTAAAAGCACTCGAATAACGATAGTAAAGATTTTCATAAAGATTTAATTTAATGGTTAGTAAACCAAAGTTAAACAAAAAATTCCATCTTTTTATTAGATGGAATTTCTTTGATAAACAATCAATTGTGAAGTATCTTCTTGAAATACTTTTTGTAAATAAATATCCCGATTGTGATTAATAACATAAACCACCAAATTTTGACGATGAATACTATAATTCCTTCCAAGACATACCAACCCGATTTTAAACTTTCAACAATTTGCAACCCTATATTTGGTCTATAAGAATCAATGTTTTTGGGATTGACTAATACCACACTTTTTACACTTTCTCTTTGGTATAAGTACAGAGTTACTGTGCTAAAAGCTGTTCTGTCCTCTAGGCTCAAACTATTTAGTGCTGCATTATCACTTTCAGTTTCTTTTTCCAAAATGTCGTTTTCACTTTCATTGATTTGGTCTAGTTTTTTACCTTTATTGTCAATGTCGTTTTCTAATCGTTTAGTGTGTTTTTGAATTCGCTTTTGCGATAGTTTATTGGCAAGAAATTGCATAGTAACATCTTCGGCTTTGATATTTCTTGTATCAAGAAAATCAACTTCTTTTGCCATCGATTTTAAAATAGTATCAAGCTGGCTATTTGGTGCTCTAAAAGTAATGGTGTTTTCAACAGTAAACTTTGTAGTTTCTACAATACTGTCTTCATTAATTTGTTTTTCATCACGCTCATTTATAGTGCTTTTTAAATCGGTGAATGTTACAAAACCACCATTTTTAGATATAGCATCTTCAATGGCATAAGTTGATTTTGCAACATCTTTTACTCTAAATTTTACATCGGCAGTTCTAACAAATTTTCTGTTACTGTTTTTGGGTTCAACGGCTGCGTTTGATGAAGTTGGTACGGTTGATGTGCTATCAGCAACTTCAGCAGCACTTTGGTCGCTAGTTTCTGAGTTAATTTCAGCTTTTTTGCAAGAAAAAGCAAAACCAAGTAGGAGTAATGCTAAACTAATTTTTGATAAATGTTTCATTTTTTAATTCATTTAAAACGGTTATTACTAATTACCTTGAAGTGTGTTTATCGATAAGTTTTCAAGTGTAGTTTTATACCATTCATAGAATGAATTATTATTTTGATTTATCTCTAAATTATTCCTACTAAAAAGCGTGCCAAACTTAAGAATTGCTTAAGAATATTTTTTTATCGTAATTTTGAGGTCAAAAGAAAACCCATTGAGAACTATTTTTTACAGAGAAATAAATGATGTAATTGCTTTTAAAAAGCAGCTTTTGCAGTGGTCACAGCAGTTTAGAGAAATAGTTTTTTTGGATAGTAATGATTACCATCAAAAATATAGCAACTATGATTTGATACTTGCAGTTGATGCATTTACCTCAGTAAAAACCGATTATCACAATGCTTTTCAGGACTTGCATGAATATCAATCTCGAACAAAAGATTGGCTATTCGGTTATTTGACCTATGATTTGAAAAATGATATTGAAAAATTGAGTTCCAATAATTTTGATGGATTATCTTTTCCCGATTTGTTTTTCTTTCAGCCAAAAAAACTTTTTTTACTAAAAGATACAACACTCGAAATTCAATATTTACAAATGTGTGATGATGAATTTGAAACTGATTTCAATGAAATTTTAAATATCGCACATCAACCGTCAACCGACAATCAACAACTGATAATTAACCAACGCATTTCAAAAGAAAATTATCTCAATAAAGTTTCAAGAATGCTCGAGCATATTCAACGAGGCGATATTTATGAAGCTAATTTTTGTATGGAATTTTTTGCCGAAAATGCACAAATTAACCCAATTTTGGTTTATCAAAAACTAAACTCAATTTCGCAACCGCCATTTGCAGTTTATTTTAAAAACAATCAGCATTATCTTCTTTCGGCTTCGCCAGAACGTTATTTGAAAAAAGAAGGAACCAAAATCGTTTCGCAACCTATAAAAGGAACAGCAAAGCGATTTGAGGATGAAGTTTTGGATAATCAATCAAAAATTGATTTAGAAAACAATCCAAAGGAACGTTCAGAAAACATTATGATTGTAGATTTGGTTCGCAATGATTTGTCGCATACAGCAACAAAAGGTTCGGTTGAAGTTGAAGAATTGTGTAAAATTTATACTTTTAAACAAGTTCATCAAATGATTTCAACCATAGTTTCAAATGTTGAGCCTGATACTTCTCCAATCGAGATTATCAAAACTACTTTCCCAATGGGAAGTATGACTGGCGCGCCAAAGATTTCTGCTATGAATATCATCGAGAATTTAGAAGAAACAAAACGTGGTTTGTATAGTGGTTCAGTGGGTTATTTCACACCATCAGGCGATTTTGATTTCAATGTAATTATTCGAAGTATTTTGTATAATGCTGAAGCAAATTATTTGTCTTTTTCGGTTGGTAGTGCGATTACTTCAAAATCCATTCCCGAAAACGAATATGAAGAATGTTTGTTGAAAACAAAAGCAATGTTTGAAGTTTTATCCTAATTAACTACTTTTGAAAATGCTTCAGAAACTTGAAAATCACATTCAGCAAAACCTTTCTTTTTTAAAAGATAAAAAACTACTCCTAGCTGTTAGCGGAGGAATTGACAGCATGGTTTTGGTAGATTTATTTCATAAATTGAAATATGATGTAGCTGTTGCACATTGCAATTTTCAACTTCGTGGGCAAGAAAGTGATGATGATGAAGAGTTTGTAAAATCACAAGTTGAAAAGCTTAACATTCCACTTTTTATTCAAAAATTTGACACAAAAAAATTCGCCGAACAAAAGAAATTATCTATTCAAGTAGTTGCGAGAAACCTACGTTACGATTGGTTTTATACACTTTTGGTAAATCAAAATTTTGATTTTATCATAACAGCTCATCATTTGGATGATAGTATCGAAACTTTTTTAATCAATTTTACTCGTGGAACTGGATTAGAAGGATTGACTGGAATTCCTATTCAAAATGATAAAGTTATTAGACCATTATTGGCTTTTTCGAGGGATGAAATTGTTGCTTATGCTAAGCAAAATGATATAAACTGGAGAGAAGACAGCAGTAATTCTACTGATAAATATTGGCGAAATAAATTGAGGCACGATGTAATTCCAGTTTTAAAAGAGCTAAATCCAAGTTTGTTGCCTTCGTTTCAAAACACAATTGATAGCTTGCAACAATCACATTCATTAGTGAAAGATGCTTCAAAAAACATGTATCAAAAAGTAGTTACAGAAGAAGAGCATCACACAGAAATTGATTTGACGAAACTTCTAAAACTTCCCAATTACAAAGCCTATTTATTTCAATGGTTGCAAGCTTTTGGGTTCACCGATTGGAAAGCTGTTTACGATTTGATTGAAGCAAATTCTGGAAAACAAGTTTTTTCGGAAACACATATCTTACTCAAAAATAGAAATACTTTGTTGCTTTCGCCAAAGCAAACAAGGGAAAATAATGAAGTTTTTTGGATTGAAAAAAATCAAAACGAAGTTAAAGTTCCCTTAAAGTTGAGGTTTTGTAATGTAAGTGACATTTCTACTCAAGGAACAAATACTATATTTGTTGACGAAGATAAGTTGAGTTTTCCTTTGACTATTCGTAGATGGGAAGAAGGCGATGTTTTTTATCCTTTTGGAATGAAAGGTAAAAAGAAGCTCAGCAAGTATTTCAAAGACGAAAAATTATCGTTAATAGAAAAATCAAAAGTTTGGCTTTTGTGTTCTGATAATCAAATAATTTGGGTTATTGGAAAAAGACAAGACGAACGATTTAAAATAACAAAACAAACAACTAAGATTTTACAAATAAACTTCACAAACGAATGAAAAAAGTACTTTTTTTCCTGATTGCTTTTTTTGCAATAGCCAATTTGAATGCCCAAATAGTCAATCCAGTAAAATGGACTTCTAGAGTTGAAAAACTTTCGGATGTAGAATTTAATCTAATCATGGAAGGCAAAATTGAAGATGGTTGGCATATGTATTCTCAATTCACACCAGAAAATGGACCATTACCAGCCGAATTCAAATTTGAAAACGCCAAAGGAAATTATGAATTGATTGGAAAAGTAAAAGAAAGTCCATATAAAAAACAATTCAATGATGTTTTTGAAGTTGATGAATATTATTTTGAGAAGAAAGTAACCTTTACCCAAAAAGTAAAAATTACGAATCCAAAACTAACTTCAATCAAAGGAAAAATCGACTTTCAGGTTTGTAAAGAAGTGTGTTCAAGTGGAGATAATATATTCAATTTTGCACTGCCAAAAATTGAAATAAAAAACGAAGTTGCACCAGTTACAACTGTTGATACAGTTTCAAAAGATACTACTAAAGTTGTTAAAAAAGAACCAAAAAGTGAAGAGGTTGCAGCGAAGCCATTAATGCCAAAAAAAGAAGAGAAAAAAGGTTTATGGACAATATTCTTTTTAGCATTTCTTGGAGGTTTAGCAGCGTTGTTGACACCATGTGTTTTCCCAATGATACCAATGACTGTTAGCTTTTTTACAAAACACAGCGGAAGCAGACAAAAAGGAATTGCAAACGCTATTTTTTATGGAATTTCGATTATTGTAATTTATGTTGTTTTGGGGTTAATTATTGTTGGTGTTTTTGGAGCTGAAGCCTTGAATGCTTTATCTACTGGTGTTGCATTCAATATTATTTTCTTCATGATACTAGTATTTTTTGCGCTATCATTTTTAGGAGCATTTGAAATAATGTTGCCAAATTCTTGGGCAAACAAAGTAGATAGACAAGCTGGAAAATCTGGGGTTATTGCCATCTTTTTCATGGCATTAGCATTGGCCATCGTATCGTTTTCTTGTACTGGACCTATTGTAGGAACATTGTTAGTAGAGTCTGCATCAAAAGGTGGTATTGCACCAATTATTGGTATGCTTGGTTTTTCATCAGCAATTGCCTTGCCATTTATGCTTTTTGCTTTATTCCCTACATGGTTAAATTCATTACCAAAATCTGGTGGTTGGATGAATTCTGTAAAAGTTTCATTAGGATTTTTAGAATTAGCTTTTGCGTTTAAATTCCTTTCTAATGCTGATTTGGTTTTACAAATGCATTTGCTCGAAAGAGAAGTTTTTCTTGCAATTTGGATTGCTATTTTTGGAACATGGGCATTGTATCTTTTTGGAAAAATTACACTACCACACGATAGCCCATTATCACACATTTCGGTAGGAAGATTATCTCTTGGCTTATTGGTCCTTGCATTTACCGTTTACATGATACCAGGTTTATTTGGCGCGCCATTGAAATTAATTTCTGCATTTCCACCACCACAAACCTATAGTGAAAGTCCAAGAGGTTTTTTTGGACACAGCAACTCAACTTCAGGTGAAAAAAGTGATTTGCCCGAAGGAGCAGTTCTAGGCGAACATGATATTGTCACTTTTCATGATTATGATAAAGGTTTAGCTTACGCCAAAAAAGTAAACAAACCCATTATGATTGATTTTACAGGATATGCATGTGTAAATTGTCGAAAAATGGAAATCAATGTTTGGTCTGATGAGAAAGTTTTGGATGTTTTAAAAAATAAAGTAGTTCTAATTTCTCTTTATGTTGATGACAAACGTGAATTACCAGAAAACGAAAGAACTATTTCAAAAACAACAGGTAAAGAAATAGTTACCTATGGCAATAAATGGACAGATTTTATCATATCAAAATATAAAACAAATACACAACCTTATTATGTTTTAACAGATTTGAACGAAAACAATTTGAATGAACCTATTAGTTACACTCCAAATATTGATGAATATCTAGCTTGGCTAAATGATGGAATTTCAAAGTTTAAATAAATCGAATTCTAAATTAAAACCAGCAGATTCTAATTTATAGTTTCATTTTAACTCTAAGCAAGCAACCAATTATTGGTTTTTGTATCTTTAACTAAAATTTAAGATATGAAAAAACTTGTTTATGTATTCAGTTTGTTTTTGTTAGCTACTGCTTTCATTAGTTGTAATCTTGATGATAGTAAACCTACTAATGTTCAAGACGATGATACTTTTGCAGAAAACTTTGGTTCTGCAGTAAATAGAGATTTTATTGGTCAAGTTGTTGACGTGGATAATCATCCAATTCAAGGTGTGACAATTTCAATAGGAACATCTTCTACGTTAACGGATAGTAATGGGATTTTTGTGATTAATAATGCTCCGGTACATCAAAATTTTGCTTTCGTAAAAGCTATCAAAGCGGGTTATATTATTGGCTCACGTTCCATGATACCAACTACTGGGAAAAATAATGTAAAGATAATGTTGATGCCATACGCACCACTAGAGACAATACAATCTGATGTTGAAAGCGAGGTGTCAATTTATTCTGGTACAAAAGTAAAATTTGACGGAGCTTTTCAGGATGAAAACGGCAACGATTATTCAGGAGTTGTAAGTGTTTCCATGTTTCACTTAACACCAAGCGATGAGAACATTAGTAAACTTATGCCAGGAATGCTTTATGCCCAAGCATTCAATAATAGTGAAGCTATGTTACAAACCTATGGGATGATTAATGTAGAACTTCGTGGTAGCACAGGACAAAGACTAAATATTAAAAAAGGCCACAAAGCCGAAATAACTTTAAGAATTGATGATAGTCAACTAGCAACAGCTCCATCTACTATTCCGCTTTGGCATTTTGACGAAGAGAAAGGCTATTGGAAAGAAGACGGATTAGCTACAAAAGTTGGAAATAAATATGTTGGCGAAGTAAGTCATTTTTCTTGGTGGAATTGTGATTATCCATACCCGACAGTTTCATTAACTGTTAAAGTTGTTGATAATAGTGGCAACCCAATTTCTAATGTTGGTGTTGGCTTAACGTTAAGTGGTGCCACTTTTCCTGTTTTGGGATATACCAATGTAGATGGAATAGTAGCAGGTTTAATTCCAGCAAATCAAACCCTAACCATGAATGTGTATTCTGATTATTCTACTTGTAATTCTAATAATATTGTTTACACAACTACCATAGGTCCATTTAATACTGATACCATATTACCAAATGTTGTAATCACTTCAACAGCTAATGTACTAATATCAGAAGTTCAAGGAACATTGTTGAAATGTGATAATACAAATGTTACAAATGGATATGTTGTACTTTCTAAATATGGAAATATGTCATTCTCTCCAGTTACTAATGGAGCCTTTAGTTTTCATGAAATTTATTGTTCTAATGACACACAATTCACTCTAAAAGGAGTTGATATTGAAAATTTTCAGCAAACAGACACTATTGCCTATAATTTTACAGTTCCAATAACAACCATTGGAAATCTTCAAGCATGTAATGCAATTGACGAATTTATTTCTTATCAATTAGATAGTCAGCCTACAGTTTTTCTCGTAAATAATGTTGCGGCTTATCAATTACAGACTGCTTTAACTCTTCAAGCATCTGGTCAAGAGAATCAATCGTTATACATTTGGGGAAATACCATGTCACCAGGCATTTATGACAGTACAACATTTATTATGGAAGGTTACCCTGTTGGATTTGTCGATTCAACCACTCCTAATACTATGCAATATAATCTAAACCAGGTTGGAGCTGTAGGCGAATTTGTTGATATGACATTTAGCGGAACATATAATGATCAAACTGGAGTGCACACAATAACTGGTGTCGCTCACATAAGGCGAGATAATTAAAAATTAAAAAAATCCCAACCATTTGGTTGGGATTTTTTTATAAAAACTCTTTTAATTCGGTTTTTAAAAAACTCAAAGCTATACTTGTAGCTGGTTCACTCTCCAGTAAATCATTTAGTATTTTTTCTCGAAGTTTATCTGCATCGGTAACGCCATCATCCAAAGTGGTTTTTCTGATGCTTTGTATAACAGTATTTTTTGCCTTTAAAATTGTTACCCACAACTCGTCTGAAACATATATTTGTTGCGTTAGGTTATGTTCAAATTCTTGCTCGATGTGATGTATCAACAAGTTTTGGTAATCTGCTTTGCTGGTGTTCAATGGTGCAACTCGAATTAACAGTTTCGATGGATTTATTCTTTCTAAAAACAACGCCAATCGTTCATAGGCTTGCAAGCGAAGTGGTAAAGCGTGTTTTTGGTTTTCGCGTTGTAAAATCCATCTTCGGCTGTTTTCTTGATCTTTAAAATGTCTTTCAAATAACAAATAAGCAACACCACCAGTAATAAGCGATGGTATAGCATACATTAGTACTTCAATAATTTTATCTGTGTTCATTTTTAAAAATAGTTTACAGTTATCATGTCAGTTCGAGTGTTCTAATTTTAATTGGAATGTATAGAGAACAATTCCTTAAAAATTGTTGACAAATATAATAGAATAATGTCTTAAATAAATTGTAAATAATTAGCAGTAATTTTAAATTTGAACCTTTACAAAAACGATGATAAACAAATATATTTCACAACTCAACGAAGCACAACAAGCTCCTGTTCTACAAAAAGATGGTCCAATGATTATTATTGCTGGTGCTGGTTCTGGAAAAACACGTGTGTTGACCGTTCGTATTTCCTATTTGATGAGTTTGGGTGTAGATGCATTCAATATTTTAGCATTAACGTTTACCAACAAAGCAGCACGCGAAATGAAAAAACGTATTGCTGATATTGTGGGCAACAATGAAGCAAAAAACCTTTGGATGGGAACATTTCACTCGGTTTTTGCTAAAATTCTTCGTATCGAAGCAGATAAATTGGGTTATCCGTCCAATTTTACAATCTATGACACACAAGACAGCGTTCGATTGATTTCGGCTATCGTCAAAGAAATGCAGCTTGACAAAGATATTTATAAACCAAAACAGATTTACAGCAGAATTTCTTCTTATAAAAATTCACTCATAACGGTAAAAGCCTATTTCAATAATCCTGAATTGCAAGAAGCCGATGCAATGAGCAAAAAGCCCAGAATGGGTGAAATTTATAAAGAATATGTGGAACGTTGTTTCAAAAGTGGCGCAATGGATTTTGACGATTTATTGCTCAAAACCAATGAATTACTCAATGTTTTTCCAGATGTTTTAGCAAAATACCAAGATAGATTTAAATACATTTTGGTCGATGAGTATCAAGACACCAATCATTCGCAGTATTTGATTGTTCGTGCGTTATCTGATAGATTTCAAAATATCTGTGTTGTAGGCGATGATGCACAGAGTATTTATGCATTTCGTGGTGCCAACATTAATAATATTTTGAATTTCCAAAAAGACTATGATAATGTAAAAACCTATCGATTGGAACAAAATTATCGTTCGACCAAGAATATTGTTGAAGCTGCCAATTCTATCATAGATAAAAATCAAACAAAACTCGAAAAAGTGGTTTGGACAGCCAATGATTTTGGCCCAAAAGTAAAAGTGCATCGTAGTATTACCGATAGTGAAGAAGGACGATTTGTTGCCAGCGAAATATTTGAACAAAAAATGCGCAATCAAATGCTGAACGGCCAATTTGCTGTGTTGTATAGAACCAATGCACAATCTCGTTCCATAGAAGATGCGCTTCGCAAAAGAGATATTCCTTATAGAATTTATGGTGGATTATCGTTCTATCAACGAAAAGAAATCAAAGATGTATTGTGTTATTTACGATTGGTTATCAACCCTAAAGATGAAGAAGCTTTGATTCGTGTCATCAATTATCCAGCTCGCGGAATAGGAGATACGACAATTGAAAAGTTGACGATAGCTGCCAATCATTACAAGCGTTCCATTTTTGAAGTAATGGAAAACATCGACAAGATTGATTTGAAACTCAACAGTGGTACAAAGCAAAAATTGGAAGATTTTGTAACAATGATTAAAAGTTTTCAAATCATCAACGAAAATCAAGATGCGTTTTATCTAGCAGAACATGTTACCAAAAAAACGGGTTTGGTTCAAGAACTCAAAAAAGATGGTACTCCAGAAGGAATTGCTCGACTTGAAAACATAGAAGAATTATTAAACGGTATCAAAGATTTTACAGAAGGTCAAAAAGAGGTTGATGGTGCTCGTGGCGCATTATCTGAATTTCTTGAAGATGTTGCTCTTGCAACCGATTTAGACAAAGATACAGGCGATGACGATAGAGTTGCTTTGATGACGATACACTTAGCAAAAGGATTGGAGTTTCCTTATGTATTTATTGTTGGGATGGAAGAGGATTTATTTCCAAGCGCCATGAGTTTAAATACTCGAAGCGAACTCGAAGAAGAACGCCGTTTGTTCTATGTAGCTTTGACAAGAGCTGAACATCAAGCGTATTTAACGTATGCGCAATCGCGTTATCGTTGGGGAAAATTGACCGATAGCGAACCATCACGATTTATTGAAGAAATCAAAGATGAATATCTAGAGTATATGAACCCTCAAGTTGATACAGGTTATCGTTATAAACCAAGTATTGATTTAGATATTTTTGGCGATGTAGATAAATCAAAATTACGATTAACAAAACCAGTTAGCGGAACACCACCAAAAAACTTTGGAAATGAACCTACAATGTCGTCAAATATTCGTAAATTGAAACCTGTTTCGGGTTCAGCGCCAAGTGCGAATACCAATTTATTTGACAACAAATTAACTATTGGAAATATTGTTATGCACGAACGATTTGGTAAAGGAGAAATAATAAACCTCGAAGGTGTTGGTGCTGATAGAAAAGCTGAAATAAAATTTGACGTAGGCGGAATTAAAAAATTGCTTTTAAGGTTTGCAAAGTTGGATGTGATAAGTTAAGAAAAAAGAACAAAGAATAAAGAGAATAGATTTTTGTTCGTTATTTCTAAATAAGTTAAGCATATATCTTTTTTCTATTCTCTTTTTTCTATTTTCAAAAAAAATGTCAGAATTCATAAAAATATACGAAGATAAACCCAGCGAAGCAGCTATAAAAAAAGTAGTTGATGTGTTGCGTGAAGGTGGTTTGGTGATATATCCAACTGATACTGTTTATGGTTTGGGTTGCGATATTACCAATTCAAGAGCTTTGGAACGCATTGCAAAAATCAAAGGAATAAAGCTGGAGAAAGCTAATTTTTCTTTTGTGTGTAGTGATTTAAGCAACTTGTCAGACTATGTTCGCCAAATAGATACTTCTACATTTAAAATCCTAAAAAGAGCTTTGCCTGGACCATATACTTTTATTCTTCCGGGAAATAACGATTTGCCAAAAGAATTCCGAAAAAAGAAAACGGTTGGTATTCGTGTTCCCGATAATCGTATTGCGCAAGAAATAGTAAAAATGCTTGGTAACCCAATTGTTTCTACATCAATTCATGATGATGATGAGGTGATCGAATATTCTACCGATCCAGAATTGATTTTTGAGAAATGGCAAAATTTAGTCGATTTGGTGATTGATGGCGGTTATGGTGATAATACACCATCGACTATTATCGATTTGAGTGGATATGAACCAATAGTCGTTCGTGAAGGAAAAGGAGATATTGATATTCTATAAATCAAAAAAGCCCTGAAATTTCAGGGCTTTTTGGTTTTAATAAGAGAAGACTATTTCGATAAACTTTTCATTTCTTTTTCAATCATGTCATAGAATTGATCAATTTTTGGCATGATGACTATTCGAGTTCTTCTGTTTGTTGCTCTATTTTCAGCAGTATTATTTTCAACCAAAGGAATATATTGGCTTCTTCCAGCAGCAATCAATTGTTTTGGGTTTACTCCTAAATCTTTGGTCAACATTCTAACAATAGCTGTTGCACGTTTTACGCTCAAATCCCAGTTGTCCAATAAGATTGCATTACCAGTAAACGGAACATTGTCTGTATGTCCTTCAACTAAGCATTCAAAATCTGGTTTGTCATTGATAACTTTAGCAACTTTTGCCAAAATTTCCTTAGCTCTATCAGTAATTACATAACTACCACTTTTGAAAAGCATTTTGTCGGAAATATTGATAAATACAACACCTTTTTCAACGTTTACATTAATATCTGGATCATCAAGACCAACTGTTTTTTTCAAGCTAGTAACCAATGCAAGCGTTACACTGTCTTTTTTAGTCAAAGCATCTTGTAAACGAGATATTTTTAAATCTTTTTCTTTGATACTTTCCAATGATTTTTCAAGATTTTGAGCTCCTTTGGTAGTCAAAACAGTCATTTCTTTGTTGCTGTTAATCAAGTCAGAGTTGTTTTGTTTTAAATAATCATTTTGTTTAGACAAAGCATCTTTTTCAGATAAACATAAGTTCAATTTCATTGTAGTTGAATTGAGCAAATCTTGACATTCTTTATTTTTTTGCTCTAATTCAGCAATTTTTTTCTTAGTTCCACACGACGTTAAAGTCAATGTTATCAACGAAAGGGCTAAAAAAACTTTTTTCATGGGTTGAATTTTAATGTTAATGCAAAGGTATGGATTATATTACTTTATTAAAATGAATTGCACATAAAGTATTGTTAATTTTCCTCAAATACCTTGCCACCTTTTATGAAATAGTTATAGACAATACTATTTGTTTTGAAGTAACTTTCTGTTTGATTGTTGGTTCTTTTTTTCAAATATTTATTTAGCAAATGATAGAAATGAAAATGAGCTTTGATTATAGCCCAACAATGGCTTAATTTTCCTTTTAAGATGAACTGAATTCCTGCAATTCCATCGAGAAAAAGTCGAGTAAAAATAATAGGTAGAATTTTGCCTTCTGGCAAATTTTTAACAAGCATCAGCAATGAATTTCTGAAATTCAAAAAGGTCTTTTTCGGGTTACTTTCTTTAAGTGTTGCACCGCCAACATGATAAATAATAGATTGAAAAGTATAGCATGTTTTATAACCAGCATTTTTTGAACGCCAACATAAATCTATTTCTTCTTGATGTGCAAAAAAGCTTTCGTCAAATCCGCCAAGTTGATTAAAAACCTCTTTTCTAATAAAAAAACATGCTCCACTTGCCCAAAAAATTTCATAGAAATCATCGTATTGTCCGTTGTCTTTTTCAACCGTTTCAAATATTCTTCCACGGCAATATGGATAGCCATATTTGTCAATAAAACCTCCAGCTGCACCAGCATATTCAAATAGAGATTTGTTTTTGAAATCTAATATTTTTGGTTGAATGATGGCAACATTTTTTTCTTTTTCAAAAATTTCTAAAATAGGTTTGAGCCAGTTTTCTGTAACTTCTACATCAGAATTCAATAAGCAGAAATAAGGTTCTTCAACATCTTTAAGAGCAACATTATAGCCTTGTGCATAGCCAAAGTTTCCCTCATTCTGAATGATCTTTATATCAGGATAATTTGTTTTAACAAATTCAATAGAACTATCAGTCGAAGCATTGTCAGCAAGGTAAATAGTTGCCTCTGGAGAATATGACATCACCGATGGTAAAAATTGCTCTAACAATTTTACTCCATTCCAATTTAATATGACTACTGCTATTTTTTTCAAAGTATTTATAATGTAAAAAGAGGAAGTTCTTTTAGAAAAATATATTTTTCATTCTCAAAATCCATTTGGCAAAAATAATTATTTAAACCATTGGTTACCATCAAATATTGAGCATTCAGTTTTAGATTATAACGCGCTATTTGATCAAATACATTTTGAGTAATTGAAACTTCTGGCGCTTTGCATTCTACAAGTAAAAAAATGCTTCCGTTAGGATTGAAAACTACAATGTCATAACGCTTTGTCAATCCATTTATTTTGATGTTTTTTTCAACGTTTATATATGATTTTGGATATTTTTTTTCCTCTAAAAGGAATTTTACAACATGTTGTCTTACCCATTCTTCGGGAGTTAGGACTACAAATTTTTTACGGATTTCATCAAAAATCAATACTTTATTTTCACTATTTTTGAAGCGAAACGAATACTCAGGAAAGTTTAACTTTTGCATTGGGCAAAAGTACTTATTTTGTGCTTACTGCCAACTGAGATTGTAAACTAAATCATGGACGAAGTAGTAAAAATCATCAACGATATTAAGACAGGAAATATTAAACCAATCTATTTTTTGATGGGTGAAGAACCTTATTATATTGATAAACTAACTGAATATATAGAAGAAAATGTATTAACCGATGATGAAAAAGGCTTCAACCAAATGGTGATTTATGGTCGTGATACTACTATTGATGAAATTGTTTCCAATGCCAAACGTTTTCCTATGATGGCAGAACGACAAGTTGTAATTGTAAAAGAAGCACAAGAATTATCGAGAACGATAGACCAATTAGAAGCCTATGCTGAAAATCCTCAACCAACGACTGTTTTAGTTTTTGCTTATAAATACAAAACACTCGATAAAAGAAAAAAACTTATCAAAACTCTTGATAAAAAAGGATTGGTTTATGAAAGTAAAAAACTTTATGAAAATCAAGTAGGCGAGTGGATAAGAAGAGTACTCAAAGGAAGAGGATACGAAATTGAGCCCAAAGCAATGATGATGCTTGTCGAGTTTCTTGGAAACGATCTTAGTCGTATTGCTAATGAAATCAATAAGTTGGAAATTATTTTACCAAAAGGAAGCAAAATAACTCCGTCACATATTGAAGAAAATATTGGTTTTAGCAAAGATTTTAACGTGTTTGAATTTCGCAAAGCAATTGGTGAAAAAAAACAATTCAAAGCCTATCAGATTGCAGATTATTTTGCCAAAAATCCAAAAGATAATCCACTTGTTATGACAACAGGATTGGTATTTGGTTTTTTCTCGGCTCTTCTTCAGTATCATGGTTTAAAAGATAAATCTCCAAATAATGTAGCTAGAGAATTAAAAGTAAGTCCATATTTTGTTACGGATTACATTTCTGCAGCCAAAAATTATCCAATGAAAAAAGTGAGTAGTATAATTGCTGCGCTTAGAGAACTTGATGTAAAAAGCAAAGGAGTTGGAGCCAATTCACTATCTGATAGTGATTTGTTGAAAGAAATTTTGGTTAAAATATTTAATTAAATAAATGGTTCAGTGAGTTTATACTTAAATGAAAACAAAACCAATCCTACCTTTGATTTTATATTGAATTTTTCAAAAAGCGATGCTCTATGAACTTCTATAGACTTCACAGAAAGTTTCATGATATCAGCCATTTGTTCATAGGTCAACTCTCTTTCGTCGCAAACAAGAGTTAAAAACTCGAGTTCTCTTGTTGATAAATCAAAATGTGAAGGGTTAATTTCCTCTTTTACATCATAATTTCTTATACGTTTTAATATTTCGGAAATGTTGTTATAGCCAATGGTTACAATATTATCTATGGCAAATTTCAAATCATGAGCGGAACAATTTTTATGTAGAAAACCTCTTGCTCCATGATGATAGGCACTGTTGATAATATGTTCGTCAAAATGTTGAGTAAGAAGCAAAACCCTATATTCTTCCTCTCTTTTTTCTAATTCTTGTAAAACTTCAATCCCGTTTTTATGAGGCATTGAGTAGTCAAGAATATATATATCGGGTTTTTTTTCTAAAGGTAAAGCGTTTAGAAATTCATCGCCATCATTGAATTCATAAATGATTTGATAAGTATTCATTTTCATCAAGAGTTCTTTCAAACCTTGTCTAACGATAGCATGGTCATCAATCAAGCAAACAGTGGTTAGTTCCATAATTAGTTGTCTTTTTCTTTGATAATTACTTTTGTTCCAAAATCATTTTTTGAAATTATTTCTGCCTGATAACCAATCATTTCAGCACGTGAAATAATTGAATGTAATCCCATAGAAGAATTGCTTTTATTTTCACTCAAGTCAAAACCTTTTCCATTATCTGAAATCTGCATTTCAAATTTTGGGTTCGTTATTAAATGTACCACAATTTCTTTTGCTTTTGAATGTTTCAAAGAATTATTAAGTACTTCTTGAAAAATTCTGTAGAGGAAAATTTTTTCTTCGTTTGAAAATATTTTTTTCTCTTTTTCTTCTACCGTAAAACCAATGTTGATTTTGATGTTTTTTCTAATGTTTTGAATTTCGTTTTGTAGAAAAGAGATAAAATCATCTTTGGTTATAGATATATTGTTGAGCGAATGACTTAGGTTTCTAATACTTTTAGAAAGTTTACTCACAGATTCTGATATTGGTTCAAGTTTTTCTTGATAATCTGGATTATCGAGTTTTAAATTCTCGAGTTGAAAATTGATGAAAGTGAGTTGTTGCCCTGCGTCATCATGAAGTTCATGTGAAACATTTTGAAGTGTTTGTTCTTGAGTTTCAAGAACTATTTTGGTCATTGTTTTTTGAAAATCAATATCTTTTTGATACAATTCTTTGGTGTATTTTTTGTTTTTTTCAATATAAACCTTAATTAGAATGCCGCAAAAAACTACAATCAAACTAATAAAAATTAAACTGATAATGATGCCAAATGCTATATTATGCATGATCTTTTTTTTCTTTGATGATGTAAATGTTTAATAAACTATAATAGATAATATTCACAAATATTATGATGAAACTATATAAAGTTATGTCTCCAAAGACAATTGTTTTTATCAACTTTATCGAGTTAAATCCAAAAAGAATGCTTAATCCAAAAAAGAAAATAATAGGTGAGGAAATCAAAATAAAATGATTGGATTTAAAAAAGTCAATTCGCTCGGAGTTTAAATTTTTAGAACTCAAGATAATAAATATTATTAAGTACAATAATGCACCAACAATCATTATTATTTTATTGAAAAAGTTTGTTGGGTCAATAAAACCATACATTATTACTGAGAATATAATATAGCTACCAATTATTTTTTTCTGATATGAAAGGTCATCTTTTAGTAATATTTTTAGCCAGAAAGAATTATGGACAATAAAACTAAAATTGTAAAGATACCAAAGGGTAATATTGTTGTATGACAATATTTTGGAAACAATTTCTGTGAAAGCACATATGCTCAATATCCAAAACAAATCTCTAGTGTCAGTGTTTATTATTCTGATTTTCAGGTATAAATAATGTATATAGGTTAATATTACGACAAAGAAAATTATATTAGACATGATGTGAATTATTAAATTCCTGTTGATGGTTCGCCTGAAAAATCATAAATATACTCTTTTCCGTCAAAAGTGACCATTAAGTAAGTTTCTGTTTTTCCGCTAGTAACAAAATAAATAAATTTAAGAAAACAATTTCTGTAATCACTTGGTTGTAAACCAATTTTTTTTGCAATGCTTCTGATAAAGGGAACAGAAAAATTGCTATTGTTCTCCGAAAATTGCTCAAGATTGAGTTCTACTTCTTTGTTTATATTTTGCTTTAAAACAATGTATCTATCATATTTATAAGTGTCAAAATCTGGAATTAAGTTTCGTAATTCATCATAAGTGTATCCAAAAAAGTTCTTTTTAATTACTTCATTGTTCAATGAATTTAATAAGTCGCTGTAATTGTTTGTACTTGGATTAACATAATGACATTTTTCTATATAAGAATAAGAGTCATCAAAACAAATCAGACTTTGATTTGTATTCAACCATTCATAAACCTTTTGATTTTGATTTACATTTTCAATGTCAATATATAGTAGATTGGTGCAGCAATTAGTTCCAAGGCAAGCTTCAGGATTAGAATTACTGCAAATAAAGCTAGCATTTTGATTTCTCCAGCTCGAATTAGTTCTATCGTAATCAATTACAATAATCCTTCCAAGAGTATTGCAAGCAGGTTGAGCGAAAGAAAAAATACTACATAACAGAATTAGAGGGATAATAGTTTTCATAATTGATTTGTTTTTTGGTTGGTTTACTACAAAGGTCAACTAATATTAACTATTGTTCAATAGGGGAAACCCTAACTTGAATAGGGTTTTCCCTAAAATATAATTCCTACAAAAAAATGATTTCTTAGTTCAATTAGGGAAAATCTTCTGAAAAATTAGGGATTCCCCTAATTGATATAAATGAAGATTGAAATAATTTTGACCTATGCAATCAAAAGTAAATAGGGTATAATTTAAAATAGAATAATGATGCTGAATACAAATATACATACCTATCACAAAAGCAAATCATCATTGAAAGCTGCTGAAAAGGAAATTGAAGATTTTCAAAAGCAATCAGCTGATTTCGATAAATGGATGCTCAAAGTACTTATTATAACCATTATGCTGTCTTTGGTTTTTGTCTCTTATTTGATTGTTAATTTATAAATGAACATTAACAAGGTTATAAACTCATAAATAATTAGTTAGTTATTTAAAAAAAAGTTTCCGTCGATTAGATAAATCCATCATCTAAATTAACTCAGGTTTTTGTGGTATTCTTCCTGAACAGACGGAAATTTTTTTTAAACAAAAATTACTTCTTTTTTCCATCTCACTACAAGTTTCTGAGATTTTCAAACTAATTAAATTCTAAAAGTTAAGATTGTAACAAAAGGTACACAGAAATATTTTTTTCCTTTTACCTTTGTTTTAATTAATAATTAATTAGGTATGAAAATAGAACAAATATATACAGGTTGTTTGGCACAAGGTGCTTACTATATTGAAAGCAATGGCGAAGTAGCTATAATAGATCCTTTACGAGAAGTTCAACCCTATATAGACAAAGCAAACGCTGACAATGCAACAATCAAATATATATTCGAAACACACTTTCATGCAGATTTTGTTAGCGGTCATGTAACTTTATCTGAAAAAACAGGAGCACCAATTATTTATGGCCCAATGGCTAATCCTTCATTCAAAGCACATATTGCTACAGATGGTGAAATATTTAAACTAGGTGATATCACCATAACATTGCTCCATACACCTGGGCATACAATGGAAAGTTCTTGTTATTTACTAAAAGATAACGAAGGAAAAGATTATGCATTGTTTAGTGGTGATACATTATTTCTTGGTGATGTTGGAAGACCAGATTTAGCTCAAAAAGCTGCCGATATGACACAAGAACAATTGGCTGGAATATTATTTGAAAGTTTACGCTCAAAAATAATGACCTTACCCGATGATGTAATTGTTTATCCTGCGCATGGCGCTGGAAGTGCTTGTGGAAAAAATTTAAGCAAAGAAACTGTTGGAAGTATCGGTCAGCAAAAGGAAACAAACTATGCCTTGAGAGCTGATATGAGCAAAGAAGAATTCATAAAAGAAGTTACAGATGGTTTACTACCTCCACCAGCTTATTTCCCAATGAACGTAAAAATGAACAAAGAAGGTTATGCAAATGTGGAAGAAATTATTAGTAATGCAAAACCTTTTAATCCAGATACTTTCGAGTTAATAGCCAACGAAACAGATGCTTTGATTCTTGATGTTCGTCATCAAGATGAATTTGAAAAAGGACATGTTCCTAAATCAATTTTTATTGGTCTTGATGGAGGTTTTGCTCCTTGGGTTGGCGCTTTAATTCTAGACATAAAACAACCAATATTACTTGTAACGCCATCGGGTAGAGAAGAAGAAGCTATAAAACGACTTGCCAGAGTTGGCTATGACAATACGATTGGCTATTTAGATGGAAGTTTTACAGCTTGGAAAAATGCTGGCAAAGAGTACGATACCGTTGAGTCAGTTTCAGCATCACAACTAGAAATTGAGCTCAACCAAAAAGCAAAAGTGTTTGATGTTCGCAAACCCGGTGAGTACATAGCTGAGCATATAATAGATGTGCCATCAACACCATTGGATTTTATTAATGATTATTTATCAGAATTTCCAAAACAAGAAAAATTTTTCTTGCACTGCGCTGGTGGTTATCGTTCAATGATTGCAGCTTCAATATTGAAAGCCAGAGGATTTCATAATGTAGTGAATGTTTTAGGAGGTTTTTCGGCAATAAAAAATACAAGCATAAAAACATCTAATTATGTTTGTCCTTCAACACTGAAATAATGAAAAATGTTATGCATAATTGGAGTTTTATCAGACTATTTAGATTAGCTATGGCAATCTTTTTAGTTTTTAATGCCTATGAAACACGTCAATGGTGGTTTGCTTTGTTTGGATTGTTTTTTTTGGTGCAAGCCATTTTTAATTTAGGTTGTGGACAAAACGGTTGTAATATAGATTATGATAAAAATAAATAGCTATGAACAATACTTTTCAAGATATTATTGATTCAGAAAAGCCCGTGCTGATTGATTTTTTTGCAACTTGGTGTGGACCATGTCAGATGTTAGGACCAATTTTAAAACAAGTCAAAGATAGTCTTGGCGATAGAGTTTCCATAATAAAAATTGATGTTGATAAAAATCAAGAACTAGCATCCATGCATAATGTTCGTGGAGTTCCGACAATGATGTTGTATCAACGTGGCGAACAACTTTGGCGACAATCAGGCGTATTATCTAAAGAAGAAATTATCAAAGTTATTTTGGATAAAACGAATTAATTAAAATTATTTCTGGAACTCAATCGTAGAAATATTTTCATAAAAAATAGATATATTTGGTAACAATTTTTTAAAAAATCGAACTAATTGTTATTAAAATATAAATTATGAATAAATATAAATTCACCCTAACCATTTTGTTGGCATTTCTGGTTTTCTCATGCGCCAAAAAAGAAATTAATCAACCTGATCCACTTGTAACCAATAGAGATACAACTATCAATCCTGCTGATGATTTCTTTATGTATGCTAATGGTGGTTGGTTCAAAAAGAACCCAATTCCAAATTCTGAAAATAGTAACGGTATTTTTAGAACCATAAATGATACGGTTAATGCTCAAATAAAGCAAATTTGTGAAAAGTCAGCCGAAGTCTCTAATCCTGTGCTAGGAAGCAATGAGCAGAAAATAGGCGATTTTTATGCTTCGGGTATGGATACTTTAGCCATAGAGAAAAAAGGTATTGCACCATTAAAACCTTACTTTGATAAAATTAACAGCGTAACAGATACTAAAACATTAGTAAATACAATTGGTTATTTACATACCATTGGTTGTGCTCCAGCATTCTCGTTTTACATAGGTCAAGACGATAAGAATAGTGAGAAAAATGCCTTAATGCTTTCGCAAGGAGGATTGGGGCTAGGAAGCAGAGACTATTATTTTAATACTGACAAAGAAACAGAAAATATCAGAAAAGAGTATGTGAAACATATTCAAGCCATTTTTGAATTAACGGGTACCGATAAGTCAACAGCTCAAAAAGATGCTTCATTGGTAATGAAACTAGAAACGGAACTGGCAAAAAATTCTAGAAAGCTTGAAGCACTTCGTGATCCTCAAAAAAATTACAATAAATTTTCTATTGCACAGTTTAAAACCCAAACACCAGATATTGATTGGAATTCGGTTATGACCAGTTTATTGGTAAAAAATCCAGATTCAGTAATTGTAGGACAACCTGAGTTTTATGTAGCGCTTAACAAAATGATTAAATCATATTCTGTAGAAGACTGGAAAGTTTACCTAAAATGGGATTTAATCAACACCTATGCTTCCTACATGAACAACGCAATAGAAAAGCAAAATTTCTACTTTTTTGGAACAGTAATGGGTGGAGTAAAAGAACAAAAACCTCGTTGGAAAAGAATAGTTGAACAAACAAATGGTTCACTAGGAGAACTTATTGGTCAGGTTTATGTAAAAGAATATTTGCCCAAAGGTTCCAAAGAAAAGCTACTCGAAATTGGAAATAATATTAGAGATGTTTATGCAGAGCACATAAAAAAACTAGATTGGATGAGTGATGCAACAAAGAAAAAAGCGTTGCATAAACTAAGCAAAATAGTAATGAAGGTTGGTTATCCGGATAAATGGAAAGACATGTCTGCTGTTAGTATAAAACGAAATGCATACTGCGAAAATGTGATAGCTACCAATAAATGGGCATACAATGATATGATAAATAAATTTGGTAAACCAGTAGATAGAACAGAATGGGGAATGTATCCACAAACATACAATGCATATTATAGCCCAAGTAATAATGAAATATGTGTTCCCGGATGTAATATAATTGTACCTGGTTTTGAAGGTAGAATGCCAGATGATGCAGTTCTTTATGGAATTATAGGAGGTTCGACTTTTGGTCACGAAATTACTCATGGATTTGATGATCAAGGAAGTCAGTATGACGAAAAAGGAAATTTGAACAATTGGTGGACAGAAGAGGACTTAAAAAAGTTTAAAGAAAAAACGAAATTGATTGTTGAACAGTTCAATGAATATGAAGCATTACCTGGAAAATTTGTTAATGGCGATGCAACTCAAGGAGAAAACATTGCAGATTTAGGTGGTGTGGTAATGGGTTATGAAGCTTTCAAGAAAACTAAGCAATACAAAGAGAATGAAAAAATAGCAGGATTAACACCAGATCAAAGGTTCTTCTTAGCTTATGGATATGCTTGGATGGTGAATATAAAAACGGAGTCGTTGGCTCAACAATTGTTAGTTGACGTTCATTCGCCTGCCAAGTATAGAATAAATGGTCCGCTGGCTAATATTCCTGAGTTTTATAAAACTTTTAATGTGAAGCAAGGAAACAAGATGTATAGAGCCAAGGAAAAGCAAATCACAATTTGGTAATAAGAAAATCCCTTTCATTTTGAAAGGGATTTTTTTATTTACTACTTAAAGCTTCTTCATATCTATCAGAAACTTTTTTCCAATTGATGACCTTAAAAAAACTCTCAATATATCTTTTTCTTTTGTATTGATAGTCTAGATAATAAGCGTGTTCCCAGACATCTAAATTCAATAGAGGAATACCTTGAACAATCTGTTTTGGCATCAATGGGTTGTCCTGATTTGGAGTACTTATAACTTGAAGTTTTCCTGTTTTATCCAAAATCAACCAAGCCCAACCAGAACCAAATTGTTTTTCTGCAGCATCAATAAATTGGTTTTTAAAAACTTCAAAACTGCCAAAATCTTTATTGATAGCAACCGCCAAGGTATCTTTTGGTTTGCCTTCAGATTTTGGTTTTAAGCCATCAAAAAAGAAAGTGTGATTATAATATCCACCAGCGTTATTTCTTAAATCGGCATTATTTAAATCTAGTTTTTTTAAAATATCTTCAATACTCAAGTCAGTAAGATTGGCATCATCGCTTATCAGTTTATTCAAATTATTTGTATAGGTCAAATAATGTTTTGAATAATGATTTTCCATCGTTAAGATACCTATATTAGGTTCTAATTCGTTGTATTGGAAATTTAACTTAGTCAATGAAAATGCTCCATCAGAAGCTTTTACATCATCTGGTTGACCAATTATTAATTTTTCTTCTTTGGCAGGAAGAGGAACTTCTACCACTTCTTCCAATTTTTTTCTACGACAAGATGTTGTTAACATCGTCAAAGCAATCATGAATAAAGATACTTTGGATAAAAAATTATATTTCATTGTTCAAAATAGCATTTACAGTTTCTATATATAATTCTTTTGCCTCTTCAATTGAAAGATGGCTAACTTGTATCCATGCATTGGTTTTAAAAGCATTTCTCAAATCAAAACTTTGTGAAAAGTTGTTTTCTATTGTGCCAAATGTAGCTTGTTTATAATAGGCATATAATCTCAATTGGACATCTTGAGCTAGTGAAGATGGAGCCATTTTTGAAGCTATTTCGAAAGCTTTATCAAATCGTTCGTCTAAATCTTTTTCAGACATATAGATTGTATTATTTGCTGGCAATTATGGTTTTGCCGCCAACAGCTTTTTCATTTAGTTTAACATTTATTTTTGTTCCTAGTGGTAAATATAAATCCACTCTTGAACCAAATTTTATAAAACCAGCATCTTCACCCTGAACAACTTGAGTTCCAGTTTCTGCATAATTGACAATTCTTTTGGCCAAAGCACCAGCAATTTGTCTATACAAAATTTCACCAAAGGTGTTGTTTTCTATTACAACGGTTGTTCGCTCATTTTCGGTACTAGCTTTTGGATGCCAAGCTACTAGGTATTTTCCTGGATGGTATTTACTAAAATTTATTTTTCCACTCATTGCATAACGAGTAACGTGAACATTTATTGGCGACATGAATATTGACACTTGAAGTCTTTTATCTTTGAAATACTCTGGTTCAAAAACTTCTTCAATCACAACTACTTTTCCATCAACTGGAGCAATAATATGGTTTTCGTTTAATTCTACCGTTCTCTTTGGATTTCTAAAAAATTGTAGAATCATTATTAGAAAAAATAATGTAACTAGCTGAATAGTCTTTTCGAGCCATAATATATCTACAAACTTGTGAGAAAGTAAAAAGATAACTACTGTCAATGAAGTAGAAATTAGAATAATTTTCGCTCCTTCTTTATGAAACATAATATAAAATTTGATAAAACAAAAATACAATTGGTGCTACAAATATAATACTATCTAGTCTATCTAAAACACCTCCATGTCCAGGCATTATAGAACCGCTATCTTTCACACCAGCTATTCTTTTAAATTTTGATTCTATTAAATCTCCCAAAGTGCCAAAAACACTCGAGATGATTGCAATAACTAACCATTTTGAGACAGGTTCAGTTACAAAATATTTTGCCAAAACGACACTTGCAATCAGCGAGAAAAACATTCCGCCAATAAATCCTTCAATGGTTTTTTTGGGAGAAATTTTTTCAAAAAGTTTATTTTTTCCGAGTGATTTTCCAACTATAAATGCAAATGTATCATTTACCCATATTAAAATAAAAAGGCTCAATAAAGTTTTAGGTTCAAATGAATTCCCGTTTACAAATGGAATTTTTGTAATGATAATAAACGGAATGGCTACATAACCAACAAGATATATGGTTTTTGAAACATCATTAATAGGTTTCATGTTGTTGTCAAAAAGGAATATCAAAGCCTTCATTGAAACAACTAAAGAAAGTATTAATAACAAAATGTCATAGGTTTTATTGGTATTGGTAAACCCAAAAAAAAGAAATAATCCAGTTGCTATACACACTGCTACTATGGAATTCAATTTGACTAACTTGCTAAATTCAATAGTTGCAAGAATTAGAAAAATACCAAAAAGCAGTAAAACAGAATGGGACGAATATAATATGCAAGCAATAAGCAGTAATACATATATCGCTCCAGAAATAGCTCTGACTAGTGTGGAATTCATTTTATAAATCTTCTAACAGCAATAAATAAAGGTTTTTTGCTGTGCTTCCATATTGAAGAAAATCTTCTTCTTTTGCTTTTTCAAAGTATTTTATGGTAGTGATATTGGTTGGATATTCTTTGTCGTATTTCTTTTTAATCATTCTCAAGCCATCACTTTTAGTTTCTAGAATTTGACTAGTAGTAGCAAGAATTACAATGTTTATAGGTAAATCATTGGGTTTGTTTTGTTTTATTTGATTTGATGAAAATAAAACAGAACCTTCATCTGCAATTAGATTTTCGCAACTTGCTAATAAAAATTTTGGTTCAGATGGATTTTCGTAGTTCAACTTATTCTCATCCAATAGGTGGAAAAGTTTCTTTTCAAAACACAACGACTCACACTCAAACCAATCATTCTCTTCAAGAATATTCAAAAATTGTTCTTTTACTTCGCTCAAATTTTCGCAGTAAATAAATTTACCACCATTTTTCTTGAAATTATATGTAAATCTTTCATCCACAGGAAGTAGAGAAAAACTTGAAGGTGCATTATTGAATTCGCTTTGGCCTTCTTCATCAGAAGAATCGTTTCCGCCACCAAATATTTTTCTAAAAAGACTCATTAACTGTAAATAATCTTAAGATTGTTTTTTCGAATTCTTCAAAGATAAAAAAATCTTAATTCAAAATCACCTTTTGAATTAAGATTTTAAAGAAATGTTAATTTATTAGTAATTATTCCTCAACAGGATGATTTTCAAAGTCTTTGAAAGGTCTTTTGCCAAAAATTACTTCCAAATCATCTTTAAAGATAACTTCTTTTTCAATTAAAATATCTGCAAGTTGGATGAGTTTGTCTTTGTTTTCTTCCAAAATGGTTATAGCTCTTTGATATTGTTTTTCTATCAAGGCTGATATTTCTTTGTCTATTGTCAAAGCAGTTTCTTCAGAATATGGTTTCGAGAAATTATATTCACTTTGTCCGCTTGAATCATAATAGGTAACATTACCAAGCTTATCATTCAAACCATAGATGGTAACCATAGCTCTGGCTTGTTTGGTAACTTTTTCTAAATCGCTCAAAGCACCAGTAGAAATGGTATCAAAAACTACTTTTTCGGCAGCTCTTCCGCCCATGGTTGCACACATTTCATCAAGCATTTGATCAGGTCTAACAATAAGTCTTTCTTCTGGCAAATACCATGCTGCACCAAGACTTTGACCTCTTGGAACTATAGTAACTTTAATTAATGGAGCAGCGTGTTCAAGCATCCAGCTAACTGTTGCATGACCAGCTTCATGAATTGCAATTGCTCTTTTTTCTGCTGGTGTAACAATTTTGTTTTTCTTTTCAAGTCCACCAACTATTCTGTCAACAGCATCTAGGAAATCTTGTTTGTCCACCATTTTCTTGTCTTTTCTGGCAGCAATAAGCGCAGCTTCATTACATACATTTGCTATATCTGCACCAGAAAAACCTGGGGTTTGTTTTGCTAAAAAGTCAATATCTAAATCATCAACTTTTTTCAGAGGTTTTAAATGAACTTCAAATATTTCTTTTCTTTCTCTAACGTCTGGTAAATCTACATAGATTTGTCTGTCGAACCTTCCAGCACGCATCAAGGCTTTATCTAAAACATCAGCTCTATTTGTTGCCGCTAAAACTATTACATGTGTATTTGTACCAAAACCATCCATTTCGGTTAGTAATTGGTTCAGAGTGTTTTCTCTTTCATCATTGGAACCAGAAAAATTGTTTTTTCCACGTGCACGTCCAACAGCATCAATTTCATCTATAAAGATAATTGATGGTGATTTGTCCTTTGCTTGTTTGAATAAATCTCTAACACGAGAAGCACCAACACCTACAAACATTTCAACAAAATCTGAACCTGATAATGAAAAGAATGGAACTTTTGCTTCGCCTGCAACAGCTTTGGCTAACAATGTTTTACCAGTTCCTGGAGGACCAACAAGTAATGCTCCTTTTGGAATTTTACCTCCAAGAGTTGTATATTTTTCTGGATTTTTTAGGAATTCAACTATTTCTTGAACTTCTTCTTTTGCGCCTTCGAGTCCAGCAACATCTTTGAAAGTTACTTTTACGTCTGTTTTTTCATCAAAAAGTTTTGCTTTTGATTTTCCAATATTGAAGATTTGCCCGCCACCACCAGCGCCACCACCAGACATTCTACGCATGATAAATAACCAAACGCCAACTAGTATAATAATTGGTAATAATTGGATTAGTAAATCAGTCCAATTGTTTTTTGGTTTGAAGTCAAAATCTTTTAGTTTCCCTTCGCTAACTGCTTTTTCAAGTTTGTTTTGAAAGATTTCATCGTTCCCAATATCAAAAGTATAGTGTGGACCTTTGTTCAATCTTCCTAATAAATCTGTAGCAACTTTTTTGTGCTCTTTGTCTTTTAGAGCTGAAGGTTTTAAAAATACTTCTGCTTCAGTTTTATTGTAAACTATAACTTTTTCAACTTGTCCTTTTTCAAGATATTGATTAAATTTTGATGAGGATAATTTAGCTGCTTCCTGAAAACCAGAACCGCTAAACATATTCAGCACAAGGAAAATCAATATTATTGAAACATAAATCCACCATGGATTTATTCTAAAATTACTTGGTTTCTTTTCGTCTGCCATTTTTTTTAAATCTGTTAGTAATTGTTTTGTATGGTAGTAATTTTGGCATCACCCCAAAGTCCTTCAATGTTGTAGTACTCGCGAATATGTTTTTGAAAAACATGAACTACAATATTCACATAATCCATCAAAACCCATTCGCCATTGTCAGTTCCTTCAACATGCCATGGTTTGTCTTTTAGTTCTTTGGATACAATTTTTTGTATAGAATTTACAATTGCATTAACTTGAGTATTCGAACTACCATTGCAAATAATAAAATATTCGCATACAGATGTATCAATATCTCTTAAATCCAGAATGTCAATATCATTTCCTTTTACTTCTTCAATGCCTTTGATGATGCTGGCTAAGAGCACATCGGTATGGACTGTTTTTTTCGTCATGTATTATAAGTCTATGTTTTGCAAATGTATTACATTTTGTAATTATTTTTGCTTAACAAAATTTTAAATTTACCAAAATCATTTTTACTTGATGAATATAATCAAACTCGATGCCACAGATTCTACAAACGAATATTTAAAGCAACTTATATCAAATAATTTGTTGCCAAATTTTACAGTTGTAACGGCAAATTTTCAGACCAATGGAAAAGGTCAAATGGGTTCTTCTTGGAGTTCTGAAGCCGGTAAAAATCTAACTATGAGTATTTTAGTTTTTGATATTTTATCAGATTCTCAAGATATGTTTTATCTCAATATGGCTGTTGCATTGTCTGTTCAAGAAGTTCTTAAAAATTTTAATGTGCCCAATGTAGCGATAAAATGGCCAAACGACATTATGTCAGGTAAACAAAAACTTGGCGGAATTTTGATTGAAAATTTATTAAAACAAGACGGAACTATTTCTTCTGTCATTGGAATTGGTTTGAATGTTAATCAATCTAATTTTGAAAATCTTCCAAATGCTACTTCTGTTTTCAATGTTTTGGGTAAAGTTTTGGATTTGGATACTTTGCTAGAAAAAATTGCTACTAAGATTCAGTATTATTCACAAAACCTTTTCTATCTAAAAAGAGAAATTTTTGACAACTATCATCAAAGCCTTTTTAGGATTGGATTGCCAACGGCGTTTGAAGATCAATTCGAAAATAGATTTATGGCAATTATAAAAAATGTTTCTCTCGATGGAAAGTTAAATCTTCAACTAGAAGATGATTCGTTAAAATCATTTGGTGTAAAGGAAATCAAGATGCTTCTATGAAAAGATACCTTTAATAGTACTGTTGTTCAAGCCAATTTTTGAATAATCGAAATTCATTTTTTCTTTCAATAAGGTTGCATAAACACTTCTAAAATCGGTTTCATAAATCAAATCACCATTGTCAAGGTTGGCTAGATTTGGGTTTGAACCAATAACTTTTCCTTTGTTATTTCCACCAATGATGAACATAGGTGCTGCCGTTCCGTGATCTGTGCCGCTACCGTTATCTTTTACTCTTCTTCCAAATTCAGAGAAAACCACCAAAGTCACATTTTGTAATAAATTTTCTTTTTTCAAATCGTTGTAAAAACTTGCAATTGCATCATTTAATTCGGTTAAATTTCTATTTTGAATTGTAAGTTGATTATCGTGTGTGTCATAACCATTTTGCGAAGTGTAATATACTTTTGAATTAAGATTGCCTTTTATCAATCGAGCAATCCATTGAAGGTTTTTGCCAAGAGTTGTATTAGGATAAGAGTTTGTTTCAGAAGTCTTTGACAGTGCTTTTTGAATTTCATCTGAACCTTCGGTGACAGAGTTTGCTATTTTTCTAACAAAGTCAAGTTGTGGATTATTTGACAAAACAGTATTTTCATTAGTGTCATTTCTAACTTTAAAACGATTTGGATCTTTTACGGTAACGGTATTGGGTTCATTTCCTTTTAGAGCAAGATTGTCGATGTTGTCGATGTTTACACTAGCTGTTGGTTCATGTTCTTTGCATTGAAAATCCAGATATCTTCCTATCCAACCATTATTCAAATATTGGTTTGCAGCTGAAGCTGTTTGCCAAATTTCTTGACTTCTAAAATGGGAACGATTTGGTTCTGGATAGCCTACATTTTGAATAATTGTCAAATCACCATTTTGTTGAATTTTTGCAAAATCTTTCAAGGCAGGATGAAATCCCATTCCATTGGTTTTACTTAAAACATCATTTTTATTAATAGAAATTTTTGTGCGTAAGTCATAATATAAAGGATTTTCAAAAGGTATAAAAGTATTCAAACCATCATTGCCACCATTCAATTGAATGAAAACTAGACATTGTTCACCGATTATAGAAGATTGGCTATTGCCAAAAGCATGTAGAAAACTTGGTAGGAGTAGAGTTCCACCTGTAAATGTTCCTGTGAGTGTTAAAAAACTTCTTCTTTTCATGGCTAGATTATTTGGAATTCGGGAGTTTTTATAATAGCGTTGAATAATCGCAAGACACCATTTTCAGCATTGCTTTCATTGGGGTCAAAATCATATTTCAATATGGTTTCAAATTCTTTTTGTAAGTTTTCATCAACTTGAAATAGCAACCTATTTGTGAGCTCGGCAATCACAGTTTTATTGTTTCCTTTTTTGCTCCAATTTAGTTTTATGTCAATTAGTAAATTGATATTTTCATTGGTAAACTCATCATTAAATCGTAAACGCTTGCTAATATTTTTTCCATTGCAAAGCAAATCAGCAGCATTATTTCGCTGAAGATAAATTTGAGAGGTGAGCCATTCTTTTCCGCCATTCCATCCTTTTACATTAGGTTGATTGAACAAATCCATACCTTGTTGTCTCAAGAAAAAAGCAGTAAGTTTCAAGTTGTTGTTTTTGATGTTCAATTCGTTGTAGAGTTGAAGAATATAATTAAGAGGATCTTTTATTTTGCTTCCAGCATTTTCTTTTGGGAATTCTTCAGTAAAAATTTTTACAAGTAAAGGCTTAATTTCAAAATCATTTTTTCTAAAAAAATCACCATAATATTTTACCAATTCCTCTGTTGGATTATCATAAATAAACCATTTTAAAATTTTTCTGGTGATGAGATAAGGAATATTTTTTTGTTCAAAAATAATATCGACCAACTCATCTGATTTGAATTTTCCTTTTTTTCCAAAATAGGTAATTGTATCGTTGTTTTCTAGAATTGGTCTATATATTGCCTGGTCTTCGCCAATGGTTAAACCAGCCAAACCTTTGGCTCCATTTTTTATATCTTCTTCTGTATAATTGCCTACACCAAGCGTGAAAAGTTCGAGTAGTTCACGACTTAGATTTTCGTTGATTTTATCCCTTCTATTGTCAACATTATCAAGATATCTAACCATTGCATTGGTTTTGATAACTCTTTTTGTCAGTTCTTTGAAATTCCCAAAAGCATGTTCTCTAAGCAATTGATTGTGTTGGAAAATCCAATAGTTTACTTTCACTTTTTGAAATGTTGACACAAAATGATTATGCCAAAAACAAGTCATTTTTTCTCTTAAAGGAAACTCACTTTCTATCATTTTTTCTAACCACCAAGCTTTCATTTCAAAAGAAACTTGCGCTTCTTTTTTGAGCATTTCCTTTACTTTTTCTGGATTTTCACTTTTCAAGATTTGCCTTTTTTCTTTCAATTCTTCAATTGATTTTGGGCTTCCATCAAGTAATTTTGGAACGCTAGCATCAAAGCTTGTGGCAAAGGATTTTTCAAGAAACTTTTCCAACCCAATTTTTTCAATAGCGTTGCTTTGCTTTCCTGAAAAGCCCAATCGTAATGACCAAAGTGTGTTTTTATCCATTATCTTCTAGCTCTAACAGGAGTTCTTTTTACTTTAACAGCTTTTACATTTCCTCGTCTGTTTTTGTGAACAATAGTTGTTCCTCTTCTGTTGTGCACAACTAGAGTTGACGAATGTCTTCTTGGTGTATATACTTTTTTGACTACAGTAACTCTTCTGGTTGTAGCAGGACGAAAATAGGTTTTGTGAACAACACATTTTGACACAAAAACGGTATGTCTGAATGGTCTCCAAGGTTTCCACCAACGAGGATAAAATCCCCAATGATATGGTGAAACCCAAACAACATAATTTGGTGCATAAAGAAAACGAACGCTTGGCCAAAACCACACATTAATTATCATTGGTTTGCTAATTATTTCTGGGATGTTTGGACCTTTAGTAGAACCAGATAAGGCTTCTTTTTCATCTGCGGGTTCTATCAAAGTGTTTTCGGCATACAAGTCGTTATCACCTTCAATTTGAAGAACGGCGCTTTCATTACCAGTTTTTTCAATTCCTATTGTTGCAATGTCTTGTTTTTCTTTATCGGCTATAAAAGTGCTTAAAACAATAACATGATTGTCTCCATCTTTTATGTCTTCAACGGTTATGTAATCAATATCGTTGTCGTTATTCAAATCGAGATTGTTTACATTGTTGTTTTCCTCATTGAGCAATTTTTCAAACTCTTCAAGCGAATTTGCTTTTTTAAACATTGCCAAAGCACCTTCGAGGCTAAAATTGTCCCCAAGGTTTTGAACTTCGTTTTCTTCTTGACCAAAGCTTAATGTCATTCCTAGAACAACCAATAAAGCAGAAAATTTAAACTTCATATTTCAAATAGTTTTAGTTATTGGAATTAAAAAATAATGAAAGGTTTAATCAGAAATTTAAAATTAAATAAATTTAAAAAATGTATCTTTGAACTCAAATGTTATTTTATGATTTCTGAAGAAACTAAAACAGAATTAGAGATTTATTTTCAGCAGTTTAGAGAAAATATTATTGGTATCAATCAAGAGTTTCATTCGCCTTTTGGAACAAAAAAAATTATTTATACAGATTGGACAGCAAGCGGAAGATTGTATCGACCTATTGAAGAAAAATTGATGAATAACTTTGGACCATTTGTAGCCAATACTCATACTGAAACTACTATTTCGGGAACAGCTATGACAATGGCTTATCACAAAGCTCGAAATATTATAAAAAAACATGTCAATGCCAATGATAACGATGTTTTGATAACCGATGGAACCGGAATGACTGGAGTTGTAAACAAGCTTCAAAGAATTTTGGGATTAAGAGTTTCTGAAAACCTAAAAGAGTTTACATCAATTCCTAGTGAATTAAAACCAATAGTTTTTATATCACACATGGAACATCATTCTAATCAAACATCTTGGTTAGAAACCATTGCCGATGTTGAAGTGATAGCGTGTAATGATGAAGGGTTATTTTGTTTAGAAAATTTCAAAGAAACACTTGATAAATACAAGGAAAGACCTTTCAAGATAGCATCAATTACCTCTTGTTCTAATGTCACAGGAATTCAAACGCCTTATCACGAAGTAGCAAAAATAATGCATCAAAACAACGGTGTCTGTTTTGTAGATTTTGCCTGTTCTGGACCTTATGTAAATATTGATATGCATCCTGATAATGAACGTTATCTTGATGCCATTTTCTTTTCACCACACAAATTTCTTGGCGGACCAGGAACAACTGGAGTTTTAATTTTCAACAAAAACCTTTACAAAAATAATGTACCCGATTGTCCTGGCGGCGGAACAGTGAGTTGGACAAATCCTTGGGGAGAACATAAATATATAGACAATATAGAAGACAGAGAAGATGGTGGAACACCTGGTTTTCTTCAGGTGATAAAAACGGCTTTGGCTATTCAACTAAAAGAAAAAATGGGTGTAGAAAACATCTTGAAAAGAGAACATGAAATTGTAGAGTATGTTTTTGAAAGATTATCACCAGTTGAAAACATTAAAATATTAGCTTCACAACACAAAGAAAGACTTGGGGTTATCTCTTTCTACATTGACGATTTGCATTACAATCTTGGTGTAAAATTATTGAATGATAAATTTGGTATTCAAACGCGTGGTGGTTGTAGTTGCGCTGGTACTTATGGACATTTTTTATTGCATGTAGATAAGGAAACATCGCACGATTTGGTTTGTCAAATTACTTCGGGTGATTTGATAAAAAAACCAGGTTGGATAAGAATGTCAATTCATCCTACGACTACAAATGATGAAATAAAATTTGTTTGTGATTCAATTATTGAATTAGCCAATAATCACAAAAAATGGAGTTTAGAATATCAATATGATAATTTTAATAACACGTTTCATCATTTGAGTGATAAGCTCATTGAAAAAGAAATGGTAAACAATTGGTTTGAATAACATGGAAAATTACTATATGTGGGCAATTATAATTGCCAATATCATGATAAGCTACAAAGGATTTAACGATGAAAGTTTCTTTAGAAAATATCAATTTCATGTAGGAAGTATTCGTGCAGGCGAACAAATAAGGATGATTTCATCAGGGTTTCTACATGCTGATATTCCACATTTGGCGTTCAATATGATAACACTTTACTTCTTTGCGCCAATAGTTATACAATCTTTGGGGAGTTTTTCATTCCTGATTATATATGCTGGAAGTTTAATTTTTGGAAGTTTATTGACAATGATTTTTCATGCCAATGAGTATAGTTATCGTGCCGTTGGAGCATCAGGAGCAGTTACAGGAGTTTTATATTCAGCTATATTGATGTATCCTGATATGACTATTGGAATTTTTGGAGTAATCCCAATGCCAGCATATCTTTTTGGAATTGCTTATCTTCTATATTCTATTTATGGAATGAAATCTAGAACCGATAATATTGGTCATACAGCGCATTTTGGAGGCGCAATAGGAGGTTATGTCATTACTTTATTAAAAATGCCAAGTTTATTGCAAGATAATTTGTTGATGGTGATACTTTTAGCTGTTCCTATTATAATCTTATTTGTTATGGCCAAAATGGGAAAATTATAATTGGCATAGAATTTGAAAAATAATCACTAAACAATAAAAAATTGTATTATGAAAAAAGCAGTATTAATCATCGCAACACTTTTTGCAGTTATGACACAAGCACAAGAACAAAAACCTCAAGTTCCTCAAATTTCTGTTTCTGGAGAAGGAAAGGTTAAAGTAGTACCAGACCAAGCCATTATAAATATTGGGGTTCACAATACTGGTAAAGATGCAAAAGAAGTAAAAAATCTTAACGACGAAACTATCGATAAAGTAATCAAGTTTTTAAAAAAATCGGGTATTCAATCTACAGATTACAAGACAAACAATGTTAGTTTGTATAAAAGCTATGATTATGAAAAGAAGAAATACAATTATCAAGCAGATCAATCATTAAGCATAACACTCAAAGATTTATCGAAGTATGATGATATAATGATGGGTTTGAACGATGTTGGGGTTAATAATATACAAGGTGTGGAATTCAAATCATCCAAAATGGAAGAATATGAAAGAGAAGCTCGAAAAAAAGCTATGCTCAATGCTAAACAAAAAGCAACTGATTATGTTTCTGTTTTAAACCAAAAAGTTGGAAAAGCATTATTAATCTCTGATAACTCTCAGGTTTTCTACCCGCAACCAATGTACAAAGGCGGAATGATGGCAATGGCAGCTGACGCAGAATCTGCTCCACAAAGAGAAACGTTAGCAATTGGCGAAATAGAGATTAATGCAAACGTTACAGTTACTTTTGCTTTAGAGTAATTTCAAAATAAAATACAATTTAAAAGTCCTGAATTTCAGGACTTTTTTGTTTTAATTTAACTCAAATAATTAACAAAAAATGTTGTTTAACGAATATTTGTGTTGTTTATAGAAAAAAAGTAGAAATAAATAGTTTCTGTCAGAAATTTGTAGAAAGATTAACCCCATAATCTATGAAAACAAAAATATTTATTATTGCTTTATTTTTCATTTCATTCAAAAATGAAATTTTATCACAGGAATATCATCCATTGTTGAACAATTCCGCTTGGATTGTTTATGATTGGGTTTCTTGTTGTACTCCTTCTCAAGATTGGGCAATTACAGAAGAAGAGGAAGTCGTTATTGGTTCGCATGTTTACAAAAAATTCATCCATACTTTTAAGGATTCTTACAGTCCAACATTCGTTAGAGAAGATGTTGTTGCCAAAAAAATCTATAAAATTGTAAATGGAGTAGATACATTACTTTACGATTTTGGATTAAATGAAGGCGACACAATCACTCAGTATGGTAATACATTTGTAGCACATGTTGATTATGTTGATTTACCAATTGGTTCACGCAAAAGAATAACTTTGCAAAGCATAGAGCAATACTGCGATCAAAGCCTAACACAAGTGTGGATTGAAGGTGTTGGCAGTAACAAACATCCTTTTTATCCAAATTATAATATGTACAATGTGTGTTCATCTGGCGGAGGATATAATATTGGAACAAGATGTAGTTTTCAAAATGGCGAAAGAGTATTTGGTAGTGACTGTCCAATGAGTTTACTTGGAGTTAATACGAATTTTGAAAGTAGAAAAATTGAATTTTTTCCAAATCCTTTTTCAAGTCAATTAAATATTACAACTTCAACTGATTTTGAAAATGCTAGTTTAAAGCTATTCAACTCTGTGGGGCAATTGGTGATGGAGAAAAATAATCTAAATGGAAAATCGATTTCTATAGAAAGAGAAAACTTATCAAACGGTATTTACTTTGTGGAATTATTACAAGAAGGAAACGTATTAACTAAAAGTAAATTGATAGTTACAAACTAAATTTTTTTAGATAAAAACAAAAAAGTCCTGAATTTTCAGGACTTTTTTATTTGTGGGGAGAGCAGGATTCGAACCTGCGAAGGTGTAACCAGCAGATTTACAGTCTGCCCTCGTTGGCCGCTTGAGTATCTCCCCAACGCTTGTTGCGGTTGCAAATATAGAAACACTTTTGGCTTCAACAAATAAAAATGATATTATTTAATGTAGTTTTTTTTAAAATATTGAAAATTAAACCAATAAAAAAAGCCTCCAAATCTTTGGAGGCTTTTTTTATTTAGATAAAACTTCTTCTATTTTTTTCTTTAACTCGTCACCGCGCAAATCTTTTGCAATAATAACGCCATTTGCATCAACCAAAAAAGTTGAAGGAATTTGCATTACACCATAGGATTTTGCAATGGGATCTTGCCATCCTTTTAAATTTGAAACTTGTGCCCAAGTAATTTTATCTTTAGCTATGGCTTCTTGCCATTTCTCTAATTTCTCATCAAGTGATACACCAATGATATTTAAACCTTTACTATGTAATTGACTGTAAGTAGCAACAACATTTGGGTTTTCTGAACGACATGGACCACACCATGAAGCCCAAAAATCAATTAGAGTAACTTTTCCTAAACTTTCTTTTAGTGAAATCATTTTGCCTTCTGGGCTTTTTGCAGAAAAATCAGGTGCTTTGTCGCCTACATTTAGTGTTTTCATTTCTGAAACTTCTTTTTGTTTGCGAATAGCTTCTTTGATATTATCTAAAAGTTTTTTTCCTTCTTTTGATTTCTTTAAACTTTCATCAAGTTTGTTAAAAGATTTTTCAACGTCCTCAAGTTTATTGTCAGGATTATTAAGTTTTGATTTTGTAATTAATAAACTTATGTAAGCTTTCGGATGTTTATCTGCGTAGCTATACATATAATCAGGAACAACTTTTTGAATGGCTTTAAATTCTTTTGTCAAAGAATTTATAATAGCGGTATCATTAGTTTTGCGAGCTTCATTAATCTTAGCCATGTTTTTCATTTGAAAGTCCATTATTTTTTTCTGAAGACCTTTTTGAAGCTTAGCAGTTTCTTGATTGAAAGAATTAAATTCATCGTTGTTGTATGTTCCAGATATTTTTGATTTAAATATGCTGTCTTTGTCAACTTCTATAGAAATACTTCCTTCTTCAAGTATAAAAGGCACTTTTCCTTGATATTTTTCTACTTGGATAAAATGCATTTCTGGCTCACCAGCTTTTCCCTTGATGCTGAATTTTCCATCAACTATTTTTACTGTATCTACAGGTGTAAATCCCATGCCAGCTAGTTCATTTTGTTTTTCTAAAATTACTGTACCGGTTTTTACTCCTTTTATGGTTCCTGTAACTTCATATTCGCCGTCAGCTACATTTTTACAAGAAATTAGTGTAATAATAAAGCTTAATGTTAGAATGATTTTTTTCATTATTGGATATAATTAATTTTCGGATGCAAATGTATTATAATAAATGCAACCCGAAAGGAAATTATAAAAAGTTTATGTATAAATTATGCTATTTGAACGAATTGAGTTTGTTTTCTATATCTTCAATTTCATTGTTAGCAATAGTCATGTCTAACGTGATTCTTTTCAGTTCTCTAAGCTTAGATGGATTTGCTGGGTTGTCGTTTAAAAAAGATTTAATCTCAAACAATTGATTTTCCAATTCATCTCGCAATTGTTTTGCTCTCTCTAGTTGTTTTTCGTAATGACCTTGCATGGCGTTACATGTTTTTTGTTTAGCGTTTAAAAAAAGATTGGGATAATAAATTGAGACAGCAACTAAAGTACTATAATTTTTTTAATTTCCAAAAACTTCATCTGTAAAAATATTTTATTGAGTATTTTCTTTAAATGAGCTTTTTGACTAAAAGAAAATAGTTAATTATGGTTTATTATTATAAATATTTCAAACATTAGGAATACTTTTAAGCCAAATTTTATAACGATGTTAAAAAAATACCACTTAATTATAGCGTTGATGACTACTTTTTTCATGAATGGACAAATAGTTATCAACGAATTAGACTGCGATACACCTAGTACAGATGATAGAGAATTTATTGAATTAAAATCAGATTCTCCCAATTTCCCTCTTGATGGTTATGTTCTTGTACTCTTCAACGGAACAGGAACACAAGCTAATCTAAGCTATTATGTTATAGATTTAGATGGTTGCACTACAGATGTAAATGGTATTTTTGTTATAGGAAATTCGTTGGTTTCTCCTGTTCCTGGAAAATATTTGCCAGATAATATTTTTCAAAACGGTCCTGATGGAGTAGGATTGTATCTAGGTAGTTCTTCTGATTTTCCTAATCTAACTCAAGCCACAACAACAAATCTTATAGATGCTTTAGTTTATGGAACAAATGATGCAGATGCTACAGCACTAATGGCATTACTTGGCGAAACTACTCAATGGAATGAAAGCGCGGGAACAGGCGGAAGTACTGCAAATTCAATTCAAAGAAAAATAGATGGAACATATGAAAGTAAAACACCAACTCCAGGCGCAAACAATGATGGAAGTGGATTTATTTACAACGGTTTAACCATAATAGTTGGAGCAAGTCAATATAATGAAGGGCAAAGTTTCAATATAACAATAACTTCACAAACCGTTGTTGCGACTGACACAAGTTTTCTAATTAACCTTGACAATGGAACATTTACTAATACTGATTTTACAGGTAATTTATCTCTAACAATTCTATCTGGGACAAATACAGTTTCCACATCCATAAATTTGATAGATGATGTAATTGATGAAGGAGATGAAGTTGCTAAAATAAAATTTGTTAACGTTCCAGATGGTTGCAATAGATTAAACGATAATATCCAAATTAGAATAATTGATAATGATTTCTATGTTTCACCATTTGGAACACCATTGAATCCAACTTTTGGTAACGTTACAAGTACTGCACCAGTTGGCTATTACGATTCAATAGAAGGATTGGCGGGTAATGAATTAAAGCAAGCACTTCAAAATATTATTGCAAACCCGAGTGTTGTTCATGCTCATAATTATGGCGATATAATAGACATTTTGAAAAAAGCCGATCAAAATCCGTTGAATAGTAATCAAGTTTGGATGATGTATGTAGAAAGTCCACGTTCGAAGTTGGATTTTCAGGAAACTGGAGGTTCAAATGCTGGTAAATGGAATCGAGAACATATTTTTCCTCAATCAAGAGGAGGATTTACAGATGGAACATCTAGTACAGCTGATGGAATTGATATTTGGCTTCCTACAAGCGCAGACGATATTTTGGCAGGTCATGCAGATGCTCATCATATTCGTGCAGAAGATGGGCCAGAAAACACCAACCGAAGCAACAAAGATTATGGACTTACAGGATATAATGGTCCAACAGGAAATCAAGGTTCATGGAAAGGGGATGTTGCAAGAGCGTTGTTTTACATGGCGGTTAGATATAATGCGCTAAGTTTAGCCAATGGAGATTTACCAGATACAACAGTTGGTCAAATAGGAGATTTAGCTTCATTGCTTGCTTGGAATCATTCTGATCCAAGAGATGATTTTGAAATGAATAGAAATAATTATATTTATACATGGCAAGTCAATAGAAATCCTTTTATTGATTATCCCAATCTAGCCGATTATATTTTTGGAGCAAACTTTGGGCAACCGTGGTTTTCTTCGCTTTCTGTAAATGAAAACAATTTTTCCTCTATTAGTGTTTTTCCAAATCCAGCGAAAGATAGCTTTACAATTTATGGATTAACTAATGAAGCAAAAGTTGAAATATATAATAACATTGGTCAAATAGTTTTTGCTGAAAATGTTGAGCCAAATGCATCAGTGAGATTCCAATTAGCGAAGGGAATTTACTGTTTGAAAATTAGCTCTGATGAGAAGAATGTAAGTAAAAAATTGATAATCGAATAATTATTGGAATACATTAACTCGTTCGTTAATCAAGCTTTTATATTCTTTCTTTTTTTCTTCAGTTAAAAATGAAATATCAATTAATTTTTCAGCATTTGGCAGCCATTTGTTTAGTTTTTTATACACAAAATTAATTTGTTTGTCATTTAAACCAAGAAGATTTCCGAAACGGTCAAAATAAGTTTTGGTAAAATTTTTCTTTTTTCCACCAAGAAGCAATGCTGTTTCTTCATCATCTTTTGGCATAATGATTTTCACATTAATCAAGTCATAGGCAGGCGATAAAATCCACCCATAATTTGATAAATACATCGAAAAGTTTTTTAGATGCATGTCATTATTATGGATAATGAAATTAAAAATGCTCAACTCAAAAAATCGTAATTTGTCCAATAATTCATTAACAGACAAATGACCAATAGTTTTGCCTACTTGTTCCATCGTTCCTTTGTACTTGTCCTCTAATTCTAGAATTTGAAGAAAATCAATCATGTGTATTTTTCGATTTTCAGAAGTTCTATCTATCCGTTTTGTTATATAGCATAGTTCTCCTGAAGCAAGCCTAATCATATTTGATGGAACCGTTTCAATTTTGAATAATTCAGCCAGTTTCATTGACAGATGTTCGTTTTCTGGCATTTGCTCATAGGCTAAGTTTTGAGGTTTTAGTATATAATTCCCATCCAAAGCATCCATTATGGTTAATCTGCCGTTATGGCCATCATTAATTTCGGATTGAATGAAACTCAAGGATAATTTTGGTTGTACACCAGGAATAGTTATTGATAATTCTACCGTTTTCTTGGCAAGTTCTGCCATTTCGTTCAAACTATAAGGTAACAAAGGAGCTATTTCAGTTCCAAAAAATGTTTTATTACACCTAGAGTGGTAATCACTTTTGTTTTCAGGCTCTAGTTCTTGATAGCAATATAAGCATCTATTCATTTTCTTTGTTTATTATTGGATGAATACTTACTGCTCCAATTGTATTTTGACAACAAGCTAATAAAAGTCCCATTCTGTCATTTTTATTAATTTTCCAACTATCTGAAGCTATGTTTAACAACCATCCTTCGGGTATCAATCCATCAAAAAATGAGAATAACTTTTTGCTTTTATACGATAGTTTTCTTACTGGCATGTTGAAGGTTATAAAATCACTTGGGTGATTTTCAATATAGTAGTCATTGTACTGAAACTCATACTCACCAGTTTCTAATTCGCTTAGTTGACCTGCAATTATATTGTTATATTTTACAATGGCTTGTCTCATTTTATTTATCTTCTATTGGTCCAACGGTATGTCCAAACATTTTTAAAACTTGATTTACCTTAGAAAGGCTTAAGTTATCTTTGCCTTGTTCAATTTTTCTAATTACTGTTAAAGCTACACCAGCTTTCATCGCAAACTCTTCTTGTGTTAGTCCTGCAAGTTTGCGTCTTTTCTTTACAAAATCTGAAATCAAATTCATCTTTATATGCTTTTGAATATAAAAATAGTAAAAAAATATTAAATTATATGTTTTTGGATATAAAAATATAAAATAAAATAAAATTATATGCTTTTAGATATAAAATGACGTGGTTGTTTTTATAAAAACGCTGTGTTCACTTTTTACTACTAATTGTATTCTTACCATTTTCTTAATTGGATATCTTCATATCTTTCCTTTAGCGTTTTATTTTAGAGTAATGTGGATAATCTTCTAGTTTATATTTTCTAGATAAGGGTAAATAACGAAAACTTGCTCAGCTTAAATATCAATGTCAGACTCGTTTCTATTTCACGAAGGGTTACTAGTTCTGGTAAAATTATATCTGCTATAGTTTTATTTTGATTGTAATCTTTACAATTCTTAGCAAAAGAAGTTTTTATTGGCCCATTGAGCACAGATTGAAAACACTTTTTTTATAGAAAACTCAAAAGAATGATTTAGGCTTTTTATCCCATAACAATTTTCAAATTTAATTTTTAATGTTGTAATCATTTTTATGGTTATTTATATGACGACACATCTACCAGCTAAAATGTCGGGTTCTAACTGTTTGTATTTTTTTTCAATTATTTTACCGTCAGTGTACTTGACTTTTATTCTATCATTCCTTCCATACTTTTTTGTACTTACGACTGGATTTGTTACAGAAAAAGACATTTTTATTTGAGTTAACTGACTAGATATTGATTTTAGACCAGCTTCATCTATCATTGATATTTTCTTACCATTAGAATTACTAATCAACTCCAAAGCTATATCAGCATATTTAAAGGTATTATCTCTATCATGGATTGTAAAGTAAAGATTTGAATACCAGTAATATATAATGACAGATTCAAGTTTTAAATTTTCATCCTCACTGTATTCTATTTTGTCACTTATTATTCTACATAATTTTAGTGCCTCGGGAATATTTTTTCTGTCGGAGTTATGTTTTATGTATATTGCAAAAACATAAATATCATTATTGCTTACGGAATTTGCTTTTGCGAAGAGAGAGGAATACTTGTTAAAAATATTTAAATAACTATTTGGATTTTTATAGTTTATAATTAAAATGTCTCTGTATATAATCAATAATAAATTAGTTTCAATCTTATTTGAAAATTCAATCAAATAGTTAAGTAAATCAGATTGATTATTACTGGAAATCAAACTTGTTCTATAAATTAT
>NZ_BMIM01000009.1 GCF_014642275.1 Flavobacterium lutivivi
TTAGGTAACCAACCAAGCGCAAAAATTTATATATTTGACCGCTATGGAAAACTGTTGAAACAAATAAGTTCGACAGGCGATGGTTGGGACGGCACATTCAACGGAGCCTTGATGCCATCAACGGATTATTGGTTCTTGGTAGAATATGAAGAACAAGGTCAGATTAAAGAGTTTAAAGCCCATTTCTCATTAAAAAGATAATAACAAAATAAAAAACCAGCTCGAAGAGCTGGTTTTTTGTTGTTTGTTAAAGAAAAAATTATAGCATATTATATTTTTCTAAAGCGTCTTTAAGTATTTCAACTGAACGAATTAAATCTTCTCTTTTCAACACATAAGCAATTCTAATTTCATCCAATCCTACATTTGGACTAGAATAAAATCCAGCAGCAGGAGCAACCATAACCGTTTCACCGTTATTCTCATAACTATCTAATAACCATTTAGCAAAATCGTCTGCGCTTTTTACAGGAAGTTTAGCAATACAATAAAATGCACCTTTTGGAACAGCAACTTTAACGCCTTCAATCTTATTTAATCCTTCAATGAGAGTATCTCTACGTTCTTTATACTCATGAATAACATCATCAAAATAACTTTGTGGAGTTTCTAAAGCAGCTTCGCTAGCAATTTGAGCATAGGTTGGTGGACTTAATCTAGCTTGAGCAAATTTCATCGCCGTATTCATAAGTTCTTTGTTTTTTGAAACAATACAACCAATTCTTGCTCCACACATGCTATATCTTTTTGAAACTGAATCAATCATAATAGCATTTTGTTCAATTCCTGGTACATTCATTACCGAAAAATGTTTATGCCCATCATATGTAAATTCTCTGTAAACTTCATCGGCTATTAAAAATAAATCATGTTTTTTAACAATCTCAGCTAATTGTAGAATTTCATCTTTAGAATATAAATAACCTGTAGGATTTCCTGGATTGCAGATTAATATAGCTTTTGTTTTTGGAGTAATTAATTTTTCGAATGAAGTGATAGGAGGTAAAGCAAAACCTTCTTCGATAGTTGAAATAACTGGAACAACTTTTACTCCAGATGCTGTTGCAAATCCATTATAGTTTGCATAAAATGGTTCTGGGATAATAATTTCATCGCCTGCATCCATTGTACTTCCTAAAGCAAATAATAACGCCTCTGAACCACCAGTTGTAATGATAATTTCACTCGGTTCTATCGGTAAACCGTGGTTTTTATAGTAACTAGAAAGTTTTGTTCTGTAGCTTTCAAAACCAGCTGAGTGGCTATATTCCAAAACTTTTATATCAGCATTTTTTACTGCATTTAAAGCAACTTCTGGGGTTTTAATATCAGGTTGACCTATATTCAAATGATATACTTTGTGTCCTTTCTTTTTTGCGTTTTCCGCAAATGGAACCAATTTTCGTATTGGAGATTCTGGCATTTGTTGCCCTTTGTTCGAAATCTTTGGCATGTTAAATTTATTTAGTGCCACAAATTTGCGATTTTTTATTTTTTTAGGCAATTAAACATCAAATATTTATATTTTGTTAAATTTTTTTTCAAATAATATTTATTCCTAAATTTATCAAAATTGAACTTACATGAAGAGTAACTTTATTTTATTTTTTGTATTCTTTTTTTCTTTAAATATTTTTTCGCAATCTGAGTTTAAAATTATTAATGATAAAAGAAAAGTTGTTATACCTTTTAAATCTATCAACAACTTGATTTTTATACCAGTAGTAGTCAATAATGTGCCTTTAACATTTTTGTTGGATACTGGTGTACAACAAACTATTATATTCAGTTTGGCTGAAGGAGAAGATTTAAAACTTTTAAATGTAGAGTCAATTAAATTGAAAGGATTAGGAAGTAAAGATGCCATAGATGCTTACAGTTCAACAAAAAATAAAATTCAGATTAAAAACTTTGTTGACGAAAATCATGAAATTTATATAGTATTAAATCAGGAATTTAATTTTTCCTCGCAGGTAGGAATTCCAGTAAACGGAATTTTAGGGTATGATTTCTTTAAAGATTATAGAATAGAAATTGATTACAATAGAAAAAAAGTTATTGTGTATTCCAGTCAAGACAAATCTATTCTTAAGAAAATTAAAAAGCTTAATCCTTATGATATAACAATAGAAATGTTCAAACCATATATTTATGCTGAGATGAAAGAAAATAATACCAGCAAGTCTCTAAAATTTTTACTCGATACAGGGAATAGTGATGCGCTTTGGCTTTTTGAAAACAAACATAAAGACATAAACTTGCCTTCAAAAACGATTGATGATTTTTTGGGAAGAGGTTTTAGTGGTGATATATTTGGTAAAAGAGGTAGAGTAAAATCATTTACTTTTGGAAACCATGTTTTTAATGAGCCAATTGCAACTTATCCTGATTCGACTTCAGTCAAAAGTGTAAATTTTGTTGAAAATAGAGCGGGTTCAATTGGTGGTGAAATTTTATCACGATATAACTTAATCTTTGATTATCCAAATAATAAATTATATGCATCACCTAACCAAAAAATTGATGAAGATTTTCACTTTAACATGAGCGGAATAGAAGTTGAACACGCAGGACTCGAATGGGTAAACGAAACTTATGAATCAAATGGAAGTGGAATAAAAATATTCAAAGAGCAAGACCAAAAAAAAAATAGTTTGCAGATTAGGTTTGTTTTAAAACCAGTTTTTAAAATATCAAGTATCCGAAAAAATTCTTCCGCAGATGAAGCTGGCGCCAAAAAAGGTGATAGAATTATTAGTGTCAACGGGATAAGTACTCACAATTTGACTATAGAAAAGATAAACCAACTATTGAAGTCTGAAGAAGGAAAATTCATTAGTATGGAACTCGAACGAAACGGCATACCGATGAAAATAAAATTTCAGTTAAAAAAAATCATATAAAAAAATCCCTGAAAACTCAGGGACTTTTTTATTGCATAATTGGACTTGTATTTTTTTTCTCCAGAAGGTTTACAACTGGTTTTACAATCACTTCACCTTTAATCTTTAGAGCAACTCTGCCTTCTTCAACATTAATCGCATTCGTTTCAACAGTAATTGTTTTTCTTATAGGACCAGGATTCATGTTATACTTCACATCAATCTTTCCGGTTTGTCCAGGCTGAATAGGTTCAGTAGGTTTGCTGGGAACAGTACAACCACACGATGACTGTACATTTTTTATAATCAATGGTTCGTCGCCAGTATTAGTAAACTCAAAAGAACGAATACCACTGTCTTCTTCCTTAGTTACAGTTCCATAGTCAATAGTATTGTCTTTATCCTTAAACTCAATTTTTGCACCTTTTTGGGAAAATCCCATAAAACTCAAAGTTAAAAAGGCAATAAGTATTATTTTCTTCATAGGTTAAAATATTTCTTTGGTTTTGTAAAAATACTTTCTTTCGATTTAAACTCAAAAAATTAATTCTTAATTTTTTCTAAACTAGTTATTACTTACTTTTGCAGAAAGATTTACAAATCTCATGCCAATTATTTTTTGGAGCAAAACGCTTGCGTTTTTGTAAAATCCATTTTCCCGCTTTTCAATCGGGGCTATGTCGAAAACAAAGGGAATTTTTGTAACTTCTGGAATAAAATAAAAGCAAGAAAGAATGATACCAGCACAATTTGATGCCAAACAAGTAGAAAAAAAATGGTATGACTACTGGATGGAAAACAAGTATTTCCATTCTACACCAGACCATAGAACACCTTATACTATTGTAATTCCACCACCAAATGTGACAGGAGTTTTGCACATGGGACATATGTTGAACAATACTATTCAAGATGTGTTAATCCGTCGTGCACGTTTAAAAGGATTCAACGCTTGTTGGGTTCCAGGAACTGATCATGCATCTATTGCAACCGAAGCAAAAGTGGTAGCCAAATTAAAATCGGAAGGAATCAATAAATCTGATTTAACGCGTGAGGAGTTTTTAAAGCATGCGTTTGACTGGACCGAAAAATACGGTGGAACTATCTTAGAACAATTAAAACAATTGGGTTGTTCTTGTGATTGGGATAGAACTAAATTTACAATGGATGACGACATGTCGGCTTCAGTAATCAAATCATTTGTTGATTTATACAGCAAAGGCATGATTTACCGCGGTTACCGAATGGTAAATTGGGATCCAGAAGCAAAAACTACATTGTCTGATGAAGAAGTTATTTATGAAGAAAGACAAGGAAAATTATACCATTTAAAGTATCAAATCGAAGGAAGTGAAGAGTTTGTAACTATCGCAACTACGCGTCCTGAAACTATTTTAGGCGATACTGCCATTTGTATTCATCCTGAAGACGAACGTTATTTCCATTTAAAAGGTAAAAAAGCCATTGTTCCTATTTGCAACCGAGTTATTCCTATTATTTTCGACGAATATGTTGATATGGAATTTGGTACGGGTTGTTTAAAAGTAACGCCTGCACACGATGTAAATGATAAAACATTAGGCGACAAACACGGTTTAGAAATCATCGATATTTTCAATGAAGACGCTACTTTAAATTCATTCGGATTGCATTATGAAGGTAAAGATCGTTTCGAAGTTCGTAAGGAAATTGAAAAAGAATTAGAATCTATTGGTGCTTTGGCAAAAGTTGAAAACCACGTAAATAATGTTGGAACATCTGAAAGAACAAAAGCGGTAATCGAACCAAGATTATCAGATCAATGGTTCTTGAAAATGGACGAGTTAGTGAAGCCTGCTATTAAAGCTGTTTTAGAATCCGATGAGATTAAGTTACATCCATCTCGTTTCAATAATACCTATGCACATTGGTTAAATAATATCCGCGATTGGAATATTTCACGACAATTGTGGTGGGGACAACAAATTCCGGCTTATTATTATGGTGATGGAAAAGAAGATTTTGTTGTTGCTGAGACTATTGAAGACGCTTTGGTTTTAGCTAAAGAAAAAACCAACAACCAAGAACTAACAACTAATAACCTAAAACAAGATCCAGATGCCTTGGATACTTGGTTTTCCTCTTGGTTATGGCCAATTTCTGTTTTTGGAGGTATGATGGATCCTGAAAATGAAGAATTCAAATATTACTATCCAACTAATGATTTGGTTACAGGTCCGGATATTTTATTCTTCTGGGTAGCCCGAATGATTATTGCAGGATATGAATATACCGGTGAAAAGCCGTTTTCAAATGTATATTTAACTGGTTTAGTACGTGATAAACAAGGCCGTAAAATGTCTAAATCACTAGGGAATTCTCCTGAACCACTTGGATTAATTGAAAAGTTTGGTGCCGACGGAGTTCGTGTTGGTTTGTTATTGAGTTCATCTGCGGGTAATGACATTTTATTCGATGAAGAATTGTGTAATCAAGGTAAAGGTTTTGCTAATAAAATTTGGAATGCTTTCCGTTTAATTAAAGGATGGGAAGTAGCGGATATTGCCCAACCTGAATCATCAAAGGTTGCTATTGAATGGTACGAAGCGAAATTGCAAAAGACGTTAGTTGAGATTGAAGATAACTTTGATAAATATAGAATTTCTGATGCTTTAATGGGAATTTATAAATTGGTATGGGATGATTTCTGTTCTTGGTTCTTAGAAATGATTAAGCCAGGATACCAACAACCTATTGATACAACCACATTCAATAAAGCAATTGAAATGTTAGAAGCGAATTTGAAATTATTACATCCTTTTATGCCGTTCTTAACGGAGGAAATTTGGCAGTATATTGCCGAAAGAACTCCAGATGAAGCTTTAATTGTAGCTTCTTGGCCTGAAATGAAAGCTTTTGATGAGAAAATAATTTCGGATTTTGAATTGGCAACTGAAGTAATTTCAGGAATTCGAACAATTAGAAAAGACAAAAACATTCCATTTAAAGAAACTATTGAATTAAAAGTTGTTAATAACGAAAAATCCTCAACGTATTTCGATTCAGTAATCATGAAACTTGGAAATATTGTAGATTTACAATATGTAGAGGAAAAAGTAAATGGAGCATTGTCCTACCGTGTAAAATCAAATGAATATTTCATACCTGTCGGAGGAAATGTTGATGTGGCTGCTGAAATAGCTAAATTAACAGAAGAATTAAATTATACGAAAGGTTTCTTACGTTCTGTTCAAGGGAAGTTATCGAATGAAAAATTTGTTAGTGGTGCACCAGAACAAGTTATAGCTAATGAACGCAAAAAAGAAGCAGATGCGTTGGCTAAAATTGCTACTTTAGAGCAGAGTTTAGCAAGTTTACAATAAACAAAAAATCCCGATTTATTCGGGATTTTTTATTTCTGTTTTATTTCTAATTTGTCAAAGCATCTTTTGAGCATTATTGGTGTGGTTAGTGTTGTCAATACACCCATTATCACCAGAATTGAAAATATTTCATCAGATATTAATCCTGCTTTATACGCAATATTTGCTATAACTAATTCCATTATTCCTCTTGCGTTCAATCCTATGCCCAATGTTAAAGCTGTTTTATTTGATAGACCAGCAAATTTTCCACCTGCATAACCTCCAAAAATTTTAGAACCATAGGATATAATAATTACCATTGCAAGCAAACCTATGTTTTGGATTGATGAAAAATTAAATTCCAGACCAATTCCTGCAAAAAATATTGGTGCCAAAAATCCCATAGCCAAACTATTCGTTGTACTTTCTATGGTTTTAAGATTTTTTTCTCCAATAATGCTTTTGCTTATAAACATGGAAGCAATAAAAGCACCAACAATAAAGTGAAATCCTAATGTTTCGGTTAATGTTGAAAAAAGCAATATAAATGCAAAAAAGAGAGCAAATAACGGTTCTCTTCCCTTTAGAATAGATAAAAATTTGTTGATGTAGTTTTCAATGTAATTTTCTTTTTGCGAAACTTTCTTTAGAAAAACATAGAAAAAAATCAAGATGAATATAAAAGCCAATAATTTTAATAATGAGAAAAAAGCAACCTTCAATATCACATCAGTTGTCATATCTGTTCCTTTTATATCAAGTAGAACGCTTAGTATTGTAAGAGCCAATACATCATCAAAAATAGCAACAGAAATTATCTTTTGGCCAACTTCAGAGTTTATTTTTCCTAAATCCATGAGAATTCTAATGCTAACAGGTAAAGCAGTTATTGCTACACATAAGCCAATAAAAACTGAAGTCATAATTTCTTCACCAAAAAAGTGACCTACTAAAAAACCACAAATGATAGGAAAGAAAAATGCTAATATTGAAATGATAAAGTTCTTTCCTCTTGACGATTTAATAATATCGTCAATGTTTATTTCCAGACCTGCAATTATTACTAACAAAAAAACCCCCAACTCAGAAATCACTTTGATATCCTCTGTTCTATGAATGATATTCAATAAACTTGGACCCAAAATTATCCCAGCAATTATTTCACCTATCATTGCCGGTTGTTTAAATCTCTCAAATATTTCACCGAATAATCTAGCAAACACCAATAGAATGAGCAGATTTGTAAAAAAAGGAAGTTCTAAGTGTGGCATACTAAATTTTATTCATCTGTGTTTGATTGTTAGCAAATTTATCAATTATTTGTAATTCTTAATTACCGTATCATTTTTAATTAAAAAAACGGTCATTTTTTATCAATTTTATAAAATTAAAATCATTAAATCTAAATCGTTTGCGTTGAGTTTTCTATTTTTGTCGCGCAAATTTTTATTCCAATGAAATTCGATAGAAAAGATTTTTCAAACACACAATTATTAAATTTATATAAAAAACTTTTAAAACCTAGATTGATAGAGGAGAAGATGCTTATTCTTCTTCGTCAAGGTAAAGTTTCTAAATGGTTTTCTGGCATTGGACAAGAAGCGATTTCTGTTGGAATTACAGCGGCTTTGGATAGTGATGAATACATTTTACCAATGCACCGAAATCTTGGTGTTTTTACGGGTAGAGATATTCCGTTGAGTAAATTATTTAGCCAATGGCAAGGTAAAAAAAGTGGTTTTACTAAAGGACGTGATAGAAGTTTTCACTTTGGTACGCAAGAATACAAAATCATCGGTATGATTTCTCATCTTGGGCCACAAATGGGTGTTGCAGATGGAATTGCATTGGCAAACAAATTAAAGAAAAACGGTAAAGTAACAGCAGTCTTTACAGGAGAAGGCGCAACGAGTGAAGGTGATTTTCATGAAGCATTGAACATTGCTGCCGTTTGGGATTTACCCGTTTTGTTTGTTATTGAAAATAATGGTTACGGACTTTCAACACCAACCAATGAGCAATATCGTTGTGAAAATCTTGCCGATAGAGGTAAAGGTTATGGAATGGAAAGTTATATTATAGATGGTAATAATATTCTAGAAGTTTTTTCAAAAATTTCAGAGTTGAAGCAATCAATGATTGAAAATCCACGTCCTGTTTTGCTAGAGTTTAAAACCTTTAGAATGCGTGGTCATGAAGAAGCGAGTGGAACCAAATATGTGCCACAAGATTTGATGGATGAATGGGCAAAGAAAGACCCAATTTCTAATTATGCTAATTATTTGAAAGATATAGGTGTGCTTTCTGATGAAATTGATGAAGATTACAAGAAAGCAATCAAAAAAGAAATCGACGACCATTGGGCAATTACACAAGCAGAACCAGAATTGGTAGCAGATCTTGAAGAAGAATTAAATGATGTTTATGCACCATATACTTTTGAAGAGATCAATCCATCAGAAGAAAAAGAAAATATTCGTGTGATTGATGCTATTTCTCAAGCGTTAAGCCAATCTATGGAACGCCATGACAACTTAGTTATCATGGGACAAGATATTGCTGAATATGGTGGAGCATTTAAAATTACGGAAGGTTTTGTAGAAAAGTTTGGTAAAGATAGAGTTCGAAATACACCTATTTGCGAAAGCGCTGTGGTTTCTGCGGCAAACGGTTTATCTATAAATGGTATGAAAGCCGTTGTAGAAATGCAATTTGCTGATTTTGTTTCAACAGGATTTAATCCAATCGTTAATCTTTTAGCAAAGCAACATTATCGTTGGTGTGAAAAAAGTGATGTTGTAGTTAGAATGCCTTGTGGAGGTGGAACACAAGCTGGACCATTTCATTCGCAAACTAATGAAGCTTGGTTTACCAAAACACCTGGTTTAAAAGTAGTTTATCCAGCATTTCCTTATGATGCAAAAGGTTTATTGAATACCGCTATCAATGATCCAAATCCGGTGATGTATTTTGAACATAAATTATTATATCGTTCTATTTATCAAGATGTCCCAAAAGATTATTATACTATTCCATTTGGAAAAGCGTCTTTGCTCAAAGAAGGTCATCAAGTAACTATTATTACTTTTGGTTCTGGTGTGCATTGGGCTTTGGAAACCTTAACTAAAAACCCTGAAATATCAGCCGATTTGATAGATTTAAGAACATTGCAACCTCTTGATACTGAAACTATTTTTGCATCAGTTAAAAAAACAAATAGAGTAGTCATTCTTACCGAAGATACTCTTTTCGGAAGTGTTGCTTCAGATATATCGTCGATGATTATGGAAAATTGCTTTGAAAATCTCGATGCTCCAGTAAAACGAGTGGGAAGTATAGAAAGTGCTATACCATTTATGAAAGCATTGGAAGATCAATATTTACCAAAACAACGATTTGAGAAGGAATTATTAGAATTGTTGAAATACTAGAAAACAAAAAGGAGTTCAATTTGAACTCCTTTTTTTATTTCAATAATTTGATTACCAGAATATAAATAATTATCAGTATTGGAACGCACATAACGAAATACAATCCAAAAAGATATAGCATATATAGTCCGCCAAAAGCAAATAGACCAAAAGCAATTTTATTTTGAATTCTTTTATTCATTAATATTTTCCGCTCAACAATTCACCACCAATAGTCGATTTAGCTTCAATTCCTAACTTTTTCATCATCTCATAGGTTGTACAAACCGCTGCAGAAGTTACTGGAATGCCACATTCCGCCTGAATTAAATCAATAGCTTCCAATGATGGCATTTGCACACAAGCTGATGCTACTAAAACATCGACATCTTTCAAGTCCAATTGCTTGTAGATTTCCAATAAATTCATCGGGTTTTGCGCTGCAACTTCCAAATTATCTGGAATTTCAAGAGCAATACTTTCTTTAACTTTTATGCCTTGATGTTCAATATAATCAACGACTTTATCAGTCAATGGACGCATATAAGGCGTTATAATTGATATTTGTTTAGCGCCCAAAACTTTCAAACCATTAATTAAAGCACCTGCTGAAGTTACAATTGGAGTAGGGAAATCATTTGCAACCGTTTCTTGATGCAAATTCACTTCCGAAACACAATGATAACCACGTCCCATACTCATGATAGCTACCAAACAAGCATATCCCATAACGTCAACATGCGCATCAGAAAGTTCTTGAGCACATTTTAAACTCATCGCATCCATGGCTTCGAGTTCTTCTTTTGTTACTTTTTTCATGCGCATTCTACTACTATGAAAAGTAAAGCGTTCTGGTAAAATGGTTTCGCGTGAACGAAAGATTGCGGGTATTTCGGTTTCCATCGTTACGTTACTTGATGGAACTATTTGTCCAATTCTAAATTTCATTGTTTAAAAGTTTAAGGTTTAAAAGTTTAAAAGTTGCTCAAAAAACTGAACACTAAAAACTGTTTACTGAGCACTAATTTTAAATCTCTTTTACCGTATTCACAATCGTTCCAATTCCTTCAACAGTAGCTTCTACAACATCGCCATCGTATAACCATTCTTGTGGATTTCTTCCTGCGCCAACGCCAGCTGGTGTTCCGGTTGCAATGATATCGCCTGGTTCTAAAGTGAAAACGATACTCAAATCTTCAATTAAATCATTGATATTGAACAACAAGAATTTTGTGTTTGAATTTTGTTTTTCAATTCCGTTTACTTTTAATGATAAATTCAAATTGTGTGGATTTTCGATTTCGTCTTTGGTAACCAAAATTGGACCCATCGGTGCAAATGTATCTTGTCCTTTTGATACAATCCATTGTCCTTCTCGACGGCAATCACGAGCAGAAATATCGTTGATTACTGTGTAACCAAAAACGTAATCCATAGCATCAGCTTTGGGAACATATTTTCCTTTTTTACCAATGACTACAGCCAATTCAACTTCCCAATCCAATTGTTCGGTAAGTTTTGTATTTTTTATAATTTCGGTATTTGTTGCTGTAACTGTGGTTGGTGGTTTTGAGAAAATGATTGGTTTTTGAGGTAATTTGCCAGTTGTGTCAAGTGTTCGGGCACTTTCAGCAACATGTTCGGTATAATTTAAGCCAATTCCGATGATATTTTTTCTTGGTTTCGGAATAGGAGCAAGGAAAGTTACTTCGTCCATTTCGTATGCGATTTCATCGAAAAACGATTGTTCCGTTTCGGCAATCATATCGTTGAGTTCTTCTACAATTTCCATTCCCATATCAATTAAATCGAGCATTGTATTGGGCAACGGAAAGTTGGAAATTTCTCCAAAATCTTCCATATCAATCACTTGATTGTTGTGAAGGAAACCTAATCGTGGTTCAAAAGTTTCTTTTAAAGTGTAGGTGAGTAGTTTCATTTCTAGTTATAAGTTGTAAGTTGACAGTTGTAAGTTTTATTTATTCAAAAATCTATATTCGTTAATCATCAACCGTTAATCAATTGATTTCCATTGTTTTCCGAATATTCTTTTCCTTGATATAATCCTAGACTTTCAATCACTGGTAAATCATTGAAATTGAACAAACAAGCATCTTCGGTTTCGGATGAATTGTGATGTTCGTGCCATGCCCAACTTGGAACACAGAAGATATCTCGTTCTTTCCAATCAAATCGTTTTCCGTTTATTATAGTAAAACCTTTTCCTTTTGCACATTGATAGACGAATGAACCTGTGTGTTTGTGTGCTTTTCCTTTAAAACCTGCTGGAAGCAATTGCATACTTGCACCCATGGTTTGCATCACATGTCCACCAGTTAATGGATTTGAATATTTCATAAAAATTCCATCAAACGGATTAACCTCATTCACTTTTTGTGCTTCTAAAAGTGCTGGATATACTTTAGACCACGAATATTTAAACAAAGGCGAATAAGGTTTGTCCCAAGCTGTTGTATCGGCAGGAATTAACCCAGCACAACCATAAGTAATAGGCGAGAAGTTAATAGGTTTTGATAATGGTTGTTTACCATCAAAAACCGCATAATCATTGGCTTCAAGCATATTAACCAACGGAATGTCCAATCCATCTTGCCAAATACACGTTTCGCCGTCTTCTTCTACGCCGTGTTCGTGCCAAGCAGAGTTTGGTGTTATTACAAAATCATTGACTTCGAGCATGATTTTATTGCCATCAACAACCGTATAACCTTTTTTTCCTTCCATAATAAAACGCAATGCCGAAGCACGATGACGATGCGCTGAAGTAAATTCGCCTGGACGCGTCACTTGAATTCCTGTATACAACAATCCTACGGCTGCACTAATATGTTTGAGCTTCTCATTTACTAAATACACTACACGTCTTCCTGCTTGTTCTGGAGTAACCAATTCTGAAGATTTTAAAACTAAATGACGCAAATCATCATATTTCCATAACATTGGAATACAATTGGCTCTTGGTTCCCAAGGTTCGATATCGTTGGCAACCGTCCATAAGGCACCAGCGCCAAGATTTTCTAATTCTTTATAATACTTTTCAAGCTCAGGCGTGTCGTGTACACGAGCTCTTCCATATATGTCGTCTGAATAATTGTTTTCCATGATTATTGTGGGTTTTCTCCTTCGGAGTCGTTAATTATTTCAACAGCTTTTTTAATCTTCAAGTTTTTATTTTTTTCAATCATTTTTGCAACAAAAAGATGTTCTACTTTGTGATGTAAAGGAACTAAAATAGCAGCAATAGCAACTAGTGCCAATAATATCAATATAGGTGAATGATGTGTTATTTTTTCAAGAAAAGGATGAATAAGCAAATTTATAAATTCAAAAACTATTAGTAACGAAACAACCCCAATGAATTTAATTACTCTACTGCTAACAATAAAGCTTTTTGTAACTATAAGATAAAAGGAAAGTAAAACTAATATACTAATTGATATCAATGTGTATTGAAGATTTTGTTTTTTTTCTTCTTCAATCTTCTCATTTTCTTCCGCCAGACTCTTTTGCCTTAATTCTTCATCAAGCATTATTTTTAAATTATCATTCGAGCTATTCTCGGCTAAATAATCCATTATGCCAATCCTCAATTTTTCTGAATATTTATAGGCACTATCAATGTTAGTTTTATTGTAAATGTTTAAAAGTATTTCTGCATTTCGAAAATATCCACTTTTTTGAGTCGTTTTATCGAATGCAGATATCGATTTTTGAGAATAAATTTTCGCAGAATCAATTTTATTCTTATCAAAGAAAAATTGACTTTTAAAAAAATATGACCAGCCAAGCTGTCCTTTAGAGCCTATTTTTTTGGAAGCTTTAATAGCCATATTGTAGTAACTTAAAGCTAATTCATCGTTCTTTAGTTTTTTATGTATTTCTGCAAACCCTAAGTAGGTATAGCCAATATCTTGAAATTTTTTTAACTTTAATGTAAGTTCATATTCTTTTTGAGAATAATAAAGAGATTGTGTTATTTTATTGTTATCAAGATATAGCTCAGAAAGGGTTTTATAAGTTTCAAGTTTTAGATTGTTATCATTAATTTTTGTAGCAATTGCTAAACTTTTTTTTAGTAAAGATTTTTTTTTATCGAAGGTGTCGTAAAAATAGCTTAAAATTAAGCTCACATGACCAATTAGTTTATCAGATTTAACTTTTTCAGCAATTTTAAGAGCTTTTAAACATACTTCTAACCCATCATTATATTTAATGCTTCTAAAATAAAAATAACTAATTTCTTTTAAGGCTAAAGTTTCTGCGATTCTATCCTTGTTTCTATAAGAATATCTTAGTAGTTTTTGAGCAATTTCGGCTCTTTTACGTTCATTTTCATTAATAGGTAATTCAAAGTATGATAAAATTAAATCTATTTTTTTGTCATCAATTTTTTCTTTTTTAACATTAGTGAGAAAAATTTCAGTATCATTTTTTTGACCAAAAAATGAATTTGTCAAAAAAAGGAATAACAATATGAAATAGATTTTCTTCATAATTGGTTATCACTTTTTATTAAATTCCTCATGATTATCAATAAACGTAATTTTTCGAGTTGGAGCAATATTTACTCTCAAATCGAAAATATCAAATCGATTGTAATGTCCTAAAATGTCGTGCATTTGTTTGGGTTGGATGCATTTTTCCAAATCAATATCGGCGTAAACCATTCCTTCATCATCAATCAAAGGTTCTCCAATAACAGCTCCATTTGGACCAATAAATCCTGAAAACGCTGAACTTTTTCTAGCAAATAACTCTTCTATTTGTGGTGCTTCGGGTTTTAATATTTCCATAATTTCTTTTGAAATAGTAGAACACGAAACAATGGTAAATAATTTTCCTTCAAATGAATGCGCCGCAGCACGAATTTTAATTGCTTCTGCCATATTATAATCTGGTGGTGCAACTGGAAGCGAAATATAATTGGCAATATGAATTAATTCGCCTTGAGAAAGTAACGTAAAACGTGCTAATGTATTCGTGTTTTCGCCACAAGCCAAAGTACCGATTGGGCCAATTTCAGTATTATAAACTTTTAATGACGAACCATCACCAGATGTCCAAGTCAATTTTTCTGCCCAAGTAGGAACTAATTTTCGGTGTTTACCAATAAGATTTCCGTTGTTATCGATTATTAAATTGGTATTGTAAATTTCGCCATAACTATCGCCACGTTCGTTTATGCCAATTACAATGTGCATATCAAAATCTTTAGCAGCTTGAAATAGTGGTTGCATTACTTTATCATCGGTTTTTACGGAAGATTTATAGAGTTGTTCATACCATTTGCTACCTTGCACAGGTGTCATTACCCAATTCCAATAAGGATAACCTGCGACAAAAACTTCTGGAAAAGCAATAAGTTTAGCTCCATTTTCACTTGCTTCTTTGATAAAAGATATAGCTTTATCAATCGTTTTTTCTACATTCAGAAAAACTGGCGACGTTTGAACGGTTGCGGCTTTGAATTTTTTGAAGTCCATATTTTTAGGTTCGTCAGTTCGAGTATTTTTGTTTCGTTTCTCGATACTTTTGCCTTTGGCAAACACTCGAAATGACGAAACAAAAATGTATCGAGAACTATTTTATGTAATTATTAATTTTTTCTTTCATTTCCTCATTAAAAGCTTCAGCTTTGATACTTTGTCTATCTTCTTCAATTTTTACATTTACTAAAGTTACTTCGCCTTCCAAAACAGTTTGTTCGTTTTGGTTTACAAATTGAAATCCGCAAACAATAGATGATGTTTTCAATTCTTTTACCCACAATTTTTTGGTTAGAATTTCTCCAATTCTTGCTGCGTTTTTAAATTGTACTTTCAAATCTACTGTTGGAATGCCATTGGTTTCGTGCATTTTGGAGAATGGTCTTTCCAGCGCTTCTTCAAACCAATCTTCTACTAAATCGTTTAACATTTCCAGAAAACGAGGATAGAATACTATTCCAGCGTAATCAACGTGTTTGAATTTTATTTTTTCTTGTTTTGTAAATGTTTCCATGATTATTATTTCAACCCTGTCAGAACTCAGACAGGGTTTGATATTTAAAAACTCTCATTACTTGCTTCTTTCCAAAAGTACAAAATAACTTTAATTTTAATTTTGATATTATAATGTAATAATTTGTAAATAAAAAAACTCTACCTAAATACCTTGATATTTAGATAGAGTTATTAATTCAAATAAGATTTTTTTTATTTTTTTATCATTTTTAGCATTTTAATATTCTCATCTTGCTGAATAATAATATTATAAACTCCATTAGGATAATTTTGTCCAATATTTGTTTTTTCTAATTCTAATACTGAAATTGCTTTAGATTCTATTTTTCTTCCAAGTATATCATATACTTTTATACTCAAATTAGAACTACTATTTGAATTTAATTTTAATAGGAAACCATCATCAAATGGGTTTGGATATGCTGTAATTTGGAAATTATTATTGTTAAAATCAGATATATTTAATCCACAATCATGTATAGCCATATTGGTGTCATCGCAATCGGTGTTATCAACAACATATCCAGTAGGTATTGTTCCAGAACAAGATGCTACCGAATTTGAAGCATTTCCAAAACCATCTCCATCAGCATCAGCATAATAAGTTGCATTTTGGGATATTATGTCATAGTTTATTACGACTTTACCATTACCTTGATTAACACCATTTTGAAAATTGGTTGCATCAGCACCATTAAACCAGTTGGTTCCAGCCGAACCACCACCTCCAGCACCAACAGCACTTCCGTTGCAGGTTGAGTTGCCTCCAGAGCCACCACCACCGCCATTTCCGCCAATATAGCCACCACCACCACCACCGCCACTTGGTAATGCGAATCCTGCTGTAATTCCTCTACCTCCATTTCCACCATTGTTTGAAGAGTAAGGTTGTCCATTATCGCCTAAATATATACTGCATCCGTTGCCTTTTATTCCTATAGATGTAGAAGTACCAGCAGTAGCTCCTAGAGAAATTAATCCAGTTGAAATTTCAGTAGTTGATTGTCCGTTTTGACCGTCTAATGAATTGCCGTAAATGGCGTAATTTCCTCCACCATTACCACCATTACCACCAGTAAAATCAAAATTATTATTAAAATGTCCTCCAGCATTTCCGCCACCGCCACCGCCACCAGCTACTTGTTTTCTGTCTGACAATGAATTTGATGGAAAACGAATGTCTGACGCACCACCACCACCACCAGAATAATTTGTATTTACAGATCCTACAGTTATATATCCGTTTCCTCCGCCGTTATAGCCTCCAGTATTTTGATAGGCTTGACCGCCAACAAAAATATGAAGTACTTCTCCTGATGTTAGTGAATTCCAATTTCCAGAAACTCTATTTCCTGATCCTCCAATTCCTGGGCTGTTGATTGTTGGTACTTTTGTTAATCCGTTTGCTCCTTGAGCACCATAAGCTGTGATGGATACATTAGTAGCTCCTGGAGGCACTACCCATATTTGTTGGTATCCTGTATAATCAAAAACTAATGTGTTTGAAGTGCCGCAAGGATTGATGCTAGCATTCAAATCATCTAGATCTAAATTATTTCCTACATATCCATTTGGTATTCCTGTGCATGACATTCCTGCAATGGTTTGATCGCCAAACCCATCGCCGTCTGCATCATTGTAATATCTAATAACTGGATTTACATGAATAGTCATAGTAGTTGGTAACGCACATTGCATCTCATTAGGAGTAAACGTATAAGTTGTAGTTATAGTATTGTTAATAGCTGGAGACCAAATTCCAGTAATTCCATTTGTTGATGTAGTTGGTAAATTATTCAAATTATTCCCTATACAAATTGGGGGCACTTGAGTAAAACTTGGAATTATTGTAGCTGGATTAATTGTAATTGCCACTGGATTTCTTTGACTTTCTATACCAGCAATTGTTTGAGAAACATAGTATGTTCCAGTTTGTAATAGTGTTCCAGGAAATAAAGGGATTCCTCCTGCTGCTACATCATACCATTTTAAATTAGTGCCTGTAGCAACTAATGAACTTACTGTTGCATCTTGACAAAATGTTTGTGGTTGAGCAGAGGGTATATTAACACAATTTTCATCAATTAATCCATTACAATTATCATCAATTCCGTTGTTACAAATTTCTGTTGCAAATGGATTTATAGAAGCATTATTATCATTACAATCAGTGCTGTTTGTAACATATCCAGTAGGTGCTCCTGTTGATGATTGTATAGTTGCGTTTATGTTTCCATATCCATCTGTATCTGCATCTGCATAATAAGTTATTGTTGAATTATTCAAATCATAAGTAATAATTACATAACCGTTACCATAGTTAATTCCGTTTTGAAAATCTGTTGGAGTTGCCCCATTAAACCAATTAGTTCCAGCGGATCCACCTCCACCTCCACCAATTGCATTTCCTAAACAATTTGAATTCCCAGTAGAGCCACCACCACCACCAGTACCACCTGTGTAGCCACCGCCACCAGCACCACCATCAGGTTTTCCAAGTGAATTTACTCCATTTCCACCACTTCCTCCAATATACCAGTTGTTTGTTTCTCCATTTGTGCCTTTGAAACCCATGCAACCATCACCAGCAATTCCAAAAGAAGTTGGTGTGCCTCCTAGTGCTCCTGGTGCTACTTGTCCGTTTGTGTCTGTAGCATCCTGTCCATTTTGTCCATCTAATGAATTTCCGTATAAGGTATTGTTGCCACCACCATTTCCGCCGTTTCCACCTGTAAAATCATAATTTATCCAATGACCTCCTGAAGCGCCGCCGCCGCCGCCGCCGCCAGCAACTTGTTTTCTGTCTAAAATTGAATTGGTTGGAAAACGTACATCTGTAGCACCACCTCCACCACCTGACCAAATTCCGTTTATTCCGTTAACGCTTCCGCCTCCATTATATCCTCCTTGGTGATCTATTGCTTTTGAACCTACATATATATAAAGTATATCCCCAGGGTTTACAAAATTCCAATTTCCCGAAACTCTATTGCCTAAACCTGCTAATCCGCCAATACATTGTGAACCAATTTTACTTTTTCCTGCAGCTCCTTGGGCTCCATAAGTTGTTACTCTTACATTGGTAGCACCAGGAGGAACTATCCAAGTTTGAACTGCTCCTGTATAACTAAATGTAACTAAATTGTTGATTTCAACTCCTGGGTGAATATTTGAATCAGTATCATTTGTGTCTAAATTATTGCCAACATACCCAGCAGGTGCACCAATACATGATGTTTGGGTTACTGTTGGATCACCGTAACTATCGTTATCTGCATCAGCATAATATGTTATCGTTGGATTTACGTTTATGGTTAATGTTGTTTGTTTTGCACATTGACCAGGATTTGGTGTAAATGTATAAGTTGTTGTAATAATATTATTTGTTGTTGTAGGGTGCCATACACCAGTAATACCGTTATTTGAAGTTGTAGGTAAAGAACCAATAAATCCACCTTCGCATATTGGAGCAATTGGAGTAAATGCAGGAATTATATTTGGAGGAGGAATATTTACTTGAATTGGTATTCTTGTACTTTCAATTCCTCCAATTGTTTGAGATACATATATTATTCCTGAAACTAAATACGAAGGAAATGCAGTTTGAGGAGGCGTTCCACCAGGAAGGTAAAAACCGTTTACAAAATCGATTCCATCAGTAGTTGTCATAATATTACTTCCGCCAGTTTCATTTATATACCATTTTAAGTTTAATCCATTTACTACTAAATCGTTTATAGTTGAGCCAGCGCATAATGTTTGAGGACTAACCGCTGTTGGGGGAGGAGTACCACAGTTTTCATCGATAACACCATCACAATTGTCATCAATTCCATTACCACATATTTCTGTTGCATTTGGATGAATATTTGCATTATTATCATTGCAATCAATACTATTGGCTACATATCCAGCAGGTGTACCTGTATTTGATATTTGTGTTATTGCAAAATTACCGTATCCGTCTGAATCAGCATCTGCATAATAAGTGTAGTTTTGATTGTCTAAATAATATGTAATTACTACATACCCGTTGCTGTTGTTGATTCCATTTTGATAATCTCCAGGTGTAGCCCCATTAAACCAGTTGGTTCCAGCAGAGCCACCTCCACCTGCCCCCATAGCATTTCCTAAACAATTAGAATTACCTATAGAGCCGCCACCGCCACCATTACCGCCAAAATAGCCACCGCCACCGCCACCGCCGTGAGGTTGATTGTTGTATGGTGTAATACTGCCAAAACCACCATCACCACCAAGTTCATTGATATGAGGAGTTCCATTGCTACCTATATATCCTGAACAACCATTGGCATATAAACCAACACTTGTTGTGGTTCCTCCTGTTGCGCCAGGGGAAGTTAAATTAGTACTAGTATCTGTAGTAGTTTCTCCGTTTTGTCCATCTAATGAATTTCCATTTAATGAAAAATTTCCGCCACCGTTTCCGCCACTACCATTAATAAAATTTAAAGCATTAGGTTGATAGTTCTCATAAATTAAACTTCCAGCACCGCCACCGCCACCGCCACCGCCAGATACTTGTTTTCTGTCGGTTATTGCATTTGTTGGGAAACGAATATCTGTAGCGCCACCGCCACCTCCAGAATAATACCATAACGGAGGTATAATTATTCCAGGCCATTGAAAAGAATGTCCGTTGCCACCTCCATTATAACCGCCTATATCTTTATTTGCTTCGCCGCCTACATAAATATAAATAACATCACCTGGATTTAAAAAATTCCAGTTGCCTGTAACTCTGTTTCCTAAACCTGCTTGCCCTCCAGAATTTTTTGTAGGGTAAATTGTGGTTCCGCTTGATCCTCTAGCACCATAAGTAGTAATGCTTATGTTTGAAGCTCCCGCAGGTACTGTCCAAATTTGTTCGGATCCTGTATAATTAAAAATAAATTGCTCTTGCGACCATAAACAAGATAAACTTGTTAGCCAAATGAGTAGTGATAGTTTTAGTTTCATGAGTAATTGAAATTTTAGAGGTTCATTTCAATTACAAAATTAGATACTAAAAAAAGAGTAAAAAATATAAGTTTTATTAGGGCAAACCTAGTTTAATTTTATCTAAATTTATTATGAAGTGGGATAGTGAAAGAGACGGTTACTCCATTGTCAGTTGAGTTTGTAATATTTAAGGATCCTTCTAATGTTTCGATTCTTTTGTTAAAATTCTTTAAGCCATTACTTCCTTTTCTAATTTTTTCTGGATTATATCCAATTCCATTATCTGATATGGTTATTTTTAAATCATTGCTTATTTCAAAATGTATTGAAATTATTGTTGCTTTTGAGTGTTTTATGGCATTATTTACAGCTTCTTTTGCTAATAAATACGTATTTCTATTTTCTTTCCAACCAAAAATTACATTTGGTATATTTGTTGGAGGTTCACATATAAATTCGATGCTGGCATTATGAACCATTTCGCTGCATTGACTTCTTATATAATAAATTAATTCGTCTAATTTTTGATTGCCTTGATTTAATGCCCAAATTATTTCATTCATTTTTTCGACAGCTTCATCGCTAAGACTTATAATTTTTTCGATTTCTGAATTTTTTATACCTTCATTATTTTTTAAAATAGTTGATATATATCTAATTCTACTTAATCCAGCTCCAACATCATCGTGCATATCGTTGGCAATTCTTATTCGTTCTTCTGCAATGGCTAGTTGTTTTTCTTGCAGTATAAATTTCTTTTTGTTTTGATAGTTTTTATACTGCAAATAGGTAAATATTGTAATTCCAATTATACCAATGATTAAACTAAATATTATCCATAGTTTTTGTTTGCTTTTATATTTTTGGATTTCACTTTCGTGGGTTAGATTTTTTATTTTTAGTTCTTTTTTTTCGGTTTCATATTTAGCTTCAAGTTCTTGAGTATTTTTAATGATGTCGTCATTTACTAATTGACTATCGATTGATTTTGCTTTATCAAAAAAATAATTTCCGTTTTTTAAATCTCCTAAAGAGAATGAAATTTTACTTTTTAGTTCATAAATGAATTTCATTTCTTCTAAAATGGTGTCTTTTAGAGCATAGTGTAAAGATTTATCTGCAAAAACTTGTGCTTCTTGATTTTTTTTGTTATAAAAATAAGCTTCTGCAAGTCCTTTGTATCCTGATGAATACATTTCATTAGTGCCATAATCTTTGCAATAATTAAAATGATTTTGTGCAACACTAATCATTTTTGAATATTTGCCTAGTAATTTATAAGTATCTAAAATATTGTTAGAAAAAACTGCAAGTTGGTATTTATCTCCTTGTTTTTTAGCTGTTTCTAATCCTTTTAAATACAATGGCATTGCTTCATTATATTTTTTTAAATAGCATAATATATTTGCTTTTGTGTTTAGAGATGCTATGTAGTTATCTGTTGCAAATCCTTTTTCATTTAATAAAATAGCTTTGTCTATATAAAGTAACGCTTTTTGATATTGTTCTATTCTTGGATAAATGATGGCTAGATTAGCATACATTCTTGCTAAAAAATCTTTATTATTACTTTTTTCGAATAATTTTAAAGCTTTTAGGTTATACTCAATCGCTTTTTGATAATTATTTAAATAAATGTAAGTTGTGCCTACATTTGCCAAACAACGTCCAATCCATAAATAATCGTTTGTTTTTTTTGCAAGTGCAACACTATATAAATTTAGTTGTAATGATTTATTGTATTGTCCTTCAATATTGTAAATTGCTGTAATATTACTAATACAGCCTAATTCCCCTTCAACCCAATGAGTGTTTTTGGCTAAATTATTTGCTTTTAAATAATAGTATAATGCAGAATCGTTTGATTTTTCTTCAAATTTTTGCCCAATTTTTAATAATGACTTTATTTTTAAGGAATCGTTTTTTAAAGATGATTCCGAATTTATAATTTTGTTATTTTGAGCATAACATATTCCAAATATTAAAAGAAAAAACCATTTATTTTTTACCATATACCAAATTTATTGCTTCGGTTTTATTATTTACATGCAATTTTTCATAAATATTATGAATGTGTTGTGTAACTGTACCTATGGTTATTCCTAATTTATGAGCAACTTCTTTGTATAAAAAACCTTTAGACAATAAGAGTAAAATTTCGTTTTCCTTTTTAGTTAAAGCTTCGTGAGTAGGTTTCTTTTTCTCGTTAAAGAAATTAATTACTTTTCTAGCTATTTGTCCACTCATAGGGCTTCCTCCATTATTCAAATCAATAATAGCTTCAATCATTTTATCGGAGGGTGTCTTTTTGAGCATATATCCGCTGGCTCCTGCCGCTAATGCGTCGAATACCTTTTCATCATTTTCATAAATTGTAAAAATCATGAATTGTGTATTTGGGCAATTGTCTTTGACTTTTCTAATACAATCAATACCATTTATGCCAGGCAAATTAATGTCAATAATAGCAATATCGGGGTTGTTTTCTTGTAATAAAGGAATGCCTTCTTCTGCATTATCAACTGCAAAAAGTAGTTTTAAATTATCTTGATTATTAATTAATTGCTCTAAACTACCTCTAATTTCTGGCAAATCTTCTATAATACAAATAGTAATCATAATGCAAAAATAGCAGTTATTTCAAATCAATACCTATAAGTTTACTTATAGATTGCAAACTTAAAATTTCTCACTATTTGCTTTCTTCCAAAAGTACAAAAATTCTTTTGGAACTGTATTTTCATTTAATAAACAGCCTGTTTCTAATTCTAGAAAAGTTTGCGCAAAAGTTTCTACTACATTTCGCTCCACACGCGTACTCACGACATCACGAGTTACTTCGTCTGGATGTTTTAAACCTGCCGACGCCATAAGTTCCATTGCATTTTTTACAGTTTCGTGCTGAAAATTGGCAACTCTCACGCTTTTTTCTTGTGGTACCAATCCTTTGGTTAAATCAGGATTTTGAGTGGCAACTCCAGTTGGACAAGTATTGGCATGACATTCTAGCGCTTGAATGCAACCCAACGCAAACATCATTCCGCGAGCAGAATTGCACAAATCGGCACCAAGAGAAAGACATCTAATGATATCAAATCCAGAAATTACTTTTCCGCTGGCAATAATTTTTATCTGCTCTTTAATACCGAAACCATTGAGGCAATCATAAACAAACGCAACGGCATCGCGCAATGGCATACCTACGTGATCGGAATATTCTGGTGGTGCAGCACCTGTTCCGCCTTCGCCACCATCAACAGTAATGAAGTCGAGATAGGTTTTGGTTTCGACCATTGCTTTGCAAATAGCAATAAATTCAGATTTGTTACCAATGCAAATTTTTATTCCAATAGGTTTTCCGCCCGAATGATTGCGCAATAATTTTACAAAATCCATCAACTCCAACGGATTGCTAAATGCCGAATGTTTTGGTGGTGAAATGATGTCGTGTCCTTTTTCAACTAATCGAATGGCTGCAATTTCATCGGTTACTTTTTCTTTGGGTAAAATTCCGCCGTGACCTGGTTTTGCGCCTTGTGAAAATTTGATTTCTATCATTTTCACATTATCCAAAGTAGCACGCTTGGTAAATTCTTCTACCGAAAATTTGCCATCTGGTGTTCTTGTGCTAAAATATCCTGTTCCAATATTCCACACCACATCGCCACCAGGTTCAAGATGATAAGGCGACAGTCCACCTTCGCCAGTATTGTGGTAAAAACCACCTTGTTTTGCTCCAGCATTCAGCGCCAGAATAGCATTTTTACTCAATGAACCATAACTCATGGCACTGATATTGAACATACTTGCCATATAGGGTTTTGTACATTGCGATGACCCAATTTTCACTCTTGGTTGTTCTTCACTATGCGAAAAAGGAATAGCATTCAAACTATGGTTAATCCATTCATAACCCACGTTATACACATCGAGTTGTGTACCAAAAGGTTTGGTAGAAGTTTCTTTTTTGCTTCGTTGATACACCATACTGCGTTGCAATCTATCGAATGGTTTGCCTTCGGTATCGGTTTCTATAAAATACTGACGCATTTCTGGACCAAGTTCTTCCAATAGATAACGCATTCTTCCCAATAAAGGAAAATTTCTACGAATGGTATGTTTGGATTGATACATATCGTATAATCCCATTACTATCAACGGAACGAAGATGAATAGGAGTAAGCAAAACTTCCAATCGACGTAAATTAAAATGCCGATGATTGCTAAAATGGTGATGGATGTGATGATGAATGCTTTTCTCATTTTGGTTTATTTTTTACCATGAATGTTCGAATGTTATTAAACATCCTTTTTTCTTCATTATTTACATTTTTATGATTTATCTCTCTCGTCCAAAAGACGAGATCGAAATGACAAGATTACGTTTTATTTTACTAATTACTTTTGACTTTTCACTTTTGACTTTTCACTTTAAAATCACTTCAACTTAAACCGTTGTATTTTTCCTGTTTCGGTTTTGGGTAAGCTTTCTGTAAAATAAATAACTCTTGGGTATTTATAAGGCGCAGCCGTTTGTTTAAACCAATGTTGAATGTGATTTTTCATACTCTCGGTAGCTTTGGTTTGGTCTTTTAAAACAATATGCGCGCAAACCAACATACCACGTTCTTCATCGGGTAAACCTACAACAGCGCATTCTAAAATATCTTCGTGAGTAAGCAAAACACTTTCTACTTCAATAGCAGCTATATTGTATCCTGCCGAAATAATCATATCGTCGCCTCGAGCTACGAACCAAAAATAGCCGTCTTCATCTTGCCGAAAAATATCGCCTGTAATATTCCAGCCGTTTTCTACGTATTCTTTTTGTTTGTCTTCTCGGTTCAAATATTTACAACCAGTAATGCCTCTAACAGCTAATCTTCCGGGTTCGTTTCTTGGTAATTCGTTTCCGTTAGTATCAATAATTTTGGCTTCATAACCCGTAATAGCTACACCAGTTGCACCAGGTTTCATATTTTTTTCATTCGACGAAATAAAAATATGCAGCATTTCGGTAGCACCAATGCCATCAATGATTTTTAAACCTGTAGCATCATACCAATCTTGCCAAACCTTCATGGGCAAGGTTTCACCAGCAGAGACACATTTGCGCAAGCTGGAAATATCAAAAGCTGCAACTTTGGTAGTAATGATTCGCCAAGCCGTTGGAGCTGTAAAACATACTGTAATTTTGTAGTCTTGAATGGCTTGAAGCAAAATATCTGGGCTTGGTTTTTCTATTAAAAAAGTAGAAGCACCAAAATACATTGGAAATAAAACCAATCCACCTAAACCAAAGGTAAATCCAAGTGGTGGGCTTCCTGTAAATACATCAATTTGAGTTGGTTGTAATGAATATTGTGGAAATGCTTCGCAAATGTTTAAAATATCTTTATGATAATGCGCCGTCATTTTTGGTAAACCCGTTGTTCCAGATGTAAACCCAATTAAAGCAATATCTTCAGCGTTTGATTGATAATTTTCAAATGTTTTTGGTTTGTCTTTCATTAACTTTTCTAATCCCGAATCCCGAAATTTCGGGACGGGACTATTTCTGTAAAAAATAGTCTTTTTAAGAAAATTTGATTTTACCAAATTCATTTCGTCTTCAATCTCGCTATCACAAATGGCGTGGCTTATTTCGGCACAATCAATAATTGTAGTGAGTTCTTTTGCTCGAAGCAACGGCATAGTAGAAACCACAATTCCGCCTGCTTTTAGCACAGCAAACCAACATGCTACCATCATAAGGTTATTGGCAGAACGTAATAAAACTCGGTTTCCCGATTGTAAACCCAAATCATCAACCAAAATGTGAGCAATTTGATTGGCTTTTTCAAACAAATCTTGATACGTCCACGTTTCGTGAAAAGTTTGAATACAAGTATTGTTACCGTTTCCGTTTTCGATATGAAAATCTAATAAACGATGCACACAGTTTAATTCTTTTGGTCTTTGAAACTGTGGTAAATCCAAAAAACTATATTTAGGTTGCAAGTTTAAACTTGGTAAACTATTTTGAGCGAAATTGTCTTTCATTTTAATTACGAATTAAAAATTACGAATTACGAATTGTTTTTTGGATTGAACCTAATATTCTTAATAATTCGTCAATATCATTTATTAAATCTGTTGCCATATTTTCAGATAAATAATTAGTGTCTTTTAGTAAATTTAACCAATATTTAGTTTCTCTTGCTTCTTTATATGAGATTGTAATTTTTGCAAAAAAATCTTTTTCAGATTGTCCACCAATAGCTTCTTCAATATTTGCCCCAATAGAAGTTCCGCAACGCAATAATTGTTTACTTAAAACATACTCATTTTTTTCAGAAACAAGTTGTTTATAAGTTTGGATAATTTTTATTGCAAAAGCATAACTCTTTATTTGAACAATATTATCTTTTTTCATAATTCATAATTCGTAATTCCTAATTCGTAATTATTTCTTATTACTCTTCGGTTTCAACGCTTTTTTCATTCCTTCGGTTTGCTTTCTTTCCGAAGCTTTCAACGGATATAAATGCGAGATTCCTAACTTATATTGATTTGGAATATCATCAGGTTGAAATTGTTCGTAGGCTTGAGCGTTTCTAACGAAATTGGCATCCAATAATAATGGTTTTCCTAAAGCCACTAAATCAGCTTTACCATTTAAAATTATGGTGTTTATTTGATCAATATCGGTTATGTTTCCAGCTGTAATCGTTGGAATATGTGCTGTATTTCGGATTGCATCCGAAAAAGGAACTTGCCACATTCTTCCTGTTTGCGGTTTTTGATAGGAAACGGTATTTCCTGTCGAAACATTAATAATATCGGCGCCAGCATTTTTGAAAGCCGTTGCAATCGTGATAACATCTTCTTCTGGAATTCCGTTTTCTGCCCAATCGGTTGCCGAAATTCGTACCGACATTGGTTTTTCTTTTGGGAAAACAGCTCGCATTTCGTTAAAAACACGCAACGGAAACTTCAATCTATTTTCAATATTTCCGCCAAATTCATCGGTTCTGATATTTGTTAAAGGCGAAAGATAAGAAGCCAATAAAAATCCGTGATGCGCTTGTAATTCAATCATATCAAATCCGGCTTCGTTGGCGTTTTTTGTGGCTTGCACAAATTGAGAAGTAACCAAATCCATATCGGTTAAAGTCATTTCTTTTGGCAATCCCGAAGTTTCGGGAGAATTTTCATGAAACGGAATTGCAGAAGCCGAAAGCAATTCCCAATTTTTGCCTGTAAAACTTTCTTCCCAAGGAATTTTTGAACAACCTTTTCTACCTGAATGTCCTAATTGAATTCCGATTTTTGTTTGAGTATAATTATGAATAAAATCGGTGATTTTTTTCCATTCAATTAGTTGATTATCATTATAAATTCCAGCGCAACCTAAAGTAATTTTGCCTGTTTCGGAAACCGCTGTCATTTCGGTTAAAATTAATCCTAATCCGCCAACAGCTCGTGATGTATAATGTTGAAAATGCCAATCGTTTACCAAACCATCATTAGCCGAATATTGTCCCATTGGAGCCATAACAATACGGTTTTGGAGTTCTAAATCTCGCAGTTTGAATGGTGTAAATGCCGGTGAGTTTAAGTGATGAGTTATGAGTTTTGAGTTTTGAGTTTCTAAAAATTCATTAAGAACTTTATCTGTGAATGATTTATCTCTAATTTGCAAGTTTTCGAAAGTTACTTTTTTGGAACGTGTCATACAACCAAACGCAAATTGATAAAAAGGAAAATCTTTGTAGCGGTTCATATTTTCAAACCATTCTAATGATACTGTTGCTGCGTGTTGTATCATCTCTACCGAATTTCTGCGGGTTTTATCGTATTGCTCAAAAGCCGCTTGTATATTGTTTTGATTGGCAATTACCGCATCTGAAAGTCCGATAGCGCAATCCATAGCCAGCTTGGTTCCCGAACCAATAGAGTAGTGCGCTGTGGCTTTGGCATCGCCCAATAAAACCATATTGTTATGATACCAATTATCGTTGGTTACATGCGGAAATTGTCTCCAGTGCGATTTATTGGAAATCAACGGATGTCCGTCTAATTCTGCTGCAAAAATATCTTGTAATTTAGCAATCGTATCGGCTTCATTGGTTACTTCAAAATTGAATTTTTGCCACGTTTCATCGCTACATTCAAAAATCCAAGTGCTCATGCCTGGTTCATATTGATAGGTGTGTGCCACCATTAAACCGTGTGGTGTATTTCTAAAAAAATAGGTAAAAGTGTCGAGTGGTTTTGTAGAACCAAGCCACACAAAACGATTGTTTTTTAAAGTGATTTTTGTTCCAAACTCTTCTTGATATTTGGTTCTAATAGCACTTCCAATTCCGTCTGAAACCAAAATAATATCGGAATTTTTAAACGGTTCTAAATCGTTAATTTCTGTTTCAAAATGAAGATTTATGCCTTCTTCTCGGCAACGTTGATGCAATAATTTGAGCAGCGTTTTGCGGGAACAACCACAAAATCCGTTACCAGAAGCACTAACGTTTTCGCCATCGCGTGCTACAATAATATCGTCCCAATAGGCAAAATTGGTTCTAATGAGTTCATAGGACTGCATATCTCTTTTTAGAAATTCGCCCAACGTTTCATCAGAGAAAACCACACCAAAACCAAAACTATCTTCGGGTTTGTTGCGTTCATAAATATCAATTTCGCAATGCGGCATTGCTTTTTTTGTTAATATTGAAAAGTATAGTCCGCCTGGACCACCACCAATTACTGTTATTTTCATATGTCATTGCGAGGAACGAAGACACTCATGCACAAGGTATTGAGCGTAGCTAATTTTATCCTCAATTTTAATTATTTCTAATTTTTTTCTAAATCTTTTTAAACCCTATATATTTGTTTTTAATATTTGGTACACTAATAAAACGGATACTTTGCACTACTGATTTGTACGGATAACAATCTGTTTTTTTTCGTGTTTTGCTTTAGCAAATCTGTTTTATCCGCGTTCTATTTTCATCATTTTATTGAACGCTGATAACACGGATACTTCGCACCGCTGATTTGTACGGATAACAATCTGTTTTTTTTCCGCTTTCAATTTTATTGAACACTTTTGCAACAGATGCTTTGCATCACTGATTTATATATACCTTCTTATCTTTCTTGAATTCTCGAATACTTTTCTTCTAAATTCAGGTTTTTTTCCGAAATTTAATAATAATCCCACTTCGCAATCTGTACCTCTTAGATAATTTAATATTTGATTTTCAAATTCTTCAACAATATATTCTGCCGCTTTTAATTCAAGAATTACTTTATTTTCAACTATCAAATCTGCATAATATTCCCCAACCTCAAACCCTTTATAAAAAACTTTTATTTTCTTTTGAGCAACTACATCTAAGCCTTTATTTTTTAATTCTAAATATAAGGAATTTTGATACACCTTTTCTAAAAACCCATAGCCTAATTCGTTATATACTTCGAAAAACGTTTTAATAATAATATCGGTTAAGTCTTTATGTAATAATTCCATTTATTTTTATACTTTATTGAAAACTGATGTCACATATGTTTAGCAACGCTGATTTCTAATGATAATAATCTGTTTTTTTCAGCGTTTTGCTTTAGCAAATCAGTATAATCTGCGTTCTACTAATATTAGTATATTTAAAGTTCTCATCTTATTTTTATTGTTTTGTTCGCTGATGTCACAGATGCTTGACACTGCTAATCTGTTCAGATAATAACTGCGATTGCTTTGGTAAATCTACATCATCAGCGTCCCAATATTTTACACTCTTTTAATTGAAAAAATTTCGCCAAGCATTCCATAGTTAGAACCTGCTAATCTTGCTACAGGTTTGTATTTTTCTAAATTGATATGATTGTTTTCGGAAATGATAGCATCATCAATGTGGATGAATTTTATTTTGCCAATAATTACACAAGCTCCACCACCAGAACTATTATCTATGAAATAATGATGAATTTTTTCGCATTCAAAATGAACCAAACTTTCTTTAACTCTCTTTGGTTTTACCGAAACTGACTCAATAGGAGTAAGGTTTGCCAGTTGAAACTCATCAACATCTGGAGCAACAGTAGCCGAAGTCGTATTCATTTTATCTACAACATCAAAAGTGACTAAGTTAACAACAAATTCTTCGTTTTGTAATACATTGTTTAGCGTGTCTTTGTTGGCATTATTATCTCTGCGAGTAGAAAACATGACACAAGGCGGATCGCTAGAAACCATATTGAAATAGGAGAAAGGCGCTAGGTTATTATTTCCTTGATTGTCTATAGTTGAAACCCAACCGATTGGTCTTGGAATTATTAATCCGGTAAGTAGTTTGTATAGCGTTTTCTCGTCAGTTATTGAAGTGTCAAATTGCATTATTTAGTTGGTTTGTTTTACTACAAACATAATCATTTTGACTTAAAAAGTAAACCTGAAAATAACTTTTGTGCCAGCGGGTTGATTGGTAGAATCAACAAGGTCTTCAATTGTAAACTGATATTTGGATTTTTTCTTTTGATTAAAATAGTTTAGTCGTTCTTTAGCAAATTCAATTCCAAGTGAGTCTTTTTTGAAGGTCTTTTTTTCTCTATTTTCATTCGCTTTCTCTCTACCGATACCGTTGTCAACTATAGCCAATTCAATACTCTCTTCAGCTTTAGTTACTAGGATTTCAATTTTTTTGTCTCCTTCTTTGAGCATCAATCCATGCCAAAGAGCATTTTCTATAAACGGCTGTAGAATAAGACTAGGAATTTTTAAAGAGCTAAGAGCAATGTCATTTTCTTTTGAAATTTTAAAATGTATAGTATTGTCAAATCGGATGTTTTCTATACTCATGTATAGTTCAATAATTTCCAATTCTTCCTCTAAGGTAATGCTGTCTGTTCGAGAACTTTCTAGTATTTTTCGGATGAGTTTAGAAAATTTATTCAGGTAGTAAACGGCTTTTTCCTTATTGTTTTCAATCAGATACACTTTTATGGAGTTCAACGCATTGAAAATGAAATGTGGGTTCATTTGGCTCCTCAAAGACTCTAGTTTGAGCAAATTCACTTCATTCTCAAAGTTCAAACGAATTGTGTTTAGCTTTTCATCTTCAGACTTTTGTAATGCAGATTTCAACTCACTTATTTTTTGCTCCAATTCTTTTTCAAGTATCTTTTGATGATTGTCGCGAAGCAATTGATTTACCTTTTGTTCCTCAATAATATTTTTTTGAGCGTTCAGTCGCTCTTCATATATCAATTTCACTTTATATCCCAATCCTAATATAAAGACAATAGATTCCAATATAATTCCAATGTAGAAGAAATTCAAAGGTTCTGTGTCAATGTTGTGATGGAAAGATTCGTATAAAGAGAAATAAGCAAAAAAGTTATAAAGTATTACTCCTACAACAATAAAATATCCCAGTTTGTTTGGGATTTTTAAGGCAATGTACAGTGCATAAATAACAAAACCCGACATGATGGGAATAAAACCAAAGAAAAAACAAAGATTGAATACATGGTGATTTCCTGAAATAATAGTGTATAAAAACAACAGTGATGCAAAGCTCACTTGGACAACCAAATAGCGATACAAAACATTGTTGAATTTTGGGTAATGTATTTCTAAGTCAAGGAAAGCTCTGTAGAATAAAAACAACATGGAGTTGTAGATAACCTGCGAAAACCAATTATATGAAATCAGGTCGTTGGTTCTTAAAAATTGATGAATTTCAACAACAAAAAAAGGGTTTTTGATGTTCAAGTACGTCAGCAAAAAGAAGTTGTACAAACCATAATACAGAAAGCTTTTTTGCTTGGATTGAATGTAAATCAAAAGACAAAGCAAAAAGTAAATAGCAACTCCCGAAGTAACAAAACTCCACAATAAATAGTATGTGTTGCTAAATAGAGCCATCTATAATTGATTCAAAAAAGTAGATTTCTTATGTCTCGAAACGGGAAGTTTGACATTATTGGTAAGCACCACAAAATCATCACTTTTGTGAAACTCTTTTACTTTATTCAAATTAATCAAATAGGAATTATGAATCCTAAAAAAATACAAATCTTGAAGCTTTTCTTCGATGAATTTAAGCTTTTGCGAGATAAAAATTTTCTCTTTGTTTTCTAAAAAAATAGAACAATAATTACCATCGCTCTCGCAATACACTATCTCATCAGGATTTAGAAATAATATTTTGCCATCACATGAAACGCTTATTTTTTTGGATGGATTATTTTTTTGAATCATGTTTTCGAGTGTTTTTTCTAAACGCTCATGAACAGATTGTTCCTCTTTGAATTGTGTTATTTTCTCAATACAACTTTTCAAATCGTCAGAATCAATCGGTTTTAGTAAATAATCCAATGCTTTTTCTTTTATGGCTTTGATGGCGTATTGATCATACGCTGTAGTAATCACAACCGAAAAACTTCTATTTTTAAAAGAGTCTAAAAACTGAAAACCATCCATTTGAGGCATTTCAATATCTAGAAAAACGCAATCAACAGTGTTTTCGTTTAAGAATTTTTTGGCTTCCAAAGCATTGGAAAAAGTACCTAGTATAGTCACATCTTCACAGAAGTTTGTAATTTCCCATTGCATGCTTTTAAGCGCACTTAGTTCATCATCAATTATAATTACTGATACCATAATGTTGTAAAATCAATACTCTAAATATAAAACAATTTTTGATATAGAAAGCTGTTATTGTATCGTTGGTAGTGTAAAGGAGGTAATTGGCACTTTTTGATGTATAGTTTGCGTGTTTTTATTTTTCTTCAGAAAAAAGAGTAATACACATCATTTTTCTCCATCCATCATCCATTCGTACAGTTTACACTACCAGCAATACATTTTTTATCCATGCGAATGAGTGACATGTCTAACTTTAGGCAACAAAACGATCTAGTCAAAAACTATTATGAAAAAGATTATAGTATTAATTTTCTTCTTTTCAATACATTTTGTCCATGCACAAGTAGGGATCAACACTGCTAGTCCAAGTGCGCAGTTGGATATTCGCTCAAGTAATCAAGCTACACCAAGCAATACTGATGGGATTCTAATTCCAAAAGTTGATGCTTTTCCTGCTACTAATCCAACAGTAGCGCAACAAGGCATGTTGGTATACCTCACGACAACATCAGGTAGCGATTTGCCAGGATTTTATTATTGGGATAATTCAAGCAACGATTGGATTTCTATTAGCAATAGTAAAAATAGTTGGACAACAACTGGTAATGCGGGAACCAATGCTGCGACTAATTTTATTGGTACTACTGATAACATTCCATTGCAATTTCGCACAAACAATATACGTTCAGGTTTATTAGATATACAAAATGACAATTATGCTTTTGGTGAAAATGCATTATCGCAAACATCTCCTGGAGTACAGAGTATAGCAATTGGTACTAGTGCTGGATTGAACCAACAAAGTGCTGCTTTTGGAAATGTGTTTATTGGTCATCAATCAGGCGAAAATAATACAACTGGTTTACGCAATACCTTTATTGGATTAAGAGCAGGAAGAGCCAATACTACGAATTCTAATAATACCATTGTCGGATTTAATTCGGGTGTTTCATCTAATTCCTCTGGTAATTCATTCTTTGGTTTTGCTTCTGGCTTTGCCAATACCACTGGCGGACTGAACACTTTTATAGGCTCAAATTCAGGAACCAATAACACGACAGCTAACTTAAACACTTTTGTAGGTGCTTTGTCTGGTTTTGACAATACTTTAGGAAACAGCAATACTTTTTTAGGACATCAATCAGGTGTATCAACTACAACAGGAGGAAATAATACCTTTTTAGGGCAACAAACTGGAAGTATAAACACAACAGGTTTCAATAACACAGCTATTGGAAGAAATGCCAATTTTGGTGCAAATAATTTAACGAATGCTACGGCTATTGGAGCATTAGCTCAAGTAGATGTTAGCAATGCAATGGTCTTAGGCAGTATTGTTGGCATAAATGGAGCACTTAATTCGGTAAATGTTGGAATTGGAATCACAACTCCTCAAAGTCCACTTCATTTGCATACCACAACACAATCTCATACTCAACTCCAATTGACCAATGCAACGACAGGCAGTTTGGTTTCAGACGGACTTCTAGTAGCCAGTGCTATTGCAGGAAATGGAGAAGCAGGAATTGTCAATCAAGAGGATGCCAACCTTTATCTGGAATCGGGTATAAATGGCGCTCAAATTACTTTGGGTAGTAATGGAAATATCGGAATTGGAACTTTTGATAGCGTAACGCTTCCACTAGATAAGCTTCATGTACAAGGTAATCTCAGAATGGTAGATGGTAATCAAGCCTCTGGAAGAGTTTTAACATCCGATGCTAATGGAAGAGCAAGCTGGACTGATAAATCAACTGTTGCAAGTGGTACATTAGATCAAGCGTATGATTTTGGCGGTGCAGGTTTGGGCAGAACTATAACAGCCGATTCAGGAGCTGTTTTAATTAATGGAACTGATGGTTTCGTTTCTACAGGAACTTTAGGAAGTGGTGCTGTTCCTCCATCGGGTGCTGGGATTCGAATGGCATGGTGTCCAAGGAAATATGCTTTTAGAGCTGGTAGAGTCTTTGGAACAGAATGGGACGATAGTAATGTTGGTTTAGGTTCTGTTGCTCTTGGTGCCGGCACCAGAGCTTCTAGTACCCATTCAACTGCATTGGGGCAAGGAACAACTGCCTCAGGTTTTATTTCTACTGCATTAGGAGCTAACTCAACTGCTTCTGGAATACAATCAACTGCTTTTGGCACGAGTACAACAGCTAGTGGCACTATTTCAACAGCTTTTGGAGCTTTTACAATTGCATCTGCTTTAGATTCAACAGCTTTTGGTAGGAATACTATTGCCTCAGGAGAGAATTCAACAGCTTTTGGTAGGAATACTATTGCCTCAGGAGAGAATTCAACAGCTTTAGGGAGCTTTAACACCGCAAGTAGTTTTGCAGAAACCGTATTAGGGATTGGTGCAACAACCTACACACCATCAACTGATGGAGAAACACAATTTAGAACTGCTAACGCCACAGATAGATTATTTGTTATTGGTAATGCAATTGACACTAATAATGACGGTGCTGTTGACGCTACTGAACGAAGTGATGCAATAGTAGTGTTAAAAAACGGTAATATTGGCATTGGTAATTCAACTCCATTACATAAGTTAGATATAAAAGACAATTCCGCTTCAACTACTGTAGGGCAATTATATTTAGAACAAGAAGGAACAGGCGATGCCGTTATGCACATAGGTAGTACTGGTGCACGACACTTTAATATGGGCTTAGATACTTCGGCAGATAGTTTTAAAATTGGCACAAGTGCTACGACAGCCACAGCCGTAACAACGGGAACATTAATGACTGTTCAAGCTACTGGAGAAGTAGGTATTGGTACAGCAACACCAACCGAAAAGTTACACGTTTCTGGACCAGCTGGGTTAACTACTGTTCGTATTGCCAATACATCTGGAACAGGAGCAACTTCCAACGTAGCGTTAGATTTTTTCAGGAATACAGCTGCAAATACCGATTGGCGCATTTACAACATTGGTCCAAATTTAACTATTGGTAACAGTGGTGATGATTTAACCACTGTAAACGATTTGTACCAATTTCAAGGTGCTCGTTTTATGCCTATGAACGACGGTACACAAAGCCTTGGTCAAGCAGCCAATCGTTGGAGTACTGTTTTTGCTACAAACGGAACTATCTATACCAGTGATAGAAGAGAAAAGAAAGAAATCCAGCCGCTTACGTATGGATTGAATCAACTGATGCAGCTCAAACCTGTAACTTTCCGTTGGAACAACAATCAAATTGATAATAGTAGTAAACACCTTGGGTTTATTGCACAAGATTTGCAAGAAGTGATTCCTGAAGTCGTAGTTGACTCTCAATGGGTAGGCGAGGACGGAAGCACCAAATCTTGGCAAAAAGCACCGCTATTGGGTGTCAATTATGCAGAGGTAATTCCCGTTTTGGTCAAATCAATACAAGAACAACAAGTCATAATTGAAAAACAAAATAAAGAACTCGAACAGCATAAAGCACTCCTCGAATCGGTACTACAACGATTAGAGCAATTAGAAAAAAAGTAGATTGTAGTTAAGTGGTATTTTTTATTAGTTGAATCCTTTCTCATTGATTTGAGAAGGGATTTTTCTTTTTACAATGTTAAAAAAGTAGGGTAATTTTAATAATGCTTGTTTACTATTCAAAGCAAACGTCGTATATGGTTCAATTTTACCTACTAATTTATAATGTATTCAAAATGAAAAAAGTTGTTTTATCCTTGCTATTTGTAGGTACGTTGATACTTACTATGGGTTCTTGTCAAAATGAAAGTACATCTCAAGAACTAAACAAAAACTCTGCGCTAACAACCTTATTGATGCGAGTAACTCATGGAGGTAGTTCGTCAACTGGAAAATCTGGACAAAGTGGAAGTGCATGTTTTACAGTCAATTTACCAGTAACACTCATTGATAGTGCTGGGCAAAATGTTGTTGTTTCTGATATGGCAGATTACAACTTGGTAATCGATGCTTTACGCCATAGCGGACATCACGATGGTGATGATGATAATGGTAATGATGACGGTGAAAGTAACGATGATGATCACGCACATTACACATTTGTATTTCCTATTATGCTAACCATGGCCGATGCTACAACCTTGACAGTAGCTACACAAGAAGAATTACACAATGCAGTACACAGTTGTCATGATGATAGCGATGATATCAATTGTTTGCAATTGCATTACCCAATAACCATCAACTACAATGATGCTACCAATACTAGCACTACTGTGACCTTTACAGACGATGATGATTTATATACTTTTCTTATCACTTTAATAGGATCAGAAACTCTCACCATCAATTACCCAATAACGATTACTGACTCCAATGGAGCTACGGTTACTATAGAAAATAACGACCAACTTCAGAATGCTATTCAAACTGCTGATGACCATTGTGGCCATCATGATGGCGATGACGACCATGGCGGTGATGGTGATGATGATAACGGAAATGATGACAGTAATGGATAATTTTTTTAATTATTAATAATTGAAATCTCGGGCTTGCTCGGGATTTTTTTTTGAGTATGAGTTGTAGGTTGTAGGTTGATTACGAGGTACGAAATACGAGTTACAAGGTACGAGGTGCGAGGTACGAAATACGAGATACGAGGTACGAAATACGAATTTCAAATTAAGAATTAAGAATTAAGAATTAAGAATTAAGAATTTCAAATTACGAATTTTGCTAATCACTTTTGACCTTTGAAGTTGATTTTTGAAGTTGAAGTTGATTTTTGCAAAATACGAGTTTTACTTATCTCTTGTTTCTTTTTTCTTTTCTCTTTTCTCTTGCCACTTATCTCTTATCACTTTTGAAGTTGATTTTTGAAGTTGAAGTTGATTTTTGCGAAATACGAGTTTTACTTATCTCTTGTTTCTTGTTTCTTGTTTCTTGTCTCTTTTCACTTATCACTCAAAACTCAAAACTCGCAACTCACAACTCACAACTCACAACTCACAACTTATAACTTATCACTTATCCCTTATAGTTTTCTATTTGGTCTAGTGTTACAACTTCCTGCGAAAAGGCTACAGTAGTAACAAAAAGGAAAAAGAGGATTGTTTTCATACATCTATTAATTAACTTGTTTTTAATGAATTTTGACGAAAAACTGACTAAACTAATTCATGCAATTACTTTTTCAATTGGAAGAAATTAGTAATCTTTTTTAAGGTATTTATATTAGAAAAAGTTTAATACTTACTCTAATCCAAGCTTTTGAATTCTTGCTCTAATTGCTCCAAAATTTCTTCCAAAATAATCACATAATTCTTGTTTTGATTTACCTTGTAAATAAAGTTCTTTTAGTTTTAAATCGTCTTCGCTACTCCAAGTTTGATAAGCATTTCTATAAAGTAACCTCGCTTTTTTGACATATTCTGGAAGTTCCTTTTGTTCATTTTCAAAAATTAATTTATGTCCGCATTTACTACAGAAGTTATCTGATTCATTTACTGATACACCACAGCTACCACAAGAAGGCATTGGCTCAACAACATTTTTTAATTCTGATTTATTAATGTGAAAAAAATGTGAACTTTTTATATCAAATGTCTTACTTTAATTTTCTTATATTTTTTACCTAATCCCATTAAAATGGCATCGTTGTTTTTGATGATGAGTTCTCCTTTTTGAAGGCCCGCAATGGCTTGTTTTATTTCTACTAATTCACTACCCGATACTCCATACATGTCTTTTAGTACGCCATCATTGATGGATTGTTGTTTCATTATTAATGGATATTGGGCGTTTGCATAAAAATCAAAGAATTTACTTTTATATGCATCCATGTTTTGGGTTGCAAGTATGATACTCATGCCTTTGTTACGACCTACAGCTATTAAATCGCGAAGTGGTTTGTTGTCAAAGCCTAACATGTAATGTGCTTCATCAATGATGGTGAAGTGACGTAGCTCTACTTTCTCTTTGTCATTGGCTTGTACAGGTAGGTTTTCATATATAGCATTTAGTTTAGAAACTATAAAATATACTATGGCTTTACCAATTGGACCATCGTTTGGAAATTTGTCCATTTTTACAATGAAGCTGTTTCCGATTAAGTCGATACGATCTTCGTTTGAAAACAAATTGGAACGTTCTAATTGACTCAAAACAGCTTTTACACTGTCGGTTTTTTCTCTGTCTTTTTCGGGTTGAAGTTCTATATAGCTTTCGATTATTTGAGTAAAGTTGATAGGTTTCCCTTTAGTGTCTTTATATGCATTTATAATTGCTGATGACAATCTTTCACTCATATTAGCACTAATAGTTGCTCTGTCTATTGATAACAAAGCATTGGCTAATTCTGTAGAGTATAAGTTGATTTCATTTTGTGTTTTGCCTACGAAATTTTTGAAAGGTGTAAAAGGTAAAGGTTCTACCATTGGGTCTAAAATAGCCGAACGGTCTACTTCAAAATGACGTAACCAATCGTTGTTTGCCATGTCCGAAAACTCGCCTTTGTAGTCAAAGAATAGGAAGTTAACCGGATAATTACTTTCTACAGATAGCGAACGCATCTCGTTCATTAATACCGCTAATAAATTTGATTTACCAGAACCTGTTGTTCCTGCTATCAAGATTTGTGTATTGGTTACATTTTTGCTATTCATATCTAAATAGGCATTGATGTCGCCATCATAATTACCAATATTTAAATTTAAAAATGGTATTTGACCAGCTTTTATAGATGCTGCAGTACTTACTTTTAACCAATCATGTAAGGTGTCACCTTTCATCAGCATATCAAAACCTCTGAATATTTCTGCATTTACCACTTTACTTTTTAAGATATTATCTTCCCAATTGATATCTAAATCGTGGTATCTTAATTTGATTAACGATGCTAGTATTCCGTTTAAATTGTGAACTGTAAATAGCGTTGGGTGAATACTATTTGAAGACATTTGCATGTTCAAATCGTCTTTTGTTCTTTTTTCTTTGTCGGACAAACCTGCGATTAAACACATACGCATCAATTTAGCATTACCTTTTGGGGTCACGTTTTTATGATTGTCTGTATAGTGTTTTAAATTGATATATTTTTCTAAACGTTCACGCAAATCATTCATTTTTGAATTTAGTGCTTCCGCTTGTCTTAAACCTGTTTCTATTGCTGCCATAACTTCCTAGTATTAATTTGGGAAATACCCTTCAACTACTTCTGTTAATTGATTTTCTTTATCGCGAACTAATGTGAATTTTTTTGAAATAAAATTTTCAATTTTTTCTAAATCAATATGTTTTCTTATTTCGCTATCGGTACTTAACAAAATGGTTTGATGTGATAACTTAGGGAAATAGTTTTCTAAAAGAGAAGCTCTACTACTTTCATCTAAATATCCCATTACTGTATCAATCATTACAGGTGGATTATAGTCTCCGAAATAATGTAATGATTTTAAAAGTACCTGGATAATAATTTGTTTAGATGCTGCATTTAATTCCTCTAAATAGATTTCGTTACCTGCTTTGTGGTAAATTTTGAATGAAAGATTACTTAAATCTTCCGACAGTTCAACACGATCAATTTGATTTTCATAAGCCACTAATGTTGTGTTTAAGTCATTTTTCATGGCTTCTTCAATACGTGACTTTTTGTTAACCAATAATGCGTTTGATACTTTGGTAAATAATGGCCCTAATTTTTTAAGCAATTCCAATTTTGGATTAGGAACTTCTTCATCTGATAAGTCGAATTTTTTGATTTTAGCATCTAGTTTTTCAATATCGGATTTGTAGCCTTTGATGGTTTCTTTGTGCTCTTTTATTTTGAGTTCGTTTGCTTCGAAGCTTTGAATGATTTCATCGCCACCGCCAACATCACTTTTTCTTAAATCTAACAACTGAATTTTTAAATTTGGTAAAGTAGATAGTTCTTTTTCCAAACTTTCTTTTTGCTGTTCTATTATGTTAAATTGATTGATACTAGACCAACCCAGTAATTGTTCCAAATTAGTTACATCGTTTTTATCGATAAAATCATAATCGGTTTTGGTATTGTCTTGATTTGATTTTTTAATGATGTATTCTTTAAGTAATCCTTTTTGTTCGTTTGTTAGTTCTGATTCTATTAAATTGTTTTCTTTTAAGAATGCTATTACTTTTTCTGAAATTTTAGTAATATGCTCTGGTTCAATAAAATCATTATTGTTTTTTTGACTTTTTTCAGCTAAAATTAACTCGATTTCGTTCTGAATGATGGAAATGAGTTTAGGTATAAATACCTGAATCTCTATGTCGTTTAAAAACCTTTCCGATTGTTCTATAAATAATGTTTCTCTGTTGAGAATGTCTTCTATTTTTCTTTCTACTAGTTGTATTTGCTCTTTGATGTTTGCTTGTAGATTTTTACCTTCTTTAGCACTTTCATAGAACTCCTTTTGACTTAATGAATAACTTAACGCACGTTCGTAATGCGTGTTGGTTGCTACTATTAATTCTTCAATTTTCTTCTTTTCTTCTAATAGATTTTTGTATTGATTACGTTCTTCTTCAATTTCAATACCTTGTGCAATGTAGTCTTGTGTTAAAATATTAGTTGCATTGCCTAATTGAATGTATTTATTAAAACCCATTACGTTTTCAATATTTTCTTTGATGACTCTGTTCAGGTATTCGTCTTTTAATAAATTACCTGCTTCCATAGCATCAAACAAGAAATATTTACTCAATTCTTGTGGCAGATTGGCTTTGATTATTTTATTTACTTCGGCTTCCTTTTTTACTCTTTCTGCATGAGACGTTGCTGTACCATATTGAAAAACATCACCATTAAGATTTAGTGTTACTGCTTCAACTGGGCTGTTTTGTGAATTGATGGTATATAAACGCTTAATGATGTATTTGTAATCATTATGAAGCACTTTACCTGTGAAGTGAATCTCAAGTTCAATTTTATTAGAACTTTTTCCATCATTTTTAACTCTTTCTCCAGCGTTTTGTAATTTGTTGAAGTGTTCAAAGTCTTTCACTTTTAAACCATAAAGGGCATAGTAAATGGCTTGAAACAAGGTGGTTTTACCACCACCATTTTCACCACCAATTAAAATAATAGGCTGCTCTTCGTTTACCGTTAAGTCTAAATCGAGTTCGCGATAGGTTTTAAAGTTTTTGGCAATAATTCTGGTAATTAGCATAATCCTTATATTTTGTTTAACGCCTTTTCGATGATTTTTTCAATCTTTTTGCTGTCAATATCTTCGTTATTGATTTTTAGATTGTGGAATTCTTTTAATATATTTTCTTGTAACCATTCAAAATCTAAGCCTTGTTCTTCAGTAAGATTTTTAATAATCTCCATATCTTCTTTGCGAATACCAAAGTGAATAAAAGTGGTATCTAGTCCTTTATTTATCATAGTCTTAATTATTAAATATTGCTGCATCAAAATAACTCCAACCCATCAAATCATTAGTATCTGTAATTCTAAATTCAGGATATCTGAAACTAACAACTCCACCATTATCCTCTGGAATTAAAATACCTCCAATGAAAGTTCGATTAGGGTTATGATTATTTTCATTTTCAATATAATCTAATAGTGCATTGTGTTTATTTGGTGCTTCTAAATCTGAACGTTTTGTTTTGGTATCAAATAAACCAATTTTACCGTTTTTAAATTTCACAACAAAATCTACATAAAATAAACGCAATTCGTCTTGAAGATTTTTATACGCTACAGAAAAATGCTCTTTACCGCTATCTCCATTTTTATACCACCATTCTATATGGTTTTCTTGCGTAATCAAAAACTCTTTAAACGCTTTCTCGGGAGATGATACCGGATTACTTTCAAAAAAGGGTTCTAAAGCATGGCTTTCTATATCTTGTTTGTTATAATGTTCACTGTAATAACGAACTTCTGGTACTTCCCAATTTTCAGTTTCTACTCTTCGTTTTTCGTTTCCTTTTGCTTTTTGCCAAGCGTCAAAGTTTTCTAATGCAACTGCTATATTTTGTACTAATAGTGCTTTGTTTTGAGGATATAGAAAAACTTTCTTAGCTTCTGTTTCAAAAATGCCCAAATAGTATTCCGCAAAATGAATTAATGTTTCACGTAATTTTTTCCAACTTTTAGAGCGGTTTAATCGGGTAATGTTATCATAACAAAATCTATCAAACATTTCAGAAAATTGAGCTGTTGTAATGGCAAAATGTTGAAGTTGATTATTGTTTAAAGCAATAGCATTCACTTCATAAGGGTCAACTTCAATATCTGTAGGTATGTGAATTTGATTAACGTCTATTTCAAATTCCCAACCATTCTCTATTAGTTTTTGTTTGTTTATCGTGATTTGAGCTTTGATTTTTTCGTACTCTTGAGGATTAAATAAATCAACATCAGGCAATTGTGAAATACCATATCGTTGTTCCATAACTGCAAAAAACTTTTGCTCAAAAACAGAAGTTAAAACACCAGCAGCTGGTCGGTCATTAACAATAACGGATTTAGAAATAATATCAAAAGACCAATTTTTATCCTTCTGACGTGTAGCAATTTGTTTCTCAAAATAATCACTATCAGAGGGTACAAACTTTATCTGGTTGGTTTCAATGTTAGAATACACATAGCCGTAATTTAAAGCATCATGATTGTAATGCCTTTGATGCGGCATACGCAATATTCTACCCACTGTTTGAATACCAAATTCAGGACTATTGATGTTTCTATAATTGACCAAAATAGTAGCTCTAGGGCAATCCCAACCTTGTGCAATGGCTTGTTTAAATATCAATACATCTTGAAAACCGTTTATGTCTTCCAAGCCATCCTTGTCGCGTTCGCCCGATAACCAAACAGCAAGTCTTCCGTTATTTGTTGAAATGTTGTATTCTGTATTTAATAATCCTTCTAGGGTTTCTCGTATCGACTTATCTTCATCAGACAAAGCCGTATTGTCAGAAGGCAATTGAATTAAAATTAAAGGATTAATTACATTTTCACCCAATTCTTGATTGTACAACTCTTGTAGCTCTTGTTTCTTTTTAAAAGCGGTTCTAAGCAAATGAATATGTACATTTTCTCCGTTTTGCTCTTCGGGTTTTAAACCTATATTCAAACGAACGCCTTTTTTAATCATTTGTTCTTCAATCACTTTTCTTCTAGGTATAGCTAAAGAACGTTGAGGCCTTTGAAAGTTAGGAGTTGCAGTAATTAACAATTCAACATCAGCTTTGATTAAATTTCTTACTGCAATAGCTTGTTTACCCGAAAAAGCACTTAAATGGGCTTCGTCTATTACTAAGACAATTTTAACGCCATCGGCTTTGGTGTTTTCAATTAAAGTTTCAATATTGGTATTACTTTCGTTGTCTTTACGCCAAATGTTTTTCTCTTTATCTATTGTACTCCAGTTTACAAACAACAATTCACGATGATTTAGCACTGGATTGGTACTCATTTCCGATAAATCAACACAACGCAATTTGTTGGCATCGTTGTATAAGTTTTTTAAGGAATTGTAACTTTGAATGTGTAAGGTATTAGGAGCAATCCATATAAAAGCTACTTCGTTAGATAAACCCGTTTGCATGGGGATTTCTTCGATGATGCGTTCTATTAAAGCCGCCATCATTACTGTTTTACCCGAACCTGTGGGTGCTTCTAATAATATTTGGGTTTGTGGTTGTGGTTCATGCAAGGCATCAAACGTAAAATCCAATAATTGGTTTACAGCTTTTTCTTGAAATTCTTTGAGTATATACATGGTTATGCTTCTTCTTCGTTGGTAAATAAATCGGTTTCACCGGCTGGTTCATCTTGTGGTGTTGGAACTGTCAATGGTTTTTTGTCTAACTTCAAGGTCTTAAACGTAGCTCTATACGCGTTATAAATAGCTTCCGGCAAAGGCACTGCAATAATATGCTCTTCAATATCTTGAAACTCTTCTAACAAGGTTTCTTTTTCTGGGCTAAACACATACAATCGTACTTTTTCAGTGGCTGGTAAACTAGGTATAACACTTTGCAATTGCTCACAAACCACTGTAAGGTTGCGACTATGATACACCACCACCATAAACTTGCCTTTACCATTTGTGAAAATTTTACATTCTTTATCGGTAAAAGTTTCTTGATGATTAAATAGTGTATAACAATCCTCTTTAATACACAACAAATCAGTGCTTAATTCGGTTAATAAACGTTTATTACTTTCTGATTTGTTGCTCGGTACAAACTCACTTTTATAATATCTTAAGTTATTGTTCTTTAAACCATCAATTTTTTTATTAGTTTCTAATAATCCCCATAAACTAATATTGCCATCTTTTACATCAAGTTTTAATTTATTATACTTATTTTTATTTTCCTCTTTAATTTTTTCAATTTTTTCAAGTATTTTATTAGAACTTTTTATATTAGATAAAGTTAGTTTTTCATTAAATAATTCAACTTGATTATTTCCTTTGCTAACGTAACCATTAATAATATTTGAAACTCTTGGATATGTAATTTCATCACATATATTCCCTTCATTGTTTGTACATATTATTCCTCTTCTCAATCCATTATCAATTGAGTTAAGTTTCATTAATGCATCAAGAGAAGTACCTGAACCTGCAAAAAAATCTAAAAAAGTAAAATTATTATCAGGAAATAATGAAATAATATATTGAATTAAGCGTGATGGTTTAGGTGCGGTCATATCATTAGGTCCAATAACTGAAAAAAGTTCAGTTTTACCTGTTCTTGTTCGACCAAATCTTTCCTCTATTAATAAATTTCTTGGCGTTGAACCATCTGAGGTTTCATAATTTTTTGTGTATACATAATTATTTTCAAATACCAACTCATCAAATCTATCTTCAACTGTTTTTTTACCCCATCTCCATCGCGCTACTTTATTATTTGGATCTTTATGCTCTACTGTATATACTTTTCCATTTTTATCAATAATTGGAAAATCTAGCGTTTTTTGATATCCTAAACTTTGTTTATCTAATCGATCAAGTGCATATTTACGACCATCAGGTTCAGTTCTATTATATGATGTAGTTATAGTTGCGTCACCATCTTTACCTAAAGAAAGAAAATTTTTATTTTTAGCATAAACTAAAATATTCTCAGTATCAGTAGCTATAAAACTTGCATCTCCTGCACCACCGCTTTTGCTTTTCCATATTTTATCTGCAATAAAATTATTAGCAGTAAAAATATCATCACATAATAATTTTAGTTGATAGCATTCGTTTTCATCAATTGAAATAAAAATAACACCTTTTTCACTTAAAAGATTTTTTGCAATTTTAAGCCTTCTACTCATGAAACTTAACCAAGTAGAATGTCTAAAAGGGTTTTCCTTATCTATATATTCGTCTTTGAAAGTATCGTTATATTTAAAATCTTTATTACCTGTATTATATGGTGGGTCAATATAAATGACATCAATTTTACCTTCATGCGTAAAACTTAATGCGGTTAATGCGTGTAAATTGTCACCTTCAATTAAAATATGGTTTGGGTTGTCCTCGCCATTGATAATTGCTTTTTCTTTAACTTCTTTTAAAACTGGAAGATTTTCTCGTAGTTGTTCCTCCACTTCTTCTGGTTTGTCTTCCCAAACTAAACCGTATTTTTTCTTGGTGTTTACTAAATTGATTAGATAGGCACGTTCGTCTTGCGAAATGCCGTCGAGTTGTTTTATTTTGGAGATAAGGTCTTGTTTGTTCATATATTAATATAAAAGTAATAGTTTTCAAACCTACCAAAAATAAACCATTTTAACAAGAATTATGCAGGTAGTTTTACTTGTTTTTGCAATCATTTTTTAAGTTTTAATATACAGTTTGCGTTGTTTGTTTTTAAGGTCGGAAGGGTTAAACCAAGCCTTGTACCAAGCGGTACTGCTGTTGCTCAAATCGTCTAAATACATGGTAGTATCGCTCTTTACCTCGTTGTTGCGCCAATGAAAATGATCTACCAAGCGCAAGGCTTCAATAGCAAATGCCGTTACTACATCTTTATCAAATATCTCCAGCAGGTTGTCGCCGTTGTTTTGCTCAGGCGTAAACGCCAAGTTGCTACTACCGCAGTACACCACTGGGTTGGCTCCTTTAAAATTGACCACGATAAACTTGTGGTGTATGGCATAACCGCTAATACCTGCTACTTTGCCAAATGGTGGTGGCAATACATTTTCAATCCCTTTTGCCGCTACACGAATACCTCGGCTGGTGTTGGGTTTGTACAAAAACACTTCATAATCTTCGGCGGTTTTACTAATGGTATCGGTAACGCCATAGGTAAACACTTCTTCGTTTTTGAGTTGGGCTTTCACAGCGCTCAAAATACTACTTTTGCTACCATCTTTCATGATGGCAAAGAGCACATCAGTAGTATCGGCTTTGGTAATTCGTGAGCTTATGCGGTCAAAAATACGTTGGGCATCTTCTTTTTGGTGTGGTGCAAAGGTTATGGTCATTTTGGGTAATCCTACTTCGTCAAAAGTGTAATCTAGCACTGTGGGTTCTTGTCCTTTTATGCTCAAAAGTTTAGCAGCAGAGAAGGAGTTTTCAAAATAGTTGTTGTAGCGTTCGGATACCGCAGGATTATCAAAAATCAATACATGGTTGGAGTTGATGTACAATCCATTGGTAGAAAAATTAGTAGAACCCGTTAATACTTTTTGGGCTTTGTTGGTGGCATCCATCTGGATAAATACTTTGCAATGTGCCAAGCCTTTATAATGTCCACGCACCATTTGTGAGTTACCATTTGCCTGCGCTTGGAACAAGGTAGCAAAAGCAGTTTCTAGCGAGTCGTGTTCGCCATGTTCGCCTGCGTCGTCCAAGAGTATTTTCAATCGTCCTTGGCTGGCCAGGAGCAATAATTTTTTAGATACTTCTGGCTCGTTGAGGTCATACGCCAATACTTTTAGGCTAAGGCTATTATCGTTAATGACTTCATCCAAAAATTCCAACACGCGTTCTCGTGCTTGCCATCCTAGCCATTTGTGTTGTTCTTCATAGGAATAAGGAACTGTTTCATACTTTCGTGTGGTATCATTCCAGCGTTTTGCACTATCGGCTTTTTGGGTAATGTCAAACAGTAAATCGGTTTTGTTAGGTCTCACGTTGTTGTTCTCCACATTAAACCTTTTCGCATAAGCCACTGAAGAAACAAACCCACGAGTAAAACCAATCTTGGTGTTTTTCATATCAAATGGGCTAACGTTTATTTCCACAGCAACCGTGAGGTTCGTATCCAAAGGAACTAATACGCCGTTGATAATGTATCGAGGTGTTACCTCGTAAACATAGTCACCAAAAACAGCATTTTGTGTATTCACGTTGGTATTAGGAACATGTACCCAATTCATTTTTTGGATAGGAGCATAGAGCGTTGAGTTCTTTTCTACAACTGGCACACCAGAAGCAGTTCGTATTGCATCGGGCAAATACAAGCGGTTGTAGATATAATATTTCTCGGTGCTACCTTTCAGGAAATACTGTATAGTAAATCCGGCAAGGTTATTTCGCAGTGAAGTTTGCAAATCAAACGCCAGTAGCGTCATTGCATCGCCTTTGTACGCACGTACGCTAACGCCATTTTTTTTATTAAAACTGTCCATGAGGTTGAGGGTTTAGAGGTGGTTGGTTTTTAGTTACTAGTCAAATTTACAATTATTTACACAGCTAGTTAACATTATTAAGAACGTCAATTCGAGTGTTTTTTGAGTAGTGTAACGAAACAAAAAATGTATCGAGAATTATTTTAAAATAATTTTTTCCTGTTCTCGATACAATTTTCTGTCGAAAATCACTCGAACTGACGAAAAATGATTATTTGAAATAAACTACACCTATGAATTGATTTATAAATTAAAGAGTGAATATCCTATAGCAACACCTAGCCAAGGTTTTTTGTTGTAATTCCATTTTGAAGCGTCATCGCCAAAGGCATAATCCATACCCATAAAACTTCCTAAATTGATTTTATTTAAAGTAAATCCAATTCCCAATCCAAATGTTGCTGCACCTTTGGTTTGTTCGGATGTCAATGGATTTGTTGAGGCTGAGGTATTTCCAGCGTTTAATTTAATGCTTGAAGCGCCTAAAAAGCCTCCAAACGTAAATTTCCAAGTATTACTTAAGTTATCAACTTTTTCTCGGTAATGGAAACTGGTTTTGCCCATTGAAAATCCAACAAACAAATTGGCATTAGCAGAAACTGAAAACTCTTCTGCGATATTTTTTGATTCATCACGAAACCTGTATTTCAATGGAATAATTAATCCTGAAACAGTAAATTCATTAAATCGTAATTTTATTGTTTGTCTATTCTTCATTTCAAAACTATATAACTCTCTTTTCTCAATTTTGGCTTTTTTACTGGGTAAAGCAGGGTTTATAAAAAGCTTATTTTCAACCAATTTCACATTGGCATCAATACTACAAGTTATATCTACAGGAACATTTTTTTTGAGTGATTGTTTCTCGTAAAAACTCTCATCAACAACTATTTCCTCTAAAACAATAACCTTCTTTCCATCAATAACATCTTCTCTTTCTGTTCTTATTTTTGTTCCAATTGGATATTTCTTCCTAATGGTTTCTTGTTCCTCTTTGGTTAAATCTTTGAACATTACTTTTTCTTCTTTCATCAAAACAAGTTCATCACCATTTTCAAAAATATATTTTGAAGGAACATGATATGTTTTTTTAAAGGATTCTTGGGCAATTGTTTTTCCAAAAAACAAAATAGCAAACAACAATAATTTGGTTCTCATACCTAAGGTTTTTAAAGTTATATTCCTCAAATTTAGGTTATTAAAAAACAAAATAGCTGGGGTGTTTTCCTTTTTTGGGTTAGGGTTTTCCCTAATTTGGGAAAAATGGGTTGGGTATTGTTCGGGTTTTGTTCGGGTTTCGTTCGAGGTTTGTTCGGTAAAAGCATTGTTTTACTGGAGCTCGCTCGAAGAACTCTCGAACAAGCCTCGAACAAATGTCCTAAAAAGTCATTTTAAATACGTCAAAACACGTCAAAATACATCAAAACACATCAAAACACGTCAAAACCCTTCACTTTTGTTTTGTAATGCTGTAATTGATTGGGGTTTTGGCGGTTTTGTAGTTGATTTTTTTAAGTAATGACATATAAGCTCTTCTCATTTTTCAAGTTTTAATAAAAAGAGGTTCTGTTAATAATTTTCAGGATTTTACTTCGCAACATCCTTCAAAGCTCCGCTTTGAAAATTGCAAAGCCACTCGTTTGCAACGCTATTTTTTTTATTTTTCTTGCTTATGAAAAAAAATTTCATCGCATGAAAAACAAAAAAGCCAACAGTAAAACTGCTGGCTTTTTATTTATTCGTGACCTCGACAGGATTCAAACCTGTAACCTTCTGAGCCGTAATCAGATGCGCTATTCAGTTGCGCCACGAGGCCTTTTTTGTGGGTGCAAATATAGTTATTATTGTATAAGTTGCAAATGGATTTTTAAATAAAAATCATATTTTATTTGCGCAAAGCATTCTTGGTAACATAATAGCGCCAAGCAATAATAGCCATTTGCCATTTTTTCGCCTTCGACAAATCGAGTTGTTGCTTGCTAAAACTAGGCAATATGAGTTTGTTGAGCTTTGCTAATAGTTTGTACATCTTTTTATTTGCAAAAATAAAAAAACCACTCATTGAGTGGTTTTTAAAATTATGCTTTTTGTGTTTTTAGGCTCGATTTAGTTTTTTCTAATTCTTTTCGAGCATCTTCCATTTCTTTTTTAGCTTTCTGCAATTCTTCTTTAGCTCTCTTCATTTCCTCTTTAGCATCTTCTATGTCCTTATCTTTTTTTGGAGCAGTTGTATCGCCACGAAAACGACTTCCTTCCATCATTTGGTTGAGTTGCTCTTGCATGCGCTGCATTTGCTCTTTCAAATCGCTCATATGGTGTTCGTCAAAATTGAAGTTGAAGTTTTGATCATCATCAAAATGAAATTCTTCAATTCGATTGTCATTCAGGATTTTGTCAAGCTCTTCTTTACTGTAATCATCGCCACCTTCAACTACTTTGCCGTCTTCTATAACAAGTGGTTTTTTGTTGTCGTTTTTGATAATCATTTTTGATTTTTTCTCTATAAATGACTTGCCGTTTGGTGGCATTCTAAATGCAAAAGCATTTCCTCCTAAACTGTCTTTTTTGAAATCAAAATCCAATTCTTTTATGATGCGGTTATCTCCCAAACCATTGAACATAAATACATTGTCATCATCCGAATTTGGCTTACCAAAACCTACTTCGTCATCGAGTTTGTAAATAGAAATAGGACGGATTGGTTTCTTACCATCAAATTCGATCGTGCCTTTGTTTCCTTTTTTATCATCAAACTGAACTTTGAGAGCTACAATTTCGCCTTTGTCGTTTCTTTTCAGAGAGGAATAGGACACCACCACACCTTTGTCTGCCATTGCTTTGATATCGTCTTTCATTTCGCTTTCGGGAGTAGATTTGTTCCAGTTCATCACGATACTTTCACTTTCTTTTGGAGTTTTCCATGTAAAAGACTTACTGCTGGTTTGAGCAAAACCAAAAGGAGCAACCATTAAGGCTAAGACTACTAATAGAATTAACTTGTTTTTCATAATCTGTTAAATTTTAATATTTAATGAACTTGTTAATTATTTTCTGAACAAACTTATAAAGGTTACAAATTCGATGAGCATTGATTTGCAAAAGTTTAACTTTTTAGAATGCTATGACTTGTTTTTTTCTTTCTGTCTTTTTTCAGCTACTCTTGCCTCAAGTTTTTTTACATAGATTTCCATTTCTTTTTCAAACTTTTGCATCTTTTGTTCATAGAGTTCCATTTCTTTTTCGAATGGTTTCATTTGCTCGTCAACGTTTGCCATTTTTTCGGCATAAGCTTCCATCTGTGGTTCTAGAGCTTCCATTTTCTTTTCATATTCTTCCATTTTTCTCTCAAATACTTTCCATTCTTTCTCGTTGCTCATCGCTGAGCCAGTTGGAGGTGTTGGTGGCGTAGGCATATTGGGAAAAGGAGTAATATCTATAGAAATTACTGGCGCAACTGGTGCAACAGGCGCAACTGGAGGTGTTGGATAATCGGAGCTGTATTCATAAACATAAACTTCGTCTTCGTTGTCACCTTCGCTATCTTCTGGATAAAGATTGTCAGATGATTTCATGATGGATTGCGCAAGTTTATTGTTGCTAATTTGCTTGATGCCAAAATCATAAGAACCATTTTCTAATCGATTGGTGTAGAGAAATATAGTTTCGATAGGTGTAGATTGGCTCAATCTGAATTCTTTTTTATTACCATCAGCAGCTTTCATCGTGATGTGAATTTCGGTAATTTCTCCATCAGCATTACGTTTAATTTTTGAAAAATCGGTAGTAATTTTTTCTTTTTTGAAAATGTTTTTCAAACCCTTCAAACTTTTGTCGGTTTCTTTAGCATCAAAGGTTACTGCATTTCCTTCTTGTGTTTCAGAAACAGTGTTGTGAGTGGTTTTCTTTTCCTGAGCAATTGTTTCTATTTGAAACAATACTACAAACCCAATTAGCGCTGGAATAATGAGTGCATACTTCAATGAGTTTCTTTTGTGTGATTGATTTTTGTTTAACATAACGATTCGTTTTTTGATTAATGATTGATAAAATTGATTGGTAATTGATATACTGTTTTGATGCGTAACGACTTTCAATAAGGCACGCTGATATTCTTTTTTGTCTTCTATTTGCGACATGGCTTTTTTATCGGCTATATATTCAAGATTTTGAATAATAGCTTTTTTATACAGCCACATAAAGGGATTAAACCAAAATAGAATGCAAAACACTCGAGCTAATAAAACATCGATAGTGTGTTTTTCTTTGCAGTGTATTTCTTCGTGAAGCAATATGCTGTTCAACTCTTCTTTATTGTAGAGTGTAGAGTTGAAAACGATGTATTCAAAAAATGAAAATGGTGCAATATTTTTGTTTAAATCAACTAGTTTAAAGTTTTCTTTTACAATAATTTGCTGTTTTCGAAGCATTTGATATAATGATACAATACTAATTATAATTTTTACAATTAAAATAATTGCAACGATGATGTAACCTACCCAAACAAAATGCATCCAATCAAATGCTTCAACAGCGGAAATTTCTTTTGATATATAATTTTTTGGAGATGTATAATTTGCCAAATGATTAATAGCGACTTTTGGCGTTTCTATATAAACTATTTTTTTTATGGTAACCAAAGGCAATAGGAGCGAAGCAAATAATCCTGAAAGCAAGAACCATCTATTAGTATTGAAGAATGTTTCTTTTTGAATCAAAAATTGATAGGCCAAATAGAACATTGCTAACAATCCTGATGATTTTATTAAGTAGATAAAAAACTGTTCCATATTATTCCTTTTTTTCTATTAACTCTAATATTTCTCTTAATTCTTTGGCAGAGATTTTTTCTTCTTCAGCAAAAAATGAAACCATATTTTTATAGGAATTGTTGAAATAGTTTTCAATTGCATTTGTCATGAATTCCTTTCTATAATCTTCCTTAGCAATAATCGGGTAATACTGATGTGTATTTCCATAGGCGTTGTGAGCAACATAACCTTTTTCTTCGAGGTTTCTTATTATAGTTGAAAGAGTGTTGTAATGTGGCTGATCTTCTTTTATTTCTGCCAAGACATCTTTTACAAAAGCTTTCTCTAGCTTCCATAAAATATGCATGATTTCTTCTTCTTTATTCGTTAATTTTTGCATATTCATAAATTTATATGTCAAACTTAAAACTATTTTTTTAGTTACACAACTATAAATATAGTTATTTAACTAAATTTTAAGTTTTGATTTCAGTAAGAGCCATTTTATAAGAAATTAAGATTTAAAATATTTTTATATTTTTGTTGAAAGTGGAGTTTATGAAGGAACTAAATTGCATAATTGTAGATGATGACGAAATAGATAGACTTTCTATTATTAGTTATGTAAAGAAATATCGTCAATTCATAATTAAAGGCGTTTATGAAAATGCAAATGAAATAGCTCCAACTGATTTGAATGATATACAAGTTGCATTTTTAGATATTGATATGCCAGAAATATCTGGATTAGAATTTAGAAAAAAATATAATAATATACCAGTTTGCATATTTATTACGGCACATCCTGAACATGCCGCAGAGAGTTTTGAATTAGATACGTTAGATTTTATTGTAAAACCAGTTAAGAATGATAGATTTCAAAGAACTGTCAGTAGAATTGATGAGTTTTTTGAAGTAAAAGATAAAGCGGCGTTGTTTGAAAAATCTATTGGTGGTGATACTATATACATCAAAGAAGGACATGAACAAACAAAAATAAAACTTCAAGATATCTTGTATTTAGAAGCTTTGAAGGATTACACTTTATTGGTAACCAATAAAAAAAGACATTGTGTATTGTCAAATCTTGGAACGCTACTCAAAGAAAATCATTTCAAATCATTTGTTAGAGTTCATAGGAGTTTTGCCGTTCAGAAAAACTATATCAATAAAATTCTTCCTAATGAGTTGATAATAAATGAAAATCATGTAATCCCAATTGGTAGAAGTTATAAGGAGAATATTATTTTGTGATTATAAACCTTATAAGTTTAGAATACTTGATTTTAGATTTAGTATTTAGCAGAGCTTTTTTCAATAGCTATTAAGCTGATTACCCAATACCCCAACGCAGTTCCTATTAAACCAAGTGTTCCCATAAACAACCAGTTTGATTGATATCCGAACCAATCAATAACAGCCATTCCCATCTTAGCACTAAGAATATGAGCCAAACTGTAACTCATTGTAAAGATTGCCATGTATCTACCTTCATGGCCTTTTGGAGCTCTACTAATTGCAAATGAGTTTGAGAAAGGAAAAGCAAACATTTCTGCAAAAGACATGATGATCATCATTATGATTAACACACCAGACCAAAAATTTATAAGTAATAGAAACAAGCTGATAGCCATTAGCAAACAACCCCAAGTTACAATTTTTACTTTATTAATTTTCTTCCGCTCCACATAGCCAACAATTGGCATTTCTAGAAAAAATATAATCAACCCGTTCATTGTCAACAATAAACCTGTTTGAAATTCAGTCAAATCAAACTGCTCTTTATGGTAGAGTGGAATTGTGGTAAACAATTGAAAAAATAGTATGCCTGTAATGGTACAAGTCAATAAAAATATCCAAAAAGGCTTGTCTTTGAATACTGATTCTCTTTGCTCTTCTTGCAAATGAAAATCAGGACTTTTCTCTTTTTTCTTCTCTTTTACAAATATCCAAAATATCAAAATAGCGATAATACAAGTAGCACCATCAACCCAAAACAATCCTTGATAACCAATCCCCATAATAATCAATCCGCCCAGAGCTGGTCCAGCTGCAAATCCAAGGTTGATAGCCAATCTCACCAGTGTTAAAGCTCTTGTTCTGTTTTCGGGTTTTGCATAGACACTTAACGAAACGAACATAGCAGGTCTAAACATATCGGCTATTACCATAATGCCAAAAATGCTAAAACACAACGCATAATATGACGTAATATATTGTAAAACAAAAAAGGCTAATCCGCTAGCAAAAAGACTGAAAATCATGATTTTATAAAAGCCAATTTTATCTGATAGTTTTCCGCCAAGCCATGAACCCAGCATAGAACCTACTCCAAACCAAACCATTATCCAACCGACTTGACTGTAGCTAAAACCTAAATCTTCTTTAAGATATTTCGATAGAAATGGCAAAACCATAGTTCCAGCTCTATTGATGAAAGTAACAAGGGTAAGTATCCACACTTCACGACGGAAACCTTTGAAATTACTGATATATCGCTGAAAAGCTTTTTGAAGCATGATGGATGATTGAGCTTGCAAATGTACAAAACAATGTTTCTATAAGTTTGGTATTACATTACTTTTTGAAGTACTTTTGCGCATGCTTTTCTATAATTTACATACGCATCATTCAGTCAACAACGACAGCATAGTTGAATTGGTTAATCAATATCCTTGGGAATTTAAGGGAAACGTTAAAATTTTTTCGATAGGCATTCATCCTTGGCATATTGACGAGAAACGAATAGAAAGTGACTTGAAAATAATAGACGAAAAACTATATTTGGATAACTGCTTGGCGTTGGGTGAATGTGGATTGGACAAAAGAATTGAGATAGATATTGAATTGCAGAAATTGGTTTTTGAAAAACAAATTGCTTTAGCAGAGAAACATCAAAAGCCTTTAGTGTTACACTTGGTGGCGGCTTTTCAGGAACTTATAGAAATTAAAAACAAAAGGAATATTACCGTTCCTATTGTCATACATGGATTTTCTAAAAGTGAACAGCTTGCAAAGCAACTGATAGATAATGGGTTTTACCTTTCTTTTGGAAAATATCTATTGCGAAATCCTGAGCTGGAAACGGTTTTCAAATCGATACCAGATGATAAATTTTTACTGGAAACAGACATGATTGAAGAATCAATAGAACAGGTTTACAGCAAAGCGGCTGCGTGTAAAAACACTACTTTAGAAAAAATACAGCAACAGGTAGAAAAAAATTGGAAAACAATATTTGGCAAATAAAATTTAAAATTATTCAAAGATGGCTAAGTGGCAAGAAAGAGCAGAATTGCTATTCAAAAAAGAAGGATTAAATAATTTAAAACAAGCAAATGTATTGGTTGTAGGTCTTGGTGGCGTTGGTTCTTTTGCCGCTGAATTTTTAGCTCGTGCAGGAGTTGGAAAAATGACTATCGTTGATGGTGATGTGGTAGATATAACCAACATCAACAGACAATTGCCAGCATTGCATTCTACTGTTGGTTTACCAAAAGTTGACCTCATGGCACAAAGGCTAAAAGACATTAACCCAGAACTTGAACTTACACCAATAAAAGAATTTTTATCTCCCGAAAGAGCATTTGAATTGGTTACCAAAGATTTCGATTATGTTTTGGATTGTATAGATAGCGTAACGCCAAAGCTCAATTTGATTATTGCTGCCAAAAGAAAAGGTGTCAAAGTCATAAGTAATATGGGAGCAGGAGGAAAGTATGAAGCTTCAAAAGTTAAAGTAACAGATATTAGAAAAACAGATTATTGTCCGCTTGCAAAAGTGGTTAGAAAACGACTGAAAAAAGAAGGAATTTCTAGTGGTGTAAAAGTGGTTTATTCCTCTGAACGTCCAGACGAAAGCAGTGTTAAAATGACTGATGGAACCAATTTTAAAAAATCATTTTATGGTACAAACAGTTGGATGCCATGTCTATTCGGACTTCATGCTGCGGAAACAGTGGTGAAATATTTGATTAAAAAGTGATTAGTGAAGAGTTATGAGTTATGAGTGATTAGTTATGAGTGAAAAGAAATCATAAATTACGAATTACGAATTACAAATTTTCAAATTACCAAATTACCGAATTACCAAATCAACAAATACGAGTGAAGAGTGATTAGTTTCAACCATCAACTACCAACCAACAACCAACAACCGACAACTGAAAAAAATGATACAAACCGTAATATTCGACATGGATGGTGTAATTGTGGATACAGAACCAGTTCATCATTATGCCTACAACCAACATTTTAAACAATTAAACATCGAGGTTTCTGCTGATATGTATGCTGCATTCACAGGAAAATCAACAAAGAATATTTATACACAACTAAAAGAAACTTTTGACCTAAAAGAAGATGTGCAAACACTAGTAGAAGCTAAAAGAAAACTCTTCAACGAGGCTTTTGACAGTAAAAAAGATTTGTATTTACTCGATGGTGTAGAGGAATTAATAAAAGATTTATACAACAATGGTATGCAGTTGGTTGTGGCTTCTTCATCGGCTAATGAAACGATTAATAAAGTTTTTAAACGTTTCGATTTAGATAAATATTTCAAACACAAAGTTTCTGGTGAAGATTTTCCAAAATCAAAACCCGATCCAGCTATATTTCTTCAAGCAGCAAAAATCGCTCAAACATCTACTGAAAACTGTATTATCATAGAAGACAGCACCAATGGTATCAAAGGAGCCAATGCTGCCGGCATTTTTTGTATTGGCTACAAAAGTTTCCATTCAAAAGGACAAGATTACACAACTGCCAATATGGTGATAAGCAGTTTTGACGAGTTGAGTTTTGAGAAAATAATAAAGTTGTAATTATTCCCTATCGGGAAGCGTATGTTTTTTTAATACTCTTTTACTATCGGTTTTAACTTCTTCTTTTTTCCGCATAGTCCAAAAGAAATCAGATGAGAATTTTCGAGCAGCTTCAAGATTTACAATTGGTAATGGATAACTGGAACCCATTTCAAAATGATATAACATTTGTTCAATTGGGGTTAACTTCCATGGTTCATGAACAAATGGAGCTGGAATATTAGCAAGTTCTGGAACCCACTTTTTAATGAAATCACCATCGGGATCGTGTTCATAGGAGTTTTTTACAGGATTGTAAACCCTCAAAGTATTTACACCAGTAACACCAGCTTGCATCTGAATTTGTGGATAATGGATACCAGGTTCAAAATCCAAGAATTGTTGAGCCAAATGAGCGCTACAGTTTTGCCAAGGTTGGAACAAATGATGCGTGTAAAAAGAAACAACCAAAGCACGCATTCTAAAATTCAAATACCCAGTTGAATTCAAACAACGCATACAAGCATCTACCAATGGAACACCAGTGTTTCCGGTTGCCCAAGCATTGTGGTAATTAGTATTTACGGTTTGATTGAGTTGTCTATATCCTTTGTTAACGGCTACAAACTCCATTTCGCTTTCCATTTCAAATTTTTGAATAAAATGTGCTTGCCAACGTAGTCTAGAAGCAAAATTAGAAATGTCTCTTTTGAATTTTCCTTTGTCGGAAACCGCTTTTGCCGATTGATACACTTGCCTTACCGATAGATTTCCCCAAGCGATATATGGTGATAAGCGACTACAGCCTTTTCGCGCCAAACTAGGTTTGGATATATGTTTACTGTAATTTCCAACTCTTTCGTCTAAAAAAGTTTTTAAATATTTCAACGCATAGTTAGTTCCTCCTTTTTGAAAAGGTGTATCAAAATCTGTTTTTAAACTCGGAATGGTGAAATGTTTTTCAATAGTTTCTAATTCTCTGTATTTTAATAGATTTCGCTCGTTTTTTGGAAAACTGAAACAAGGTTTCTCCATAAAGTCATACCAATCTTCTTTCCAAGTTTGTCTGTTCTTCAATCCTCTAATCACTCCATTTGTAATGTATTCGTTCCAAATGATGTTATTTTCTTTGAAAAAATCAGCAACTTTTTTATCTCTATCATAGGTTAATTTTATACCAGTTTCTTGATGTGAAAATACTTGACGAATAGGTAACAAATTGGTTAGTTTTTTAAATATTTCTAGCGCTTCACCTTCAACAATCAAAATTTGTGCATGAAGCACAGAAAGTTCTTTTTGCAAACATTCAAGCGATTGTTTTATAAAATCAAAATGCCTTTTAGAATAATGAATATCTTTCTTCAATGATGGTTCAAAAATGTAGAGCAAGATAACCTTTTCATTACCTTCAAGAGCTCTATATAACGCTTCGTTATCGGCTAGACGTAAATCTCTTTTGAACCAAACGATTTTCATAAATGCTATTTTTAAGCAACAGCTTCCTTATATGTCTTCAAGCAATTTTCTCTTGCTTCTTTGTGATCAACAATGGGTTCAGGATAGGAAGATGTGCCATATTCTGGTATCCATTTTTTGATATACTTCCCATCAGTATCAAATTTCTTGATTTGTTCAGTTGGGTTAAATATTCTGAAATATGGCGCAGCATCAACACCACTTCCTGCTGCCCATTGCCAGTTGCCTACATTACTCGATTGTTCGTAATCTAATAGTTTTGTAGCAAAATAGGTTTCACCCCAACGCCAATCAATCAATAGATGTTTGCATAAAAAACTTGCGACTATCATCCGAACTCTATTGTGCATGTGTCCAGTAGCATTAAGTTCGCGCATGCCAGCATCTACAAACGGGTAACCTGTTTTTCCTTCACACCATTTTTTGAAAAGGGTTTCATTGTTATCCCATTTTATAGCATCATACTTTTCTTTGAAACTTTTCGTTGTCGTATGTGGAAAATGCCATAAAATCATCATAAAAAATTCTCTCCAAATAAGTTCATTCAAGAAAGTTTCATTTTTGCTTTGAAGTGCTTTTGATACAATTTTCCTAACAGAAACTGCTCCAAAACGCAAATAAATCCCCAAATGCGAAGTCTTGTCCAAAGCAGGAAAGTTCCTTGTTTGTTGATAGTTATCAATCAAATTATCAGTTATATTAAACTGTGGAACAGTAATATTACTTTTCGTAAATCCTATATCATCAAGAGTTAAAAAAGGATATTGATGGGACGTAATATTAGTTAAATATTCTTCTGATTTGCAACTATCCAAACGTATTGTTTTTAGTTTTTCTTTCCATTTTTTGGAGTATGGAGTGTAAACAACATAAGGTGAACCATCATCTTTTTGAACCTCATTTTTTTCAAAGATTACTTGGTCTTTGCAAGTGTAGAAACTAATGTTTTGTTCCTTGAACAATGTATTCAACTCCAAGTCTCTTTTTCGAGCATAGGGTTCATAATCATGGTTGGTGTATATCTTTTGAATATTGTTTTCGGCTATTAATTTTTGAAAAATATCCTGTGGTGTACCATAAAATACTGCAAGAGATTTTCCAATTTTTTGTAATTCGTTTTGAATATTTTCTAGCCGTTGGTGAATAAAAGTTACTCTTGCATCATCTTTAGGTAATTGAGATAAGATGTTTTTATCAAAAATAAAAATAGGCAACACTTCCTCATCGCTTTTTAACGCATGATAAAGACCAATGTTATCATCTAATCGTAAATCTCTTCTAAACCAAAAGACAGTCATTTTTGTTTAATATTTTCCAAATAATTCAATTAATTTTTTTTCTCTGAAATCAAAAATGGCTTCAAGCTGTTTTTTTACATACAATTGATGCGTAATATCACCCAAAAAACCCATAGGTAACTTATAATCAACAATATCTTCCATTTCTACACCATTTTCAACAGCTTTTATAAAATGTTTGTGATGCCAAAAAGTATAGGGACCAAATCGTTGTTCGTCCACAAAGAATGCACCATCAACAACATGAGTGATTTCGGTAACCCAATTCATTTTTATCCCCAATAAAGGAGAAACTTTGTATTGAATAATTTGTCCAGGAAATATTGACCTATCATCGCCAGATACAATTTCAAATCCCATATAATCTGGCGTAATGGTTTTTAAGTTCTTCGGATCTGATAGAAACTGCCACGCCTCTGCAGGACTTATCGGTAACAATTGTTTTCGTTGTAATGTTTTCATACAACAAAAATACAATTGTTTAACTATTTAAAAAAATAATTAAACAAAATAATTTAAAGTTTCATAGATACAATTCTAATTTGAAGTTATATTTGCTTTAAAAAAGATAATCATGAAACTCGTTTTTGCCTCTTCCAACAGCCACAAGATTAACGAAATCAAAAAATTTTTGCCCGAAAATATTGAATTGTTGGGATTAAACGATATTCAATGTTTTGATGAAATCCCCGAAACTGCCGAAACGATTGAAGGCAATGCCATTTTGAAAGCAGATTATATAAAAAATAATTATGGTTTGAACTGTTTTGCTGACGACTCAGGTTTAGAAATCGAAGCTTTAAATGGGCAACCTGGAGTGTATTCGGCACGATATGCTGGCGAACCCAAAGACGATAACAAGAATATTGATAAAGTTCTCTTTGAATTGCACAATCAAACCAATAGAAAAGCCAATTTTAAAACGGTGATTTGCCTAAATTTGAATGACAAACAATACCTTTTTACAGGAATTGTCAATGGCAGTATTATCAATGAAAAAAAAGGTGATAACGGATTTGGTTACGATCCTATATTTGTAGCTAATGGATTTGATAAAACATTTGCTCAAATGACTTTTGAAGAAAAAAACCAAATCAGTCATCGAGCGAAGGCAGTTATGCAAATGATAGATTTTTTAAAAAATAATGAGTATTAGGTGTTTTTTTGTAAAAATAACGCATAAAAACCTTGTTCCGAAATCGATTTATTTCAAAAACCTCAAAAAAACTATCATCCATTGATTATCAAGTCATAAGTTATGACTACCTTTGCAACCAATTTAAAATTAAAGAATGAATAAATTTGAACAATTAGGGTTGAACGAATCGCTACTGCTGGCGATAAAAGACCTAGGATTTGAAAATCCGTCCGAAGTACAGGAAAAAGCGATTCCAATGTTATTGGAAAATGAAACAGACTTAGTTGCTCTAGCGCAAACAGGAACAGGGAAAACCGCAGCATTTGGTTTTCCGTTAATTCAAAAAATTGATGCTGATGACAAAACTACTCAAGCATTAATTCTTTCACCAACTCGCGAACTTTGCTTGCAAATTACTAACGAGATTAAGCTTTACTCCAAATATATCAAAGGGTTGCATACTGTAGCAGTTTATGGTGGAGCAAGTATTACAGAACAAGCAAAGGAAGTAAAACGTGGCGCGCAAATTATAGTAGCAACTCCGGGAAGAATGCAAGACATGATTAATCGTGGTTTTGTAAATATTAAAAACATCAACTACTGTATTCTTGATGAAGCTGATGAAATGTTGAACATGGGTTTCTATGATGATATTTGTTCGATATTATCAGATACGCCAAATGATAAATCTACTTGGTTGTTCTCTGCAACAATGCCAAGAGAAGTAGCAGCAATAGCCAAAGAATTTATGCACGAACCTGCGGAAATTACTGTTGGGACTAAGAATTCTGGTTCGGCTACGGTTTCACATGAATTTTATGTAGTAAATGCTCGTGATAGATATGAAGCATTAAAGCGTTTAGCTGATGCCAATCCTGATATTTTTTCGGTAATCTTTTGTAGAACAAAACGCGATACGCAAGCTGTTGCCGAAAAATTGATTGAAGATGGTTATAATGCAGCAGCATTGCATGGCGATTTATCTCAAGCGCAACGCGATACAGTGATGAAAGCATTTAGAGGAAGACAAATCCAAATGCTTGTAGCTACTGATGTTGCTGCTCGTGGTATCGATGTTGATAATATAACTCACGTTGTAAACTATCAATTACCAGATGAGATTGAAACCTACAATCACCGTTCAGGAAGAACAGGTAGAGCAGGAAAACTAGGTACATCTATTGTTATCATTACCAAAAGTGATGTTCGCAAAATACATGCGATTGAAAAAATCATCAAGCAAAAATTTGAAGAAAAAACTATTCCGTCTGGAATAGAGATTTGTGAAATTCAGTTGCTTCATTTGGCTAACAAAATTAAAGATACCGAAGTTGACCACGAAATCGATAATTACCTTCCTGCCATCTATGAAGTTTTTGCTGAATTAGATAAAGAAGAGTTAATCAAACGCATGGTTTCGGTAGAATTCAATAGATTTTTGGCTTATTACAAAAAGAAAAAAGATATTTCTAGCGAAAGTAAAGGTGAAAGAAGTTCTGAACCGAGAGATTTTAAAGATGGTGATGCAGTTCGTTATTTCATCAATATAGGTTCGAGAGATAATTTCAACTGGATGGATTTGAAAGATTTCCTTCGTGAAACTCTAGATCTTGGTCGCGATGATGTTTTCAAAGTAGATGTAAAAGAAGGTTTCTCTTTCTTCAACACAGATGCAGAGCATTTAGATAAAGTAATGGAAACATTAAACGGATACATGCTTGAAGGCAGAAAAATCAATGTTGAAATTTCTAAAAATGATGGAGGAAGTTCTTCAAGAAGAGATCACAACGGAAGAAAATCTGGAGGAAGAAGAGATGGTGGTTTTAGAAGTGACAGAAACTCTGGAGGAAGAAAAGAAAGTGGTTTCAGAAGTGAAAGAACTAATAGAGAAGATAGAGGTAATAGAGAAGAAAGAAGAGAAAGACCAAGACGCGAAAGTGGTTTTTCGGACAAGTCATCATCTCGACGTACTGAAGGAAGAAAAAATGAAAATGCGGCGAATCGTTCATTTGAAGCGGCAAAAAATCGTCGTTCGAGAAGAAGCTAACAAAATTTGTTAATTTTCTTTTAATAATACACATCAACTGTAAAATATCTTAAAAGAGTTTCATACTTTTAGACCATTAAATCTGGTCATGAGATATTTTACAGTTTTATTTTTTACTCTTTTTACATTCATAGTATCAGCTCAAGAGGAACAGCCTGTTCAACAAAAAGCTATCGGGACAATTGTAAACGACAATACCTTGTTTCCAATAGCCAACGTGAATGTAATCAACATCAACAAAGTAAAAGGAACGGTTACTAATTCTAGGGGAAACTTTGAAATAGAAGCTACTGTTAATGATACGTTACACATTTCTATTCTAGGCTATCAATCGCTAAGAGTTAGGGTTACAAACGACTGGTTGAAAAATGGTCATGCCAAAATCATGCTTACCGAAAAAGCGATTGCACTTGAAGAAGTTGTGGTGAGAAAATACGATTTGACTGGTTATCTCGAAGTAGATAGCAAGTTGATACCCGAAAGAGAAAACTATCGATACAGCATATCTGGTTTGCCAACAGCTTATGAAGCTGGCGATCGTTCACCAAATGCATTTACTAGAGTTTTAGGTTCAATTTTTAATCCAGCCGATATGCTTTATAACTTCTTTGGAAACAAGCCCAAAGAGTTGAAAAAACTCAAGTCGATGAAAAAAGACGATACTGTTCGTAATCTTTTAGAATCTAAATTTGATAGAGAAACCATTGCCGTATTACTCGGTGTTGACAAAAAAGAAATTGCCGAAATTTTGCAACGTTGTAACTATTCTGAAGAATTTATAAAAACAGCTAACGATTTGCAAATCATGGATGCCATCAGCGAATGCTATGAACAATATAAAATATTGAGCAAAAAGCATGAAAAATATATTCATGATTGATGTTTTTTATGAGTAAGCATTTTAAAACTTATTCAAAAATATTTTGGGCAATTAGCTTCTCTGTTTTCTTTTTTCTAATGCTGAGAATTACTTTAAAATACATTCCATTTAACTCCAATGTGGCATTTTTAAACATTAAGCAAACAGAGGTTCAAAATGTAAAGCCTTATCTTGCCATTTTTTATATTCATGTTTATTCCTCTATTTTCACACTGATTGCGGGTTTTACACAATTCAGTAAAAGAATTTTAAAGGATAATAAGCGTTTGCATAAAGTTATCGGGAAATTGTATTTTTATGTTGTTCTATTTCTAGCTGCTCCATCTGGATTTTTTATTGGTTTTTATGCTAATGGAGGTTTATATTCAAAAATATCATTTGTTGTATTATCAATACTTTGGTTTAGTTTCACTTTGATAGGTTTTTTGAAAGTGAAAAATCTCAACTTTTCGGAACATAAATACTTCATGATGAGAAGTTTTGCTTTGGCCTTTTCAGCTATAACTTTGAGATTATGGAAAGTAATTATAGTATATTTGTTTCAACCAGCACCAATGGATGTTTACCAAATAATTGCATGGCTTGGTTGGTTACCAAATTTATTGGCTATCGAATATTACATTTATAAAATAAAAAAATGAAAAAAATCATTGTCCTATTCTCTTTGTTTATAGCATTTGGTTGCAAAAAAGAAGAAAAACAAGCTGTTGTTGCAAATGATAAAATGACTCTCGACGAAAACCAAAAGTTGTATGGAAATTGGGTTGGTGATTTTATTATTACTGAAGCTGATAGTTTAGCAGATGAAAGCGATTATGTTTACAACAATAAGTTAAATCTAGTTATTAAAAAAATTGAAAACTTTAAAGCTTTTGGGCAAAGTATTGTTGCAGGTAATTCGAGACCGTTGATAGGTAGTTTTTCAGAATATAATGGAGAATACAGATTTACATTCAACGAACCAGGAAATAATTCTAATGACGGAAAATTTACATTCAAAATAGTTGATGATACACTAAAAGGAACATGGACAGCCAATGATAGAAAGAATAAAGTTTTGAGTAGAAAGTTTGTACTAACGAAGCAAAATTTTAAATATAACCCTAACTTGATGTTGCCAGATGATACAGAGTATGTAGATTGGTATAGTGAAAAGCTAGATTCTGTGAAGGAAGTAATTGATGATGAAGAAGAAACCTATTATGAAGAAACCTATAGAACGGCTTCAGACATAATAACTAAACTGAATGCTTCCACAACTTTGTTGAGCGAAAATGATTTAAAAAATTTAAAGAAACTAGAATTAGAAATAATTCGAAACACAATATTTGCTCGACATGGTTATTCTTTCAAAAAGAAAAGTTTCCGACAATTTTTTGATCCAGTAGATTGGTACATTCCTGTAACCGATGATATGTCAGGAAAACTAACCTTGATAGAACAGAAAAATATTGTATTATTGAATCTTTTTCAGAAATATGCTGAAGACAATTATGATAGTTTTGGTCGTTAGTGATTTATTTCAGCATAATATCGTTCTTCGATACGCTTAATATCTTTTATTGAGTTTTTTGCCCACAACAATCTTTTTGCTAGTATTTCTTCATCATTTAGTTTCCAATCAATAGTAGATTGGCGTAGGCGAGAAGTGATGTCTTGAATTATTATTGCGGCAGAAACCGAAATATTCAAACTTTCTGTAAATCCTACCATTGGTATTTTTAGAAAACCATCAGCTTGGTCAATTACTTCTTGGGATAAACCTTGTTTTTCTGTTCCAAAAAAAATAGCACTTCGTTTTGTTATGTCAAATTCGTGGAGCAAACAACTATCATTATGCGGAGTTGTTGCAATGATTTGATATCCTTTTTCTTTTACTGAATCAATACAATTTTGCATGGTATTGAAACGATTAATGTCAACCCATTTTTGAGCACCCATTGCAATTTCAGTATCAATGCGTTTGCCAAACTTTTGCTCAACAACATTCAATTCTTGAATACCAAAAACCTCACAACTACGCATCACAGCGCTCGTATTGTGCAACTGATAAACATCTTCCATTGCAATAGTAAAATGATTAGTTCTGTTTTCAAGTATTTTCAAAAACTTTTCCTTTCTACTATCAGTTAAAAACCCTTCGAGATATTCTAAAAATTTTAAATCGGTCATCAGAATTATTTTGTCAAAAATAAAAGTATAACCACTAATACACGAATAAATATGTTATTATTTTGTTGAAGAAAATTATAATAATTAGTTTTACTAATAAAAAACATATCAAATATTTGTGTATTCGTGGAAAGTAACAAAAAGAAATTAGTGGTTTTAACTGGTGCAGGAATTTCTGCTGAAAGTGGTATAAAAACTTTTCGTGATGCTGATGGATTATGGGAAGGACACGATGTGATGGAAGTTGCTTCGCCCGAAGGTTGGCATAAAAACAAACAATTGGTTCTCGAATTTTATAACCAAAGAAGAAGACAACTTCATCAAGTAAAACCAAATTTGGGGCATATGGTTTTATCCGAACTTGAAAAGGATTTTGATGTACATATCATCACTCAAAATGTAGATAATCTTCATGAACAAGCTGGAAGTTCAAAAGTGTTGCATCTTCATGGTGAATTGTTTAAAGTGCGAAGTACTAAAAATGAAAACTATATTTTAGATTGGAAAACCGATTTGAATTTAGGAGATGTTGATACAAACGGAAATCAACTTCGTCCACATATCGTTTGGTTTGGTGAAGCTGTTCCAGCATTAGATGAAGCTATCGAAATTACCCAAACCGCTGATTTTTTTGTTGTAATAGGAACTTCACTTCAGGTTTATCCAGCTGCGGGTTTATTGCATTATACCAAGCAAAATGTTCCTGTATATTATATCGACCCAAAACCCGCAACGATTTATGATTTACCAAATCCGCTCGAAATTATATCAATGTCAGCAACCGATGGTGTTCCGTATTTAAGAAATAAACTTTTGCAAAATAATATCTAAATAGGGTTGTCAAAAAAATGTTTACTCATAACTCACAACTCATAACTTATAACTATTTTTGCACCTTAAAACACAACAACACAAAGCATGTCACTAACTACTTTAAATGCCATTTCACCCATTGATGGTCGTTATAGAAAAGCAACCAAACCATTAGCCAATTACTTCTCGGAAGAAGCATTAATAAAATATAGAGTATTGGTTGAAGTAGAATATTTTATTTCGCTATGCGAAAGTAATTTACCTCAATTGAATGGAGTTGATAAAAATGTTTTTGAAGACCTGAGAAATATTTACAAAAACCTATCAACCGATGATGCATTATGGATAAAAGAAACCGAAAAAACAACCAATCATGATGTAAAAGCGGTTGAATATTTCATCAAAAGTAAGTTCGATGGTTTGGGATTGGAAAAGTTTAAAGAGTTTATCCATTTTGGATTAACTTCGCAAGACATCAATAATACAGCTATTCCACTTTCTACAAAAGAGGCATTTGAAAAAGTATATTTACCAAGTTTAATTGCTGTAATAGCCAAATTAAAAGAGCTTTCAGTTGAATGGAAGGATATTCCAATGCTCGCTAGAACGCATGGTCAACCAGCTTCGCCAACGCGTTTAGGAAAAGAAATTTTAGTTTTTGTAGAACGATTAGAAGAGCAAATGCGTTTGTTGTTTAACATTCCGTTTGCGGCAAAATTTGGTGGTGCAACAGGAAATTTCAATGCGCATCATGTGGCTTACCCTGAAATAGATTGGAAAAAATTTGGAACTCACTTTGTTGAAGAAGTTTTAGGATTACATCATTCTTTTCCAACAACGCAAATAGAACATTACGATCATTTTGCAGCATTTTTTGATGCTTTAAAACGAATTAATACTATTCTAATTGACTTAGATAGGGATATTTGGACGTATGTTTCGATGGATTATTTCAAACAAAAAATCAAAGCAGGAGAAATAGGCTCATCGGCAATGCCACATAAAGTAAACCCAATAGACTTTGAAAATAGCGAAGGAAATCTCGGTATTGCCAATGCTATTTTAGAACATCTTTCAGCTAAATTGCCAATCTCAAGATTGCAACGCGATTTAACGGATAGTACTGTTTTAAGAAATATTGGTGTGCCAATAGGTCATACAATCATTGGTTTTGAAGCAACACTCAAAGGATTAAACAAATTGCTTCTAAATGAAACAAAACTTGCTGAAGATTTAGAAAAAAACTGGGCAGTTGTAGCTGAAGCTATTCAAACAGTTCTTCGTCGTGAAGGTTATCCAAATCCTTATGAAGCTTTGAAAGAACTCACAAGAACCAATACAGTTATTGATAAAACCGCTATTCACAACTTTATTCAAACACTCAATGTGAGCAATGGTATAAAGAATGAATTATTAAAAATAACACCGAGTAATTATCTAGGAATATAGGTTAAAAACTTGTTAATTCTCAATAGTACATCATAATCCATTTTTACAAATGGATTTTTTTTTGTATTTTACCAAATAAAAATATATGCCTTTAGCCAAAGAAATATCCGAAACAACAACACAACTTCAACCACTTATTAGTGACTTGGGTTTAATACTGATTACCGCTGGGATTGCAGTTTTACTCTTTAGAAAAATTAAACAACCTGTAGTTCTAGGATATTTAATTGCTGGTTTTTTGGCAGGAAATAAATTTGATTTTTTTCCAACTGTAAAAGATTTGCACAGCGTTGAAGTTTGGGCACAGATAGGAGTAATTGTCTTGCTTTTCAGTCTTGGGCTAGAATTTAGCTTCAAAAAATTAGTAAAAGTAGGAACAACTGCTTCTGTAACTGCACTATCACAAATTATTTTTATGGTAGGAATTGGTTATTTTGTTGGACAGCTTCTGGGATGGAAAAGAATGGATAGTGTTTTTTTAGGTGTCATTCTCTCCATTTCATCTACAACCATAATATTGAAAGCTTTTGATGAGCTGGGAGTTAAGTCTCAAAAATTTGCAGGAAATGTTATTGGTGCATTAATTGTGCAAGATATACTTGCCATTTTGATGATGGTATTGCTATCAACACTAGCTGTAAGTCAGCAGTTTTCTGGAGCAGAATTATTGCAATCTGTATTCAAATTAGTTTTCTTTTTAATCATTTGGTTTCTTGGAGGAATATTTTTTATTCCTACTTTTCTAAAAAAAGCAAAACATTTAATAACAGATGAAATGCTGTTAATCATCTCTTTAGCATTGTGTCTGTTGATGGTTATTTTTGCTGCAAAAGTTGGTTTTTCTCCTGCATTAGGAGCATTTATAATGGGTTCGATAATTGCCGAAACTACTCAAGCTGAACATATTGAGCATTTGATAAAACCAGTCAAAGATTTATTTGGAGCTATTTTCTTTGTTTCAGTAGGAATGATGATAGATCCAGAAATGTTGTTCAAATATGCATTGCCTGTTGCATTACTCACTCTAGTAACAATCTTTGGGCAATCAATATCTTCAATGGCAGGTTCGTTATTATCTGGTCAACCTTTGAAACAATCGATACAGACAGGAATGAGTTTGTCGCAAATAGGTGAATTTTCTTTTATCATTGCTACGCTTGGTATGTCATTGAATGTTACCAGTAGTTTTTTGTATCCAGTGGTAGTTGCTGTTTCGGCAGTAACCACTTTTACCACTCCATTTATGATAAAATGGTCTGAGCCAATATCAATTTTTTTAGAAAGAAAATTACCAAGAAAATGGGTAAAAACTATAGAACGCTATAGTGCAAATGCGCAATCCATAAGAGCTGTTAGTAATTGGCGAATAGTCCTTAGAGCATATTTGATGCAAGTGCTTATTCATTCTGTTATTATAATTTCTATCATATTATTGTCTTCAAAATTTGTTCTTCCATTGGTTGAAGGTTCTCGTTTTGGGCATGTAATTGCAGCTATTGTCACATTAGTTATAATTAGCCCTTTTCTCTATGCATTAGCCATGCGAAGAGTTGCGGTAAAACAAGTCAGCGAATTACTTGAAATCAAGAAGTTTAGAGGACCAATAATTATGATGATTTTTGCTAGAGTTTTATTGACTTTATTTTTCCTTGGGTTCTTATTGAATACATTTTTCTCGCCAATTGTTGCATTCATTGCTTTAGTTATTTCGGTAATGTTATTTGTGCTTTTCCCAAAAAAACTTACTGCTCGTTATCATCGGATTGAAGAGCATTTTATGAAAAACTTGAATGAAAGAGAATTGTCAAAGACAAAAAGAAGCCGAAGCGACTTAATTCCTTGGGATGGACATATTGCAACTTTTGAAATTGCAAAAGAATCTAATATTGCTGGAAAATCTTTATTGGAATTAAAATTTAGAGAAAATTTTGGTGTAAACATTGCATTTATAAAAAGAGGAGAAATTTCAATTAATATTCCCGAACGAACAGAACGAATTTTTCCAGGTGACGAAATAGGAGTAATCGGTACTGATGCACAATTTAAAGAATTCAAAAAATTCTTAGACCAAAATGAAAAAGATGAGAAGCCTCAAACTCGAGAGCCAGAAATTGTATTAAGACAAATTATATTAAAAAATCAAGAGTTCATTGGCAAAAGCATTAGGCAGTCACAACTACGTGAAAAAACTAACGGATTAGTCGTAGGTATTGAAAGGAAAGGTATTAGAACTTTAAATCCTGATTCAAATTTAATTCTCAACGATGAAGATATCCTTTGGATAGTTGGTGATAGAAAAAAATTAGAAGATTTGACACATGATTAATAGTTAAAAAATAACCCTAGCAAAATTTAAAATCTGCTAGGGTTTATTCTTTCTATAAACGAAAACTAATCTACCTAGAATAATTTGGTGCTTCTTTAGTAATCGTTACATTATGCGGATGACTTTCTTTGATACCGCTATTGGTAATTTTTACAAATTGGGCAGTTTCTTGAAGAACTTGAATATCTTTTGCACCACAATAACCCATTCCTGCTCGTAAACCACCTATGAATTGTTGCATACTTTCGTTGAGTTCGCCTTTGTATGGCACACGACCAACAATTCCTTCGGGAACCAATTTTTTGATATCGTCTTCAACATCTTGAAAATATCTGTCTTTTGAACCTTCTTGCATGGCTTCAACTGAACCCATACCACGATAAGATTTAAATTTTCTTCCTTCAAAAATTATAGTTTCACCAGGACTTTCTTTTGTTCCAGCTAATAATGAACCAAGCATTACGCTACTTGCACCAGCTGCAATTGCTTTTGGAATATCTCCTGTATAACGAATGCCTCCATCGGCAATAACTGGAATTCCTGTGCCTTTCAACGCTTCTGCTACTTCTAAAACAGCAGAAAATTGTGGAAAACCAACACCTGCAACAACTCTTGTGGTACAAATTGAACCTGGACCAATTCCTACTTTAACTGCATCTGCACCGTTTTCTACTAAAAATTTTGCAGCATTTGCCGTAGCAATATTTCCCACAACTACATCTAGGTTTGGAAATTTTGCTTTAACTTCTTTTAAAACTGAAACAACACCTTGTGTATGCCCATGAGCTGTGTCAATAATAATAGCATCAACACCAGCATTCACAAGAGCTGTTGCTCTATCAATCGCATCACCAGTTACACCAATTGCTGCTGCAACCCGTAATCGGCCAAATTTATCTTTATTAGCTATTGGTTTTTGTGTGAGTTTGGTAATGTCTCTAAAAGTGATTAGACCAACCAATTTAAAATTAGCATCAACCACAGGAAGTTTTTCAATTTTGTTTTCTTGCAAAATACCTTCTGCTTCTTGAAGTGTTGTGCCTTCTGCTGCTGTTACAAGGTTTTGCGAAGTCATTACTTCTAGTATTGAACGAGAATTTTGCTTTTCAAAACGCAAATCTCTATTGGTAACAATTCCTTTTAATATTCCGTTTTCATCGACAACTGGAATTCCGCCAATAGAAAATTCTTTCATGGCATTTTTTGCATCGCCAACAGTTGCAGATAATGGCAACGTAACTGGATCGATTATCATTCCGCTTTCGGCACGTTTTACTTTGCGAACTTTTGCAGCTTGCTGCTCAATGGTCATGTTTTTGTGTAGAACACCAATTCCACCTTCTTGTGCCATAGCAATTGCCATAGAACTTTCGGTAACTGTGTCCATTGCAGCAGAAACAACAGGAACATTAAGCGTAATGTTTTTAGTAAATTTTGATTGAATATTTACTTCGCGTGGTAAAACTTCGGAGTAACTTGGAATTAAGAGAACATCGTCGTAGGTTAAACCTTCTCCAACGATTTTAGTTGTGTGTGCGTTCATTGCAATTTAGTTGTTGTAGTTAAATTGCATGCAAATATAGTGAAAAAAGTGATTAGTAAAAAGTGAATAGTAAATAGTGATTATTTTTTAGCCCAGATAATAATGGAAAGCTTTTTGAAATGGAAAGTTAGTTTTTCTTGCAGCAAAAAAGCGACTAAAAGAAGCTCTTTTTACAGCTTAGAAAAACAACTTGAAATGAAAAAACTTGAAATGGATAGCTGGGAATAGCTTCTAGAAAATTTAGTATAGTTTTAGATGCTGAAACAAGTTCAGCATGACAAATAATAAAGTTGGGAATTAATGATACTTTGTAAATATCTTCAACGCTTCATTGTATGAACTTTCAAAACTCATGGCGTGACAATTTGTATCGGCTTTTTGAGCGGTAAAATAAGAAAGTAATTTTTCTGTTGGCATATTACCCGTTAAATCATCTTTTGCCATAGGACAACCACCAAAACCTTGAATTGCTCCATCAAAACGCGTGCAACCAGCTTTGAATGCTGCATCTACTTTTTCATGCCATTTATCTGGTGTTGTGTGAAGATGTGCGCCAAACTCGATTTCGGGATATTTTGGAATTAAATTTGAAAATAAATAATCAATAACTTCAGGTGTTGAACTGCCAATAGTGTCAGACAAAGAGAGAATTTTTACACCCATATTTGCCAATTTTTCTGTCCATTCGCCAACAATTTCAACATTCCACGGATCACCATAAGGATTTCCAAAACCCATAGAAAGATAAGCGACAACTTCTTTGTTGGTATCGTTTGCAATGTCTAAAATTTCTTGTAGCGTAACCAGACTTTCGGCTATGGTTTTGTGTGTATTACGCATTTGAAAGTTCTCTGAAATAGAAAATGGAAAACCTAAATATTGTATTTCTTTATGAACTGAAGCTAATTCTGCGCCTTTTGTATTGGCAATGATTGCTAGAAGTTTACTTTGTGTTTCAGATAAATCTAAACTTGCCAAAACCTCAGCAGTATCAGCCATTTGCGGAATAGCTTTTGGCGAAACAAAACTTCCAAAATCGATAGTATCAAAACCAACACGAAGTAATGATTGAATGTAAGCCACTTTACTCTCAGTAGGAATAAAATCTTTGATACCTTGCATAGCATCGCGTGGACATTCTATGATTTTGATTTTTTTCATTGATGCCAAATTTACTAAATAAAAAACTAAAGATTTTTTAAAATTTCTTTATTTATTTCTTTAACTAATTTTGGTCCTTCATAAATAAATCCGGTGTAAAGTTGAATTAAACTTGCGCCAGCATTTAATTTGTCGATGGCATCTTGAGCAGAATGAATACCTCCAACACCTATTATTGGAAACGATTTGTTGCTTTTTTCGGAAAGAAAATGGATAACTTCTGTAGAACGAGAAGTTAATGGTTTACCAGATAATCCGCCAGTTTCTTTTTTATTTTCTGAAATAAGATTTTCTCTAGAAATAGTTGTATTTGTGGCGATTACACCTGCAATTTTTGTTTCATTTACTATGTCAATAATATCTAAAAGTTGTTCGTCGGTCAAATCTGGAGCAATTTTTAGTAAAATTGGTTTTGCTTTTTGTTTTTTGAAATTTTCATTTTGTAAAACTTGCAAAAGTTTTGTAAGTGGCTCTTTTTCTTGTAGTTCTCTAAGATTTGGTGTGTTTGGTGAACTAACATTTACAACAAAATAATCTACATAATCATACAAAGCATTGAAGCAAATGATGTAATCATCTACTGCGTTTTCATTAGGAGTTATTTTATTTTTGCCAATATTTCCTCCAATTAATACACTTTTATTTTTTTTTAATCGTTCAACAGCTTCTTCAACACCACCATTATTAAATCCCATTCTGTTGATGATTGCGCTATCTTTTTTCAGTCGAAACAAACGCTTTTTAGGATTTCCATCTTGTGGTTTTGGTGTTAGCGTTCCTATTTCTATAAACCCAAAACCAAAGTTTGATAATTCATTATAAAGTTTTGCATCTTTATCAAAACCAGCTGCAAGGCCAACCGGATTTTTAAATTTTAATCCAAAAACTTCTTTTTCTAATCTTTTGTCTTTTACTTCATAAATACTTCTACAAATAGTTGAAAATAAAGGAATTTTAGACAAAAAACGAATAAGTGAAAAGGTAAAATAATGTACCTTTTCTGGATCAAAACAGAAAAGTAGTGGTCGAATAAGAAGTTTGTACATAGTGTTGTGTTGTTGTGTTGCAAAAATAGAAAATCAAATTCATTTTTAAATCCTTAAATAATATGTTATTTTAGCAAAAGAATTTTTTATTATGATTTCAAAAGAACAATTTCATCACGAACTCAATTTAATAATACAAAACGGAATTAGAGAAGATATTGGTCCAGGCGATTTTAGTTCACTGGCATGCATTCCTGCTGATGCTATGGGGAAAGCTAAGCTTCTTGTAAAAGACGAAGGCATAATAGCTGGAGTTGAGTTTGCTAAAATGATTTTTGCCGAAGTTGACGCTAATTTAGTAGTCGATACTTTTATAAATGATGGAGAAAAAGTGAAATATGGCGATGTGGTTTTTCATGTTTCTGGAAGTTCACAATCCATTTTGAGAGCAGAACGATTGGTGCTCAATTCCATGCAAAGAATGTCTGCAATTGCAACTAAAACAAACCATTTTGCAAAATTATTAGAAGGAACCAAAACAAAAATTCTCGATACTCGAAAAACAACACCAGGTTTTAGAGCTTGCGAAAAATGGGCTGTAAAAATTGGTGGCGGCGAAAATCATCGCTTTGCTTTGTATGATATGATTATGTTGAAAGATAATCATAATGATTTTGCTGGCGGAATTACAAATGCAATAAACAAAACAAAAGCTTTTCTTGCAGATAATAATCTCGATTTAAAAATAATTGTTGAAGCAAGAAATCTTGACGAAATAAAAGAAATTCTTCAAAGTGATGGAATATTTAGGATTTTGATTGACAATTTTAATTTTGAAGATACTCGAAAAGCTGTGGAATTGATAGGTAATAAGTGTGCAACTGAAAGCTCGGGAAATATCAACGAAAAAACCATCCGTCAATATGCTGATTGTGGTGTTGATTATATTTCTTCTGGCGCATTAACACACTCTGTTTACAATATGGATTTGAGTTTAAAAGCAGTCTAAAATGAGTATAGAAATTGAAGACAAACTAAAAAAAATACCAATCATAAAGCAATTGGTTGTTGTTGCTCAAAACATTAAACTTCCTTGGTTGCATGGTTTGTCGTTCTATGATTTATTAGAAATCTATATTGTTGGAATAATCGAAGGTGCAATTTCTTATCGTGCCGCTGCTATTGCGTTTAGTTTTTTCATGGCGCTTTTTCCATTTGCACTTTTTATTTTAAACCTTATTCCATACATACCTATAGAAGGTTTTCAAGATGATTTTCTTGGATTTGTTCAGCAAAGTGTTCCGCCAACAACCTATGATGCTATCTATAAGATTATCAATGATATTCTTCACAATAGTCACTCTGGATTGATTTCAACAGGATTTATTATGGCTATTTTTCTGATGACCAATGGAGTAAATGCTATTCTTGGTGGTTTTGAAAATTCGCATCACATTCATATATCATCAAAAAGAAAATTCTTCAGACAATATTTCGTTTCGTTAGCCTTATCATTATTACTCTCGTTTTTATTATTGATTACCGTTGCAACTATTGTAATTTTTGAAGTTTTAATACAAAAGACAAAAATTCAAGATGTACTTTCAGAAAATATTCCACTAATCGAAATGGGTAGATATATTTTTGTTGTTCTAATGATTTTAACAGCTACCTCACTGCTTTTCAAATTTGGAATAAAAAGAGAAAAAAATCGTTCATTTATATCTATTGGTTCCGTTTTTACAACCATTTTAATTATTTTATCATCCTATTTTTTTGGAATTTGGGTAATAAAGTTTTCAAAATACAATGAACTCTATGGTTCTATAGGAACATTGCTTGTTGTTATGTTTTACATTTGGATTAACTGTATGATATTATTATTAGGTTTTGAATTGAATGCTTCGATTAATCGACTAAAAAAAGAGAAACTACTTGAATTAAAAAATCTACATTCACAATCTTAAACCTCTTTTGGATGCATTATTTTATTGAAGTAATTTTACCTTTAGCACTACCTAAAACTTTTACATACAAGGTTTCTGAAGAGGAGTTTTTTTTTCTAAAAAAAGGAATGCGAGTGGCAGTTTCTTTTGGAAAAAATAGAATTTATACAGCTCTTGTTGTCGATTTGCACAGAAATCCGCCAGTTCTTTATGAAGCGAAAGAAATTTTTCAAATTCTAGATGAAAGTCCTATTGTTACAGAAATTCAAATTCAACATTGGTTTTGGATTTCTTCCTATTATATGTGTAATATTGGCGATGTATATCGTGGTGCAATGCCATCAATGCTTCTATTAGAAAGCGAAACTATAATTTCTTCCAAAAAAGACATTACAATCGATGAGCAATTACTTACTGATGATGAATTTCTAATCTATGAAGCACTTCAACACCAATCTTCGCTAAAAGTCGAAACAGTTGTAGATATTTTAAATAAGGAAAAAGTTTTACCATTAATACAGAATTTAATTCAGAAAAATGTAATTACTCTACACGAAGAAATTCAAGAAGAATATAAACCAAAATTGGTTCGATATATTAGGTTAAATAAAGTTTTTGAGGATAATCAAAATTTAGGTGAATTGCTTAACAATCAGAAATCTGAAAAAAGAAAAAATCTTATTTTAAGTTATTTTCAACTGCAAGCAAGTGATAGAAAACCAATTTCTGTAAAAAAGCTTCTCGATTTTTCTCAAATTTCCCCATCTGTTCTCAAAGGTTTGATTGAAAAAGAAATCTTTGAAGAATATTATATTCAAGAAGATAGAGTTAGTTTTAATGAAAATCTAATAGAAAACGATTTAAAATTAAATGAAAATCAACAGATTGCATTTGAAAATATTGAAAAATCATTTGAAAAAAAGGATATATGTTTACTGCATGGTGTAACTGGAAGCGGAAAAACAGAAATCTACATTAAATTAATAGAAAAGTTTCTTGAAGATAAAAAGCAAGTTTTATACTTGCTTCCCGAAATCGCCTTAACAACTCAGTTGGTATCAAGGTTGACAAAGCATTTTGGTAACAAAGTAGCAGTTTTCCATTCAAAATATAGCAACAATGAAAGAGTAGAAGTGTGGAATAATGTTTTGAATTCAAGCGAAAAAGCTCAAATTATTATTGGAGCTCGTTCGGCATTATTTCTTCCTTTTAATCATCTTGGTTTGATAATTGTTGACGAGGAACATGAATCAACATTCAAGCAATATGATCCTTCACCTAGATATCATGCTCGTGATGCTGGGATTGTATTAGCAAGTTATCATAAATCTAAAGTGCTTTTAGGTTCAGCAACACCAAGTATAGAAACCTATTATAATGCTAGCACAGGAAAGTATTCTTTAGTGTCATTGCATGAGCGTTATGGTAATTCAGTTCTTCCCGAAATTCAGTTGGTAGATTTGAAAGACGCCTATTTTAGAAAAAAAATGAAAGGTCATTTTAGTGTGGCTTTAATAGAATCAATTTCTGAGGCTTTTTCAAAAGGAGAACAAGTGATTTTATTTCAAAATAGGAGAGGATTTTCACCAGTTTTAGAATGTATGACTTGTGGTCATGTGCCGCAATGTCCAAATTGTGACGTGAGTTTAACCTATCATAAATTCAAAAACCAATTGCGTTGTCATTATTGTAGCCATTCTATTGCTAAGCCCAATAGTTGTCATGTTTGTTCTAGTTCAGATTTGACTACCAAAGGCTTTGGAACAGAGCAAATAGAAATAGAACTCGCGTCATTGTTTCCCGAAAAAAGCATCAAAAGAATGGATCAGGACACAACTAGAGGAAAATATAGTTTTGAAAAGTTGATTGATGGATTTAAAAATAGAGAGATAGATGTATTGGTTGGTACTCAAATGCTCGCAAAAGGTTTAGATTTTGACAATGTTTCTTTAGTAGGAATCATGAATGCCGATAATATGCTTTATCACCCAGATTTTAGAGCATTTGAAAGAAGTTATCAAATGATGACACAAGTTGCAGGTCGTTCTGGACGTTCAGAAAAAAGAGGAAAAGTAATTATTCAAACATACAATCCGTTGCACAATATTATTCAACAGGTAACAAACAATGATTATGACGGAATGTATAATGAGCAACTATATGAAAGAAGAATTTTTAAATATCCACCTTTTTATAGATTAATACGTCTTACTTTGAAGAATAGAGATTATGAAAAGTTAAAAAATGGGTCGATGTGGTTGTATCAAGTACTTCAGCAAAACTTATCCATACCAGTTCTTGGTCCAGAAGAACCAGCAATCTCTAGAATTAGAAACGAATATATTAGAACAATAATCATTAAAATACCTACTGAAAGCCAACAAATTGAAATAAAAAAAACTATCCAGAAAATTCTGAATAGTTTTGATATGATTTCGCAGTTTAAAGCTATCAAGATAGCTGTGAATGTAGATTTTTACTAAGCAATAGCTAGTGCTTTAATCAAATCTTCTTTTTTGTTTCTGCTTAAAGGTATTTTTGTAACTCCGATTTCTGCAAATTTACTGTTAAAACGTTCTACTTTATCAATGTTAATAATATAGGATTTGTGAACCCTTATAAATTTCTCTTTTGATAAATCTTTTTCAAATGATTTCATGGTAGAAAGAACAAGATTACTATCTTCTTCTGTAACAACTTTTACATAATCACCATAAGCTTCAATCCATTTAATCTTATTAGTGTAGATTTTTAGCTTTTTCAGATTACTTTTAATAAAGATATGTTCGCCTTCTTCTTCGTGATTTTCTTTTTTAAGCAAATGGAATTCCATCGCTCTACGAACAGAGGCGTTGAAACGGTCTAATGCAATAGGTTTTTGAAGATAATCCGTAGCATCATAATCAAAAGCTTTCATGGCATATTCTGCCTTAGAAGTAATGAAAATAATTTGAGGTTTTACCTTCAATCCGTCAAGAAAATCAAATCCACTGATAACTGGCATCTCAATATCCAAGAAAATCAAGTCAACAGTATGAACCGACATGCAATTCTTTGCTTCAATTGCATTAGAAAAATCACCTACTAAATGTAAATTTGGGTGATTATTTACTAACTTTGCGATAATCATCCTCTGGATGGAACTATCGTCAACAACAACACAATTTAGTTTCATAATTCTTATTTATTATAGATTTGGTTTTGTAAAAGTATATACTTTTTTTTAATCCACCTAACATTTTATCGATTTTTTTTGCTTTTAATCGATATTTTTTACTTTTTGACGATTTTAGGGGTTTTCCTGTTGAGTATTTAAATAATAGTTGTATATTCGCGCCCAATTTGAAATTTAATCAATTTATTATGAAACATTACGAAACTGTTTTCATCTTGAATCCCGTTTTATCTGAACAACAGATAAAGGAAACAGTAAGCAAATTCGAAGATTTTCTTACTTCAAAAGGAGCACAGATGGTATCAAAAGAGGATTGGGGCTTAAAAAAATTAGCTTATGAAATCCAAAACAAGAAAAGTGGTTTTTACCATTTATTCGAATTTAAAGCTCCGGCTGAATTGCTAATTGCTTTCGAAACTGAATTTAGACGCGACGAAAGAGTTATGCGTTTCTTGACTGTTGCGTTAGACAAACACGCAGTAGCATGGGCAGAGAGAAGAAGAGAAAAATTGAAAACTAAAGCTTAATTACTATGTCATCAATAGAACAATCAGCTAAAGGAAAAAAAGATGGAGATATCAGATATCTTACTCCTTTAAATATAGATACTAATAAAACAAAAAAATATTGCCGTTTTAAAAAGGCTGGTATCAAATATGTAGATTATAAAGATCCAGACTTTTTATTAAAGTTTGTTAACGAGCAAGGTAAAATTTTACCTCGTCGTTTAACAGGAACTTCATTAAAGTATCAAAGAAAAGTGTCAGTTGCTGTAAAAAGAGCTCGTCACCTAGCTTTGATGCCATATGTAGCAGATTTATTAAAATAATTAAAAACTCAGTTGTTGTCTCGTTATGAAAACGAGACTAACTTCTAAAAAACAAAGGACAACAACATGGAAATTATCCTAAAACAAGACGTTCAAAATTTAGGTTTCAAAGACGATGTAGTAACAGTTAAACCTGGTTATGGTCGTAATTATCTAATTCCTCAAGGATTTGCAGTATTAGCAACTCCATCAGCAAAAAAAGTTTTAGCTGAAAATTTAAAACAAAGAGCTTTCAAAGAAGCTAAAATTGTTGATGATGCTAAAAAACTTGCTGAAGCGCTTAAAGCATTAGATATTAAAATTACTGCAAAAGCTGGTGGTGAAAAATTATTTGGTTCAATTACCAATATTGATGTAGCTGCTGCTTTAGAAAATGCTGGTCAACCTGTTGAAAGAAAATTTATTACTAGTGGTGTTGTAAAACGTATTGGTAAATATTCTGCAACAGTAAGACTTCATAGAGAAGTAGTTATTGAATTACCTTATGAAATTATAGCTGAAAAATAAAACTTTCAACTTAATATTTAAAATCCCGATGAAAATCGGGATTTTTTTTTCAACTAAAATACCTTATGAAATATAAAAGACTAACTAAAGAGCAGTTTGAAGCTTTACATCTTGAGTTTGCTAATTTTTTGGCAACTCAATCTATCGATAAGAATGAATGGGACAAACTTAAAGATGAAAAACCAAATGTTGCAGAGCAAGAGTTAGACGTTTTCTCTGATTTAATATGGGAAGGTGTTTTGACCAATGCACATTATTTAGAACATTTTTCAAAAAACTATATATTTCTATTTAATTGTCAAGAGAAAATCATACAATCTATAGTTATTAAGTCTTTAAATCAATCTGTAGATTTTATGCAAAAGGAAGGTTTGCAATGGCTGGGTGATAATCTTTTTTCGGAAAGTGTAGAAATTCATCTTGGAAAAAAGGAATATGAAATTGAAAGAAACAAAGCTTTGTTTGACTTGATTAATCAAGGAGCAATATTGAGTGACGGACAATTATTTTTGCAAGTACACTCTATTATTCAAGCAAAATAAATAAATATAAATTCAAAAAAAAGGCTATTTTAGTGTTTTAAAAATAAACTATTAAAATAGCCTTTTTTTATGGAAATAAGTCAACTTATTCAAAGTTTGAGAGATGAACTTAATCAGCATAATTACAATTATTATGTTTTAGATAAACCTACTATTTCCGACTTTGAATTTGACCAAAAGCTAAAGCAACTACAAGAATTAGAAGAAAAGCATCCTGAACTATATGATGAAAATTCACCAACTCTAAGAGTTGGCGGAACAATTACTAAGAATTTTGAAACGGTAACTCATGATTATAGAATGTACTCTTTGGATAATTCATATTCCAAAGAAGATGTAATCGATTGGGAAAACAGAATTCAAAAAGTTTTAGGGAATGCAGCCATTCAATATACCTGTGAATTGAAATATGATGGTGCTTCAATTTCAATAACTTATGAAAATGGAAAGCTAAAAAGAGCAGTTACAAGAGGTGATGGTTTTCAAGGTGATGATGTTACAAATAATATAAAAACTATCAAATCGGTTCCTTTAGTTTTGAAAGGTGATTTTCCTTCTAAATTTGATATTAGAGGTGAAATTATACTTCCGCTTGAAGGTTTTGAAAAAATGAACCAAGAGTTGATTGAAATTGGAGAAACACCTTATTCAAATCCCAGAAATACAGCTTCTGGCAGTTTAAAACTTCAGGATAGCAGTGAGGTTGCAAAAAGACCACTTGAATGTTTGCTGTACTTTATCATTGGTAATAATCTCCCAATAAAAAGTCAATTTGATAGTTTGAACAAAGCTAGAAATTGGGGATTTAAAGTTCCCAAAGAAGCGATATTGGCAAATAATCTTGAAGAAGTATTTCAATACATTGATTATTGGGATACACACAGACATACTTTACCTTATGAAACAGATGGTGTGGTAATAAAAGTCAATGATTTTCAGCAGCAAGATGAACTTGGTTATACAGCAAAATCGCCACGATGGGCAATAGCCTATAAATTTAAGGCAGAACAAGTTTCTACAACTTTAAATTCTATTTCCTATCAAGTGGGAAGAACTGGAGCTATTACTCCAGTTGCAAACCTTGAACCTGTTCAGTTAGCAGGAACGATTGTAAAAAGGGCATCGCTTCATAATTCTGACCAAATTGAAAAATTGGATATTAGAACTGGAGATACAGTTTTTGTTGAAAAAGGAGGAGAGATTATTCCAAAAATTATTGGAGTAGATTTTTCTAAAAGAAATGTAAATTCTGAACCAACACAATACATTACTCATTGTCCAGAATGTAACACTAAACTTGAGAGAATAGAAGGAGAAGCAAATCATTATTGCCCTAATTTTTATGGTTGTCCACCACAGATTATAGGTAGAATTCAGCATTACATCACAAGAAAAGCCATGGATATTGAAGGTCTTGGAGGTGAAACGGTTGCTTTATTGTTTAATAATGGATTGATAAAAGATTATTCTGATTTGTATGAATTAAAAATTGAACAAATCATTCCATTGGAGAGAATGGCACAAAAATCGGCTGAGAATTTGATTAATGGAATTGAAAAGTCTAAGCAAGTTTCTTTTGACAGAGTTCTATATGCTATCGGTATAAGATATGTTGGAGAAACAGTTGCAAAAAAATTGGTAAAGCATTATAAAAGTATTGACGCTATAAGTAAAGCGACACTAATGGATTTGATTTTGGTTGATGAAATAGGAGAGAAGATTGCACAGAGTGTGATTGATTTTTTTGATAAACCAGATAATGTTAGGATTATTGAACGATTGAAGAGTTTTGGTGTTCAAATGGAACTTATAGAGAAATTTAACCCAAATGCAACTAATAAATTTCAAGGTAAAACCTTTGTAGTATCAGGTGTTTTTAGTCAATTTTCTAGAGATGATTTAAAGCAAAGTATCGAAGATAATGGCGGAAAAGTAGGTAGTTCAATTTCGGCTAAAACAACTTTTGTTGTTGCAGGTGAAAATATGGGACCAGCAAAATTGGAAAAAGCACAACAATTGAATATCCCAATCATTTCGGAAGAAGAGTATATAAAAATGCTTGACAATTGATGTTTTTAAAATAAAATTTATAAATTGACCTCATATTCAATTCATTATAAGCCATGAAAGACAGTAAATCTGCTTTGTATTTGTTTGTTTCTGCCAGTTTAGTTGTAATAATATCAAGTGTTTTTAAATATGAAAATATTGTAATGTTGGCAAAACCCATGATAATTCCGTCAGCTTTTTTTTACTATTTGCAAACAAAAAAAACTGCTTTAAATATAAGTATCGCTTCAATTTTTGTTTCATTTTTTGTTGGAGACATGATAATTTTAGTGTTGGGAGATGCAGCTATTAGAATTATCTTATTGACATTTTTGGTTGGATATTTAATACTTTTAAAAACAATTGTGGAAGACTTGATTAGAATAGAGTTCAATTTTAGTTCGTTATTATATGTATTTATTTTAATGATTTTATTGGCAGGAATACTTTATTTTATTCTAGACTTACCAATAACTCAGATTATTGATAACTACTGGATATTTATGATTTATGGAGTTGTATTGATTACCTTAGTTCTATTGGCTACATATTACTATGTCTCCAATCAGAACATTAACTCATTTAATTTGCTAATTGCTACTTTAGCAATGTTATTATCCGATTTGTTTTATTGCCTATACAATTATGTAATGAAATCGTCCATACTTGATGCTATGAATTTATTTACCCAATTTCTATCCTATTACTTATTAATTAAATATTATAATTCTAGAATTGTAACAAATAAAGTCAAATTGATTATTTAATGATATGTGGAAAAAAAATAGAATAGCTTCATTATTACTTTCTTTGTATTTTATTATTTCTATAATTGAAATAGTTGCAGAATTTTTTGAGGATAAGACACTCTTGTGGCTTTCTAAACCATTATTAATCCCTGTTCTGATTGCTTTTTATATAAAAAAATCGAAGAGAATTAACAATGTATTTATAGCAGCTTTGTTTTTTAGTTGGGTAGCCAATATCATTTTTATTGAGAAAAAGTTCAATTTTATAATCGCTGGCTCAATCTTCTTTTTGATTTATAAAATAATTATTATTTACCTAGTCAATTCAAAAGTGAAATTTCCCAATATTTATCCAGCATTGATAGGTGCTTTACCATTTGTTTTCCTTTATGTAGTTATTTCATTTTTCACTTTCCCAATTATGGGAAAAAATATTTATATTTTTCTAATACATGGTTTTTTTAGTGTAGTATTAGGTGCAATAAGTCTTGGAAATTATTTTTTATTACCCAATAAACCCAATTTTAACTTATTTGTAAGCTCAATGCTCTTTGCTATCACTCAGTTTTTATTTGTTTTGAATTATTACAGCGAAAATACAGGATTGTATCACAGTTTATCAATGATACTTTATGTTTTTGGACAATTGCTTTTAGTTAAGTTCATGTTTTTGACTGAAAAATATAAAAGCAAATATGAAATTGTTAACTATTTAAAAGAACCAACTAATAGCTGATAATATGAGTACTACAATCAAATCCAAATTTTATACAGCTTTATATATAACGGTTTCTATTATGGAAATATTAGCCGAATATTTCCAATATGATTTAGGTAAAATAATTTTAAAACCGTTAATACCAATAGTTATAATTGCTATTTATTTAAACATAAGTAACAAAAAAGATTGGATGTTTATAGTAATGATGATGTTGTCTGTACTTACAAATGTATTGTTTATTCCAAATTCGCCTAAATACCTGTTTTATGGATTGATTGTCTATACCTTTTTGAGATTTTTGATGGTCTATATCACATTCAAAATAAGTAAGTTGAAGGATTTTATTCCTCTTTTTATTGCTACTTCACCGTTTCTAATTGTTTTTTTCTATTTGTTTTTTGAAGGTAGTGTAATTCCAGAAGACACAGTTCCTGTAATTATTGTTCAAAATGTATTGATTTCATTGTTTGCAGGACTTTCCCTTTCAAGCTATGTGATGAATGATAACAAGCAAAATTCCATATTACTTATCAGTGCTTTGCTTTTTGTAATGCTGCAATTAGTAGTGTTTGTAGAAAAATTTTACCTCGAAAATGAATATTCTCAAATTCTTAGACCAATGGCAATGACCTTGAACGCCTTGGCATTTTATGCTTTTTTAAGATTTGTTTTAGAAGGTGAAAAATCAAATAATAATTGATTTTCCATTAGCAGCAATATTTTTTTCCTCGTCAAAATAAAAGTCAATTCTTCCCAAGTTTATCCCATAACAACCTACTTGATTCACCAAGACATCTTTTCCCTCAATGTTTTTAAGTATTGTTGGTTTATCTAAAAAAGTATGTGTATGACCTCCAATTATCAAGTCAATGTCTTTGGTTAATGTGGCTAATTTTGTATCACAAATTTTATCAGGTTCATTTTTATATTGATACCCAATGTGAGATAAACAAATAATTAAATCACATTTTTTTTCTTGTTTCAAAATTCTCGCCATTTCTTGTGCTACAGAAACAGGATCATGATATACAGTTTCTTTAGAATTCCGTTTATCTACTAATCCGTCTAATTCGACACCAAGTCCAAAAACACCAACTTTAATACCATTTTTATTAAAGACTTTATAAGGTTTTACATGACCATCCAATACGGTATTTTTAAAATCATAGTTAGCAGAAACAAATTCAAAAGTAGCATTTGGCAATTGAGCATAAAGTCCATCAATTCCATTGTCAAAATCATGATTTCCTATCGTTGCTAAATCATATTTCATCATGCTCATTAATTTGAATTCTAGTTCACCACCATAATAGTTAAAATATGGTGTTCCTTGAAAAATATCGCCAGAATCTAATAAAAGCACATTTGGGTTTTCTGCTCTAATTTTTTCAATTAGCGCTGCTCTTCTAGCAACTCCGCCCATATTTGGATTCTTAGGATGATCAGCAGGAAAAGGATCAATATAACTATGGACATCATTTGTGTGCAAAACAGTTAGATGTTTGCTTCCTGATGTTTTGAAACTTGACAAAGAAAAACCACCAGCACTAAGCAATAATCCGCTTGATATAGAACCTTTTAAAAACTCTCTTCTTTTCATTATTCAGTAATTCTTTGATTAGTATTGACTTTTATCTCTTTGTTTGACTTGAAATAATCTATGATAATATTTCTCAATTTATAGTCCAAATCAAATTTCTGGCTATTCTTTTTAAAAAACAGCATATTATCGCCGCCATTTGCTAAATAATCTGAAGTGACAACATAATATACTTTTTCTTCCTCGAGATTATTGTTCCCAATCTTTATATTAGACGGTTTTCCATCAGAATTAATGGTAAAACTCATACCTGATAATGGATGTGGTTTCTTTTCACTAATAATATAATCAACTATTTCTAGAACAACTTTTCCAGAAATAGCCAGTACTACAGTGCTATTTTCAAAAGGCATTACTTCATAGGCTGTTCTTGCAGTAACATTTCCTTTTGGGATAATTGAACGAATTCCACCATTATTCAACAAGCAAAAATCTATTTTTTTGTGTTCTCTTTTTTCAAAAACTACATTTGACATTTCCAAAGTAATATCGGAAAGAAAATTTCCCATAGGCGTTTGCCATTTTCCATTTTTATCAATTGTTTCGGGCGCAAATGATAGAACTGTACTCAAGTCTGCATCAATTCTATCTCTGTATGGTTTTATAATTTTTTCAAATTCAGTGCTTTCCTGAATTTTCTCATTGATATTTATTTGCTTTCCAACTATTTTTTCTACAGCATATTTCTTTTCAGCACACGAAATAGTAAGTGTAAATGTTAATAATAAAACAAATTGTTTTAAAACAATATTATAGTTTGTTAGTTTTACCATGTATTAATACAACGTTTTTTAATAAATTTGTTATCCAAGTAAAAGTAGCATGTTTTTCAATTAGTTCAAGGAAATTATTTTAAAAAAAATAGTTAAAAAAAAATTACTTAATGATAAGGCTATTGTTAATACTAAGAAGATAATCTCCGTGGGTTTATTACTTGATGAAAAACAATTTCAGTTTTGTAATCAAATAACAAAAGAATTGGTTAATGCAGGGATAAGCGAAAACCAAATAGAAGTTTTAGGTTTTAAAAATAAAATTAATAAAAATGAAACTTTTAACTTCCCTGTTTTTAGTTATAAATCTATCTCAATAAACGGTCATTTCAATGACAAAAACTTTATAGATTTTATCGCAAAACCTTTTGATTTACTCATCAATTTCTATGAATTAGAAAGAGCACCTTTGATGATGGTTTCTGTTTCTTCTAAAGCTGAATTCAAAGTAGGTTTTGGCTCTGTTGATAAGAGGATAAATAACTTTATAATTGACACAGAAACAAATGATTACAAAGTTTTTCTAAATGAATTATTCAAATACTTAAAAATACTAAACAAACTATAAAATGCAATCACTTATAGGCACAGGAGTTGCACTAATTACTCCTTTCAAAAAAGACTTTTCTGTTGATGCAGAAGCACTGAAAGCAATCGTAAATTATCAAATAGACAATGGCATCGATTATTTAGTAGTATTAGGAACTACCGCAGAAAGTGCAACTTTATCATCTGATGAAAAAGAATTAGTAATAAAAACTATTGTTGAAACAAACAATGGTAGATTGCCTTTGGTTTTGGGTGTTGGTGGAAACAATACTCAAAAGGTTGTTGAAGAGTTGAAAAACAGAGATTTCTCAGCTTTTGATGCAATCTTATCTGTTTCTCCATACTACAACAAACCAACACAAGAAGGAATTTATCAGCATTTTAAAGCAGTAGCTGAAGCATCACCAATTCCTGTTATTCTTTACAATGTTCCAGGAAGAACAGCTAGTAACATGTTGCCATCAACAGTATTAAGATTAGCCAATGATTTTCAAAACATTGTGGGGATTAAAGAAGCAGCTGGCGATATTGTACAAGCGATGAAATTAATTCAAAATAAACCAAAGGACTTTTTAGTTATTTCTGGCGATGATATGATTACGCTTCCAATGGTTCTTGCTGGTGGAGCAGGAGTGATTTCTGTAATAGCTGAAGGTTTTCCAAAAAAGTTTTCAGACATGGTTCGCTTAGGGTTAAACAAAAGAGTTGATGAAGCATATAAACTACATTATCTTTTGGCAGATTCTATCGATATGATTTTTGAACAAGGAAATCCAGCAGGAATTAAGGAAATTTTCAAATCACTTGGTTTGGCCGAAAATACAGTGCGATTACCACTAGTAAATGTGGATGAAAATTTATCAAATAGAATTCAATTATTCGTTGAAAAAATGACCAAAAATTGAGCCTAAAAAAATATTTTGTAGTCAATAATTAATAATTAACTTTGCAGTTGCTTTTCAAAGTTTCAAAAACCCTTTGAATACAAGCATCAAGTATATAAAATGAAGAAAATTTTAGTATTATTAGCATTCTCTTTTGCTCTATTTTCCTGTAATGAATATCAAAAAGCACTCAAGTCTGAAGATGTAGCAGTGAAATTTGATGTTGCAACTAAGCAATATGAAGCTGGAAAATATAGTAAAGCAATTAGACTTTTTGAGCAAATTGCTCCAGCCTACAAAGGAAAACCTTCGGCTGAGAAAATGTTTTATATGTATTCGCAATCTCTTTATAAAACAAAACAATATTATTTAGCAGGTTATCAGTTTGAAAGTTTTGCTGCAAGTTACCCAAGAAGTCAAAAGATAGAAGAAGCATCATATCTTGGCGCAAAATGCTTTTATGAACTTTCACCAGCTTACAGCTTAGATCAAACAGACACCAACAAAGCAATCGAAAAACTCCAATCTTTTATTGATGAATATCCAGAATCTCAGTATCTAGCGGAAGCAAATACTTTGGTGAAATCATTAAGAGAAAAATTGGAGAAAAAAGCTTTTGAAATAGCTAAACAATATAATACAATTTCAGATTATAAATCAGCGATTATCGCTCTAGATAATTTTATACAGAATTATCCTGGAACACCTTTTAAAGAAAAAGCGTTGTTTTATAAGCTAGATTCAAGTTATCAATTGGCTATAAATAGTGTTCCGTCAAAGATGAAAGAACGATTGGAAAATGCTAAAACAGCTTACAATAATTTAATAAAATTTAATAATAATACAGAATTCAAATCAAAAGCAGATGATATGCTTGCTAAGATTGATGATGAACTAAAACAATTTTCAAAATAAATATGGCAACAGATTTAAAGAAAACAAATGCTCCTGTAAACACAATTACTTACAACAAAAATGTGATTGAGGAAAAAACAGGAAATGTATATGAAGCAATTACTATCATTGCAAAACGTGCTAATCAAATCAATTCAGAAATTAAAAAAGAATTGATAGACAAGCTAGATGAATTTGCTACTTATAATGATAGTCTAGAAGAGGTTTTTGAAAACAAAGAGCAAATTGAAGTTTCTAAGTTTTATGAAAAATTACCAAAACCTCATGCTCTTGCTGTTCAAGAATGGTTAGAGGACAGAATTTATTATAGAGATACAAATAAAGACTAAATAAAATGTCAATTTTAAGCGGTAAAAAAATACTTCTCGGAATTTCGGGTGGAATAGCCGCTTACAAAACGGCTAACTTAGTCAGATTATTTATAAAAGCAGGCGCAGATGTAAAAGTTGTCATGACGCCTGCTTCTAAAGACTTCGTTACTCCATTAACATTGTCAACACTTTCTAAAAATCCTGTTTATTCTACTTTTTTCAATGAAGAGGAAATCGTAACCCAAAACGGTGAACAGGTCAAACTAAACCCTCAATGGAATAATCATGTGGAACTTGCTCTTTGGGCAGATTTTATGGTTATCGCTCCAGCTACAGCAAATACGTTATCCAAAATGGTAAATGGCAATTGTGATAATTTGCTAATTGCCACATATTTGTCAGCAAAATGTCCAGTATATTTTGCACCTGCTATGGATTTGGATATGTATAAACATCCATCTACCATCCATAGTTTTAATACACTAAAAATGTTTGGTAATATTATCATTCCAGCCGAAACAGGTGAACTAGCTAGCGGTCTTTCTGGCGAAGGAAGAATGGCTGAACCAGAGAATATAGTAGCTTTTATAGAGAATGATATCCTTTCAAATTTACCTTTGAAAGGAAAAAAAGTATTAATAACTGCTGGACCAACGTATGAAGCAATAGATCCAGTTCGTTTTATTGGTAATCATTCATCAGGAAAAATGGGGTTTGATATTGCCAATTCAGCAAAAAAATATGGCGCAGAAGTAATTCTTATTACAGGACCAACAAACCAAAAGATAGATGGTGTTAAACTGATTAGAGTAGTTTCAGGCGAAGAAATGTATGCAAGTTGTCATCATTTTTTTGAAAATGTAGATGTGGCCATTTGTGCTGCTGCGGTTGCAGATTACAAACCTAAATTTGTTGCTGAACAAAAAATAAAAAAGACTGATGAAGCTTTTACAATCGAACTAGAAAAGACAAAAGATATTCTTGCATCACTAGGAAAAATTAAGAAAAATCAATTCTTGATAGGTTTTGCATTGGAAACTGAAAATGAAATTGAAAATGCAAAGCTAAAAATTCAGAAAAAAAACTTAGATTTGATAGTTTTAAATTCATTACAAGACGAAGGTGCTGGTTTTGGAAAATCAACAAACAAAGTTACTTTTATTGATAAAAACTTTTTTGTTGAACCAAAAGAATTGAAAACCAAAGAACTAGTAGCCGAAGACATTATTCAAAAAGTACTATCACACTATGAAAAAAATAGTTAATTTATCGTTTTTACTTTTCTTTTTTGTTGCCAATGCACAACAGTTGAATTGTACAGTACAGATTAATACTGATAAAATCAATATATCTAATAAGCAAGTTTTCAAAACATTGCAAACTGCCATTTCTGATTTTGTAAACAAAACAGATTGGACAAATGAAGCTTACAAACCACAAGAAAAAATCAATTGTTCTATGGTAATCATCATGAATAGTTTTGAAAACAATAATTTTTCGGGTACTATTCAAGTTCAATCAACGAGACCAATTTTTAATTCTACCTATGAATCGCCTGTCTTTAATTTTAATGACAATGATTTTTCGTTCAAATACACAGAATTTGAAAACCTTATTTTTAATCCATCAACATTCGATTCAAATTTAGTTTCGGTTTTGGCTTATTATAGTTTTATGATTATTGGTTTCGATGCCGATACCTATTCTCCAAATGGAGGAACATCTTGGTTTGACATGGCAAGACAAATTTTGACCGCAGCTCAACAAGGAGGTTATAAAGGTTGGAGCCAAGCAGATGGAAATCAAAACAGATTTTTCTTAGTTAACGATATTTTATCAGGTACTTATGATGATTTTAGAACTTCATTATATCAATATCATAGAGAAGGTTTGGATACGATGACAAAAGAAACAAAATCAGCAAAAGCAAAAATTATAGAAGCTATCAATGGTATTGCAAAAGTTTATTCCATTAGACCAAATGCATTCCTTGCAAGAGTATTTTTTGACGCAAAGGCTGATGAAATTGTTTCAATATTATCTGGTGGTCCAAACATACCTTTAACTGAAACTGTAGAGGTTTTGAATAGAGTTTCACCAGTGAACTCAAGTAAGTGGGCAAATATTAGACTTTAATCGTTTCATAATTATTTTCCTTAATGATTGCATCTCTTTCTATTGAAAATTTTGCATTGATTGAAAAATTGAATGTTAATTTTTCAAAAGAATTCTCTGTGATTACAGGAGAAACTGGAGCAGGAAAATCTATTTTGCTCGGTGCTCTCGGACTATTATTGGGCAAAAGAGCAGATTTAACTTCTTTGAAAAATAGTCAAGAAAAATGCATTATTGAAGGAACATTTTTGATTTCGGAATATAATTTGCAAACTTTTTTTGAAGAAAATGAATTAGACTACGAAACAGAAACTATCATTAGAAGAGAAATTCTTCCAACCGGAAAATCGAGAGCTTTTATTAATGATACTCCTGTAAATCTTCAACAATTACAAGACTTAAGTAATTATTTGATTGATATACACTCACAAAATCAAAATCAAGAATTTAGCTCAACAGATTTTCAAATTGAATTGTTAGATTCTCTTGCAGATAATAATTTTAGAATAAAAGAATATCAAGAGCTTTTGAAAAGTTATAAAAGCCAAAAAAAAGCTTTTTTTGAATTAAATGATTCCAAGCTAGCACTACAGAAAGAAAGTGATTACAACACATTTTTGTTGAATGAAATAAGCTCGTTGAACTTAAAGGCAGGAGAACAAGAGGAACTTGAAAGTGAACTCGAAAAACTTAGTAATGTAGATTCTATCAAAGAGAACTTAGAGCGTTTTTTAGCTGTTGCAAATCAAGATGAATTAGGAGTAATCAGCCAATTGAAAACACTTAAATCTTTATTGCAAAAAGTATCTCCAATTTCTTCAGATTATCAAGCCTTATTTCAACGAATGGAAAGTTTGTTGATTGAATTTCAGGATGTTTCAAACGAGGTTTTTTTGGAAAATGAGAAATTATTTGGAAATCCAGAACAATTGGATTATATCAATAATAGGTTACAGAATATTTATTCTCTTCAAAAAAAACATCAAGTTGCTGATGTTTCAAGTTTGCTCGAAATTGAAAGAGAACTTAGTGAAAAAGTATTTTTAGCAAATGATATAGATAACCAACTTATTCAGCTTGAAAAAGATATCAAGCTATCGGAGTTGGAGTTGAACAAATTGGCAAAAATCATTTCTGACAATAGAGTTAAAGTAGCACCCGAACTTACAAATAATTTACTAAAGATATTGTCAGATTTGGGTATGCCCAATGCGCAATTTAAGTTTGAAATCAAGCATACGGAACATTTTTTCGAAAATGGAAAAGATGAAATTGAACTACTCTTTAGCGCCAATAAAGGTTCAAATTTTGGACAACTAAAAAAAGTAGCTTCTGGCGGTGAAATGTCAAGAATTATGCTTGCAGTAAAATCTGTTTTGGCTCAAAAAAATAATTTGCCAACCATAATTTTTGACGAAATAGACACTGGAATTTCTGGCGAAATTGCCAAAAAAATGAGCGACATTATGAGTGAAATGTCCAAAAAAATGCAGGTTTTTGCAATTACCCATTTACCACAAATTGCTGCCAAAGGAGAACATCATTACAAAGTTTTTAAAAAAACTATCGAACATCATACGGTTTCAGAAATTAAACTTTTGAACGAAGAAGAAAGAATTCTTGAAATTGCAGAAATGATTTCGGGTAAAAACATCACAGAATTAGCATTAAATCATGCAAAAGAATTATTAATTAATTAGCAATTCATTACTTTTGCAACTATCAATAAACTAAAATTTAAGATTATGATTATAGAACCAAGAATGCGCGGATTTATATGTTTAACAGCTCATCCAGATGGTTGTGCGCAAAACGTAAAAAATCAAATAGAATATGTTAAATCAAAAGGGAAAATTAATGGTGCAAAAAAAGTTTTAGTAATTGGCGCATCAACAGGTTTTGGTTTAGCTTCTAGAATTACAAGTGCATTTGCGTGTGATGCTGCTACAATTGGAGTGTTTTTTGAGAAAGAACCTGCACCAGGAAAAACAGCTACGCCAGGTTGGTATAACACTGCAGCTTTCGAAGACGAAGCGTCAAAAGCTGGTTTATATGCAAAAAGTATCAACGGTGATGCTTTTTCTAACGAGATAAAAGAACAAACTATCGAGTTAATAAAAAAGGATTTAGGTCAAGTTGATTTAGTGATTTATAGTCTTGCCTCACCAGTTAGAACACATCCTGTTACTGGTGTTACACATCGTTCTGTTCTAAAACCAATCGGGCAAACATTTAGTAACAAAACGGTTGATTTCCACACAGGCATTGTTTCTCAAGTATCTATAGAACCTGCTAATCAAGATGATATTGATAATACTGTTGTGGTAATGGGTGGTGAAGATTGGAAAATGTGGATGGAAGCTATGAAAAAAGCTGGTGTTTTGGCTGATGGTGCTATGACTTTGGCGTATTCATATATTGGGCCAGAAGTAACAGAAGCAGTTTACAGAAAAGGAACTATTGGTAGAGCAAAAGATCATCTTGAAGCTACTGCATTTGAAATTACAAATGATTTAAGCACAATAGGAGGAAAGGCTTTTGTTTCTGTAAATAAAGCGTTGGTAACTCAGGCAAGTTCAGCAATACCGGTAATTCCACTTTATATTTCTTTGTTGTATAAAACAATGAAAGAAAAAGGACTTCATGAAGGTTGCATAGAGCAAATGCAGAGATTATTTGCTGAAAGATTATTCACTAGCAATGAAATTCCTCTTGATGATAAAGGTAGAATTAGAATTGATGATTGGGAAATGAGAGATGATGTTCAAGAAGTTGTTAAAGAGCTTTGGAAAATAGCTGAAACAGATAATTTACCAACAATAGGTGATTTAGCTGGCTATAAAAATGATTTCCTAAATCTTTTTGGCTTTGGTTTTGAAGAAGTTGATTATCAAAAAGATGCTAATGAAATGAAAATGATTTCAAGTATTTAAATTATATTTTAACAATTGTTGAAAAAAAAATTAAGAGTAGTCCGCAAGGCTACTTTTTTTTATTAAATTTATGACTTATTAACTATTAACATTTTTCTATGAAAAAAATTACTTTATTATTTTCTGTGTTCTTTGCTTTTGTTTGGAATGCTCAGGCACAGTTTCCTTCGCCGTATTGTGGTCCACTAGCATTCGCTAGTAATGTAGAACCTATTACGTTGGTAAATTTTGCTGGAATCAACAACACAACTGATGCAACTGTTGGTGCTGCAAATCCTGCTCATGAAGATTTTACAGCTATTTCAGGAAGTGTAACAGCTGGTCAGAATTATACAATTACCTTGAAAGGTAATACTGATGGAAATTACACTACTAAATTGAATGTCTTTATTGATTGGAATCAAGATGGTGATTTTGATGACAACAGCGAAAGATATGATATTGGTAATATTGTAAACTCTACAGGTGTTGATGCTGTTCAACTTACTGGAAGTATTGCTGTTCCTGGAACTGCTCTAGGAGGAGATACAAGAATGAGAGTTGTAAAAAAATGGAATGTTTATTCAGATGCTTGTAATACTGGAGGAACAGGCTATGGTCAAGCTGAAGATTATACATTAAGTGTTACTGCTGTTGCAGCTTGTTTAACAGGTGTTCTTCATCCTTCAGAGCCTATATCAATTTCGACATGTGATGGGATTACTCCAAACTTAGTAGCTTCTGATTCAAATGCTGGTGATTATTTCAAAGTAAATGTAACTTCTGGACAAACGTATAAGTTTACAAGTTCAGTACCTACAGATTATTTTACAATCAGTACAGACTCTGGAGCTTCGGCTACTGCGTCAGGAACAAGTCCATTAACATGGGTAGCTGATGTTGATGGAGAAATTTATGTTTACATCCACTTAGATTCAGCTTGTGGAACTGAAGTCGTAGATAGAACAACAACAGTAATTTGTGGACTTCCATGTTTAAATGGAACTCTTTATCCAGCTGAAACTACAATTTCTCAAACTTGCGACGGCGTTACCGCTAACGAAATTGCAGCAGACTCTTATGCTGGAGAATATTCTAATGTTCAGGTATATGCAACAAATTCTTACGTTTTTTCAAGTTCAATAGTTACTGACTTAGTTACTGTTGCTTCTGCTGATGGTACAACAGCTTATGCTTCTGGAACAGGTTCTGTTGCTTATACACCAACTGCTGATGGAATAATCAGAGTGTATTTACACTTGGATTCAAATTGTGGTACAGAAGCTGAACCAAGAATAAAATCATTTACATGTACAACAACTGGTACAGTTCCTGATTGTGCTGAAAATCCTACTCCAGCTGATGGTGGAATTGTTCCAGCTTTTGAAACTTTTGATTTAGCTTGGGAAGCTGCTACTACAGGTTCTCCAGCAGTTTCATACAACATTTACATAGGTGATGCACCAGATAATTTAACTCTTGCTACAAACGTAACTGATACTTTCATTACTGGAGTTGGACCTATAGGTGCATTTGATACAACAATCTACTGGCAAGTAGTTGCTCTTAATGGTGCTGGAGAAGCTGTAGGATGTACAGTTTGGAGTTTTACATCAGAAACTGCACCTGCACCACCAGCTAACGACGAATGTGCTGGCGCAATTTCACTTAACTTAGACGAAGCTACTTGTGATGGTGTAAATACTAATGGAACAACTCTTGGAGCAACTGACTCTGGCGTTGTGCCAGCTGATTGTTTCAACTATGGATTGAACGATGTTTGGTATTCATTTACTGTACCTGAAAACGTAGCTACTGTTGATGTTTCTACAGATTTCCTTGGAGGTAGTCTTTATGATACAGAAGTTGCTGTTTACTCTGGAGCATGTGATGGATTAGCAGAAATAGGATGTGATAATGATAGCGGAGAAGTTGTTCAACCAAATGGTTCTTCATACAATTCTTTAATCACTGATTTAGCTGTAAATGTTGGTGAAACTTACTATGTTAGAGTTTCAGGATTTTCTGAATCAGATTCAGGAACTTTCTGTTTAAGAATTGGAACTAATCAGTTATTGAAAAACAATCAATTTGATTTAGTTAATTTATCAGTATATCCAAATCCAGCTAAAAATACTTTAAACGTTTCTTTCACATCAGAAATCAATAAAGTGGAATTATTTAATGTTCTAGGACAAAAAGTAATTGCAAAAGATTTGAATGCTACTTCAACTCAACTTGATATTTCTAGTTTAACATCTGGAGCTTACTTTGTAAAAGTAACTGCTGGTGATAACTCTAAAACTATCAAAGTAATTAAGGAATAGTTTCTCATTTTTATAAATTATTAGTTAAAAACCATCTGCAAAATGCAGATGGTTTTTTTATAAAGTTATCTTTGTAAAAATATTTAAAAGATGCATTTTTCAATAGTTGTACCAGTATATAACAGACCAGATGAAACAGAAGAGCTATTGGCCAGCTTTTGCAAAATGGATTATCAAAAGCCATTTGAAGTTGTTATTGTTGAAGACGGTTCGTTAAACAAGTCTGATGCTGTGGTTGAAAAATATAGCAATAGATTGGATATTTCCTATTACTACAAACCTAATTCTGGTCCAGGAGATTCAAGAAATTATGGAATGAATATAGCCAAAGGGGATTATTTTATCATTTTCGATTCAGATTGTATTATTCCAAAAAATTATTTGAGCGTCGTAGAAAAAGAATTAAATGAGCATTATGTTGATTGTTTTGGTGGCTCAGACTCTGCTCATGAAAATTTTTCAGATATACAGAAAGCTATAAATTTTGCCATGACATCTTTCATAACAACTGGAGGAATTCGTGGTGGTTCAGAGAAAGTTTCCAAATTTCAGCCAAGAAGTTTCAATATGGGAATTTCAAAAAAGGCTTTTTTAGCATCAAATGGTTTTGGCAATATTCATCCAGGCGAAGATCCAGATTTGTCCATAAGGTTATGGAAAATGGGATTTGAAACTAGATTGATTTCAAATGCATTTGTATATCATAAACGAAGAATAGATTGGAATAAATTTTATACGCAAGTAAATAAATTTGGAAAAGCAAGACCAATTCTAGACTCTTGGTATCCAGAATATAGCAAAATCACATTTTGGTTTCCAGCTTTGTTTTTGTTGGGCTTTCTAGCTTCAATCCTATTATTTGCATTCTCATTTGCTTGGTTTCTATTTTTATATCTACTTTATTTTGGAGCAGTTTTTTTACTATCTACAATCAAAAACAAGAGTATAAAGATTGGATTTTACAGCATCATTGCGGTTTCCATACAGTTTTATGGTTACGGCATTGGTTTTTTAAAATCATTCACTAAAGTTAGATTATTAAAACAAAAACCTGAAATAGCCTTACCAGAAATGTTTTTTAAAAAGTAATTATGACAAAAATTATTGGTTTAACAGGAGGAATTGGTAGCGGAAAAACAAGTATTGCAAAATATTTTGAGCAAAAAGGTATTCCAGTTTATATAGCAGATGAACGTGCAAAAATTGTTTCCTCTAAACCAGAAGTTGTCAGTAAGATAATTTCAGCTTTTGGTCAAGAAATTTTAGATGAAAATGATAACATTTCTAAAGAGAAATTGGCTAAAATTGTTTTTACAAATAGCGAAAAACTTCAACTTCTCAATTCAATAATTCATCCAGAAGTAAAAAAAGATTTTACCGAATGGATAAAAAAGCAAAATAAACCATTTGTTATAAAAGAAGCTGCTATACTTTTTGAAAGTGGTTCCTATAAAGATTGCGATATAATTATTACCATTACTGCACCAATTGAAGAACGAATTAATCGCGTAATGAAACGTGATAAAACTACTCGTGAAAAAGTACTCGATAGAATTTCTAACCAATGGAGTGATGAACAACGCATCGAAAAAAGTGACTTTGTCATTGAAAATTCTTCGTTAAATATTGCTTTTGAACAAGTTAATGAAATCCTTGATTTATTAAATAATCAATAAATTTTAACATAGATGTTAATCTTTGGTTAATGTTTTTATTGACTAAATGTTAAAATGTTAAATTTGTTTAATGAATAAATTGTTTTTTAGATTGCTTATTGTATTGATGAGTTTATCCTTGATAGGGATAATTTTAGTGCAAGGTTATCTTTTCAATACATCGTTAGTCAACAATGAAGAACAATTCAAATTCCATGTAAAACAAGTTCTTGGAAATGTTTCAGAAAAACTGTCTAAGCAAGAAGCTTACACATTCTATGAAAAATACAATAGACTAAAAGATAGTATTGGAAAAATACCTCAAAAAAGTGATTTTCTTGAGTTTGGCTATTTCCAAAGAGATAATAGAACAAACCAAACAATTGTTTACTCTAGCAGTATTACTTCTGAAGATTATGGAATCAACTCATCGTTCTTTGATAAATATAATGACTCTGTCAGCATAAAAAGTTTTACTTCAAAAAGAAAAACTGAAGTTTATAATGATGATGTTGATAATTCTGGTTTAAAGAAAATGAATTCACCAGAGTTAACCATTGAAAAAACAGGAAGACCAGATGTTCTTAAAGAAGCTGAATTTGAAATGTTTTATAAAGATATTGCAGCTCAAAAACCAATTCAAGAAAGAATAAACTTAGAACAATTAAACAAACTTCTTTCGCAAGAACTGAAAAATTATGGTGTAAATACGCCTTATGAATTTAGTGTTTACAGCAATGGATTGGCAACAAAAATAAAATCGGAATATTTTAGTTATAACAAGGAGAATACCTATAATATCCCAATATTTATTGACAATGAAGGAAACAATAAATTCCAACTTTTGTTGCAGTTTCCTCAAAAAAAGAAATACCTTATTTCTGAACTCATTGGAATTGGAATTTTGGCAATAATATTTACACTAGTGATTGTTGTAGCTTATGCAAGTGCTTTGAGCCAACTTATAAAACAACGTCAGATTTCTGAAATCAAAACCGATTTTATAAACAACATGACACACGAGTTCAAAACACCAATTGCAACAATCAATCTAGCTCTAGATGCCATAAAAAGCCCCAAAGTAATAGAAGATAAGGAAAAAGTGTTCAGGTATCTTCAAATGATTAAGGATGAAAATAAAAGGATGCATGCTCAGGTAGAAAACGTTTTAAGAATATCTAAATTAGAAAAAAGAGAACTCGAGATTAATAAAGAAACTCATGATATTCATGAAGTGATTGAAGACGCAATAGAGCATGTTAGTCTAATAATTGAAGATAGAGAAGGAGTTATCACAACACGTCTTGATGCCAAGAGAAGTTCTGTTTTATTGAATGATGTACATTTTACAAACATTTTGGTAAATGTTTTAGACAATGCAATAAAATATTCTGTTGAATCTCCCGTTATAGAAGTATCAACTGAAAATGTTAAAGATTATATCATTATAAAAATAAAAGACAACGGAATAGGCATGAGTAAAACAGCTCAAAAAAGAATTTTTGAAAAATTCTATAGAGAGCACACAGGTGATTTACACAACGTTAAAGGTCATGGATTAGGCCTTGCTTATGTAAAAACTATTGTAGAAGACCATAATGGTCAAATATTTGTAGAAAGCGAAAAAGGAAAAGGAAGCACATTTATAATAAAAGTCCCACTGATTAATTAAAAATAACTATGGAAACGAAAAATAAAATATTACTAGTAGAAGACGATCAAAATTTTGGAATTGTCCTTAGAGAATATCTAACCCTCAATGATTTTGAGGTTACGCTTGCAAAAAACGGAATGGAAGGTTTTGAAAAATTCAAAAAAGACACTTTCGATTTATGCATTCTAGATGTTATGATGCCGTACAAAGATGGCTATACACTTGCAAAAGAAATTAGAGAAAAAAACAAAGATATTCCTTTGATTTTCTTAACTGCAAAATCAATGAAAGAAGATGTGCTGAAAGGTTACAAAGTAGGAGCAGATGACTACTTGAACAAACCATTTGATTCAGATGTTTTGTTAATGAAAATAAAAGCGATTATTCAAAGAAAAGCTAGTGAAAACAAAAATGAGCCAGCTAAATTTGAATTTCAAATTGGACGTTTTCACTTGAACTCAAAACTTCGTTTTTTAACTTTGGATAAAAACGAACCAATAAAATTGTCTCCAAAAGAGTCTGAGTTGTTAAAAATGATGGCTTTGCACGAAAATGATTTAATGCCAAGAGAATTAGCATTAACCAAAATTTGGAGAGAAGACAACTATTTCACTTCAAGAAGTATGGACGTATATATTGCCAAACTTCGTAAATATTTGAAAGATGATCCAAATGTAGAAATTCTCAACATTCATGGAGAAGGTTTCCGATTGGTGGTGAAAAAATAAATATAAAAGGCTTCAAGAAATTGAAGCCTTTTATTTTGAATTAATTTGCAAAGCAAAATTTATTTTATCTCCTTTTGATACAGTAAAAATATCGCTTTGTTCAATAGTTTTATGCTTAATTTCTGCAATATCACCTAATGAAAGCTCTTTTAAATAATTCATTTCAAAACTTTCAATCTTTTGGTTTTTGATAATTTCTAAATCAATACAATCTAAGCACCATTCAAGATATTTAACACTGTTGGCATGATTAACAATATCCAAATCGGATAGTTTTACTACATGATTTCCTATTGGTTTTAAATCGTGTTGAAAATCGATTTTCCCAAAACTTTTTTGAGTTGCTCTTTCAGGATGTTTTTGAAAATGCTCGTGTGGTAAAGCTAAGTTTTCTGGTCTTCTGGTATTGGTGTTGAAAACTGCCCAATATGTTTCGCAGCCAATTAATTTTTCTGTGCCCAAATAAAGTTCTAAGCATCGGATGGAGCGAGAATTTTCAAGAGAATTAATCCAAGTTTTCACCGTAATTGTATCTTTCCATTTTGGCAAACGATTTATTTCAACTCTCATTCTGCTCAAAACCCAAGCTTGATGAAACAACTGCATATCGCTAAAACTAATGCCACCAAGTTCAGCATGCAAAGCAGCTGTTAATTGCAAAATATTGCACAAATCGGTATATTTCAGATAACCGTTTGGATAACATTGAAGAAAATTGATTTCTTTTTCTTCCAGTAAAATAGAGGTAAAGTTGGGTGAAATTGGCATTATTTTGAATTATCAATTATCAATTCTACAGTATCAATTATCTCTTTTATATCCGTTAAATAATTAAACCAAACAACGTTTTCAGTTCTTTTGAACCAAGTAATTTGACGTTTTGCAAAACGACGTGTGTTCATTTTAATTTGTTCAACGGCAAATTCTAAAGTTGTTTTACCTTCAAAATAATCGAATAATTCTCTGTAACCTACGGTTTGCAAAGCATTCAGGCTTTTATTTGGAAACAAATTTTCAGCTTCTTTCAATAAACCTTCATTCATCATGATATCAACACGTTGGTTTATTCGGTTGTACATTGTTTCTCTTTCAGCTTCAAGTCCAATAATAATAGGAGTAAAGTTGCGATTATTTTTCTTTTGTCCAATAAAACTCGAATACGGTTTTCCAGTCCCGATACACACTTCTACAAAACGTTTCATTCGTTGTGGATTTTGTAACGTTTGCGGATTTTCAATTGTTAATTTCTGGAAATAATCACTGTCTAGTTCTTTTAATTTTTGTTGTAGATAATCTATTCCAAACTTCTCAAAATCAGCATTTATGTTATGTCTAATTTCTTCGTTTATATCTGGAAAATCATCAAACCCTTTTAAAACTGCATCAACATATAAACCTGAACCACCAACCATGATTTGAATGTTATTTTTTAGAAACAATTCATTCAATTTTGCAATGGCTTCTTTTTCAAAATCACCAACAGAATAATTGTCAAAAATCGATTTGTTTTGGATAAAATGATGAGTTGCACTCGCCAATTCTTCCTCAGAAGGAACTGCTGTGCCAATTTTCATTTCTTTATAAAACTGACGACTATCACAAGAAACAATATCGCATTCAAAATGCTGTGCCAAAGCGATACTCAAGGAAGTTTTCCCGATTGCAGTTGGTCCGATGATGGTTATTAAATAGTTCATCTCTTTGTCATTACGAGCTTGAAAAGCGTGTCAATCTTTTTCAAATTTCTTTACTTGAATTGCTAATAACTCTTCACTAATCACTCTTTACTCATTTATCTAAAACTTCATCACCTTCATTACCTTATTTTTTCTGAGAAAGCTTTGAATTATATTTCGTGTATCACGATTGTTTTGCATTGGAATTAAAATATTCTTCAATACTTCAATATTGTTTACTTGATAATTCAAATCAAAAAAACAATATCCTTTATAAATACCGTTTTCGATAAGTATTGCACTGCGTTCTTCAAGTTTTCTGCCTCTGTCAACAATTACCATATTGTTGCTTTCAAACTTCATTTCATTCAGAAATTCTTCAACTCTTTCGTTGTAAGTATCGGGACTTTCTTTGCCGATGCATGCGCCATTACATTCTTTTATCTTGTATTGAAAACAACTGTTTTTGGTATCAAAAAGACCATTAATTTTTTGGCATAAATTGTATTTTTCGGTCATTTTAAACAAGAAGTTTTTACCTTCTTGAATGCTGGTAAATGAAGTGATTTCTTTTTTTCTGCCATCGGCTTTTTGCAATTGCAAACTTAAATATCCATTATCATCCAACACTTCATACAATGCCCATTGAAAAATACTTTTGCGTTGCGCTCTATTGTAAATTGGCTTATTGATTTTTATTTCTTCGCTTTCTTTTAATAGCGCAATTAATTCGCTACCAGTTTCCTCAAAAGTTACTGCAAAAACATCGCGCTGAATTTTTTTACTCTTACTCGATGTGCCAGTAAAATGCTGATTGACACGCTTTTTTATGTTTTTACTTTTTCCAATATAAATCAAATCACCTTTGTCATTATGGATATAGTAAATCCCAGTTCGTGAAGGTAAATTTTCAACAATATCCAAAAGTTTTGGCGATAATCCTTTTTTTATGTCTGCTTTTATTGAGCTAATGAGTATTTCTTTTTCTAAATCTTTTGAAAGTAAAAGTTTAAAAAGACGGACTGTTGCCATAGCATCACCACTTGCTCGATGTCTATCTGCTACAGGAATTCCTAACGAACGAACAAGTTTCCCTAAACTATAGGAAGGCATTCCAGGTATTAATTTTTGAGAAAGTTCTACTGTGCACAATGTTGGTCTAATGAATTTGTAACCCAATCTATCAAACTCCATTTGCAAAATTCTGTAATCGAAAGATGCGTTATGTGCCACAACAATGCAATCTTCGGTAATTTCTATTATGCGTTTGGCAAGTTCATAAAACTTTGGAGCCGATCGAAGCATGGCATTATTAATTCCTGTCAGTTTCACTACAAAAGGCTGAATAGGTTTTTCAGGATTTACCAAGCTAATAAATTGATCGACAACTTCGTGACCATCAAATTTGTATATGGCAATTTCGGTAATACCTTCTTCGTTGTATTGACCACCAGTAGTTTCTATGTCGAGTATTGCGTACAATTGAGTGACTAGTAATTAGTAAATAGTGATTAGTGAATAGTGAGTTATAATTAAGTAAAGTCAAACTGTTAATAAAACTAATTACTCTTCACTTTATTTTTAATATCTCGTTCCAAAGATACTACTTCCAATCCGAACCATTGTACTTCCGCATTCAATTGCTAGTTGATAATCGCCTGACATTCCCATGGAAAGGGTTTCGAGTTTCAAGTTTAAAGTTTCAAGTTGTTGGAGTTTGTCGAAAATTGACTTTAAGTTTTGGAATTCTTTTTTAATTTGTTCTTGATTATCTGTAAAAGTAGCCATTCCCATCAAACCAACAATTCTAATATTATTCATTTCATTTTTGTCATTCTGAACATAGTTAAGAATTTCTTCCAATTCCTTTTCATCTAATCCAAATTTAGTTTCTTCTTCAGCAATATGAACTTGAAGCAAGCAATCTACTTTTTTACGCCATTTTGCAGCCAAACGATTTATCTCTTTTAGAAGTTTTAAACTATCTACACCATGAATGAGTTTTACATAAGGTATCATGTATTTTACCTTATTCGATTGAACATGACCAATCATGTGCCATTCAATATCTTTAGGCATTTGCTGCCACTTTTCGGTCATTTCTTGGATTTTGTTTTCACCAAAAATTCGCTGACCAGCATTGTAAGCTTCCATTAAATCGGCAACAGGTTTCGTTTTAGAAACTGCGACAAGTGTTACGTGACTAGGAAGTTGGGATTTTATATTATTGAGGTTTTGAGCTATTGACATTTTTTATTTGGTTTTGTCATTTCGACGAAGGAGAAATCGCATAATCATAGTAACTTAATGAGTTTCTTCACTTCGTTCAGAATGACAATTTTGTGTCTATTTTCTTTTCTCTTTGTTCTATTTTCTAAAATTACAACTCATACACCATCAATCCACTACGAAATTTAGGTTCAATGTATGTTGATTTTGGCGGCATGATTAAATTGTTGTCTGCCAATGCTTTAATTTCTGAAATATCACTTGGAAAAAGCATGAAACCAACTGCAAATTCACCTTCGTCAACTAATTCTTTTATAGTTGCAATAGATTGCTTTCCTGGAATGTACTCTATGCGTTCGTCGTTTCGTAAATCTTCAATGCCTAAAAGAGGTTGCAAAACTTTATCGTATAAAATTTGAGCATCGAGATTATCTAAAATTGTCATCTCGACTGCGCTCGATGTGACAGAGTTGTTAGTTTGTTTATAAAATAAAGCATAAAAATTTCCGTCGAGATACATTCCAAACTCAAACTTGCTTTGCGGTTTCCACAATTCTTGTTCTTTGGGTTTAATGATAAAATGCTCCGATAGTTTTTCTAGAAAATCTGCTGCTTCATAGCCATTCAAGTCACGAATTATTCTATTAAATTCATAAATTTTAACATTGCTTTCGGCAATCAAAAAGCTCATAAAATAATTTAGATTTTCGTTACCCAAATGCTTATCTTCATCATATAACAATTCAGCAGAAGCCGAGCGATGATGTCCGTCAGCAATATATAATTCAGGAATATTTTCAAACTGGCTTTGTAACCAATTGATTTCTGCATCGGTATCAATCTTCCAAAGTTGATGTTTTTCTTTATTGGTAGTCGAATAATTATAAATAGGTTGCGATTTCTTTTTTTCAGCAATCCAATTATTAATTTCTGATTTATCAGGATAAGTAATCAAAACTGGTTCGGTATTAAAACCCGTTTGATGCAAATAATCTTTGAATAATTCTACACGATATTGCAACGTATCTTCGTGTTTTTTGATGATATTACTTTTGTAATCTTCAATAGAAGTTCCAGCTACAATTCCAGTAAAAGACTGACTTTTGGTTTGAATTTCATACAAGAAAAAAACTGGTTTTTCTTCAGTAATAAAAATGCCATCGTTTTTAAAATCCTGATATTTATGAGCAACACCTTTAAAACGTTTGTCTAAAGTTATTTTTTGCGCATGAATATAGGCAGGATTAATCACGTGTAGAAACGAGTACGGATTAAAATTTAACCAAGCAGCCAATTCCGCAGGCGAATAATCATCGTAGTTTCTACAAGTTACTAATGCTACTTTATCGGCAACAGGACGAACGGCTTTGAATGGGATAATTTTGCTCATTTTTTTATAGTTTTCAGTCTCAGTCACAGTTATCAGTTCACTGCGACTGAATACTGCGACTGTTTACTTTAAAAATTGCTTTGCAATTTTTTCTGCTTTTTTACTTTCAGAATAATCATAAAAACCTTCACCCGATTTTACACCAAGTTTTCCTGCCATTACCATATTTACTAACAATGGGCAAGGAGCATATTTTGGATTTTTGAAACCGTCGTACATAACATTTAAAATCGAAAGGCAAACATCTAAACCAATAAAATCAGCTAATTGTAATGGTCCCATTGGATGCGCCATTCCGAGTTTCATTACTGTATCAATTTCTTGAACGCCAGCAACACCATTATAAAGTGTTTCAATACTTTCGTTAATCATTGGCATCAAAATTTTATTAGCCACAAAACCAGGATAATCGTTTACTTCTGTTGGAGTTTTTCCTAATTTAATCGATAAATCCATAATGATTTTAGTCACTTCATCAGATGTATTGTAACCACGGATAATTTCTACCAATTTCATAATTGGCACTGGGTTCATAAAATGCATTCCAATAACACGTTCCGGATGAACCACTTGCGCCGCAATTTGTGTAATAGAAATAGAAGAAGTATTAGTTGCCAAAATCACGTTATGGTCGCAAATGTCGCTTAGTTGCTTGAAGATATTGAGTTTTAGATTTACATTTTCTGTTGCCGCTTCAACTACTAAATCACAACCTACAACACCATCTTTGATATCGGTGTAAGTGATTATGTTTCCGATGGTTTTGTGTTTGTCGTCTTCAGTGATTGACCCTTTTGCAACCATTCTGTCAAGGTTGGAAGCAATAGTTGCCATTCCTTTTTCTAAAGATTTCTCAGAAATATCGATTAATTTTACGGTAAAACCGCTTTGTGCAAAAGTGTGAGCAATTCCGTTGCCCATTGTTCCTGCACCAATTACTGCTATTGTGTTCATGTATTAGTTTATGAGTTTGTTTGTTTATGAGTTTATAAATTCTATTTTTTTATTGTTATTTGCTTTCCATACTATCAATAATCATATAAGCCACACGCAACGCTTCTGTTCCGTCTTCAAGAGTTACTACTGGAGTTGTGTTATTGTTGATGGCATCTGCAAAAGTTTCTAATTCGTCTAAAATGGCATTGTTAGGCGAAACTTCTGGATTATTGAAATAAATTTGTTTTTTTTCGCCTTCTGCATTTTGTAAAATCATGTCAAAATCACCTGGAACTTCTGGTGCGTCTTTCATTTTCACTACTTCGCAAATTTTGTCTAAATAATCTACAGAGATGTAGGCATCTTTTTGGAAGAAACGTGATTTACGCATGTTCTTCATCGAAATTCTACTCGAAGTTATGTTAGCAACACAACCATTTTCAAATTCAATTCGAGCATTGGCAATATCTGGCGATTGGCTCAAAACAGAAACGCCACTAGCGTGAACGGCTTTAACTTTTGATTTTACCACACTCAAAATCGCATCTATATCGTGTATCATCAAATCTAAAACCACAGGAACATCAGTTCCACGAGGATTGAATTCCGCCAAACGGTGCGTTTCAATGAACATTGGATTATCTATTTGATTTTTTACCGCTATGAACGCTGGATTAAATCGTTCGACATGACCCACTTGACCTTTTACATTGTATTCTTTTGCTAAAGCAATAATCTCTTCGGCTTCTTCAATAGTCGTTGCAATGGGTTTTTCTATAAAAACATGTTTACCACTTTTTATAGAAACTTTTGCACACTTATAATGCGAAAGAGTAGGAGTTACAATATCGATAACATCTACTGCATGAATGAGTTTTGCAATAGTATCAAAACGTTTATAACCAAATTCAGTAGCAATTTTTTCGGCATATTCTGCATTTTCATCATAAAAACCTACCAATTCATATTTTTCAGATTGATTTAACAATCGCAAATGAATTTTTCCAAGGTGACCAGCACCAAGAACGCCAACTTTTAGCATGTGACACTTATTTTTACAAATATAATTTTTTTATACTAAATCTAAACTGTAGAATGCTCCTTTGTTTTTTGTAGCTTCCATTGATTGAATTATAATTAGATAGGCTACATTATTGATGTTTCTCAATTCACAAATTTGAGGTGAAATGGTTACACGTTTGAACATTTTTTCGGTATCTTCATATATATAGTTTAGATGATCTAATGCTCTTTCTAATCTTTCGTTTGAACGGACAATGCCAACCAAATCATTCATTATATTTTGAACAGATTTTCTATTGTGAGTAATAAGAATTAGTTCTTTTGGATCGGTTGTGCCTTCTGTATTCCATTCGGGAACATTTGGAAAATCAACATCTAATTCGTTTTCATTTTCAATGATGTCATTAGCTATAATATCACCAAAAACCAAAGCTTCAAGTAATGAATTGGAAGCTAATCTATTAGCTCCATGAAGTCCAGTTTTGGCAACTTCGCCATTGGCATAAAGATTTTTGATGGTAGTTTTTCCTTTTATATCAACTTTTACGCCACCACACATATAATGCATGGCAGGAAGAACAGGAATGAAATCTTTTGAAACATCAATGCCAATGCTTTTACATTTGTCCACTATGTTAGGAAAATGTTTGTAGAAAGCTTCTTGGTCTAGATGTGTGCAATCTAAATAAACACATTCTGCACCAGAAATATTGATTTCCATGTTGATAGCTCTTGATACAATATCTCTTGATGCCAATTCACCACGTTCATCGGTTTTAAACATAAAACGTTCTCCTGTTTCATTTCTAAGATAAGCGCCAAAACCACGCACAGCTTCAGAAATTAAGAAAGCTGGGCTTTTTCCGGGTTCATACAATGCTGTTGGATGAAATTGAATGTACTGCATATCTTCTACCAAAGCTTTGGCTCTAAAAGCCATTCCAATTCCATCACCAGTAGCAATGATTGGATTTGTTGTAGTGGCATAAGTTTGACCACTTCCGCCAGTTGCAAGTACAACTTTTTTTGCAAGATAAGTATCTATTTCACCTGTTTTTTCATCTAAAATGTAAGCGCCATAGCAGTGAATATTTTTTTCTCCAAAGACAATTTTTTTGTTGGTATAATGGTGTTCAGTAATTAGTTCAATGGCAAAATGATGTGCAAGAAATTCAATATTTGAAAGACTTTCAACTTGCTTGATTAAAGTCATTTGAATTTCGAAACCTGTGATGTCTTTATGATGTAGAATTCTATTGGCCGAATGTCCACCTTCTTTTCCTAAATCATATTCATTTTTTGAATTTATATCAAAATCGGCTCCCCATTTTATTAGTTCATTTAGGCGTTCAGGAGCATTTTCAACAACGATTTTTACTACTTCTTCATTGTTTTCAAAGTCACCAGCTTTCAGAGTATCTTGTATATGACTTTCAAACGTATCGTCTTCGTCCCAAACCGCAGCAATTCCACCTTGAGCATATTTGGTATTAGATTCTTCTTTATTGGCTTTAGTCGCAACAATAATTTTTCTTTCTGGTAGTGCTTTTGCAAGTTTAATAGCCGTTGTTAAGCCTGCAACTCCAGCACCAAGAACTAATATATCTGATTTAATTGTGCTCATTTTATTTGGAAATTTCTAGCATCCTATTGATGGATTTTACAGCTTTTTTGCGAAGTTCTTCCTCTATCTCAACATCTGGAAGTTCGTATTTCATGCATAAATAGAGTTTTTTTAGAGTGTTCAATTTCATGAAAGCACATTCACTGCAATTGCAATTATCTTCTTTGGAAGGTGCGGCAATTAGTATTTTATCTGTTGCTTCTTTTTGCATTTTGTGGAGTATGCCAGCTTCAGTAGCTACAATGAATTTCTTTGAAGTACTTGTTTTAACATAATTTAATAAACCTGCTGTGGAACCAATATATTTTGCAATTTTTAAAATGTGGGCTTGAGACTCTGGATGTGCGATGATTTCAGCATCTGGATTTTCTATATAAAGGTTTAAAATTTTGTCGATAGAAAATGCTTCATGCACCAAGCAAGAACCATCCCAAAGCAACATTTCTCGTCCAGTTTTTTCAATCAAATAGGCACCTAAATTTCTATCGGGAGCAAATATTATAGGTTGGTCTTTGGGTATAGAATTGATTATTTTTTCGGCGTTTGATGACGTACAAACGATATCAGTCAAAGCTTTTATTTCTGCGGATGTATTAACGTATGAAACAACCACATGATTTGGATGTTTTTTAACAAATTCTTCAAAATCACTTGGCGGGCAAGAATCTGCTAGAGAACAACCTGCTTTTAAATCGGGTAGAACAACTTTTTTTGAAGGATTTAAAATCTTTGCAGTTTCTGCCATAAAATGAACACCAGCAAACACAATCATGTCTGCTTGTGTTTCTGCGGCTTTTTGCGCCAAAGCCAAACTATCGCCAACAAAATCTGCAATATCTTGAATTTCTGGTCGCTGATAGTAGTGTGCTAGTATAACGGCGTTTTTTTCTTTTCGAAGTTTATTTATTTCGTCAATATAATTTATTTCTTTTTCAAAATGAATATCTAAAAAACCTTTATCTTCAAGATTTTCAATAGCTTGTGTGAGTTTCATGTCTAAAATTTATGCGAATATAAATTTAGTAATTTTTTGGTTTTATGATATTTGTTAGCCCTATAAAAAAAGTTTCTAAAATCAGTATTGTGAAGATTATTTTTATGCTATTTTTACACACCTAACATGCCTTAAATTGAAAGATACAGCCAAACATCAAGGACTTAGAAACCAACTAGCAAAACTGCTTGAAGAAAAAGGAATTACAGACAAAAAAGTTTTGGAAGCGATAAAGAAAATTCCAAGACATTTGTTTTTGGATTCAAGTTTTGAAGATTTTGCTTATCAAGACAAGGCTTTTCCTATTGGAGCAGGACAAACTATTTCTCAACCCTATACAGTAGCTTTTCAAAGTCAATTGTTGCAAGTAAAAAAAGATGATAAAATTCTTGAAATAGGAACGGGAAGTGGTTATCAAACAGCTGTTTTAGTAGCAATGGGAGCAAAAGTTTATTCGGTTGAAAGGCAAAATGAATTATTTAAAACTACTTCTATTTTGTTGCCAAAGATGGGAATTAGACCAAAACACCTTTCGTTTGGAGATGGTTATAAAGGATTACCCAATCATGCACCATTTGATAGTATAATTGTTACTGCTGGAGCACCAATAATTCCAAAACCATTGATGGCTCAACTAAAAATAGGAGGAAGGCTAGTTATTCCGCTTGGCGAAAATGAACAAGTGATGACTTTACTGATTCGTAAAAATGCTACGCAATTTGAAAAACACGAATTTGGTGAATTTAAGTTTGTTCCACTGTTGGAAAACAAAAATTAATTCGTTTATTTACAAAGTACATTTTTATCTTTTTTATTATGAAAAAAATCTTAGCTGTTTTATTATTGCTAACAACGATTGTTACTGCTCAAACTGCAGAAAAAAAAGTTTGGGAATTATTGCTTGCCAACAAAAGAGATGATGCTCGAAAACTATTTGATAAAGAGCTTAAATCCAAAGTAGCTAGTAATATAAACTATTTTATTTTGGATAATTTTATTTCACTCGAAAGAGGTAAAAATGATTTTGACGATAGTTTTGCCAAAACTCTAAGCACATATCCCGATGCGAAATATTATCTAACGCCATTGTTCAAACAACCTTTTTTACTTGACGATGTAAATCAAGTAGGATATAATGATTATACCTATCAAAAAATTGATGCAATGGCAACAGCCGATGCATTCAAGGATAATCCATCGGTTATTTATAACAAGGCTGTATGCGATAGAAATAGAAGGAATTATGAAGGCTATAATAATCATATCGCTAAGCTCAATTCTATCATGAATTGGCAGCTTTGTGGAGCTTTTGAAAACCTAAATGGAAGTGGTTTGGATACTGAATATGAAGCAGAGATTTATCCTAAAAACGATAAGTTATTTAATGCGAATAGTAATGGAATGGTAGGTTGGTATAACCCAAGAATCATTCAAAATGAAGGGTATATCACTTTTTCAAATGAAAATGAATATGGTAATGCGATAATGTATTCACAAATATTTCTAGAAAACCCTGTTGAACAACAGCTATATTTTAATGTAGGTTCAAGCGATGGAATAAAAGTTTTTGTAAATGATGTTGAAGTATTTAGCAACAGTTTGATTGAATATACAGATTTAGATGCTTTTAAATTTAGTGTGAAAATGCCAAAAGGAATAAATAGAATTTTAGTTAAATCTTCTATTAATTCTGGAAACTGTTACTTCTTTACTTCTTTGACAGATGCAAATGGCAAAAAGATTGATGGTTTAGTATATCACAACACTTATAAACCCTATAACAAATCTACATTACAGGATTTAGATGTCAATACATTTAATTCATATTATGAAGATTATTTCGAAAAGAAATCAAAAGAAAATCCAAATGATGTTGTGTATAAAATTCTTCTTTTTGATGGATATATGCATAACAGAAAACTTGAAAAAGCATTTGATGTTATTGAAGAATTAGATGCTAAGTACCCTAATAGTTCATTGATAAAAACCAGATTAGCAGATTATTATTCAAAAAAAGGCGAAGGCGCGAAGGTAAATGAAATCAATAAAAATATCGAAATAAATGATCCAGATTACTTCTACACATTGGCTACTAAGGCACAAGATAGCGATTGGATTAGAGAAACGAATATTGTTGAAATAGAAAAATATAAAGAAAGAGCACAAAAATTAGAATCGCCAACAATTGGTTTATTATATGAGTTTCTACTAAACGCAAGAAATTCTAAAATCAAAGAAATGCTTGCAAATGTTGATCAATTGATTGAGCAATCACATAATTCAGAGTTTTACATTACCACAATGGCGCCATTGTATGATAATCTTGAGAAAAATAAAGATAAAACTCTAAAAATGCTTGAAGATTTATATGCTAAAAAAGATAATTTTTCGGCATTATCAAAACTTGTACAATACTATAGAGATGCGAATAGAAAGGACGATGTGAAAAAGATATTTGATGACAGACTAAAAGTTTATCCTTATTTTACTGGTGTTGCTGGCGATGTAATTGAAAACTTAATAGAAGAGAAAAAATATCCCGAAGCTTTAAAAGCCATTGATGATGCACTAGGATTATTTCCATATTCTTTTGTTTTATTGGAGAAAAAAGGGATGGTTTACAATTATATGAATAACACAAAAGAAGCTGAAAAATACATAAGAGAAGCTTTAATTCATAATTCTGAAAATAATTCACTCAGAAAACAATTGTATGACATTACAAAAACTCCAGATGAAATAGAAGAAGTAGCTCACAAAGATGTATATAAGTTTATAAAAGAAAAACGCAATTCCAAATTAAAAAGTGATTATGGAGTAGTAGTGCTACTTGATGAATACATAGTGAATATTTTGCCCGAAGGCGGAAGAAAATCGAAAGTAACTTATGTTTATGAAATCACTGCCGAAAACGGAATTGAAGAACTAAAAGAGTACAACTTAGGTTCTTATACAAACTTACTTAAATCGGAAATAGTAAAAGCTGATGGTTCAATTGCGCCAGCAGAAGAAGGTAGTGGAACATTGGTTTTTTCTGATTTGAAAGTAGGCGATGTTATCTTTATTCAATATGAAGATTACGACAATAATACAGGTCGTTTTTTCAAAGATTTCAATTTAGGATGTTATTTTAATAGTACCTATCCTGAAGCTGAAGTATTATTTACATTAATTCATCCTAATGATGTTACTTATAATTCTTCACTAATTAATGGTGATATAACTCCAGTTACTAAAAAAATAAATAACAAAACCTGTACAACCTGGAAGAAATTTAATTCTCCAGCTATTCCATTGATAGAAGACTATGCTCCAGCATATGGAGATATGACCAATTCAATAAAAGTTAGTACAATAAAATCTTGGAAAGAAATAGCCAATTGGTATAGTGATTTGGTGAAAAAGAATTTATTGATTGACAAAATCACTAAAAATACTTTTGATCAAATATTTCCAAACGGATATCAAAATTTATCGCAAACAGAGATTGCAAAAAAAATCTACAGTTATATAGAAGACAACATTACTTATAGCTCTTTAGATTTTAGACAAAGTGGATATGTACCACAAAAACCTTCAAAAACTATTACAACCAAACTTGGAGATTGTAAAGACGTATCTACATTGTTTGTAGCGCTAGCTCAGCAAGCTGGATTGAAAGCAAACCTTGTATTGGTTTCAACTAACGATAATGGATATAAAAACATGAGTCTTCCAGCTATTGACTTTAATCACTGTATTGTAAAAACATTTATCGACGGAAAAGAATATTTCCTTGAGCTGACAGATAAATATCTTCCGTTCCAAGCTTTACCAATTTCGCTTTATAATGCTAATGCGTTGGTAATTTCATTTGATAAAAACGAAAATGAAAATGTATCGCTGATACAAATTCCTTTCAAAAATGCTACTGTTGATAAATTGGTAACAAAATCAACCTTGACAGTCGATGATAATTCAAAAACAATGGTAAGTCAACATCAAATTTTTGGAGCATTGAAATCATATTACAATCAATTGTTTTCAAATGCAACAACTGATGATGTTAGAAAAAAAGAATTAGAAGATTTGTTCAGTAAAAGATTGAAAAAGAATATGACTTTGCAATCTGATAAACTTATAGAGAATAAAACCTATGATGATGCTATAACATTTGAAACTAATTTTACAATTCCTGAAAAAACTCAATCTGTTGGAAGTTTAAAAATTACGGATATGCCGTTTTTAGAAAAAGTTTATACTAGAGATATCATTGCGCAAGAAACACGAAAAATGGATATCAATTACATTCGTTATGAAAACTGTAAAGAATATCAATCTACTTTAGAAATTAAAATTCCTGAAGGTAAAAAATTCATTGAAGTTCCCGAAAACAAAAAATTTCAATTTAAAGAACATAAATATGAATTAGTTTTCGAGCAAACTTTACCAAATGTTCTAAAAATAAAAAGAACCGTGAGCATTCCTTGGGATAACATTTCTACTACAGATTATGCTGAGTATAGAAAATATGTAGATGAAGTAATCACTGCCGAAGAACAGATAGTAGGCTTCAAATAATAAAAAAAACCACCTGTAAAAAGGTGGTTTTTTTATTTGTATTCTTTTTTAATTCTATCCAAATCCCTTTTTACATCTTGAGATTTTAGGCTTTCTCTTTTGTCATAGGTTTTCTTACCTCTGCATAAACCAATATCTAGCTTTGCTAAGCCTTTTTCGTTGGTAAAAAGTTTTAATGGTACAATTGTTAACCCTTTTGTATCCAAAGCTCTTTCGAGTTTTTTTAACTCACGTCTGTTAAGCAATAATTTTCGTTCGCTTTTGGCTTTATGATTGAATTGATTTCCAAATAAATATTCATCAATTTGAGTATTTATAGCAAAAAGTTCACCATTATGAAACTCACAAAAACTATCTGCAATATTTGCTTTTCCTAGTCTAATAGATTTTATTTCTGTTCCAGTTAATACAATGCCAGCAGTATAAGTTTCGATTATTTCATAATCAAACTTGGCCTTTCTATTAAGTATATTAATTGTTTTTTCCATACTTGGTGCAAATCTATAACAATTTGACGAGTATATAATATGGTGTAAAAAAATATATTTCTATGATTTATATCAGTTTTTTAACAAATACTTCGAAATACTTTTGGGGTATAATTTAAAACTAATTTCAAACATGAAAAAAATTTTATTAGCAGCGTTAATTTTTGCTGGATTTGCTGCAAATGCTCAAGAGAATAAAGGATTACAAGGTGCATGGTTTGCTACATCGCAATTTGGTTACCAACAAACAAAAACAGGAGATGTTAAATCTACTAATTTAACAGTACTTCCAATTGTAGGTACATTTGTTACACCATCAGTGGCAGTTGGAGCTGGTATTGGTTATATTAACCTAAAAGCTGACAATGCAAATGTTGGTGGAGCAACCGTAGATTTAAACACAAAACTATATGTTTTCCAACCATTAGTTAGAAAATATTGGAATGTAGCTGGTAACTTTTATTTCTTTGGTCAATTAGCAACTCCAATTATCTCAGGTAAAGAAGATACAACAGATATGAAAGTTTCTCAATTTGGTGTATCAATGTCTGGTGGTTTTGATTTCTTTGTAACTAAAAACTTCTCAGTTGAGTTTTCTTATGATTTGGCAAACTTCACATCAACTACATTAAAACCAGATGGTGGAGAAAAAACAACAGTTACAAACTTCTCTTTAGCTCATGTTGCTAATGTTGAGTCAACTTATAATGGTGCTTTACACGGAAGTGATCCTACATTAACAACTCCTTTATCTTTCGGATTTAAGTTTGTTTTTTAAAATTTAATAATTACTGGTTAGTTTCGATGGCCTAGCTATCGAAAAGAATAGGTTGGCAAATTTGTCAACCTATTTCTTTTTATAATTTCTTCGCAGAATAGAATAAATTACGGTGTCCCAAAATTTACCTTCAAAATATTCGTTCTCTAGGATGTGAGCTTCTTTTACAAATCCGCTTTTTATAAGAACTTTTTCAGAAGCAATATTATCAGGATCTATTATAGCTTCTATTGAATGTAACTTTAAATCATTGAATCCATAATCTAAAATGACATCAATAGCTTCTGTTACAAATCCTTTTCCACTATATTCATCAAGTATCATATAGCCAATTTCTGAACGATAATTTTCTTGCGATATTCTATAGTGACCAATAATGCCAAAAGCTTTTTCTGGCTCGTCTTTTAGTGCAATTCCCCAATTGATACCAACATTATTTTCAATTTTATCTTCAATCATTTTATAATGCGTTTTTGCATCCTCAAGCGTTTGTACAAGAGGTCGAGGAATATACTTCATCAATTCTGGATTACTTCTAAGCTTGAAAATGGTTTCTAAATCATTTTCCGTTAGTCTTCTCAAAATTAATCGTTCTGTGTATAATGTTTTAAATGGGTGAAAATTGATTTCTAACATGATTTTCATTTATTGTCTAAATATAAATATTATTTCTAAGTAATCGACGAAATGTTATTTTGTAAGAAATTATTATTATAAAAATAAATATTATTGCATTTCATCGATTTTATTTGTTACTTAATCGTGTTTTTAGTTAATATTGTCTCACCAAATCAAACAATACGTTCTGTCAATATTAACTCAATAAAGTGTTTGCCCCACATCTACTTTATTAAAAACTTAACCTACTACTATGAAAGCAAAAATGTTCAGAGCATTA
>NZ_BMIM01000010.1:0-42376 GCF_014642275.1 Flavobacterium lutivivi
TAATTAGATAGGCTCTTTTTTTATTGTTGATTTTAAGTTGTATAATTTATAGAATAATGTGAGCATATATTTTTCAAAATACATTCTGTGCATTTAGGATTTTTTGGTCTGCAAATTTCTCTACCTATTTATTGAATAAAGAAAATGGACAGCATAGCAATGCTTCACAATTGTCTGTAGATATTTCTCATTTGTATTCTGGAAATTACATCTTAAAAGTGTATTCGGAAAATGGGCAAAAAACGCTTCGATTGATAAAAGAATAATAAAAAAGCCAATCGATTATGATTGGCTTTTTTTATTTGAATAACTATTATATCGCTTATGCTAACATTGTTACCGGATTTTCTAAATAAGTACGCAATGTTTGCAAGAATTGTGCTCCTGTAGCACCATCGACCGTTCTGTGGTCGCATGCTAAAGTTATTGTCATTGTGTTTCCTACCACGATTTGACCATTTTTAACTACTGGTTTTTGCTCAATAGCTCCAACTGATAATATTGCAGAGTTGGGCTGATTAATGATTGAAGTAAAAGATTGAATTCCAAACATTCCTAAATTTGAAACAGTAAAAGTACTTCCTTCCATTTCAGCAGGAGTTAACTTTTTATTTTTAGCTTTTCCTGCTAATTCTTTTACACTAGCACCAATTTGAGATAGTGTCATTTGGTCAGCAAAATTCAGTACAGGAACCACCAATCCATCCTCTACAGCAACTGCAACACCAATATTTACATGGTGATTGATTAGCATAGCTTCAGCTGTCCATTGCGAATTTACCTGCGGATGTTTTTTTAATGCCATCGCACATGCTTTAACGACCATATCATTGAATGATACTTTGGTATCTGGAACTGTATTGATAACTGCTCTTGCATTCATTGCTTCATCCATAGTAACCTCAATGGTTAAATAGTAATGTGGAGCAGTAAATTTAGATTCTGCCAAACGCTTTGCAATCGTTTTACGCATTTGCGAATTTTTGATTTCCTCAGTATATTTTTCACCTGCTGGAATGAATGGTTTAACAGTAGGTGTTGGTTGTTGGTTGTTGGTTGTTGGTTGTTGCACATCAACTACGCTCGATGTTACTAATGATTGAGATGAAGAAGGTGTAAAGTTCTCTACATCGCTTTTAGTAATTCTACCATTTTCACCTGTTCCTTTTACTTGTGCCAGATTTATTCCTTTTTCTTTAGCTATTTGTTTTGCTAATGGTGAAGCGAATATTCTTCCAGTATTTTCAGTTGCTGACTGTTGGTTGTTGGTTGTAGATATTTCTGCTACTGCTGAAGTTGAATCTGTTTCTGCTTTTGGAGCATGAACATTACCACTTTTTTTATAGTTTTCTGCAATTCCGGAAATATCGGTTCCTGCTGGACCAATTATTGCTAAAACGCTATCGATAGGAGCTGATTGTCCTTTGTTAACACCTATATATAGTAATGTACCAGCATTGAATGATTCAAATTCCATGGTAGCTTTGTCAGTTTCAATTTCTGCCAGAATATCTCCTTCAGATACTTTGTCGCCTACTTTTTTCAACCAATTAGCAACTGTTCCTTCTGTCATAGTATCACTTAGTCTAGGCATGGTTACCACAACAACTCCTTTAGGAAGTTCAGTTATTGATTTTTGTTCGTTGGTTTTAGGTTGTGGGTCTTCTTCTGATACACTTGAAGCAATAGCTTTTTCTTGTGTTGAACCACCAGCTAATAAAGCTGAAATATCTTCGCCAGCTTGGCCAATAATCGCAAGTAAAGAATCAACAGCAGCAGTTTCACCTTCATTGACACCTATGTATAAAAGGGTTCCAGAGTTAAATGATTCGAACTCCATCGTTGCTTTATCAGTTTCGATTTCAGCAAGAATATCTCCTTCTTTTATTTGGTCGCCAACTTTTTTTAACCATGTTGCCACAGTTCCTTCAGTCATTGTATCGCTTAAGCGAGGCATTGTAACTTTTGTAGCCATGTCAATTATAGTTTATGTGAAATAAATGGATAATTTTCTTGTTCGTAAACAACATCATATAGTTGATTGATTTCTGGGAAAGGAGATTCGTCAGCAAATTTTTCACACTCATCAACAAGGTTTTTTACTTTTTCATCAATAGCTTCTATTTCACTATCAGTAGCATAACCTTTTTCTTTAATGATGTCTAGAACTTGTGTTATTGGGTCAATTTTTTTGTATTCTTCAACTTCTTCTTTCGAGCGATACAACTGAGCGTCTGACATAGAATGTCCTCTATAACGATAAGTTTTCATTTCAAGGAATGTTGGACCATCACCACGACGAGCTCTTTCTATTGCTTCATGCATAGCTTCAGCAACTTTTATAGGATTCATTCCATCTACTGGACCACAAGGCATTTCATATCCTAACCCAAGTTTCCACACATCTGTATGGTTTGCAGTTCTCTCCACAGAAGTTCCCATTGCATACCCATTATTTTCACAAATAAAAACAACTGGTAATTTCCATAGCATAGCCATATTAAAAGCTTCGTGTAATGAACCTTGTCTAGCAGCACCATCACCAAAATAGGTTAGTGTAACACCACCAGTATTGAAATATTTGTCAGCAAAGGCAATTCCTGCTCCAACAGGAATTTGAGCACCTACAATTCCATGACCACCATAAAATCCATGCTCTTTATCAAATATATGCATTGAACCACCCATTCCTTTAGATGTTCCAGTTGCTTTACCAAGTAGTTCTGCCATTACTTTTCTAGGATCAGTTCCCATTCCTATGGGTTGAACGTGATTTCTATAGGCAGTAATCATTTTGTCTTTAGTCAAGTCCATAGCGTGTAAAGCTCCAGCTAATACAGCTTCTTGACCATTATAAAGGTGAAGAAATCCTCTTACTTTTTGTTGAATGTATAATGCGGCAAGTTTGTCTTCAAACTTCCTCCAAAATAGCATGTCTTCATACCATTTTAAGTAAACATCTTTTGTAACTTCTTTCATTTGATGATTTGCTTAATCGTTATTTTTATAATTTGTTATCGAAGCAAATAGTTTCCTCACACAAATTTGCGAAATGCAAAATTAAAACATTCCCAATCAAATGCGAAATTTTATGAATGTAATTTTTAATGCTAAAGGAAGTTTTTATCAAATGTTAGCGGAAGAAGATTCTTAATAGAATCTGATTTGTAAATTGAACCCTCTTCACCCATAAAATAAATTTCTATCGGAGTATTTTGTTTGAACTCATATTCTGATATTGATTGTCGGCATGCTCCACAAGGAGGAATAGGTGACTTTGTTAAGTTTACATCTGATGCTGCTGAAATAGCTAATTTTAAAATTTTCGCTTCTGGGTAAATACTTCCAGCCTGAAAAATAGTTACTCTTTCGGCACATAATCCTGATGGATAGGCAGCGTTTTCTTGATTTGAGCCAACAACAATTTGATTGTTATCAAGCATTAATGCTGCTCCAACTCTAAATTTTGAATAAGGTGCATAAGCATTTTTTCTTACTGTAATCGCTTTTTCCATCAAGATTTGAACATCTTGTGGTAGTTCTTGAATGTTTTCAAAAACCGTGAATGAAGTTTCGATGTTTACTTTTTTCATCTTTTTTAAGGAAAAAAAATCCAAACTTCTTTTTATGAAATTTGGATGTATTATTTGGTAATTAAACTTTATTAATATTCTTCATATTGGTCGCCAAAATTGAATGTTAGCGAAAAACGTAATGTGTTTTCAAGTGGGTTTTTTACTTTGGACGCAGAGAATAAATAGGAAACGTCAACCTTTACAACATTATACTTGAAACCTGCTCCTAGTGAGAAAAATTGTCTGGCTCCTTTTATTGGACTTTCGTGAAAATATCCTAATCTCATAGCAAATGAATCTTGATACAAGTATTCAGCTGCTGCTGAATAAGTAAACTCTTTTAACTCTTCACTAAATCCTCCAGGAGCATCATTGAAGGATTTGAAAATGCCGGATACCCAGTTTATTTTGTTATAATTAGAATTGTTTAAATCTCTAATGTCAATTTCATCGATAGTGTTTCCATTGTCGTCTACATAAGGTTGTGAATCTATAACACCATTTCCATTAACATCAGCGCTTTGAGGTGTAGGAACAAGTAATTTGGTTAGTTCTAATCCTACTGAAACTTTGTTGTAATCATCAAAAATAAAATCAAAACCTCCGCCAAGTCTCATATTAGCTGGAAGGAAGTTTGCACTATTATCATCAGATGTGCCTGCATCGTAATTTATTTTTGGTCCAAGATTTTGAAAATTGAAACCTGCTCTCCATCTTCCATTGAAATCGCCATAGGCATCTTCCTCAGATTGATAATAACCTGAAACATCAACACAGAAAGTACTCGCTGGTTTTGCATCTACACCATCGCCACTAGCTATTCTCAACTGAGAACGAATATATCTACCGGCAACTGACATAGAAAAACGTTCACTCAATTTCAACGCATAGGAAGCATCAAGAGCAAACTCACTTGGCTTAACATTTTGTGCAGTTTCGTCAGCAGTTTGTCTTAGTTCTATAACGCCAAGACTAAAGTATCTTAAACTTCCTGCAAAGGCACTACGTTCATTTATTCTGTTGTAATAAGTAACTTGTCCTAGAGAAATATCGTTTACTAATTCTGTTAAATAAGGAGTATAACTTGCTGTAAATCCTTGCTTGTCTATTGAAAAAGCATATTTAGCTGGATTCCATTGCTGAGAAAAAGCATCAGGAGATGTTGCTACTCCTTGATCTCCCATACCTGCAGCACGAGCATCGGCAGCAATTAATAAAAACGGCACACCAGTAGTTATAACTCTACTGTCTTGCTGTGCTTTTGAAAATTGTGATGAGATTAATAAAATTATTACTGCAATTTTTTTCATTATAAATTTTATAAAAGTTAACAAATATAGTACTTTCCTATAGTATTACAAGTTTTTCTATTTTTTCGGCTTTTTTATTCGTTAAAGTGGATTTCACAGTTAGTTTGTAAACATAAACACCTTTACCAATTCGATCACCAAAATCATCTTTTCCATCCCAGGTTATATCTCTTGATAAAAAGCCATCAGTCATGACGGTTTGATTTTTAGTCCAAACAATTTTTCCTGTAATTGTCATAACTTGTACTTGAACTTCAAGTGGTTCAAAAGGTCTATTGTGAGAAAACCAAAATTCTGTATAGCTCACAAATGGATTAGGATAGTTTAATACATTTTTTAGAGTGATTGTTTCGTCACCAACAACTACAAATTGAATTTCGGCTGTTATTGGATTATTGTAAACATCCCAAGCTTTGAAAGTTATTGTATGTAATCCTGGGGCTAAATTTCTGTAAGGGAAATAAACACGACCATGAGTGTAATCATCCAATTCAGTTTGATAATAATCATTCATGATATATGGATTACTTTCGTCGCCATCAAGTATGCCTATGATATCATGGCCAATTCCACTTGCAGTATTGATACCATGCTCGTCATATAGTATAGCTAAAAGAAAAGGGGATTCATTAGTAATTCCACCATTAACGAATGTTTCATCGTTCATATACAATTTTACTGTTGGGCCAGTATTGTCTGCAACAGCATTTTCATTTATTCCACCAATCTTAATATCTGTGTTGTAACCAGTTTTGTCTAATAATATTTGATTTCTTTTTGAATAGAAACTAATTTTTCCATTACCCAAAGGGATTCTTATGTCGCGTGGAACTACAAAGCTAAATTCAAACTTCCCATTTGTAACTGATGCATTTCCTCTAAAGATAGTTTCGCCAAGATTTGTAAAATTTATTGGTGGACTGTTGCCATCATTATTCAAAGTGCTTCTTGTGACATTTTTATCAAAAATTTCAACAGCCAATTCACCATTATAATTCGTTAGTAAATTATTGTTTTCGTCCTGCACTTCACCTGAAATTTTTACTAATGCTAATGCTTTGAAATCATCAGTAGAACTTCCAATAGGATTGTCATTTACTTTTGTTAAAATAATTTTTGGTTCAGGAATAGCTAGCATTAATGCAGGATCACCAAGATAACATACTACATTGGTTGCCGTATTAGGAGAAATATTTTTGGCAATTCTAACGGCTTCTGCTATAGATGTGTAATTGTTTGAACCATATGAAAATAAATATTGTGCGAGTCTATCGTTAAAAATTTCGGCATTGATTTGACCAATCGAACGAATGGTTGTTATCATTGAAATAGCTCCGCCTTTTGGGTTTAAATATGTGTATTCTCCAGCTGTAGGTCGATAAGGATTATCAAATCTAGAAAAATCACAAGTAATGGTGATAAATAATGGGTATTTGTATCTATTGTTTAAATTTTGTCCATCTGATTTTTCCCATATACGTTCACCAGTTAATCCATCTTCACCTCCATGACCAAGATAATTGAAAACCAATGCGCCTTTTTCAAAACTTGCAAATATTTCTTCTCTGGCTTTTGGGTATCTTTTACCACCTGCCGAAGTTTCCTGTGTATATGAATCTAAAAGAATTTTTTTGAAGTTGATGAAAGGCTTTTGGGCTACAATATTGTCCGTCAGGTTGTTTTGTTTAGTTTGTAAACTTGCATCCGAAGTTTTGTCTGAATCGTCAGCAATTGCAACATAATTATTTTGCCAACTGCCATAAGATTTTAAATCATGATATTCAATTACTTTGTTGACCATTTCTTCTGCCTGTTGAGCATCACTTACAATCATTCTGCCAACAGCAATATCTATTCCACCCAAGTCGATTACCCAACTTCCTGTTGGTGTATAATAGTCTGTTTTTCCTTCATCAGGATCCATTAAGCCATAGAAATCATCAGAAGCAAACGATATTTCACTTTCGGTATAGCTGTTTAATGATTGATAAATAGGGACAATATTTGTGTTATTAGAAATTCTATCCAAAAAATCAAAAGAAGCATCGCCAAAAAGGTTTAGGTATTTCACTCTTTTTACTTCTGTTGATGCATTGTAATATACATATTTTACAAAGTTTCTAATGGCTGAAATATCTTGTTTTCCTGATGAGAACTCCTGATAGATGTTTTCAAGGTTAATAACTTTTACATTCAATTGCGAATAGTTTCTGTGAAAAGCGGCTAATTTTTCGGCTTGAGTGTTTAGCGATTTTGGTGTGATTATTAGATAATCAACATCTTGAAATTGTCCTTGACTATTCAGGAAAACAGTACCTTTTAGATTCTGGTTATCAACTTTGGTTTTGCTCTCCTTTAGTGGTGAAAAATAATCATTTGGTTCAACAATAATATACTTTCTAATTTCTCCGAGAGTAGCTTTGAACGAAAAATTTGCTCCTGTAGAATTGGTTATTTTTTGAGTATTATAAATATCAGTGATGTCCCAAGCTTGTTGAACAGATGAAGCATTAGTTACTTGAAATTCTCCAATTCCAAGAATATTTGCTGCATCATTATATTGAAATCGAGTTTGCTTTCCTGTTGCTTTTAAATTTCTTTTTGCTTTAACATTGATATAATCTAGATAACCTTTAGAATTTGGGACTCCATTATTGTCATAGGTTAGTTTAACCGAAATATTATCAGAGGATGAACTTACACTATTTTTTATAAAACCATCTGTAGCATCTGTTCCTGAACTAACTGCGCCAAAAACTACATTGCCAATAGTTTGCCCATTTGCATCAGCAGTAAAATTTGTATTATTCAAAGAAATAGCTGCCATGTGAATTTTGTATTCAACAGGAGTTGATGTGACCAAATTTGGAAATGAAAAATCAAAAGTTTGCTCAGTATCAACAGCGAATAATTCGCCAAACCAAACCCTTCCTAGTTTGGCAAGATTTTCTTTATCTATTTCGTGAAATTGATAGTCGTCAAAAGTTGTGATGATAGTACTTGCTGCTTCTGATGGCTGACTATACTCTTGAATCCTTTTTCCGTTTTCATTAGAAGAAGTAACATAGTAATATGACTTTTCAGCATATGGATTCAGGTTTGTTTGATTTTCTTCGTTCCAATTATCGATGCCTTCAGCATAAAAAAGAATGTAATCTTGGCTGTCAAACGTTCCGTCTTCTTCCCCTATAAATTGAATAGCATTTTCAGCTAAATCCATAGGATAATCTACGGAATTTAATAAAGGAACAATTCTACCACCATTACCATAAATCTTAATTTTTCTTGGATCTACATTCGTATTCATTCCCAAACTTTGGAGAAAAGACTTGGAAATTCTATATATCCCTGATTTTTTTACATAAAATCTATACCAATTTCCATTGCTCAGTACTGAGTTTTCAATAGTGGTAACATTGTTTAAAGATTCAATTGCTTTTTGAGAAGATTGAGAAAGAGAATAATCAAATGATATTAATTTTTTAAAAGAATTTCCATCCTTTATTATTGGATTTAATGAGAAAGAATAAAAAACTTCATTTCTGGCTTTGAAAGTTTTGATTTTTTGTTGAATAGAATTTGGAATTTCACTTGTTTTTAAATCCCCCAACTCTTCAGCCGAAATAGTTTCAAATATTGGATTGATAATTTCAATAGAATTATATGTTCCTTTGCCAGTAAAAACAAACTTGATGCTCTTGCTGTAATTGTTGAATTGAAAATATTCGCCATTAAAAAAAGGAATATTAAAATTGAAATCACCATATCTGAATTCAGATTTTGGTTTCCAAGTTAAATTAATCCTTGTAGATTGAGCAAATGATTTGCAACAAAATATAAATAATAAACTGATGATATAAATCTTCTTCATAATTGTAATAGAAAACGTGAAAATTCTATTTTTAGTATTTTAATGCAAAAAAAATAAATTCAGCACAATAAAGTAAAATAAATTACGTTATCTAATGAGAATAACAAAAAAGTGGTCTAAAAATAGTATTATTTTAAAAAAGATGTTGCAAATTAAAGGTTAATTCTTAAATTGCGCCTCGAAAATAGTTTACCTACTAAGTGTATGAAAATTAATAAAGTTATGAGTACCAGATTGTTACTATTGTTAGTAATGGCAGTCAGTTTCACAAGTTGTAGTAAGAAATCTGACTCAAAAGGCGGTTCAAAAGCTACTGGATGGAAAATCAACGATAAAAAAGGTGGTTTTCAGTATGCCTCAAAATTCAAAAAACAAGCAACAGGACCAGGTCTTGTTCTAGTTGAAGGTGGAACATTTACAATGGGAAAAGTTCAGGATGATGTTATGCATGATTGGAATAATACGCCAAATCAACAACACGTTCAGTCTTTCTACATGGATGAAACCGAAGTAACCAACATGATGTACATGGAATATCTAGATTGGTTAAAAAGAGTTTTCCCGCCAGATCAAGAAAATTACAAAAACATTTATGAAGGCGCATCGCCAGATACTCTTGTTTGGAGAAACCGTTTAGGTTATAACGAAACAATGACCAATAATTACTTAAGACATCCAGCTTATGCTGAATATCCTGTAGTTGGTGTTAATTGGATTCAAGCGACTGAATTTGCAAAATGGAGAACTGATCGTGTAAACGAAAAAATGTTGGAAGATCAAAGATATCTTAAAAAAGATGCTAAAGTAACAGATGTTAGTGGTGAAAAGACATTTAGCACTGAAGCTTATTTGGCATCGCCATCAACAGCAATGGGTGGAGATTCTGAAATTGTTTTACAAAGAGGACAAAAAGCTACTAAAAAAAGCTCTAAATCAAACGCTGCTTCTGGAAGCACAGATCCAGCGGCTTCTGGAGCTTCAAACACAAGTGGCAATAGTCCTAAGAATGTATATGCAACTAGAAGTTCAGGTTTGATTTTACCTGATTATAGACTACCAACCGAAGCTGAGTGGGAATATGCTGCTGCTGCTGATGTTGGACAAAGAGAATACAATTCTTATAAAGGTCAGAAAAAATATCCTTGGTCAGGAAGTTATACTCGTTCTGGAAAAAGACAAGTTAGAGGAGATCAATTGGCTAACTTCAAACAAGGAAAAGGTGATTATGGAGGAATAGCTGGATGGTCTGATGATGGTGCTGATATCACAAATAAAGTAAAATCATATCCTCCTAATGACTTTGGGTTATACGACATGGCAGGAAACGTAGCTGAATGGGTTGCTGACGTTTATAGACCTATTGTTGATGATGAAGCAAATGATTTCAACTACTACAGAGGAAACGTTTACATGAAAAACAAAATTGGTGAAGACGGAAAAGTAGAACTTGTTACTGCAGAAACTCAACAATTTGATACTTTACCAAACGGTAAAATTGTTGCTAGAAATTTCCCTGGACAAATAGCTCAAGTACCAGTTGACGAAAACGAAACTTATTTGAGACAAAACTTCGATAAATCAGACAACAGAAATTACCGTGATGGTGATAAACAATCTTCTCGTTATTTCAAGTTTGGTTCTTCAGAAGAAGGTGATGAAAAAGGTAAAATGATTGATAGCCAAAGAATGTATGATTCTCCAAAACACAATGTTTCAGTGGATAGTCTTGGTTCAATGGTTAGAAAATATGACCATTCAAATAAAAGAACAACTTTAGTAAATGATGATGTAAGAGTTTACAAAGGAGGTTCGTGGAGAGATAGAGCATATTGGTTAGATCCAGCTCAAAGGAGATATTTTCCTCAGGATATGGCAACAGATTACATCGGCTTTAGATGTGCGATGTCTAGAGTTGGTCCAAAATCTGATAAAAAGAAATCTCCAAGAAACAGAAGATAATTTTTTAAAATATTACAAAAAGCCCTATTTTAGGGCTTTTATTTTTTTATGAATATTGAAAATTTACACAGATTATTTCTAGAGTGCTCATCAGTTTCTACTGATACGCGAAGAATTGAAAAGGACTGTATGTTTTTTGCTTTGAAAGGAGCAAATTTTGATGCGAATGAGTTTGCAAATCAAGCATTGCAAAATGGTGCAAAATATGTTGTTATAGATAATGCTAATTTTTATATTGATGAGAATTCTATTTTGGTAGAAGATGTTTTATCAACTCTACAAGAATTATCTACGTTTCACAGAGATTTTTTAGCATTGCCTATTTTGGCTCTGACTGGTAGTAATGGCAAAACAACAACAAAAGAATTAATTAATGTCGTTTTGTCGCGAAAATTTAAGACAAAAGCAACAAAAGGTAATTTAAACAACCACATTGGAGTTCCTTTGACTTTATTGAGTTTTGATAAAGAAACAGAAATTGGAATAGTCGAAATGGGAGCAAATCATCAAAAAGAAATTGAATTTCTCTGTGCAATTGCAAAACCTGATTTTGGTTATATAACTAATTTTGGTAAAGCTCATCTTGAAGGTTTTGGTGGAGTTGAAGGTGTTATTAAAGGTAAAAGTGAAATGTATGACTATCTATATAAGTTTCATAAAACTGCCTTTGTGAATTTTGACGATAAATTGCAGGTTGAAAAGACAAAAAACATCAAGCGTTTCACATTCAGTCAAACAATGAGCGATGCAGATGTTTTTATTCAGTCAGTAACCGCTAATCCCTTTGTTGAAATTAAAATTTCTGATATTCAAATTAATTCTAATTTGATTGGAATTTATAATGCAAATAATATAAATGCAGCAATTACAATTGGTAAATACTTTGGTGTTGATGATTTCCAAATAAAAGAGGCTATCGAAAGTTATACTCCTGAGAATAACAGGTCACAAATAATCAAAAAAGGCAATAATGAGATAATTTTAGACGCATATAATGCTAATCCAAGCAGTATGGCTGTAGCTATTGAGAATTTTTTAAATCTCAAAAGTGATAACAAAGTTATTATTATCGGCGATATGTTTGAACTTGGAGAATCGAGTCTTGAAGAGCATGATAAAATCATTTCAATGCTCGTAGATTTTGCCAATATTGAGTGTTATTTTGTTGGTAAAGATTTCTTTTCAAACAAAAAGGAGTATGGTCATTTTCATTTTTTTAAAACCTTTGAAGATTTATCAAAGCAGCTAGTGGATAACAATTTTTCAAATGCATTAATTTTGATAAAAGGTTCAAGAGGAATGGCTTTGGAAAGAGTGTTAGATTTTATAAAATAAAAAAACTCCTTAAGAAATTAAGGAGTTTTTTTGTGGGCGATGAGGGATTCGAACCCCCGACCCTCTGGGTGTAAACCAGATGCTCTGAACCAACTGAGCTAATCGCCCGACTAGCGCTTGATTGCGAGTGCAAATATATACTACTTTTTTGAAACTGCAAATAAATTTCAAAAAAAATTACAAAACTTCTGCAACAACAAAAGTGCTTCCTCCAATAAAAATGAAATCATTCTCAGTTGCATTTTTCATAGCGTTGGTATATGCTTCTGAAACAGAAATATATACATTTCCGTTAAGGTCGAATTTGCTAGCTGTTTCTTTCAATAAATTGGTATCTAATCCGCGTTTAATATTTGGTTTACAGAAGTAATATTTAGCATTGGTTGGTAATAATGGTAATATTTCTTCAAGGTTTTTATCGTTAACAACTCCAAAAACAACATGTAAATTATCATACTTTTGATTTTTGACTTGATTCATAACCACTTTTAATCCATGTTTGTTGTGAGCTGTATCGCAAATGACAGTCGGATTTTCATGAATTTTTTGCCATCTGCCTTGTAATCCAGTATTCTTTATTACTCTTTTGAAACCATTTTCAATGTCCTTGTTTGAAATGCTTAAAATATTATTTGCATTCAGTATTTGGAAGGTTTTTAAAACGGTTTTTTCGTTTTTTATTTGATAATCTCCATTTAACTCACTTTTATAGAGAATCAAATCATTATCGTTTTCAGCGAAATATATATATGAATTTTTTTCCTTGGCAATTTTTTGAAAGACTTTTTTTGTTTCAGGTGTATATTCACCAATCACTGCTGGTATATTTTCTTTTATTATTCCCGCTTTTTCAAAGGCAATTTCTTCTAATGTATTTCCTAGAAATTGAGTGTGATCTAGTCCTATATTTGTTATAACTGAAATGATTGGAGTTATTATGTTTGTTGAATCTAATCTTCCACCCATTCCAACTTCAACAATATTTATATCTGTTTTTTGGTCTGCAAAATATGAAAAAGCTAAACCAACAGACATTTCAAAAAAGCTTAAATCGTTTTTATCCAAGAAATCTTTATTGTTATTTATAAATGAGCAAACATACTCTTCGGATATCATTTCGCCATTTATTTTTATTCTTTCCCTATAATCTTTGAGGTGTGGAGATGTATAAAGTCCTACTTTTAGTCCTGCTTCTTGTAAAACAGAAGCTAAAAGATGCGATGTTGAGCCTTTTCCATTTGTTCCTGCAACATGAATGCATTTTAATTTTTTTTCAGGGTTGTTTAAATGATTTACCAACAAAAGTGTATTGGTTAAATCTTTTTTATAGGCGTTTGCTCCTTGCAATTGATACATTGGGAGTTTGTCAAACATCCATTGAGTAGTTTCTTGATAGTTCATTATTTTTTTAATAAAAAAAGCTTAAATTAAAATAAACTAATTTTTTTTTCGTTTATATTGTGACAGTATTTTTTAATCAAAAATTCAGCATATAAAGTTATAAAGAAAACCATTATGATTAGTTCTTTTATTCGTTTGCAAGTTGATAGCTTGGCACAACATTTACCAACAGAAGCAGTTCAGAATACAGCATTAACAAAGGAGATATCTGTGTTGGAATTTATTTTTAAAGGAGGAGTTTTTTTAATTCCTATTGCTTTACTATTATTCTATACACTTTATCTGATTTTTGAACGTTATATGTATATTACTCGAGCGTCAAAAATTGATAAGCATTTAATTCCTGATATTAGAAATAATCTTAATGCTGGAAATTTAGATATGGCAATTTCGGTTGTTGAAAGAAGTGGTTCTGCACATGCAAATGTTTTGAAAGAGGGAATTTTGACCATAGGAAGACCAGTGGCTGAAATAGAATCCAATATGGAAAGAGCTGCAAATATTGAAGTAGCCTTGATGGAAAAGAAACTAGGTGTGCTTGGTTTGATTGCTGGTATAGCTCCTACATTAGGGTTTATTGGAACAATTTCAGGGGTTATTAAAATTTTCTACAGTATTTCTGTAACGGAAGATATTAGTATTGGTAACATTTCGGGAGGTTTGTATGAAAAGATGATTAGTAGCGGAGCAGGTCTTATAGTGGGGATTATTGCCTATAGTGCTTATCATTTATTCAATGGGAAAATAGATGACTTTGTACTAAATATGCAAAGACAAGTGTTAGAGTTTGTAAGTATCATTCAAAGACCAAATTATGCCGGTAAAACGAAATAAACGATTTCATGCAGAAGTCGCTACATCATCGTTGAGCGACATTATGTTTTTTTTGTTATTGTTCTTTTTGATAATTTCAACTTTGGCCAATCCAAATGTTATTAGAATGACTTTGCCAAAATCAAAGACTAATGAAAAGACCAACAAACAACATATTACACTTTCTGTGACAGAAGATAAACTATATTATCTTGATAAGCAGCAAGTGGCTTTTGAAGAATTGGAACAAAAACTTTTATCTCAAATGGATCCTGCCAAAGACCAAACGGTAATTATTAGAATTCCATTCAATATGCAGGTGCAAGATTTAGTAGATGTTTTACAGATAGGTGTTCGAAACAAACTGAAGTTTGTGATAGCAACAAGTCCAAAATAATTACTAAAAAAGCTGCCAAATTTTGGCAGCTTTTTTATTTTAGTTTCTAATGGTGAAAGTATATCGAATGGTACCTACTTGTCTTTCAGTTCCATCAGGGCTTGCTTCCCAACGAGTTCTCATAGCAGCATTTCGAGCTTCGGTGAGCAAACAACTTGCTGTGTTAGTTGTTCCTCTTGCTCCTGCTTTGGCATCAATCGCATTTCCGTTTTTATCAACAGTTATTTGAACGACGACAACTCCTTCTTCGTTACAAGTGTAATTAGGTTGAGGTTTGCTTAAAGCTTTTCTGTTTCCAAGTGAATAGCCAGAACCACTTCCAATTCCACCACCGTTTCCACTTCCATATCCTGAACCAGAACCGCTTCCAGTTCCAGTTCCATTCCCAGAACCATTTCCTCCTCCAGAACCCGTTCCTGTTCCACCACCATAATAGCCTTTGGAATTCAGATTTCCATTTGCATTTCCTTTATTTCCACCTCGATTATCATTTCCATCTCCACCTTTATTTCCGCTTAAGATATTTGATAAAGCATCGTTTGTGTTTTGTGAAACTTTAGGTTTTTCAGGTGCAGGAGTTGGTTTTACATTTGGTTTTACTGTTACAGGAGTTTTTTTAACGATGTCTTTTTTTGGTATAACTACATCATTTTCTGGATCATCATTGTCATCAGAAATGATTTGTTCATCATCGGCTGTAGCTTGTACTTGTTTGGTTACAGCATCTTTTACATTGAGTGTTTCACTTTTATAATTATCGCCTAGACCATAATCACTATCTCCAAAATTCATTTCAATTCCACCGCCACCACCACCGCCGATTAATTCCTTGATATTTGATGGAGGCCAAAAGCGGATTAAAAACAATATTAAAATTATAATTAAATAAACTAAAGCCGATAGAATAAAGGACTTCTTCTCATCTGATAAAGATGAGTCAAGTGTTTTTTTAGCTGTAAATGATACTAATCCCATAAATTATATCTTTTTAGATTTATAACGTTAAAAATAGTCAATTATTGTTTTACCGCAATTTTTATACCAATTGTTTTAGAGCAATTTCAAACGCTGTAGCGCTTATATTTTTGGTGTCACTATTTAACGAATGTGTTTTTTCTAGCGCTTTTTTAATTGTTTCAGATATGTCATAAAATATAGCTTCATCAGTCATTTGTACTTTTTTCTCCATAAAATAAGCAAAAACTCTAGCCATACCACAGTTTGAAATAAAATCTGGAATAAGACTAACTCTACTATCGGTTTCTTCCATTATTGGACCAAAGAAAATTTCTTTATCTGCAAAAGGAACATTTGCACCACAAGAAATAACTTCTAATCCAGCTTTTATCATTTTGTCAACTTGCTCTTTGGTAACTAATCTTGATGCAGCACAAGGAGTGAAAATTTGAGCTCCAATAGACCATACTTTTTCATTGATTTCTGAAAAAGGAATCATATTTTCTGCAACTAATTTATTTCCATCTTTGTTTAAAAATAGACGCTTAATTTCTTCAAAAGTATATCCGTTTTCATTAATTATTCCACCATCTCGGTCAATTATACCAACAATTTTGGCACCCATTTCTGCTAAATAAAAAGCAGCTGCCGAACCAACATTTCCAAAACCTTGAACAATAGCTTTTTTGCCTTTAATATCACCACCATAAATAGAGTAGTAGTGATGAACTGCTTCGGCTACACCATATCCAGTAATCATGTCGGCTACAGTATATTTTCTTAACACATCTGGTGAAAACTTTGGATTTTCAATAACCTTAATAACACCTTGCCTTAATTGACCAATTCTATTGATTTTGTCGGCTTCTGTAGGTTTGAAATGTCCATTGAAAACGCCTTCTTGCGGATGCCAAACACCACATTCTTCTGTGTATGGAATAACTTCATGAATTTCATCAACATTCAAATCGCCACCAGTTCCATAATAACTTTTTAACAAAGGAGAAACGGCTTTGTACCAACGCTGTAAAACACCTTTTTTTCTTGAATCATTTGGGTCAAAATTGATTCCAGATTTTGCACCGCCAATTGCTGGACCAGAAACGGAGAACTTTACTTCCATAGTTTTTGCTAATGAAAGAACTTCGTTCATATCCAATCCTTTTCTCATGCGTGTTCCACCACCAGCAGCGCCACCACGAAGTGAATTTATAACAGTCCAACCTTCGGCATCAGTTTCAGTATCTTTCCAATGAAAAACTATTTCGGGTTGTTTGTTTTCAAATTTTTTAAGTAAATCTTTCATTTCATTTGTTTGTTTGCGATGCAAATATAGGTTTCAATTTTGAATTAAAAATTTCATTCAAAAATAACACCGCTACAATGGTCATTTTTTGCTCCGGTAACGCTACTCAAAACATTGATTTCATTTCTTAATTTTAATACACCAAGTAGCGCAAAAATTAATGCTTCTTTAAATTCTAGTGTTTTTTTATTGGGAATTATAATTTTTAAATTTGGTAAATGAAATTGCATTCTTTCTATCAAAAAATCATTGTATGCTCCACCACCAGTGATTAAAATTTTTCCAGATTTGTTGGGCAATGCTAATGAAGTTTGAAAAGCAATATGTTCAGTAAAAGTGTGCATTTTATCTTCAATTGAAATCGAATATTCTTCAATTAATGGAAGAATAATTTCTTTTACAAATTCAAATCCTAGCGATTTTGGAAATGATTTTTTGTAATAATCTAAATGATTTAATTCGTTAAATAAATCAGAGTTTAATTTGCCTGAACGAGCTATTTGACCTTTATCGTCATAATCCATTCTTAATTTATTTGCATAAAAATTCAAAACCGTATTAACAGGCGAAATATCGAAAGCTATTCGCTTTGAATTTTCTTCGAATGAAATATTAGAAAAGCCACCCAAATTTAAGCAATAATCATATTCCATAAATAAAACCCTATCACCTATTGGCACTAGTGGCGCGCCTTGACCACCAAGTTTAACATCTTGAACTCTAAAATCACAAACTACGGTTTGACCAATTATTTTGGCAATTTCAGGAAGATTTCCTATCTGAAGTGTAAAGCCATTTTGAGGTTGATGAAGAATGGTATGACCATGGGAACAAATAGCATCAAGATTTTTCAATTTATTTTTTGAAATAAATTCTTTGATTATATTACCTAATAAATGTGTGTAATCGATGTTAAGTTGATGTAATTCTTCGGGTGAAAAATTGATAGCTGATTTTAGTTTGTTTAACCAAAAATCACTGTAAGGAACAGTTTCACATTCTTTTATTTTATAATTCCATTTGTTGTCAATAATTTCAAAATCAATGTGGGCTAGGTCAATGCCATCAAGAGATGTTCCAGACATGATACCAACAACTTTATAGGCTTGTTTAAACATTTTCTAAATTTACGAAATCGTTTGAAATTATCGTTTAATAATCATACATTTGGACACCAAAAATAATAAAATAGCAACATATTATGGATTTTAATCTTACCGAAGAACATTTAATGATACAGCAAGCGGCAAGAGATTTTGCTCAAGCTGAACTTTTACCTGGTGTAATAGAAAGAGATGAACACTCAAAGTTTCCGACGGAACAAGTTAAAATGATGGGTGAACTTGGTTTTCTTGGTATGATGGTTGACCCAAAATATGGTGGTGCAGGATTAGATGCTGTTTCCTATGTTTTAGCGATGACCGAAATTGCAAAAGTTGACGCATCAGCTGCTGTGATAATGTCGGTAAACAATTCGTTAGTTTGTGCAGGAATGGAAAAATACTGCAACGAAGAACAAAAAATGAAATATTTGGTTCCTTTAGCAAAAGGTGAAGTTATTGGTGCTTTTTGTCTTTCTGAACCAGAAGCAGGAAGTGATGCTACTTCGCAAAAAACTACTGCAAAAGACATGGGCGATTATTATTTGCTTAATGGAACCAAAAACTGGATTACAAATGGTTCAACAGCTTCGACTTATCTTGTAATTGCGCAAACTGATGTGGAAAAAGGGCATAAAGGAATTAACGCTTTTATAGTTGAAAAGGGTTGGGCTGGTTTTGAAATTGGTCCAAAAGAAAAGAAAATGGGAATTCGCGGAAGCGATACACATTCACTGATGTTTACGGATGTGAAAGTTCCAAAAGAAAATAGAATTGGAGCAGATGGTTTTGGTTTTTCATTTGCGATGAATGTTTTGAATGGAGGAAGAATTGGTATAGCTTCTCAAGCATTAGGAATTGCAACTGGAGCTTATGAAATTGCTTTAAAATATTCAAAAGAAAGAAAGGCGTTTGGAAAAGAAATTTTCAATCACCAAGCAATTGCTTTCAAATTGGCCGACATGTATGTGAAAGTTACAGCTGCCAGACTATTAGTTTTAAAAGCTGCTGTAGAAAAGGATGAAGGCAAAGATATTGCCCATTCTGGTGCTATGGCTAAATTGTATGCTTCAGAAGTTGCATTAGAAGTTGCAAATGATGCTGTTCAAATTCACGGTGGAAATGGTTATGTAGCCGAATACCACGTAGAACGTATGATGCGCGATAGCAAGATTACTCAAATCTATGAAGGAACTTCTGAAATTCAACGTATAGTAATTTCTAGAGGATTGGTATAATTCAAAAAAATAAGTTCATAAAATTACCCTTTTGAGATAAAACTTTCAAAAGGGTTTTTTATTTTAGCCATATGAAAAATGTTATCATAACAGGAACTTCGCGTGGAATTGGTTACGAGCTAGCTTTGCAATTTGCTAATGCAGGACATCAAGTTTTAGCGATTTCAAGAAAAACACCTCAAGAGTTTATAGAACATAAAAATATAACTTGTCTTTCAGTCGATATTGGGAATGAAACTGAAATGATTGAAGTGGAAAAATTTCTTTCTAGTTCATGGAAAAAAGTGGATATTATTATTCACAATGCTGGAAGCTTAATAAACAAACCATTTTCGCAATTATCACAAACTGATTTTAAAACCGTCTATAAAGTAAATGTTTTTGGTGTTGCCAATTTAACTCGAATTTGTTTGCCATTTCTTCAAAATGGAAGTCATGTAGTTAACATTAGTTCAATGGGTGGAATTCAGGGAAGTATCAAGTTTCCTGGTCTTGCAGCTTACAGCTCGAGTAAAGGTGCTGTAATTACGCTTTCAGAATTGTTAGCTGAAGAATACAAAGAAAAAGGAATTGCCTTCAATGTTTTAGCACTTGGAGCTGTAAATACTGAAATGTTACAAGAAGCTTTTCCAGGTTATCAAGCGCCAATTTCACCAAAAGAAATGGCCGATTATATTTTTAATTTTGCTTTAACTGGAAATAAATACCATAACGGAAAGATTATTCAGGTTTCATCATCAACGCCTTAAAATTGAGCGAAGTTTTATCAAAATATTTGCCAGAACATGCAGTTGAACCTTGTTTTGAATTGATCAAAACGAATTCAGTTCATTTAAAAATTGTTAATGAACGTCAAACACGTCATGGCGATTACAGAAAAGCATTAAACGGCAAACACGAAATTACTGTGAATGGTAGTTTGAATAAATATCGGTTTCTTATCACATTGGTTCACGAAATTGCGCATTTGGTAGCTTATGAAAAGTTTGGACGATTTATAAAGCCACATGGCGATGAATGGAAAATGACTTTTCAACGATTGATGATGCCATTTATTCGTCCTGAAATTTTCCCACATTCGGTGTTACCGTTAATTGCCAATCATTTCAAAAACCCAACGGCAAGTAGTGATACTGATGCCAGATTGGCTTTTGCTTTGAAGCAATTTGACGAACGAAAACCCGATGTTCATTTTGTACATGAAGTGCCAAATGGAAGCTTATTTAGAATAAAAAATGGCAGAATTTTTCAAAAAATTGCACTTCGTGTAAAACGCTACGAATGTCTTGAAGTAAAAACAGGAAGAACTTTTTTGTTTAATGCCAATGCTGAGGTGGAAATAATTCTGGGATAAGATGATGAAAAAAGTGAAATTACATTTTCTGTTTCTTGTTCTACCAATTGTATTTTTGATTGTTGGGTTTTTATCAACGGATGAAACTTTAGATATCAATGTACACGATACGTATTATGTTGTTGCTCATTCTTTTGTGTATTGGATTTATTCAATTTGTTTATTTCTACTTTTTGGGATTTATTGGCTGTTTGAATTACTTAAAGTTAATTTGAATAATTTGCTTTCAAAAGTTCATATTATAGGGACAATAATTTCAATGTTAGGGTTGTGTTTTCCTTATCATTTTATTTTTGCGATTCCCAAGTTTCCTTTGTTTGATGATTATGAAAAGATAAATTTGTGTTTAACGATATGTGCAATTCTTTTCGTCTTACTTCAAATAGTATTTTTACTAAACATACTAATTACATTAATTAAAAGAGTTAGTGTTTTTTTGAAAAACATATAGATTAACGTTTACTAATATTATTTTACCAAATCCTTATAGAAATAGATATATTTGTATCAACACTTAAAAGATTGCTTCGCAAAGCTCGCAATGACTATGAATAAAAATTATTACGCAATATTAATGGCTGGTGGCGTTGGTTCCCGTTTTTGGCCAGTTTCTACAACTGATTTTCCAAAACAGTTTCATGATATGTTGGGTTCGGGAGAAACTTTAATCCAAAAGACTTTTAGTCGTTTGTCAAAATTAATTCCAGCTGAGAATATTTTGATTTTGACTAATGAAAAATATAACGATTTAGTTTTAGAGCAACTACCAATGGTCAAGCAAGAACAGGTTTTGCTTGAACCAGCCATGCGAAATACTGCACCGTGTATTTTGTATGCTTCACTAAAAATTCAAAAGCAAAATCCAGATGCAGTTATGGTTGTTGCGCCAAGCGATCACTGGATAGAAGACGAAGATGCATTTGTAAATAATTTGCAACAATGTTTTGATTTTTGTCAAAACAATGATGCCTTGATGACATTGGGAATTCATCCCACTTTTCCTAATACAGGTTTTGGGTATATAGAGTTTGAAACTCGAAGCGAAGCCGAACTGAGCGAAGCTAAATCAGATGTAAATGCTATAAAAAAAGTAAATCAATTCAGAGAAAAACCAGATTATGAAACGGCTAAGCATTTTCTTGAGCAAGGTAATTTTCTTTGGAATGGTGGAATTTTTATTTGGAGTGCAAAATCTATTATAACGGCATTTGAAAAGTTTCAGCCACAAATGAATAATTTATTCTTGCAAGGCATTGAAAGCTATAATACATCAGCAGAAAAAGATTTTATCAATAAAAATTACGCAAATGCAGAAAACATTTCTATTGATTACGCCGTGATGGAAAAAGCCAATAATGTGTTTGTTTTGCCTGCAACTTTTGACTGGAATGACCTTGGTACTTGGGGACAACTTCATGAAAAACTTGATAAAGATGAACAAAATAATGCAGTTGTTAATGCAACTGTAATTCTTGAAAACGCTTCGAATAATATTATTAGAGCCGAAGGTAAAAAGCTTGTTATAGTTGATGGATTGGATGATTTTATCATAGTTGATAAAGACGATGTTTTACTGATTTATCCAAAAGGAAAAGAACAAGACATAAAGAGAATTACTGCTATGGCAAATAGTTTATAGACATATTTTGGCTCTACTTTAGAATGTAAGATTATTTTTTTAATTTTATAGAAAGTTATAAAATTGAAATTAAGATTCAGTTTATTTATTTTTCTTTTCTGTTGCAATGTTTTTGCTCAGATTGATAATTTTACTCTACAAGTAAATTCTACAAACGAGACTTGTACAGCAAATGGTTCGCTGTCGTTTAGTGTTTCCAATACACTTCCCAATGCAACTGTTTTATTTGCAATCTACAAACTTCCTAATTTAACTGTGCCAATAGCCTTGACGAGCACATCACCTTTTACAGGGCTAACTGCAGGAATATATAGAGTTGTTGCTACTCAATCATTAGGAAACGAAAGTGCTTCTAAACAAGAAGATGTTGAGGTTATAGATGCAATAGAAACATTGACTTATCAGCTTTCGAGCACCAATGAAATATGCGGTTTTGACGGAACAATTACAGTAGATGTGAATTCAGGTAATGCTGTTGGTTATCAAATTATTTCTGGTCCAGTAATTCTCCCTTTACAAGCTTCAAATATTCTCTCAGGTCTTACTTCTGGTCAATATGTCGTTAGAGTAATTGATAATTGTGGCGAAGCAGTTGTTCAAACCTATACTTTGGAAAGTACAAGTATAGCAATTGAAATAAACTTACAAGAACCTAATTCTTCTGCAACCTGTAATTTTGTGAATATTGGTTTTATTATCGAGTCTATTCAACAAGACGGAATAATAAAATACCCTTTGAGTATTGGCTATCAGGTTAATAACCCAGATGGGAGCATTATAACTGGTACTGAAGTTGTAAACGATGGATTTCCTCAAATATACAATTACTTAGTTCAGATACCATTATATGCACAACAACCATATCCGTATAGTTTTACAATAGTTGATGGATGCGGAAATCAGCAAATAATCACTGGTCAGATTAACAATATTGAACCACAATCATCTTCATATTTTCTTTCTAATCAAGATTGTAGTCATAAAAGCTTAACTTTTAATAGTGTTGCTTCAGTAACTTTGGTTGCAGCACCATCAGGATTTACAACGAGTTTGCCAATCAATTATTCAGCACAAATACTAAATGGACAATTGGAAATATTAAACTTGGTTAATGGAAATTATGTTTTTAATGTAACGGATATTTGCGGAGGATTGCACGTTTACACAATAAATGTGAGTGTAGAATCACCTGCTTTACCATATTATCTACTCTTTAATAGAACTTGTACTACTAGTTCATTATTGGTTTTTGGAATTCAAGGATTGACTATGGTTTCTGCACCTTCTTCATATGGTGTATCTTTACCTCATGACTATACAAATTTGATTAATTCTGCTAATTATGCTGGATTTTCTAATCTGCCAATAGGTACTTATCAATTTGAAGCAATAGATTTGTGTGGAGAAATACAACCAGTAGTTGTTATTATTGAACCAATTTCAATTTCACCAACAATATCCGTTTTGGAAGGTTGTGAATTAGGAATAGGTTCTTTAAAAATAGATGGACTTATGACATCAGTTATTTTACTTTCAGCACCATCTTCTTATTCTAGTTATACTTTGCCACATGATTTTACATCTAGTTTAATTGAAAATTCATCTGTCTTGACTTTAGGCCAATTACCTCCTGGTAATTATGTTTTTCAAGTTCAAAATCCTTGTGGAACAATTTATACAATATCTAAGGAAGTTTTTGGATATTATGAAAATTCAACAGCAACAGTTATCCCTAATTGTGGTTCATTTAATATTGAATTAGTTGCCGATTCTAATACCTCAGGTAATACTTATTGGTTGCAAAAATTTAATACGACAAATAACACTTGGGGAAACCCAATGAATAGTAATGTTTATCTAGCAGGAACAATGCCTAACATTTTAAATTCTATATCATTGGATTTAGGGACAAACTTGAATTTGAATTTTACTGGGCATTTTAGGGTTTTGAAAGCTTTCAAAGCATATATAGACAATACTTCTCTACCTATAAATTGTTTTAGAATAATAAATGAATTTGATTTTTCAGGTCAGCCTTCTATCGAAAGTGTAAATTCGGTTTCATGTAATTCAACTTTTGAGGTGCTAGTCAATGCCGTTGGTTTTGGTCCTTTGCAATACAGCATAACAACAAAGAATGGCGAACCATTTGTTATTGAAAATGGAACCTCAAATTATTTTTCTAATATTGAACCTGCAATTTACAATTTTAGAGTAGAGGATGCTTGTGGAAATATTGTGAATAGTGTTTTTGAGATAATAAATCCAATTCCTGTAAACATAACTGCATCTACAATTTTATGTAATGGTGAAACATTTTCTTTGAGTGTGCCAAACTTTAGTTTTCTAGAATATACTTGGTGGAAAGACAATCCATCAAATATTCTAAGTACAACAAATCAACTTATTATCAACTCTTTTGATTCAACCACAGATAATGGAACATATTATGTAAGTATTGTTTATCCTGACAACCCAAATTCTTGCCTAAACCAAGTCCTCAGTTATGAAATAAATTTAGCAACAAGTGTTCCTTCTGCAGGTATAGGGCAAACTGTTTCCTATTGTGGTGAGCAAGGTATTATTGATTTGAATTCACTTTTAAATGGAAATTTTGATACCAATGGAACATGGACAAATTTAAATAGTAACGAAATATTGATCAATTCTTTGTGGAATTCAAATGGCGCTTTATTTCAAACATATAATTTTCAATATAAAGTAAATGGAAGTTGTAATCTTTCAGATAGTACAGAAGTTACAATAACCTTAAAACCCATCCCAAACTCACCAATTGCCTCATTGTCGCCATTGGTTTGTGAAAACTCCGAGTTGCAATTATTTGCTTCAGATATACCCAATGTAAGCTACCTTTGGACTGGACCAAATGGATATTCTTCAGACTTACAAAATCCAATCATACAAAATATAACATCAACAAATAACGGAATATACACAGTAACTGTAAATCAAAATAATTGCATTTCATTACCCGATTCTGTCGAGGTAAATGTTAATCCATTACCAGAATTTGAACTAACTCAAGGCTGTATAGAAAATGCTTATACAATTCAAGCGGTTCTACCTTTGCCATCCAATTCTTATTCTTTTTTATGGTCTGGACCAAATGCTTTTTCAAGTTTTCAAAATCCAGTTGATATAACAAGTGAGCAAACAGGAGTTTATAGTTTAACAGTGACTAATCAATTTGGCTGTGAAAGAACAAATTCAATAGAAGTAATTAGAACTTTATGCGAAATACCAAATGTATTAACTCCAAATAATGATTCCACAAATGAAACTTTAAACTTAGCTGGTTTTGGAGTAAATAAAATTGAAATATATAACCGTTGGGGCAGATTAGTTTTTGAGAAAAGAAATTATACAGATGAATGGCATGGTCAAAATCAGAAAGGAGAAAGACTTCCTGATGGAACATATTTTTACATTATTGATTTAGCTAATGGAACAAAAAATGGTTGGATTTACATTCACGGAAATTAATCTTCCTTATTCTGTGCTTTTCTAATTTTTTTGAAAAGATTGGAAGAATAAACAAAATCAGTTACGGCTTCGTTGTCTGTTTTAAAAATTTCTTTTTTACTTCCTTCCCAAGCCAAAACACCTTCTTTGAGGAAAACAATTTTTTCTCCTATTTCCATTACTGAGTTCATGTCATGAGTGTTTACAACTGTTGTAATGTTGTATTCTACCGTGATTTCATGTATCAAATTGTCGATAACTATCGATGTTTTTGGGTCAAGACCAGAGTTTGGTTCGTCGCAAAAAAGATAACGAGGATTATTTACAATAGCTCTAGCTATAGCTACACGTTTTTGCATTCCTCCAGATAGTTCTGATGGTTTTTTATGATGAGCGTTAATCAAATTTACACGAGCAATTACAAAATCAACACGTTCTTTAATTTCGGCAGGTGTTTTGTGTGAAAACATTTTTAAAGGAAAAGCAACGTTTTCTTCAACAGTCATGCTATCAAACAAAGCACTTCCTTGAAAAACCATTCCAATTTCGGTTCGTAGTTCTCTTTTTTCATCAGAGGTCATTTCGGAATAAATTCTTCCATCAAAAGAAATGGTTCCAGAGTCTGGTTGATGAATTCCTAGTAATGACTTTAATAAAACGGTTTTCCCCGAACCACTTTGTCCAATGATGAGATTTGTTTTTCCAGTTTCGAAAGTGGTTGTAATGCCTTTTAAAACTTTGGCATCGCCAAATGATTTTTCTACATTTTTTACTTCTATCATGAGGCTAACAATAATTGAGTTAAAATGTAATTAGTTAAAATAATTACAACTGATGTCCATACGAATGATACAGTACTTGCTTTTCCTACTTCGAGTGCACCACCTTTCATATAGTATCCGTGAAAAGAAGGTATAGTTGCTAGCAAAATAGCAAACACAAATGTTTTTATAAATGCATAGGTAATATGAAACGGAATAAACTCTGTTTGAATTCCTTGTATAAACTCAGCACTCGATGTGAAACCTCCATAAACTCCACCCATCCATCCACCAAGAACACCAAGAAACATAGCAATTCCAATCACAAAAGGATAGAGTAGAAGTGCTATTAATTTTGGAAATACTAAATAATTTAACGAGTTTACACCCATAACTTCAAGAGCATCAATTTGTTCTGTAACACGCATAGTTCCTATGCTTGATGTTATAAATGAACCCATTTTTCCTGCCATGATGATGGAAATAAATGTTGGGGCAAATTCTAATATTACAGATTGTCTTGTGGCAAAACCTATCAAGTATTTTGGAATTAAAGGATTGGTTAGGTTTAAAGCTGTTTGAATGGAAACCACACCTCCAACAAAAAATGAAATAAAAGCAACAATTCCTAACGAACCAATTACTAAGTCGTCAATCTCTTTAAAAATTAAACCACGCATTACCGACCATTTGGTAGGTTTATTAAACACTTCTTTGAGCATTAAGAAGTATTTTCCAATTTGTGATAAGTAGCGAATGAGCATCATAATTAGTAGTCAGAATTCTCCTTTATAGGCAGTAAAAATACTATTATTTTATCGAATAAGTCTAAAATAACTTTTCTTTCATTTTTTTCCAACGATAGTTTCTAACGAACTTTGCCTGCTGAGGTGTTACGAGCATGGTTTTGTTTTCTTTTTTAGCTCGCCAAAAACCTTTTAAGTAATCTAAAAACAAGAGAAGTTTTCCTTTTCGCATGGCTAATTTTAATGAAGCAATTGCAGTTATCCAAAATCCATATCCCAATGTATAAAAGGCTTCACCTTGTTTATATCGAGCCGTTTTATCATAACTTGCTCCTGTTGGTTTCAAGTGTTTTACGTGCAAACTTTCATCGGTAATAACTTTCCAACCATAATATTTGCAAAGCAATTCATCAACGGTATCCCAACCCATTTGCGGTCTTAAACCTCCAATTTGATGGAAAGTTTCTTTTCTATAAGCTTTCAATGCGCCACGAATATGGTCTTTATCGGTCAGGTTTTCTAAAATCCAATCGCCATCTTTTTCAATGTAACAAAAACCACCCACCATTCCAATTTTTTCATCCGATTGAAAGTGTTTGATAATCGTTTCGAAATAATTTTTTGGAAAAATTAAATCGGCGTCAAGTTTTGCAATGATGTCAAAGTTTTCATCCAAATTTTCCAATCCTTTCTGAAACGCTTGAATTACTTTACTTCCAGGCAAATGTATAGCGTCAGAAGTTTTATTTACTAAAGCAATAAATGGATACTTGATTACAAATGATTGAACAATCTCCTCAGTTTTATCTGTTGAGCCATCATTAACTACCACAATTTTTGAAGGTAAAACGGTTTGTTCCACTAAGGATTGTAAGGTTAATGAAATAAATTTTTCCTCGTTATATGTTGGGATAATAATGTAGTAGTTCATGTTTAAAAACCTATTTTTCTTTTTCTCTGAATCTATTTGATTCGTTTCATAGTTTTTTCTAGAATAGGAAGACAATCAGTGTCTAAACTGTCTTTTTGTGTAAATTTAATTTTTACTTTACTCAAATCTTCAGCTAATCTTATTCGAAGAATATATTCTTTTTCCTCTTTTGAATATTCATCTGCAAAATAACTTTCATTATTGTCTTCATCAACTTCTCCATCTTCATCCAAATATTTGTTTTCTGCATTTCCCCAATATTCTGTGTCGCATGGAAGTGTTTCTGTAATGAGATAGAAATTAACTGTTTTTTTGTCAATAATATTTATTCCGATTAATTGGTATGAATCTTCTTCTTTATATTCAAAGAGGTATGAAAACTTTTTTTTATTAAAATTTGAAAAATTATTTTCCTTAATATCATCGTTAGTCGATGCTTTTGGCGTAATAGTTTTGACATTGATGTTGTTTTCTTTGCAGCCACAAAAAAAAATGGATATTAAAAATATTTTTATGAAGTATTTCATCTGGCTAATCACTTCTTTTCTGCATAAACCAAATAATATCTCGGAGTAAACCATCTCAAAAAAGGTCTAAAACCAAACTTTTTTACAGGATGCGTAAATTTAACTCGGTCAACTATTTTAAAACCATTTTTTTCTAAAAGCCAATCCAGTTGCCAATCTTCAAATTCGTGGTAATGTCTATCCCACATATCGGTTTTGCTTCGGTAAGCTGGTGAAAACCATAATCGCAAAGGAATTGAAATCAATACTTTATCACACTTTACATTCTGTAAAACGGTGTAAGGATTTAATAAATGTTCAAAAATTTCAAAAGCCGTAAATACTGAATATTGTTCGGTTTTCAGAGCTGTTTGGTCATTGTCTAAATCTTCGCCTTTCGTATTAATAACTTTATACCCATTCTCTTCCATAATCTTAGAAAATGGATTTGGAACACCCAAATCAAAAATAGTTTCAGATGTTTTGATATGTTTTTTTAGAAATTCTAAAGTTATGTTGAAGCGTTTGCTAGGATATGTTTTCTCGTACATTATAAAGTTTGTTTCAAGTTTAAGGTTTCAAGTTGAAAACAGTTGGTAAAATTAGCAATTAAACTTGAAACCTGAAACTTGTAACTTCAAACAAAATACGATTACATCATATAAACAATAGCATTAATATTCATTCCTGAACCTACAGAAGCAAAAAGAATAATATCGCCTTTATTTATGGAATGATTTTCAAGTTCACCTTTCACCAATAAATCATACAAAGTAGGAACAGTTGCAACGCTTGAATTTCCCAATTTGTGAATACTCATCGGCATAATTCCTTCTGGTGGCGTTTGTTTGTATAAACGATAAAAACGCTGAATAATGGCTTCATCCATTTTCTCATTAGCCTGATGTATTAAAACTTTTTTTACTTGACTAATATCAATTCCGCTTTTATCCAAACACGCAGCCATGGCTTTTGGAACTTGGCTTAGCGCAAATTCATAAATTTTTCTTCCATGCATTTTGATGTAGCGAACATCGGGATCATGAGTAGTATTAAATGAATTTCCAAAGAATAAATAATAGGCTTCATCATAGGTAAATGTAGCTGTTTCATGGGCTAATATTCCACCTTCATCATCAGTTGCTTCAATAATTGTTGCGCCAGCACCATCAGAATAAATCATGCTGTCTCTGTCGTGAATATCTACAACTCTTGATAAAGTTTCTGCACCAATAACTAAACACTTTTTAGCCATTCCAGCTTTGATAAATGCTTGTGCTTGTATCACGCCTTCAACCCAACCAGGACAACCAAAAAGCATGTCATAGGCTACACATTTTGGGTTTTTTATACGAAGGTCAAACTTAACTCTTGTGGCTAAACTTGGTAAAATATCACTTTGAATAGCCCCTTTTTTTACGTTACCAAAATTGTGTGCAAATATGATGTAGTCCAAAGTTTCAGGATCAATATTTGCATCTTCTATAGCTTTTTTTGCGGCAATAGTAGCAATATCTGAAGTTAATAAATCATCTGTAACATATCTTCGCTCTTGAATTCCAGTGATTTCTAGAAATTTTTCTGCAACAACATCATTTGGATGCGGAAAAGGTGTTCCATCATCGTTCAAAAAAACATGTTTGGCAAAGTCAATATTTGATACCACTTCGGTTGGAATATAACTTCCAGATCCAGTTATTTTTATATTCATAGTTCGATAATTGTATGACTAAATTATTAATAAAAACTTTAGAATCTATAATGACAATGATATATCTGAAATTTATTATTGAATAATCAATGAAAGGAGCTAAAAATTATTGATGTAATAATTTTATGTTCTTTGTTGCGCAATTTTAATTTGCATAATGGTAGAAAGATTGTGCGCCATATTTTTCATTCGTTCACAATTTGTTCCAGAAAAATTTTCGTTAATAGCACTTTCAAAATGAGTTAACCATATTTCGAATAATTCTTTTGATAAATGCGATTTTAAATCTACATCCAAATGTATTTGTGTCAAATTGTTAAAATAGCCACCAGTGCCAAGTACAGCTTGCGACCAGAATTTAACCAATATTTGAAGATGTTCTTCAAGCTTTTCATGAATAGGGATAACTTCTGTAAAAATGTAGCTTATTCGCTCGTCGGCAAAGAGTTTTTTGTAGAATTCATCTACTATTATATATAAATCTTCTTGGGTTTTGACGTCGTTCATTTTTTGAAAAATTAAAACACAAAGTTACTTTATTCCATTATTAATAAAATGATTAAAATCATATTGTAGTAAATAGAAAAGGTTCCAAGCTGAAAACCTGAAACCTATTTCTTCGTAATTCGTATTTCTAACTTCGTACTTACATATACGCTTCTATTGGCGCACAGCTACATACTAAATTTCTATCGCCATAAGCTTCATCTACACGACGAACGCTTGGCCAAAATTTATTCTCTGCTATATAATCCAATGGAAATGCTGCTTGCTCACGAGTGTAAGGAAAATTCCAGTCGTTTGCCGTAACCATAGCTAATGTATGAGGAGCATTTTTCAAAACATTATTTTCATCTTCTTTTGAAGCACTTTCTATTTCTTTTCTGATAGAAATTAAAGCATCACAAAAACGATCTAATTCAGCAACATCTTCACTTTCTGTTGGTTCAACCATCAATGTTCCAGCAACTGGGAAAGAAACTGTTGGTGCATGGAAGCCATAATCCATTAATCGTTTAGCAATATCAGTCACTTTGATTCCTTTTTCTTCAAATGCTCTACAATCTAATATCATTTCGTGTGCTGCTCTTCCCATTTCTCCGGAATATAAAATTGGGTAATGTTGCTCAAGACGAGATTTCATATAGTTAGCATTCAAGATGGCAAATTGAGTAGATTTTTTCAAACCTTCCGCACCAAGCATAGTAATATAACCATAAGAAATTAAACATACTAATGCTGAACCATAAGGCGCAGCAGAAATAGCAGTAATTGCTTTTTCTCCACCAACATTTATAACTGGATTTGTCGGTAAAAATGGAACCAATTTTTCGTTGACACAAATTGGTCCAACACCTGGTCCACCACCACCGTGAGGAATAGCAAAAGTTTTATGTAAATTCAAATGGCAAACATCAGCACCAATCGTTGCCGGATTTGTTAATCCAACTTGAGCATTCATATTAGCTCCATCCATATAAACCAATCCGCCATTGTCATGAATAATTTGAGTGATTTCACAAATAGCGCTTTCAAAAACACCATGAGTTGAAGGATAAGTAACCATCAGACAAGAAAGATTAGCTGCGTTTTCAATAGCTTTTGCACGCAAATCTTCTACATCTATATTTCCGTTTTCCATTGTTTTGGTAACAATGATTTGCATTCCTGCCATTGCCGCAGATGCTGGATTGGTTCCGTGAGCCGAAGCTGGAATTAAACAAACATTTCTGTGGTTATCGCCACGAGATAAATGATACGCTCTAATTGCCATTAGACCTGCATATTCTCCTTGTGCACCAGAATTTGGTTGTAAAGTTGTACCAGCAAAACCTGTTACCACATTTAATTGATGCTCTAATTTTTTAAGCATAATTTGATAACCTTCTGCTTGTTCAATTGGAGCAAATGGGTGAATACTGTTCCAATTTGCCATTGATAAAGGTAACATTTCAGCAGCAGCATTCAATTTCATAGTACAAGATCCTAGCGAAATCATAGAATGATTTAACGATAAATCTTTGCGTTCTAGTTTTTTGATGTAACGCATCAATTGACTTTCAGAATGATGGTTATTAAAAACTTCGTGTGTTAAAAACTCTGATTTTCTAACTAAGTTTTCAGGAATAATCGATGCATTATCTAATTCGCTAATTGTCTCATTAGTTTTTCCTAAAGCTTCAGCAAAAATGGAAACGATTTGATTAATGTCAGCAATAGAGGTCGTTTCGTTCAGCGAAATTGAAATTGTATCCGCATCAACGTAATAGAAATTCACTTCGTTTTTCTCTGCAACTGCTTTCACTTTTGACGCATTAGCTTTCACTAGAATTGTGTCAAAGAAAGAAGTATTTGTGTTGTAAACACCTAATTTATTCAACGCATCAGCTAATGTTACTGCTGAAGCGTGAACTTTGTTTGCAATGTATTTTAGACCTTTTGGCCCATGGTAAACAGCATACATTCCTGCCATAACAGCAAGTAAAACTTGAGCAGTACAAATATTGGATGTAGCTTTTTCACGTTTGATGTGTTGCTCACGCGTTTGCAAAGCCATTCTCAGAGCACGATTGCCATTCGCATCAATCGTAACTCCAATAATTCTTCCTGGCATTGAGCGTTTGTATTCTTCTTTTGTAGATAAAAATGCAGCATGTGGACCACCATAACCCATTGGTACGCCAAAACGCTGAGTAGTACCAACGGCAACATCAGCACCCATTTCGCCTGGGGATTTTAATTTTACTAATGATAAAATATCAGTAGCAACAGCAATTTTTATTTCATTTTGATGTGCTTTTGCAATAAAAGCTGAATAATCATTTACTTGACCAAATTTTCCAGGATATTGAAGAATTGCACCAAAAAAATCGCTAGAAAAATCAAAATTTTCATGATTTCCAACTACCAATTCAATTCCAATAGGTGTTGAACGTGTTTGTAAAACCGATAAGGTTTGAGGAAGAATTTCCTCCGAAACAAAGAATTTATTGGCGTTGTTTTTCTTTTGATCACGAGAACGAACATCAAATAACAAAGCCATTGCTTCTGCAGCAGCAGTTCCTTCGTCAAGCAGAGAAGCATTTGCAATTTCCATCCCAGTTAATTCTATCACCATAGTTTGAAAATTCAATATAGCCTCTAAACGACCTTGAGCAATTTCTGCTTGATATGGTGTGTAAGCTGTGTACCAACCTGGATTTTCAAAAATATTTCTTTGAATTACTGCAGGAACAACCGTTGGATGATACCCTAAACCAATATAGGATTTAAAAACTTTGTTTTTCTTTCCTAATTCTTGAATGTGATTCAAATATTCATATTCAGTCATTGGTTCATCCAAATTCAAATCTTTTTTCAGTAGAATATTATCTGGAATTGTCTCGTAAATCAATTGTTCTAAACTTTCAACTCCAATGGTTTTGAACATATGTTGTAGGTCATTTTCACGTGGACCTATGTGGCGTAATGCAAAAGCGTCTGTTCTCATTTAAAATCGTAATATAAATAAAGTTTATTTGTGTTGTTTTTTTTAAAAAATTTAAAGCAACAAATGTAACTATTATAGTTCTAAAATTTTACGGAATATCACTTAATGTTTTTATAATTTTTGAACAATTTGTTAATCAAAATCAACTTAGCTATGTAGTCTTTTTTTTATGTTTTTTATTTTAAAAAGTTCGTTTTATCGAATTTATAAGTGTTTACAACGATTTCAAAGGAAAACTGTATCTACCAAATTAATAAGGTATATAATTTAGCCCCATAAAACCTACTAAAATGATTAAGAAAATTACTTTTATAATCATGACAATCATAGGATTGTCTAACGCAAATTCACAAACATTAGTTATTAATGAAGTGATGTCGAACAATACATCTGTAATTACAGATGATGATGGAGATTATAATGATTGGATTGAAATCTATTATAATGGACCACAAGCAATGGATTTACAAGGTTATGGTTTATCTGATGATGCAACACTACCATTCAAATGGGTTTTCCCAGAATATTGGATTGAACCTGGGCAACATTTATTAATTTGGTGTTCTGATAAAAACAGAACTGATATCAATTATGATTTGCATACTAATTTTAAAATTAGTTCTGGTGGTGAAATCATAAAATTGACCAAGCCAAATGGAACAGTTCAAGACAGTTACCCAGCTGTTTTAATTGGAAATAATTTGTCTTATGGAAGACAAACTGATGGTGCGGCAACTTTGGTGTTTTTTGGTATTCCAACTCCTGCAGCAGCAAATAATACTCCAGGATATAATTCAGTTTTAACACAACCCGTAATTACTACAGCAAGCGGTTTTTATACAAATTCATTTTCTCTTTCGATAGTTCATCCTGATCCTACGGTTACTATTGTTTATACTACTGATGGTTCAGATCCAGACATTAATAATTTATCAGGAACAAATTACAACTATAAAAACAAGTATGTTGAATTAGCTGGACAAACTTCTGGTTCTCTATTGCAAAATAGTTACAAATCATTTACATACACTGCACCTATTAGTATTGCAGATAGAACTTCTCAGGCAAATGATTTGGCAAAAATGTCATCAACATTCCAAAACAACCCTACTTACATCCCAACAACTAATTTATTCAAAGGAACAGTTGTAAAAGCAAGAGCTTTCAAAACGGGTTCGTATCCTAGTGAAATTGTAACCAAAACATTTTTTGTAACACCGCTTGGAGCATCACGTTTTTCAATTCCAGTAGTATCATTAAGTTTAACAGAAACTAAACTTTTTGATTACACTAATGGAATTTTTGTAGCTGGTAAAGATTTTGATGATTGGAGAGCAGCAAACCCAACAGAGGATGCTGATTATAATAATGTTACAGTTGGTAATGAAAATGCAAATTATGTTAGAACAGGAGCTGGAGCAGAAAAAATAGCAAATTTGAGTTATTTTGTAAATGGCTTAGAAGTGCTTAATCAAAACATTGGAATTGAAATCAATGGTGGAAATTCTCGTGGATTTCAAAGTAAAGCATTTAGATTGTTAGCCCGTTCTGAGTATGGAAGTGATAAAATCAATTATCCATTCTTTTCTAATGAACCATATAGCAGTTATAAAAGATTATTACTGCGTAACTCAGGTCAAGATTTTAGAAGCACTATGTTTAGAGATGGTTTCATGCACACGTTGCTTGAAAAATTGAATACTGAAACAAAATCTTACCAGCCATCTGTAGTTTTTGTAAATGGTGAATATTGGGGAATTTTGAATTTTAGAGAAAGATATGATCGTTTCTTCTTTCAACAAAAATATAACATTGCCGAAGGAGAATTGGATTATTTGAAAAATGATTTAACTCCAGAAGAAGGAGATCAAGATCACTATAATGCAATGGCAGATTATTTAAACAATAATTCTCTAGCTTCAGATGCTAATTATAATTACATAGCAACACAGTTGGATCCAGAAAACATGAGAGATTATTATATTTCAAATATTTATGGACAAAATACTGACTGGCCAGGATGGAACACAATCTTTTGGAGAAAAAGAACTGCTGCCTATGAACCAAATGCTCCTTATGGTCAAGATGGAAGATGGAGAACAGGAATGAATGATTTGGATAGTTCTATGGGTGAATATCCATCAGGTAGTAATCATAACACTCTAGAATTTGCAACAGCAACAGGAATAATGGATTATCCAAATCCTGAATGGGCAACACTTATTTTAAGAAAGCTATTAGAAAACAATAATTTCAAAATAAACTTTATCAACCGTTTTGCAGATTTATTGAATACTTACTTATCTCCAACAAGAGTAAATTCAGAAATTCAAGTTTTTCATGATAGAATTGTAAATGAAATTCCAGAACATCAAGCAAGATGGAAAGGGTTTTATGACGTGGCATCTTGGAACGATTTCAGTATTCAAGTAATGAGAGATTTTGCAAATCAAAGACCAAATATTCAAAGATCTCACATTCGTTCTAAATTTGGAATTGCTGGTGATATTAATGTTACTCTCGATGTGAGTAACACATCTCATGGGTATATCAAAATGAATACAGTAAATATAAATTCACAAACTCCTGGAGTGGCAACAGCACCATATCCTTGGGCAGGAATTTATTTCAAAAATATTCCAGTAACAATGAAAGCAATAGCTTTGCCAGGTTATGTTTTTAGTCATTGGAGTGGAGCATCTACTAGTACATCAGCTGAAATTACATTGACATCATCATCAAATATTTCTGTTAAAGCTCACTTTGTTCCAGATGGAAGTGGAAACCAAGATGTGCCAATTTATTTCTGGATGTTTGGCGATGGATTAGCAAATGATTTACCATTAACGTCAATCAATTCTACCTACGAAGTTCCAGCAGAAGGAGTTCTTTCTTATCAATCATGCTTAGCTGGTTATCCATACAACAACACAAGTACAAGTTGGAGAAAAGCATCAATGGAGAGAAGAAACAGCGAAACAGATTTGAATTATTTACAACAAGCTAACAATGGAATTGCATATGCAGATGCTAATGTAAAAGGAATTCAAATAAAACAACCTTTCCAAAGTGGTAGTAACCAAAATACCATGACATTCTCAATGTCAACAGTTGGATATCGTGATGTGAAGTTTTCATTTGCTGCAAAAAATGAATTGGCTGCTGATGCTTTAGTTATTGACTATGCTGTAAATTCAGGAACACCAACTTGGATTACGACTGGTTTAACAGCTACTTCTTTACCTTTGACAGCTGATTATCAAGTGTACACAATTGATTTTTCATCAATTCCAACAGCGGATAACAATGCGAATTTCAAAATAAGAATTCGTTTCTCAGGAACTAATATGACTGCGGACATGGGCAACAGAGTTACTTTCAACAACATAAGTTTGAAAGGTGTAACTGTTGATTTAGATGTAAAACAAGTTGAAAAAATGGATTTCATCATCTATCCAAATCCAGTTTCAGATGTGTTGAATGTTTCGCATCAATATGTAGATGTAGATTATTCTATTTTTTCAATCGATGGAAAAATGATTAAAACAGGAAAACTTGATGAAAACGGAATATTCGTTGACGATTTAAAATCTGGAATTTATTTATTACAATTACATTCTGATGGTAAGTCTGAAACCAAAAAATTCGTTAAGAAGTAACAAACCAAAATTATAAGAAAAGGAAGTCAATTGACTTCCTTTTTTCGTTTATCGATTATATTCGACGATTAACGATGAATATTTTTTGTGATAAATGCATTTGATAAATTTAATGCATAATCAGTTTTTATCGTTTTTTTATGAATATTCAAAAATTTATTTTAGGAGTAATATTATCTTTTATTACTTGTCAAAAAAATTTCTCACAAAATTTAGTTATCAATGAAGTTTTAGCTTCAAATCTTAGCATAAATACCGATGAAGACAACACACCACAAGATTGGATAGAAATTTATAATGGCACAACACAAGCAATAAATTTAAACGGATTTGGACTGACAGATGACGTTAACCTTCCTTTCAAATGGATTTTTCCAAATGTTACCATCAGTTCGGGTCAATATTTACTGATTTGGGCATCTGATAAAAACAGAACCAATCCATTAAATCCTTTACATACAAATTTTAAAATTAGTGCTGGAGGCGAAACGCTAAAATTAACCAATTCATCAGGAACCATTGTTGATATGGTGGTTTTACCAGCTCAAACTGACAATATTTCCTATGGTCGTTCACCAAATGCCACTGGTGATTTTGCTTTTTTTCAAACGCCAACGCCAGCTTCTTTCAATTCGGGAACTGGAGCTTCAGAAGTATTATCAGCACCACAATTTTCTCAGAATTCCGGATTTTATACAACAGGGTTTAACTTGTCAATTACAACTAATGAATCTGGAGCAACTATTATTTACACATTAGATGGTTCCGATCCTTTGGAAACTAATCTTTCGGGAACAGTTTATAACTATAAAAACCAATACCCAAAATTGCCAGGACAAGCTTTTGGTTCTTTTTTGACACAATCATTTCAAACTTTAAATTATACTTCACCAATAGCAATTTCGGATAGAAGTAGCATGCCAAATAAAATAGCAAACATTTCTTCGACTTATGATTTTTCACCACCATATTTCCCAAACAATCCTATTTTCAAAGCAACAGTAGTTAGAGCTAGAGTTGTTAAACCTGGAGCATTGCCAAGTCCAATAGTTACAAGAACATATTTTGTAAATCCTCTTGGGTCAAGTTTGTTCACAATTCCAGTTATATCGATAAGCACTAGCGAAAACAATTTTTTTGATTATAATAATGGTATCTATGTTGCTGGAGTTGATTTTGACACATGGCGAACAAATTATCCTTTTGGCGATGCAGATTACGAAATTGGAAATTTTGCAAGAAAAGGTACTTCTTCAGAAAGACCTATAAATTTTAGCTATTTTGTGAACGGGAATGAAGTACTCAATCAAAATATTGGCGCAAGAATAAGAGGAAATTATTCCCGAATTTATCCAAGTAAATCATTCAATCTTTACGCACGTTCAGATTATGGCGATGATGATATGGATTTTAGTTTTTTTCAAGGATTACCATACAATAGTTATGAGAGATTGTCATTGAAAAACTCGAGTGGAGACTTTTACCACACATTATTTCGTGATCCTTTGAATCACGAATTGATTAAAGGGTTAAATGTAGAAACCGAAGCTTATCAGCCAACAGTAACTTTTATCAATGGTGAATATTGGGGTATTTTAAGTCTTAGAGATAAATATGATGAAAAGTATTTTAAAAGAGTTTATAATATAGAAGAAGATCAAATTGATGTTTTAGAGAATAATGCTGATGTAGAAGAAGGAGATGATGAGGATTATTTAGAAATGATAGAGTATTTAGAAACAAACTCTCTTGCTCAAGATGAAAACTACAATTACATAAAGACTCAGCTTGATGAAGATAATTTTAAAGATTATTTCATTTCAAATATTTATTTCCAAAATGTTGATTGGCCAGGAAACAATATTATTTATTGGAGAAAAAAGACACAAAACTATGAACCAAATGCTCCTTATGGACATGATGGCAGATGGAGATGGGCAATTCACGATATGGATTCGTCTTTTGGGATAAGTAGTGGTGATATAGCTCTAAATACGTTGGCTTTGGCGACTGCAGAAAATGGACCTGATTGGCCTAATCCAGAGTGGTCAACTCTTATCTTACGAAGATTGTTGGAAAACAATAGTTTCAAGAATGATTTCATCAATCGTTTTGCTGATTTGATGAATACTTACTTTAAAACAGATAGAGTAGTAGCAAAAATTAATGCTATGAAAACTGTTTTGCAACCAGAAATGCCCAAACAATTTGAACGTTGGAAAGCTCCTGTAGATTTTGGTGATTGGAACTATTTTTTGAATAAAGAAATTGCTTTTGCACAGCAAAGACCAGGATACCAAAGACAACATATTCAAGATGAATTTGGAATTTCCAATACTATTAATACAGTTTTAAATGTTTCAAACGAAAATCATGGATATGTAAAAATAAATACCATCGACATTTTACCAACAACACCAGGAGTTGCAAGTAATCCATATCCTTGGACAGGAATTTATTTTGCAAATATTCCCGTAAAGCTAAAAGCTGTAGCCAAAGAAGGATATGTATTTAGTCATTGGGAAGGTTTTTCAAATAGTACCGAAGCAGAAATTACAATTACTACTGATCAAAATTTCAATATTAGAGCAGTTTTCATTCCAGAAGGATTTTCTACTGATCCAGAAGAACCTATTTATTTTTGGATGTTCGATGGTGATTTGCAAAACAATACCCCATTGTCGTCTATAAGTTCCACTTTTGAAATGAATCAGAACGGAGTTTTGAGTTACCAATCATGCCTTGCGGGATATCCTTTTAATAGTTCTCATCCTAGTTGGAGAAAGGCATCAATGGAAAGAAGAAATAACCCAACAAGCATAAATTATTTACCTGTTGCAAATGATAATATACCTTTTGCATCTTCTGATATGAAAGGAATTCAAATAAAGCAACCTTTTCAAAACAACGGAAATGAAAACACGCTTTACTTTAGTTTTTCAACTGTAGGTTATCAGCAAATAAAATTTGCATTTGCGGCAATGAATGAAAATGCTGCTGATAATTTAGTAATTGATTACGCTATCAATAATGGTTCACCTACTTGGATTACTTCGGGCATGCCAATTCAATCGTTTCCATTGACAAATTCCTATCAGAAGTTTGAAGTAGATTTATCATCAATAGATGAGGTTAATAACAATCCAAATTTAAAAATAAGAATACGATTTACAGGAAGTAATATGACTGTGGATAATGGAAACAGGGTTAATTTTAATAATTTTTCATTAACGGGAAAACGAATTCCATTAACCTATCCAACACCTCATGTTTTGGTTATTGGTCAAGCAATTACGGATATTGTACCAACATTAACGGCAACTGCCGATAGTTTCTCAATTAGTCCAAGTTTACCAAACGGATTGAGTTTTGATACCGCAACAGGAGTAATTTCAGGAACACCAACAGCTTTACAATCGCCAACCGATTATGAAATTACGGCAACAAATTCCGGTGGAAGCACAAGTTTCACGCTATCAATCGAAATTATCGATGCTGCGCCAAGTTCACTAAGTTATTCAACGCCAAATGTGTTTACTATCAATCAATCGATTACTGATTTAGTGCCAACAGTTTCGGGAGAAAATTTGACATTTAGCATTAGTCCAAGTTTACCAACTGGATTGAGTTTTAATACAGTAACAGGAGTGATTTCAGGAACACCAACGGTTTTACAATCGCCAACCGATTATGAAGTTACGGCAACGAATTCAGGTGGAAGCACAAGCTTCACGCTATCAATCGAAATCATTGATGCTGCGCCAAGTTCACTAAGTTATTCAACGCCAAATGTTTTCACTATCAATCAATCAATTACTGATTTAGTGCCAACAGTTTCGGGAGAAAATTTGACATTTAGCATTAATCCAAGTTTACCAACTGGATTGAGTTTTGACACTGCAACAGGAATAATTTCAGGAACGCCAACGATTTTGCAATCGCCAACGGATTATGAAGTTACGGCAACGAATTCAGGTGGAAGCACAAGTTTCACATTATCTATCGAAGTGATTGATGCTGCGCCAACAAACTTGAGCTATGCAACGCCAAATGTTTTCACTATCAATCAATCGATTACTGATTTAGCACCAACAGTTTCAGGAGAAAATTTGACATTTAGCATTAGTCCAAGTTTACCAACTGGATTGAGTTTTAATACAGTAACAGGAGTGATTTCAGGAACACCAACAGCATTACAACCAGCAACCGATTATGAAGTTACGGCAACGAATTCAGGTGGAAGTGTTTCGTTTGTTTTGTCAATCGAAATTATCGATGCTGCACCAAGTTCACTAAGTTATTCAACACCAAATGTGTTCACAGTTGATGAAGCCATTGCCAATTTGGTACCAACAGTTTCAGGAGAAAATCTAGTATTTTCAATCGTTCCAAGTTTACCAAACGGATTGAGTTTTGACACTGCAACAGGTATCATTTCAGGAACACCAACAGCTTTACAATCGCCAACCGATTATGAAGTTACGGCAACGAATTCAGGTGGAAGCACAAGTTTCACATTATCTATTGAAGTGATTGATGTTGCACCAAATGGTTTGAGTTATTCAACACCAAATGTGTTCACCATTAATCAATCAATTACTGATTTAGTGCCAACAGTTTCGGGAGAAAATTTGACATTTAGCATTAGTCCAAGTTTACCAACTGGATTGAGTTTTAATACAGTAACAGGAGTGATTTCAGGAACACCAACAACATTGCAATCGCCAACGGATTATGAAGTTACAGCAACGAATTCAGGTGGAAGCACAAGCTTCACGCTATCAATCGAAATCATTGATGCTGCGCCAAGTTCACTAAGTTATTCAACGCCAAA
>NZ_BMIM01000010.1:42470-112060 GCF_014642275.1 Flavobacterium lutivivi
ACAGGTTTCGGGAGAAAATTTGACATTTAGCATTAATCCAAGTTTACCAACTGGATTGAGTTTTGACACTGCAACAGGAATAATTTCAGGAACGCCAACGATTTTGCAATCGCCAACGGATTATGAAGTTACTGCAACGAATTCAGGTGGAAGCACAAGTTTCACATTATCTATCGAAGTGATTGATGCTGCGCCAACAAACTTGAGCTATGCAACACCAAATGTGTTTACTATCGATGAAGCCATTGCCAATTTAGTGCCAACAGTTTCGGGAGAAAATCTAATCTTTAGTATTAATCCAAGTTTACCAACTGGATTGAGTTTTGATACCGTAACAGGAATAATTTCAGGAACACCAACAACATTGCAATCGCCAACGGATTATGAAGTTACAGCAACCAATTCAGGTGGAAGCACAAGCTTCACATTATCTATTGAAGTGATTGATGTTGCACCAAATGGTTTAAGTTATTCAACACCAAATGTGTTTACTATCGATGAAGCCATTGCCAATTTAGTGCCAACAGTTTCGGGAGAAAATTTGACATTTAGCATTAGTCCAGGTTTACCAAACGGATTAACTTTCGACACAGCAACAGGAATAATTTCAGGAACGCCAACGGTTTTACAATCGCCAACCGATTATGAAGTTACGGCAACGAATTCAGGTGGAAGCACAAGTTTCACGCTATCAATCGAAATCATTGATGTTGCACCAAATTCACTAAGTTATTCTACGCCAAATGTATTCACCATTAATCAATCGATTACTGATTTAGCACCAACAGTTTCAGGAGAAAACCTGATCTTTAGCATTAGTCCAAGCTTACCAAATGGATTAAGTTTTGACACAGCAACAGGAATAATTTCAGGAACGCCAACGATTTTGCAATCGCCAACGGATTATGAAGTTACGGCAACAAATTCAGGTGGAAGCACAAGTTTCACATTATCTATTGAAATCATCGATGTTGCACCAACAAACTTGAGCTATTCAACGCCAAATGTATTCATTATCAATCAATCGATTACCGATTTAGTACCAACAGTTTCTGGAGAAAATTTGACATTTAGCATTAGTCCAGGTTTACCAAACGGATTAACTTTCGACACAGCAACAGGAATAATTTCAGGAACGCCAACGATTTTGCAATCGCCAACCGATTATGAAGTTACAGCAACAAATTCAGGTGGAAGCACAAGTTTCACGCTATCAATCGAAATTATCGATGCTGCGCCAAGTTCACTAAGCTATTCAACGCCAAATGTGTTCACTATCAATCAATCAATTACCGATTTAGTGCCAACAGTTTCGGGAGAAAATCTAATCTTTAGCATTAATCCAAGTTTACCAACTGGATTGAGTTTTGATACCGCAACAGGAATAATTTCAGGAACACCAACAGCATTACAATCGCCAACCGATTATGAAGTTACGGCAACAAATTCAGGTGGAAGCACAAGTTTCACATTATCTATTGAAGTGATTGATGTTGCACCAAATGGTTTGAGTTATTCAACGCCAAATGTGTTCACTATCAATCAATCGATTACCGATTTGGCACCAACAGTTTCGGGAGAAAATTTGACATTTAGCATTAGTCCAAGTTTACCAACTGGATTGAGTTTTAATACAGTAACAGGAGTGATTTCAGGAACACCAACGGATTTACAATTGCCAACCGATTATGAAGTTACAGCAACAAATTCAGGTGGAAGTGTTTCGTTTGTTTTGTCAATCGAAATCATCGATGTTGCGCCAAATGGTTTAAGTTATTCAACACCAAATGTGTTCACTATCAATCAATTGATTACCGATTTAGCACCAACAGTTTCGGGAGAAAATCTAATCTTTAGTATTAATCCAAGTTTACCAAATGGATTAAGTTTCGATACATTAACAGGAGTGATTTCAGGAACACCAACAACATTGCAATCGCCAACCGATTATGAAGTTACAGCAACAAATTCAGGTGGAAGCACAAGTTTCACGCTATCAATCGAAATTATCGATGCTGCGCCAAGTTCACTAAGCTATTCAACGCCAAATGTGTTCACTATCAATCAATCAATTACTGATTTAGTACCAACAGTTTCGGGAGAAAATTTGACATTTAGCATTAGTCCAAGTTTACCAACTGGATTGAGTTTTAATACAGTAACAGGAGTTATTTCAGGAACACCAACGGATTTACAATTGCCAACCGATTATGAAGTTACGGCAACGAATTCAGGTGGAAGTGTTTCGTTTGTTGTCTCTATAGCTGTTGAGGATGAATTAGGAATTATAGACGATGAGAAAAATCTTTTTGTGGTTTTCCCTAATCCATTTACAAATGAAATTAATGTCAACCATAATTTTGTGGAAGTGGCATACTCAATTTTTAGTTTGGATGGTAAAGAAATTCAAAGTGGTAGGCTTTTAAATTCAAAAATTATGGTAAATGATTTGCCATCTAGTGTATATTTGTTAAAACTTCAATCGGAAGAAAAAGTACAGCTCATAAAACTAGTTAAACAATAAAATCAGAAAGGAGCTTTGTAAAAGCTCCTTTTTTATTATTTGAAAACACTAAAAAAAATATTCGATTTTTATATAAACAGTAGTATTCATGTAGCCTTGTCGGTTTTTGCATTAGTAAAACTTACCTTCATTTTGTTTGATATAGCAAACGATTATGCTACGCTTTTCTTTGCTTTTTTTGGAACTATTGTCGGTTACAATTTTGTCAAATATGATGCTTTGGCAAGAGCTAAAAGGTTGCAAATGACAAAGCAATTAAAGGCAATTTCTGTTTTTAGTTTCTTGTCATTGCTAACAACAGCGTATTATTTTTTTCAATTACAGAAAACTACGCAAATCATTGGGTTAGTTTTCTTAGTGATAACTTTGTTATACACTTTGCCTTTCTTTCCCAATAAAAGAAATGCACGAAATTGGGCTGGAATAAAAATTTACATTGTAGCGTTAAGTTGGGTAGGAGTAACACTTTTTCTTCCCATTATCAATAATAATTCACCATTTGCAAATTATGTTTTCTTGGTTGCCGCACAACGATTTATATTGATATTTGTATTGATATTAATCTTTGAGATTATCGATTTAAAACAAGATGATCCGCATTTAAAAACTGTGCCGCAGCAAATAGGAGTTGCAACAACCAAGCGAGTAGGAGTTGCATTGATGGTTTTATTTGTGTTATTAGAATTTTTATCTACAGATTTTAGAATAGAGTTTTTTGCTTTAAAATCGGCTTTGGCTCTTACAACAATATTATTTTTGTTGTTTTCAAATGAAAATCGCTCACGTTATTATGCTTCTTTTTGGGTGGAAAGTATTCCTGTTTTTTGGTGGTTGATTTTGGTGGTTTTTGAAAGCTTTTAAACTTTCAAAAAAAAATGAAAGTTTATCTTTAAAAATAAACCGAAGCATTAAACTTCGGTTATCTTTCTTCGTACTTTGTACTTTGTAACTCGAACTTTAAATCAACCCAGCACGTTTCAACAACGCCTCCACTTTAGGTTCTTGACCACGAAATTTTTTATACAATTCCATTGGTAATTCGGTGCCACCTTTGGAAAGTACGTTGTCTTTAAATTTCGTAGCTACTTCTTGATTAAAAATTCCTTGTTCTTGGAAATAGGCAAACGCATCAGCATCCAAAACTTCTGCCCATTTATAACTGTAATATCCCGAAGAATATCCGCCTTGAAAAATATGAGAAAACGAAGTACTCATACAATTTTCCTCCACATCAGGATATAAACTCGTTCCTTCCATGGCTTGTTTTTCAAAAGCTTTTACATCAGCAATTGTTTGAGATTTTCCGTGATATGTCATATCCAAAATTCCGAAACTTAATTGACGCAATGTTGCCATTCCTTCTAAGAAACTCGCACTTTCTTTAATCTTTTCAACATATTCTTGCGGAATGATTTCTCCCGTTTCATAATGTTTAGCAAACAAAGCCAAAGCTTCTGGCTCATAGCACCAGTTTTCCATTACTTGACTTGGTAATTCCACAAAGTCCCAATAAACCGAAGTTCCAGATAAACTTGGATAAGTTGTATTGGCTAACATTCCGTGTAAAGCGTGACCAAACTCATGAAACAAAGTGGTTACTTCATTGAAAGTTAGGAGTGAAGGTTTAGTCTCTGTTGGTGGTGTGAAATTACAAACAATAGAAACATGAGGTCTTTCGTTAATTCCGTCCTTTATATATTGAGGTTTATAAGAAGTCATCCAAGCACCATTTCGTTTTCCTTTTCTTGGAAAAAAATCGGAGTAGAAAATGGCAACTAAATTATTTTCGAAGTCCAATACTTCAAAAGTTTGTACATCTTTGTGGTATTTGTCAATATCAAAAACTTCTTTAAAAGTAATACCGAAAAGTTTTTTAGCAACCGTAAATGCGCCATTCAAAACATTTTCTAACTTGAAATAAGGTTTTAAAATCTCATCATCAAAGTTGAATAATTTTTGTTTCAATTTCTCAGAATAGTAAGTGCCATCCCATTTTTCTAATTGATCAATTCCGTCCAATTCTTTTGCGAATGCAGTTAATTGAGCAAATTCTTTTTGAGCGGCAGGTTTTGCTTTTTCTAATAAATCATTCAAAAACGATTGCACTTTCTCTGGATTTTGAGCCATTCGTTCTTCCAAAACAAAATCTGAATGCGATTTGTATCCTAATAAATTAGCACGTTTATGGCGTAATTCTACAATACGTTTTACGTTTTCTTGATTGTCAAATTCATTGTTTTGAAATGATTTTTTTCCGGCAGCGATTGCAATTTCTCTTCGCAATTCACGATTTTCAACATAAGTCACAAAAGGCAAATAACTTGGGAAATCTAAAGTAAAAACCCAACCTTCTAAGTTTTTAGATTTTGCCAAACTTGCTGCCATTTCTTTAGCACCATCAGGCAAACCTTTTAAATCTTCTTCTTTGGTAATGTGTAATTGATAGTTATTGGTTTCTGCCAAAACATTTTCGCCAAAAGTCAATTTTAATTTGGCTAATTCGGTATCAATTTCGCGTAATTTTAATTTGTCTTCTTCATTTAATAAAGCTCCATTTCTAGAAAATCCTTTGAATTTTTTGTCTAATAAAGTAGCTTGTTCTGTAGTTAAAGTCAAGTTGTGTTTTTGATCGTAAACCGCTTTAACTCTTTTGAATAAATCTTCATTTAAAGCAATATCGTTACTAAATTCTGTTAATAAAGGCGAAATTTCTTGAGCGATTTTTTGCATTTCATCACAAGTTTCTGCCGAATTCAAATTGAAGAAAATCAATGACAATCTATCTAAAGTTGCACCAGCAAAATCTAAAGCAACAATCGTGTTTTCGAATGTTGGAGTTTCAGGGTTGTTGATGATAGCATTGATTTCTGCTTTTGCCTTTGCAATATTTTCGATAAAAGCAGGTTTGTAATCTTCTAGTTTTATTTGCGAAAAAGGTGCGGTGTTGTGTTTGGTGTTGAATGTTGAGGTAAGTGTTATCATTGCTCGCAAAGGCGCAAAGGCGCAAAGTTTTTTAAAGTTTAAAATTTTCTAAATCTTGGTAGGTATTCCAAAAACGAAGTAATTCAATTGTATTGGAATTTATTTTGTAATAAAGAGTAATTTGTTTTGTAATCACCACTTTTATTAACTTCTTTATAATTTGTTGAAATGAATTCAATGTTGTTTTTATCTAATAAAGTAATTGTGTAGTCAACTTTGTCGATAAAATTCACAACATCTTGAAATGTCCATTCAGCTTCTAAATAATCAATTTTTAGCCAATAGTCTTTTTTAGCTTGTGGCGACCAAATAACATTCATTATTTGAAATACTTAGAATAACGACTTCTAGTTTCCTCCATAACCATATTATGAGTAATTCCTTCATTGTTTTCTAATGAATAAATGGCTTCATCAATAGCGGCTTTTTGCTTTTCTGTTAAAGTGGATTTGGATTGAATCAAATGAATAATTTCTTCAATCAACTTTGGGTTTTCAATATCCAAAATAATTTTCGCCAATTGGATTTTTGAAGTTTGAATATTCATAGTTTTCTTTTTATCAAAGATAATTATTTTTTCAATTCAGCTGAAGCTTTATTAACTGCTTCTTTCAAACTTTCTTTGTAGAATATGATTTTGTCAAGCACACATTTATCATGACTTCCAATGATTTGTGCGGCTAGAATTCCAGCATTTTTTGCTCCATTTAAAGCCACAGTTGCTACAGGAACGCCACCAGGCATTTGCAAAATCGACAAAACCGAATCCCAACCATCGATAGAATTACTCGATTTTACAGGAACTCCAATTACAGGCAATGGCGACATTGAAGCGACCATTCCAGGTAAATGAGCCGCACCACCAGCACCAGCAATAATTACTGAAATACCTCTAGTATGTGCGTTTTTGCTAAAATCAAATAATTTTTCAGGTGTTCTGTGTGCCGAAACGATATCAACCTCAGTTTCGATGTCAAATCCTTTTAAGATGTCAATGGCTTCTTGCATCACGGGCATATCGGAGATGCTTCCCATTATTATGGCTACTTTGCTCATGTTTTTATTTTGAATTTTGAATTATAAATTTTAAATTGTTGTGTTTTCATTTAAAATTCATAATTTATAATAATTTTTAACTAATCACTCTAATACTATTCTTAACTTCTTCCGCAATTTTCCTAGCTTCGGTCATATTTTCATTGACAATGGTAACGTGTCCCATTTTTCGGAAAGGTCTTGTTTCTCTTTTGCCATAAATATGTGGCGTAACACCATCGATAGCCATTATTTTTTCAATGTTTTCGTAAACTACTTGTCCTGAAAAGCCTTCTTCTCCGACCAAATTTACCATAATTCCAGCAACTTTGCTATTGGTGTTTCCTAAAGGCAAATCTAAAATGGCTCGTAAATGATTTTCAAATTGTGATGTATAACTCGCTTCAATCGAATAATGTCCTGAATTGTGTGGTCTTGGAGCGACTTCGTTTACTAAAATTTGCTGCGCCAGTTCGTGCGAAGCACTCGAGTCATCGTCTTCTGTTTGAAACATTTCTACCGCTAATAATCCAACATGATGGAAAGTTTCTGAAACTTTTAAGGCTATTTCGGTTGCTTTTTGAGCGACTTTTTCGTCAATTCTTGCTGGGCAAATCACATATTCTACTTGATTGGCTTCGGGATGAAATTCCATTTCCACTACTGGATACGTTTTAACTTCGCCCGAAACAGAACGCGCAACGATTACTGCCAACTCATTTTTGAATGGAACCATTTGTTCGGCGATGCATTCTACATCAGGTAGATTTTCCAAATCAGCAATCGAACGGACAATTTTAACGCCATTTCCATCATAACCAAATTGAGCACTTTTCCATACAAAAGGCATCTCGACTGCGCTCGATGTGACAGCAGATTTTAGATTTTCTAAAGTTGAAAAACGTTGGTGTGGAGCAGTTGGAATGTTATGTTCAACATAAAAATCTTTTTGACGACCTTTATTCTGAATTAATCGTAAGGTTTTTGGTGATGGATAAATGGGTAAACCTTCTGCTTCCAATTTGTCTAAAGCATCAAGATTTACATTTTCAATTTCTATGGTTAACAAATTTACCAATTTTCCAAACTGATAAACGGTGTCATAATCCATCAAACTTCCTTTGTAAAATGCATTGCAACCTATTCGGCTTGGTGCTTCTTCACTTGGGTCAAGAACAAAAGTTTGAATATCAAATTTTCTGGTTTCAGTCAATAGCATTTTGCCCAATTGTCCGCCACCGAGAATTCCTAATTTAAAATCGGATGAGAAATAGTTCATTCGTTGTAGTTATTGTTTTTTATTGGTCTCATGCAGTCGCTTCGCTCGTGTCATTGTGTTGTTGTAGTTGTTGGGCAAAGATACAATTTTGAAATTATTTTAATCGTTTCAAAATATCTTTCACAGCAAACTTATAACCTGGTGTTTGATGGCTACAATCTCTAGAAAGTAAGGCTTTCAATTCTTCGTTTACCCAATCATGTTTTTTGCCAAGAATGTACAATGCTCGCATCGTATATGCGGCATTGGCAGCTTTATCAGATTGTATCAACCAGTCCAAAAAAGTTTCTATTATCTGTTCTTCTTGCTTTTGGGTTAGATGAACTGAAATATCTTTTACTAAAAACAACCCGATTTTAGCAATCGAACGAATGGCTGAATCCGATTTGAAATGCTTTAACGAATGACAATAATCATCAATGAAAGGGATAAAAAGTTCCATTCGTTCTTCGCATATCAGTTCCAAAACCCAACATGCTTTGTGATGGTTTTTGTCCTTTGTATCAAATGCAAGAGCTGTTAAATCTTTTATATATGTAGGATTTTCAAAAATGAAATTCTTGTTTTCATCTCTACTTTTCCTGTGAGCAGTGCTATTAGCTATTATTTTGTAATACGTAGCATTCATTTTGTAAATATACCTATTTTGCAAAAAAAATACAGATACTTAATACGTAATACTCAATACTTCACTAAATTTGCATCTTTATTTTTCAACAACAACACAATGATACATTTACACGATAAGACTTTCGAACCATTTATTTCTTCCGAAGAAATTCAATTTGCAATCCAAAACATGGCAAAGCAAATGGATGATGACTTTTTTGACGACGTTCCAGTTTTTGTTGGCGTACTAAACGGTGCATTTATGGTATTGTCCGATTTGATGAAGCATTACAGAGGAATGTGTGAAGTAAATTTTGTAAAAATGGCTTCCTATGAAGGTACACAAACTACAGGAACTGTAAAACAATTAATTGGTCTCGATCAAGATTTAGAAGGTAAAACAGTAGTTGTGGTCGAAGATATTGTTGACACAGGAAATACTGTAGAAGAATTGAAAGCCATTTTCAAAGAAAAAAAGGTGAAACATCTAAAAATTGCTACACTTTTCTTTAAACCCGAAGCTTATAAAAAAGACATTAAACTGGATTATGTAGGTATCAGAATTCCAAATAAATTCATTGTAGGATATGGTTTAGACTACGATGGGTTAGGCAGAAACTTACCTGACGTTTATCAACTAGCACAATAAAAAGGAGTTCTCAGTCATCGGTTTTCAGTTTTCAGTCAACCGAGAACAAACACAATTAATAAATTACAACTTTTAATAAAATGATTAACATCGTTCTTTTCGGAAAACCTGGAGCAGGAAAAGGCACTCAAGCCGAATTTTTAAAAGAAAAATATAATTTAGTTCATCTTTCTACTGGCGATATTTTCAGGTTCAATATAAAAAATGACACTGAACTTGGGAAACTTGCAAAAACTTTTATGGACAAAGGCGATTTGGTTCCAGACGAAGTAACCATCAATATGCTCCAAAGCGAAGTGGACAAAAATCCAGATGCAGCTGGTTTTCTTTTCGATGGATTTCCTAGAACTATTGCCCAAGCTGAAGCGCTTGATAGTTTTCTTGAAAACAAAGGTCAAAATATTACCGCAACTGTTGCTCTCGAAGCCGATGACAATATTCTAGTTGCTCGTTTACTCGAAAGAGGCAAAACTTCTGGAAGACCAGATGATCAAGACGAAGAAAAAATTCGAAACCGCTACGAAGAGTACAATCAAAAAACAGCTCCTTTGATGAATTATTACAAAAATCAAGGAAAATTTTTCGCTGTTGACGGCATTGGAACAATAGCAGAGGTAAACGAAAGATTGAACATGATTTTTGATAAATTGGTATAAATTTTCACTGCAAAAATTTATAATACTGACATTCAAAAAAAAATCAGATATTTGCAAACAGAAAAGGGCTTATTTCGACTAACGAAAAAAAAGCTCTTTTTTTGTAAAAGCATCCTATGGAAATTTTAATAATACTTTTTCTAATCATACTCAACGGACTTTTTTCGATGTCTGAAATTGCACTTATTTCGGCTCGAAAAAATAGACTAGAAACTGCCGCCAAAAAAGGAAACAAAAACGCCAAAACAGCACTCGATTTAGCCAATTCGCCAAACGAGTTTCTTTCTACTGTACAAATTGGAATTACACTAATTGGGATATTAACAGGTATTTACTCTGGCGATAAGATAACCCAAGATGTGCAAAATTTCATTGCTGGTTTCCCAGTGTTAAAACCCTATTCAGAGTCAATAGGAATAGGAGTAGTGGTAGTAGTCTTAACTTTTTTCTCTCTTGTTCTAGGAGAATTATTGCCGAAAAGAATTGGGCTCAACTATCCCGAAGCAATAGCAAAATCAGTAGCTGTTCCTATGAAAGTAGTTTCAAAAATAACTATGCCATTCATTTGGTTATTGACAAAATCTACCGATTTTATTCTTGATGTTTTCAAAATAAAACCAACTGCCGATGGCAAAGTAACCGAAGAAGAAATCAAAGCAATCATAAAAGAAGGAACAGAAGGCGGCGAAGTACAGGAAATAGAACAAGACATTGTAGAACGTGTGTTTCACATTGGCGACAGAAAAGTAAATTCATTGATGACGCATAGGAAATCAGTTGTTTTTCTTTCGCTCGATGATACACTCGAAGAAATCAAAGAAAAGGTATTGCACGAATTGCATTCGGTATATCCTGTTTGCAAAGAAAACCTTGACGAAATGGTGGGTATAGTTCTTTTGAAAGATTTATTTGTAGGTTTCGACAAAGGAGGTTTCAATCTAAATGACATCATCAAAGAACCAGTATATTTCATTGAACACACTACTGCTTACAAAGCTTTGGAGAACTTCAAGAAATCAAAAATACACTATGCGCTAGTAACTGATGAATACGGGATTTTTCAAGGAATTATTACTCTCAACGATATTCTGGAAGCATTGGTTGGCGATGCTGCTGAATTCTATGAAGACGATTTCAAACTCATTGCTAGAGAAGATGGAACATGGCTTGTAGATGGACATTATTCGCTTCATGATTTTCTAACCTATTTTGACCTCGATGAATTAACAACCGATTATGATGTGACAACCGTTAGCGGACTTATCATGACAGAGCTAGGAAATATTCCAAAAACTGGCGAAAAGCTAATTTGGAACAAACTAGAATTCGAAGTAATCGATATGGATGGAGTAAAAATTGATAAAGTACTCATAAAAGCAATCACAGAATAATAAAACACATCGACAACCGAAAGCTTAAAAAACAATGACCGAAGGTAATTTTGTAGACTACGTAAAAATATATGTTTCTTCTGGAAAAGGAGGAAAAGGCTCAACGCATCTTCACCGCGAAAAATTCATCGAAAAAGGTGGACCAGATGGTGGCGATGGTGGTCGTGGTGGTCATGTTATTCTTAGAGGAAATAAAAACCTTTGGACGCTTTTTCATCTAAAGTTTACAAAACACGTCAAAGCTGGTCATGGTGGCGATGGTGGAAGTTCTCGTAGTACAGGTCATGATGGCGAAGACAAAATCATCGAAGTGCCACTAGGAACTGTAGTTCGCGATCAAGAAACAAACGAAATACTTTTTGAAATAACCGAAAACAACGAAGAAAAAATCATTGCCAAAGGAGGGAAAGGTGGTTTAGGAAACTGGCATTTTCGTAGTGCTACAAACCAAACACCACGCTATGCACAACCTGGTATGCCTGTTGAAGAAAAAGACATCATACTGGAGTTAAAAGTACTAGCCGATGTTGGGCTTGTAGGTTTTCCTAATGCAGGAAAATCAACGTTACTTTCTGTGCTTACTTCTGCTAAACCAAAGATTGCCGATTACCCATTTACAACCTTGAAGCCCAATCTAGGGATTGTAAGCTACCGCGATTTCCAGTCTTTTGTCATGGCTGATATACCCGGAATTATAGAAGGCGCAGCCGAAGGAAAAGGACTTGGGCATTATTTCCTTCGTCATATTGAGCGCAACTCTACACTTTTGTTTCTCATTCCTGCTGATGCAACTGATATCAAAAAGGAATATGATATCCTGCTTGATGAACTTCGTCGTTACAATCCCGAAATGCTACACAAAGATAGATTGATTGTTATTTCAAAATCGGATATGCTAGACGATGAACTCAAAGCCGAGATGAAACAAGAACTCGACAAAGCTTTCAAAGGCACACCATACCTCTTTATTTCCTCTGTAGCACAACAAGGACTACAAGAACTTAAGGACAAATTGTGGCAGATGTTGAATGTGTGATAATGATTGAAAAAAACATTAAAAATCAGCCCTAATTTCTGTTTGCAACAAATTTCTGAATGCTATCTTTTAGTGTAAAAAAAATTTAATTGATTTGAATCTCTGAGTTTATATAAAGGGTTGGAAGACTACTCAAATATACAAAACCCATACAACAAACCATTAGGGGAAACCCTATAATTTTAAGGTGGTTTTCCCTAAAAGCTATTGCCATAAACACGAACCTTTAACAATTTTTTATAACGTTTTCGTTAAAACAAACTATCTTTGCAATCGCTTTTTAGTAACTCCGTGTAACTTTTCTAATCATCAGGCTACTACTAAGCTACAACTATTAACTTTTACATTTTTAAACAATGAAAAAAATTATTTTATCGCTCATCGCAGGTATCATGCTTGTTCCTACAAGCGCCAAAGCCGATGAAGGAATGTGGTTTTTGATGTTTATAGAACGTCTTAATCACCGCGACATGCAAAAAATGGGACTTCAGCTAACTGCCGAAGAAATCTACAGCATCAACCATCACAGTTTGAAAGATGCCATCGTTCAATTCAACGGAGGTTGTACTGCTGAACTCATCTCAAAAGATGGTTTAGTACTTACAAATCACCACTGTGGTTACGATGCCATTGCAGAGCTTTCATCGCCAGAAAAAAACTATTTGAAAGATGGTTATTGGGCAAAATCTAGAAAAGAAGAAATGAAACCTTCTAGTCTTTATGTGCGTTTCTTTGTTCGTATGGACGATTGTACCAAAAGAATTTTGGCTGTCGTAAATGATAAAATGACCGAAGCAGAACGCGACAAAGCAATCAATGCCGAAATCTCAAAAATTGAGAAAGAAAACAACGAAGGCGGAAAATATGTAGTTTCTGTTCGTTCATTTTTCCAAGGAAATGAGTTCTACTATTTTGTTTACCAAGATTATACTGATGTTCGCTTTGTAGGTACGCCACCAGAAAGTTTAGGAAAATTTGGTGGAGATACTGACAACTGGGAATGGCCACGCCACACCGCAGATTTTTCTATGTTCCGTGTGTATGGTGATAAAGATGGTAACCCAGCAGAATATTCTGAAAACAATGTGCCATTGCAACCAAAACATTATTTGCCAGTAAATCTTGGTGGTGTAAAAGAAAACGATTATGCCATGATACTTGGTTATCCTGGAAGAACAAACCGCTGGATGCCAGCAGGAGGAATTGAGCAAAACGTAAAATTTGCTTATCCTGCATGGGTAGAAGGAGCAAAGACAGGAATGGATAACATGAAAAAATACATGGATCAAAGCGAAGCGCTGAACCTGATGTATGCTTCTAAATATGCTTCAACTGCGAATTACTGGAAAAACCGTCAAGGAATGATTGATGCACTTACCAAATTTGGTACTGCAAAAACTAAAGCTGCTCAAGAAGCTAAATTCAACAAATGGGCAAATAAAAAAGAGAACAAAGCAAAATATGGAAACGTAATTGCTAACATCAATAAGTTCTATTCGTTGACAAACGAAAAAGCAAGACATGATAACTACTTGTCTCAACTTTTCAGAACTACTGCTTTTGGAACAATAGGAAGAACACTTGGTAAACAATTGGACAACTATGTAAAAGCAGATGCTGCCAAAAGAGCTCAACTTGCTCCAGCAATCACAGAAATGGCAACAGAAATGTACAAGGAGTTTTATCTTCCAGCTGAAAAAGATTTATTAGCGGCTCAACTTGGGTTATATTCTTCAAAATCTACTGGATATGCTATTGCACCAATGGTATCAAAAATAAAAACTGATTTCAACGGTGATTTTGCAAAATATGTAAACGCTGCTGCAGATTTGAGTATTTTCAGTTCATTGGATAAAGTAAAAGCTTTTATTGCATTGCCAAGTCAAGGTTTGCTAGATAATGACCCAATTTATGCATTGTCTAATGATATGCTTACACATTTCAATTCTAAATCTGACGAAATTGCAAAAGCTCAAAACGATTTTGGTGCTTCATACCGTCTTTTAGTTGAAGGATTAAGAGCTTCTAAAATTGGTACTATCAAATATCCTGATGCTAATTCAACGTTGCGTTTGACTTATGGCAAAGTTCGTTCGCTTCCTGCTGATAAGCGTAATGATGCTACTATCAATAATTACACAACGCTTGCAGGTCAAGTTAAAAAATACAAAAAAGGTGATCAAGAATTTGATTTACCGCAACGTGTTCTTGACATGTATAAAAATAAAGATTACGGTCGTTTTGCTGATAAAGATGGTTCACTTCACGTTAATTTCCTTACTGATAATGATATTACTGGTGGAAACTCTGGTTCTCCAGTATTGAACGGAAAAGGAGAGCTAATTGGTCTTGCATTTGATGGTAACATTGAAGCGATGGCTGGTGACGTTATCTTTGATAAAAATCTTCAAAGAACTATCAATGTTGATATTCGCTATGTGCTTTGGGTAATCGAGCAATATGCTGGTGCAAAAAACATTGTGGATGAAATGACTATTGTAAAATAATATTTATTTACTCAATAAAAAAAAGCCGACTTCAAGTCGGCTTTTTTAGTTAAAAATATTAACCTAATCAAATTTCTATTTCAATAATTTTCTGCTTACAGTTTGTCCGTTTTCAAGTTTTATTTTGGCAACATAAACACCATTTGAGTAAGGGAAAGCTTCTTCAATCTTGTTGTTGCTTACACTTGCTTTGTATGTGTTAACCAATTTTCCTGAAACGTCATATACCGAAACTTCTTTGATGCTATCTTCTGTTTGAATATTCAATACATCATTGCTAATAAATGCATACACTTTAACTGTATTGTTATCATCAATTCCCAAAGCAGAAGTTGTATATCTCAACACAAATCTATTTGGATAGTTTCCTGTAGCAGCTGTGAATGAGTAAGGATTTTGTCTTAAATCGTGTATCACATTTTCAACAGTATCTTCAATATAGATGTTTTGCGAAGCATCTTCAAATAATCCATCTACTTGATTGATAGCTATGTTATAAACTCCAGTGCTAGGTATTGTAACTCCAATAGGCACAGTATCATATTGATTGAAAGGCAATGTTCTTCCTTGTATAATCATTGTTTTGTCTTCAATTTTTGAATAAATACCCAATTCAGTTCCAGGTTTCCAAACACCATCAAATAATCTGTCTTCATCATTTGTTGCATCTTGAATATATCCAACTAAAGTTGTAGCTGCTATATTGCTAGAGTTCACAAGGCTTAACCAAATTCTGTTTTTCTCTAATGATTCTATAGACGCTTCACTTGTTGTTCTATAAAACTGACTGTTGTCATAAGTATCGCTTCTCAAGCTGTTGTTGAAAGTTACTGTTTGACTTCCTGCAGCACCATCGTTCATTAGCACAAAGAAAGCTTGACCTGCACCAATTTTTCCATTGAAACCTGGAGGTGTAGAACCAGTTCCGTTGTAAGTTACATAATCGTTTACACTATAGTTATACAAATAACTTGCATAAAAAGGATTTGTATTGCTTGTGCTAATAGGGTTTCCGTGTGTCCAAAGTCTTACGGTACCATTAATGTTTGTATTATTCGTTAAGAATGTATTAGCATTAATAGCTGATGGATATGGATTACCAACAAGGTTCCAGTTGTCATCAAGATTTGTAATAGTAATTCCATTTGTTCCTGAATATGGAGCTCCAGTATAACTTCCTCTAGATATTGTTGGTTGTATTATTCCGTTATTTGGAACACCAGTAAATGTGGCAGTATATGTTGCTGGAGTTGAGGTTGAATATCCACTAGGTCCACGAACAATATATCCTTTACCAAGTACCATTGTTTCACTTCCAGCAGTCCAATATCCTTGTCCACCATTAGTATTTGATGTAGCAGGTTCCCATTTGTAAATTGCCCAAGATGGAGTAGTAGGCGAAATGGAAGCCGAGCTGAAGCTAGCTACTGGCGAAGACCAATATACGTAGTCATATTGTCTAACATTCGTGCTTCTTTCCATTGATAGATTACCAGTATTAACGGCACTATCATTTATTTGAATGAAATTAGAGCTATCTTTTACACTGAATGTTCCATTAATTCTAGCAAAGTCAGTAATTGTCAAATTATTTGAAGAATTAAGCTGTAAGCTTGCATTTGTTTTAACATCCATGTTGTGACCATAAGCTTTATAGTTTGTTCCAGAAATTACTGGATCATTTGTTGTATCTGGTATTATTACACAGTTTAAATTTGTAGGTACACCACTTGGAGACCAGTTGTTCGCTTTATTCCAATCACTATCAACAGAACCAGTCCAAATTTTATTTCCTGTAACAGTTACCGTTGTATTATCTGTATATTTTAATTGATTCCCACTACAAAGATTATAGGTAACTTCGGCTGTATAAGTAGTAGTTACTGCAGGACAAACAGTGATGTTATTAGTTGTTCCAACTACTGGACCAGTTGTTCCATTTCCTTCATACCATTTGAAAGAAGTAATAGATGGACCAGATGGAGTAAATCTCCACGCTTCATTCGATACAGTCCAGTTAGCATCAAGACCATTTCTGCTTGGTGCAACAACAGCTGTTGTGCCATCTGCATTTTGAATACCAACGATTGCATTTCCATCATTCCAAGTAGAACAAACATTTTTTTCTTTAATATATACATCGATAATATTCGTGTTTTCATAAAGAACTATCATTCCTGTATATAATATAGAGTTACATGTTGTAGAGAACATTGGGATGTTATTCCATGAAGCAACAAGTGCACGACAACCAGTGTTTAGTGTTACTAATTCCCATCCAACTTCACCACCAACACTTGGGTCAATATCGTGATAAACTCCAAAAATTGTGTTTTTGAAAAGTGAAGTACTAGGTAAGCTAGAACTAAATTCCCATGCATTGTATCCTCCTGGAGAGTTGTTCACGAAATCGAAAGTAATATTTCCGTTAGATCCAATCAAACATTTATTGAAATTGTTACCAAAGAAACAGAAGTTAAATGGAAGGTTTATGGTTTGTGACCAAACATCATCTACGTTCACACTAACAGGGTTTTGTAAACAACTAAACTGATATGGTGGATCATATGTTATTGAAGAAACAGTATAACTTGAAGTACTGTTTAATATTGGATAAGTTGCTTCTAGATTACTACATGTTGATGCTGAGCATACAACAGCAGTTGGATCTAAACCTCCTAAACCAGAACCACCAGCAACAACTTCTGGACATTCTAAAGTGGTTGTTCCTTGTCCATCGCCTACTGCACATGGTGAGAAATTTGTAGGGCCAAACCATGTACTGTTATCACCACTACCACAATCTGATCTAACCCAGAAGTAATATATTTGACCTGTTGTAAGACCTGTTAAAGTTACACCTACAACTCCTGGTGCTGTTGTTCCTGTTGGAACAGTACTTCCCGTTGGAACGGTTCCAGTTGTGTTATAATAATATTGGTATCCGTTAGCAGCTGGAGGAGTTGAAGCCGTCCAATAAACTGATGCACTTGTTGTTGATAAAATATTTGCAAATAAATCTGATGGTGGTGGGCATGTTGGTGTAGTAGCACAAATTCCAAATGTACCGCTTCCACCACCAAACTGCCATACTCTTATGTAGATTGTATCTCCCGGAGTTAATCCACCCATTGATATATAGGACATAGCACCACTTCCGTCATCATCATCACATTCTAATAGAGCTAATGAACCACATGTACCACTATAAAAAGCCATTCCGCTATCAGTCATAGAGCCAGCTTGTAAATCTACTGTTAATACTCCAGTTGATGGAACAACAGCTGAAAACCAAACGTCTCTGTTAGTATAACTTGCACAGCCCGGAGCTGGAACACCAGAACTACTAGTTGCTCCAACATTTGTAGCTGATAAATATGAACATGTATATGAAACTGTCAAAGCTATCGCTCCACTACAATCATCATTAGCAAGTAAGGTAGTAACATTACCGGTTACCCAGCTACTACTACATGATCCATTAGCTCTAATTCTGTAATAATAAGTAGTTCCTGCTGATAGACCAGTTATAGCTTGTGTTAAAGACGATGTTGAGAATGGAGAACCTGCAATGTTCATAGTAAATCCAGCATCCGTTGTAACTTGAACAGTATAGTTTATTGCTGATGCACTTCCTCCTGTTGGAGCAGCCCAGTTCAGTGTAAAAGCTGAAGATGTGACCCCAGAGGTTGTAACTGAATTTGGAACAGCAGGACAAGTTGTTGCATTTCCTGTGAGAGGAGAAGTTGTGTAATATAATGGACCACCACTACACGCATCATTAAAAGAATAAATATAGTAATAGTAAGTTGTGTTTCCAGCTAATCCACTTGATGTAAATGAAGTAGAGTTTGTGTTTGATATTACTGTTGCACCACTAATATTGTTACCCAAAGCATATGATGTTCCATTCACAGGACCAGGACTTGGGGCAGTAGCACTAGTGCTTCTCAAAATTAAATATTTATTTGGTGCAGGTACAGCCGCTGTAAAAGAACCAGCAATTGAATTAGAAGTTATTGTACCAAATGTCAATGATGTTGGTTGCGCGATTGGAGTTACACATGGAAGAGTATGTGTTACACAAATAGTGAAACCATTTGCCGTTTCATCACCATTATTGTCATGCACTTGAATCTTATAATAGTTCCCTATTGTTAAACCTGTTAGCGTCAATGTTTCAATCCCATTATCTCCTGTTGCGTTAACACAACCACCACCACTAGGAGCTGCAGTTGAACTACAATCATTGATAACATTTAATACTGGGTTAAAGCCAGATACACCATCAACTGTAACTACATGTGTAGTTGATACTGCTTGAAATTGATACCAAACCGCTTTTTCTGTTCCTGTAGTACAATCTCCAGCTTCGTTGTTATCTCTAGCGCCAAGAGTTGAACCGGTTGTGGTAATACATGATGTATTTGACGTTAATGTAATAGCATCGGAACACTTATCATTTGTTAATATGAAAAGAGAGGTAACTAACATATTATTATTGGTAGAATTACCAATTCTTATATAATAAGTTGTTCCTGGAATGGTTGATAATATTAATGTCTCTGTCTGAGCACTAGAAGTAGTTGTAGTGTTTTCACAAGATATATAGGTTAATGACCCACAAGAACCAGAGTATGCATACAACATCAAATTTCTGCTTGAAGCTGATGCTTTAATCACTGTTTCATTACTAATGGCATCAAATTTTAACCAACCATCACGAGTTAGAGCCTGCCCATTACAATTTGCTACTGATGGATCATTAACAACATTATCTAAAACTGTTAATGATATGTACTCCTGATTCACATTAAATGTAGAAGCACCAGCACAGTTAGCTGATAAAGTTTGTGCAAATGTTTTGTTTGAAACCAAAACTAATAAGAACACTGTAAACAAAGCAATTGTTCTAATTTTTCTTTCACTGATTAGGTATAGTTTTTTCATAACTCAGAATTTTTGATTTTTAATGTTAAATTTTAATTCCTTTCAGAATTTTTGTTTTTTTTGATTTTTTGACATTTGAAATAGTTGACAGTTTTGCGTATCAATAATTTCATGGACAAATATAAATTTATTAATCGATAAAAAGCAAAAAAAATCGATGAAATGCACATTTAAAACAAAAAAGAAAGAAAAAAACTATAATATTAATATGTTTTTTATAAAAATTTAGGTTTTTTAATTAGGTTTTAAAGACTGTATTTTGATACTTACATAAATATTAATGTGAAAAAAAGTCTTCAAGATGTAAATTGAAATTCAAACATTATATTTGTAGTAATGAAAGTCATACTAATACTTATATATAATTTTTTAATCTTTTCAAATTCGAATGATTTTGAAAGAGGAGAATCATTATACAAGCAAAATAAGTTTGATGAAGCAAAAGTTTTGTTCATTAATTGTTTAAAATCTAATCCAAATAATTACAAAGCCATTGAATATTTGGGCGATATTGCTGGGCATCAAAAAAAATGGGATGAAGCTATCAATCAGTATCAGCTTTTAAAAAATAAATTTCCAAAAGAGGCTAATTATTGGTACAAATATGGTGGAGCAATGGGTATGAAAGCTAAATCTGTGAATAAATTCAAAGCTTTGGGAATGATTGATGATGTAGAAGAGGCTTTCCTAAAAGCGGCATCTTTAGATAAAAAACATGTTGAAACTCGTTGGGCATTGGTCATGCTATATATTGAACTTCCGGGAATCATTGGTGGAAGTGAAAAAAAAGCTCAAAAATATGCTGATGAATTAATGAATTTATCCAAAGTGGATGGCTATTTGGCAAAAGGATACATCGATGAATATTTTAATAGATATAAAAAAGCAGAAATAAATTATATAAAAGCTCACGAAATAGGGAACTCAAAAACCACCTTCCAAAAGCTATATAATTTATATTTGAACAAAATAAAAGATAAAGCAAAAGCAAATCAATTAAAAGAACAATTTGAAAAATAGTTGACAGTTATCAGTTGATAGTTCGTACCAAATGAACCAAAAACCGACAACCAACAACCGACAACTAAAACGATGAGAACACATTTCATAGCCATTGGCGGTGCAGCCATGCACAATTTAGCACTAGCATTACATAACAAAGGATACAAAGTAACAGGTAGCGATGATGCTATATTTGAACCATCAAAATCAAGACTTGATGCAAAAGGTTTGTTACCCGATGAACTCGGATGGTTTCCAGAAAAGATTACCACTGATATTGAAGCAATAATCCTAGGAATGCACGCTAAAGCCGATAATCCAGAATTGTTGAAAGCACAAGAACTCGGCTTAAAAATATATTCTTATCCTGAATTTCTTTTTGAACAATCAAAAAATAAAACTCGTGTAGTAATTGGCGGTTCTCATGGGAAAACTACCATTACTTCTATGATACTTCATGTAATGAATTACCACAAAATAGCCGTTGACTATATGGTTGGTGCTTTGCTTGAGGGTTTTGATACTATGGTTCATTTGACAGAAGAAAATGATTTTATAGTCCTCGAAGGCGACGAATATCTTACTTCTCCAATAGATTTGAGACCAAAATTTCACTTATATCAACCAAATATTGCGCTGATTTCAGGTATTGCTTGGGATCATATAAATGTATTCCCAACATTTGATAATTATGTTGAACAGTTCAGAATTTTTACCAATCAAATTACCAAAGGAGGAATTCTAATATACAACGAAGAAGATCAGGAAGTAAAAAAAGTAGCGGAAGATTGCGAAAATGCCATTAGAAAAATTCCTTATCAAACACCAGAATATACTGTTCAAAACGGCAAAACTTTACTTCACACACCAGAAGGCGAGATGCCGATAGAAGTCTTTGGTGCTCATAATTTGAATAATTTGGCTGGAGCCAAATGGGTTTGCCAATGCATGGGAGTTGATGAAGCCGATTTCTATGAAGCAATAGCAACCTTCAAAGGAGCTAGCAAACGATTAGAAAAAATTGCCGAAAGTAATAACAAAGTTGCTTACAAAGATTTTGCACATTCGCCAAGTAAAGTTTCGGCAACAACCAAAGCGGTTAAAACGCAATATCCCGACAGGAAATTGATTGCTTGTTTAGAACTGCATACTTACAGCAGTCTAAATGCAGAGTTTTTAAAAGAATATCAAGGTGCGCTAGATGCAGCTGATGTTGCTGTGGTTTTCTATTCACCAGATGCAGTAAAAATAAAAAGACTTGATGAGGTTACTTACGAGCAAATTGCCAATTCGTTTCAAAGAGATGATTTAATTATTTACACCAATCCAGCCGATTTTAAAAACTTCTTGTTTAATCAAAATTTTGAAAATTCTGCGCTATTATTAATGAGTTCAGGCAATTATGGTGGTTTAGATTTTGATGAGGTGAAACAGCTAATTAAATAAAATTTGGAACAGAATTTTTCCATAAAACATTGGGCAGAAGATGACAAGCCTCGCGAAAAGTTAATGCTAAAAGGCAAGAATGCTTTGAGTGATGCCGAGTTGATAGCTATTCTTATAGGTTCAGGAAGTCGCAACGAAAGTGCTGTTTCATTGAGCAAACGAATTCTGGCAAGTGTAGATAATAATTTGAATGCTCTTGGTAAACTATCCTTGAAACAGTTGATGGAATTCAAAGGAATAGGCGAGGCAAAGGCTATTACTATTGCAGCAGCACTCGAATTAGGAAGACGTCGTAGAGCTGAGGAAACTTTGGATTTAAAAAAAATTACTTCTAGTAAAGCAGTTTTCGAAATCATGCAACCCATAATTGGCGAATTACCACACGAAGAATTTTGGGTTCTGTATTTAAATAATTCCAATAAAGTGGTCTATAAATCGCAACTTTCCAAAGGAGGAATTACAGGAACTGTTGTTGATGTACGATTAATTTTTAAAATAGCTTTGGAACAAAATGCAACTTCTATAATTCTAACCCACAATCATCCTTCTGGAAAACTACTTGCAAGCGACGCAGATAAAGAAGTTACAAAAAAGCTAAAACTAGCTGGTGAACAACTTGATGTAAAAGTTTTGGATCATATTATAATCACAGAAAAAGAATATTTAAGTTTTCAGGACGAAGGAATTTTTTAATGGAAAACATCACTGATATATTTTTTGACCTCGATCACACACTTTGGGATTTTGATAGAAACTCAATATTAGCTTTTGATAAAATATTTAAAGCCAATCATCCATCAATAGATGTGAATGAATTTATTGCCATTTATGCACCAATAAATCAAGCGTGTTGGAAACTTTATCAAGTGGATAAAATCACTCATGAAGAATTGAGATATCAAAGACTTAGGCAAACTTTTGACATCATGAACTATGCCATTGATGATGAAAGTATTGATAAGATTTCACATGATTATATTGAGTTCTTGCCAGATAATAATCAACTTTTTGATGGTGCGATAGAACTATTAGAGTATTTGTATCCAAAATACAAATTGCATATCATTACGAATGGTTTTGCTCATGTACAAAGTAGAAAAATGTATCATTCGGGTTTAGAAAAATATTTTCAAACGGTGACAAATTCTGAAATGGCTGGAGTAAAAAAACCACATCGAAATATCTTTGAATTTGCATTATCTTTGGCTAATACTAAAAAAGAAAACTCGATAATGATTGGCGATTGTATCGATGCTGATTTTAATGGTGCTATTGAATTTGGCATGAGAGCAATTCTTTTTGACGAAAAAAAAATGCACAAAGAGACAACTTATGAAAGAGTTTCTCATCTTTTAGAAATAAAAAAAATATTATAACCATGAAAAAAATAATTCTAATATTTTTATTGCAAGTGACAATAGGTTTTGCGCAAAACATAAATGATTATCAATATGTTATTGTTCCAAAAAAGTTTTCAATTTTCAATGAAGAAGATAGGTTTCGACTGAATACTCTAACAAAGTTAGTATTGGAAAAATATGGTTTTAAAACTTTTTTTATTACAGACATTCCTGATGAAATTTCAAAAAACAGATGCCAAATTCTTTTTGCTGATTTGGATGAAAAGAAAGGACTATTGGTTACAAAATTGAAAATTATTTTAAAAGATTGTTATGAAAAAATCGTTTTCGAAACGGAGTATGGAACAAGTAGAGAAAAAGATTTTCAAGTTGCCTACACGCAAGCTTTGCGTGAAGCTGCAAAAGGTTTTGATAAATTAAATTATAAGTTTTCTGGTAAGTCAACATCAAATAATGAACAAGTTGTAGATGAAGAAGAAAGGCAACCCATTGAAGAACCTAATGCACTTTCCTCTGAAAATCCAGAGATTTTCTATTTTGCACAGCCAATAGCCAATGGATTTCAGATTGTAAACAATGAACCAAGAGTTATCATGCGTTTACTCAACACTTCACAAAAAAATGTTTTTATAGGAATGCGTGGTGATACTCGTGGTGTTGTGATTATGAAAGATGGAAAATGGCTTTTTGAATATTATGAAGAAGGCAAATTAATTTCTGAGCCTATAAAATTGAAATTTTAGTAATCATATTTGTCTTTCCAACGATTCTGTAGAAACTTACGTAATTCATTTTCCCTAGCATTGTTTCCAGGGTTATAAAGTTTGGTGTTTTTTATTTCATCTGGTAGAAATTCTAGTTCTATAAAATTGTTTTCATAGCTATGAGCATATTTATAGTCGTCACCATAACCCAGTTCTTTCATGAGTTTTGTTGGGGCATTTCTCAAATGTAGAGGAACAGAAAGATTGCCTGTTTCTTTCACCATGTGTAATGCTTCCTCAATTGCCATATAACTTGCATTGCTTTTTGCGGAAGTTGACAAGTAGATGGCACATTGACTGAGGAGAATTCTACTTTCTGGATAACCAATTGTAGCAACTGCTTGGAAAGTATTATTTGCCATTATCAAGGCTGTAGGGTTTGCATTTCCAATATCTTCGCTAGCGAGTATCAACATTCTTCTTGCAATGAATTTTACATCTTCGCCACCTTCTATCATTCGAGCAAGCCAGTAAACTGCTCCATTTGGATCGCTACCGCGAATAGATTTTATAAAAGCAGAGATGATATCATAATGTTGTTCACCAGTTTTGTCATATAGAACGGTGTTTTGTTGAACTAAATCGAGAACTTTTTTGTTAGTAATTAAAATTTGACTTTCAGAGCTTGCGTTTACAACAAGTTCAAAAATATTTAATAGTTTTCTACCATCGCCTCCCGAAAGTCTCAATAACGCCTCTGATTCTTCGATTTCAATTTTTTTTGTAGATAAAATAACGTCTTTTTCAATAGCACGATTGAGCAAAGCCAATAAATCTTCTTTTGAAAAAGGATTTAAAATATAAACCTGACAACGTGACAACAATGCGGGAATAACTTCAAAACTGGGATTTTCAGTTGTTGCACCTATTAAAGTAATCCAACCTTTTTCTACAGCGCCAAGAAGAGAATCCTGTTGCGATTTACTGAATCTATGTATTTCATCAATAAATAATATTGGGTTTTTTGCAGTAAATAAACCACCACTTTGTTTTGCTTTTTCTATAACATCTCTAATGTCTTTTACACCACTGTTTATAGCGCTTAATTCATAGAATGGTCTATTACTTTCTTTAGCAATAATTTGAGCCAATGTGGTTTTTCCTGTTCCTGGTGAACCCCAAAAAATCATTGATGGAATAGAACCGTTAGCTATTTGTTTTGTTAACGAACCATTTGGACCAACGAGATGTAATTGGCTTATATAATCTTCAAGTTTTTGTGGACGTATTCGTTCTGCTAATGGTGTTTCCATAGTGTAAAAATAAGTATTTCTGCCAAAATAGCATTAAAAAAATATTGGTAGTATATTTGATTTAAAATGATAAACGAATTTATGAAAGAGTACGAATTTTTCAAGTTTACGCCATCTGTTTGGATAGTTCCATTGATATTGTTATCAATGATTTGGGGTGTTTTTTGGATTGAAAATTTCTTTCATATAGATTTAGCACATCATGGCATATTTCCAAGAAGTCTTTCCGGATTGCAAGGAATAATTTTTAGTCCTTTCTTGCATGGCGACTTGCATCATATAGTTAATAACTCCATTCCATTATTTATTCTTACAGTTGCATTAATTTATTTTTATAGGAATAATTCTTTGAAGGTTATTTTCTATGGAATAATTCTCTCTGGCTTCATTACATGGGTTATCGGTAGAAATTCATATCATATCGGTGCTAGTAGTTTGATATATGTTTTGGTTTCTTTTATCTTTTTTAAAGGAATGATGACACAGTATTATAGATTAATGGCACTTTCACTTACAGTTGTCATGATTTATGGAGGTATGGTTTGGTATATTTTTCCAGAAGTTGATAAAACTATTTCTTGGGAAGGTCATTTGTCAGGCTTCATAACGGGTTTTATTTTTGCAACGATTTACAAAACACCAAACTATGTTGAAGACATACAATTTGAATGGGAAAAACCAGAGTTTGATATTGAAAGTGATCCTTTTATGAAACGTTTTGACGAAAACGGAAATTTTGTAAATCCGCCTAAACCTGAGGAAATTATAGGGGAAGAAAATACTATAAAAATCAATTATAATTACAAAGAATTTCCAAAAGACTGATTATAACCTCTGCCTTATCGCTTCATACAAAAATGCGCCACAAGCAACAGAGACATTGAGTGAACCAATGTTGCCAAACATGGGTAATTTTGCTTTTTCATCAACAATTTTCAAAACAGAAGGATTTATACCTCTATCTTCACTTCCCATAATTATTGCAACAGGAGTATTGAAATTAATATCATAAATATTGTTTTCAGTTTTTTCTGTGGCGGCAATTGTCTTTACACCACTTGCTTGAAGGTGAAAAATAGCATCTTTGATATGATCTACTTTACATATTGGGATATTAAAAACCGCGCCTGCAGATGTTTTGATTGTATCTCCATTTACTGGTGCTGAACCTTGTTTTTGAATAATGATACCATCAACACCAGTACATTCAGCAGTTCTAATAATGGCACCAAAGTTGCGGGCATCACTCAATTGATCTAAAATTAAGAAAAGAGGTTTATCATTTTTATTCAAAACAGTTTCAATGAGTTCCTCAATTTGAATAAAAGATATAGGCGAGATTGTTGCAACTGCACCTTGATGGTTTTTTGAGGATAATTTATTCAGTTTTTCCGCTGGAACATAGGAGAAATTGATGTTTTTTTGTTTGATTACTCGCAGTAATTCCTTCATTAAGTCGCTATTCAAATCTTTTTGAATAAAAACTTTATCAATAATAGTCCCAGATTGAATAGCTTCAATTATTGCCCTAATTCCAAAAACTTGATTTGCATTTTCCATTTTGCAAATATATAAAAAACCATCCCTTTTGGGATGGTTTTATGTTTATGAGATAGGTCTGGATTAGTTAATATCCCAGAAAACTTTAACTCTCATTCTGTCAACACCACCAATTGCCTCTACAGCCGCTTGATAGTTGTCGCTATTTACTGTTCTTTCATTGATTGGATAAAATAATCTTTTGGGAACCTGTCCGTCTGCTGTTGAAGAAGCATTCGAAGGAGCAGCTAGAGCAGGATTATCTAATCTTCTGTAAGAATTCCATGCTTCGAAAGGTCTATTAAAGAAAGAATACCAAACCTGCATACCTATTTTTTGTTTATAATCACCAGGAGCTGTCGCATATGCAATATCTGTTTGCGCAAGGTAAGAAAGTGCATCTGCATCGCTAAGTCCCCAAAAGCGGAATGATTCCATAACACCTTGGTTGTAGTAATATTCGGCAGTATTACCAACGTTATATCCACGCTCTGCCGCTTCAGCTAGATAGAAATTAACTTCCATAGATTCCATTAGCTGACCTTTTAAGTCTGGGGTTTTAAAGATAGCCCCAATTTGAGAAAGTGTAGGAAAGTTACTATTGGTGCCACCATATACACCACCTATGTAACCACCTGCAGGCGCTTGTGTGAAGTACACAGCTCTACGAGGATCAGCAGTTGTATTCATCGCATTAACAATTGTTTTTGCTGGAACAAAGTCTGTACGATTACTAGCTACTAAATCTCCGTAAAGTGGATTATAGTTGGGAGCAGAACCAGAGTATTCAAATGCAGCATTGTCGCTATTGCTAAGTATTGATCCAGCATTATAACCAGATTCAACAGTTGATTGAGCCAATGTTGGATTTACATCAGCCAAATTAATCCCGATTTTTATTTTTAGTGAGTTTGCAAATTTAATCCATTGAGCAACGTCTCCGTTATAAATCATTTCTGCATTTCCAAAAGATGGTTCAGAAGCGTCTAGATTAGCAATTGCAGCATCTAAACGACTAATCAACTGTGGATAGATATCTTCATCATTATCATATTTTGGTAACTTGATATTAACATTTAGTGCCTCAGAGTATGGAACATCTCCATAAGCGTCCACCAATACCTGAAAAGTGTAAACATTCAGGATTTCTATAATTGCAAGTTTGTTTTTATGCTGAGCTTGATTAGTTACTGTTTCTGCTTCAATGTATTTGGTTGCAGAAGCTAGGTTACCTAAAACGTCTCTGTATAATTCATTCCAAACATTATCGGTTACAAGGCGACTAGTTAAACTATAACGTGATTCGGTGTTATATATTACTTGTGCCCAATATTGGTCAAAGAAACGGAAAGGACTAGAATTAACGCTTCCAGTTGTCATCTCATCTACTAATTGCTTTTCAGCATTAGTCAACAACACTTCAGGAGTTACTTCATAAGCTGCATCATGATTGTTGTTAAAGTCATCACTGTTGTTGTCACAGCCAGTAGCAAATAAGGCAGCGATGCATAAGGTTGATAATATTTTCTTTTTCATTTTTTAGAAATTTAATTTTACGTTAAATGAATACACTTTCTCTGACGGCATAACACCAGATTGATATCCTTGTACGTTTCCAGATGAGTTTCCAGCTTCAGGATCTGCGTAGGGAAGGTTTTTGTGAATTATCCAAAGGTTAGTTCCAGAGAGTGAAAAGGTCAATCCTTTGATGAATGTACGATCTAATAGTTTGGAAGGTATTGAATATCCTAGAACTACTTCTCTAAGTTTTACATACGAGGCATCATAGATGAATCCTTCGTTTGGTAAGATTCCATTTCCGAATGCTCCACCAGCATATGAAGCATCAAGCCTTACATCATTTGGAAGCCCTGTATTTTCATTTACACCTGGCAGGATGATACCTCCAGAATCTGTTCCTCCTGTTAGTGGATTACGAACTGGATTACCCAAATCGTTAAGACCTGCTGTTTCAGGATATAAACCTGTATATAATCCATAATCTTGGTCAAGCGAGAATACGCTTCCTCCTTTTTTAATATCGATAAGGAAGCTGAAAGATAGATTTTTATATGTGAAACGGTTGTTGATACCACCAATCCAGTCTGGCTGAATATTTCCAATGACTTTGTCATCTTCAAAAATATACAAGCCATCATCATCCACCAATCGGTTTCCATTTTCGTCAAGAGCATAACCAGTCCCACGTAATGTTCCGTAAGGTTCTCCAACAGTAGCGTTTAAGGAAACACCATCTTGGAATGTCGCTAACTGTAGATTAGTTCGTCCTTCATCAAGTTTAATAAGCTCATTTTTATTTTTAGCCCAGTTAATAGAGGCTTGCCATTCAAAATTATTCGTTTTGATAGGTGAAACCGATAGAGAAAGCTCGATACCTTTGTTTTGTAGTTCTCCAGCATTAATTTGTGAACTTGAAAATCCAGTTGAGGTAGACTGTGGAACATTAAAAATTTGGTTGAAAGTATTTGATTTGTAAAGTGAAACATCAAGGTTTACCCTTTTTTTAAACATCGAAGCCTCCAAACCAAGTTCCCAGTTTCTTTGCATTTCGGGTTTTAAGTTGTTGTAATCCACATAAACAGTACTGTTCCCGAAGGTAGGATTTCCGTTAATGAGACCATTATTGACTCTTGCTCCTAATTTACCTGCTACAGGATCATTCCCAACTTCGGCATAACTAGCACGAATTTTGGCTAATGACAACCAGTCTTTTTTCAATACTTCGCTTAAAACAAAACTACTTCCAATTGAAAAGTAATTATATGCATCTGCATTTTTTGGAAGGGCAGTACTTTGATCTCTTCTTAATGTACCATCAAGGAATACCATTTGTTTGTAATCAAAGGAAGCTTGTCCATATACTCCTAATTTTTCATAATTTATCTCTGACTCATCTGGAGCCACAAAAACATTTGAGTTTGATAAAGTCCACAAGCCCGGAGCTGCTAGACCTCCAGTTGTTGAACTTTCAAAATCATCTAGTTTAGATTTGATGAATGTAGATCCTCCTAGGAATTTAGCCCCAATATTATCGGTAAGTTTTGCATTATAGGTAAGAATAAAATCATAAGTGGTTTGAAGGAAGCTTCTAGTATAAAGACTATACCCTGAACTGATTTGTTCTTGAGTTATGCCGAATTCTTCAGCATGGCTGCCAACTTCTTTTCTCAACTCCTGACGGTCGTTTGAAGTTTCTACCGTAACACGACCCATAGCATTTAAGTTTTTGGTGATGTCATAACTTAAGTTACCTCCTGTAATTATTCTTGTTCTATCATCAGAAGAATAATTTGTCAAACGATCCCAATATGGATTGTTCCAAAAAGCTGGTTTAAGGTTGTTAGAATCATTTCCGTCCTGTCCAGCAGGGTCAATCATATTCCAAGTTGCATTAAATCCAGGATTAGCAGTATAAGCTCTGCGTAATGCAGCAATGTCAACGTTTATTGGCCACCATTGTCTAAAACCTGTCATCAGGTTGTCTCCATATCCAACATTATTTCGTCCAACAGTAGTCTGGTCAACAAAAGTAACAAAAGCTGTAGCTCTTAAGTTCTCTCCCAATTTTCTTGAGAAATTACCATTTACAGTGTTTTTGTTCAAACGGCTGTTTGGTAAAAGCCCAGTTTCATTGTTATTTGTGAAGCCAAAATTAAAAGTTGATTTTTCATCACCGCCACTAAGATTGATACTATTTACTAATGAAGATGATTTATTAAAAAAAGTTGATGGATCATTTTTAGCAGCTACCCAAGGAGTTGGCTGGCCAAAATTAGGGCTTGATGGTAAAAACGAATCCCATTGATATACTAGAATATTTGGATCAAAAGCATTACCAAAAGATGCATCGTCTCCTGTTGATGCTAAAAGATCATCGATACCATCCCCATTTACATCCACTATAAAACTACTATCCTCACCAGCATATCCTTCACCATATTTTTTCTGGTAAGTCGGAAATGTAGATTTATCAATCATTCCTACAGAAGTTGTAGTGCTTATCGTAATGCCAAGTCCACTGTTTGTTTTTCCTTTTTTTGTAGTTATCATAATTGCTCCGTTTGAAGCTTGGCTTCCATAGAGAGCAGTTGCAGAAGCTCCTTTAAGAATGGTTATTGACTCTATATTGTTAGGGTCTATATCTCCTGCAGAGTTACCGAAGTCAAACCCATCACGACCATTGGCTGCATCCCTTGTATTAGTGTTTACATTTGTTATTGGCACACCATCAAGCACAATGAGAGCTTGGTTGTTTCCAGTCATACTCTTTGTTCCTCTCAGTACAATATTGGTTGAACCTCCAAAGTTTGAATTTCTACGAACTTCCAATCCAGCAACTTTACCGGATAGGTTGTTAGTGAAATTGGTTGTTGGGGTTCGGGTTACTGCATCTCCATCCACTTTTTGAGCTGAGTAACCTAGTGATTTTTTATCACGGGTAATGCCAAGGGCAGTAACCACAACACCTTCTAGTTCGACAGAGTTGTCTTTCATCTTGATGTTAATTGAATTTGACGAAACCACAGTTTCTTCTGATTTCATTCCAACAAAAGTAAAAACAAGGGTTTCACCATTGTTGGCTTTAATGGAATACTTTCCATCAAAATCGGTTTGTGTCCCTTTGTTTGTTCCTTTAACTAGGACATTAACTCCAGGAAGCGGCATTCCAGTGTTGTCGCTAACAACACCGCTGACCGTTCTTTCTTGGGCAAAGGTAATTTGCGCCAATAACACCATAAAAAGTGTTAAGAATACATTTAACTTTGTTTTCATTATTTAATTTGGTTATAATTAGTCTTTCAAAAATCATAAAAATTTCTTAAAAAACCTAATTTTATCGACGAAAAGCGTTGTTAAAAAATATAAATCTCTAAAAATTAACACTTAAACTAATGTGTAGAATGGAGTTGTTTAGTTTTTTTTCTTGATTTGATGTGCTTCCGTTTGCATAGACTAGTTTTAATAAACCATTTTTGGTTAAAATACCTGTGCCAATTCCAAAGCTAAATATTTTACCATCAATTGAATTTGAAGTGTCTCTAAAATAACCGTAGTCGATTATAGAGTTTATGTATAAGTTATTAGTTGTTTTATATCGATATTCAGTTAATATGGAAGTAAATAAGTTGCCTTGCAAACTATTTTCGTTAAATCCTCGGATACTGTTAATTCCTCCAAAACGAAAGAGTTCATTTGTCATGTAGTTTTTGCTTTGAAGCCAGTTATTCAATGATTTTATATTGATAATATTCTTTTCATTCAAATAAAGATTATGATTAACCTCAGTAGAAATAAAAAACTGTTTGTCTGAGATTAATTTATTTTCTCTACTTCCTCTTCCTATTTTTATATTGAAAATTGTTTTGGTGGGAAATAAAAAATCTTCTCTTTTGGTGTTTTTTAAATTATATTCTAGTGTGATAAATTTACTCTCAAAATCTGAAAACAGAGGGGTGTTTAAGTTTTGTATATCGCTAGATTCGGTTTTCTGATAACCCAAATATAACTTTGAATTATAGCCAAAGTAATATCCAAGATTGAGGTTGGTTCTTGTGTTTTGAAAAGTACTGTCTTGTTTGAATATGTTTAACTCTGTTTTTATTCCTAACGCTGATTTAAAAATATAGGGAAACTCAAGATTTAGGTTGAATGTAGTTTGTTTATTTCCGTCGTTTTTCCAGTAGAGTGAAAAGTTCTCTCCTGAATTTAAAATGTTTTTGAGAGATAAATCAAGATATCCTGTAAAAGTTAATTTACTTTTTTCATCATTTGTAAAACCAATAAAACCATCAAATGTATTGGCTTTATTTTTTTCTAAAAATATATAAATATTAGTTGAGTCTCTGGTGAATAATATTTCTGGAGATTTTGATTGCTTTACGAAATCTATTTTATCAATTTCACTATATAATTTTTCTAAAGTTTCTGGACGAATGGTTTTTCCTTTGTAAATCCTATTAGTGTTCTTAATAAAGGTTTGGGGAAATTTTGGAAAGCCTTCAAAAACAATTTTATTAACAGTTCTTTTTTTCTCAGCATCAATTATTAGTTTTGTTGTTAAATGGTCTTTTTGAATACCATCCGGGATAAAATTTATTTTAGCCATTGGATAACCTTTGTTTTCAAGTTTTTTTAAAAGATTATTTTGAAAACTTTCAAAATCTTCAAACAGTATTTCTAAAGTGTCTCTTTCTTTCAAAATGTCTTTTGAAATTTCATTTTTCCCAACTATATACATGTGTATGTATTTTATTTTTTTTCCAAGAAAAAAATTAGAAGAAATTAAAGAGTCATTTTCTTTGTTTATCGATAAATTTATTGAACTTAAATATCCAATTTTTTGAAGTTTTTCGCCAAATAAAATATTTTCTTTGTTGGCTTCTTTAATACTTGTATGTTTCTTCTTGTATCCAATACTGTCTATAATATTGTTTTCAGAAATACTTTGACCGTCGATTTTGAGTAGAAAGCTTTGTGCGGTCGTTTTAGGACAGCAAATAAGAAGTGTTAAGAAAAGTATTGTTTTGTACAACTTTATCAGGTTTTACACAAATAACGAAAAAAACAAAAATACAGTATTAGGTGTTGTAAAAATAATTGCTTTAAAATTAATGAATTAACATTTGTTTTAAAAAAAATAATTACTACATTTGCAACCCCTTAAAATAGGGGAAGTATAAACATAAGAAAATTTTAGTATTAATTATGCCAACAATTCAACAATTAGTAAGAACAGGAAGAGCTCAGATCACTAAGAAGAGTAAATCGGCTGCTTTAGATTCTTGTCCTCAAAGAAGAGGTGTTTGTACGCGTGTTTACACTACTACGCCAAAAAAACCAAACTCTGCAATGCGTAAAGTTGCAAGGGTTCGTTTAACAAATGGTAATGAAGTGAACGCTTACATCCCAGGAGAAGGACACAATCTACAAGAGCACTCGATAGTATTAGTGAGAGGCGGAAGGGTAAAAGATTTACCAGGAGTTAGATACCACATCGTTCGTGGTGCTTTGGACACAGCCGGTGTTAACGGTCGTTTACAAAGAAGATCTAAATATGGTGCAAAACGCCCAAAAGACAAAAAGTAATTTAAAAACTTTTAAACAAAAGACATGAGAAAAAGACAGGCCAAAAAAAGACCTCTTTTACCGGATCCAAAGTTTAACGACCAGTTAGTTACACGTTTTGTGAATAACTTAATGTGGGATGGTAAAAAATCAACTGCTTTTAAAGTGTTCTATGATGCATTAGACATCGTAGAAACGAAAAAGAACAATGATGAAAAGTCATCATTAGAAGTATGGAAAGATGCTTTAACAAATGTTATGCCTCACGTAGAAGTTCGTTCGCGTCGTGTAGGTGGAGCTACTTTTCAAATTCCTATGCAAATACGTCCAGATAGAAAAATTTCTATGGCAATGAAATGGATGATATTATATGCAAGAAAAAGAAATGAAAAATCTATGGCAGGAAAACTTGCTTCAGAAATTTTAGCTGCTGCTAAAGAAGAAGGAGCTGCTGTTAAGAAAAGAATGGATACTCACAAAATGGCAGAAGCTAACAAAGCTTTCTCTCACTTTAGATTTTAATTCATAGGAAATGGCTAGAGATTTAAAATATACTAGAAATATTGGTATTGCTGCTCATATTGATGCAGGTAAAACAACTACTACAGAGCGTATTTTGTTCTATACAGGTAAGTCACACAAAATTGGTGAAGTACACGATGGAGCTGCAACTATGGACTGGATGGCTCAAGAGCAGGAAAGAGGTATTACTATTACTTCTGCTGCTACAACTTGTGAGTGGAATTTTCCAACAGTACAAGGAAAGTTAACTCCAGATTCTAAACCTTACCATTTTAATATTATTGATACTCCAGGTCACGTTGACTTTACTGTTGAGGTAAATCGTTCGCTACGTGTATTGGACGGATTAGTTTTCTTATTTTCAGCTGTTGATGGTGTTGAGCCACAATCAGAAACTAACTGGAGATTAGCAGATCAATATAGAGTTCCACGTATGGGATTCGTTAATAAAATGGACCGTCAAGGAGCTAACTTCTTAAATGTTTGTCAGCAAGTTCGTGATATGTTAAAATCAAATGCGGTTGCTATCACATTGCCAATAGGTGATGAAGCTGACTTCAAAGGAGTGGTTGATTTGGTGAAAAACCAAGCTATTGTGTGGCATGATGCTACTCAAGGAGCTACTTTTGATATTGTTGATATTCCTGCAGATATGGTTGATGAGGTAAAAGCTTACCGATCAATCTTGATTGAAGCAGTTGCTGAATATGATGAAAATCTTCTTGATAAATACATGGAAGATGAGAATTCAATAACAGAAGATGAAATCAATAATGCTTTAAGAGCTGCAACAATTGATATGGCTATCATTCCTATGATTGCTGGTTCATCTTTCAAAAACAAAGGTGTTCAATTTATGTTGGATGCTGTATGTAAATATTTGCCTTCTCCTTTAGATAAAGAAGGTATCGAAGGAATTCATCCTGATGATGCTGATTTATTAGAAGAAGATCAAAAGAAAATTATACGTCGTCCTGATGTAAAAGAGCCGTTTGCTGCTTTGGCATTTAAGATTGCTACTGATCCTTATGTTGGTCGTTTGGCTTTCTTCCGTGCGTACTCAGGTCGTTTAGATGCTGGTTCGTACATCTTGAATACGCGTTCAGGAAACAAAGAAAGAATTTCTCGTATCTACCAAATGCACGCTAACAAACAAAACCCAATTGAATACATCGAGGCTGGGGATATTGGAGCAGCAGTTGGATTTAAAGATATTAAGACTGGAGATACAATGTGTGATGAAAAACACCCAATTATTCTTGAGTCAATGAAATTCCCTGATCCGGTAATTGGTATCGCTATTGAGCCAAAAACAAAAGCTGACGTTGATAAAATGGGTATGGCTTTAGCCAAATTAGCTGAAGAAGATCCAACTTTTACAGTTAGAACTGATGAAGCTTCAGGTCAAACGATTATTTCAGGTATGGGTGAGTTACACTTAGACATTCTTGTAGATCGTATGAAACGTGAATTCAAAGTGGAAGTGAACCAAGGTGAACCTCAAGTTGAATATAAAGAAGCATTTACAAAATCTGCACAACACAGAGAAGTTTACAAAAAACAATCTGGAGGTCGTGGTAAATTCGGAGACATCGTTTTCCGTTTAGAGCCAGCTGACGAAGGTTTTGTAGGTTTACAGTTTATAAACGAGGTAAAAGGTGGTAACGTTCCAAAAGAATATATTCCAGCTGTAGAAAAAGGTTTCAAAGAAGCTATGAAACAAGGTCCTTTAGCAGGATATGTAGTAGATAGTTTAAAAGTTACCCTTTTAGATGGTTCATACCACCCAGTTGACTCTGATGCACTTTCTTTCGAATTGGCTGCAAAGCTTGGTTATAAAGAAGTAGCAAAAGCAGCTGGCGCTGTTATACTTGAGCCAATTATGAAAATCGAAGTGATTACTCCAGAAGAAAATATGGGTGATATCGTTGGAGATTTGAATAGAAGAAGAGGCCAAGTGAATGATATGGGAGATAGAGCAGGAGCTAAAACTATAAAAGCTAGTGTGCCATTATCTGAAATGTTTGGATATGTAACTACATTAAGAACATTGTCATCTGGTCGTGCAACATCTACAATGGAATTTTCTCATTATGAGCAAACTCCTTCAAACATATCTGATGAAGTAATTAAAAAAGCAAAAGGTAACGCTTAATTTTTAAGAAAATGAGTCAAAAAATTAGAATAAAATTGAAATCTTACGATCACATGTTGGTTGATAAATCAGCTGAAAAAATCGTAAAAACTGTGAAAAGCACAGGTGCTGTTGTAACAGGTCCAATTCCGTTACCTACACACAAAAAAATATTTACCGTATTACGTTCTCCTCACGTTAATAAAAAAGCAAGAGAACAGTTTGAAGTAAGTTCATACAAAAGATTGTTAGACATCTATAGTTCATCTTCAAAAACTATCGATGCTTTAATGAAACTTGAATTGCCTAGTGGTGTTGAAGTAGAAATCAAAGTGTGATAAACAATAATATTTTAGGAATAAGTGTTGAAATTTATTTCAACGCTTATTTCTTATTTTAAATTTAATAATCATTAATAATTAGTTAATATGTCTGGGTTAATTGGAAAAAAAATCGGCATGACTAGCATTTTCGACGAAAACGGGAAAAATATTCCTTGTACAGTAATTGAAGCTGGTCCTTGTGTCGTTACCCAAGTCAGAACCAAAGAGGTTGACGGGTACAAAGCGTTTCAACTTGGTTTCGATGACAAAACAGAAAAACATGCCACTAAAGCTGAATTAGGTCACTTTAAAAAGGCAGGAACTTCTGCAAAGAAAAAAGTCGTTGAATTCCATGAATTTGAAACGGAATACAAATTAGGTGATGTTGTCACTGTAGAAGTATTTAATGAAGGTGAGTTTGTTGATGTAGTTGGTACATCAAAAGGAAAAGGTTTCCAAGGTGTAGTTAAGCGTCACGGTTTTGGTGGTGTTGGACAATCAACTCATGGACAACACAATCGTTTAAGAGCACCAGGTTCTGTTGGAGCTTCTTCTTATCCATCAAGAGTTTTTAAAGGGATGAGAATGGCAGGAAGAACAGGAGGAGAAAAAGTAACAGTACAAAACCTTAGAGTTTTAAAAGTTGTAGCTGATAAGAATTTGCTTGTTGTAAAAGGAGCAATTCCAGGACATAAAAACTCTTATGTAATCGTTCAGAAGTAATGGAAGTAAAAGTTTTAGATATCAACGGAAAAGATACTGGAAGAAAAGTTCAACTTTCTGATTCAGTATTTGGTATTGAACCAAACAAGCACGCAGTTTACCTTGATGTAAAACAATATCTTGCTAATCAAAGACAAGGTACGCACAAATCAAAGGAGAGAAATGAAGTAACTGGAAGTACCAGAAAAGTTAAAAAACAAAAAGGTACAGGTACTGCTCGTGCAGGAAGTGTAAAAAATCCTTTATTCAAAGGAGGAGGAACTGTATTTGGTCCTAGACCAAGAAACTATTCATTCAAACTTAATAAAAATCTCAAAAGATTAGCTAGAAAATCGGCCTTAAGTTTAAAGTTGAAAGAGTCTAGTTTAATCGTTATTGAAGATTTTAATTTTGATGCACCAAGCACAAAAAATTTCATTAATGTTTTGAAAGCTTTAGGCTTAGAAAATAAAAAATCTTTATTTGTGTTGGGTGAATTAAATAAAAATGTATATTTGTCGTCACGCAATTTAGAGGCTTCTAATGTTGTAACTAACTCAGAATTAAATACTTACAGCATTTTAAATGCTAATAATTTGGTTCTTTCTGAAAGTTCTCTAGGCGAAATAGTTGAAAATTTAAGTAAATAACAACATTATGAGTGTCATAATTAAGCCAATTATAACTGAAAAAATCACTAAAGAAAGTGAAATTTCAAATCGTTTTGGTTTTGTAGTTGATAAAAAAGCTAACAAAGTTGAAATAAAGAAAGCTGTTGAGTCTGCTTATGGTGTTTCTGTTGTTGCTGTTAATACAATGAACTATAGAGCTGATAGAACTGTTAAATACACTAAAAGTGGATTGATAAGTGGTAAAACAAATGCTTATAAAAAAGCAGTTGTTCAAGTAAAAGAAGGAGAAACTATTGATTTCTATAATAATATCTAATAAACAATGTCAGTTAGAAAATTAAAACCTATTACCCCTGGCCAGCGTTTTAGAGTTGTGAATGGTTTTGACGCCATTACAACTGATAAGCCGGAACGCTCTTTGTTAGCGCCGATAAAAGGCTCAGGTGGTAGAAATAGTCAAGGAAAGATGACCATGCGTTATACAGGCGGTGGTCACAAACAAAGATATCGTATAATCGATTTCAAAAAAACTAAAGATGGTGTTCCTGCTACAGTGAAATCCATTGAGTATGATCCAAATAGAACTGCATTTATTGCTTTGTTGGCATATGCTGACGGTGAGAAAACGTATGTTATAGCTCAAAATGGATTGAAAGTAGGGCAGGTAGTTGTTTCAGGTTCTGAAGCTGCTCCTGAAATTGGAAACACTTTACCTTTGAGTAAAATTCCTCTTGGAACGGTAATTTCTTGTATTGAATTACGTCCTGGTCAAGGTGCTATAATAGCAAGAAGTGCAGGAACTTTTGCCCAGTTAATGGCAAGAGATGGTAAATATGCAACTATTAAAATGCCGTCTGGAGAAACAAGATTAATTCTTTTAACATGTTCTGCAACTATTGGGGCTGTTTCAAACTCAGACCATCAGTTGATTGTGTCTGGTAAAGCAGGTAGAAGCAGATGGTTAGGTAGAAGACCTAGAACTAGACCAGTAGCAATGAACCCTGTTGATCACCCAATGGGTGGTGGAGAAGGACGTTCATCTGGAGGTCATCCACGTTCAAGAAAAGGTTTACCAGCTAAAGGATATAGAACAAGAGCTTTAGCTAATCCGAGCAACAAGTATATTGTAGAACGTAGAAAGAAATAATTAGATAGACATGGCACGTTCATTAAAAAAAGGACCGTTTGTTCACTATAAACTAGAGAAAAAAGTTCAAGAAAATATTGATGGTGGAAATAAAGGAGTTGTTAAGACTTGGTCTAGAGCTTCGATGATTACTCCAGATTTTGTTGGACAAACAATCGCAGTACACAATGGTCGTCAATTTGTTCCAGTTTATGTAACTGAGAATATGGTAGGACACAAATTAGGAGAGTTTTCACCAACAAGATCTTTCAGAGGTCATGCTGGAGCAAAAAATAAAGGTAAAAAATAAGAAGCAATGGGAGTTCGTAAAAGAGAAACAGCAGACGCAAGAAAAGAGGCTAATAAGTCTATCGCTTTTGCTAAATTAAATAACTGCCCTACTTCACCTAGAAAAATGCGCTTAGTAGCAGACTTGGTAAGAGGTCAGAAAGTGGAAAGAGCTTTAAATATTTTAAGATTTAGCTCTAAAGAAGCTTCAAGAAAGTTAGAGAAACTTTTGTTATCTGCAATCAACAATTGGGAGCAGAAAAATGCAGAAGGAAATGTAGCTGAGGCAGGCTTATTTGTTAAAGAAATCCGTGTAGATGGTGGAATGATGTTGAAAAGACTTCGTCCAGCTCCACAAGGAAGAGCACACAGAATTAGAAAACGTTCAAACCACGTAACAATCGTGTTAGGACAATTAGATAACACACAAAGTAATTAATAAACAGTATGGGACAAAAGACAAATCCAATTGGAAATCGCCTTGGTATCATCAGAGGATGGGATTCAAACTGGTATGGTGGAAATGATTACGGCGATAAAATCGCTGAAGATTATAAAATCAGAAAGTATATCCATGCTCGTTTATCAAAAGCTAGTGTATCAAAAGTAATCATCGAAAGAACTTTAAAACTTGTAACCGTTACTATCACTACGGCTCGTCCAGGTATCATTATTGGTAAAGGCGGTCAAGAGGTAGACAAGTTGAAAGAAGAACTTAAGAAAATTACTGACAAAGAGGTTCAAATCAACATCTTTGAAATTAAAAGACCAGAGTTAGATGCTTACCTTGTAGCAACTAGTATTGCTCGTCAAATAGAAAGTCGTATTTCTTATAGACGTGCTATAAAAATGGCTATTGCTGCAGCTATTCGTATGAATGCTGAAGGTATCAAAGTTATGATTTCAGGTCGTTTGAATGGTGCTGAAATGGCACGTTCAGAAATGTTTAAAGAAGGTAGAATTCCTCTATCAACTTTCAGAGCCGATATTGATTATGCTTTGGCTGAAGCACATACTACTTATGGTAGAATGGGTATCAAAGTATGGATCATGAAAGGTGAAGTTTATGGAAAAAGAGATTTATCTCCGTTAGTTGGAATGGATAAAAAGCAAGCAGCTGGTGGTAAAACTGGTGCAGCTTCTAACAAACCATCAGGTAAATCAAATTCTCGTAAAAGAAAGTAAATTTTTAAATTAAAAGAAAATGTTACAACCTAAAAGAACAAAATACCGTAAGGTACAGAAAGGTAAAATGAAAGGAGTGTCTCAAAGAGGACATGAGCTTTCTAACGGGATGTTTGGTATTAAATCTTTAGATTCATCTTTCTTGACTTCTCGTCAAATTGAGGCAGCTCGTATCGCAGCTACTCGTTATATGAAAAGAGAAGGACAGTTATGGATTAAAATTTTTCCAGATAAACCAATCACAAAAAAGCCTCTTGAAGTACGTATGGGTAAAGGTAAAGGAGCCGTGGAATATTGGGCTGCTGTTGTAAAACCAGGAAGAATTATGTTTGAAGTAGGAGGTGTGCCTCTTGCAGTTGCAAAAGAAGCTTTACGTCTTGCAGCACAGAAACTTCCTGTAAAAACTAAGTTTGTTATTGCTAGAGATTACGAAGCATAATCTAATTATTATTATGAAACAGTCAGAAATTAAAAATCTATCTGTAGCTGAGTTACAAGTACAACTTAGTCAGTTAAAGAAAACTTATACCGACCTAAAATCAGCTCATGCAATTTCTCCAATAGCCAATCCACTTCAAATAAGAAGTACAAGAAAAGCTATAGCTAGAGTTGCAACTGAGCTTAGCAAAAGAGAGTTACAATAATTGTGTTCTGCTAAAAGATGGAAAAAAGAAATTTAAGAAAAGAAAGAATAGGTGTTGTTACCAGTAATAAAATGGAGAAATCTATAGTTGTTGCTGAAGAAAGAAGAGTGAAACACCCATTGTATGGTAAATTCGTATTGAAAACAAAAAAATATGTTGCTCATGACGAATCAAATGAATGTAACATTGGTGATACTGTTAGAATAATGGAGACACGTCCATTAAGTAAATCTAAATGTTGGAGATTAGTTGAAATCATTGAAAGAGCGAAGTAATTATGGTACAACAAGAATCAAGATTAAAAGTAGCAGATAACACTGGAGCAAAAGAAGTTTTGACTATCCGTGTTTTAGGAGGAACGAAACGTCGTTATGCCTCTGTTGGTGATAAAATTGTAGTAGCTATAAAAGACGCAACTCCTAACGGAAACGTTAAAAAAGGAGCTGTATCAACTGCTGTAGTTGTACGTACCAAAAAAGAAGTGAGAAGAGCCGATGGTTCTTATATCCGTTTCGACGATAATGCATGTGTTTTGTTAAATGCTGCTGGAGAAATGAGAGGTACTCGTGTTTTTGGTCCAGTTGCCAGAGAACTTCGTGAAAAACAATTCATGAAAATTGTATCATTAGCACCAGAAGTGCTTTAATTCGATTATAAGATGATAAAGCTAAAAATAAAATCAGGTGACTTAGTAAAAGTTATAGCTGGAGATCACAAAGGATCTGAAGGTAAAGTTTTAAAAGTTGACCGCGAGAAAAATAAAGCCATCGTTGAAGGTGTAAATATGGTTTCAAAACACACGAAGCCTAGTGCAAAAAACCCTCAAGGTGGTATTATTAAGAAAGAAGCTCCTATTCATATTTCTAATATAGCTTTGATTGATCCAAAATCAAAAAAAGCTACTAAAGTTGGAATAAAAGTTGAAGGAGATAAGAAAGTGAGATTTTCAAAAAAATCTAATCAAGTATTATAGTTATGGCTTATATACCTAGACTTAAACAAGAATATAAGGACAGAGTAGTTTCTGCCCTTAAAGAAGAATTCGGCTATAAAAATGTTATGCAAGTTCCAAGATTGGAAAAAATTGTTTTAAGCCGTGGAGTTGGTGCAGCAGTTTCTGATAAGAAATTAGTTGATTATGCTGTTGAAGAACTAACAAAAATCACAGGACAAAAAGCAATTGCTACAATCTCTAAAAAGGACGTTGCATCTTTTAAATTGAGAAAAGGAATGCCTATTGGAGCTAAAGTTACTTTACGTGGAGAAAGAATGTATGAGTTTTTAGATAGACTTATTACATCATCATTACCACGTGTAAGAGATTTTAATGGTATAAAAGCTACTGGATTTGATGGAAGAGGTAATTATAACCTTGGCGTTACTGAACAAATTATTTTCCCTGAGATTGATATTGATAAAGTAAATAAAATTTCAGGTTTTGATATTACATTCGTAACATCTGCAAACACAGATAAGGAAGCAAAATCATTATTAGCAGAATTAGGTTTACCTTTTAAAAAGAATTAAGATATGGCTAAAGAATCAATGAAAGCCCGTGAGGTGAAAAGACAAAGAGTGGTTGAAAAATATGCTGAGAAAAGAAAAGCTTTATTAGAAGCTGGAGATTACGAAGCTTTACAAAAACTACCTAGAAATGCTTCACCTGTTCGCCTTCACAATCGTTGTAAATTAACAGGAAGACCACGTGGTTACATGAGACAATTTGGTATTTCTCGTGTTACATTCCGTGAGATGGCTAACCAAGGTTTAATACCAGGAGTTAAAAAAGCTAGCTGGTAAAAAAATAGAGTTTAATTGGTTAAAGGTTCGTGATAAATAATTATCTCGAAAACCATAACCGCAAATAAATACTTATGTATACAGATCCAATTGCAGATTACCTAACAAGAATTAGAAATGCAGCAAAAGCAAATCACAAAGTGGTTGAAATTCCTGCATCTAATTTGAAAAAGGAAATCACAAAAATTTTGTTTGATCAAGGATATATCTTGAGCTACAAATTCGACAATAGTACTGTTCAAGGTACTATAAAAATCGCTCTTAAGTACGATAAAGAGACTAAAGAGTCGGTAATAAGAGATATTCAAAGAATTAGTAAACCAGGTCTACGTAAATATGCTGGTGCTTCAAAGCTACCACGTATCCTTAATGGTTTAGGTATTGCTATTGTTTCCACTTCAAAAGGATTGATGACAGGAAAACAAGCAAAACAACTAAACGTTGGAGGAGAAGTTATTTGTTACGTATACTAATTAATTAAAGACTTTACGATGTCAAGAATAGGAAAAAACCCAATTACAATCCCTGCAGGAGTAACTGTAGAATTAAATAATTCTGTTGTTACTGTTAAGGGTAAATTAGGTCAACTTTCACAAGAGGTTACTGAGGTAGCTGTAAAAGTTGAAGATGGTCAAGTCTTAGTTGAAAGATCATCAGACGACAAAGTTCAAAGAGCAAAGCATGGTCTTTACAGAGCTCTAATCAATAATATGATTATTGGAGTTTCTGAAGGGTTTACTAAAGAACTTGAACTTGTAGGAGTAGGTTATAGAGCATCAAATCAAGGGCAAAAACTTGATTTAGCTTTAGGATTTTCTCATAATATCGTTTTAGAAGTAGCTCCAGAAGTAAAATTGGAAACTATTTCTGAAAAGGGTAAAAACCCAATAGTAAAATTAACTTCATACGATAAACAATTATTAGGACAAATCTCTGCAAAAATTAGAGGTTTCCGTAAGCCTGAACCATACAAAGGTAAAGGAGTTAAGTTTGTTGGTGAAGAGTTAAGAAGAAAAGCAGGTAAATCAGCGTAAAAATTAGCATTATGTCATTAACAAAATCTGAAAGAAGACAAAGAATTAAATTCAGAATCAGAAAGATTGTAAGCGGTACATCTGCTAAACCAAGATTATCTGTATTCAGAAGTAATAAAGAAATCTACGCACAACTCATTGATGATGTGAACGGTGTAACTTTGTTAGCAACTTCGTCAAAAGACAAAGGTGTGACTGCAAAGGGTACTAAAGTTGAAGTAGCAGCAGAAGTTGGAAAACTTGTTGCTGAAAAAGCTTTGAAAGCAGGTATTGATACCGTAACATTTGACAGAGGTGGTTATTTATATCACGGACGTATTAAATCATTAGCAGAAGGCGCGAGAGCAGCTGGACTTAAATTCTAAGAAATATGTATAGTCAGTATAAAAACGTAGAGTTAGTAAAACCTAGTGGTCTTGAATTGAAAGATCGTTTGGTTAGTGTAAATCGCGTAACTAAAGTAACAAAAGGAGGAAGAGCTTTCGGTTTTTCTGCAATTGTTGTAGTAGGTGATGAAAATGGAGTTGTTGGTCATGGTTTAGGAAAATCTAAAGATGTTTCTGAAGCAATTGCAAAAGCAGTTGAAGATGCAAAGAAAAATCTTGTGAGAATTCCATTAAGTGGTCAATCTGTTCCACATGAACAAAAAGGAAAATTTGGTGGAGCAGCTGTATTTTTGATGCCAGCGTCTCACGGTACTGGAGTTATCGCAGGTGGTGCTGTTCGTGCAGTACTTGAATCTGTAGGTATCCATGATGTATTGTCAAAATCTCAAGGTTCATCAAACCCTCACAATGTTGTAAAAGCTACTTTTGATGCTTTATTACAAATGAGAAGTGCTCATACAGTTGCAAAACAAAGAGGTATTTCTTTAGAGAAAGTATTTAAAGGTTAATTCAAGGAAATTATGGCAAAGATATTAGTAAAACAAGTAAGAAGTCAAATCAACTGTCCGTTAACGCAAAAGAGAACTCTTGTTGCTTTAGGTCTTAAAAGATTAGGTCAAGTTGTTGAGCATGATTCAAATCCTGCTGTCCTTGGAATGGTAAATAAAGTTAAACACTTAGTTTCTGTTGAAGAAGCTAAATAACAAATTATAGTTATGAATTTAAGTAACTTACAACCAGCTGAAGGTTCAACACATAACCAAAATAAAAGAGTAGGTAGAGGTGAAGGTTCTGGAAAAGGTGGTACTTCTACAAGAGGTCACAAAGGAGCTAAGTCACGTTCTGGTTATTCAAAAAAGATTGGTTTTGAAGGTGGACAAATGCCTCTTCAAAGACGTGTACCAAAGTTTGGTTTTAAAAATGTTAACAGAGTTGAGTATCAAGGTGTAAATCTTGACAAACTTCAAGCATTAGTAGATAATGGTTTAGTAACTGATACTGTTGATTTTTCAGTATTGGTACAAAATCGTTTAGCTACTAAAAATGAAGTAGTTAAAATTTTAGGAAGAGGTGAATTAAAAGCAAAATTAAAAGTATCTGCTCACAAATTTACTGCTACTGCTAAGGCTGCAATTGAAGCTGCTGGTGGAGAAGCTGTAACTTTATAATTATTAAAACGATGAAGAAATTTTTTGAATCATTAAAAAATGTTTGGAAAATTGAGGAACTAAAAAATAGAATCCTTATCACACTAGGATTATTATTAGTTTATCGTTTTGGTGCGCACGTTACTTTGCCAGGCATTGACGGAACACAATTGGCAGGATTACAAGGTCAAACTAAAGACGGTATTGGTTCAATACTTGATATGTTTACTGGTGGTTCTTTTTCTAAAGCTTCTGTTTTTGCATTGGGAATTATGCCATACATCTCTGCTTCCATTGTTGTGCAATTGATGGGAATAGCTATTCCTTATCTACAAAAATTGCAAAAAGATGGTGAAAGCGGTAGAAAAAAATTGAACCAAATTACTAGATGGCTTACTATTGCTATTACACTTGTGCAAGGGCCAGGTTATATTTATAATCTATACAGAACTTTGCCAAGTAGTGCATTCCTTCTAGGTTTTGATTCTTTTTCATTTTTATTCTCATCAGTTCTAATCTTAACTACAGGAACAATCTTTGCAATGTGGCTAGGTGAAAAAATTACTGATAAAGGTATCGGAAACGGAATATCATTGCTTATTATGGTTGGTATTCTTGCAAGATTACCTCAAGCTTTATTTCAAGAGTTTCAATCAAGAATTACAAATAACAATGGAGGACCAATGCTTCTTGTATTTGAAATAATTGTATGGCTTTTAGTTATTATTGCTTGTGTATTATTGGTAATGGCTGTTAGAAAAATTCCTGTACAATATGCAAGAAGAACTGCTACTGGTGATTACGAACAAGATATGCTTGGAGGCAATAGACAATGGATTCCACTAAAGTTAAACGCTTCTGGGGTTATGCCAATTATCTTTGCTCAAGCTATTATGTTTATTCCTGCTGCTGTTGCTGGTTTATCTAAGTCAGAAACATCACAATCTGTGGCAAGTGAATTTAGTAACATGTTTGGATTTTGGTACAATTTTGTATTTGCATTATTGATTTTGATATTTACATATTTCTATACTGCAATAACAGTACCTACAAATAAAATGGCAGATGATCTAAAAAGAAGTGGAGGTTTTATACCTGGGATAAAACCTGGAGTTGAAACTGCTGACTTCCTTGATAAAATTATGTCATTGATTACATTTCCAGGAGCTTTATTCTTAGCACTTATTGCTGTGTTCCCAGCAATTGTTGTAAGCTTAGATGTACAGCAATCTTGGGCAATGTTCTATGGTGGTACATCATTAATTATTATGGTAGGAGTTGCAATAGATACCATTCAACAGATAAATACATATCTATTGAATAAACACTATGATGGTTTAATGAAAAGTGGTAAAAATAGAAAAGCAGTAGCTTAGTTTTTATGGCAAAACAATCAGCAATAGAACAAGATGGAACTATAATTGAAGCATTATCAAATGCTATGTTCCGTGTTGAATTAGAAAACGGTCATGTTGTAATCGCTCATATTTCTGGTAAGATGCGTATGCATTATATTAAATTATTACCTGGTGATAAAGTAAAACTAGAGATGAGCCCTTACGATTTGTCAAAAGCAAGAATTACATATAGATACTAAAGCTTATTAATATGAAAGTAAGAGCATCAGTTAAAAAAAGAAGTGCCGAGTGCATTATTGTACGTAGAAAAGGTAGATTATACGTTATTAATAAAAAGAATCCTAGATTTAAACAAAGACAAGGATAGTTATGGCAAGAATAGCAGGGGTAGATATACCTAAAAACAAAAGAGGAGTTATCGCTTTGACTTATATCTTCGGAATAGGTAAAAGTAGAGCAATTGAGATTTTAGAAAAAGCTCAAGTAAGCCAAGATAAGAAAGTTCAAGAATGGAATGATGATGAAATCGGAGCAATCCGTGAAGCAGTATCATTCTATAAAATTGAAGGTGAATTACGCTCAGAAGTTTCATTACACATCAAACGTTTAATGGATATCGGGTGTTATAGAGGAATTCGTCATAGAGCTGGTCTTCCATTAAGAGGGCAAAGAACAAAAAACAACTCTAGAACAAGAAAAGGTAAAAGAAAAACTGTTGCTAACAAGAAAAAAGCAACTAAATAATAAGTAATATGGCTAAAACGACTGCAAAAAAACGTAAAGTTATAGTTGAATCAACTGGTGAAGCACATATTAATGCTACTTTTAATAACATTATCATCTCTTTAACAAATAAAAAAGGTGAAGTTATTTCTTGGTCTTCAGCTGGAAAAATGGGCTTTAGAGGTTCAAAAAAGAACACTCCTTATGCAGCTCAAATGGCAGCAGAAGATTGTGCTAAAGTTGCATTAGAAGCTGGGTTGAAAAAAGTAAAAGTTTATGTTAAAGGTCCAGGTAACGGAAGAGAATCTGCTATCAGATCAATTCATAATGGAGGTATCGAAGTTACAGAAATTATTGATGTAACTCCAATTCCTCACAACGGATGTCGTCCTCCTAAAAGACGTAGAGTTTAATTTATAGTATAACAAAAGATAGAAAAAAAGATTATCGAAGGATTTGACCTGAATTCATAATCTCTATCTTAAAAAACAAATAGAAATGGCAAGATATACTGGTCCAAGTACAAAAATCGCTCGTAAGTTTGGCGAAGCTATCTTTGGAGATGATAAAGCTTTCGAAAAAAGAAATTATCCTCCAGGACAACATGGTTTAGCAAAAAAGAGAGGTAAAAAATCTGAGTATGCTACTCAGTTGATGGAAAAACAAAAAGCAAAATACACTTATGGTATTTTGGAAAGGCAATTCCGAAAAATGTATGAGAAAGCTGCTGCATCTCACGGTGTAACAGGTGAAATTCTTCTACAATTATGTGAGGCAAGACTTGATAATGTTGTTTACAGAATGGGTATAGCTCCTTCAAGAAGAGCAGCAAGACAAATCGTTTCTCACAGACATATTACAGTAAATGGTGAAGTTGTAAATATTCCTTCATATCATTTAAAACCTGGTGATAAAGTTGCTGTTCGTGAAAAATCAAAATCAGTTGATGCAATTGAGCGTTCTTTATCTAATTCTAGCCACGTTTACGAATGGATAACTTGGAATAATGATACTAAAGAAGGAACATTTGTTTCTGTTCCTGCTAGACTTCAAATTCCTGAAAACATTAAGGAACAATTAATCGTAGAGTTGTACAACAAATAAAAACTGACACTAGTCGTAATTATGGCATTATTTAATTTTCAGAAGCCCGATAAAGTTATCATGATCGATTCAACTGATTTCGAAGGTAAATTCGAATTTAGACCTTTGGAACCAGGTTATGGATTGACAGTTGGTAACGCACTACGTAGAGTATTACTTTCAGCATTAGAAGGTTATGCTATCACTTCGGTTCGTATCGAAGGAGTTGAGCATGAATTCTCTACTATTTCCGGAGTAGTTGAAGATGTTACCGAAATTGTTTTAAATCTAAAACAAGTTCGTTTCAAACGTCAAATTGAAGATATTGATAACGAAACAGTTTCAATTTCAATCTCAGGAAAAGAACAAATTACTGCTGGTGATTTTCAAAAATTCATCTCAGGCTTTCAAGTATTAAATCCTGATTTGGTTATTTGTAACTTAGATAGTAAAGTAAACCTTAATATAGAACTTACCATCGAAAAAGGTCGTGGTTATGTTCCTGCGGAAGAAAATAAAAAACAAAACGCAGCTATCGGAACTATTTTTATTGACTCAATTTTTACACCAGTAAAAAATGTAAAATACTCAATTGAAAATTTCCGTGTAGAACAAAAAACTGATTACGAAAAACTTGTTTTCGAAATTAAAACGGATGGTTCTATAAACCCTAAAGATGCTTTGACTGAAGCGGCTAAAGTGCTTATTCATCACTTTATGCTTTTCTCAGATGAAAGAATCACTCTTGAGGCTGACGAAATTGCTCAAACTGAATCTTATGATGAAGAGTCATTGCACATGAGACAACTTCTAAAAACAAAACTTGTTGATATGGATTTATCAGTAAGAGCTTTGAATTGCTTGAAAGCTGCAGAAGTTGATACATTAGGTGATTTAGTGTCATTTAACAAAAATGATTTAATGAAATTCCGCAACTTTGGTAAGAAATCGTTAACTGAGCTTGATGAGCTTGTTGCTAACAAAAATCTTACTTTCGGAATGGATTTAAGTAAATATAAATTAGATAAAGAATAATTTGCTTCATATTTTGCTCTCCAAAGAGGATTGATGCAAGATGAAGTTAAAAAAGTAAGGTCATGAGACACGGAAAAAAAGTAAATCATTTAAGCAGACAGGCTGGGCATAGAAAAGCTATGTTGGCTAATATGGCTTGTTCATTAATTGAACACAAGCGTATTAACACTACTGTTGCTAAAGCTAAAGCGCTTAAACAATTTGTTGAGCCATTGGTAACGAAGTCTAAAGAAGATACAACTCACAACAGACGTATTGTTTTCTCATATTTGAGAAACAAATATGCAGTTACAGAACTTTTTAGAGAAGTTGCTGCTAAAGTTGGAGATCGTCCAGGTGGATACACTCGTATCATTAAGTTAGGAAACCGTCTTGGGGATAACGCCGATATGGCAATGATTGAGTTAGTAGATTTCAACGAACTATACAACGGAGGTAAAAAAGAAGAGAAAAAATCTAAAAGCCGTCGCGGTGGTAAAAGTAAAAAAGCAGAAACAACTTCTGCTCCAGTTGCTGAAACACCTGCACCAGAAGCTCCAGAAACTTCTTCAGAAGATACTCCAAGTGCAGAATAATGAATACCAATTCATAAATAGAAAGGATAAACAGTTTTGTTTATCCTTTTTTTTGTTCTAAATTTTTTTAAACCTAAATTTGCAAAACAACACAACAACAAAAATGAACTACACAACAAGACCACAAGCTATTCTTTTACTTGCAGATGGTTCGGTTTTCTACGGAAAATCAATAGGGATTTCTGGAAAAACTTTTGGAGAAGTTTGTTTCAATACAGGAATGACAGGATATCAAGAAGTATTTACCGATCCTTCCTATTTTGGACAAATTATGGTAACCACCAATTCTCACATTGGAAATTATGGGATTAATACCGAAGAAGTTGAATCTGACAAGATAATGATTTCGGGATTGGTTTGTAAAAACTTTAGTTTTAACCATTCTCGCCCAAACTCTGAAAGTAACCTTTACGATTATTTTGAAAAGCAAAATTTAATTTGCATTTCAGATGTTGATACACGTGCATTGGTAAGTTACATTAGAGATAATGGCGCTCAAAATGCTGTTATTTGCACTGATGGAACTCCTTTAGAAGAATTAAAAAATCAGCTTGCATCAATTCCTGACATGAAAGGATTAGAATTAGCTTCAAAAGTATCTACCAAGGAACCTTACTTTTTTGGGGATGAAAATGCATCTTTTAAAATAGCTGCTTTAGACTTAGGTATAAAAACAAACATACTCCGAAACTTAGCCAAACGTGATTGTTATATTAAGGTATTTCCTTTTGATACTACTTTTGAAGAGTTAGAAAAATTCAATCCTAATGGATATTTTTTGTCAAATGGTCCAGGCGATCCAGAACCGCTTTCTCAGGTAATTGAAACTGCCAAAAAAATGATTTCCTCTGGATTACCAGTTTTTGGGATATGTTTAGGACATCAAATTATTGGCTTAGCCAATGGAATTTCTACCTATAAAATGTTTAATGGTCATAGAGGAATTAATCATCCTATTATGAATTTGCTTACTGGTAAAGGAGAAATAACTTCTCAAAATCATGGATTTGCTGTTAATAGAGAAGAACTAGAAAATCATCCTGATTTAGAAATTACACATTATCACTTGAACGATAATACGGTTGCTGGTATGCGTATGAAATCAAAGAAATGTTTTTCAGTTCAATATCATCCTGAAGCAAGTCCTGGTCCACACGACTCTTCCTACCTGTTTGATGAATTTGTTTCGTTATTAAATAATTAAACATTCAACAGATAAAATTACATGATACTAAAACGTTTGCGTTTATAAGTTTTTCTGAATAAGCTAATTTACAGCTTTAGAATGATTAAATTTGTTGTATTGATAATCATAGATATTAAAAAATTATAAAACCATAAAAAATGAGTATAATTATTAAAGTTCATGCAAGACAAATATTGGATTCTAGAGGAAATCCAACCATTGAAGTTGATGTAATTACAGAAAATGGTGTTTTAGGTAGAGCAGCCGTTCCAAGCGGTGCTTCAACTGGAGAACACGAAGCAGTTGAGCTACGCGATGGAGGAAAAAGCTACATGGGAAAAGGTGTATTGAAAGCTGTTGAAAATGTTAATGCAAAAATTGCTCAGGAATTATTAGGTGTTTCAGTATTTGAACAAAATCTAATCGATAAAATCATGATTGATTTGGATGGAACTCCAAACAAGTCAAACCTTGGTGCCAATGCAATTCTTGGAGTTTCTTTAGCTGTTGCAAAAGCTGCTGCAAATGAGTTAGGTTTACCATTATATAGATATGTTGGAGGTGTTTCGGCTAATACATTGCCAGTTCCAATGATGAACATCATCAACGGAGGTTCACATTCTGATGCGCCGATTGCATTTCAAGAGTTTATGATTATGCCTGTAAAAGCGCAAACTTTTACACATGCTATGCAAATGGGAACTGAAATTTTCCACAACTTGAAGAAAGTTTTACATGATAGAAACCTTTCCACAGCAGTAGGTGATGAAGGTGGTTTTGCACCTAATCTTGCTGGTGGAACAGAAGACGCGTTAGATACTATTAAAAAAGCAGTAGAAAACGCAGGATATAAATTTGGTGAGGAAGTAAAAATTGCGCTAGATTGTGCTTCTTCAGAATTTTATAAAGATGGAAAATATGATTATTCAAAATTTGAAGGACCGAATGGAAAAGTAAGAACATCAAGAGAACAAGCAGAATATCTTGCTGAGTTGGCTTCAAAATATCCAATTGTTTCTATCGAAGATGGAATGTATGAAGATGATTGGGATGGATGGAAATATCTAACAGAATTAATAGGCGATAAAGTACAGCTTGTAGGTGATGATTTATTTGTAACCAACGTTCAAAGACTTGCTACTGGTATCGAAAAAGGAATTGCCAACTCGATACTTGTGAAAGTAAACCAAATTGGTACTTTGACAGAAACCATTGCTGCTGTAAACATGGCACACAACGCTGGTTACACATCGGTAATGTCGCATCGTTCTGGTGAAACAGAAGATAATACCATTGCTGATTTGGCGGTTGCATTAAACTGCGGACAAATAAAAACTGGTTCGGCTTCGCGTAGTGATAGAATGGCAAAATACAACCAATTGCTTCGCATTGAGGAAGAATTAGCCGATACAGCTTATTTCCCTGGAGAAAGAGCTTTTAAACAGAAATAATTATTTGAAAATAAATAGAATAAAAGCACCTCATTCGAGGTGCTTTTATTATTTGAACTATTTACTATACTCAATTATCAGTATTTTTTATATATTCATGGCAATGCATAATTTATTAAATTTGATGATTGAGAATAAATGTTGTTATCTCGATTGCACTGATTATAAAAGAGATTTTTGCCGAATTTACAAGTAAATCCGAACTATCGGAGAATATGAAGATATACAAATATATTTACTACTATGATTTTTTAAGAAGTGCTAAAAAAAATAGTGCTCCTGAAATTCCTGTTTATACCTCTTTAACTTTTGTTCAAACAAGTAATATTATTAGTGTTTTAAATCTTTTTTTGATTGCGAGTAACATTAAACTTAATTATAATTTGCCTTTAGTTTGTTTGATACTACCTCCTGTTTTGTTTTTATTTAACCACTACTATTTTGGTAAAAAGGGGAATGGTAAAATTATTATGGCAGATAAAAATTATTCTTTGGGAAGATATTCTTTTTTAGTTGATGTCTATTCTATTTCTTCCTATTTAGTAGCGGGATTGACTTATTACGTTTACAGAGGTTTTTAATAGTAATGTGCCCGAAAATCAGTGCAGGAAATATAAGATTTTCTGATTGATTTTTTTCTGGATTTAGATAATGATTTGAAAGTTGTTTTTTTAGCACGGATTACAAACATGGCTTTAACCAAATTGACGAAGTAAATCCGAGCTGTCGGATGTGCTTTTTTATTTCTCTAAATCTCGATTTTCAATTTTTTATTTCCAAAAGAGAGTACTACTTTTGCACATGCAACACAACGTACTTATTTTAGATTTTGGCTCGCAATACACACAACTCATTGCGCGCCGCGTTCGCGAATTAAATATATTCTGCGAAATTTATCCTTTCAATCATTTTCCTGATGATTTGTCGAGTTTTAAAGCGGTTATCCTTTCGGGTAGTCCTTTTTCTGTTCGTGCAGACGATGCACCACATCCTGATTTGTCCCAAATAAGAGGAAAGAAACCTTTGCTTGCTGTGTGTTATGGTGCGCAATATTTAGCGCATTTCAATGGCGGTGAAGTTGCTCCTAGTAACATTAGAGAATATGGAAGAGCAAATCTTACTTATATCAAAGACGACGAAATCTTTTTTGATGAAGTCGCTTTGCATAGCCAAGTTTGGATGAGTCATAGTGATACAATCAAAAAACTTCCATCAAATGGAGTAAAACTTGCTAGCACAAAAGATGTAGAAAATGCTGCCTACAGAATAGAAGGCGAAACCACCTATGCTATTCAGTTTCATCCAGAAGTTTATCATTCAACAGATGGCAAACAAATTTTAGAAAACTTTTTGGTAAAAATTGCTAAAGTAGAACAATCGTTTACTCCCAATGCTTTCGTAGAAGATTGCATTAGCGAGCTAAGAGAAAAAGTGAAAGATGATAAAGTTGTTCTTGGACTTTCTGGCGGAGTAGATTCAACTGTAGCTGCTGTTTTGTTGAATAAAGCAATTGGCAAAAACCTCTATTGCATTTTTGTAAATAATGGTTTGCTTCGCAAAAACGAGTTTGAAAACGTTTTGCATCAATACAAAGACATGGGATTGAATGTAAAAGGTGTTGACGCTTCAGATAGATTTCTTTCTGCTCTAGATGGAATTGAAGATCCAGAAAAGAAAAGAAAAACTATTGGTAGAGTTTTTATTGAAGTTTTTGACGACGAAGCACATAAAATTGAGGATGTAAAATGGTTGGCACAAGGAACTATTTATCCTGATGTTATCGAATCGGTTTCGGTAAAAGGACCAAGCGCTACCATAAAATCACATCACAATGTTGGCGGTTTGCCCGATTATATGAAACTTCAAATTGTGGAACCTTTGCGAATGCTTTTTAAAGATGAAGTTCGCAGAGTAGGAAGAACATTAGGTATAGATGATGAGCTTTTAGGTCGTCATCCGTTTCCTGGTCCAGGATTATCTATTAGAATTCTTGGAGCCATTACTCAAGAAAAAGTTCAAATTTTGCAAGAAGTTGACGCTGTTTTTATAAATGGATTAAAAGAACATGGTTTGTATGACAAAGTGTGGCAAGCTGGTGCTATTTTGCTTCCAGTAAATAGTGTTGGTGTAATGGGTGATGAGCGAACTTATGAGAAAGTTGTTGCACTTCGTGCAGTAGAATCTACCGATGGAATGACAGCAGATTGGGTACATTTACCTTATGACTTTTTAATGAAAATTTCTAATGAAATTATTAATAAAGTAAAAGGTGTCAACAGAGTAGTGTATGATATTAGCTCAAAACCACCAGCAACAATTGAGTGGGAATAACAACTGAGTAAGACAAAAAAGCAACATTTTTTATTCAATTATTTTGAGAATTATAAAGTTTGGCAATTTTTTTGATGATTGTATTAAAAAATAATTCTTTAACTTTATACCATATTTCAAAAATAACAGCGCATGAAAAACAGGATAGAATATACTTTACTTCTAGTTTTTTGTTTTACATTTTCACTTTTTGCTAAACAAGATAAATTCATCAAGCATACAGTATCAAAAGGAGAAACCATCAATTCAATTGCTCAAAAATACAAGGTAACTCCTTTTGATATTTATAAACTCAATCCAGATTCGCAAAACGGTATTCAGCAAGATAAGGTTTTACTGATTCCATCAACAGTAATTTCTAGTTCATCTGTTGTGGAAAAGAAACCAAGTGAGCATCAACCTTCAAAAAAACATTTGGTCCAACCAAAAGAAACGCTTTATAGTATTTCTAGACAATATGGAGTAACTGTAGATGCGCTAAAAGCTCAAAATAGCGAGTTGTTGAAAGATGGTTTAAAAATAGGACAAACTATTACTATTCCTTCATCTGACGGAACAATCATAAAAGAGGAACAGCCAGTACGTATAATAAAGGCAACTTCTGTAAAAGAAGATGAACCTAAACAAATCATTATTGAAACTAAAAAACCTTCGGCTACTGCTTTTCATTTGGTTGAACCAAAGGAAACCAAATATGGAATTTCTAAAAAATATGGAATGACCGTTGAGGAATTAGAACGTTTGAACCCTCAAATTGTTCCTGGTTTACAGATAGGGATGAAGCTATTGATTTCTGGAAACTCAAGCGCAGGTGTTTCTGAAGCGCCAAAACCTGTAAAGTCAGAAAATAATAGTACTCCAGCGGTTTCTACAAAAAAATATTTGCAGGAATATGTTGTTAGACCAAAAGAAACTGTTCAATCATTGGCAAATGATTTTGGCTTAACAGAACAAGAGTTGTTAATACTTAACCCAGAATTAAAAAAAGGAGTAAAGCAAGGAATGATTATAAGAGTTCCTCAAGGCGAAAAGAAAAACACCATAAAAAAGGAACAATCTAATTTGATAAAGTCATTGAACACAAGCCAAAAAAAAGAATTGGTTTTGTTGATGCCTTTTAATATCTCAAAAATTGAAAGTGATACTGTAAATTCCATTCAATCGCGTTTGAAAAAAGATAAGTTTCTAAACATGACTTTGGATTTTTATTCAGGTGCAATGATGGCCATCGACTCCGCAAAAGTTCTTGGGCTCAATATTGATGTTAAAATATTTGATTCTCAAGAAACCAAAAACTCATCAGGAGTAGCAAGTATCGTTCAAGAAAATAATATTGACAAAGCTGATGCATTTATTGGCCCATTTTATCAAACCAATGTTGAAAAATTAGCTGAATTTACAACCAATAATGTTCCTATTATTTCACCACTATCAAAAGAAATGGGGAAAGAATTTGCTAATCTATATCAATCCATGCCAGCAGCTGATGTGCTGAAGCAATCGGTTTTTGATTATATGAATAAAAAGCAAGGAAATATTGTTGCTGTTGTAGATCCAAAAAAAGGAAGCATTAAAGAATATTTGACGCAAAATCAAAAAAACTGTCGGCTAGTTGGGTTGAATGCTAGAAATTCGGTTGTTGCTGATAGCCTTAAAGTGTTGTTTCAAAAAGACAGGCTGAACTTTGTAGTATTGGCTTCAGAAAGCACAGGAATGATATTAGCAACAACAAATGCCATGATTAATTTGCAAAAGGAATATCAAGTTCAATTGGTTATTATGGAACAAAATGAAACATTGGATTTTGAGGAGATTTCCCTGAATAGATTAACAAAATTGAAACTGCTTTACCCATCGTTGACAAAGCCTAACGAAACTGACGAGGCTAATATTTTTGATGAAAAATATAAAAAACTTAACAAGGTTTTGCCAAACCAATTTGCTGTAAGAGGTTTTGATGTGACAATGGATACTTTGCTTCGCTTGTCACAAGATGTTCCGTTTGAAGAATCAGTACAAACAACAAGCACAGAGTTTATCGAAAACAAATTTGACTACGAGCAAGCATCACAAGGTTATGTAAACAAAGGAGTTTATATACTTTACTATGATGACGATTTGAATATAAAAGAAGCAATATAACAATGCCAACTTCAGAAGTAACCTATTTAGGAGATTTAAGAACATCATCGGTTCATTTACAATCAGGAAATACAATCATTACCGATGCTCCATTGGACAATAATGGTAAAGGAGAAGCTTTTTCGCCGACAGATACTGTAGCCAATTCGTTGGCAAGTTGCATGTTTACCGTTATGGGAATAAAAGCAAGAGATTTAGGAGTAGATTTTTCTGGTTCTACAGCTCAGGTTACGAAAGTAATGGCAGCTGAGCCAAGAAGAATTTCAGAAATACATGTGGTTTTTCAAATGAATTTGTCTCCAAATGATAAGACAAAAGCCATACTAGAACGAACAGCAATGACTTGCCCAGTTCATTATAGTTTGCATCCAGATATTAAAAGAGAAATTATTTTTAATTGGAAATAGCTTGTCAACACCTCAAGAAGAATTAATAAAACTAGCCCATACCAAAATGCCCTTCGGAAAATACGAAGGGTATTTTCTTATTGATCTGCCCGAGTATTATATCGTTTGGTATAAAACAAAAGGATTTCCTAAAGGAAAGTTAGGAGAACAATTACAACTTGTTTACGAATTAAAGCTAAATGGATTAGAAGACTTGATTAGAAACATCAAGAAAAACTTCCCAAAACCGAGTTAGATTATTTGATATTATAATAAAAATCGAATATACTATTTCAATTAATAATCGTATTTTTGCCCCGTTTTTAAAACAACAACAACACAACAAAATCTTTTAAAATGAATCAAACGAAATACATTTTTGTTACTGGTGGTGTGACTTCTTCTCTCGGGAAAGGAATTATCGCAGCATCATTAGCAAAATTACTTCAAGCCAGAGGTTACAGAACTACTATTCAAAAATTTGATCCATACATCAATGTTGATCCAGGAACATTAAATCCATATGAACATGGTGAATGTTTCGTGACTGATGATGGCGCAGAAACCGACTTAGATTTAGGTCACTATGAAAGATTTCTAAATGTACCAACTTCACAAGCAAATAATGTAACGACTGGAAGAGTTTACCTTTCGGTAATAGAAAAAGAGCGTAGAGGTGAATTTCTTGGTAAAACGGTTCAAGTTGTTCCTCATATTACCAACGAAATCAAAGAAAGAATGCAATTGCTTGGCAAAACAGGTGAATATGATATCATTATTACCGAAATTGGTGGAACAGTTGGTGATATAGAGTCTTTGCCCTACATAGAATCTGTTCGTCAGCTAGTTTGGGAATTAGGTGAAAACAATAGCATAGTAATACATCTTACATTAGTTCCCTATTTGGCAGCAGCAGGCGAATTGAAAACCAAACCAACACAGCATTCTGTCAAAACACTAATGGAAAGCGGAATAAAAGCAGATATATTAGTTTGTAGAACAGAACATGAATTGTCAGATGATTTACGTCAAAAATTAGCTTTGTTCTGCAATGTGAAGCGCGAAGCAGTAATTCAGTCTATAGATGCATCAACAATATATGAAGTACCAAGTTTGATGCTAAAAGAAGGATTGGACGTTGTGGCATTAAAAAAACTTGCACTTCCCGAAAAATCTTCTCCTGATTTAACTCAATGGAATGAATTTTTGCATCGATTAAAAAACCCAAAACAGACCATAAATGTTGGATTGGTAGGTAAGTATGTAGAACTTCAAGATTCTTATAAATCCATTCTAGAAGCATTTATTCATGCAGGTGCTGCTAATGAAGTTAAAGTAAACGTAATTAGTATCCATTCAGAATTTACTAATGCAGAAAATATTTCGGAGAAATTGAAAGGTATCGATGGAATATTAGTGGCACCAGGTTTTGGAGAAAGAGGAATTGAAGGAAAAATCGAGACAGTTCGTTATGCTCGTGAAAAAGGTATTCCATTTTTCGGGATTTGTTTAGGAATGCAAATGGCAGTTATAGAATATGCTCGAAATATTCTTGGTTACACTGATGCCAATTCAACCGAAATGAATTTACAAACTTCATATCCTGTCATTTCATTAATGGAAGAACAAAAAAATATTGTCGATAAAGGAGGAACAATGCGTCTTGGTGCGTGGAAATGTGCTATTGAAGAAAACAGTTTAGCTTATAAAATTTATAACAAAAATGTTATTTCTGAAAGACATAGACATCGTTACGAATTCAATAACGAGTATAGAGAATTACTAGAAAATGCTGGATTGAAATGTTCGGGAATAAATCCAGATACAGGTTTGGTAGAAATAATCGAATTAGAAAACCATCCTTTTTTTATAGGAGTTCAATACCATCCAGAATATAAAAGTACTGTTGCAAATCCACATCCAATTTTTGTTAGCTTTGTGGCAGCAATAAAAAAACACAAAAATAATATGATTACTGCTTGAAGCATGTTTGATGCTGATGGCTTAAATTTTTAATAATGGAACAAAAAAAGTTTGATTTAAATTCGTTCATAGGTTTTGCATTGATATTTGGTATCATCTTTTGGATGATGATGAATAGTCAAGAAAATAACGCAAAAGAACAAAAGGAAAAAGCTAAGAAAGAACAGCTCGAAAAACAACAAAAAAGCAAGCAAAAAGAAACAAAACTAGCTAATACCATAGCTGTTGATTCTACAGTAAGCGATACTTTAAAACTTCAAAAGCTTCAATCAACACTTGGTAGTTTTGCGTATTCTGCAACGTTGCCATCTGCAAAGGAGAGTTACACTGTCCTTGAAAATGAAGTGATAAAACTTAAAATTGCAAACAAAGGTGGATATATTGCCGAAGCTACTTTGAAAAATTACAAGAAGTTTGATAAGAATTCAAAGCAATTAGTTGATTTAATCAAGAATAATAACGCACAATTTAATCTTGAACTTCTAACAAAAGACAACAGAACATTAAACACAAAAGATTTATTTTTTGAGCCTGTATTGACAAAGAATGGTAACGACCAAGTTTTGTCAATGAAGTTGAAAGCTGATGCAAATTCATACTTAGAATATCAATATGTAATTAAACCAAATGATTACATGCTCGATTTTGATATTAAATCTCAAGGATTAAAAAATGTTTTGAATACATCTAAACCTGTTGATTTTCAGTGGGATTTAAAAACATATCGAAACGAAAAAAGTATTTCATATGAAAACCGTTATGCCGAAATTATTTTTGAATATGAAGACGGCAAAGACGACTATGTAGGTCAAGGAAAAGACAAAGAAGAAACTGCGGAAAAAGTAACTTATGTTGCCTACAAACAACACTTTTTTAGCTCTATACTTTTAACCAAAACACCTTTTGAAAAAGCAACTTTTCACTCACATAATTTAGTAGATGATGAAAAGAAAGATACTATTTTCACAAAAGACTTTAAAACAACTTCAACTTTAGCTTTTCAAAATGGAGAACTAGATTATAAAATGAATTGGTTTTATGGGCCAACAGATTATAGACTACTAGACAAATATGACAGAAATCTTGACGAAATTGTTCCACTTGGTTGGGGAATTTTTGGATGGATTAATAAATTTATTTTTGTACCTCTATTTGGTTTACTAAGTTCATTTATGCCACTTGGAATTGCAATTATTTTATTTACAATTCTTATAAAAATTGCGATGTCGCCTATTACTTTTAAATCGTTTTTGTCGCAAGCAAAAATGAAAGTTTTGCGTCCAGAAATAAACGAGATTAATGAAAGAGTAAAAGACCCAATGAAACGTCAACAAGAAACAATGGGACTGTATAGTAAAGCTGGTGTAAACCCAATGGCGGGTTGTATTCCTGCTTTAATACAAATTCCATTTATGTACGCATCGTTTCAGTTTTTCCCATCAGCAATTGAACTAAGACAAAAAGGATTTCTTTGGGCAGATGATTTGTCTTCATTTGATGAAATAATAAAACTGCCTTTCAGTATCCCTGTATATGGCGATCACGTTAGTTTGTTTCCAATTTTGGCAGCCATTGCTATTTTCTTCTACATGAAAATGACTTCTGGCGATCAGGCAGCAATGTCTCAACCACCACAAGAAGGAATGCCAGATATGACCAAAATAATGAAAATGATGATTTATATATCGCCAGTAATGATGCTATTGTTCTTCAATAATTATGGTTCTGGGTTGAGTTTGTATAACTTTATTTCAAACTTAATTACAATTGGAATTATGCTTGTCATAAAAAAATACTTCATCGACAGCGATAAAATTCATGCTCAAATTCAAGAAAACAAGTCTAAGCCAAAAACTGAAAGCAAGTTCCAAAAAAAGATGAGAGAAATGATGGAGCAAGCCGAAAACCAAAAACAATTACAGAATAAGAAAAAATAAAAATTTAAAATGCTCTTTATAGGAGCATTTTATTTTTGGAATTGAATTTGATATACTAAAACGATTGTTTTAACGTTTTAATAAAAAAGAATATTTATGCGATACACACTTATTTTTTTAGCATTTACATCTATTTTGTTCTCTCAAGAATACAATAAATTTGATGAGCAAGGAAAAAGACATGGTTTGTGGAAAGGATATTTTGAAGAATCAAAAAGACCTCGATATGAAGGAACTTTTGAACACGGTAAAGAAATAGGCTTGTTTAAATATTTTGATGATACAAAAGCAGGAACTGTTATCGCAACACGTCAATTCAACGAAAAGGACAATTCTTGTTACACTATTTTCTATAATCAGAAAGGAAATAAAGTGAGTGAAGGAAATGTTGTCAATAAGCTTTTTGAAGGAGAATGGAAATACTATCATGAAGACTCTCCGCAGATAATGACCATAGAATTTTATATAAATGGAAAGCTAAACGGAATTAGAAAAGTATTCTACAAAAGTGGAAAGATTGCCGAAGAGACAACTTATAAAAACGGAATTAAAGAAGGACTATATAAAAAATATACCGAAGAAGGAATTGTGCTGGAAGAATCTATTTACAAAAATGATGTATATGATGGAATAGCGACATATAGAGATCCGAGCGGAAAGATTGAATCTCAAGGAATGTATAAAAACGGAAAAAAATCAGGGATTTGGAAGTTTTGGAAAGGCGAAAAAGTTCTAACTCAAAATATGGATAAACAAGGTAAAAAATTCAAAAAAAGAGTAAAACCTCTCTCGGAGTAATAGATAACTTTTATAAAGTTTAATGATATAAAGTATATGTTTTATCGATGATGAAACTATACTTTTTTTATTTTTAATAATACCTTTGCAAAAAAATAGTATGAAAAGAGTTGTTGTAGGACTTTCTGGAGGTGTAGACTCTAGTGTTGCTGCTTATTTGTTAAAAGAACAAGGCTATGAAGTCATTGGTCTTTTTATGAAAAATTGGCACGATGATTCTGTTACCATTTCCAATGAATGCCCTTGGCTCGAAGACAGTAATGATGCTTTATTGGTTGCTGAAAAATTAGGCATTCCTTTTCAAACGGTTGATTTGAGCGAACAATACAAAGAAAAAATCGTGGACTACATGTTCAGCGAATACGAAAAAGGAAGAACACCAAATCCTGATGTGTTGTGCAACCGCGAAATTAAGTTTGATGTTTTTATGAAAATTGCTCTTTCGCTAGGAGCCGATTTTGTGGCAACGGGTCATTATTGTAGAAAAGGAACAATTGAAAAAGACGGAAAAGAGATCTATCAATTACTTGCAGGTATCGATGGAAACAAAGACCAATCTTATTTTCTTTGTCAATTATCTCAAGAACAACTCTCCAAAGCATTGTTTCCTATTGGCGAATTAACTAAACCTCAAGTTCGTGAAATTGCAACCAAACTCGATTTGGTTACAGCTGAAAAAAGAGATTCGCAAGGGCTTTGTTTCATCGGAAAAGTGCGATTACCTGAATTTTTGCAACAAAAACTTCAGCCAAAAGAAGGATTGATTTATGAAATAAATGCTGAAAGCGAAATCTACAATCAGCCGAAACCAACGTTTAATTCTTTGGAACAAAAATTACAATTTGAAGCAAAACCAATTTCCTATTCTCCTGAAAATGGAAAAGTAGTTGGAAAACATCAAGGAGCGCATTATTTTACCATTGGTCAACGAAAAGGATTGAATGTTGGCGGAACAAAAGAAGCACTTTTTATCATTGCTACCGATATTGAAACCAATGCTATTTATACAGGTCAAGGTCATAATCATCCAGGATTATTCAGAAATGTTTTGAAAGTAAACAACGATGAGGTTCATTGGATAAGAGAAGATTTGGCTTTGAAAAATGGAGAAACCTTAGAAGTAAAAGCCAGAATTAGATATAGACAAGAACTACAAAAAGCAACCTTATATCAATTCGAAAGCGGATTATATGTCGATTTTGAGCAACCACAATCGGCTATCACCGAAGGACAATTTGTAGCATGGAATATTGATGACGAATTAGTTGGTTCAGGAGTAATTTCGTAATTTAGTCGAAATTAGGACTGATTTATGTTTCAAAAAACTTTCATATTATTTTTGATTTTCTTTCTTCAAGGTCATTCTCAAAAAATTGAGAAAAAAGTTGGTGCATATCAGATTACGAAAGAAAGTTTTCGAGTTGAGAATCGTAAAAAAATAGCAAAGCAAGTTTTTTATTTTAATGAGTCGGGAAAAGTCCTTGAGAAAATAAAATTTGGAAGACATCATTATAATAAACTCAATGTTATTGGTCAAATAGAGCAGTTTTTTTATAAGGATGATGAATTGCAGTTGTCTAAGAAATATATTTCCGGTTGTAAAAGTTGTAAGTTCTATCTATACTATTCTAAATATGAATATGATGGAGGAAAACTAATTAGCGAAAATGTGTTTTATGGACAAAATGATTCGCTTTTTACATCAACTAAATATGTTTATAAGCCAAATGTAAAAGAAATACATTTTAATTCTTCGGTATGTTATCTGAATAAGTATGACGATGAAAATAGGATTATTGAACAAAATCAGGTTTACGAAAATAAAATACGATGGAAACGCGAATTTTCATATTCAGAAACTTACAGAGTTGATAAATTTCAAACCTATTATAATGATGGAAAAGACTATTCTGAAATTGAAATCATCTCTTATAATTCCGACAGAGAAATTGTTTCCAAAGAAAGAATAAGAGAAAAATCTAAAACAAAGCTCTTTTATTTTTATGATAAAAAAGGAATAATTAGTAGAATAGAAGAGTATGAAAGTTTTGGTGGAAGTGATGATAAATTAATATATAGTACTGTTTTTAAAGTTAATCGAAAAGTAAAACATATTGATAAATCTGTTGTTGCTAAATTGAATTCTGTTTTATTAGAAAGTGATTAAACGACTTTTCTTTTTGAGTTTACTTTTTATCATTGAATGTATTTCGTAATTTAGTGCTTTCAAAAAGAAAGCTATGAAAAAAATCTTTTTACTTTTTATAATTTTTTTATCGCAAAATATCTTTTCTCAGGAAGATGCTTGGGTGTATTTTACAGACAAACCCAATGCACAGTTTTATCTGGATAACCCACTCGAAATGCTTTCGCAGCGAGCTATTGATAGGCGAGTTGCTCAAAATATTTCTATGGATATTACCGATGTGCCAATTTATCAACCTTATTTAGATGAAATTGCCAATCAAAGTGGAATAGAAATAAAAGCAAAATCTAAATGGTTTAATTGTGTTCATGTTCGCGGTTCTGTTGAATCGATAAATTCATTGCTAACGCTTTCATTTGTGCAAAGTGTGTTTTTTGCAGATAAAAGTTTGAATTCATCCAGCAGATTATCGTTTTCAAAAAAGAAATTCAAACCTGTAAATAAGCAAATGGATGTTCAGGTTGATTTTAATTATGGAACTTCGGCCAATCAAATTCAAATGCTTAATGGAAACTTATTGCATCAGCAAGGATATACAGGTTCTGGAAAAATCATAGCAGTAATGGATGCAGGTTTTCCTCAAGTTAATGTGATTTCTCCATTTCAAAGAATTAGAGATAACAATCAGATTTTAGGAGGTTATAACTTTGTAGATAGAAATGAAGATTTCTATACCCGAAATTCTCATGGAACATTGGTGCTTTCTACTATGGCTGGTTATGTTGATAATCAATTAGTAGGAACAGCACCAGATGCACAGTATTATTTGTTTATAACAGAAGATACAAATTCAGAAAATCCAGTAGAAGAGAGTAACTGGGTTGAAGCTGCTGAGGTTGCAGACAGTTTGGGCGTTGATGTTATCAATACATCTTTGGGTTATTTTGAATATGACAATCCAAATTATAGTTATACCTATGAGGACTTGAATGGGACAACAGCTTTCATGTCGCGTGGAGCAGATATGGCATTTAGCAAAGGAATGATATGTGTTACAAGTGCGGGAAATTCTGGAGGAAGTTCAAATCCCTATGTTGCTGTGCCTGCTGAAGCAAATCATAATTTAGCAGTTGGAGCTGTAAAAGGCGATGAGACTTATGCTTCATTTAGTTCAGTAGGACCAACATTTGACAATAGAATTAAACCAGATGTAATGGCCAAAGGCCAAAATGCAACAGTTTCCTCAACTACAGGTGTAATTACTACTGCTAACGGTACATCTTTCGCTGGGCCAATTATGGCTGGAATGGTTGCTAGTTTTTGGCAATCAGTTCCACAGTTAACAAACCAGCAAGTAGTAGATTTTGTTAAGCAATCTGCTGACAGATTTTCTAATCCAGATGAGTTTTACGGTTATGGAATTCCAGATTTCAATTTGGCTCTACAGAATGCTTTGCTATCATTACCCGATAATCAAAAGCAGTATTGTTTTGTTTATCCAAATCCATTCAGTGAAAATTTGAATGTCATAAATTCAAATAATCTTGAGGAAATAAACTTTTCTATTTTCAATGCTTTAGGGCAATTGGTTAGAAATTATACTCTTTCTAAAAGCGTAAATGTTATTAATGCAAATGATTTAGAAAGAGGATGTTATTTTTACAAAATTGAAGGAAATGGTATAAGCCATATAGGGAAACTTATTAAGAAATAAAAATTGTAATGAATAAAATCACACAACTTTTTGGTATAAAATATCCAATAATTCAAGGAGGAATGATTTGGAATAGTGGCTATAAATTGGCGAGTGCTGTTAGTAATGCAGGAGGTTTAGGATTGATAGGTGCTGGTTCCATGTATCCCGATGTTTTGCGTGAGCATATTCAAAAATGTAAAAAAGCTACCAATAAGCCATTTGGTGTTAATGTTCCGATGCTTTATCCAAATATTGAAGAGATTATTCAAATTATCATTGATGAAGGAGTAAAGATTGTTTTTACCTCTGCAGGTAATCCAAAAACTTGGACATCACATTTAAAATCACACGGAATAACAGTTGTACATGTAGTTAGTAGTTCAAAATTTGCATTGAAAGCTCAAGAAGCAGGAGTTGATGCGGTTGTAGCCGAAGGTTTTGAAGCTGGAGGTCATAATGGAAGAGAAGAAACGACAACTTTTACACTTATCCCGATGGTAAAAGAACAAATTTCAATCCCTTTGATTGCAGCTGGAGGCATTGCAACAGGAAAAGGAATGTTGGCAGCAATGATTTTAGGAGCTGATGGTGTGCAGATGGGATCAAGATTTGCAGCTTCAGTTGAGAGTTCGGCACACGAAAATTTCAAAAAAACAATCATAGAAACTAGAGAAGGTGATACGTTAGTAACGTTGAAAGAACTTGCACCAGTGAGACTTATAAAGAATAAATTTTTTAATGATCTTCAAGAGTTGTATGCTAAATGTCCTTCAACCGAAGCGCTGAAAGAACTTTTAGGAAGAGCAAGAGCAAAGAAGGGAATGTTTGAAGGAGATTTGATAGAAGGTGAATTAGAAATTGGTCAAATAGCTGGTTTGATACATGAAATTAAACCTGTGGATGAGATTTTTGAGATAGTTTTAAAGGAATTTGAGGAAACTAAAAACAAAATTTCATCTTTTTCATTTTGATAGATTTATTTAAGTAAATGACTATTAATTGCTCTATATTTTATCAACATTTTTTTTATTAGATTGGATTGTTGATATGTTTAAATGTATTATTATTTTTTTTTAAAATATTGATTTTTAGTTTGTTGATTTTGATTTAGACACTCCTTTAAATGTTAATAATGTTGATTAATTTGTTTATAACATTTTAATAACTCAAATTTTACTTTTCTTTTTATCCGTAATATAGTTGAAGATTTTTTTACTTGGGTTTATTGCATCTAAGACAATTTTTGTTTGGAGGTAATTTAGCTGTAAACCGAAGTATTTAATCGCAAATAAAATCAACTTTATGAGGATAATTACTCAGGTCAAAAATCTTATTATTTCATCGAAGTTAGCAGCATTGTTTTTTGTTGTTTTTGTTAGTGCTGTTTCGGCTCAATGTCCTACGGTTACAAATTCAACTCAAACTTTTTGTGATTCCCAATCGCCAACAATTGCTAGCTTAGCAGCAACAGATAATGGAGGCGGAATTCGTTGGTATGATACTGCTACATCAACAACTCCTTTGTCTCCTTCAACATCTTTGATTTCTGGTGAGGATTATTTCGCAGATGATAATACAGGTACTTGTGGTAGTAGACAAAGTGTGGTTGTTTCTATTGTTTCAAGACCATTTGCTTTGCTTGGAGCAACAACTCTTTGCAGAACATCAGTTGTTTCCGATTTAAATGCATTTGTGATTGGGGTTAATATTAAATGGTATAATACGCCAACAGGCGGAACAGCATTAAATGCTACAGATACAGTTGTTAATGGAACTTATTATGCAAGTCAAACGAGTCCCATAAATGGATGTGAAACTACAAGAACTCCAATCATTGTTCAGGTTTTGATTGTTCCTCCTCCAACCGGTGATGAAAATCAATTTTTTTGTTCTTCAAATTCACCAACAGTAGCAAATTTATCTGCAAATGGAACAAACGTTTCGTGGTATTCTTCTCAAAGCTCTGGTTTTCCACTAGATCCATCAACACCATTGGTGAATGGGCAGGTTTATTTTGCCGAGTCCTTTGTTTTTCCTTGCCCAAGTACATCTAGACTTCAAGTTACAGTCACTATAAACCAGCCTAATAATGCAGGAAATAATGGTGCTATTGGTTTTTGTGAAAGCACGATTTCATCTCAACCAGCTATTAATCTTTTTGATTTATTGTCTGGAAGTCCGCAAACTAATGGGGTTTGGTCTGGTCCAACAGCAACTACAAATGGTCATTTAGGGACTTTAGATGTTTCAAGTTTTAATTCAGTTAGTTCTCCTTACGTTTTTACATATACAGTCAGTTCACCACCATGTCCTGATGCAACTTCTAGTGTAACAGTAAATATAGTACCACTACCAACGGCAAGTGTAAGTGTTTTACCAACGACAATATGTTCGAATGAAAGCGCGACAATAACCTTTACAGGCACACCAAACGCTACAGTGACGTACAACCTTAATGGCGGAAGCAACCAAACGATAGTATTGAACGGTTCAGGCACAGCAACATTGAGCAACACTTTTACAGCTAATACCGTAATCAATATAGTAAGCGTTACAAGTTCAGGCACACCGAGTTGTACCAATAGCGCACCGAGTAGTGTTACCTTAACCGTATTACCATTACCAACGGCAAGTGTCAGTGTTTTACCAACGACAATATGTTCGAATGAAAGTGCGACAATAACCTTTACAGGCACACCAAACGCTACAGTGACGTACAACCTCAATGGCGGAAGCAACCAAACGATAGTATTGAACGGTTCAGGCA
>NZ_BMIM01000011.1 GCF_014642275.1 Flavobacterium lutivivi
TTTATCGATTTTATATGTGTTTTATCGTTTTTTTAAAGTTCAAAACGAATTAACTTTGTTTCATAATAAAAGGAATGTTTAATTTCTAAAATTATAGTTATGAAAAATATTAGAATAGCATTGTTATTATCAATTGTGTTTTTCTCGAATACAATTAATGCGCAAAGCAGTAAATGTGTGATGGCTAAGAACTTAACTAATAATTGCATTATTAGATACTATTATTATCCAAACTTACAAGCATATTATGATAACCAAAACAAGGTTTTTATATATCAAGATGAAAAGAAATGGAAAAAATCTGAAGAATTACCAAATTTCTATGGTGGATATTCTATTTACAAACATGTTAGAGTATTGATAAAAGATTTTGATGATGACAATCCAGAAAGTCAAATTGCAGTTCACAAGAAAGAATATCCGTATTGCTCAAACGGAAGATTTACTTATACATTTGCTTCCAATTAATAATTTGTTAAAACAATTAACAAAAAATAGATAATAACTATATTTGAGGCTAAGCAATTACTATTAGCATGCCTGTGATTAAAAAATATTTTTATTTAGTTATTTTTCCAATATTTCTATTTGCTCAAAAACCTGCAAAGCCATCAGCAGTAGAGCTTTATTCACAAATTCAAAAACTTAATACGCTTGGATCTGTACTATATATTGCGGCACATCCAGATGATGAAAATACTCGCTTGATTTCTTGGCTTGCCAATGATAAAAAAGTTGAAACCGCTTATCTTTCATTAACTCGTGGTGATGGAGGTCAAAATCTGATAGGTCATGAACTTCGCGAATTGCTTGGCGTTATAAGAACACAAGAACTTATTGAAGCTCGCAAAGTAGATGGCGGACAACAATTTTTTACTAGAGCTAATGATTTTGGTTTTTCAAAAAACCCTGACGAGACATTGAAAATTTGGAATAAAGACGAAGTTTTAGCAGACGTTGTTTGGGCAATTCGAAAATTCCAACCAGATATTATCATTAATCGTTTTGATCATAGAACTTCTGGTAATACTCATGGCCATCATACAGCATCAGCTTTATTGAGCATGGAAGCTTTTGAAAAAGCTGCTAATAGTGAATTTGCTCCAGAACAATTGAAATTTTGCACTACTTGGCAACCCAAAAAAGTATTTTTCAATCCATCATGGTGGTTTTTTGGAAGTCAAGAAAAATTTGAAAAAGCAGATAAGAGCAATTATTCCAAATTAGATATTGGAACATATTACTCATCTGTTGGAAAATCAAATCAAGAGATTGCAGCAATTAGTAGAAGCAAGCATCAATCGCAAGGATTTGGCTCTACAGGAACTAGAGGTGAAGATATCGAATACCTAGAGTTTCTAAAAGGCACAAAATCTAAAGACATCAATAATATTTTTGAAGGAATTGATTTAAGTTGGAATAGAGTTGAAAATGGTGCAGCTGTTGGCTTACTGATTTCCGAAATAGAAAAAAACTTTGATTTCAAAAATCCAGCATCAAGCGTTCCTGAGTTAATAAAAGCATATCAGCTTATTCAAAAAATAAATGATGAACATTGGAAAAAGATAAAAACGGAAGAATTAAAAAACATAATCACTGGCTGTTTAGGTCTGTATCTTGAAGCGGTTTCAGATACGCAAGAATTAACTCCAGGTTCAAACTTCAAAATAAAGTTTGAAGCCATTAACAGAAGTATTATCCCTGTAAAGATTAGTGAAATCAGTTTGAATTTTGATAAAAATATTTTAGAAAAAAACATTGATTTACAAACAAATAAATATTTTACTAAAACAATCACTTCAAGTATTCCTTTTGACTATGATTATACTAATCCATATTGGTTAAACGAAAAAGAAACAACAGGAATGTACACAGTAAAAAATCAAAAACTTATTGGAATTCCTGATGTTATAAGAAATCTAAATGTAATTTTCAATCTAGAAATTAACGGTTTAACTATTCCATTCGAAAGAAATATTGTTTACAAATTCAACGATGATGCAAAAGGTGAAATTTATCAACCTGTAGATATAGTTCCTGTGGTAACATCAGAGCTGAACAACAAAGTTTACATTTTCAATAATGACAGAAGTAAAACGATTACCGTGAAAATAACGGCTGGAAAAGACAACATTTCTGGTATTGCAAAATTGAGTTTACCCGACGATTGGAAATGTTCGCCAGAAGAAATCTCTTTTAAAATGGATAAAAAAGGTGAAGAAATTTTAGCTGTTTTCAATGTTACACCATCCAAAGAAATAAGTGAAGTTGAAATAAAAAGCATAGTTACAATAGATAATCAAAACTATAACTTATCAAAAACAGATATAAATTATTCACACATATACAAGCAAATGGTTCTAAAACCAGCTGTTGCCAAAGGTTTGCGATTAAAGATTAAAACAAAAGATGAGAAAATCGGCTATATAATGGGTGCTGGCGATGAAGTTCCGAATTGTTTGCAGCAAATGGGTTATGAAGTTACTGTGTATAAACCAGAAGAAATCAATCAAGAAATTCTTGAAAATCTAGATGTAGTAATAACAGGAATAAGAGCTTATAACATTTTGAATTCTTTGGCTTTAAAGCAACTCTTACTTCTGGATTTTGTGAAAAACGGTAAAAACATGATTGTGCAGTACAACACAACCGATGATGTAGTTACTCCAAACTTTTCGCCATATAAACTAAAAATTTCCAGAGATAGAGTTACTGAAGAAGATGCAGAAGTTAGATTTTTAAATCCTCAACATTCTATATTAAATTATCCTAACAAGATTACTTCCGAAGACTTTAAAGGATGGAAACAAGAGCAAGGATTATACTATCCTAACGAATGGGATGAACACTTCACTCCTATTCTTTCTTCAAATGATAGCGGTGAAAAACCAAAAGATGGTGCTTTACTGATAGCAAAATATGGGAAAGGTAATTATATTTATACTGGTTTAAGCTTTTTTAGAGAACTTCCAGAAGGTGTTTCTGGAGCATATAGACTTTTTGCAAATTTAATAGCTGCTAAAAACTAATTATGGGAAGAAAATCGCATTGGAAAAACAGTTATACTTGGGTATTAGTAATTAATGCTCTCTACATCGTGATATTTTTTGTATTAATGCAATTATTCTATTAGTATGCAACAACTCGATTGGATAGTATTATCATTTACCCTACTCTTCATTGTTATCTATGGAGTTTATAAAACCAAAGGTAGCGCCAATGTTCAAGAATACATTCTTGGCAACAAAGAAACTCCTTGGTGGACAGTAGGTTTGTCTGTAATGGCCACACAAGCAAGCGCTATCACTTTTCTATCAACTCCAGGTCAAGCTTATCACGACGGAATGGGTTTTGTTCAATTCTATTTTGGACTACCTATTGCTATGGTTGTTATTTGCTACACTTTTATACCAATATATCATAGACTGAAAGTTTACACCGCTTATGAATATCTTGAAAAAAGATTTGACCTAAAAACACGTTCATTTACAGCTATTCTTTTTTTGGTACAAAGAGGATTAGGAACTGGGTTAACAATATATGCACCAGCAATTATTCTATCGTCGATATTGGGCTGGAATTTAACGCTCTTAAACATCATCATCGGAATATTAGTAATCATCTACACTTTTACTGGAGGAACAAAAGCAGTCAATGTTACTCAAAAACAACAAATGTTTGTAATCATGTCTGGAATGTTTGTTACTTTTTTCTTGATATTACATTTACTACCAAATGACATGACTTTTAGCAATGCTCTTAATATTGCTGGAGCAAATGATAAAATGAATATTTTAGACTTCTCATTTGACCCAGAAAACAGATATACTTTTTGGAGCGGAATAACGGGTGGATTTTTTCTTATGCTTTCCTATTTTGGTACAGATCAGTCACAAGTTGGAAGATATCTTTCTGGAAAATCTGATAAAGAAAGCCAAATGGGATTAATCATGAATGGTTTTTTGAAAGTTCCAATGCAATTTTTCATACTCTTAACTGGAGTTATGGTTTTTGTTTTTTTTCAATTCAATCCTGTTCCGCTGCATTTCAACCCTGTAAACAAAACGGCAATAGAAAAATCTATTTATGCCAATGAATATCACAAAATTGAACAAGAACTAAAACTAGTTTCCGAAGAAAAAAAGGAATTCAACTTGTTGTATATAGACCACTTAAATCAAAATTTTGACAATCCTATTCTCCGAAAGCAGCTAACATCTCTTTCAAATAAAGAAAAGGATTTGCGAGATAAAGCAAAAAGTATTGTACACAAGGTTGACCCAAAATCTGAAACAAACGACAAAGATTATGTGTTTATCTATTTCATACTTCATTATTTACCTACTGGACTAATTGGCTTATTATTGGCCGTTATTTTTTCTGCGGCAATGTCTTCTTCAGCTTCTGGATTAACCGCTTTAGCATCAACAACAACCATTGATATTTATAAAAGAAATTTAAAAACCTCCAAATCTGATAAGCATTTTGTAGATGCAACAAAATATTTCACTTTACTCTGGGGAATTATTGCTATTCTTTTTGCTTGTGTTGGAACCTTATTTGAGAATTTGATACAATTAGTCAATATTGTAGGTTCAATATTCTATGGAACTGTTTTGGGTGTATTTCTGGTTGGGTTTTATATAAAATTTGTAAAAGCCAATTCAGTCTTTTGGAGTGCAATCATCAGTCAATCAGCAATATTTATCATTTATTATTATACCATACATATTTATCCTTCGGGAGAAGAAAAATTAGGTTACCTATGGTTAAACTTCATTGGAGCAATGCTAACTATAATTTTATCAATAATTTTTCAAGCTGTATCAAAAACAAAAAATAAAGTCCTGAAATAATTTTCAGGACTTTAAAAATTTATGGTTATAATTTCTATTTTTTACTCCATTCATTAATGCTGTCAGTATTCATTTTTACGTAATCATCATTACCTGCTTTTTTAGCATTTTCCATAGATAATTTTGCTGTTTCAACAGCTCCTTTTTTGTCACCAAGTTTAGCTTGAATTAGTGATTTTTGTCTCAAGTACCAAAATGGAACATCAGTTCCTGGTTTTATCAAACCTACAGCTTTGTTTATATATTCCAGAGCTTTATTCATATCACCATTTGACTGATAAAAATATTGTGCTGATGAGTAATAATCATTAGCAGATGGTCCAGCTAAAGTTTTATCTATGCTTGCCATTGCTGTTTTTTGAGTTGGCACTTCAAACTTGAGCGATACATATGTTTTTTCCCATTGGAAATCTAAAGTAGCACTGTCGTTAGTCAAATTGTTGATTGATATTGTAAAAGTTTCCACTTTCATTGGAGAACTTATTGCATCTGCATTGGTTCTTAGTGCAACTTTACTCTCGTCAAATTTCTCTGGCAAACCCCAATTATCGGTATCTGAATAAAAAATAATTTCCCACATTTCAGCTTTTGGTATTGTAAATAGAGCATATTTTCCTTTTTTCAATGTTGCTCCTTTAATAACAACATCTTCACTAAAAGAAACCATTGTGTTTTGATTCGCTCCTGTTCTCCACATTTTTCCGAAAGGTACCAAATCACCAAAGACCACTCTTCCTTTTGAACTAGGACGTGAATATTCAATTTCAACATCAGTCAAGCCGACAACTTGGTGTACATCAGCTTTTGGACTAGGTTGAGGTGTTTTTACTTGTGCATGAATAACATAATTGGCAATTAGTGTAGCCAATACAAAAATAATTTTTCTCATAATTGATTTTTTTTAGTTTCTCAAAATTACAATTATTGTCTTCTTTTAAATGTTAATAATTCTTTAAAAAAAGTATTGAAACATTAAAAAAGGAAAAACATTCATCAGGTAGAAACCTCTAATCAATAGATTATCAAAAAGTTATAATTGAAGTAGCTGGAAACTATTTTGACGTATTTAATAGGCTTGGATTAAATCAAATCGTTGTCGAATTTATTCTACAATAATATTGTATTAATACTACACGTCTTAGAAAAATCTGATTTAATTTTGTTATGTAAAAGCCCCATTTTTATCACACTTCCATTAATTGCTCTTTGTCATAATTTTTTTTGACATACTTGCAATTGTTTAAAATACTTTTGGTAAATTTAAACAACAACCATTTTACTTTATTTTGAAAGCCATAAAAAAAATATTTTCAGATTTTAAAAACAGGAAAAAAATACATTATTCTCTGTTGATTAGCATTTTTCTTTTACAGTTTTTTATCGTTATTCTATGGTATAACGAAACATACAAAAACAATAAAATTGAAAACAATCTGCTTACTATTAACAAGTTAAACAAAGCTTCATCAAGTACATTTCAGGTTGATAAATTGATACTTGAATCTCAAGATTACTTCAATAAATATATTCATACCAAAGACAATACTTACCTCAATCAATATTTAGAATCGTTGAAGAAAATATCCTATCATTTGGATAATTTTCAAAAATTTTCTGCTTCAGAAAAGGAAATTGTAGAACTTTTTGACAAAAAAAATAAAACAGAAACTGAAATTTTGTCCATTAAAAATTCTATAGACTCTGTAGTGAATAATTTTGCAAACAATAAAAACATTGATGAGATAAAAAAAATTAATGACAACATAAACTCAGAAAAGTTCCTAGATGATTTTAAAACCAATACATATATAAAAATTGACAGTGTTCCAAAAAAAGGCTTGCTAACAAGATTGGGCCAAGCAATTACCGGAAAAATGGATGTTCAAAGAGAGCACAAAGATGTTGTGGTTACTCTGAAATATATGAATAAGCTGAACAAAGGCACTATCGAAGAGCAAATTCAATACATAATTGATGAAACGAAGAATTATTATAAAAATGAGTATGAAAGATTGAAAAAATCTTTTGAAAATTTGAGTGGAAAAAATGCTCAACTAGCTGTTTTTAACAATAAACTTTTGCTCTTGAGCAATAAAACTATTCCAAATATAAACAGCAAATTGAATACTCAGAAAAGTAAAAACTTCAACGATTTGAACTCAACTATCACTGGGCAAAGAACAATTAGAAACTTATCTATATTTTTAATTACGCTTTTGATGATGTTTATTTCAATCATTCTGTTTAAAGTAACGAAGCAAGAATTTGAATATGAAAGTCAACTTCAAGAGGCTAATGAAAAAATTACTCAAAATTTGAATTTTAAAAATCGAATTATCAGCATGCTCAGTCACGAAATTCGTTCTCCTCTTAGCATGGTTTCTCTCTACAGTAAAAATATAGCTAACCAAATAGATGATCAAGAAATCAAACAGACGATGAAGTCTGTTGAGTTTACTACTAATTCTTTATTGATGCTCTCAGGACAAATTATCGAATATTCAAAAGCAAACAGCCAAAAAACACAATTAGCAAATAAAACCTTTAATCTTGAACAAGAAATTCTAAATATAGTTTCTGTTGTTCAATTACTGACTGAAAACAGTGGCAATAAATTTTCATTTGAAAACAATTTAGAAGAAAAAACTATTGTCACATCTGATCTTGCAAAAATTCATCAGCTATTTTATAATTTGGTTGGCAATGCCAATAAATTTACTCAAAACGGGCTTATAAAAATTTCGGCTACAAGTGAAACTAAATCCGATTTTGAAACCCAACTCACTGTTTCAGTTTTTGATAATGGCATTGGGATATCAAAAAATAATCTCGAAAAAATATTTGACCCACATTTTCAAGTTGGAACTATAGCTGAAAACCATCCTTTCAGTATGGGAATTGGGTTAAGCATTTGTAAAGACATTGTTGAACTTTTTGATGGTTCAATCTCAATTGAAAGTAGTCCAAAAAAAGGAACAAATATTACTTTCACTATAAACCTGGCAAAGGCTTAATCATTTTTTCAAACAAACAAAACAACAAACTATGAAAACGACACAGCCACTATCATTTCTTATTGCTGATGACCACAGCATCGTTCGACAAGGAGTTGCGATGATTATAAAAGAACTGTTTTTTAAGCCAAAAATTTTTCTAGCTGGAACATTCAAAGAAACACTGGATATTGTTCATCAAAACGGTATTGATTTATTAGTCCTAGATATTAATTTTCCTGATGGAAATAGTTTGAAAATATTAGAAGAAATCAAGAAAATTCAACCCGAATTGAAGATTATGATATTTACAGCCTATGATGAGGATATTTATGCGCTTCGTTACCTCAATGCTGGTGCAACAGGTTATTTAAACAAAGGCTGTAGCGAAGACGAGATGAAAAACGCATTAAACAGCATGGTTCTCTACGGTAAATACATTACCCAAAACATTAAAGATAAAATTCTAGACTCTTACATTTCAAAAAAACCAATAAATCCTCTAGAGTCTCTTTCTAGCAGAGAAATTGAAGTTGCAAGGCTTTTTATCAAAGGATATGGAAACATGGAAATTGCTGAAACATTAAATATAAAAAAATCAACTGTTAGTACTTTTAAAAACCGAATTTTTGAAAAACTTGAAATTAACAACATTGCCGAATTGATTGAGTTTTTCAACTTATATGGATAATAATTTTTTAAATGTAGAAACAATTCTACAACCTCATTTTTACAATTCTACAATTTATACTTATTCTTCACTTTAAATTTGCTTAACTTTTGGTTGGTTCATCCATCGTTATGGTTTTGCCGGCAAACCTAACGGTAGTTTTTCAATCAAAGGGGATTTTGAGACATTCCCGAAAAATCCTATTGCAAAAACATTTTGTAATAGGATTAACTAGGGAAAATTTTGCCCTTTTTACCTAAATCTAAAATATAAATGAAAAAAAGAACAATAGCTATCATAAGCTATATAACTTTAGTCGGCTGGCTTATAGCCTATTTCAATTATAACAAAGGAAAAAAACATTCTTTGGAAAAATACCATTTAGAGCAGTCACTAGGATTAGGAATTACCGTTTCAATTCTCAATATTATTCTTGGATTTGCTTATACAATTGATAGCTTCTTTTTTATCCCTTTGGCAATAAATAATTTTCTTTTTCTCATCATTTCAATTGCAGGAATTATAAGTAGCTATTATAGTGTTCGACTACCTTTACCGTTGATTGGTTCATATTTTGAAAACAAATTCAAATTCTTGATGAATTAATTAAAAGATTACTAAAATTTCCATTATTTTAGATACAAGTGACATTAAAAATTATTTAGCTTTTTAATTAATTCTTTGATTTTTTCTTATTAACTAAATCGTTTTCGTTGATAAGATTAGTAAGTTTGCATAAAATTTAGCCATCATTTTAATTATCAAATTTCGAAATTTGTCCTCGAAATAATTTAGCATTTAAAATGAAAAAACATAATTATAGCGCAGGACCATGTATTCTTCCTCAAGAAGTTTTTGAAAAATCAGCTCAAGCAATATTAGATTTTAATAACTCTGGGTTATCTATTCTAGAAATATCACACAGAAGCATGGATTTTGTAGCTGTCATGGAAGAAGCACGTGCTTTAGTCCTTGAGTTATTAGGATTGGAAGGAAAGGGTTATCAAGCATTGTTTCTTCAAGGCGGAGCAAGTTTAGAGTTTTTAATGGTTCCCTACAATTTGATGAAAAATAATGGAAAAGCTTCATATCTTGATACAGGAACATGGGCAAGCGCTGCTATCAAAGAAGCTAAGTTTTTTGGTGAAACTATAGTTGTGGCTTCATCAAAATCTGAGAATTATTCATTTATTCCAAAAGATTATACCATTCCTGTTGATGCCGATTATTTTCATTGCACTTCAAATAACACAATTTTTGGAACACAAATGAAATCATTTCCAGAAACCAATGTCCCGATGGTGTGTGATATGAGTTCGGATATTTTTTCTAGAACTTTAGATTTTTCAAAATTTGATTTGATTTATGCTGGTGCACAAAAAAATATGGGTCCAGCAGGAACTACTCTTGTTGTTGTAAAAGAGGAAATTCTTGGTAAAACCAATAGACACATTCCTTCAATGCTAGATTATCAACAACATATTGCAAAAGAAAGTATGTATAACACACCTGCTGTTTTCGCAATCTATTCGTCATTACTAACATTGAAATGGTTAAAAAATCTTGGCGGAATTTCAGCAATTGAAAAAATAAATGAAGCTAAAGCAAATCTATTATACGAAGAAATTGATAGAAATCCTTTGTTCAAAGGAACAGCAGTAAAAGAAGATAGAAGCATAATGAATGCCACTTTTCTGCTCAATGATGAAACTCATAAAGAACAATTTGATTTATTGTGGAAAGAAGCAGGTATTTCTGGACTGAACGGTCATCGTTCTGTTGGTGGATACAGAGCATCAATGTACAACGCATTGCCTATTGAAAGTGTACAAGTTTTAGTAGATGTGATGAAAAATTTAGAAAACAGAATATAAATATAAAGGAGTTTTAACTCATAAACTTTTAAACTCATAAACTCAAAAATGAAAGTATTAGCAAACGATGGTATTTCAAAAAGCGGTATCGATGCGCTTCACAAAGGTGGTTTTGAAGTTCTAACAACCAAAGTTGCACAAGAACAAGTAGCCAATTATATTAATACTCATGATATCTCAGTACTCCTAGTAAGAAGTGCTACAAAAGTTAGAAAAGACATCATCGACGCTTGTCCAGGCTTAAAAATAATTGGTCGTGGCGGTGTAGGAATGGATAATATTGATGTAGAATATGCTCGTAGCAAAGGAATTCATGTTATAAATACTCCAGCATCTTCAAGCGAAAGTGTTGCCGAATTGGTTTTTGCTCACCTATTTACGGGTGTTAGATTTTTACACGATTCAAATAGAAACATGCCTCTAGAAGGTGATAGTAATTTTGAAGGGTTGAAAAAAGCTTATGCTAATGGAATAGAACTAAGAGGTAAAACTCTTGGTATTATAGGATTTGGTCGTATTGGTCAAGCTGTTGCAAAAATGGCTCTTGGACTTGGAATGAAAGTCATAGCTTCTGATAAATTCGTAGGAAAAGCTGATGTCCGTGTCGATTTTTATAATGGTCAATTTATTAATGTTGAAATCGAAACAGAACCAATTGATGATGTGTTTAAGCATGCCGATTTTATAACATTGCATGTTCCTTCGCAAGATGGTTATGTAATCAGCAAAAATGAAATAGAAAGCATGAAGAATGATGTGGCAATAATAAACTGTGCTCGTGGTGGTGTGATTGATGAAGTGGCATTGGTTGAAGGATTGGAAAGCGGAAAAATACTTTTTGCAGGATTAGACGTTTTTGAAAATGAACCAACTCCCGAAATTCAAATCTTGATGCATCCAAAAATTTCACTTACACCTCATATAGGTGCTGCAACACTCGAAGCACAAGACAGAATTGGAACTGAACTTGCAGAACAAATCATAAGTATATTAAAAACTAGTCATTCTTAATAAAACTATCTCAATGTTTTTTACTAACTTTGATAGTCAATTTTAAACAAAATCTTATGTTTGAGCAATTATCCGATTTAATGAAACAATTTGGGAATGATGCAGTTGTCAATAATCCTGCGGTTCCAAATGAACACAACGAAGCTGTACTCACTGAAGCTAGCGGTTCTATTGTGAATAATTTAAAAGAAATGGTAGCCAATGGAAACATTTCTGATGTAGCTTCATTATTCAATGGAGATAATGCTTCAGACAGTTCAAATCCAGTTGTTCAACAGCTAACCGAAAAGTTATCTGGAAGTTTAGGTGAAAAATTTGGCCTAAGTAGCGATGTTTCTTCAAATGTTGCTGGTGGATTAATCCCAAAAGTATTAGGTTCTTTGATAGGAAAAGCAAAAGACCCAAACGACAGCTCTATAAATGTATCTGATGTAATAGGTTCATTGACTGGAGGAAATAGCGAAGCTAGCGGAGGTTTAATGGATGCCGTTTCAAAATATGGAAGTTCTTTTGGACTTGATCAAAATGGTGATGGGAAAGTCGGGTTTGATGATGCTGTCGCTGCAGTATCAAACAAGTCTGGAGGTCTTGGAGGATTATTAGGAAAACTATTTGGAAAATAATAATGAAACCGCAATTTACATGCGGTTTTTTTTATGTTAAAAAATTAATTACAACTTCCTATTTTTGTAACTTTATTAAAATTTTGATAATGAAAAAGTTACTTGCTATACTGGTTGTTATAACATGCATCATTAGTTGTCAAACTCAAAAGACAAATCTTGGCAAAACTGATGACAATTTATCTAAAAATGATACTGTAAAAATTGCTAATGAAGAGCTAGAATATGAAATAATTATCATTGATGCTGGTTTCAATAGTTGGTTACTTAGTAGAGCTCGACCAAGGGGATATTATTCTGAATCATTTCTAGAAATTAAAAATCAATTTTATGTTACTTCTTGGAATAGCCGTGTAGGTCAAACTATGCAATTCAATCCAAATCTATATGAAATGAGAATAGATTATGATCCAAAAATTCATTACGGTTACGAAGTAAATTATTTACTATACAATTATTTCATTTATTTCCAAGAAAGGAATCGTCAACGGTTATAGCGGTTTTGGGTAAAGAAAAGAATTACCCTATATTTGCCAAAAACTCTGGAATGTCAAGCTTTAAAGAACGATGGAATATTAATTCAAACTGGCAAGTTTTTGTCATTATTGTTGTTTTTGCTGTTACAGGTTCCACTTCTGCATTTCTTTCAAAACCCATATTATCAGCGATAGATATAACAAAAGAGACCATATCTCTTTGGATATATTATCCGCTTTATATACTCTTAATCTTTCCTGTTTATCAAATTCTTTTAGTCTTTTTCGGGTTTATATTTGGACAATTTAAGTTCTTTTGGGCATTTGAAAAAAAAATGTTGCGAAGTTTAAAACTTGGTTTTATTGCTGATTGGTTCGAAAAATTATAAACCATTATTTTTCCATTTAACATTGGTATAAATCCACGTTAGAGTAAACGTTGGAATGAAATCCGTAAAAGGAACTATCTCTTCAGTAAATTCAAGAATACTAGCAATTTTCCCTGATTTTCCTTTAAAAATAGACATCATGATTAAACCTGAAATTGGTGCCCAAATTACATCAAAAAACTCTCCAATGAAAGGCAATGCGTAAGAAAAACATCCCACCAAATCTAGAAAAATACATAAGACTAATTTTTGATAATCCGTTTTAACTTGTTTGCTTTTAACTAGTTCCATTAAATAAAATTTATTGACAGCATTAATCAAATCTGATGCCAAGATTTTTGCTTGCAATAAATTAACTTTGTTTCTTTGTATAAAATACCATCTGATGATTATAGCCAAAAATATTCACAAGCATTACGATAATCTTGAAGTTTTAAAAGGAGTTGATATTGAAATAAAAAAAGGTGAAATTGTTTCAATAGTTGGAGCATCTGGAGCTGGAAAAACAACACTTTTGCAAATCCTTGGAACATTGGATTTTCCTGATAAAAATAGTGATACTCTTCTTGAAATAAATGGCGAAAATTTGTTGAACCTAAACGACAAAAAGATGTCGCGATTCAGAAATCATCACTTAGGTTTTATATTTCAGTTTCATCAGTTATTACCTGAATTTACTGCTCTAGAAAATGTTTGTATTCCCGCATTTATTTATGGTAAAGAGAAAAACGAAGCTGAAGCTGAAGCTAAAAAATTACTTGAATATCTTGGATTAAAAGACCGAATGGAACATAAACCAAGTCAACTTTCTGGTGGAGAACAACAAAGAGTTGCTGTTGCAAGAGCTTTGATAAACAAGCCTTTAGTCATTTTTGCCGATGAACCTTCTGGAAATTTAGATACACATTCGGCGGAAAACTTACATCAACTTTTTTTTAAATTAAGAGATGAATTCAACCAAACATTTGTTATCGTTACCCACAACGAAGAATTGGCAAACATGGCAGATAGAAAGTTAACAATGATTGATGGATTGATAAAAAATGAATGACATTGAACTAAAAGAATTTCTTGACGAGAAAGTACAACTTTATAATAATCCAAAGTTTATTGAAACCGATCCTATTCAAGTTCCTCATAGTTTTACAACAAAAGAAGATATAGAAATATCAGGGTTTCTTGTGGCAACCATTGCGTGGGGAAATAGAAAAATGATTATCAATAATGGAAAAAGACTGGTCGAAATTTTGGATAATTCTCCCTATGATTTTGTGATGAATCATAGCAATGACGATTTAAAAAAATTAAACAATTTTGTCCACAGAACATTTAATGATGTAGATTTAAAAACTTTTATTATTTCGTTAAAAAATATTTATACTAATCATAAAGGTTTAGAGTATTTATTTTCTGTAAATCAAGAAGATAACTCCGTTCAAAAAAGCATTTCAAAATTCAAAAGTATTTTCTTTGAAATGGAACATTTGCCTAGAACCGAAAAGCATATTTCAGACCCAATGAATAACTCGGCTGCCAAGCGAATTAATATGATGTTACGTTGGTTTTGTAGGCAAGATAAAAATGGCGTTGATTTTGGTATCTGGAAATCTATTTCTCCTGCTAAATTGTCTTGCCCGCTTGATGTTCATTCGGGAAATGTTGCAAGAAAACTTGGCTTGCTCAATAGGAAACAAAACGATGCAAAAGCACTAGCTGAATTGGATTTTAGATTAAGAACTTTGGACGCAAATGATCCTGTTAAATACGATTTTGCTCTTTTTGGTTTGGGTGTTTTTGAGGACTTTAAATAAAAAAAGCTCTGGATGCACACCAAAGGTTTCTTCTAAAGTTAATTCTATTGCGTCAGTACGCAACCAATGTTGTTTTTTTTCATCATAATGCAATAAAACACTAAATTTGATTAAACTAGTCTCTAATTCTAAATCATGTTAATCAAATTCTAAATTATATTAATCAAATTCTAAATAACAACGTTGTAATACAAAACCATCAACTAACTTTAAATAAAAAATGAAAAAAATAATTACGAGTATCTTATTCTGTATCATTAGTATTTTATTTTCTAATGATACTACTGCTCAAAATCCTTATTTAGGATTTTATTCTACTAACAATTCATTTTCAGTAGTTGAAGGCAATAGCATATCCATTCGATTAACACTTTCTGGCGCTATTTCAACACCAGTTATTGTTAATGTAACCACTTCAACAGGAACTGCTGGTTCATCTGATTTTACTTCAATCAACACAACAGTAACTATCCCAGCAGGACAAACACAAAGCCCTTTATTCACAATTTCAACAACCAATGATAGCACAGTTGAACCTAATGAAACTTTTAGAGTTAACACTCAAACTGTTTCAGCAAATACTTCCAATGTATATAGTCAAAAATACATTACCATTCGAGATAATGATACTGTACCAACACTATCTATTACCAGTCAAGTAACTTCTAGAGAAGGTGGTTATAATGCATATGTTTCATTTAGCTTATCGAATATTTACAATAGTGATGTAATTGTAAATTGTACTACCACACCAGGAACAGCAAACGCAAGTGATTTTACAGCCGTAAATACTAATGTTATTATTCCAGCTGGTCAAAGTTTTGTTAATACTTCAGTAATTATCACAGATGATACATTAGTTGAACCTGATGAAACATTTACATTTAATGGTACTGTTACTTCAGGAAACACAACAAATACTGCTGTTTCAACAACCATAACCATTATAGATAACGACATTATTCCAACTGTAACTTTATCTGGAAATGGTGTTGGAGAAGGTCAAACCGCTACTGCTTATTTACAATTAGATAGAACATATAACAGTGATATTGTTGTTACTATAACTACATCACCTGGTACTGCCAGCACTATTGATTATACAACTACAACACTTACACAGACCATTTTTGCAAATAGTTATGGCATAGGTGTATCAATACCAACCTCAGAAGACACCATTGATGAACCTAAAGAAGTTTTTTATGTTCATGCTACTGTTACTTCTGGAAATACAACTAACACAAACCTAACTTCTGAAATTACAATTATAGATAATGATGGTTTACCCGATTTAAGAGTTTTCTATTATGGAGGTGGTGACGCTCAACCTGCACAAGGAAGTGGAATTTACGAAGGCGATACCATTACTTTTGGCATTTCTTTAAGCCAACCTAACTCAACTGATACCACTGTTCAAGTTTCAACATTGCCTGGAACTGCATCTAATGCTGATTTTACACCTATCAGTACTACTCTAACAATTCCTGCAGGTAGTTATTCTACATCTATTGATGTACAGACTACGATTGATAATCTGCTTGAAGGTACCGAAAATTTTACTTTTAATGTAACCAACATTTCTGGTAACACCTTCAATCCAACTGCTTCAGTAGTACCTGAAATATTAGATAATTATAATGTCCATGCCAATTCAGATAATTTTACATTCGTTGCAGGAACAGGTAATAATTTATCTGTAATTGCGAATGATTTTTACCACGGTTCACCTGCAATTCCGAGTGATGTAACCTACACTGTTGACACAAACACCATCGGTGCTACCATAAACAATCAAGGGGTTTTAATTATACCAGCAAATGTTGAACCTGGATATTATTATTTAACTTATACTGTTTGTGAAGTTGCCAATCCTAGTATTTGTGACAATGCGAGTATAGCACTTAATATTAATACTCCATTTGATTTTAGTTATACTACTAATATAATTGATGCTAATGGTGATGGACATACTAGTGCTGGAGATGTACTTACTATAGCATACACTTTTACAAACAATGGTAATGCGCCGATTGCCAATATCCAACCTGAAAATAGTTTTCAAAGTAACATTACCCATTTTGGATCTATTGCTTCTTTAGCTGCTGGAGCATCTAATAGCACTTCTATAACAGGGCAAATTATTATTACCCAAAATGATATTAATTATGGAGCTACAAGTTTTACTCCTCAGTTTTTTGGAACCTATTATTCAAATTTAATCGGAACAGGAGCTGATAGTTCTATTACTATCAATTCGTCTGATGGGATTAGATTAAAAACTTTTGTTGATTCTAATAACAACGGTATTCAAGACGGTATTGAACCAGAATTCAAGTTTGGTAATTTTGATTATTCAATAAATGGCGGAATTGTTCATAATATTTATTGTCAAGGTACCTATTATATTTATGAATCAAACCCAACTTCTGTTTATAATCTAAGTTTTAATGTTGATACTCCTTGGGCTACTTATAATTTATGTCCTATCGTTTATCCAAATGTTACAGTTCCTACAGGTTCAGGGATTACAACCTATAATTTCCCAATAGCAACAACGCCTTATCAAGATTTAAGTACCTATATCGTTAACAGCACTTCACCAAGACCAGGAATGGTTTGGTATAATTATATTGTTTACAGAAATAATTCCAATCAACCCGTGAATTCTGCCACGGTTACTTTTACTAAAGACCCACAAGTTACGGTAACAAACGTTTCTGCTTCGGGTGCTACTATCAATGCTAATGGTTTTACCTATACATTTACTAATTTGGCTCCTTTTGAAACCCGTTATATTAATGTTGAATTATTAGTTCCTGCCATTCCTACTGTGGCGCTGGGTCAATTGCTTACAAATTCGGTGGCAATAACAATGCCTCCTGGTGATATTTATCCAATCAACAATAGTGCTTCCATAACAGATGCAATTGTAGGTTCCTATGATCCAAATGACATCACTGAAATCCATGGTGAAAGAATTGTTTATTCTACTTTTACTTCTGATGATTATTTGACCTATATTATTCGTTTTGAAAATACGGGTGCAGCTGAAGCCATCAATATAAAAATAGAAGATGTTTTAGACAGTAAATTGGATGCTTCAACCTTAAGAATGATTGATGCTAGTGCTGCCTATTCTTTAGAACGAATTGGTTCCAATTTAACGTGGCGATTTAATGGCATTAATTTATCACCATCTGTTGAAAACACCATGATTGGTAAAGGCTATATAACTTTTCAAGTAAAACCAAATCCAGGATATGCAATTGGAGATATCATTCCAAATTTTGCTTCCATTTATTTTGATACCAATCCTCCTATTATTACTAATACATTTAATACCGAGTTTGTAAATACATTGAATACAACTAGTTTTACAAAGAACAACGTAATGATTTATCCAAATCCTGCAAATGAGTTCGTTAAAGTATCTTTGAATAATAGTAATGAAACCATAAATTCCATAATACTTACAGATATATTAGGTAAGACTATCTCAGAGCAGAGAAATATAAACAGTAATCAAACAATTATCAATTTGTCATCACTAGCAAAAGGAATGTATTTACTGAAAATCACTTCAGGAACAAATATTTCTTTAGTGAAAAAGATAACTAAGCAATAAAATTTCAAAATATACAAAAGCCCCGAAAATTTCGGGGCTTTTGTATTCCTATTATTCTTATATTTGATAGTCTATTGAAAATCAGCTTATGAAAAGATTTTTACTTGTCTTGCAGATATTGTTGTTTAGTGTTTCCGCCTATGCTCAATTATACGAAGGATTTGAAAACACCTCAGGTCCTGAAGCATTGCCATCAACCAACTGGCCATTAAGTAGTGGAAACTGGACTGTTTTTAACAATCCCTACAGTACTCCAACAAGATGGGAAATAAATTCAGCCGTAACAACTCCTCCACAAGTATATTCAGGATTAAATGCTGCTTACTGCAATCGTTCTACTTCATTTCCTAATGGTACAGTTGAAAACTACTTGGTTACTCCTTTAGTAACCATTCCAACAAACGGGATATTAAGGTTTCAAACTAGAACTTTTTTAAGTGGAACTCAAGGAACAAGATATCAAATAATGATAGCACCTCCAACAGCTGATCCAACATTCTCAGGTAATTATGCATTATTAGTAGAATGGGACGATTCAAACCTTGTTGGTAACTATGATACCTATGAGGAAAAAATAGTTAATTTACCCTCTTTTCTTTTCGGTCAAGAAGTTTATGTTGCTTTTGTAATGATACAAGATCCAATTGCTACTCCTTTTGGTGACCGCTGGTTTATTGATAATGTTAGCATATTACCAGATTTAGATTGCAGTATCAGCAACCAATGTCCTCAATCGATTAATATAATTGCATTTTTAGATGACAACAATAATGGAGTAAAAGATAATAATGAAGTAGGTTATCCAAACGGTGCGGTTGTTTATCAAATTAATGATGGTGGCTCAAACAGTATTTATAGTTATACTTTTAATCCAACTGGTTCTTATTATATTTATGTTGATAATCCATCTGATTCGTATGATTTAAGCTTTGTGCCAAACTATAATTATAACTGTAATACAACTTACAATAATATTATGGTAACGCCAGGAAGTGGAGTTAACACATATTACTTCCCTGTTGTTGCTAATAATCCTTTTAAAGATGCTACTATTCATATTTCTCCTCTTCAAAATCCTAAACCAGCATCGTTATACAAAAACACAATAATTTATAGAAATAATGGTACACAGACCATTACAAATGGAACTATTTCTTTTACAAAAGATAGTAATTTGACAATAGTTAATATATCAGAAGCAGGAGCAATATCAACGATTGATGGTTTTACTTATGATTTTACCGATTTAAACCCATTTGAAACAAGACAAATAAATGTCTATCTTCAAGTACCGCCAATTCCTAGCGTTCAACTAGGTGATTTATTAACCAATTCAGTAAGTGTTTCCATAGCAAACGACATAAATTTGACTAACAACAATGCTTCTATTACCCAGTCAGTTGTTGGCTCATTTGACCCAAATGATAAAATGGAATCGCACGGTAGAAATATTGTTTTTGATGAGTTTACTGCTAATGATTACTTAACCTATACTATCCGATTTGAGAATAAGGGTAATGCTAATGCTGAATTTATCCGCATAGAAGATGCATTAGATAGCCAGTTAGATGAAAATACGTTTGAATTATTATCTGCAAGTCATGAAGTAAACGTAAGACGAGATGCATCACAGCTTACCTTTCATTTCTATAATATAGATTTACCACCAAGTATTCCTGATACCGAAACCGGATATGGTTATGTTCAGTTTAAAATAAAACCAAATCCTGGATATGCTATTGGAGATATCATTCCAAATTTTGCTTCCATTTATTTTGATACCAATCCTCCTATTATTACAAATACATTTAATACTGAGTTTGTTGCTTCTCTAGGAACATCAACCTTTATTGAACCTACATTTATTGTTTCTCCTAATCCTGCAAGTCAATCAATTCAAGTAGTTTTAAACAACGATAACTCAGGTATAGATCAGATTATGATTCATGACCTAGTAGGCAAACTGGTTAAAACAGCACAAATCTCGGGAGCAAATAGTACTACTTTAGATGTTTCTAGCTTAAGCAAAGGCATCTACATGATTACAATTGAAACCTCAGATAATAACAAAGCTGTTAAAAAGTTAATCATTGAATAACGAATAAATAATTCGATTGATAAATGATAATTTTAAACAACCAACAAGCGATGTTTCCTTAGTCAGCATGACAAAATGATTTATAGCTAATGGATAATTGCTGAAAGCTAATAGCTACTAGCTAACTTTTAAATCCTTACCTTTGCCCTAAATAAAATAATAGATGAGCACTTTTGAGCAATTCAATTTACCAAAATCACTACAAAAAGCTGTTGATTTACTTGGTTTAACAAATCCAACTCCAATACAAATAAAATCATTCCCAGTAATACTTTCTGGAAGAGATGTAATGGGTATTGCTCAAACAGGTACAGGAAAAACTTTTGCATACCTCTTGCCTATTTTGAAACAATGGAAATTTCAAGATACAGAAACACCAAGAGTTGTTATTATTGTTCCAACTCGTGAACTAGTTGTTCAGGTTGCAGAAGAAGTTCAAAAGCTGACACAGTTTATGTCCGTTAGAACCATCGGAGTTTTTGGAGGAGTTAACATCAATACACAAAAAAAAGCAGTTTATGAAGGTGTTGACATCCTTGTAGGAACTCCAGGAAGAATTATGGATTTGGCTCTCGATGGTGTTATTCGTTTTGATGCTTTACAAAAGTTAATCATTGATGAATTTGACGAAATACTCAACCAAGGTTTCCGATTTCAGGTTACTTCTATCCTATCGATGCTGAAAAACAAAAGACAAAACATCCTTTTCTCGGCAACAATGACCGATGAAGTTGACGAAATGCTGGATGAATATTTTGACTTTCCCGAAGAAGTTTCACTTGCTCCGAGCGGAACACCTTTAGAAAAAATTGAACAAATTGGTTATTTTGTGCCAAATTTTTTGACAAAAATCAATCTAATAATTGAATTGCTCAATGATGAAAAGTTCGAAAGGGTTTTGTTATTTGTCAATAACAAAAAGACCGCCGACTTACTTTCAACCAAACTAGAGGAGTTTTTTCCAGAGCAATTTGGCGTTATACATTCTAATAAATCTCAGAATTACAGATTAAACACCATGGCATCTTTCCAGCGTGGAGAAATTAGAGGTATTGTCACTACAGATGTTATGGCTCGTGGATTGGATATTTCTGATATTAGTCATGTAATAAATGTAGAATTTCCAGAAATACCAGAACAATATGTTCATAGAATTGGTCGTACAGGTAGAGCTGACAAAAGCGGAATAGCGTTAAGTTTAATTTCTCCAAAAGAAGAAGAAATTCAAATTGAAGCTGAAATGCTTATGGACAAAGAAATTGAAATCCTTGAGTTACCAAAGAACATTGAAATTTCTGAAAAACTTCTTGAATTTGAGAAAGAAAAAAAGAAAGTAAAATTTTTATTAAAAAGACCAAAACTCGAAGGCGGAAGTGCTTTTCAAGAAAAATCAGAAAAGAATAAAAAAGTAAATCTTGGTGGTCCGGGAAAACGTAACCCCAGAAAATCAGCTCCTAGAAACCGTGAAGTAGAACGTAAACGAGCTGCCAAGAAGAAGAAAAAATAGAGTTACCAGCTGTTTTTATTAATTGATGAAAACCAAAATGAGGTTTAAAACAATAATATCCATATTAGCTTTATTCATTTTTGCGAGTTGCAAAAAAGAAACCCCTGCTTCAATAAAAATAAAATTAGGATTTGAAAATAAAGAAAATAAAGAAATTCCTAATTTGTATTTTATCTGTGTTTATAAAAACGATAAAATATTTAAAAAATACAGTCGATTTGAAAAACCATATATTGAAAAAGAAATTATAATTGATAGTTTATCAAATGGTAATTATAAAATTGTTTACTCAAACTTTTTAAAACAAACCTTAGAAAAAAAAGTCATTGTCAAGGAAAATAAAATTTACAATGTTTCGATTGTCTATGATTATTCAGATTACAAGAAGTTTATTAAAAATTCATACGTCAAAAACTTAAAAAACAATGAAAAAGTTGAATTCTTATTTGAAAGTAATTCGTGCATGGGTTCCTTTAAAGGTAATATTTCAATAACTAAAAAAGGAAATCAGTATTTTATTGAAAGAAATGGCATTGTCAAAGAATTAAATAAAAAAGAAATTGATTTAATTATCAAAATGGAATGCGAATTAAATCTTTTGCAAGATAGCGGATGTACAACTTCTGACCATTATATAGTCAAATGCAGAGAATTAAAGAAAGATTTTTTTGACACTACTTGTAGTTGGTATGGTTGGATGAATATGAACAAAGAAATTAATTGAGAAAAATATCAAATTAAAACTTTGAAAAAATAAATTATGGGGAAATTAGCCGAAATAAAAACCAAAGAAACATAGGAAAGCGTTACTGATTTCATCAATAAAATTGATGATGAACAAAAACGTAAAGATTGCTTTCAAATCATTACTATGATGGAAAAAGCAACTGGCGACAAGGCTAAATTGTGGGGAACTTCAATTATTGGTTTTGGCAACTTGATTTATGCTAGCCCAAAAACGCAAAGAGAAGTCGAATGGTTCAAACTAGGTTTTTCTCCACGCAAAACAAATATTACCTTATACCTCATGGGACTTGATAGTGATACTCGTAACAATTCACTAGAAAAACTTGGCAAATACAAAACGAAAGGTGGTTGCATTTATATAAAAAAATTAACCGATGTGGATTTGAATGTTTTGGAGAGTATGATTGTTTCTTCGGTAAAAAAATAATCCTTAATCAATGTTAATTGTGAAAAATAGAATTAGTTTTTTAGTACTTTTGACAATTAAAAATCACTAAACTCCAATAAAAACAATACTTTGTGAAGTAAACTAAAATAGTAATGCAGTTTAAACATCCAGAATTCCTTTATTTCCTTTTTTTATTGGTAATACCAATTTTGGTGCATCTATTTCAACTTCGCCGTTTCAAAAAAGAATATTTTACTAATGTAAAACTTCTCCGAGAGTTATCAATTCAAACAAGAAAAAGCTCTAAAATAAAGAAATGGTTACTTCTTTTTACTCGTTTATTTTTATTAGCCTTTTTGATTATTGCTTTTGCTCAACCTTTTTTTGTAGCCAAAGAAAATTTGAAATCGACTAACGAAATGTATATTGTACTTGATAATTCATACAGCATGCAGGCCAAAGGAAAAAAAGGTGAATTATTAAAAAGAGCCGTTCAAGATTTACTCGAAAATACTCCTGAAAATTATAATTTTTCGCTAATTACATCTTCAGAAAATTATTGGAATACTGACATTAAGTCCATACAGAAAGAATTGCAAAACCTTGATTATAGTCCTCAAGAATTTAGATTGGATAATATTATTTCAAAAATAAATGCCCGAAAATCAGCTTTTAACAAAGATATCTTGGTGATTACTGATGCTGTAGGTATGGATGAAAATCAAACAAAAGGATTTAAAAAGGAAGACAACGTCTATTTTATGATACCCGAAGCTGAGAAAAAAAATAATGTTGCCATCGACAGTGTTTTTATTGAACAGAGTTTGGATAATTTTTATGAAATAGGTGTAAAACTTTCAAAAAGCGGTGATGATGCTAAAAATATTCCATTGGCAATTTATAACAAAGAAAAATTAATTGCCAAAACTCTAATCGATTTAACGGATAACAATAAAACCATTTCTTTTAACATCCCGAAAGAAGAATTTAATGGATATGCTTCCATTACTGATAAAAGTTTGGAGTATGACAACGCCTACTATTTTAGCATTTCTGAAGCTAGTAAAACTAATGTTATAAGTATTGGTGATGATGCAAAAAGTAATTTTTTAAATAGAATTTACACCACTAATGAATTCAATTATAAAAACTTTACGCTTCAAACTTTAGACTACAACTTACTTGAAAAACAAGATGTTATAGTCATCAACGAACTAAAAGAAATCCCACAAGCATTGCAAACAACTTTGAAATCATTTGTAAACAAAGGAGGAAATCTTATCATTATACCAAGCACCGAAAGTAATTTGGGTTCAATGAATGCTTTGCTCTCTAACTTTGGTTCTGTCCAAATCAAAAGCTTGAATGTAAATGAAAAGAAAATCACCAAAATCAACTTTAATCATCCTGTGCTGAAAGCTGTTTTTGAAAAAAAAATTGATAATTTCCAATATCCTTCTACAAAGAATTCTTTTGCAATTTCATCAAATCAACCTGCTGTTTTGACATATGAAGATCAAAGTCCGTTCCTAGTTTCTATGGATAATTCTTTATCACCTGTATATTTATTTTCAGCGGCAATCAATAAAGAAAATAGTAACTTTTTAAATTCCCCTTTGGTTGTTTTGTCATTCTATAATATGGCAAAAATCAACCAAAGAACTGGTGTAAACTCCATAATTATTGGAGAGGACAAACCATATATCGTTGATACATTTCTTCAAAAAGATGAAATACTCGAAGTCAAAAATCAGAATGAAAAATTCATTCCTGTGCAACAGATTATGAGTTCCAAAGTAAAATTGAATTTCAATGAAAATCCTCAAAAAGATGGAAATTATGGAGTTTTCAATAAAAACAACTTAGTTCAAAACATAAGTTTTAACTATAATCGAACAGAAAGTAATTTGGATAACGTAAATTCATCAATAGTTTCTAACTTTGAAGAAGTAAATGATATCGACACATTATTCAACACAATCCAAGCCCAAAGAACTGATAGTCAGTTATGGAAATGGTTTGTTTCATTGGCTTTACTATTCATTATCTTGGAGTTATTAATCCAAAAATTTGTAAAATGAACCTAATACTACGCAACACAACAATTATTGATCAAAAAAGTTCATTCAACAAAAAAACTGTTGACATACTTATTTCAGATGGAATTATCCAAAAAATTGGCAACCAGCTAGAAAACCCAAATAAATTTCAAGAAATCCAAATTCCAAATCTACATGTATCATCAGGATGGTTTGATACAAGTGTCAGCTTTGGAGAACCAGGATATGAAGATAGCGAAACCATTTCGAACGGTCTTGATACAGCTGCAAAAAGTGGTTTTACAGGTGTTATGCTCCAACCAAATACTAATCCAATAGTAGATAACCAATCGCTCGTTCATTTTATAAAGCAAAAATCACAAGGAAAAGCTACTCAAGTTTTTCCTATTGGCGCATTGACAAAAAATAGTGATGGTAAAGATTTAGCTGAACTATTTGACATGAAAAATGCTGGAGCTATTGCGTTTGGCGATTACAACAAAAATATTTCTAATGCTAATCTCATGAAAATAGCTTTGCAGTATGTTCAAGATTTTGACGGGCAAATAATAGCATTTTCTCAGGATGAAAATATTAAAGGAAATGGAGTTGTGAATGAAGGTATTGTTTCAACCAAACTTGGATTAAAAGGAATACCAAATCTTGCCGAAGAATTAATTATAGAAAGGAATTTATTCCTATTAGAATATACAGGCGGAAAACTCCATATTCCAACAATTTCAACAGCTAAATCTGTGGAATTAATCAAAAAAGCAAAAGAAAAAAAACTGAATGTAACTTGCAGTGTATCTGTCCATCATTTAGTTTTAACTGATGAATTACTTCAAGAATTTGACACAAGACATAAAGTTTTACCACCATTAAGAAATGAAGTTGATAGATTAGCTCTGATTAACGGTATTTTGGATGATACAATAGATTGCATTACTACAGACCACAACCCTATTGATATCGAACATAAGAAAATGGAATTTGATTTAGCCAAATATGGAACTATAGGTTTAGAAAGCGCATTTGGAGCATTGAATAATATTCTTCCTTTGGAAAAAATTATTCAAAAACTTACCTATGGAAAAAACATTTTTACAAACGACAACAACTCTGTATCTGAAGGTGAAAAAGCAAATTTAACTCTATTTACAATAGATGACGAATACACTTTTGGCAAAGAAAATATTATATCTAAATCTAAAAACTCAGCTTTTATGGGACAAAAAATGAAAGGAAAAGCGATAGGAGTTTATAATAATGGAATATTAGTAATTAGTAATTAGTAATTAGTGATAAGCGAATGGAAAAAGATATGATTAAAGAAGGAAAAACTGCCGCAATTATAAGTTATATATTAATTGTTGGACCACTTATTTCACTTTCTATGAATAGTGAAAATAAAAATAAATATGCAGCGTTTCATATTAGACAAGGATTAGGATTGACGCTTAGCTTTATAATTTTGGGAGTTTCAATCAGCTATTTTGAGAACATTTATATTGCTGCATCTATGTGGATTTTTATATCTGTTTTGGCAGTATATGGAATTTTTTCAGCAGCATCAGGAAGCACAAAACCACTACCACTACTAGGAAGTATTTTTCAAAAAGTATTTAAAAGTCTATAATGGAATTATCATTATATCATTTGGTAAGAGAACCAAAAATTAAAAATCCCGACGCTTCGGGAAAAAGCCCTTTATTGCTTTTACTTCATGGTTATGGCAGCAATGAAGAGGATTTATTTTCATTTGCTAACGAGTTACCCGAAGAGTATTTTATAGTTTCTGCTAGAGCACCATTCGACATGATGTATGGCAGCTATGCTTGGTATGCTATAAACTTTGATGCTGATGAAAACAAGTTTTCAGATTTGGGTCAAGCAAGAGCTTCTAGAGATATTATTTCTGGGTTTATTGACGAACTAATAGAAAAATATCCTATTGATAAAGAAGATGTTACTCTGATAGGTTTTAGTCAAGGATGTATTTTGAGCTATGCTGTAGCCGTTTCATATCCTGAAAAAATTAGACGAGTTGTTGCAATGAGTGGATATTTCAATCCAGAAATTGCAGTTGATGATTACTTAGAAAATGACTTTAGTAAATTGAAAATTTTTGCTTCTCATGGTTCTGTTGATCAGGTTGTACCAGTAGAATGGGCAAGAAAAGCTGAACCCTATCTAAAAACAATTGGTATTGATATTGTTTATAAGGAATACCCTGTTGGGCATGGCGTTGCGCCACAAAATTTCTTTGACTTTAGGAATTGGTTAAACAATACAAAACAATAAAAAAAGCCTTTCTTCAAAGGCTTTTTTTATTGTTCATTATCACTACCAGTAACTTTTTTCCCAAGTTCGCCGTCACCAGAAAACTTAGTTTCCTCAGCTTTTTTAAGAACATAACCTTTCCATGGTATAAGTTGCCAATCATCTTTTGTCCAAGGTTTCCCTTCACTTTGTCTTCTTAGAATAATTGTTTCGGTTGTATCTGGAAGAAAAATTTCTGCTTGGTTGCTGTCTTCGCTAAACATAACGAAAGCACTTTTTGTTTCGTCCTCATTTTCTGGATTTGAAACTGGATTTAGCTGAATTCCTGAATAAATTTTTACACAATCTTTATTCATTTTTGACCAAATATAACCCGCAGATGCTAAACAACCGTTTTCATCTTTATCTTTTACTACACTAGTGTTTGTATTGGTTTTACTGTCATTATTATCCTCAGAATTATTGTCCTGTAAAATGAACTGACACGATTGAAGCAAAACAACTCCAAGTAAAAATAAAATTTTATTAATTTTCATTGATTAATTAAGATTAACTGGATAAAGGTACGATTCTATTGTTTCAAAAGAAACAACACCTTGTTCGTTTATAAAATATTTTAACAACACTTCTCCCCAAACTGTTCCATTGCTATATTCTGCCATAATCCATCTATGATTGAGAAACTTAAGTCTATTTATAATAAATTTTTGTTCCCCAATTTTTGCTTGGTCAATATATTTGTTTCCTTCTGGAGAGTCATTGTAGGATAATAGCGCTTGTTTTACAGTTTCCTGTAATTCATCAATATTGTATTTTTCATAATAGTTTTGAGCTCTAAAATTTCCAGCCAAAGAGAATGAAATTTCATCAACATAGTTATTGTACAAAACCAATGTACTGTCTTTGTATTTCTTATTTTCTTTTTTCAATGATTTGATTTCATCATTTGCCTTTCCTGAAAAATATTTATAGGTAAAAACATTCATCAAAGCTGCTATTATAAACAGATACAAAAAGAGTGACTTTTTCATTTTTTAAATTGTTAACACTAAATTATCATAAGCCAAATAAACATTAGGCGGAAGATTTTTTTCTACTTCATCATGAAAGCCTAACAAATGACTAATGTGAGTTAAATAAGCCTTTTCGGGTTGTATCAAATGTATAAAATTTAAAGCTTCTGACAAACTAAAATGTGAATGATGTGTTTCTTCTCTCAATGCATTAATTACCAATACTTTTAGGTTTTTAAGTTTAGATAATTCGCTTTCTATTATGGCGCTAGCGTCAGTTATATAGGCAAAATCCCCTACTCTAAATCCTAAAATTTCAAGATTTCCATGTTGAACTGATATGGGTAATATCTTTTCACCATTAACAGAAAAACTCTCGCTAACATTTATCTCATTAACTTCAACTGAAGGAGAACCAGGATACTTGTTTTCTTTTTCAAAAATATAATCAAAACGTCTCGCAAGATTATCAAGAACTCTTTTTTGTGCAAAAATAGGAATGTCTTTTCCTTGCTTAAAGTAAAATGGTCTTATATCATCCAACCCAGCTGTGTGATCTGCATGCTCATGAGTGAAAAGAATTGCATCAATTTTTTGGCAATTAGAAACAAGCATCTGCTGTCTAAAATCTGGTCCGCAGTCAATGACTATGGATGCTTTTTCAGTCTTAATCCAAACAGAAACTCTTAACCTTTTATCTTTTGGATTATTGCTAAGACAAACCGAATGATGGCTTCCAATCACAGGAATACCTTGAGAAGTTCCAGTTCCTAAAAAGTAAATTTGCATTTTGCATAGTTTTTGATGTAAATCTATTGAAAACTAAGATAACAATTCTAAAATTAGGGTTAATTCTTTTTTATACACAAGCTAAATTATTAACTTTGCCTTGCATTAGATTATTATGGGAAATATAGGATTAGACATTAAATTGAAAGGTGATAAAGTTATAGAACAGATACCTTCGCTGAAAGACAAGGCGTTACGTATTAATCTTAACGAAAACATATACGGTACATTTGCTGAGATTGGCGCAGGACAAGAAACTGTTAGACATTTTTTTAGAGCAGGTGCTTCGTCTGGTACAATTGCAAAAGCTATGTCTGCCTATGACAAAGACTTTAGTGATGCTATTTATGGCGCCGAAGATGATGGTAGATATGTAACAGAAATGCGTCTAAAAAAAATGTTGACGCATGAAGTAAAACTAATCGAAGAAAGATTAAAAAGGGATAAACATCCAAATAAAATCTTTTTTAGTTATGCGAATACTGTTGCAACGATAGATTTTGCAAAACAATTTAAAGGTCATGGTTGGGTTGGGATAAAATATCAAGTTGAACCCGATGAAGATTATAATGAAATAACACTTCATATTCGCTTCAAAGAAACCGATGCTAGATTACAACAAGAAACGCTTGGTATTCTTGGGGTAAATCTAATTTATGGCGCATTTTATAAATACAATGATCCTAAAAAACTTCTTCGTTATTTATATGACCATTTAGATAAAGACCAATTAGAGATTGACACAATCAATTTTTCTGGACCACGATTTGCCAATGTTGACAATCGCTTGATGAGTTTGCAACTGGTTAAAAATGGTATGACTGATGCCGTTATGTTTGGTCCAGATGGAAAAAACATTTTGCCAGCAGCAGTTCTTTATAAAAAGAATATTCTAGCGCTTAGAGGTAGTTTTCGACCTGTTACGAAGGTAAACATGGACATGTACAAAAAATCACTTGAAATGTTTGTTGACGAAAACAAAGTCGAAAAAGAAAACACTTTTGTTATTTTCGAAATAACTCTTTCAAATCTTCGTTCAGAAGGTGAAATTGACGAGCGTGATTTTATGGATAGAGCTGAACTTTTATGTTCGCTAGGTCAAACTGTAATGATTTCTAACTTCCAAGAATATTATAAAGTTGTAGAATATTTTTCAAATTATACTAAAGCTAGAATGGGATTGGCAATGGGTGTAAATAACCTAATTGATATTTTTGATGAAAAATATTATCGCCATTTGAGCGGAGGAATTCTCGAAGCTTTTGGAAAATTATTCTACAGAGATTTAAAAGTTTACCTTTATCCAATGGAAGAAAATGGCGAACTTATAAATTCTCAAAATCTTAAAGTTCATCCTCGTATGAAAGAATTATATAAGTTCTTTGCTTACAACGGCAAAGTAGTAGATGTACCAGTAGATGATAAAGAAAACTTGAGAATATTTTCTAGAGAAGTATTAAAAATGATAATGAGCGGAATTCCAGGATGGGAAAAAATGTTACCTGATGGTATTTCAGATTTAATCAAAAAGCATCATCTTTTTGGTTATGATCCTAACAAAGTTTTAGAAAAAGTAGAATAAAAAAAACGCCGATTGGCGTTTTTTTTATTTTAATATTTGATTGGCATGTGCTTTTGTTTTTACATCTGTAATGATGTCTTCAATTATGCCGTTTTCATCAATTATAAAAGTTGTTCTATGAATTCCATCAAATGTTCTGCCCATAAATTTTTTTGGTCCCCAAACACCAAATGCTTGAATGACTTCTTTGTTTTCATCTGCCAATAAAGGAAAAGGCAAATTATACTTTTCTTTGAACTTTAGTTGTGCTTTTTCATTATCAGCACTAACACCAAGTAAAGCATAATTATTTGCAGAAAACCTTTCAAAATTATCTCTCAAATCACAAGCTTCTGCAGTACAACCTGGCGTGCTTGCCTTTGGATAGAAAAAAACAACTAATTTTTTACCTCTATAATCTGCTAAACTATGTGATTTCCCTTCTTGGTCTTTTGATGAAAAGTTGGGAGCTTTATCGCCTATCTTTAATGTTGTCATTTTTTTGTTTTGTTAGAATTGTTTAAAGTTTATTTTTGTTAAAAGTAAAAATACAAAAATGACCAAAAGTGAACGTGTAACATTTGTTATAAATACGTTAAAAGAATTATATCCAACAATTCCTGTTCCGCTAGATCACAAAGATCCATATACTTTGTTGATAGCTGTATTACTTTCTGCTCAATGTACTGATGTTAGAGTAAATCAAATTACGCCATTACTTTTTGCAAAGGCAGATAATCCATTTGACATGGTAAAAATGAGCATCGAAGAAATTAAAGAAATCATAAAACCATGTGGATTATCACCAATGAAATCGAAAGGTATTTTTGGTTTATCACAAATTTTAATTGAAAAACACAACGGAGAAGTTCCTAAAAGCTTTGAAGCACTCGAGGAATTACCAGCTGTAGGTCATAAAACTGCAAGTGTTGTGATGAGTCAAGCATTTGGGATTCCTGCTTTTCCTGTTGACACACATATTCACAGATTAATGTATCGATGGAATTTGAGTAATGGAAAAAGTGTGCAGCAAACAGAAAAGGATGCTAAATCAATTTTTCCAAAAGAGTTATGGAATGATTTGCATCTTCAAATCATTTGGTATGGAAGAGAATATTCTCCTGCTCGAGGATGGAATTTAGAAAAAGACATCATCACTAAAACTATTGGTAGAAAGTCAATTATTGATGAATATTATAAAAAAACATCCCGATAACCTCGGGATGTTTTCTTAATTAGCTATAGTTTCGAAGTTCAAATTACCAACCTTAACCACTCGCAATGCTTTTGAATACTGCAAGATAAACTGAATAGTTTCTTTTTTTGGTAATAATTTTTTAGTAGCTAATTTTCTATCAGAGTAAAGTTTTGCCATTTATTAATTTTATTTGTTTTCATTAATAACGTAAAACTTTGTCATTTAGTATTAAGCAGTTAAAGAAATTTGATTTTTTTCTATAATTTTTCTCAAATTTTGAATTGCATATCTCATTCTACCCAAACAAGTATTGAGACTTGTTCCTGTAATTTCTGCAATTTCTTTAAAACTCATATCATTATAATATCTCATAATCAAAACCTGTTTTTGATCTTCAGGCAATTCTTCAATAATTTTACTTAAATCGAAATTTATTTGATTACTAATCATTACAGTTTCAATTCCTGGTTCGGAATCTTTTATTATAGAAAAAATTGAAAATTCATCAGTATCTCTCTGCATTTTTATATTCTTATTTTTTCTAAAATAATCAACAATAAGGTTGCTTGCTATACGCATAATCCAAGGCAAGAATTTCCCTTTTTCATTGTAAAAACTGCCTGATTTTAGTGTATTTACAACTTTTATAAATGTGTCTTGGAAAAAGTCATCAGCTAAATCTCTATCGCCAACTTTTGAGTAAATAAAGTTATACAGACGAGCTTGATGTCTTTTGATTAAAGTTGCCAATGCAGCTTCGTCTCCTGAAACATACATTTGAACTAATAAAGCGTCTGGTATTTGTGATTTAGCCATAAAAATACTCTTTAGTGTTACTATTGTTATAAAATAATGTTCTAAAAAGTAATTTTAATCTATAGGCTAAACAGTTTTTGCGGATTAATTATTGTCAAATTTAACATAATTTTATTTTAATAAACAAATTTATGAGCAAAATTTAACATTTTGGATATACTATTATTGTTTTAGCAACGTTACTGGTAAACTTTTATATAATCAATAATATATTGTTGTGGAAATATCGAATCATCTACATCATGACCTCCAAAATTTCCTCCAACAGCGACATTTAGTAAAATAAAAAATGGTTGATTGAAAGGCCAAATAGCTTCCGTTTTCTTTTCTGGGAGAAAAGTGTAAACCAAAGCTTCATCAACAAAAAAATCCATTTTTTCTTCACTCCATTCAACAGCATATATATGAAAACCATTTTCTATATTCTCAATCTGAGTTTTCTTGCTGTTTTTGGAATTTCCGTGACTGTCCTGAGTATGAAGTGTTGTGTATATCATATGTTGTTCACGACCAACATATTCCATAATATCAATTTCACCACATAGAGGCCAACCAACTTTTCCAATATTGGAGCCAAGCATCCAGAAAGCAGGCCAAATACCTTTTCCTAAAGGTAATTTTGCTCTTGCTTCTATTCGTCCATATTTGAACTCCTTTTTACCAGCAGTAGTTATTCTGGTTGATGAATAGGCTTCGTTTTCTTTTTTTATTGTAATAATTAGAAAACCATCTTTTAATTCATGATTTGAGTTGGTATATATTTGTTTTTCATTGTTTCCCCAACCACAATTATTTGGACAACCATTACCTAGTTCAAAATTCCAAACTTTTTCGTCAAGCTGAGAACCATTAAAATTCTCTTCCCAGACTAATTTTCGCTTTGTATTTTGAGAAAAACTAACTCCAAAAATCAGTACAAATATTACAACTATTTTTTTCATATTTATACTAGTCAACAAGTTCAAAATTAGCATTTAATCTTATATCTTCTGATGATGTTCCTATCATTAATTCAAATTCTCCAGCCTCTGAATCAAAAACTAGCTTGTCGTTATAAAACGATAGTTTACTATTATCAATTGTAAAAGTTATGTTTTTGGTTTCACCAGCTTTAAGGAAGACTTTTTGAAAGTCTTTTAATTCTTTAACTGGGCGAACCACAGAACCTAATTTGTCTTTTATATACAATTGAACTACTTCTGCACCATCATATTTTCCTGTATTTGTCAAATTCATTGTAACAACAATCTGCTCATTTTTTGAGATTGCAGATTTAGACAATTTTAAATCAGCATATTGAAATGAAGTGTAACTTAATCCATATCCAAAAGGAAACTTTGGAGAATTGGGAGAATCAATATAGGTTGATTTGTAAATAATATCGTTGTCATTCATTGAAGGTCTGCCAGTATTGAAGTGATTATAATATAACGGTATTTGACCTTCGCTTCTAGGAAAAGTCATTGGTAACTTGCCTGATGGATTATAATCACCAAAAAGCACATCTGCAATAGCATTTCCAGCTTCAGAACCTAACCACCAAGTATAAACTATGGTAGGCATATTATCTGCTAGCCAATTAAACACTAATGGTCTTCCAGCGTTGATTAATACTACTATTGGTTTTCCTGTTTTTTGCAATTCTTTCACTAGTTCTTCTTGAACGCCTGGAATATTGATAGTGCTTCTGCTCTTGGCTTCACCACTCATATCATGTCGTTCACCAATACTTACTATTACAACATCAGACTGATTAGCAATATCTATTGCTTCTTTAAAACCAGATTTGTCATCATTGTTGATTCCGCAACCTTTTGCATAAAGTAATTTAGACTTTTTACCAATTTTGTTAACCAATCCTTCCCACTGAGAAACAATATAGGACGAATCAATTTCTTTTACATCTATTGCCCAAAAACCATGATTAGCTCTTTTTGGTTTAACCATTGGACCAATAAATGCTATAGTTTTCAAATCTTTTGAAAGTGGTAAAATGCCTTTTTCATTCTTTAATAAAACAATACTTTTTGCAGCTACTTCTCTTGCAATTTTTGTATGCTCTGGATTATTCATTTGTGCTTTTTGTCGCTCTACATCACTATATCGAAAAGGATTGTCAAAAAGCCCTAATTCAAATTTTTTGCGAAGAATTCTTCTCACGGCATCGTCAACAATATCTATTGAAATTTTATTTTCTTTTACTAATTGTGCCAAATTATTTCTATATGCATTGCTTTCCATATCCATATCGCTACCAGCTGTTATTGCTTTATAGGCAGCATCTTTAGAATCTTTAGCAAAACCATGAGGAATCATTTCGCCGATAGAACCCCAATCAGAAACAACAAATCCTTTAAAATTCCATTTTCCTTTTAAAATATCTCTTTGTAGATACTTATTGCCAGTTGCAGGAATTCCATTCAAATCATTGAAAGAATTCATAAATGTAGCTGCTCCAGCATCTACAGCAGCTTTGAAAGGTGGTAGATAAGTTTCCCAAAGCATTCTATCACTCATATCGACAGAATTATAGTCACGACCACCAACTGCAGCACCATAAGCTGCAAAATGTTTTGCACAAGCCATAACAGAATTTAACTCTCCAAGTTTATCGCCTTGAAAACCTTTAACTCTTGCAAAGGCTATTTTTGAACCAAGATAAGTATCTTCTCCTGCTCCTTCCATAACTCTTCCCCATCTTGGATCTCTAGAAATATCGACCATTGGGGCAAATGTCCAATGAATACCTGTTGCAGAAGCTTCGATAGCTGCAATTCTAGCCGATTTTTCTATTGCTTCTAAATCCCAACTTGCTGCTTCTGCTAGAGGAATAGGAAAAGTAGTTTTATATCCGTGAATAACATCTAAACCAAACAAAAGAGGAATTTTCAATCGTGATTGCATAGCCAACTCTTGATATTTCCTTGTTCTATCTGCTCCCATCACATTTAGCATTGAACCAAGCAATCCCTTTTTGATTTCTTCTTGTTTATTAGGATTTATTACTAATGGACCTGTTGGGTTTGCATCATTAGTATATTGATTTAATTGACCTACTTTTTCCTCAATGGTCATTTTTTTCAAAAGCTCTTCTACTTTTTCGTCAATAGTTTTTTGTTGCGAAAACACATTTGACGCAATAAAAAGCAATACAAAAGTTGTTATTTTATGTTTCATATTAAACAAATAATTATTTGAATATCAGTGAATAAAAATCAAAATCTCCTTTTTCAAAAACAATTCTAATAGTATTGTTTCCTTTTTTCAATTTTATAGTTCCTATAGAAATTGTTTTACTTGGAGTTGATGGCAATGTAGCTTTTTCTGTGAGAATCGTTCCATCTGAATTGGTTAAGTAAACTTCACCATTTTGCTTACCATTATATTTTATGCTTACATAAAATTTTCTTTCATCATTTGAATGTAATGTGTATTGTATCCACTCACCAGCTTTGATATTTGATACTACAAAATCTGAATTAACTTTAATGATATCAACACCATCATTTCTATACACATTGCCAGAATTCCAGTCAGTTTCCATTCCATTTGATACCCATAAATTTTGATAATCTGTATCAAAGTAGGCATTGTTGAGTTTACCCATATCGTAGTCAACAGATTTAATTTCACCAGGAACTGTATTTTTGGTAAAAGGGATTGAAACCTCTGAAACAACCTGTCTGAACATGGAGTCCAAAACATCTTTTTTAATAGTGAGATTATCCATTTTGTAATTTTCAGCTATTTGCATCAAAGTTTTATATGCAAATTCTTTGGAAGGCTTGTTTTTTCTAGTTGACCAATATTCTAGTAGTTTTTTATAATCATCAGTAATTGAAACAGAAGTTATACCCGCTATGTTGTCAATTTTTTTCATTGGCCAAAAAGCCCAACCAATGTTGTTTTTTTTCATTAATGAAATTGCTTCAGTAAACCAAACATTGGAATTCTCACCACTTTCTCCGAGCCAAATTGGAACGTTGTAATTTGTTCTGTAATCAAGCATTTTTTGAATGGAATTTACATCATTGTTATTCCAATACTTGTGAAAACTTAGCGCCATGTTTGAATCCCATAATGGAAAAATTCCATCATAATTATTTCCCCAACAGTTCCCTTCAATGATTATCATGTGATTAGTATCAACTTCTCTAATGGCTTTTGTTATTTCAACCTGAAGTTCACGAAGAGGTTGATTTAGTTTTTCATCACAACCATTTTTGTTTGTTCCAGTAAAATTCCAGTTGGGTTCATTTATAATGTCATATGCTCCTATCCATTGATTGTCTTTGTATCTATTGGCAATTTTTTTCCAAAAGGCAATCATTTTCTTTTTGTTAGCCTCACTTTCCCAAAGTGAAGGTTTTGTTTCGTCATAATCAGAAATGTTAGCGTCTTTTCCTTGTCCGCCTGGAGCAGCATGTAAATCTAGAATAAGATACATTTTGTTTTCAGCACACCATTTCAAGAGATTATCTGTCATAACAAAGCCTTTTTCCAACCAAGTATTTTCACTACTAACGTTTTCTTTTTCAATAGGCAAAGTATACAGATTGTAATGCATTGGTAGTCTAACAGAGTTAAAACCCCATTTGGCAAGTGAATCTATATCTTGTTTTGTAATTCCATTTTCAAGATATTTTTTATAAAACTCCTCAGTCTTTTCTTCACCTATTAAATCAACAATTTCTTGTTTAATTTTAAACTGAGCACCAGCAAAATCAGCTGTTTTGAGCATATAGCCTTCTTGAACCATCCATCCGCCTAATCCTAAACCACGAAGCAACACATTTTGACCATTTCCGTTTACAATTTTTTGTCCTTCTTGATGAAGAAAACCTTGAGCAAATGAAGTAGAGGTTGCTATTAAAAAGAATAATAGCAACCTACTCCACTTCAAATTAAGATAATGAAAACTACATAAGCCCATAAATTAGTATATCAACGTCTGAATAGATTTAGGTTGTATTGTTATTTCAGCTGCATTGGTACCAATGCATAAATTGTAAACTACTTTTTCATCGCTTTGGTTCAATACCACAGTTACCATTTTTCCACTAGGATTAAGAAATGAAGTACTAATAATTTGACTTCTACTTGCTGAAGTGGCAATTCTTTTTGCTCCTTTTTGAATAAATTTTGAAAAATGACCAATTACATAAAATGAAGGAGTAAAAATCAATTTACCTGTTTGCAAATCTGCATGAACTGGTGCAAAACAAAAGTTTTTTGCATGGTTTGGACCACCATTTTCATCAAGTAATATATTCCAGTCTGTCCAAGCAACTGTACCGTTATTAAAATCATTAATCATTGATTTACCATATCGCTCTGCATTTCCCCAAAAATTATATCTTTCTTGATTAAATTTTTCTACACAACCTTCGGTAAACATAAGATTTATTGAAGGATACATTTCTTTGACTTTTGCAACGTTATCAAACATTTGCGCACTTCCGCTCCATGTTTCATACCAATGAAATCCTAATCCCCATACATATTTTTTTGCCTCAGGATCGTCTAAAATTGTTGAAGCTCTTTGAACCATCAAATCTCTATTGTGATCCCAAACGGTTATTTTTTTATCTCCAAAACCAGCTTTTTTTAATGTTGGTCCTAAATATTTTTTTAAAAAATCTCTTTCATCATCGGCAGTATAAACACATGATTCCCAAGTTTGAATTGCCATAGGTTCATTTTGAACTGTTAATCCCCAAACTGAAATTCCTTCTTTTTGAAGTTCTTGAATATACTTTACATAGTAATTTGCCCATGATTGCATGTATTCAGGAAGAATTTTTCCTCCTTTAAGCATATTATTGTTGGTTTTCATAAAAGCTGGTGGAGACCAAGGGCTAAAATAAAATGTTGCCTCTTTACCAATAATACCAAGAGCCTTTTTTATTAATGGAAGTTTAAACTTTCTATCATGTTCTATATTAAATGTCTTTAGCTCTTTATCTCCATCTTGAATGTAAACATAAGAATCTGAACTAAAGTCACAACTATTCATGTTTGTTCTAACCAATGAATACCCAATTCCTGTTTGTTTTGAATAGTAGGCTTGTAAAAGTTCATTTTGACTTTCGCTGGAAAGTTTAGCAAAAACCTCTGCGCTAGCATCCGTAATTGCTCCGCCAATACCAATAAAAGTTTGAAATTTTTTATTTGGATTTACAAAAACACAAGTTTGAGTTTCTAATGGTTGAATAAGTTCTTTAAAACCGACTTCATCTGTTTTAGATATTTTCAAATCACTATTTTCAGCAGTTGTATAAACTGTAATTACTTTGTTTTTTACACTAAAAATTGGTTGCTTTGCTGTTTTTTGTTGAGCAATGACTATGGTTGACGTCAACAAAACAAATAATTTTATACTCTTCATGTGATTTATTTATTACCAGATAAATGTTCCTGCTGAACCAGATTCCAGCGAAACCAATACCCATTTTCCATTATATTTTATGTTAAAAACTTGGGGTGCATTACTATCATTTATTGCAATCATAACATATTTCCCTGCAGGAGTTTTGAAAACAACATTAGAAACATTAGAGATTTGAGTTGAACCAATTCTTGTAGAACCTTGAGGTACAAACTTTGAAGCATGAGCAATTATATAATAGCTTACGTTTCGTGTATAACTAAAATTTCCTGTTATAGTTATAGCACCTTTGCAACTGTCACAACCGCCAGCAGTATGTGGACCAAATGAAGAATTATTTGCTAAGTTCCATTCTAAAGCATTTTTGCTCCAGTTTCGCATCGAACCTATAATTACATTTTTTAAATGCCATTTTAAATCTCCTTCAAAATTTCCATTTGCTGCAGTATATTGTTCTGTAAAATAAATATTCTTTGTTGGAAATGTAGCATGAACATTACTCAAAGCCGAAATGTCGCCACCATATAAATGAAAAGCTGAACCATCAACATAAGGATTTGCATTACTATCAGACAAGACTGTTATGGGATAATCAGGTCTATCACAGTTATGATCATAGGCAACAATTTTTGTTGATATTCCGGCTGATTGAAAAGCTGGTCCAAGGTTATTTTTTATAAAATCTGCTTGTTGAGTTGCAGTCATCAACATACTTGGATTATTACCACCATGAAGTGGTTCGTTTTGGGGAGTTATTGCATTAATAGTAATACCCTCTTGTTGCATAGCTTGAATATATTTAACAAAATATTGCGCATAAACTCCGTAATATTGTTGCTGTAAACTTCCACCAACAGAACTTCCATTATCTTTCATCCATACTGGCGCAGACCAAGGAGTAGCCATGATTTTGATGTTTGGGTTTATCAATAGAATATCTTTTAAAAGATTTATTAATTGACTATCAATCGCTAAGCTAAAATTAGTCAAATTAATATCTGTTTGACCAGAAGGCATATCATCATAACTAAAAACCGAGCTGTTCAAATCTGAAGCACCAATACTTATTCTTAGGTAACTAACAGATATTGCATTTTCTGAATTTCCAAAAAGTTCTTGTAATAATTCTTGTTTCTTAGAATCTCCTAATTGATTGATTACTTCTGCACTTCCGCCTGTAAGTGTATAGCCAAAACCGTCAATAGTTTGAAAAGTCTGATTTTGATTTACTTCAATAGTTGAATAGGAATTTGGATTTGTTGTGAAGCCTAAAACTGTATTTTGTTTTTGTAATTTGACAGTTTCATTTCCTTTTGTCAGCCAAAAAGTAACGTCATTAGTAGTAGGTGTTGGTTCTGGTTCATTTCCATTATCTGGCGATGAAGAACAACCAATTAATATAAAAAGCAGTGATGCAAAACGCTGCCATTTTTGATAAAACTTTCTTTTCATTTTATAAATTTTAATTCCACGTAAACGGGGAAATGATCTGAGGCAAATTTTAAATTATTACTTTCATTGAAAACAGCATACTTATTGACTTTCAATCTATTGTTGTTTAGTAAAAAAATATAATCAATTCTATCTGTTGCTTGTTTAATGTAATTAAACCCGTTAAAAGTACCTACCGACCCAAATGGCTCATTCTCCGAAACCTCTCTACTGTCTAGCATCTCTTTTTTAATCATTTGGATTCTTTCATCAGATGGTGTCAAATTAAAATCTCCCATCAAAATCAATGGTAAATTGGATTTATTAATCAATTTAATTTTTTGCAAAATCAATTCAATACCGTTTTTTCTTGCAGTTTCTCCTAAATGATCTAAATGAGTATTGAAAACATAGAATGTCTTTTTTGACTTTTTGTCTTTTAACAATGCGTAAGTACAAACTCTATTGCAAGCTGCATCCCAACCTCTTGAAACTCTCTCAGGTGTTTCTGACAACCAAAAAGTATTTTGTTCTAATAATTGAAATTTTTCTGTTTTAAAAAAAATAGATGAAGATTCTCCAGTATTGCCTTCTTCACGTCCAAGCCCAATAACTGTGTACTTTTTTAATCCTTTCTCGATATCTTTAACTTGGTTTGGCAAAGCTTCTTGAACACCAAAAATATCTGGATTGAAAAAATCTAATTGAGAAACAAAAAAATCCTTTCTCATTTCCCATCTATTTTCTCCATCACTTTCTAAATCAAGCCTAATGTTATAGGTCATCATTTTTAGTGATTGAGAATTGACAACTAAAACATTAGCTAAAAAAAAGTAAAAGATATATGTAATTTGCTTTTTCATTTTGAATTAAAATCCATTTACCAGCTTCCGTATTTACGGAAGCTGATGAAGGACATACTAACCTAAACAAACATTAATTGAAAACTCTAACATAATCCACTTCTAGAGTTGAACTCACAAAGTTTGGATCAATTGTTCCGCCAAAATTTCCTCCCATTGCACAATTAAAAATAAAGAAGAAAGGTTGGTTAAAAGGTAAATTACTATTATTGTTAAATGTATAATAGAGCTGATTATCTACATAAAATTTTATAAATGTTGCATTCCAATCTATTGAATATATATGAAAATCAGTTGTTGCATTTGAAATTAAAACACTAGAACTATCAGCATTTCCGCCGGAATGTCCAGGATAATGTAATGTTCCATATATTCTATTCAAATTATTTCCAACGTGTTCCATAATATCAATCTCACCACAAGCTGGCCAACCAGTTGAGTTAATATTGTTTCCAAGCATCCATAGTGCAGGCCACGTTCCTCCTCCAACAGGTAATTTTGCTCTTATATCTATTCTTCCATATTTTACGGAATATTTATCTTTCGTTACTATTCTTGCAGAAGTATAGCTACTTCCACTATAATTTTCTTTTATGGCTGTGATTTTTAAAAGACCATCTTCAACTTTAACATTTTCTGGTCTATTTGTATAGTATTGCTGTTCGTTATTTCCCCAGCCATTAGATCCTGTTCCTAAATCGTAACTCCATTTTGAACTATCTGGTGTTCCATTTACATTGAATTCATCAGACCAAACCAAAGTTGGGGTTACAAATACCGTTAAATTAATTGATGTGGAAACAAATTTATTTCCGTTATAAGCTGAAACATATACTGTATAAGTATTTGTTCCAGAAAGTGTAAAAGCATGAGTATATAGACCAGTATTTGATGTAAATGTATCTGAACCTATAAGTATTTTGTATTGAGTTGCATTGTCTGCCGAAATAGTGAAATTGACAACTCCACTTCCATCTCCGTTTGGCATAGATGCTGTTTTGCCAACAATTTCAGCGTTGACCACTAAATTTTTAGGCTGATTACTCGTAGAATCTCCTCCTGAATCGCTACTACAACCTAGTGAAGTTACAAGAGTAAATAAAAAGAGTGTTATTAAAGTGATTTTTTTCATTTTAAAAAAATTAATAAACACACTGGAATTTTACAATTCCAGTGTGTGTTATATAATTATTAGTTGGCTGGTTTTAATTTTAGATACCAAGCATTGCCTGTTTCTGTTCCTTGAGCTCTTAAATACATATAATTAGCATTTATTTCAAGGATTTCAAATTCTTTTTGTAGTGAACCATAACCGATAAAAGTAGTTGTTCCTCCAAGCATAATACTTGTATGAGTAGTAACTACACTTCCATTTGTTGGGTTTTCACTAGATGGGATAAAACTAAAAGCAGATGAACCACCACCGTAGTTGTAACAACCTTCATCTCCTGAACCTGGAATTCCAGGTATTGAAGCTAATGAACCTGTTTTAGTAAATGCTCCATCAGGTGTAGCAACATTTAAAGAAAAAGTGTTTGAAGAGGTATTTTTTACAAAAGTAAAAGTAGCCGTGTAGAAACAATTACAGCAATTTACCTTTTCATTAATAGCAGCAGACCACCATTCTGGTGTGTAACTTCCTGCATTCCATGGTCCAACACCAAAATGTCCGGGAACACTTTTATCAACAACCCATGATTTTGATGAATCATTAGTTAAAGCAGTTACAATATATGCTTCAGGGTTGAAATTACTAACCACAGTAACATCTTTAGTGGCAACTGTTGAAGCTCCACCTTTACCATAAGCAATTACAGTAATTCTGTATGTATGCTCACCTAGTGATGTGAACTTTTTAGTAGCTAAGCCTTTTGGCATGTTAGCAAACTCGTTAGCGGTTGATAAATCAGTAACATCTTTATAAGCTATTTTATAAGCTAATGCATCATTAGCTGTAGCTGATATATTAACGTTTCCTGAACCATCTCCATTTGGATTAGATGAATTTTGACCAACAATTTCAGTATTGATAACCAAATTTGTTGGAGTAGTCAAATCCCCTAAATTATAATCTTCTTCCTGACATCCAATGAAAAAAGCAGGGATTATAATTGCTACAATCGATAATATTTTAATTCTTTTTTTCATAATCCTTTTTTTAGTTAGATTGTGTAACATTGTCTATATAAATAACTTCTCCGAAACCGTCAGCAATATCATTGTATCTGAAAACTAATTGTTTAAAAGTAGTTCCTGCTGGAATTCCAAATGTTCCAAAATCGAATTCAATTTCAGTCCATTGGTTAGCAACAGGTACAGGCATTTTTAAAATTTTATTAGAAACACCATTTGAACCTTGCTCTATTTCAACATTAAGATTTTTTCCTGCTTCGGTTGCATAAACCATAACTTTTATTTTTGAACCGTTGTCAATGTTTATTAGCGTTCCATTTGGTGCTGCCAATGGTGTCCAAGTTCCGCTCCATGAAGCAGCTCCATTTGTTTTAGTATATTGCCATACATTTGCACTTGTATTGATACCTCCAGGGAAAGGATTTGCTACTTTTGAAACATTCACACCTCCAAAAGTTCCTCCAATACCATAGTTTTGAAATGGATCTTCATATGTAATTGGCAAAGAATATGGATTATAAATTAAAACATTTACAGTTTCTGTAGTTGTTGCTGCTCCACCACTTAAAGCTACCACTGTGATTGTGTAATTACCAGCAGAAGCGTATGTATGAGCTGGAAGCGTTTGACCAACTGCCATTGAAGTTGGTGTTTCATTCGCTACATCACCAAAATAAACCAAAAAACCATTTGCATAATCTGCAGTGGCAGATACAGTTACATCATGACCAGCAACATTCGCATTTACTGATACATTTTCAGGTGCTCTGTAAACAATTTGAAGTGGATATGTGTTGGTTGTACTATTACCAGCTAAGTCAAATGACTGAATAGTTACTGTATAACTTCCTTCTGGATAATTGTGAGAAACACTTGATCCAGGAAAAACAGTTGTAGGCTCATCAGTTCCATGTCCTAATGTAACAACAGATTTTGACATACCTTCGCCTAGAGGAGTAATTCTTACTAATCCTGAATTGTCATTGCTAACATCAAAAATTTTATCAAAATTTCCTGATGTAACAGAATTCAATGATGATACATCACCATCAATTCCTTCTTGAGAACAGCTATTAAAAGCTAATACTATTACAAGAAATGTTAATTTTAAAAATATTTTCTTCATAATTATATTTATTAATAATTAGGGTTTTGTTGAATTAATGTATTGCTCAATTCTTTAATTGGAATTGGTAAAATTTCATGTTTACCAGCAACAAAGCCTCTACTTCCAAGTTTAGCTGGAGCATCACCCCAACGCACCAAATCAAACCATCTGTGTCCTTCACCTGCTAATTCTCTTCTTCTTTCGTCTTTAATAGCATTCATTGAAACTGGAACAGAAGGTAATCCTACTCTAGCTCTAACAGCATCTAACAATGCTTGAGCTCTAGTTCCTGTTCCACCTAAAGCCTCAGCTTCCATCAAGTAAGTATCTGCTAAACGAATTGCATAAGTATTTTGAGCATAATTCAAAACAGCATCTCCACCTAAACTTCCATCATAAACATCTGCTTGCTTTGGCAAAAATTTATTTAAGAAGTAACCAGTATCTTGATAACCCGCAATATAATCAGCATGACCATTTGTTTTCAATGATTTTAAATCGAATAAAGTAGCATTAAATCTTGGATCACCTTGCATAAAGTCATAAAAATCTTGAGTGAATACATTGAAACTCCATCCTGAAGGAAGTTCCGGCGCTTGATTATCCAATTTGTTGTAACTTCTTGGGCCAACCATTACATTCACAGTATTCCCTTCATCAGAACTACCACCCCAAATTCCCCAATATGAACCTTGAGCTGAATGAGAAACCTCTAAGATTGATTCTGTATTGAATTTATTTGTAAAACTCCACAAATCAGCAAAATTGCTCAATAAATGATATCCGTATTGACTAGTTTGTCCAGGTGTACCATTAACATCAGCAAACTGTTCTGCGGCAAGAGTGTTTTTACCTTGGTAAAGATAAACTTTTCCTAAAATTGCTTTTGCAGCTCCTTTGGTTAATCTACCTCCATCAATTTCAACAACAACTGTAGAAGGCAAATTGTCCATAGACGCTAATAAATCTTCTTCAATTTTTGCATAAACATCTGCAGGTGCAGCTTGTGGTACATTGTAAAACTGAGAAGCAGACAATGGTTCAGTAATTAAAGGAACGTTTTTGAACATTCGAACTAAGTTGAAATAGTAATAAGCTCTCAATGTTTTTGCTTCAGCTTCAAATCTTGTTTTAACAGCTTCATCCATTGGTATTCCTGGTAATTTAGATAATAAAACATTTGCTCTAAATATACCTCTGTAATAATCATTCCAAAAACTTTCAGGAATAGTGTATGGGTTAATTGTATAATTTGAGAAAGATTGAATACCAGCTCCATCACTTTCTCCACCACCACCAGCAACATGATCATCTGAAGCAGCATTGAACATGGTAATCATATTTTCAAATCCACCAGAGTTTTTTCTCATCAAATCATATACAGCGGTTAGAGCTGCTTTTGCATCTGATTCGTTTTTATAGAAGTTTTCCTCTGTAGTCATTCCCTCGGGAGTAACTTCTAAAAAATCATTGCTACAAGATGTAATAAAAATTACAATAGCAGCATATAAAAATATTTTAAATTCTTTTTTCATAATTTTTATTTTAGAATTGAATATTTGCTCCAAACATAAATGTGCGTGCTTGAGGATAATAACCTCTGTCTATACCCATAACTCCTCCACCAATCTCTGGGTCAAAACCAGTATATTTAGTAAGTGTTAATAGATTTTCAGCAGAAACGTATAATCTAACTTTTTGAAGACCAGCTTTACCAATTATAGAACTTGGTAGAGAATATCCCAATTGAACAATTTTAAATCTTAAATAATCCCCATCTTCAAGATAGAAATCAGACATTCTAGTAAAGTTACCATTTGTATCGTCTGATGTTAATCTTGGATAAGAATTAGATGTTCCTTCACCAGTCCATCTGCTTAACACATCAGTTTGATAGTTTGCAGTAGCGATATCTAATCTGCGAAGTCCTTGGAAAATTTTGTTTCCTCCAGCACCTTGTAAGAACATCATTAAATCAAAATTTTTATAATCCATGTTCAATGTAAAACCAAATGTGAATTTCGGTAGTGGCGATCCAAGATATACTTTATCAGCATCTGTAATTTGACCATCTCCATTACTGTCTTTCCATCTGAAATCTCCAGGAACAGCGTTTGGTTGTATCAATCCGCCTGATGAATTTACATAAGCATTAATTTCTGCTTGATTTTGGAAAATTCCTGCAGTTTGAAAACCATAAAACTCAGCATAAGCATGACCAATTTCTGAACGCGAAATCGTACTCATAGACTGAAAACCTGCTTCATTTATAAATGTAACATTTTTACCTAATCCAGTTACTTCATTTTTATTAGTTGCAAAATTTGCTTTAGCAGAAATGTTCAAACCGTTATTCAGTTTTTTGTTGTAACCTAATTCAAACTCAAGTCCAGTATTTTTCATATCAGCAATGTTTGCCCAAGGCTCTCCATCTGCTCCTACATATCCTGGCAAACTACTATCAAGCCTTAATATCCCTGCTGTTTTTTTGTTGTACCAATCAAAACTAAAGTTAAAATCTGAAAATAATTTAGTATCAATACCAATGTTAGTTTGGATTGTTTCTTCCCATTTTAAATCTGGATTAGATATCCTTGTTGAGCTAGAGCCTGATGTAACCACACCAGAATTACCAAATGTATAGTTTCTTCCACCATTGATTAGAGCTAAGAAGGCAAAATCATCGCTTCTGTCATTACCACTTACTCCCCAACTTGCACGAAGTTTTAAACTATTAACTACATCATTAGCTTTCCAAAAATCCTCTTTTGATGCTACCCAACCGAATGAAACAGAAGGGAAATTACCATACTTGTTGTTTTTACCAAATTTTGAGGAACCATCTCTTCTTATTAGACCAGAAAATAAATATTTTTCTTTGTAATCATATGTTAATCTAGCAAACAAAGAGGTAAGTGTATTTGCAGCTCCATCATAGGCATATCCTATTTTATTGTCTGATGTTACAGTACCGTCGTTGAAAGAAGCATCTTGCCAATTATTAGTTGACAAACCATAGTGGGTAACACTTGTTCCAGTTAAGAATTGATTGTTTTTGTAAGCTCCTTGTCCTAATAAGAAAGCAAAATTATGATTGTTTATTGCTCTCTCATAAGTTAAAGTGTTTTCAATATTCCAGTTTAGTGCTTTATTTTCTATTCTTGAAATATTGTTTTTACCAGTTACATTATTAACTGTTGCACTAAGGTAGTATAAAGGAGTAAATCCTTCAGCACCCCAAAATGCTAATTTTCCTGCTAATACGGTTCTAAACTTAAACCCTTTTGCTGGTTTAATTTCTGCAAAAACGTTTCCAATAAAATCATCTGACCAATTGTATTGCCCCATTCTTGTTTTAGCATATGCAATTGGGTTTGTCATTTCTTGCCCTACTGGTCCAGATATTCCGTAAGGATTTCCATTTGCATCTTTTATAGAATATTGGTTATTATAAGGAGCAGCATTAGCAACAACTGGATCTGTAACTACCACTGGAGTTATTGGGTCTAAGTTTAAAGCAGAGCTTAATGGTCCACCAAATTCACTATTGGTGTTACCTATACCCATAGTTTTTTGATAGGTATATCCAATAGTTTGACCAATTGTTAGCCAATCTTTCACTTTGTGGTTAGAGTTCAATCTAATATTCTTTTTGTCCCAGTTAGAAATTTCTGGAAGAACAATTCCTTCTTGGTATTGATTACCAAAAGACAAATAATAATTTGAACGATCGTTACCACCACTTAAACTTAATTCATGGGAAACTCTTCTTGCATTAGTATTGAAAATTTCTTTTTGCCAGTCAGTTCCTTTGCCTAGTGAACCTAGATTAGGATAAGGAATATTTCCTGCACCGTTACCATTAGCATATCTTTCGTTCATAATAGCACCATACTGCGTAGCGTTCAATAACTTAACAAATCTCTCTGGAGAAGAAGTTCCCGTATAACCATTATAAGATACTGTCATCTTGCCTTCTTTCCCTTTTTTGGTAGTAATAAGGATAACTCCAGCCGCTGCTCTTGTTCCATAAATCGACGCAGATGCATCTTTCAAAACTTCTATAGATTCAATATCAGCTTGATTAATAGCTCCCAATGCACCAGCATCGACTACAATTCCATCAACAACCCACAAAGGATTATTGTCATTTAAAGTAGTAATACCTCTAACACGAACCGTAGAACCAGAACCTGGTTGACCAGCATTCATAGCAATAGTTACACCTGCAGTTCTACCTTGAAGTGATTGTTCAACTCTACTGTTTGGAATTTTTTCTAAATCTTTTGCAGTAACTTTAGAAATTGCTGCTGTTACCACACTTTTCTTTTGAGTTCCATATCCAACGTTGATAACAACTTCTTCTAATTTGTTATCTTCTTCAGATAATGAAATGTTCATTTCTCCAGAAGTAATTGCTACTTCCTCAGTCTTATACCCAACAAATGAAACTACAAGTGTAGTAGCATTATTTGGTACTGTTAAATTGAATTTTCCATCAATATCTGTTGTTGTGCTGGCTTGCTGGCCTTTGGCAACAACGTTTGCTCCTGGTAATGGCATACCACCAGAGCTAACTGAACCACTGACTTTTTTTTGAGCCTGAGCAGCTACAGTCATAAAGAACAGTAATGAAAACAGGAAGATTTTATCCCTGAATTTTTCAAAAAATTGCTTTACTTTCATAAGCGTTTGTTAATTTAAGGTTTTGGTTAATTTTTTAACTTTTTTTGTGTGACTTGTTAACGTGGTGTTAAATTATTTAAAATGGAAATATCAATTTGATAATGAACCACAACAAAAAATATACATATGAAAAATTAAGCGTTTAAAAATTGAGAATATAAAAAAATCCAAGAAAAATGAAGATTTTAGCTTGGAGATTGATTTGTTAAAGTTGCAATTTATAGCTTTCGAAAAGGTTATTGTAAAGGTAATGTTGAGGTTTAGAGTATTAATTTTGTATAGTTATATACTTAAAATGTAGTTAACTAGTCCATCATCATGCATCAAATTGAGTTTTTTTCGCAAACGATATCGTTTTATTTCAACACTTCTTATTGAAATATTAAACATTGGAGCTATCTCTTTTGAAGTTAAATTCAACCTTAAATAAGCACATAACTTCAAATCACTTGGGGTTAAATTTGGATGTGCAGATTTTATCTTTTTTAAGAAATCTTTATCAGCATTATCAAAAGCTTCTTTGAATTTATTCCAAGAGTCATCATTGGATATGTTTTTGTTAATAGTTGTAATAACAGATTTAAGGTTTCTGTTTGTAGAGTCGTCAGCTGACTTTTTTAAGTCTTCTTTAATGATTTCAAGTAATTCATTCTTTTTAATCAAACTCATTGTTGAAACGGCTAATTCTCTATTTTTTGCGTCAACATCTTGCGATAATTGCTCATTTCTCAATTTCATTAACTGTTGCTCGTTCTCAAGCGCTGCAATCTCTAAAAGGAGGTTGTTTTCTTCGATCAATTTTTCTCTTTGCTTTTGATAATAATTTTGATAAGCTTTATTTATATAAAATGCACTTATTATAAAAAGACATAAATAAATAAATTTCGCAAAAAGTGTCAGATACCAAGGTTTATCAATAGTAAAGTAATACGTCTCAACATTATCTTGAACAGTATTTGCAATTTTTGCTTTTACTTTAAAGGTATAAGTTCCAGGTGCGAGATTTTTAAAATTAACTGATGATTTAGAACTCCAATCACTCCATTGATTTTGAAAACCTTCAAGAATATATTGATACTCTACATCAATAAATCTATTGTATTGTGGAACGGTGTAATTAAATGTTAAATTATTTTCATCATGACTTAACTCCGACTCTTCATTAATACTTAAATTAATTGAAGGCTTTTCTAACTTATTGACATTAACAGATGTTAAATATACTTTGTGATTTTTTACTTTAAATTCATTTAGATTAATCACAAAATAGCCGTCTGTCTTACCCACTAAATATTCATTTCCTGAGATTTGAGTAATGTTTTCATATCCAATCATTGGATTTGTGATTGCAAATGGTATTGGTATTTTATGCTTTTTTAAGTCATTATTAAAATTACCAGAAGTGAAATAATAGATGTAGCTTTTGGTGAAAATCCACATTTTATTTGACTTATCTACATTTATTTTACCAGAAATATACTCGTCGTTATCAAAAATACTACTTAAATTATTGTCTTTGACAAAAGTATTTTTAGAGGAAATGAGTTTATATACGCCTTGTTTGCCTGCAAAATAAATCACACCATTGTATTTTGCTAAACTAATGTGTTTTCCTTTTTTCGGTGATTTTAGTATTTTAAAAGTTGTAGATTTTATTAAATCATTACTTAAGGTTACTTCAATTATTCCTTTGTATTCGTGTCCTATATATATTTTTTTATTTCTGTTGTCAATTTCAAAATATCTAGATGAAATATCAAAATTTTCAATCTTGTTTTTAAAAACCCAATTTGCTCCTTTCTTTTCAATAACTGAAAGCCCATTATAATTTCCTTGTAATATCAAATTTGGTCTATCAGGAAAAACATTAAACTTCCATGTTCCAGTTCCCTTAAAAATTAATTGAGCTGAAGTCCCATTTACAACAAATGTTCCTAAATCATGTCCGCAAAACAAAGTGTTATCATATTCAAACAATGACCAAACTTGCCCCTTCGTGTCATTTATTAACTGAAAACGTTCATTTGAATTACTATTTTTATAAAACAATCCTTGATTTGTTCCTAAATATATCTTATTGTCAAATTTAATCGATGCATATACAGTACCTAAATAACCCTCATCATCAAGAAAACTTTTAACCGGCGATTGAAGATTTATACAGTCAATTCCGTTGTCTAGACCTAACCAAAGATTGTTGTCAGTATCTTCACTAAGAGAAAGAACCGTATTATTACTTAAACCAGAATTTTGGGTTAAGTGGTAATTAACTTTTCCTGATTTATCCAGTATATAAATTCCATTTGAAATTGTTCCCAATGCAAATCCTCCGTTAGCGAGCTTTTTGGCACTAAAAATTGAATTTGGTTTTAATTCATTTTCAGAAAAAAAATGATATGCTTGAACAGTATTATCCTTTAGCTGAAAAATTCCTGCTCTTTCTGTTTGAAGCAACAACCCTTCTTGACTATCAAAAATTTCTACAATTCGATTGTTTTTTATTCTATCATCTGAGCTAACTAATACACTTTTTCCATTAATAATTTCGAACAAACCTTCTCCTACTGCTTGGAAATAAATTGAATTATCTACTTTGTAGATTCTGAAGATATTTGCATAATTATCAATAAACTGAAATGTTTTTTTCTTTAAATCATAAACATAAATTCTATTAAACGATTGAAAAAGAACCCAATTATCTATATTGAGTATATTCCAAAAATGTTCATCTTCAATAAGTTTATTTTTAATTTTATTACTCAAAGAAAAGTACTTCAAAATCCCATCAGGCATTCGTTCCCAATACCCAAATTCCATGTAACAACCGGTATAAATTCTTTTACCAATGACTTTTACTGAACGAATAATAGTCTCATTTGGAGAAGGATATAGCGTCCAATTTGAACCATTATATTCCAACAGTCCTTCATTATTGGCAAAATAAGCAAACTGATTTTCATCCTCAGAAACCATCCAGTTTTGATTTCCAGCACCATAAACATTAGACTTAAACTTGACTATTGGCGGCAAATCTTGTCCATAGAACCAAAATGAATAGAGAAAGAAAAGAATGAAATATGTGGCTTTTTTTGTTATCATTTTTATGAACTAAAATCATGTAAAAATATCGTTTCGTTTTCAAATCACAAACAAATAAAAACAGTTTTTACCTTATTATAATCTCTTTGTTGAAATGCTTATCTTTGCAATTATTTGAAAATTTTCATGAAATCTAAAGATATTTCCACTCTCGAGCCAAAAAAAAATATCATAATCAAAGGTGCTGCAATCCACAATTTAAAGAATTTGGATGTTGCAATTCCTCGTAATGAACTAGTTGTGATTACAGGTCTTTCTGGCTCTGGAAAATCAAGTTTGGCTTTTGATACGCTTTATGCCGAAGGACAAAGACGTTATGTCGAGAGCTTATCGAGTTATGCTCGACAATTTCTTGGAAGATTAGATAAACCAAAGGTAGAATACATAAAAGGAATTGCTCCAGCAATTGCTATCGAACAAAAAGTAAATACTACCAATGCCCGTTCAACAGTAGGCACATCAACCGAAATTTATGATTATTTAAAATTGCTTTTTGCCCGAATTGGTAAAACTTTTTCGCCAGTTTCTGGAAATGAGGTAAAAAAAGATACGGTTTCTGATGTTGTAAATAGTGTAAAACAATTTGATTTAGATAGCAAATGGTTGCTCCTTTCTCCTATTCATCTCGAAGAAGGAAGAAAATTAGAAGATAAACTCAAAGTGCTTTTGCAGCAAGGTTTTGCACGTATTTTGGTAAATAACGAAATGGTTCGTTTAGACCAAATTGAAGAACATTCTCTAGATAATAGCGACATTCTATTAATCATTGATAGAATTGTTGTTAAAAACGATGAAGAGTTTTATAATCGATTAGCCGATGCAATTCAAACCGCTTTTTTTGAAGGAAAAGGAATTTGTTATTTACAGCAATTAGACACCAACATGCGATTTGAATTTAGTTCCAATTTTGAATTGGACGGAATAAATTTTCTTGAACCAAATATTCATCTTTTTAGTTTTAATAATCCTTATGGTGCTTGTCCTACTTGTGATGGCTATGGAAATGTAATTGGCATCGATGAAGAGCTTGTAGTGCCAAATACTGCTCTTTCTGTTTTTGAAAATGCCATTTTTCCTTGGCGTGGCGAAAGCATGAGTTGGTATCGAGATCAGTTGGTAAACAATGCGTACAAATTTGATTTTCCAATCCACAAACCTTATTATCAACTGAGTGATGAACAAAAAGAACTCATTTGGAAAGGAAATAAATATTTTACTGGATTAAATGATTTCTTTGCTGAACTCGAAGAAAAAAATTATAAAATCCAAAATCGTGTGATGCTTTCTCGATACAGAGGAAAAACTAAATGCAATACCTGTAAAGGCAAACGACTAAGACCAGAAGTTAATTATGTAAAAGTTGGCGGAAAGACCATTTCTGATTTAGTTGATATGCCTATCAAACGATTGATACCATTCTTTGAAGCATTAAGTTTATCAGAATATGATTTTAAAGTTGCAAAACGATTGCTCATTGAAATCAACAGTCGATTGGCTTTTTTGAGTGATGTAGGTTTAGATTATTTGACATTGAATAGAAACTCAGCTTCGCTTTCTGGCGGTGAAAGTCAACGTATTAATTTGGCAACATCACTTGGTAGTTCACTTGTTGGTTCGATGTATATACTTGATGAACCAAGCATTGGTTTACATCCAAAAGATACTGAACGACTGATTAAAGTTTTAAAAAATCTTCGTGATTTGGGCAATACTGTAATTGTGGTTGAACATGATGAAGACATTATGAAAGCTGCTAATAGAATTATTGATATTGGTCCAGAAGCTGGAACTCATGGTGGAGAACTTGTTGCTGAAGGAACTTTTGACGAAATAGTAAAAAGCAATTCGCTTACCGCTCAATATTTAAATGGAAAACTGGAAATAGAAGTTCCAAAAAAACGCAGAAATTCCAAAAATTTCATTGAAGTAATTGGAGCCAGAGAAAATAATCTTCAAAACATTGATGTCAAATTTCCTTTAGAATGTTTAACCGTTATTACTGGAGTTTCTGGTAGCGGAAAAAGTACTTTGGTTAGAAAAATTTTGTTTCCTGCCATGCAGAAAAAACTCGAAGGAATTGGCGACAAAGCTGGACAGTTTACTGAGCTTACTGGTAGTTTTTCGCATATAAAACATATTGAATATGTAGATCAAAACCCTATTGGTCGTAGTTCGCGTTCAAATCCTGTTACTTATATCAAAGCCTATGACGATATTCGTGACTTGTATGCCAAAGAAAAACTTTCCAAAATAAGAGGTTATCAAGCCAAGCATTTTTCGTTCAATGTTGATGGTGGACGATGCGAAACTTGCAAAGGCGATGGGAGCATCAATGTAGAAATGGTTTTTATGGCAGATGTTGAATTGCCTTGCGAAACTTGTGGCGGAAAACGATTTAAAAAAGAAATACTCGAAGTTGCTTTTGAAGGGAAAAATATTGATGATATTTTGATAATGACTATTGATGAAGCATTGATTTTCTTCAAAAACTTTAATCAATCAAAAATTGTTCAAAAATTACAACCATTGCAAGACGTTGGATTGGGTTATGTTCAATTGGGTCAATCCTCTTCTACTCTTTCCGGTGGTGAAGCACAGCGAATTAAACTAGCCTCATTTCTTGTAAAAGGTGCAACCAAAGACAAAGCGTTATTTGTATTTGATGAACCTACAACAGGTTTACATTTTCATGATATTAAAAAACTCTTGGCTTCGTTTAATGCTTTGATAGAAAAAGGCCATTCTATTATTGTGATTGAGCATAATTTGGATTTAATAAAATGTGCCGATTGGATAATTGATTTAGGTCCAGAAGGTGGCGAAAATGGTGGGCAACTTCTTGCAACTGGAACACCAGAAGATATTGTGAAAAATAAAAACTCGGTTACTGGAAAATATCTTTTGGATAAAATAAAATCCTAATTCATTTACAAATCTTTCTAAAAGTAGTTTATAAACCAAAAATTGTTATTATTTTTTCAAATTATTACTGACAATAAACTAGATAATCTTTATTTTTGCACCGTTTTTAAACTACTTTATAATGGTAAAAGATTTATTCGAAAGAATACAAAACAATAAAGGTCCGCTAGGAAAATGGGCTTCTCAAGCTGAAGGATATTATGTATTCCCAAAACTTGAAGGTGAATTGGGTCCAAGAATGCAATTTCACGGTAAAAACATTTTAAACTGGAGTTTGAATGACTACTTAGGATTAGCCAATCATCCAGAAGTTCGCCAAGCTGATATAGATGCTGCGATTGCTTATGGTGCTGCTTATCCAATGGGAGCCAGAATGATGAGTGGTCACACAAAGTTTCACGAACAACTAGAAAATGAACTAGCTGAATTTGTAATGAAAGAGGCAGCTTATTTGCTAAACTTTGGTTACCAAGGAATGGTTTCAATCATTGATGCTTTGGTTACTAAAAATGATGTAATTGTGTACGATGTTGATGCTCATGCTTGTATCATTGATGGTGTTCGTTTGCACATGGGAAAACGTTTTACCTACCGTCATAATGACATTGAAAGCATGGAGAAAAACCTTCAACGTGCAACTAAATTAGCTGAAGAAACTGGCGGAGGAATTTTATTCATTACTGAAGGTGTTTTTGGAATGCGTGGTCAACAAGGTAAGTTAAAAGAAATTGTAGAAATGAAGAAAAGATACAATTTCCGTTTGTTAGTTGATGATGCTCATGGATTTGGAACACTAGGAAAAACAGGTGCTGGTGCTGGTGAAGAGCAAGGTTGTCAAGATGGAATTGATGTTTACTTCTCCACTTTTGCAAAATCGATGGCAAACATTGGTGCATTTGTTGCTGCTGATAAAGATATTATTGATTATTTAAAATACAACTTGCGTTCACAAATGTTTGCAAAAGCATTACCAATGATTCAAACTATTGGTTCATTAAAACGTTTGGAATTATTGCGTAAATCATCTGAATTGAAAGATAAACTTTGGGAAAATGTAAATGCATTACAAGGTGGTTTAAAAGCTAGAGGTTTCAATATTGGTGACACAAATACCTGTGTAACACCTGTTTACCTTGAAGGTTCAATTCCAGAAGCAATGGTAATGGTAAATGACTTGAGAGAGAATTACAATATTTTCCTTTCAATCGTTGTTTATCCAGTAATTCCAAAAGGAATTATTTTACTTCGAATGATTCCAACTGCTTCTCACACAATTGATGATATCAATGAAACACTTGCTGCATTTGAAGCAATCAGAGAAAAATTAACAAACGGAACCTATAAGGCTTTAGCCGAAGCCAACGTAGAAAACGTAGAATAATTTAAAACCCTGAATTTTTTCAGGGTTTTTTGTTTATAAAATACTATGACATTTCTCATAATAAAACTGCAATTGGATTTCTAACTTTACATGTGTTAAAACCAATTCAAATGAAAAAGAGAGAAATACTAGAGTTAATATTGAACAAACAAAAACAGATAATTTCCAATCTAGAACAAACTATTGCGCATTATCATTTAGATAGTAATCTTGATGAAGATGATACTCTTGACCCAGAAGATTACTCACATCAAGATGAAGCCAGCGAGATGAAATTTCGCCTGAAAGAAATTTTAAATAAAGCCAAAGACGATTATAGTTTTATTAATAACAACCTCAATTCAGTACATCAATCTATAGAAAATGGTGCTTTAATTAAAGTTGAAGATAACAGTTATATTTTTATTGGGGTATCTATTCCGCCATTTGTAGCAAATGATATCAAAATAATAACTATTTCGGAGAAAGCACCTATTTATAAATCAATAAAGGACAAAAAAGTTGGAGAAAAAATAGCAATTGGTACTATTGAAAATTCTATTTTATCAATTTCTTAATTTAACAGGAATCCAAATTTCTTCTTCAGAATTTGAGTCGTTATTTTTATATATTTCTCCTAAAATTTCGAATTGTGGATGATTGCCTAGTTCATAATCTGAATTTGGTAACCATTCGGTATAAATTGAATTGAAAAATGCTGCAACATTTGCTTGATTTCCTTTATAATTAAAGACTGCATACAGGTTTTCTTGAATTTCCAAAGTTTCCATTCCATCATGAATATTTTCGAATGATGAAACGGCAACAGCAGCCCATTTTACAAATGGTGTATTTGGTTGAAAATCGAAATTATCAGGATTAATTTGAATGTTATACAATTCAGAACCAATTGCATTTTGAATTTCTTTTCTTCTCGGCATAAAACTACTCCACAATTCAAAAGCACGATAATCCGCATAGGTAAAAGAAAGTTTTTTACCAATGAATTTAGTTTTTGGGAAAGTTTTTATGGTTGGGTTCATGTTTCAAAATTAAAAAAAACCTTCTATTTCTGAAAGGTTTTTTACGATTTTTATATTTATCAATTTTAAACTACATATTCCTCCTATACTGCCCACCAACTTCAAACAAACCACTCGTAATTTGACCAAGTGAACAATACTTAGTTGCTTCCATTAATTTCTCAAAAATATTTTGATTATTTATGGCTGCTTCTTGTATGATTGCAATTTGCTCTTTTACTTTATCTTCATGTATGGTGTGAAGTTGTTCTAAAGTTTGAATTTGAAATTGTTTTTCTTCTTCAGTAGCACGAATAACTTCTGCCGGTAAAACAGTTGGAGAACCTTTTGAACTTAAGAAAGTATTTACCCCAATAATAGGGAATTCACCTGTGTGTTTTAGCATTTCATAATACATGCTTTCTTCCTGAATTTGATTGCGTTGATACATGGTTTCCATTGCTCCTAAAACACCACCGCGTTCTGTAATTCTATCAAACTCTCTTAATACAGCTTCTTCAACCAAATCGGTTAATTCTTCAATAATAAACGAACCTTGAATTGGGTTTTCGTTTTTAGCTAAACCTAATTCTTTATTGATAATCAACTGAATTGCCATGGCTCTTCGAACGCTTTCCTCTGTTGGTGTTGTAATGGCTTCGTCATATGCATTAGTATGTAACGAATTACAGTTATCATAAATCGCATATAACGCTTGCAAAGTAGTACGAATATCATTAAAATCAATTTCTTGAGCATGCAAAGAACGTCCAGATGTTTGAATATGATACTTTAACATTTGAGCTCTTTCATTGGCACCATATTTTAGTTTCAATGCTTTTGCCCAAATTTTACGAGCTACTCGACCAATAACAGCATATTCTGGATCGATACCATTCGAGAAAAAGAACGATAAATTTGGTCCAAAATCGTTAATATTCATGCCACGACTTAAATAATACTCAACGTAAGTAAATCCGTTTGCCAATGTGAAAGCCAATTGTGTAATAGGATTTGCTCCAGCTTCTGCAATGTGATAACCCGAAATAGAAACTGAATAAAAATTACGAACATTTTTTGTAATAAAATATTCCTGAACATCACCCATTAATCGCAAAGCAAATTCTGTGGAAAAAATACAGGTGTTTTGAGCCTGATCTTCTTTTAAAATATCCGCTTGAACGGTTCCACGAACTTGAGATAATGTTTTTATTTTGATGTCATTATAAACTTCTAAAGGTAAAACTTGATCACCAGTAACACCAAGAAGCATCAATCCTAAACCATTATTTCCTTGAGGTAATTCACCATTATATTTTGGTCTAGGCAATCCTTTTTTCTTATAAATTTCATTGATTTTTTCTTCAATTTCAACTTGAAGATTATTTTCAATAATGTATTTTTCACAATTTTGGTCGATTGCAGCATTCAAAAAGAAACCTAACAACATCGGTGCTGGACCATTAATTGTCATCGAAACAGAAGTCATTGGATGCGATAAATCAAAACCAGAATAGAGTTTTTTGGCATCGTCTAAACAACAAATTGAAACTCCAGCATTACCAATTTTTCCATAAATATCTGGACGCAAATCGGGATCATTTCCATACAATGTTACACTATCAAAAGCAGTTGAAAGTCGTTTGGCTGGCATTCCTAAAGAAACATAATGAAAACGACGATTAGTTCGTTCTGGTCCACCTTCACCAGCAAACATTCTTGTTGGATCTTCACCTTCACGTTTAAATGGATATAATCCTGAAGCAAACGGAAATTCTCCAGGAACGTTTTCTTGTAAATTCCATTTTAAAATATCACCCCAAGCTTGGTATTTTGGCAAAGCAACTTTTGGAATTTGTGAATGTGATAAACTCTCAGTATGTGTTTGAATTTTAATTTCTTTGTCACGAACTTTAAAGCTATAAACAGGATTTTTATATTTGTTTACTTTTTCTTGCCAAGTCAAAATTACTTCCCAATTGTAAGCATCTAAATCCATTTTAACTTTTTCAAATTGTTGTAATAACAATTCCAAAAAGACTTTATTTTCTTCAGTTCTATCAATAGAAGTTTCGTCTATTCCTGTTTTAGAAATCTGAACTGATTTTTTATTTACAACTTCAATAGTTTTAAAAATTCCGTATAGTTTTTGTGCCACTTCAACTTGCGAAAGAACAATTTCGTCATATTTTCTATTGTTTTCAGCAATTTCCGATAAATATCTTGTTCTATGTGGAGGAATAACGAAAATTTTCTCGCTCATTTCACGAGTAATTTCAAAAGTAGATTGTAAATCAACACCTGTTTTTTCAACAATTTTGTCCATGATACGTTTATACAATGTATTCATTCCTGGATCATTAAATTGAGAGGCAATCGTTCCCACAACTGGCATTTCGTCTGGATTAACATCCCAAAGATTATGATTGCGTTGGTATTGTTTTTTTACATCTCTAATAGCATCAAGAGCGCCACGTTTGTCAAACTTATTGATGGCAACCAAATCGGCAAAATCTAGCATGTCAATTTTTTCCAACTGAGTGGCTGCACCAAATTCTGGTGTCATAACATACAAAGAAACATCCGAATGTTCTAAAATTTCGGTATCACTTTGCCCAATTCCAGAAGTTTCAAGGATAATCAAATCATATTTGGCTGCTTTTAAAACCTCTATGGCTTCGTTTACATATTTTGACAATGCTAAATTTGATTGACGAGTTGCCAAAGAACGCATATAAACTCTAGGATTATTAATCGCATTCATTCGAATTCTATCTCCTAAAAGTGCTCCACCAGTTTTCCTTTTTGATGGATCAACCGAGATTAATCCAATCGTTTTTTCAGGAAAATCAATTAAAAATCTACGCACTAATTCATCTACTAAAGAAGATTTTCCTGCTCCACCAGTTCCTGTAATTCCTAATACTGGAATTTTAGAATTTTGATTTTTAGCATGAATTTTATCTAACGTTTCTTTTGCGATTTCAGGAAAATTTTCAGCTGCAGAAATTACTCGTGCAATTGCTGTTGGAACTTTATCTTCTAAATGATTTATTTCTCCATTTAATTTATCCCCAACAGGAAAATCAGATTTTTGAACCAAATCATTAATCATTCCTTGCAATCCCATGGCACGACCATCGTCTGGAGAATAAATTCTTGTAATTCCGTAAGCTTGTAATTCTGCAATTTCATCTGGCAAAATTACTCCACCACCACCACCAAAAATTTTAATATGACTTGCTCCTTTTTCTTTAAGCAAATCATACATATATTTAAAATATTCGTTGTGACCACCTTGATAGGAAGTCATCGCAATGGCATTTGCATCTTCTTGAATAGCAGTATTAACCACTTCTTCCACACTTCTATCATGACCAAGATGAATGACCTCGACACCAGTGGCTTGAATAATTCTTCTCATGATATTAATTGCAGCGTCATGACCATCAAAAAGTGAGGCAGCAGTTACAATTCTTACTTTATTTTTAGGAATATAAGGAGTTTGTGGTTCCATATTATGAATATGATAATTTTAAGAGCGCAATTTACATATTTATTAAAAATTACACATAATTAGTTGTGGCATTATTTTTGAAAAATATTAACGCAATGTTAACTCATAACAGAATAACCAATAAATACATTTGATAAAATTAAAATTATGAAAAGCCTATTATTATTTCTTGGAATCTTTACTCTGACCAGTTGTGCTGAATTACAACAAGTTGCCAATCAATTTCCAGAGCTTGGACAAACGCAAAGTTTGGATATAGCTGGTGGATTGAAAGAAGCTCTGAACAATGGAATCACCAAACAAGTAACAAAACTAACAGTTACTGATGGTTTCTTTAAAAACGAAATGGTTAAAATACTTTTGCCAGAAGAGTTACAAAAAGTAGATAAAACACTTCGTAGTATTGGAATGAGCAAGCTTGCTGATGATGGCTTAAAAGTAATCAATCGTGCTGCTGAAGATGCTGTCAAAGAAGCAACACCAATTTTTGTTGATGCTATAAAAAACATGAGTTTTACAGATGCAAAAAATATTCTTATGGGTAATGAAAGTGCTGCAACTACCTATTTACAAAACACAACTTCAACGGCTCTTTATAGTAAATTTAATCCCGTAATAAAAAATTCATTTGCCAAAGTTGGTGCTGATAAAATTTGGAGCCAAATTATAACCAAATACAATAGTGTTCCATTGGTAAAAAAAGTAAATCCTGATTTGACTGATTACACTACTAATAAAGCGATGGAAGGTGTTTTTAAAATGATAGCTGTTGAAGAAAAAAACATTAGAACCAATCTAACATCGAGAACTTCAGATTTATTGAAAAAAATATTCGCTCTACAAGACAAAAAATAATTTTTAAATTTTTAGAAATCAATAACATAAGTATAACAATCTTTTAACACAAAAAGCAATTTTACTGATGTAAATTTGTACTATAAATTTGGTTTTATAACTTTTTTGGTTAGGGTTAGTCAAAGGAAGGTCGTTTCAGGGATGAAATGGCCTTTTTTTATTGAACTTCTAAAAAACTATTTCTTAATGAGTTATACTTAAAAAAGAAAAATTATATTTGAGTTAAATTTTGTCACATGAAAAAAACATTACTCATTTTTCTATTAACTACTTTTTGTATCAATGCTCAATCAACCTATAATTCTACAGATTTTGCTTCTGTGAATGATAATGCATTTATTAGTAATTCGACTGCTGCAGGATTAACACTCGATTATACATTGACTGGAGCTAATTATAACTGGGATTATAGTTCTCTAATTCCTCAAACTCAAGATAATTTAAGTTGGGTAAATCCAGCAAATACAGGTTATAAAACCGTTTGGTGTTTACTAAATGGATACATTTTTAATTGTAATTCACAATTTAACACAAACTTTAATTTAGCCACTCAAATTACCGATGGATTGGTTCTACAAGGAATGGGATTGACAAATATTTATGATCATTTTTTAAAATCATCAACTTCATTAAGCAATAAAATGTTGGGTGCTCAAATTACCATGAATAATACTACTGTTCCATTTGTACTTTCCTATACTGATGCAGATGAGCTTTATGATTTTCCGATGAATTTTAATGATAACAATACATCAACATTTGCTTTAGGAGCAGATTTATCTACTTTGGGAATTCCTTTGCAAATAAGTATTAACGGTCAACGAGTAAAACTAGTTGAAGGTTGGGGTACATTGATAACTCCATTTGGCACATTCAACAATACATTAAAATTAAAATCAACTGTAACACAAACAACTTCAACAACATATAATGGAACAAACCAAACAGTAGATCAAACAACTATCACTTATCAATGGTTTGATCCAGCTTATAAAATCCCTGTTTTGGAAGCATCTGGTAACGAAGTAAATGGATTATGGGTTCCAACATCTGTTCGCTATTATGATATTCAAAGATGTTTAACTCCACAAGCTGTATTCGCTTTTGTTCCATTGAATCCAGATTTTGACCCAGCAACACAAACAGCTTCTGTTAGTTTTGTTAATGGAAGTAGTAACTATGATATTTCCGATTGGGATTTTGGCGATGGAACTCCACATAGCAACGTTAAAAACCCAACACACAATTATAGTTGTCCTGGTCAAAAATTAGTTACTTTAACGGTTACAAATTCTTTTTGTAATCCAGTAGAAACCTCAACGATAACCATTCCTGTTACAATAACTGATAGTCAAAATGCTTTTGCTACAACTGTAACTGTTACTGATACAGAGTTGATTGCTGATAGATCGTTAAGTAGTACCACATATCAATGGTTGGACTGTGATAATAATAATTCTGCAATTTCTGGAGCTGTAAATCAAAGTTATACTCCTACCGTTTCTGGTAATTACGCTGTACAGTTGACTACTAATGGTTGTGTAGATGTTTCTGATTGTTATGAGTTTAATTTATTATCAACAACTCCTTTTGATAGTTCTAAAATTGAAATATACCCTAACCCAACTAGTGGAATTATAAATATCAAAGGTTTAGATAAAGAAAGTATAAAAGCAATTGGTATTTACAATTTATTAGGTGATTTTATCACTAGCGAGCTCAATATCAACTCCGTTCAAACTGGAATATACATTTTAAAGATTACAACTGACAATACTACTTTCTACAAGAGAATTATTAAAAAATAGGAAAACGGCAATAGCCGTTTTTTTTATAACTTTTCCTGTAATGCTTTAAAATAGGTAAAGGCTTTTAACATCCTAGTTCCATACCAAGAAAACATCTCACCATCAACAAAAATAGTTTTTGCATGATGTGTAAACCTTCCTAATTCAAATGCATGTTCATCAGTAAAAGGAAATGGCTCAGAGGAAAGCAGAACCAACTCTGGATCACCTTGAATTCTCATTTTTTGAATAATTATTTCGGGGTATCTTTCTTCTCTATTTTGATAAATATTATTGAATTTGTTGAGTTTCAACATCTCGTTGATATAGGTGTTATTCCCAGCAACCATATAAGGATTAGCCCAAATAAAATAAGCAACTTTATAGAATTGTTTAGTTTGCATAAATCGATTAAAATCATTCAATGCAAATTCCATTTTTTCTATCCATTTTTTGGTTTCAACTCTTTTATTAAAAAGCTCTCCAAAGCTTTTAATCATTTCAAAATTATCTTCAATGGTCACAATATCGGTTACCCAAACTGGGCAAATTTTTGATAATTCTGCAACAATTTCTGGCGTATTTTCTTCTTTGTTGGCAATTATAATATCTGGTTGAAGTAACCTGATTTTTTCGTAATGAACTTTTTTTGTGCCTCCAATTATTTTTTTTGTTGATTTATAATGAAATGGATGCACACAAAATTTTGTTATACCAACAATACTTTCCTCTAAACCTATATCATGCAACAACTCTGTGAGTGAAGGAACTATAGAAACAATTCTGCTTGGTGTTGCTTCAAAAGTATGTTGGGTTCCTAATTGATCGGTGATATTCTTCAAACTATGGTAAATAAGGTATCTCGTTCTTGTTGTTCTTATATCTTTCAGCAATGATTGCATTCTGTTTTTCAGTGAGAAACATTACATTTAAATCATTCCCACCATATAACAAATAGAATTTTTCTTCTATTCCTTTTTCAATAAGCAGCTCATTTATTTTCTTAAAAAAAACTCGAGGTGCAATATCCCCATAAGTATAATCATCAAGCTGTTCTTTTGAATAAAGTATTATTTTTTCTTCATTAATATAAATGGAATTCGTTATCTCTACATCTTCAGCAATTTTGACTTCTAATTTAAAATTTCTTTTGGATAAAATTTTATTCAATTCTGGAACAAAAAAATCAAAATTAAATTCAGCCAATTCTTCTGCGTCTATATGTGCAATTTTGTTGTTTTCATTATTGTATATATTGAAATCTGATAACATTTCAATTCTTAATGAATCTAAATTTGATTGGTTAGCAAACTTTAAAAAATCATTTTCTATTAATTTGGTAGCAAAAAACTTATCAATCGACTTTTGTTCCATTTTACTCACTTTGTTTTGTGAATAACCAAAAGAAAAAAATAATAAAAAAACAGAAACAATAATTTTCATGTTAAAAAAATGATTTTAAAATCTCCTCCATCTCCTGTTGCAACTTCAACGCTTCTTCTCTTCCCTTTTCAGCAAAATCAACTCCATTTGAAGCATATATTATCCCTCGTGATGAATTGATTAGTAAACCAACATTTGAATTCATTCCATATTTACAAACTTCTTGTAAGCTTCCGCCTTGTGCACCAACGCCTGGAACAAGAAGAAAACTATCGGGAACTATTTTACGAATTTCGGCAAAGTATTCCGCTTTGGTTGCTCCTACTACATACATGAGGTTATTGGAGTTTTTCCAAGTTCTAGAAGTTTCAATTACCGTTTTATAAAGTTCTTTTTCACCCGAAAATTTAGTTTGGAAATCAAATGCACCATAGTTTGAAGTTAGCGCTAACAAAATAGTATGTTTATTTTCAAAAGCTAAGAAAGGTTCTACCGAATCTTTACCCATATATGGCGCAATAGTAATACTGTCAAAATTCAAATCTTCAAAAAACGCTTTTGCATACATGCTTGAAGTATTGCCAATATCACCACGTTTAGCGTCAGCAATGGTAAATATTTGAGGATAATTTTGATTAATATAATTGATTGTTTTTTCTAATGACTTCCAACCTTTTAAACCACAAGCTTCGTAGAAAGCTGTATTAGGTTTATAGGAAACACACAAATCATGAGTTGCATCAATTATTGACTTATTAAATTCAAAAATTGGGTCTTCAAATTCAAGTAAATGTTTAGGAATTTTTGTCAAATCAACGTCGAGACCAATGCATAAAAATGATTTTTTTTGTTGAATTTGTTGGATGAGTTGTTGTGTTGTCATAAAGTGTTGTTGTGTTTGGCAAAATTAGTGATTTTAATGCATAAAAAAAGCCTCAATAAAGAGGCTTATATTTTAAAAAACTTCACTTTCTTTCAGCTTTTCAGTATTTGAAACCAATTGAAGTTCGTCTATCATTTTCTGGATATTTCCATTCATAAAACCATCTAAGTCAAAAATACTCAAACCAATTCTATGGTCAGTAATACGACCTTGAGCGTAGTTGTACGTTCTAATTTTTGCCGACCTATCACCACTACTCACTTGTGAATTACGCTTTTTTGCATCTTCTTCTTGTTTCTTTGCTAACTCCATTTCATACAAACGAGAACGCAAAACAGAAAGCGCTTTGTCTTTGTTTTTATGTTGCGATTTTTCGTCCTGACATTGCGCTACCAATCCTGTAGGAATGTGTGTCATACGAACAGCTGATTTTGTCGTATTTACTGATTGTCCACCAGGTCCAGATGAACAGAATAAATCAATACGAACATCATTCATATCAATATGCACATCAAATTCTTCTGCTTCTGGTAAAACCATTACAGTAGCTGCTGATGTGTGAACACGACCTTGAGTTTCAGTTTGCGGAACACGTTGCACACGATGAACACCTGCTTCAAACTTTAAAGTTCCATATACATCTTCGCCAGTAACTTCAAAAATTATTTCTTTAAATCCACCAGAAGTTCCTTCATTCATATCAACAACAGAAGTTCTCCAGCCTTTTGTTTCACAATACTTAGAGTACATTCTGTATAAATCTCCAGCAAAAATTGAAGCTTCATCTCCTCCTGTTCCTGCTCTGATTTCAACCATAACATTTTTGGCATCTTCAGGATCCTTTGGAATCAACATGAATTTGATTTCTTCTTCTAGTTGAGGCAAACGCTCTTTGGCTTCATCCAATTGCATTTTTGCCATTTCAACCATTTCTGCATCAGAACCATCAGCCAAAATTTCGTTAGCTTCTTCTATATTACCCGTAACATTGATAAGTTCTTCACGCTTTTCCATCAATGCTTTTAGGGTTTTATACTCTTGATTTAATTGAACGTAACGTTTTTGATCAGCAATAACATCAGGTTGAATAATCAAATCTGATATTTCATCGAAACGTTGTTTTACATATTGCAATCTTTCTAACATGAGAATGTCTTTCTATTTTTTAGGTGTGCAAAAATACAATTTTTTGTTTCAAGTTTAAAGTTAATTTTATTAGTATTGTAATGTCAAAAATTTCTTTATGAAAAGAGTAATTTCACTCACAAGCTGTTTTTTATTTTTTGTTTCTTCTATTTCTTGTAAAAACGAAACGCATGATAAAGTTCAAAAAATAGATGCCCAGAAAAAATACACTAAACTGGAAAAAGCGAATTGGTTTTTGGGTACTTGGAAGAATTCATCTGCTGAAATGGACTTAACTGAAAGTTGGCAGAAAGAAACTGATAGTTCCTATCGTGCACAAAGTTTTATTATCGTTTCAAAAGACACTGTGTTTTTTGAACATGTTTTGTTACAGGAAACTAATGATAGTTTATTTTACAGAGTTTATAATAGAAATGAAAAACTATCTGATGCAGTTTCTTTTTACGCAACAATTTTAAAAGATAATCAAATAGTTTTTGAAAACCCTAACCATGATTATCCTAGTAAAATTACATATAAAAAACTTAACAATAATAGTATTGTTGCCATTATTGAAGGTGTCAAAAATGGTAACCCTTTGAGCGAAAAATTTTCAATGAGAAAAAACAAATAATTATGAAAAAACTAATTTTATCATTGTCTTCAGTATTGCTATTAATAGCTTGCCAAAACAAATCAAAAAACAGTTATGCTCTTATTGATAAGATGAGTTGGCTTGAAGGTAGTTGGGAAAACAAGCTACCTGAAGGAACACTAACCGAAACTTGGCAGAAAATAAATGACAGCACATATAGTGGACAAACATTGTTTATAAAAGAAAAAGATACGATTCATTTTGAGGAAATTGTTCTTTCGCAAAAAGGAGAAACTCTTTTCTATACTCCTACAGTAAAAGGTCAGAATAATGATGAACCTATTGAGTTCAAATTGACTAATTCAAACGAAAACGAATTTATTTTTGAAAACCCAAAACATGATTATCCTCAAAAAATTGCATACAAAAAACTAAATGCTAATAATCTTGTAGCAACAATATCTGGTAAACAGCAAGGAAAACCTTCATCAGAAAGTTATCCTATGAAAAGAAAATAGTCTTTATTATCCATATTCTACTTATTTAACCTTGCCTTTGCAAGGTTTTTTTGTTGCGCAAAAGTTTAATAATTAAGTCTTTAAAAACTTTATTTAAAATAAGTCTAAATAAATTTTGTAGATAAATTTTCAGAAAATATATTTGCATTATTATTTTTAATTATTCTAAATAAATGAAAAAACATATATTTATCACAGCATCAATTCTAAGTACTATTGCTAGCTTTAGTCAAGAAAACACGGATGATTATTTGGCATTTAACGACACTGTAAAAAACAGAAAAGGTGAAGTTTTAAAAGAAGTCATCATCACTTCAAATCTTCAAAAACTTCCTGTATCAATCGGAAAATCGCCTAATAACCAAATGGATTTGCCTCAAGCTGCAACGATAATCACATCAAAAACTCTAGAAAATCAGCAAGTAAATAACCTAACCGATTTGCTAAAAAATGCGAATGGTGTTTACATCATGGGAACAACTGGTGGTTATCAGGAAGAAATAGCATCAAGAGGTTTTTCGTTGTCAAGTTCTAATACTTTTAAAAATGGAATTCGTTTTTTTAATGGAATGCCACTAGAAACTTCTGGCTTAGAAAGAGCAGAATTTTTAAAAGGTAGTGCAGCCATATTATACGGAAATGTTACTGCTGGTGGAATTTTAAATTTGGTTACAAAAAAGCCAAAATTTGATTTTGGTAGCGAAGCAAGTATTAGAGTTGGAAGTTTTAATACATTCAAACCTATTTATGATGTTTATGGTGCGCTTAACGAAAGTAAAAAAGTGGCGTTTAGATTAAACGGAAGTTATGAAACGGCAGATAGCTTTAGAAACTATGTTTCATCAGATAGACTTTATGTTAATCCTTCATTTTTAATAAAGTTAAACGCTAAAACTGAACTATTAGTTGAAGCTGATTATACTAAAGATGAACGCACTCCAGATTTTGGCGCTGGTATTATCAACTACGAAATTGTAGAAATTCCTAGAGAACGATTTCTAGGTGTAAGTTGGGGAAAATATAACAGCCAACAAGTGTTTGCTTCTGCAACTTTAACACATAAATTTTCTGATAAATGGAATGTAAATTTCCTCACGGGAATGCGCTATTACGACACTGAACTTTTTGCAAACACAAGACCAAATTCTGGTACTAATGGAACTGTTCAGGCAAATGGTGATTGGACTAGAAGTATTCAACGAAACGAGGCAAAAGACAACTATTTTATTCAACAACTTGATGTGAAAGGAAAATTTGCAACAGGAAAAATTGAACATCAATTTTTAGCAGGAATTGACACCGAATTTTTTAAAACGTACACAACAGCATATTCTAATTTTTCAAATTATGACACTATCAATATTTTTGAAGAGTATAATGCAACTAATGAAGCTCCAATTCCAACCTTGAATAAAAGCTCGCTAACTACTGCTCCAATAACCAGAAGCGGCATTTATGTACAAGATTTAATTCATTTTTCTGATAAATGGAAATTACTCACAGGAATACGATATAGTTATCAAGATACACAAAGTGATGTCTATACTTATTCAAACCAAACAACTGTAAATACAACCAACTATGATGGTGCTTTTTCGCCTAGAGTTGGGTTGATTTTTAAACCAAGCAACAATCACTCTTTATTTGCCAGTTATTCCAACTCATTTGATGTAAATACAGGTCAAGATGACAACGGAAAAGCATTAAAACCGAGTATTGTTGACCAATATGAAATAGGCATAAAAAACAAATTATTTGATGAAAGAATTCATCTGAACGTTACTGCATATCAAATTACAAATGATGCTTTTTACCAACAATCGCTTGCCAATGGAAATACCTATTCTTATGTAAAGGTTTTGGCTGGCGAAGTGCGAAGTCAAGGTGTAGAAATTGATCTTATATCCAATCCGTTTGAAGGATTATCTATTCTTGCTGGTTATAGTTTTAATGAAACAAAATTCACCGATAGTGATTATTATATACCTGGAAGTTTGTTGCGTTACAACCCAAAAAACACTGCCAATTTGAATGCTAATTATAGCTTCAAAGGAAAACTAAATGGTTTAGAAATTGGCGTTATTAATTCTTATGTTGGCGAAAGATATGCAGGTCGTTCAACAAGAACGCAAGTTGCCAATGACAGCAGAAAATTAATTTTTATTAATGACTTTTACCAAATGGATGCCACTGTTGCCTATACTTATAAGAAACTAAGTATTCGAACAAAACTGAGCAATGTATTTAATGAGTTGAGTTACAATGTTCATGATGACAACAGCTTAAACCCTATTGCGCCAAGAAATTACTCAGTTGCTTTAAATTATACTTTTTAATATGATTTCACCATTAAAAGCCAGAAATATCCATAGAGATTTAGGGTATTTCTACATCGGATTGATTATTTCGTTTGCCTTTTCAGGAATATTGATGAACCACAGAGAAATGTGGCATCCTGAAAAATATACCGTTCAAACCAAAGCCATTTCGGTAAACATTCCGAAAGACACCGAAATTACCGAAAAATATGCTGAGGAATTGGGAAAACAATTAGGTATTGATGATAAAATTCGCCGTCATAAAGTGAAAGACGATGAATTGAAAATTTCGTTTGAAAAAAACGATGTTGAAATCGATTTAAAAACGGGCAAAGGCGAAATTGTTACTTTTTCAAAAACGCCCATCATCAGCCAAACGATGAAATTGCACAAAAACACCTCCAATTGGTGGATTTATTATAGCGATATTTTTGGGTTGTCTTTAATTACTATTGCCATAACCGGTGCCATTATGATACCCGCAGGAAAATTTACGTTTAAAAAGCGTGGTTGGAAACTTGCATTAGCAGGATTGATAGTGCCTTTATTGATTTTGATTTTTATTTAAGATTAATTTGTTGATTTTAAATTAATATTTATCTTTGTTTTAAAATCAAAGCTTTAATCTTAATATGGCAATAAATTTTTCAAAAGAACAAGTCATTAATCGATTGTTATTTGAAAACCCTTGGTGGCAAAGTAATAAAATTGATTCATTTTATAGCAAAATGAAGAGAAGAGAATATTTTCGATTAATATTCCCTTTAATAACTGAAAGAAAAATAAAAAGAGCATTGATTTTAATGGGACCAAGAAGAGTTGGTAAAACTGTTCTTCTTTTTCATTCTATTGAACAATTGATAGAAAACGGTGTAAATCCTAAAAATATTTGCTATTTTTCAATTGAAACTCCTTTATATAATGGTATTGCATTAGAAGAATTGCTTAATTTATTTCTAAAGAATAATAAAAAATCTACATCAGAAGAAACTTATGTTTATTTTGATGAAATACAATATTTAAAAGACTGGGAACTGCATTTAAAGTCATTGGTAGATTCATATCATAATGTTAAATTTATCGTTTCTGGTTCTGCTGCCGCTGCATTAAAACTAAAAAGTCAAGAATCTGGAGCTGGTAGATTTACAGAATTTATTTTACCACCACTCACATTTCATGAATTTTTATCTTTAACAGAAAAAGAAATTTCAATAGAAAATGTTAGGAATAAAGAAGGTCTATATAAGGTTAAAAACATTGATGAATTAAATGAAGATTTCATAAAATATATAAACTTTGGTGGTTATCCAGAATTGTCATTATCAGAGGCAATTCAGTCGAATCCTGAAAGATATATAAGAAATGACATTATTGATAAAGTATTGATGAGGGATTTACCTAGCTTGTATGGGATAAACGATATTCAAGAATTAAATTCTTTATTTACCTACATTGCATATAATTCTGGTAATGAAATGTCTCTTGAAGGCATTTCAAAAAGCTCTGGAGTTGCAAAAAATACCATAAAAAAATATATCACTTATTTAGAAGCAGCTTTCTTGATTAAAGTTATTCATAGAATAGACCAAAATGGCAAAAACTTTAAAAGAGCTAATTTTTTTAAAATTTATTTAACTAATCCATCGTTGCGTAGTGCATTATTTTCACCAATAAAAAAAGATGATGAATTTATGGGAAATATGGTAGAAACTGCAATTTTTTCACAATGGCAACATTCATTTGAGGATTCTTTATTTTATGCAAGATGGAACACAGGTGAAGTAGACCTTGTATATTTAAACAATAAATTAAAACCTGATTGGTGTGCTGAAATTAAATGGTCAAATAGATTCGCTGAAAATCCTAATGAATTAAAAAACTTATTTAGTTTTTGTCAAAAAAATAATTTATCATTTTCAATAATTACAACTATTAATATTGACAAAAAAGTTAATATTGATAATATTAATTATCAGTTTTGGCCTGCTAGTCAATATTGTTATAGCGTAGGAAAAAACTTAATTGAAGGTAAATAAATAATGTTTACAAACAAACCTCGCCTATTACTAAACGAGGTTGTATTTTATCTCCTTGCCTTAAAGTATTCTTCCAGATTGTCACAACTAGATAAATCACTAAAATAATCTGGATATGTCGTTTTAAGTTTTTTAAATCCGCTCATAACATTCTCTTTGGCATAATCTTCCATTCGCAAACACAATGCTTTGAACTTATCCGTTTTGGCTGTTTCATAAGCCAAATGATAATATTTTTGTGCTAAGTTTCCGTTTCTATATTCAATTTCGTCAATGTAAGATTGATCATCATCCTCATCATAAAAGTTTGAAGTAGAATTAAAACGTCGCATCATCCATGAGTTTCCATATTGCGTCATGCTTAAATAACAATTGGCAACCAAAAAATAGTAATAATCTCTATTCTTTGTTTTTGGGTTATTGGCAAGTTTCAAGTATTTAATCAAATGTTGCGTAACCGATAATTTGGTTACTATAAACTTTTCTCTTTTTGGAATAAAACTTTCCGTGTATTTCAAATCATAAAATGGATTTTGATCAAACGTATAATAATCGTCATAGTTATCTCTTTCCCATGAATTATAATTATCATCCCAATATTTTTTTCCTAATGATTTGAAGGTTCGTTCGGCTAGTACTAATCTATTTTCTCTGATATACTTTGTACCTAATAAATCGGTTAAATGGTTTTTATCTTTAAGCAATTGACTATAAATAGTTTTGCTAAAATCATCATCCATTCTTGAATTCAATTTATTGATTACAATTTGTAATTCATTGGCACTGTAAACAAAATCTAGATAATCAAAATACTCATAAAAATATTTCAAATTACCCGAAGTTTTTTGTCGATTACCTTGCCATTCGACTGTTTTGTTCATGTAATAAGAAGAATAATAATCTAAACTATTTACATTATTCCCATAAGCAATCAATGCCATAGCATCTGGAAGATTGTTTCTAAACTCTAATTCTCTTCCTATTGAAAATAAAAAGCGCTCGTCATTAAGGTTTTTTAAAATGATAGGTTTTGCTTCTTCTTTGATAATCGCTTTGCCTACTTCTTGACTAGAAATGATACACAACGCTTTAATTTTTTCAATTAGAGAAATTGATTTTTCGTTTGGATATTGCTTTTCAAACGCATCAATTTTATTCAAACAAGTTTGAAAATCTCTTGTCATAAAAAGCAACTCAATTTGTGCTGCTTTCCATAGTGACGCATCTTTAATTTTTGAATAGTCAACAGCGTTTACAAAATCTAAAACTTGTCGTGCATACAATCTATCTTTCTCTGAACGTTCACGAAGTTTTTCGGTTGAGTAAACTATACCTTGATTATCGTTCCACCAATAGGTTGAAAATTCTAAAGAAGGCAAATAGTTGGTGTAATATGGTGTATAAATCCAATCTTCCATTTTATTGATTTCTCTTAACAACAGAAAATCTAAAATTCGGGATTTAGTGCTATTGGCATAAATCTCTTTTAAATAATCAAGATTGGGTTCTAATCGTTGCACGGAAGCATAGGCATAAACATTTGCAATTTCTTGCTTCGTTTTTGCGTTAGTCAATGCGTTTTGCAAATTAAATTGGTCATGAAAATAATAATAACACGCATATTTTTTCTCTGGTGAATACGCCATGATATTGGCAATATCAACACTGGCATTCTCATTTTTGAAGGCGTTAAAATACAATGCCCAATAATAGAGATAGTCTTTTTTTCCTTGAGCAAAATGTTTTTGAAAAAGAGCATTTATTAAACCTTGCTGACCGTTGTAATAAGCTGTTCTGATAGTTATAAAGGCATATTTTCGTTTTAAATAATTGCTTTTCTCCTTCTCTATTATCTGCTGCAACTTGTTTAAAAATGGCGAAATATCTACTCTTTTTGTTTCTCCTCTTTCCCAAGGATCATCATACTCAAAGTTATTTACGTCTTCACATTTTTTGGCAATTATGAGATATTGTATAACATTATCAAGCTTATTAGCATATAAATATTTCAAAAATTTATTTGAAGAATTCCTTGAAATATCGGTTAATTTATAGACATTCAAACATTCATTGATGTCATCGATAGGTACTTTTTTATGCACATAGTTGTACCAATCATTTACATTGGACTCGTATTGATTTTTATACTCATAATCGAAACCAAAAAGTGATGCATTATACCAAAAAGCAGTAAAATCAGTATAATTAAAATACTCTGGCAAGAATAATGAATACCTCACATCTTCACCATAAGGTGAATAACCACAAGAAAAAACTTTACTAAAACTACTTAGTAAAAGTGTCGTAAAAACCAGATATTTCTTCATTGGTATATTGTGTAAAAGTGCTACTGTCTAAATCAAATAAACTGATGGTTGTGTTCTTGTCTAAGCTTACATTTTTTTTAATAATTGCAATCGCTTCGTTGATGGTGCTTGCCGAAACATCTTCACATTTCAATTGATCACCCATTTTTAAATAAGTATCATAATTGATGCTGGTATCTTTTTCAACCTGATACCAAAATGGTTTTACATTTTTTGCAAAACTTTTTACTTCTTTAGTACTCAAATTTACCAACTGCATAAAACGATTGTTCTGATACATTTGTGTCCAATAAAACGCAGGTAATGCAATATCTAAATGTACGGGATATGCTTTTTTCTCATTGAGGTATTTTTTTAATTCATCAATGTCAAGAATAGAATTTTTGTCTTGTTGTGACAATGGTTTTATCAAATTATAACACATCAAAGTAGCTTTATCTACAGGCGGAACTCCCATAATATCCGGATATTTGTATGGATACAATCGCAGCGTGCAACTCAATTCTTTTTTAGACAGTTCTTTAATTTTCTTTAATAAGTAAAAATATTTGTCTTTGGTTGATTTTGTCCAATCGCAATCAATTTGAATTTCGTCATACGCAAATATTGGTTCTTTTCTTCCTGAATATTCTACTTCCGAGCTATATTTATTTATTAGGAAAACTATGTTATCGGCTAATTTATCTAAAGACTTTTCGTCGTTGTACTGAAAAATCCCGTTTTTAATAAAAACGGTTGGTACAATTTTAACCGAATCCAATTCTTTAAAATCATAATAACTTGGTCTGTTTTTCTCAAAAGGAAAATTTCCTCGAGTTTCGCTATAATCTACTTCAAAAAGTTTGACATATAACTTATTTACCTTTAGTTTTTTTATTTGACTAAGGTTTTCTTGACCTAGAGCATTTCCTTTCCAATAGTAGAAAGCACGCTCAACATTTTCAACTTTATCTTCTTTTTTACAAGAAAAAAACAACGTTGAAAACAAGACAATAATTAAGATTTTTTTCATGGGATTACCTGTTTTGGCTATAACGTAAAATCGTATTAAAAATATATATTTCTAATCAATTATTTATAAAAAAACCTCGCTTATTTCTAAACGAGGTTATATATAAAAACACTTCGACTGTGCTCAGTGTCACAACTGCTAACTGAGACTGTAAACTGTTTACTTTTTCACTGGAATATTCGCCAAAATCTCTAGCAAAAACTTCCAGAATTTTTGTGAAGACGAAATACTTGCTCTTTCATCTGGACTGTGTGCACCGTGAATGGTTGGTCCAAAAGAAATCATATCCATTCCTGGATAATTCGTTCCTAGAATTCCACATTCTAAACCAGCGTGACAAGCCACTACGTTTGGTTTTGTTCCGTTTTGTTTTTCATAAATGTTTACTAAAACATCTAAAATTTCCGAATTTACATTGGGTGTCCAACCTGGATAACTTCCGCCAAATTCTACTTCGCAACCAAATAATTCATAAGCAGAACGCAACGCATTTGCTAAATCAAATTTAGAGCTTTCAACTGAAGAACGCGTTAAATTTTGAATAGAAATTTCGCCATCTTTTACTAAAACTCTTGCAATGTTATTGGATGTTTCTACCAAATCTGCCATATCTGCACTCATTCTATACACGCCATTGTGCGCAGCATAAATTGAACGCAACATTCCTTCTTGAACGCCTAAATCCATCACTTTACTTGGCAAATCTGACTTCACAATTTCAATAGTCAAATTGGGTTCCATCGTTTTGAATTCAGCTTTGATGTCGTTGATCACTTCTTGCATGTCAAATACAAAAGCTTCGTCATACATACCAGCAATTATCACTTTGGCAACACTTTCACGCGGAATCGCATTGCGCAAACTTCCACCTGATATTTCACTAATTTGAAGTCCAAAATTCTCAAAACCGTCAAATAAAAGTCGGTTCATGATTTTGTTTGCATTTCCCAAACCTTTGTGAATGTCCATTCCTGAATGTCCACCATTTAACCCTTTTACGGTGATGGTGTAACCTACAGAACCTTCCGGAACCTCTTCTTCATTGTAACTTCTTGTTGCGGTAACATCAACGCCTCCGGCACAACCTATATCGATTTCATCGTCTTCCTCGGTATCCAAATTCAAAAGAATTTCTCCTTTTAGAATGCCACCTTTTAGGTTTAAAGCACCAGTCATTCCGGTTTCTTCGTCAATGGTAAATAATGCGTCGATTGCTGGATGTGGAATGTCTTTACTTTCTAAAATTGCCATAATTGCAGCAACTCCAAGACCATTATCAGCGCCAAGTGTTGTTCCGCGAGCTTTTACCCAATCGCCATCAACATACATATCAATTCCTTGTGTAAGGAAATCGAAATTGGTATCGTTATTTTTTTGGTGCACCATATCCAAATGTCCTTGTAAGACAATCGTTTTACGGTTTTCCATTCCAGGAGTTGCAGGTTTGCGGATGATTACATTACGGATTTCATCTTCAAAAGTTTCTAATCCTAAACTGTTTCCGAAGTTTTTCATGAATTCGATTACGCGTTCTTCTTTTTTTGATGGACGAGGAACTGCGTTCAAATCGGCGAATTTATTCCAAAGTGCTTTGGGTTCAAGGTTTCTAATTTCTTGGCTCATTATATTTTTGTTGTTTGTAAATTTTCAATAAAGCAAAGTTACAAAGTTTAATTGCTTTGCGAATTGATTTGTGATTATATTTACATTTCAAATTTAAAAAGTGAAACGTAAATATATTCTTCCTTTATTTCTGCTTTTTCAGATAGTGTTTCTGAAAGTGATTGCTTTTTTTTCTGAACTTGTAGAACGTTTTTATAGCAATGGATTGTATATTTTTATCTCAAAAGTAAACCGAACTATTTTTGGTTTTTTTAATTTTTCTGTTGGTGATGTTTTGTATGGAATACTCATTGTTTATGGAATTTATTGGTTGTATAAAAACTGGAAAATACATTGGAAACAAAAGCTCTTATCTATCATTAGTTTTGCTTCCATTTTTTATTTTCTGTTTCACTTTTTATGGGCATTAAATTATTATCGTGTTCCACTATTTGAAAAAATGAATATCAAGCGTGAGTATACTGACGAAGAGTTAATTACTTTCACCGAAAAGTTGATAACTAGAACCAATGAAATTCAGTTTAAAATAACGAAAAATAAAAATGCTAAAGTTGTTAATCCTTATAGCCAAGAAGAGATATTTGATCAATCGATTTTGGGTTATGATAACTTGGCAAAGCAATATCCTTTTTTTGAATATAAAATCAAAAGTCAGAAAAAATCGTTGTTTAGTTTGCCGCTAACCTATATGGGCTTTGGCGGTTATTTGAACCCGTTTACAGGTGAAGCACAAGTGAATGACAAATTGCCTATGTATGGTTTTCCTAATGTAATTTGTCATGAAATGGCGCATCAAATAGGTTTCGGAAGCGAAAGTGAATGTAATTTCATAGGTTTTTTGGCTTGCGTGAATAACAATGATTTGTATTTCCAATATTCAGCAATGAGTAATGCGCTTCGCTATTGTTTGAGTAATGTCGGGATGAAAAATGAAAAAGAGTTTGAGCGATTGAAAAACAAAATCAACCTTGGAATAATAGAGAATTTTAAAGAAAGTGAGTTGTTATGGCAACAATATGACACTTTTATAGACAAAGGTTTTCATGCTTTTTATGACCAATACTTAAAAGCAAACCAACAAGAAGAAGGCATTGATAGTTATAGTAAATATGTTGACCTTCTAATTAACTACTACAAAATCAAAGATTTATAAAACAATATTTGTTTTATTTTTATGTCTTAATCAAACCTTAAGAATCGTTTTTGTGACTTTGGCACACGTATTGGAATATCCATTTCAACAAAGAAATTTTGTTCGAAGAAGCCGAAAATCGAAAGAGTAAGCAAAACACAAAAAACGATTTGATTATGAAAAAAATTACACTATTAGTAGCTACAATTTTACTGGCTGGAAATGTAGTGAATGCTACAGAGGTAATCAAAAATTCTGTAGAGGAAAGAAGAGGTCATTTTAACTTTGATGAACCTATATCATTTGTGGAAAGAGGAATTGAGTTTTTTGTTTTTCCAAACGGTGATTTCGATTTCAATACTCGTCCAGATGATAGCCAAGGCGACTATATGTTTAGAACTGCTGGAAAAAGAAGTACAGCTGCTGTAAGCAGAAGACCAATAAATTATGGTGTACTTATTGAGCATGATAGCTTTGGTAGAGTTAGACGAATAGGTAATACATTTATCAACTATGATGCAATGGATAGAGTGAGAAGAATTGGCAGTGTATATATGACTTACAACCGTTTTGCACTTACACAAATAGGTGGTATGCGAATAGTATATGACCGTAGAGGTGAAATTGTTGATATGATTGGTAGTGTCAAAGGCTGGAGAAACGATGATTATGCATACCACTACTCACCTACTACTTATTACTATGGTAATTCAAACGGTTACAGCAACGATGATTACTACTACAGAAAAAATGATGATAAATAATAGATTGGTTGGTTAATTGTTTTTGGTTGGTTACCTGAAACCCTGCAAAGTATAAAACAATGCAGGGTTTTTTATTTATGAAAATAGTTTATCTTTAGCAAAAGATAGTGTAATTGATATTAAGTTCATAACATTAAAATTCAATAAATGCAAAGAGAGCTTATTCAAAAAAGAGCATTCTCAAAAAGAGAAGCCAAAATATTGGAAACAAAAGTTGTCTATAAGTCAACATTGTTTGGGAGAGTAACTGAAGTTTCAATTCTATACGAAGATTTAACAAAAAATAAAGAGGCTTATCTTTTGAATAGAAAAAACTTTTTCATTCCAGTAATAGCTATTGGTTTTTTGTCTTTTTCAACATTTATATATAGGAATGACAAAGAATTTCAAAATGACTTGGGAAGTTACCAATGGATTTTTTGGGGAGTTTTATTTATAATTTCAACTGTTATATACCTACTAAGTATTGAAAAGCTATGGAAAATAAAAACTCAATACAATACTTATCTTTTTTTCTTTAAAAGTATTCCAAATAAAAAAACAGTTGATGATTTTATAGAAACTCTTTTTGAAGTTCGTGACAATTATCTTAGAGAAACCTATTTTCAAAAACCTAGCAAGAACTTATCTTTCGAATCTCAAAAGAAAAATCTACAAAAGTTACGGCAGAATGAAGTAATTTCGGGCAATGAATTTAAAAACGCAATGCAGGAGTTAGAGGCAATGTTTAATTATGAACAAAAAAAAATTGGCTTTAATTGAAAGCTCATTATATAGAAGACATTTAAATAATGTGTTTTGTTAATCTAAAGTCTTTTTATATTTTTCTTTATCTTTAACTAGAAGATAATGTCTTAAACCAACAAAAAAATATAATTAATGAAATTTACAAATTTAGAACGATTGCTACCTTTTGGATATTTAATACTCGTTATCCTTGGTATAGTAAAGGAAAGTGTTTTTTATTATTTCATTGGGGTTAATATTTTGAAATATTCTAACCTTATGGATGTACTGATTAGCCCTATTTCTGACCTTACTTCTTATCCCATTGTTTTAGGTGCTTTTTCGTTTTACGTATTGATGCTTTATTTCTATTTCATATACATTTCGAAAAAAACAGATAAGAAATGGGTACATAAACTACTGAAAACTGAAAACTTATCTGAACCATTAACCGATGAAGAAATCAAAATAAGACTAGGCAATAAGTTTCTTTCGGTAACTGCATTTGGAATTATGACTTTTTTTCTAGGAATAGGTATTGGCAATGGTAAAAAAGTTTCGGATGCAATTAATTCTAACCAATTGGTTTACAGACATTCCATTACTTTTAGCTCTAGCGAAACAAAACTTGTTTACTTGATAGGTACCAATAGCGCAAATATTTTTTATGTAGAAAAAGGAAGTAAAAATGTGAAAATTTCTCCCGTTGGTGCTATAGAAAGTATTGAGTTTTTAAAAGTTAAAAAGTGATTTTAATATATAGCTTATGAAAAATATTTTATCCTTAGGTTTAATACTAACTTACCTAGTTAGTTATTCGCAAACTCCTGATCCCAATATTTATCAAACTTGGTACTTGTATGATATGTTTTCGACAGATGACAATATTCATAATCCTGTTTCGAATGTAACGCCTGCAATTTCGCCACAAATAACTTTTACTGAAAGCATGGAAATCAACGGAATTGGAGCATGCAATTCTTTTTTTGGAAATTATAATACGCCGTTTGCTGACGTTATAGGTTTTACTAATTTTTCTGCCACGCTATCTCTTTGCGAGAATTCTCAGCAAACTTCCTACGAAGGTGGCTTTTTTTGGTTACTTCAAAACGATGTATTACAACAATACACTATTAACGGAGAAGGGAACAATATGGGATTGGTTATTTCTACTCCATTATTTTTTGTTTACGTTTTTGGAAATACTCCGCTTAACACAACAAATTTTGATTTAAACAAGACCATACTGTATCCAAATCCGGTGGAAACTAACTTCTACATAAGTGCGCCAAATGAAACAGTTTCAAAAGTTGAAATTTATAATTCGCTCGGTAAGTTGGTGAAAACGCAAAATGATGGCAGTAAAGTTGTTGATATTAGTGATTTGCCTTCTGGAATATATTTTGTCAAATTATTTTCAGAAGATGCCAATGTGATTAAAAAAATAGTTAAAAGATAAAGGGTTGATAATTGACATTATTTAGTTTTTGATATTAATTTTAATGGTGTGAACCTCAAAAAAATACTTTTTATAATTCTATTATGTAGCCTTGGCGCGACACCATATATTCTTTATTACCCTAAAATTAAGGTTGAAGTATATAATAAAACTATATTTAACATTGACTCTTTGAATATTGATAATAATTTTTATTCTATCCCAAAAGGAAAATCACTAATAATAAAATGCAGAAGTCTGACTTTGCAAGATGGTCTACTTTTTGGAGAACCAAAGGCAAAAATTGATGGAATGAAAAAATCAAATTTTAAGCCATTTATCTGTGAAACAGGAATAACTACTGTTAGAACAGGAGACTATGCTTTTGACATCAAATCATTAGTTGAAAAGAATGAATATATACTCTTTTGGGAAAAACATAAATAGTTAGAATGTTAAATCGAATGAATAAAGTCTTTGTAATAGGATTGTTAATGGTTACGTCTAGTTTATTTGGACAAACTAGATTATATTGTAATACTAAATAGGTTTGTAAAACAACTTCAAATGATACTAGTGATTGTGTTGTCTATGTTGAAAACTCTATATTTGAAATAGATAACAAGAAATCAGTAATAAACTACACATCTGGAAAAATAATAGTGACTTACTACATTGAAACTGAAATTAAGCAAGACAGAGTAGATACGCGAAAATTTAGCACACATACTAATGCTGGCGAGAAATTGAATATTTCAATTGATGCAAAAGTCATTCAAGTTTCGTCATTAAATTATCCAAATACTATATTCATATATCGAATATCACTGTAATAAAACCAACAAAAGTTTATTTTATTATCCCTTTAAAACCAAAAAAACCTGTTAGAGTTTAACAGGTTTTTTTGGTTAAGTCGTTTTAAAATTAATGTCCGCCACTAATTTTTTTATCAAAATTAATTCCTTGATTTTTGAGAATGCTACTCACTTTCCAGCCATAAAATGCTAGATACGCAAAACATAAAACTCCAACTATATAACTGAAGTGTATATTAGTTGCATCAGCTACAAGTCCTTGTACTAAACTTACAATTCCTCCTCCCATAATCATCATGATTAGGTAACTACTTCCTTGGCTAGTGTGTTTTCCTAATCCACTAACTGCTAGCGTAAATATACAAGGCCAAAGCGTACTACAAAACAATCCTACACTGGTAAATGCATAAACACTTACCATTCCAGATGTTGACATTCCTATAAGCAAGGCTAATATTCCCAATGTAGAAAAGATTAGCAACATGCGAGCAGGATTTCCTTTGCTTGCAATATCTGCTATAATCAATACTAAAATAATTAATGCATACACATAAAAAGGTGTTAAATCGTGTCCCATGAATTTGTTTACTCCTAGAAATACTCCAAACGCTAAATAAGGCGCAATAAAACGAAGTATTTTTTGCATTGACATATCATCAGTAAAAGCTTCAACAGCTCCAGTCCAACGACCTATCATCAAACTTGCCCAGTATAACGAAATGAAAGGCGCAACATCTTTTGTCAAAAACCCTAAGCCTTTTTCCATATAGGCAGGCAAATTACTAGCTGTAGAAACTTCTACACCTACATAAACAAATATCGCTATCATTCCCAATAATAATTGTGGATAACTCAATGCAGAACTTCTATTGGAAATTGTTGCATTTTCTTCTTCCACAACAGCTTGAGGTTTATCGGGAAGCGAAGACATCTTCAATAAAATAGCTACAACAATAAATGCTGCACCTAGAACAAGATAAGGAATTTTTACACTTTCTATACTCATTTCAGTATCTGCTGATGTTGCAGATCCAAAAATGGCAAAACTTACAATTAGCGGTCCAATTGTTGTTCCTAGATTATTAATTCCTCCTGCGAGTGTCAATCGTTGTGAACCTGTTGTAATTGGTCCAAGTGCAATTGCCAAAGGATTGGCTACTGTTTGTTGCAATGAAAATCCAAGCGCAACAATAAATAACCCAGAAAGCATAAGAGCAAATGAACCCGTATTTGCCGCAGGATAGAATAGCAATGTTCCCAATGCAGAAATAAAAAGTCCTAAGGCTAATGAATTTTTATAACCAATGCGGTTAATAATATCTCCTTTGGTTAAATAAGAGATTAAAATATAGATTAATGAGCCCACAGTATAAGCAACATAAAATGCTACTGATACCAACTGGCTTTGCCATTGCTCTAAATCAAAAGCTTTTTTGAATACGGGAATTAGAATATCATTACTAGCAGCAACAAATCCCCAAAAGAAGAAAACTGTTACCAGAGGAATGAATTGCGCCCAATTGGTTTTAGTTTGATTTGAATTCATAAAAAATAGTTTTACGGTGGTTTTTTAAATTGTTAGTTGTCAAGTCAATAAAATTTGAAGATTAACCTTAACTCCAAATTTTCCCTAAATATACACTCAGAAAAAATAAAGTTACTACAACGTTGTAATTAGTTATTAACGAAAACGATTTCTTAAATTGATTTTTATTGAAAATTCAAAAAAAACACATCTACAACCCAAAACGTTAAAAATAATTCAACTAATCAACTTTTACGATTTCTGTTCTCTTACTGATACCTTTATTATTGAAAGCTTCTATCTGAAAAAAGTAAGCATCTGCTCTATCCATAGCTGTAAAGAAGTAATCATTTTTACCATATACCATAATACTTCCGTATAGCTTATCTGCCGATTTTCCAAAATATATAACATAGCCATCTGCATCTTGGTTCTGTTTCCATTTCATCCAAGAACTTCTACGTTCACCAGATTTTTGAGGTTCTGCTCGCAGAACGACAAAGTTTTCTACGGTTTTTGGTGGATTTCCATTGGCTTTACCAAAAACTCTAAAACCACTAAGAGCAAATTTACCCGATGGCATTTTGAGATTTATTAATTTAAGAAACCTTGCCTTTACAGGAGAATTGAGTTCTACATAATCATGAGGAACATCTTTGTTATTATTACTTTTATCAATCAATAAATTCCATTTTTTTCCGTCAACAGAATATAGAACTTTATATTGATGTGATTTTCCAAGTGTTTTACCCATGTATTCTGCATCTTGATCGGCATAATTGATTTGTAGAGCATATACCGATGAGATTTCGCCCAAATCAGTTTCAAACCATTCATTCTTATTTCCAGATTCGGCCGACCAATATGTTCGCATATCCTCATCTACTGCATAATTTGCTTGATTTCCTCCAAGTGTTGAAGAAACTCGAACAGGTTTGTTATAGTTGAGTAACATCCATCCTGCAAATTGACTTTCAAGATGGTTGACATTTTTAGTTGGCAACAAAGTTGGGTAATCGCCATAGGCAGTATTACAATACATCACATCGTCATTATCAAAACCCGAAGGCCAAATACCTATACGTCTTTCAAAATTATTTTTTTGTCCCAAGATTATAGTTGAAACATGCCACCAATTTGAATAAACATCCTGATAAGTTGCACCATGACCAGAACCACGAGCAAATCCTCCAGGTTTATAAGAAAATGGATTGTGTGATTGATATGTAAATCCGTCAAGTGGATTTGTACTAACATATACACCATCTGCATAACCACTAAACTCAGTTGCTGGTGCGCCATATTGAAGGTAGTATTTGTCTTTATATTTTGTTACCCATGCGCCTTCCATAAAAGGTTTTAGGAATGTATTATCATTATATTCGCCAAAACGTTCCCAACCATGTTCATCAGGATGAAGAGAAATTAGAGGTTTCACAAAACCATCAGATTGTAATGTTTTAGTATTTATTTCGGTACCCAAAATAGGGTATTCATTGCTTGAACCCCAATATAGAAACAATTTATCTTTTACATCATCATATAGAAAACCTGGATCCCATGCTCCTACTTTAAAATTATCAACAGCTATTTCCCATTCATCTTTAGTAGGGTTTTTACTTTTCCAAATTGGGAAATTTGGTCCATGAGTTGAGCCAATCACATACATTTCGTCTTTCATCACAAAAACTGCTGGCGCGCAAAGTTCATCATAAACATTGGCACCTGGTTTTAGGAACTTTCTTGAGATGAAGTTCCAATTATTCATATCATCACTCCACCAATATCCCCATTGATTTGTAGAAAATAGAAAATAATTCCCTTTGAAAGTTACTATTACAGGATCGGCTGTAGCTCTATGCTTTCCTTGGGTAACAAAATTAGGGATTGGACAATAGCCATAATCTATATTTATCGGATTGCAATAAGTTTTTTGCTGAGCAACAACTTGATTACTAAATACAAAAAGAACAAAAAAATAAAATGAAAATTTGCATTTCATAGGCTAAAAGTTTAATTAATCAAACTCACTGAAAATACAGCGAGTTTGATTAAAATAACAAAACATGAATTATTTTATTTCTTCAAAACTTATAGCTGCACCACCACCTTTTGCTAGGTTTAGCATTAACTTTGATTTTGAAGTTACTATAACATTCTTTATCTCATAGCTCATTGGATTTTCTTTCCAATCGGCTGTTTTAGAGTCTTGGTATATTATTGCTTTATATTTTTTCCCTTTTGAGAGAAAATCAAGGTTTATTTTGGCTTGTCTAGCGTTTTCATCTGTTATTGCACCAAGAAACCAATTTTCAGAATTTTTATCTTTTCTTGCTACAGTCAAATAATCACCAGGTTCTGCTTCAAGATATTTGCTTTCCTGCCAATCTACAGGTACGTCTTTTATAAACTGAAAAGCGTCAAGGTATTTTTCATAGTTTTCAGGTAAATCTGCAGCCATTTGAAGAGGTGAATACATCGTTACATATAATGCCAATTGTTTTGCTAGGGTTGTATGAACTTGTTCCTTTTTTGATTTATCATAATAACTCATTTTGATTTCAAAAATTCCAGGAGTATAATCCATTGGTCCTCCAAGTAATCTTGTAAAAGGCAAAATAGTTTCATGCATAGGAGGATTTCCAACACTCCAAGCATTAAATTCGTTACCTCTAGCTGCTTCAGCAGCAATATAGTTGGGATATGTTCTGCTATAACCTGTAGGTCGAGAACTCTCATGAGAATTAACCATTATTTTGAAATCGGCAGCTCTGCGAGCAACAAAGTTGAAATGTTTTACCATAGCCTGTCCATCATGATACTCACCACGAGGAATAATTCTACCTACATACCCTGTTTTTACAGCTGGATATCCATATTGCTTCATTAACTCCAAAGCTCTATCAAGATATCTTTCATAGTTTGAAACAGAACCAGAAGTTTCATTGTGCATTATCATTTTTATTCCCTTTGATTTTGCATAATCTGTAACTTCTTTGATGTCAAAATCTGGATATGGAGTTGTGAAATCGAAAACATCTTCTTTCCAGTTGCCAAACCAATCTTCCCAACCTACATTCCAACCTTCGACAAGAACACCGTCAAAACCATGCTTGGCAGCAAAGTCAATATATCTTTTAGTGTTTTGGGTAGTTGCTCCATGTTTACCTGTAGGGATAAGATCTTGGCTTGCAGCATTTTGAGCATTTTGACTTCCAGCATAATCCCAAGTAGATTTTCCTACATGCATTTCCCACCAAATACCTACATACTTCATAGGCTTTATCCATGAAGTGTCATCAAGCTTACAAGGTTCGTTGAGATTTAATATCATCTTTGAACTTACAATGTCTCTAGCATCATTAGATATCATTATTGTTCTCCAAGGAGTTGTAAAAGGTGCTTGAAGATATGCTTTATCTCCTATTGCATTTGGAACTAAACTTGACGTGAAAGAAAAATTCTTTATATCAGCATTAAGGTGCATTACCGGATAATTGACTACAGCTGCTTCAAAAATGTTTATATAAATTCCATCATCTGATTTCATCATTAATGGAGATTGAACTCTATACTTATTGTTAATTGACTTCAAAGCAATACCATTATTCAAATCGACTTTTTCTAAGTTAATTTCGGATATTTTTGTCTCTGTATATGGATATTCTTGACTGTCATAATCTCCAGGAAGCCAAAATACTTTATGATCTCCTGCTAGATTGAATTGCGTTTTTTCGTCAGAAACAATAAAATAGTTTAGGTTTTTTTGCGGAGGAAATTCATACCTAAAAGCAACACCTTCATCATAAACTTTGAAAGTTATATTCAAAAATCTATCTGATGCCTTTTGATGCAGAAAATAGGTTACTTGATTGTATTTGTTTTGAATAATTGACTGTTCTCCTAAAACTGGCTTCCAAGATTCGTCTACTGATTTATTCTCTTGTTTGATTAATTCAAAATCACTATCGAAAGAAGGTAAATCTTTGAGTAAAAATCCTAACGAGCTTTCTTTTACTATCGCTTTTTGATTATATGAAACCCAATAAAATGGCTTTCCAGTATTATCTAATTTAAAATTGACAGTTATTTTGTTGTTGGGAGAAGTGACATTTTGTGCCACCACAATCTGGATGAATAAAAATGTAATGAATAGTGATAGTTTTTTCATTTTGTAAAAATTTTGCTAAAGATAGCCAATGTTTTTCTTGAAAAAAACCCTTTGAAAAACAAAGGGTTTCGTCAACGTCAAGAAAAATTATTCAGTAACCAAATTAAATTCTGCTTTGTTTTGAGTAGTTGAATTAGTACCAATGAAAACTTCGAATTTTCCCGCTTCAGCTACAAACTTTAAATCTGAGTTGTAAAATTTCAGTTCATCAATACCTATTTCAAAAACCACAGTTTTTGTTTCTCCTTTTTTTAGGTCAATTTTTTGAAATCCTTTCAATTCTTTTACTGGCCTAGTAACTGAACCTACTAAATCTCGAATATATAATTGAACTATTTCTTTTCCATCATAATTACCATTATTTGTCACATCAACTGATGCTTTTAATTTAGCTTTTGAAGTTATTGTATTTGAAGAAAGTAAAACTTTTCCATAAGTGAATGTTGTATAACTTAAACCATAACCAAAAGGATATAAAGGTTCATTTCTTTCATCAATATAATTGGAACGAAATTTTTCGAACTTTCCTTCATTGTTGGCGATTGGACGACCAGTGTTTTTTTGTGCATAATAGATTGGCACTTGACCTACACTACGAGGAAAAGTAGTTGTTAGCTTGCCTGAAGGATTAACATCTCCAAATAAAACATCAGCTATTGCATCTCCTGCTTCTGAACCAGCAAACCAAACGTTTAAAATTGCAGGAACGTTTTTATCTTCATCTATTAACACTAATGGTCTACCTGTAAAAAGAGTTAATACAACTGGTTTTCCTAATTTTAACAACTCATTCAACAAGTCTTTTTGAGCTTGAGGAATTGCTAGATTAGTGCGACTACTACATTCTCCACTCAATTCTGCTGATTCTCCTAAAGCTGCAATAATTACATCGGCTTGTTTTGCTATAGCAATGGCTTCTGCTCTAATTACTTCAGGATTTCTTTCATCTCTATCAAGGCTTTTACTGAACATTGTAGCATTGTTTTCAAAAGTAGCGTCATAATCAAGATTGGAACCTTTAGCATATAGAACTGTTGCGTTGTTTCCAACAGCATTTTTTATACCTGATAATAAAGAAACTGATTTTTCATGTACAGATGCAACACTCCATGTTCCTGTCATATTCATACTGTTATTTCCTAAAGGCCCAACAACAGCAATTACTCCTGCCTTTTTTAGAGGTAAGGTTTTATCATTATTCTTCAACAATACTAATGATTGCGATGCCATTTGTCTGGCTTCATTTCTATTCTCTTTTGTAAAAATATCTTTTGATGGTCTTTGCTCATCAAGGTATCTGTATGGATCTGTGAAAAGCCCCAAATCATATTTGGCATTTAATATTAATCTAACTGAATCATCGATGTCTTTGATTGAAATCTTTCCTTCGCTAAGTGACTTTTTTAAAGTTGTCAAAAAACCTTCTCCTACCATATCCATGTCAATACCTGCTTTTAAAGCAAGTGAAGACACTTGTTGTAAATCACCCATTCCATGATCAATCATTTCATTTATTCCTGTATAATCTGTAACTACAAAACCTTTGAATCCCCATTGCTTTCTTAAAACATCTGTCATTAGCCACTTATTTGCTGTAGCAGGAATTCCATCAATTTCATTAAATGATGCCATTACCGAAGCTGTTCCAGCATCTACAGCAGCTTTATACGGAGGAAAATAATCATTATACATTCTTATTTTACTCATATCAACCGTATTGTAGTCACGACCAGCTTCTGGTGCACCATATAACGCAAAATGCTTTACACAAGAAAGAATTGTGTTATTTTTAGACAAATCATTTCCTTGATATCCTTGAACCATTGCCTTTGCAATCATGCTGCCTAGATATGGATCTTCTCCAGAACCTTCCGCAATTCTGCCCCAACGTGCATCACGACAAATGTCTACCATCGGCGAAAAAGTCCAATTGATACCATCAGCACTTGCCTCTTTTGCTGCAATTTGCGCACTTCTTTCAATAAGTTTCATATCCCACGTACAAGACAAACCAAGAGGAATGGGAAATGTAGTTTCATACCCATGAATTACATCCATACCAAAGATTAAGGGAATTTTTAATCTAGAATTTTCTACAGCTATTTTTTGAACATCTTTTATTTTTTGAAGTGATTTTATATTAAATAATCCACCTACTTTCCCTTCTCTAATTTTTTGAGCGATGTTAGAATTTTTTGCCTGTCCAGTAACAAAATCATCTGAACCAGGAAGGTTTAGCTGTCCAATTTTTTCATCCAAAGTCATTTTTGCCATCAATTCAGACACAAATTTTTCCTTTGGTGAAACAATTTTCTTTGTTGCTTTTTTTTGAGAAAAAACAACAGCTGAAAATAAAAATAATAGTAGTAAGGTTTTAAATTTCATATTTTTTTATTTGTGTTGATTGAATAACCAATTATAAAAATCTGGATTAGAATATGTAGAATCCCAGCTATTGTGATTATCATTGGGGAAAATTATTAATTCTACATTAGAATTATTTTTCTTTAGAGCCTGATACATCTCTATAGAGTCAGTTGGCGGAACAATATCGTCTAATGCGCCATGAAAAATTTTTATTGGCATGCCTTTTAATTTCTCTGCCAAAAATATCATCATTCTATCTGTTGGTCCACAAACTGGAGCTAATGCAGCAAACATGTCAGGATGTTCTAATGCTAACTTCCAAGAACCCCAACCACCCATACTCAAACCAGTTAAGTAAATTCTTGAAGTATCAATATTATATTTTGAAACAATCTCCTGAATCAATTCAAAAACCGCATTGGTGTCCCACCATATGTTTTCTGTACATTGTGGTGCTAAAATTGCAACTGGTTGTGAAGAAAAAAGATTTTTATACGTAAAAGGGCTGTGAGCTTTAACTAATTCTAAATCTGTTCCTCTTTCACCAGAACCATGAAGGAAAACAATTAAAGGAAATTTTTCTTTTTGGTTTTGAGGCAAATCAAGAACATATCCCATTTCAATTTTATTTTTAATTGTTTTGGAGAAAATATTTTTAATCTCCTGAGCCTTTGAAACAGAACTCAAAAAAAACAGTAGAATCAAGATTATGGAAGATTTTTTCATTAAAAATTATGTTGAGTTGATGAAAAGCCTAATGATTGTAGTCCAGCTTTAATTTCTGGAGCTTGCATGAATAAATTCCATATTAACCCAGAACGGTAATTTTCAACCATTGGGGCAATTGTACCCTGATCAATAGCTAGATATCTTGGTGTTACCCAATTGTAATTTTGAGAAAAAGCATCATATGGTCCAGCAGTACCAACATATTGACTTCTTTTTTCGTTGTATAAATAGCGTAAAAATTTAAAAGATTCTTCTGGGGTATATGGAAAAGAAGAAAGAGCAGCAGTAGGCGAAATAACACCTTTGTCATCATTGGGTTGATGTGCCGCATATCCTGTAGTTCCATCACTGTTTCTAGAATAGCTAGCAGTTAATCCCCAACATTTTTCAGAGTACCCATTCCATCCATGTGGATTAGCTATGCAGTATTTGTTAATTATTTTCGAGTGATTTGTATTCACATCCCAATAATTTGCATATTGATCAGAAAGTCCTCTTGGGTCTAATCCTAGATAGGAATAATGAGCCCAAAAAAGTGGACCTACATTTCCGTTTGCTCCATTATGATTAAATATTACAGGAATTCCATATTGGGTTGCAGTATTCAAAATTTGACCACTTCTTGCCCAAGCCTGATGATAAGCTTGAGTAGTTATAGAATGTGTGCTTGAAGAAGCTGCCATTATGTATGTAATTAAACATTCGTTATACCCTTCGAGTTTAAAGTTTATTTGCCATTCATAATTAGGCGACCAGTGCCAATAAAGTGCATTTTCACCTTTGGTATACCAATTCCAATCGACGCCTTTCCATAAATCATCTGCTTTTTGGGCTAATGCTTGTTCATTTGTATTTCCGTTTTTGAAATATTCTCTTACGCATATTAATCCTTGACAAAGAAAAGCTGTTTCAACTAAATCTCCGCCATTATCGATTGTCCCAAAAGGGATTACATTACCTGTTGTTCCATCCATCCAATGTGGCCATGCTCCATGAAAACGATCAGCATTTTCAAGAAAATTGAGTGCAGTTGTTAGTCTAGAAACAGCTTCTGAGCGTTGCACAAAACCTCTTTCTACTCCAACAAGTATGGTCATCAATCCAAATCCTGAACCGCCAGTAGTAACGATATTTGAATCAAAATTTGGTTCATCTGTATGGTATCTTTCTCTTGCTAATTTTGAAACTGGATGAGCCCAATCCCAAAAATATACCAAAGCATCTTTTTGAACTCTATCTAGCAGTTCAGTATCACTCAATGGAGTTATTGGTGTTGTTGGCAATGGAGTTCCTTGAGAAGTATCTGAAGGAGCTGATGAACAACTGTAAAGTATGATGCTAAATAATATTGTTGTTGTTTTTAACATAGTTTTTTTGATAAATATACACCCAGCATTAAACTGGGTGCATATTATACTAATTTTAACCAATTTTTGAATTATCTGTTATCTTTTTCCAAAAGATATAGTGAATGTATGTCAGTATCAGATAATGCTTTATTATAAATTCTAAATTCATCCATTGAACCTGTATAATGTAACATCCATCCATCTGGTGCGCTCCAAGGCGAACCTAAATGTTGTTGATACCCTCCAATAATGAATTTTGAAACATCAGAATTTGCTAAATCACCATAAGGAACACCTCCAGCTGCTGGATCATTTGTATATCTTTTTGCAATTGATGTTGGTAAGTTTAGATTTTGTCCATTTACATACATACTATACGTTGAAGTTTCTGCATTGTATGACCACACCAAGTGCTTCCATGTTCCAAACATATTGGTCAACAAATTTGAGCCATCATGAACTAACCATTGACCAGACCAAGGAATACTAGGAGTAACATCTTTTTGAAGGTGATTTTTTATCAGCATAGTCTCTGCAGGACCAGTTCCTTCAATTAGTGAAAAAATATTTCCCCAAAAATCTGATGTTTTGGGTAACATAAATAAGCATTGAGCTCCACCAGTATGAGGTGATGTTTTTATCCACATTGAAACTGTTATACTTTTAATTCCAGATAAAGATGATGAAACAGTGTTGTAGCTTGCAAAAGCTGATGAAGACCCTTTATAAGCTTTTCCTTTTAATCCAGTTTCATATGTAACATCGGTTGCAACACCATCAGTAATTCCTGATTTTGAGTCGATAATATTATCTTCAAAACTGCATTTTACCAACAAATTATCTGGTGAAATATCGTCTGAACTTTCATAACCTCCAATTGGTTCATAAGGAATAGGTGAATTGGTTTCATCAATACTATCCTGATTACAACTGATAAAAAATTGTGCAGACAAGAAAGTCATACACAGGTATAAAAATTTATTTCTGTTTTTCATAATTGCAATTTTTAAATTAATAATTAGGGTTTTGAGATGATAAACCATTAGACTCGTTTATGAATTTTTGAGGTAAAGGGAAAACTTCATGTTTGCCCACAACAAATGTTTTTCCGTCTAGAGCAAAAGCTGCTTGAGCTTGTCCTGTTCTAACTAAATCAAAGAATCTATCGTGTTCAAATGCCAACTCAAGTCTTCTCTCTTTCCAGATTGCTAACTGAACATCAGCTTGTGATACGGCAGTAGTATTAGCAAGACCTGCTCTATTTCTTATTTGGTTTAATAGAGGAATAGCAAGAGATGTTTGTCCTAATCTGTTCAAAGCTTCTGCTTTCATCAATATTACTTCTGCGTAACGTAGATATTTAATATTAGCGTCAGTTTCCCAGCCATCTGTGTAGGCAGAAGAATATGCTTTATAGTTATATCTTGGATTTTCGACAGTAGTTGGAACAAATCTTCCATCATATAAAGTTGTTCCAGCAAAAATGATAGTAGCATCTTTTCTTAAATCACCTGTTTCATAAGCATTTACTAAACTTTGAGAAGGTGTGTTAAAACCCCAACCCCAACCTCCAGCACCTCTGGCGCCTTGAGAAGCTGAATATCCTTGAATACCTTTTGCAGGAGTTGAACCTATGCCTGAGATTTCGAAAATAGACTCATTGTCGAACTCACCTGATAGTCTGTATTGAGATGCGTAATCAGATACGAGAGAATAACCAGTAATTGCATCACAATTATCAATAACTTGTTGCCATTTTTCTTGATATAAAGAAACTTTTGCTAATAAAGCTCTTGCAGCACCAACAGAAACTCTGGCCTTTTCATTGGCTGAATATGCTGATTTTTCAGGCAGAACAGCAATAGCATCTGCTAAATCTTGTTCTATGAAAGCATAAACTTCTTCTTTGGATTTTCTTTTTAATTGCATTTCTTTATCAGCAGCAGATGATGGATTAGGTACATGGTCAACAATTGGAACACCTCCATAACATCTAACCAATGTAAAATACATAAAAGCTCTTAAAAACTTTGCTTCACCAACTAATCTAGTTCTTAAACTTTCATCCGCATTTGTTAATTGTGGGATGTAATAAATTGCTTGATTACATCTATTTATTCCTTGGTAATTTGCCTCAAAAACTTCTTGAACAGAAAGACTGGAAGCATTATAGGTTAAAGCGTCCATCAAATCTTTATCAGTTCCTGTATCGCCAGGTGATGATCCTTTGTCAGCATCATCAGAGGCAATGCTTGACATTCCATTCCAAGAGAATGAAGTCATGTTCCAGTCAAGGAATTTATTATAAACAGCAGTAACAAATTGTTTTGCTCCGTCGTTATTGTTATACAATGCTAAATCAGCCGTTGATATTGTTTCCGTTTGATCTACATCAAGATAATCTTGGGAACAGCTCAAAATTGTAAGTGCTGATAATGCTAAAATTGATCTATATATCTTTTTCATATTTTTAGAATTTAAGGTTAACACCTAATACAAAAGATTTCAATGTTGGGTAGGCATCCAATTCGATTCCTTGAGTTCCGTAAGGATTACCGTCGCCATTGAGTTCAGGCGTAAATCCTGAGAATTTTTTTGCAATAAATGGATTCATTGCATTGAAGTATACTCTTGCAGAAGTAATTGCCTCAGTGAATTTCGGCAACTTATATCCAATCGTGATATTGTTTATTCTCCAGAAATCACCTGATTCTAGATAATAAGTAGAAGCTACTGGCACATAATTAAAAGCCGCTGGGTTTCCTGCAGTAGTATTGTTTGCAGTCCAAAAATTTGAAGCTACTGTATCTTCTATATTTTCACCTGAAAAACGTTGAGCTTTTTTACCGTTATAAACCTTTGCTCCCAATGTTCCATAGCTATCAACCGAAAAGTCGAAGTTTTTATAATTGAATCCAACTGATAATCCGTAAGTTGATTTTGGTAATACAGAACCGAAAAATTTTCTATCTGCTTCTTCTAATCCACCTTGTGTGGTAGTTGAACCATCTTCTTTGTAATAAAGCATTTGACCATTACTTGGGTCATAACCAGCATATTCATATAAATAGAAACTACCTAATGGTGACCCAACGGCACTTTCCCCTAATAATTTTGTATACTGACCATTTCCTAAACCACCACCTGTTAAATCAACTATGTTTGGGTTTGAAAGACTTTCTAATTTATTTTTGTTGTTTGAAAAGTTTCCACTAACAAAATAGTTTAAATCGTCATTAATTTTATCAGACCAATGCAAAGAAATCTCAAAACCTTTATTAGAAACTTCTCCAACGTGAGCTGGTGCTGTGTCTTCTGTACCTGAAGTGATATATGGTCTTGTATATAGGATTAAGTTATTAGTGTTTTTATTATAGACATCAAATGAACCTTTTAATCTGCTATTCAATAACTCAAAATCTAACCCTGTAGAAATTTCTTCTGTAACTTCCCATCCAAGATTGGGATCAATTTGTGAACTAACAGTAGTTCCTGATAAGTATGATGGTAAATAATAATCTAATCCTGATTTGAAAGACTGACTATTTAATGGCACATTCTGGTTACCAGTTTTACCCCAACCTCCACGAAGTTTCAACATGTTAACACCTTTGATATTTTTTGCAAAGTCCTCGTTTGTAATAATCCAACCTAAACCGAATGAAGGAAATGTTCCCCAACGATTATCCTTACTGAATTGAGAAGAACCATCTCTACGGATAGTTCCTGTGAATAAATATTTATTCATCAACTTGTATTGAACACGACCAAAATATGACGACAATCTTCTTTCATTGTATAGAATGTCTTTTAAATTTGTCACATTTGAAGCATAATCAACTCCGTTGAGAGACCAGTAATTTGAATTTGGATTTACATTTTTTCTAATTACTTCACTATAACTTCTAGCACCAATTGAAGAAGCTTCGATACCTGCAGTTAACTCCAAGTCATGAATATCAGCAAAAACTTTATTATATGTCAAGTAATTAGAAATGTTCCAATTAAAGTAGCTGTCATTCGCTCTTGTTAGTGAATTAATATTTGAAGTCGTTGGATAATTATTTTCATCTCTTGTTGGATCTGCTGCTAGCCATGCTGCTTTGGTATCATTAAAGTTATATCCTTTCCAAGAATAGTACTCACCATTGAAAACAGATGAAAACTTCAATTCTTTTAGCAACTCAATATCTAACTTTAAACCACCTTGTGCCAAAATTGATTTTTGTTTTTCATCAAACAAATCCAATTGAGCAACTGGATTACCAACATTGTTGAATGATGAACCAGTAGTTGATGCAAAACCATCATTGCCAACAAAAGAAACACCATATTGACCCGTAGAAAAATATACTGGAACTATTGGTGATTGCTTGTATGCATTTGTAAATGCTGAAAAAGGTTTAGGAGTCGCTCTAGTGTAGCCAATACTAAAATTTTGCGAAAGTTTAATTTTGCTAGAAATCTTGTAATCATTATTGTTTCTAAAAGTTAATCGATTATAGCCCATTCCATCTAGAATAGCACTTTCATCATAGTAACCCACACTAAAGAAATAATTAATATTTTCATTTGCTCCAGATAATGATATGTTATTTTGAGAATACTGTCCTGTTCTAGTAATTTCTTTAAACCAATCAGTATTTACGGGTTGATCTTGAGAGAAAGTTGTTGAACCTAGCGCCATGTTTGTGTAATAAGAAAATTTATTACTACCAGCCATTTTTACAACACTTTGTGGTGATCTAAATCCAATGAACGAATCTACATCAACTGACATTTTTCCAGATTTTCCTTTTTTAGTGGTGATAATGATTACACCATTTGCAGCTCTATTTCCATATACTGCTTTTGCAGAAGCATCTTTTAATATATCATAGGTTAATATATCATTTGAATTGATATTGTTGATATTTTCAGTAGGCATACCATCAACAATGTAAAGTGGATTTCTACCTCCAATTGCTGTACCAAGACCACGTATAACTACAGTAGGAGTTGCACCAGGAGAATCAGAAGCAATAACCTGAACTCCAGCAGCTTTACCTTGAATAGCTTGAGAAGCATTTAGTACTTTTACCTTCGTAATTTCCTCGGCCTTTATTGACGAAATAACTGTTGTGTTATCAACTTTTTTTCGTGTACCATAACCAATTACAACAATGTCTTGAAGCTGATTGACTTCATCCTTAAGAACTACTTGCATTCCTTGACTTGCATCTGCAGTAGCTGTTTGATAACCAATCATGCTTACTTTGATTTTGTCGCCAGAATTGGCTTTAATTTTGAAAGAACCATCCATATCAGATACTGTACTAGTATTCATGGATGTATTGACGATGTTAGCTCCGATAACGGCAACACCTTTCTCATCGACTACTTTTCCTTCTATTGTTTGTGCGTGAACAAACAACGGAAAGAGCAGCAATGTTAGCACTACATAAATGTTTTTCATAAAATTGTTTGGATAAGTTAATATTGAAACAAATTTAATTAATTACATCGTTATAGTTGAATGATAAACTACACAACAAAAACACATCAAAAACAAAAATATATTTTTTAAATAACTATATTTCAATTACTTAAAAAGTTAAAAAAAAATAAATAACTTATCAATTAAAACAACCTTTGATGTAGTATTGATGAAGTGTTTAAAAAAATGAATTCTCCAAAAAAACAAGTAAAAAATAAATGAATATTAAAAAAATTGGTTTCAATTATATTGTATTCATAAATGATGAAAGATTCACCTCTTGATTAACACTCATCTTTTTTCTTAGTCTGTAACGATGCAACTCAACACCTCTATAGGAAATATTCATTAAAGGAGCTATTTCTTTTGAAGATAAACTCATTTTTAAATAAATACAAAGTTTTATATCCTTAGATGAAAGTTTTGGGTATTTGAATGTCAATCGCTTAATGAAATCTTCATGACTTTTATAAAGATTATTTTCAAAAGTTTCCCATTCTTTTTTATTGATTGAATTTAGTTTGATGGTCTTTTTTATATTTCTTTTGAGCGTTTCCAAATCATTTTCTTTTTCCAAGAGTTTTTGGATACCTTCTATCATCTCAGATTGTTTAGCAATTGAAAGTGACTTTCCAGCTACTTCAGAAGCCTTGGTCTGAACCTGTATCTCAAGAATATGCTTTTCGTATTCTTGCATCTTTTGCTTGCTATCTGCATCTAATTCTAATTGATAAATCTGTTGTTTATGCTTTAACTCTTCCTCGTTAAGCTTTATTTTTTCTAAATACCTAATTTTGTTCCATCTATAGTAAAGAAACAAAGCACTTCCAATAATTAACAGGTATAATACTATCATCCAAAACGACAAATACCAAGGCATTAAAACATAAAACCTGAATGATTTAACCAATTTATATCCATTACTTTCTCTTGAGAAAATTTCAACAGTTTGCTGTCCACTAAGCAAATTATTTAGAATAATAAGCCCGTTTTCAATAGGTTTATAATTGTCTTGATTATTTAGCTTATAAAAAAGTGTTTCTCTTTTGAAACCATAATATGGACTAATCACATTAATTTCTACTGACTGATTATAATTTATCTCAGTATCATCCGTGATTAGATTATTTTCATAAAACCCTTCAATTAAAAGCTTACTATTAGTTAATTTGTGTGGTTTAAAATTATATACAAAAAAGCCATCATCGAGATTTATTATTAAATCGTTTCCTTTTTTAATAACTTTTGTGTCATCCGAAAGGTTCTTTCCCTCATAGTATTTTTTTGGAATTAAATTCCATATAAATTTATCTTTTTCAATCGTTATGATATAAAATAACCCTTCTTTTACAATCAAAAAACTATTATCATCAATACATGTTATATCTGATATATCTTTGAACTGATTGTTGAATAATTTAAATTCCTCTAATTTATTTGTAATAGAATTGTTTTTATACCACAAGTTATTAATGTAGAAAACAATGTCATTTCTAAATTGAAATAGCTTGACGTTGAAATCATTTTCTAAACCATTTTCTTGAGTAACATTCGATATTTTTTTTACCCTTTTGTTTTCATCAAAATCTATTCTATAAAGACTCTTGTAACTATCGACTGCCCAAATCGTATTTTTATTGTTTTGAGCAATATTTTTGATTGGTTTGGTTAATTTTTCAATTCTATTATATTTTGAAAATGAGCTGTTTGTATAATTTACAATTCCTGAGTAGCTTCCTTGATAAAAACTTCCGTCATAAATGTCTTTTAGAATCTTCCAGCCACCATTAATATCGCTCAACTTAGATATTATTCCATCGTCATATTGTAATGTTGCATCATTATGACCAATAATTATTTTTCCGTCTATTTTGTCAATACTCCAAACTTGTCCTTGAGTACCGTTTATAAAGCTAATTAACTTATTTTCAAGCTTAAAAAAACCGTGATTTGAACCTATTAAATAAGTATTTTGTTCTGGCAAAATAGAATAAACCGTTCCTAGAATTCCCGTGTTATCATTAAATATTAAATATGGAGAATTGATTTCGACATGAACAATTCCGTTATCCATTCCTAACCATAAATCATTCTCAAAGTCAACCCCTAAACTTAAAACTGAATTGTTTTTTAATGAATTATTTCTATTAATATTTACAAAAGAATTCGTTTTTAAATCAATAACATAAAGTCCTTTAAAAGCAGTTCCTATGACCAATTTATCTTCTCCAATAAACTTTGCCGTGTTGATAAGTTCTGTTTTTAAGTTTGAATTTAGAGGATGATTCCAAGGTATCAGAACGCCATTTTCCTCAATATAAACACCATTTTTTTTGGTAAAAACATATGTTTGATCATCTCTTTGATCGATAGCATGAATTATGTTTTTATTTAATTCGGGCCAATTTGAAACAGAAACAAATTTATTTTGCTGAAAAACATATAAACCATTAGTTACAGATGCAACATAAAGTTTTTCTTTTAGTGGAAAACAATATGAAATTTGGGAAGGGAAATTAATTTTTTTAAACTCTTTTCCATCATATATAAAAAGTTGATTAAAGGATTGAAAGAAAATTTTATCTCGAAATCTAAAAATTTTCCATATCTCCTCATTAACAGCATCGCCAACAAAGAGTTTTTTGTTTTTTGAAAGTGACGTATAAATTAGTTTCCCATTTTTTCTAGTCCAATAACCTATTTCATTATATGAACCAGTATAAATTTTGTTGTCCTCGCAATAAACTGAACGAATAATTGTTTTATTTGGCAAACTATACTTTTCCCACTTCACTCCGTTGAAACGAAGTAAATAATGATTATTGGCAAAATATAATGCTCCATCTTTGCTTTGAGAAATGCTCCAAACTTGATTATCTCCTTTGTAATCTGATTTTGAAAAATTTTCAACAAAAGGCAATAACTCTTGAGAGCTAACTAAAGAACAAAAGAAAAGGAAGACTAAAATAAATTTATTTCGCAAACCTAAATTTTTTATCAAAAATAAAAAAAGTTCGCTTATTTTCTTGTAATTTATTTTCCATCTGCATAATCTTGCAGATAAGCAAATCTTGGTGTTAATTTACCGTCTTCGGTCATTTTGGCTCTTTCGAGAATTCCATCTTTATCATTGTTAAAAAAGGAAGGTATTACATGTTTCATAAACATTTCTCCGAAACCTTCGCTTGCATCTTTTGGTAACTCACAAGGAAGATTATCTACAGACATCACCATTATTGAACCCGGATGTGTATATGGAACTTCTTTGTGTTCGCTCGGCAAATATCCAAAAAATGGCTCGGCGATAGTAGAAGCTTTAATTGTACAAGCTATTGGACCATCAACGTCACATGAAATATCTGCAACTAATTTTATTCTACAATCTGTCGCTTTCAGCATTTCGCGAGTTAATATATCTGGCGCATTATTTCCGTGGAAATGTCCAGCCATAAATATGTCAGCTACCTTTGTAAATCGTTCAAAATCTGAAGTGTAGTCTTTTGGATTTTTATAAAAATCTTGGTTATCTCTTTTTTCCCCATCTATTCTTTTATTGTAGTCAAGAACATCTATTTGGGTATAAACAGGTTGTGTAAAGTTTTTTGTCAAAAAATCATCAACCGAAACTTGTTTAAATTTTATTGCATCAAGGATTTCCTTTGCTCCCATCCCAACTTTGCCATGACCTGTAAGCACAACTTTTATAGGTGGAAATATTTGTCTTTTCAATCTGGCTACCAAATCTTCTTTGGAATGAAGAGTTTCAGCTTTTGGAATATTGAATAACTCATATTTTATTCCAAAACCTCTTAGTCCATTGTATGCACCAACAATTCCTGCATATCTTCCAAAACCAATCAGTCTTTTGTTATTAGCATCAACAATGGTTTCATGATCATAAAGGGTAATATTTTTATCAAGAATAGCTCTCAGAAGCTTTTGATTATGTGGTTGCATTTTAATGGTATGCGAAAAGAAAAAATATTTTTTATTCGGAATTAAAGCATCAACTGGTATTTCTTTTACTCCAAAAATAACATCGCAATCGCTTAAATCATTTGTAACTTCTAGCCCTAATTTAGAATACTCTTCATCTTTAAAAACCCTGATGTCAGAGCTTTCAACTTTTATTCTTGCCTCTGGATGTTCGTTTTTTAACCTAACTAATTCTTCTGGTGTAAAAACAACTCTCCTATCTGGCGGTGTTTTTCTTTCTTTTATTATTCCGAATACCATTTTTCACAATTTTCGATGCCAAAAGTACTATTAACGAAAACGTTTTCAAAACATTTTCTGTATAAAATATTATGCGTTTCAAAATTGTGAAAAAACTGTTGAAAGCTTTTTGAAATATTAACTTATTTGATTTTTGCAATAAGTATATTTGAAACTTTTGTTATAAAAATATGCTCAATAAATTAATCAAAATATACACAGTATTTGCAATAATTTCATTATCAATTTCTTGCTCAAATAAATCTTCAAAAAACGAAGAAACTTTTAGTAAAGTAAATGAAAATGGACTTCCTGTATTACATCCATTGAATGAAGAATTTCCAAAACTTTCAAAAAAATATTTAGACGATAAAAAATATGGAATATCAATGTTTTTTGAAAAAACTTGGTCTGAAAAAAATGATAATGTTAGTTTTTTAGTGGCAAAAAATGGTGAAATTATTTATGAAAACTACCTAGGATACGCAAACAAAAGAACAGAAGAAAAAATAACAAAGGATACACCGCTACATATTGCATCAGTAAGTAAAGTAATAACCGCAACTGCCGTTTTGATGCTTATTGATCAAAACAAAATTAAACTTGAGCAAAAAGTAAATAGTATTATTCCTGATTTTCCTTATGAAAATGTTACTATTAAAACGCTACTCAACCATAGAAGCGGAATGAAAAATTATGCTTATTTCACCTATGAGAATAACAATTGGGATAGAAAAAAAACATTGACAAACGAGGATATAATAACTGTTTTAAAAGAGAAAAAAATTCCTTTAGAAACTAAAACCGATACTCATTTCAGCTATTGTAATACCAACTATGCTGTTTTAGCTCTTATAATTGAAAAAATAACTGGACTAAAATATCCAGAAGCTATGAAGGAAATGATTTTTTCCCCACTAGGAATGACCAATACTTATGTTTGTGACTTTGAAAACGATAGAACAAAAATTGTTCCTTCCTACAAAGGAACTATGGAAATTGGCACAGATTATTTGGATGGAGTTTATGGCGATAAAAATATATTTTCAACCCCAAGAGATTTATTAAAATTCGATCAAGCTCGTTATGCCAAAGATTTTCTTAACCCAGAATTATTAAAAAAAGTTTATCAAGGATATAGCTATGAAAGCAAAGGTATTCGAAATTATGGATTAGGCATTAGAATGCTTGAATGGGAAAATGGTGATCGATTCTATTATCATAACGGTTGGTGGCATGGAAATACTTCATCATATATCAACATGAAAAAAGAAAGAGTTACAATTATAACATTATCAAACAAATACACTAAAAAAACATATACTTCAAAAAAATTAGCTTGTCTTTTTGGAAATTACCCTTTCAAACTAAATGACAATGGTGAAGAATAAATTTGTAAATTTGTGGCTCAATTTTTGATATTTAGTATCAATAAAATATTTGGGGTCGACTGGTTTTGACAGCAAGTGGAATTGAAAAGTAAGCATGTCGAGCATTGTATTATTGGCTCGTTAATATCAATGATACAACTTTATAAACGGCGAAAATAATTACGCTTTAGCTGCTTAATCCGAAGTTTAGTACGATTTGCCTAGTCTCGACAAGGTCGAGAAGCTAGATTTACCTCAAAAGCCTTGGTTTATGGCGTTTGATAAAGGTAAACCGTAAAAATAGACATAGGAATGGTAAAGCTTTAAATCCATTCTGACATTAATAAAGCTAAGCGTTGAGTTGCTGTTTTTGGCTGAGCTCAATGTCGAAAAATTAATCAAAAACTAAACATGTAGAAAGCTCTTTGATTGCTTGTTTGGACCCGAGTTCGAATCTCGGCGACTCCACAAATATCAACAAAAAACCAGCTCTTCGAGCTGGTTTTTTATTTTGTTATTATCTTTTTAATGAGAAATGGGCTTTAAACTCTTTAATCTGACCTTGTTCTTCATATTCTACCAAGAACCAATAATCCGTTGAT
>NZ_BMIM01000012.1 GCF_014642275.1 Flavobacterium lutivivi
GTTCTATTTTTACAAATTCATTATCTTGAATTATGTTATTATTTCTTTTGTTTATTTTATTCCTTCTGTCTAACTCTGATGACAAAGCTACAAATGATAAAAAAATCAATACAATACCTAAATTAAAAGAATAGAAAAAACTAACTAAGAATGAAGAAATAAATGCTAGCGTTGTTAAAACGATATAAAAATCATTCTTCTTTTCCAATCCATTTAATTTTATATTTGGTAATTTATCAATTTCATTTTGTGATTTGTAATCTTGATATTTTGTAAATTCATAAGGTAATGAAAAATAATTTTCTTCCATATTCATTATCGTAATTGTATTATTGTGTTTTTACCAAAATTACCACCAACGGTTCGCCGCCACGCGACGTTGCGGAAAAGCGAACCGAGATTTCTCCACTAAGATAGAAAGTTCAACGTGAAAACAAAGCTTCTGGTTAAGAAAAACCAGCAATGATCGCGTGGCGGCTGTTGGCGGCTGTGAGTTTTACTAGGAGTATCTTTTTACTTATTTATCAAAAGTTTTTCAGTGGCTATCTTGTCTTTGCTTTCAATTCGGATGATATAAATTCCATTGGCAAAATTTACCGTGCTGATTGTAAGATCTACGGTTTCAGAAACTGATTCAAAAACGTATTTTCCTGTAATATCAGTTATTCTCACAATTGATGCATCAGGCAGGCTTGTTATTGTTGCGTAATCCTTGGCAGGATTCGGATAAAGAGAAATTTTGTTTTCGAAGTTAATATCATTAGTGCTCATATTGTTTGAAAACTTCATAACCGTAGCTTTGTACGAATTTGCGTAATCTTTATATGCTACAAATGGTTCGCCGCTGTTACCGAAAGCTAAGGAGGTATATTCCACGGCTCCATCTGAAAATCCCGTAGGTCCAACAGGTACCCAATTACTTCCGTTAAACTTCATTACTGTAGCTTTTGATGAGTTTCCCTGATCCTCGTAAGACAAGTATGGTTCTCCACTAGGACTGAATGCAAATGAATTGAAATTAGCGGATGCCTCTGAAAAATCTGGTTGTCCAACAGTTACCCATGAAGTTCCGTCAAATTTCACAACGTTTGCTTTACCTGAATCATAAGCCAAATATGGTTCACCTGTGCTGTTGAACGCAAGACATGTGAATCCCGCACTTCCTGAAGTGAATCCTGCCGGACCAACGTTTGTCCAAACCGTCCCGTCAAACTTCATTACACTGGCTTTATATGAATTAGCCCAATCGCTATAAGCCAAATGAGGTTCATTGGTATTGCTGAATGCTAGTGAGCAGTCTCTTGCTTCTCCTGCTGAAAATCCAGCTTGTCCAACAGTTTCCCATGTGTTACTGTTAAACTTCATCACTGTAGCTTTGCCCGAATGTGCTCCATCCCAAAAAGCCACATATGGTTCGCCGGTATTGCTGAATTCAAAAGAAAGCCAAGATACATTTCCTTCTGAAAACCCTTCTTGCCCAACAGTTATCCAAGATATGCCATCAAACTTCATGACAGTAGCTTTGCCTGAATTGGCATTATCGATAAATGCAACATAAGGTTCATCGCTGCTACTGAATTCGATAGAAGTATAAAACACACCTCCCGGAGAAAACCCTGCCGTCCCGACGATTACCCAATTGGTACCATTAAATTTCATAACGGTAGCTTTGTTTGAGTTTGCATTATCCCTATAGGCTACATATGGCTCACCGCTGTTATTGAAGGCAAGTGAAGTGTAAAGGAATGGTGCTGAAGATGTAGAAAATCCTGTTTGGCCAACAGTTTGCCATTGGGCAAAAGTATTTGTTACCAACCCTACGACTAAAAGTGCGCAGGCAACTAATTTTTGTAGTGATTTTTTCATATTATTAATTTTTATATTTTTTACATTAATTATCACCCAATTCAATTCATTTGTTGATATCTAACGATGTGCATTCTCATTGCCGCCAACGTGGTGGTCGCTTGACGAAGTTCCGAAAAAAAAGTGAGAGATTTAAAATTTATTTTAAATATCGGGAATTTTTTTTGAGGGGCCAAATTTCTTCAAACGACCTGTTGGACGCAGTCCGCAGTCGTTGAAATTTGGTCAAGCGACCACCACGTTGGGACGCAATACGGAAAAGGAGCGAGAGCGCAACGCAGTTGCAGCGTAGCTACTTTTCAAAAACGGATTGCGTCCCAACGTTCCACGGCTTGTTTTCAGGTGGCAAATTCAGCACCAAGCCGTTACAAATATAAACAAAAGTTTAAATTTAACAGCGTCGTGTCAAAAATATCACAAAACTTGCCACTTGAAACAAACCGATGTTGCACACAGTATTATATTTTCACGAACTGAAAAATTCAACGCAACGTTTATCCACAAAGTTTGGTTCGGTTTTCAATTTTCCGCAAAGTTTTGGGCTAAAAATTGTCTTTAAATTGCTAAAATCCGAGAATTGTCTTTGAAGGTTTCCACAAAGTTTGGTTTCGGTTTTCCTAAATTTTTTCGGCTGAGAATTGTCTTTGAAGGTTTTTCACAAAGTTTGGTTTCAGTTTTCCATTATCACGCAAGATTTTTCATTTATAAATTTCATTAATTTTCTTGCGAAAAAATAGGAGCGAAGCGTTCTGCGGCAGTTCGGAAAATATATTGTGTGCAACGTTTTGGCGCTTGGCGAAGAAGCGGATTTCGAAGCACTAAACCTTCTTTCAGCACAGAGCTTGATACGAAGCACAAAACTTCATTTAATCACTGAACCCGCTTTTTTGCCAAACGCCTGTTAGCGGTTCGGTGTTCTTTCTCTGTCGTCTTAATTGTCATTGAATAATTGCACTAAAAAGTCTTTAATTTCTCCTTCTTTCCAAGTTTTTGAACTTCCTGAAAAGTTGTAAGCCAAGCCATTTTTAGAGCCAAAAAGAAAAATTGTATTCACGTTCTTTTCGTCACTTTTTACTTGCCACAAAATGTAACCCTTGTCTGCTTGGTTGTCAACAGTAGTAATCGTCAAACCTTGTTTTTCCCAATATTCTGCGTCCCATTTTACAAAGTCAGTTACGAATTCATTGTCTGTTTGATTGGTTTTATAAAACGGGTATTTTTCTTTTGGATTTTTAGTTACAGCAACAGTTGTCGAGTCATTGTTTGTAAAGAAATGCTGTTTGCTTACTTGGTTGTAACTTGTCTTTGTCCATTTGTCTGGAAAAACAATATTGCCATAGGGTAACAAAGTCAAAGTCGTTTGATTTTTCTTTTCGTCATAACTGTCTGCGATAATCATACTTGTTTGTGTCGTCTTACAGGAAGTCAACACTAATAATAAAAGTCCAATTACGATATTTAAATTCTGTCTTTTCATTTCTGTTCGTTTTCGTTTTACACTGACCGCTAACGGTTTGCAGCTATAAGAAGTTGGCGATTTCGAAGCACAAAACTGTCAACCTGCACGAAAGTTTGATTGAAAAACTGAACTTCATTTAACCACTGAACTGCCAATTTCTTATAGGTGCTGTTACCTGCTGGCCTTCTGTCCACCGTGTCGCTGTATGCCTTGTCAATATTGAGTTTTCGTGTCATTGTCTGCTGTATTTGTCGGGCTGTGTGTTGGTGTATTTTTATTTTTTTTGAAGCGTTGGGAAATTTTTTAAAAACAATTTTTGTCTGCGTTGGCAAAGCAAGCTCTTTTGCAATTTTTGGTCTGTGCGTTGGCTTGTGCGAATTGCAAATGTGCTTGTTTTTAAGGTTGACTATAGCTTCTCAATTTTCTTCATTAATTCTAACATTCTATCGTGCTTTTGTTTGTGGTCTTCTTTTTCAATATTGCCATTTATCAATGCCAAAAGGAATTCTTTGTCCTCAACTATTACTATGCTTTTAAGTTGTTGTTTTGCTTCTTCTAGCAATTTTTTCATTTCTGATGCTTCCATAATTTAATACATTAAATGTGATTTATTTTTGTTCCTCCAACCTGCTTGATTTTTGTAGCTAATAAAATATACTTTTAGGTCTGCTTGGTTTTCATATTCAACAAAGAATATTTTTTTATCCGCTTGATTTTGATGTTCAACAAAGAACCAATTCCCATCATTCTTGCCAACTTCATTTTGGTATTTCACTTTATAAACTTTTAAGTCTGCTTGGTTTTCATATTTTACCACGAATACTTTTATGTCCGCTTGATTAACATACTTAACGGAATAAACTTTCTGTGAGAAACAGAATAAAGAAACAAGTAAAAGTGAAATTGTAAAAAAGTATTTCATATTAAATAATAATTGAACGTTTACCAATAACCTTGTCGTTTGGTGAAGCATCCCAAGAAACTCCAGATGCTGGGACTGCTCTTTCTCTTCCCCAAATTCTGATAGCTTCAATTTTTTCGGGTGCTGTCTTACTAAGTGGAACAATATTTCTAAAGCATTTTTCAAAAAGAGTATCGTCAACAACTTTGTCACCGTGAATTACTGCTTGAATTGCAACATCTCTAACTGCTCCTTCAAGGTCTGAACCTGCAAAACCGTCTGAAATTTCAACGAGTTTACTTAATGTGTCTGATGATGGTTGATTTAATAAGTTGCGTTTTACATATAAGTTAATGATGTCCTTACGTTCAACTTCGCCTGGCAAGTCCACAAAAAATAATTCGTCAAAACGTCCTCTGCGTAAAAGTTCAGGAGGTAATTTAGTTACATCGTTTGCAGTAGAAACTACAAAAACTTTAGCCATACTTTCTTGAAGCCAAAACAAAAACTGACCAACCATTCTTGTAGAAGTGCCTCCGTCATTTGAACCAGTTGCACCCGAAAGTCCTTTTTCAATTTCGTCAATCCACAAAACACAAGGTGCAGCGTTGTCTGCTGATGCTAATGCTTCTTTTAGTCTGTTTTCAGATTGTCCGAGATACTGACCTTGAATAGCAGCAAGGTCAAGACGATATAATGGCAAATTCCAATTTGCAGCGATAAATTTTGCGGATAAAGATTTACCACAACCCGGAACGCCAACTAATAAAACACCTCTTGGAGGTCTCATTTTTCTTGCTTTCAAGTCTGCTGTCAATAATTGCTTTTGATTGTCAAGCCAATGTTGAAGTCCGCTAAGTCCAGCAACTGAAAGGGTAGAAGGGTCAAGTTTTACTTTTTCTAAACCCGATATGTCGCTGAATAATTTGTCTTTTGCATTGCTTAATTCTTTGATGTCATCTTTGGTTAAAGAACCTTTAGCCATTTGAGTAGCCAAAACATTTTCGGCTTCAATCTTAGTCATATTGGCTAAAATGGTTGCAGCCATTTTATAATCAGTTTCGACCCACTCAAGCGGAATAGAACCTTTGTAAGGAGTAACACATTCTTTAACGACTTCCAACATTTCTTCTTCGTTGGGAGCATCAAGTGTTATTGTCATTCCTAAACGCTGTAATTGTGGCCAAATACTTTTGGTTGTAATCAAACAAATACTTCCGCCTCTTTCTATTGCTTGAACAACGCAATCGTAAATGTGTCTTGAAACTAAATTATCATCTTCGATGTCGCTAACCTCTGTAAAAACAAATGTCAAATTCTGTCTTTGTGATATGTTCTGAACAGCATAATCTAAACCACCTGCAACGGAACGGTCGTCATTTACACTTTTCTTGGATTTTATATCCATTGTTCCGTGAGATAAACTATGAACATAAATAGGGATGTTTATTTCTTCCGCTAACTGTTGTATTACCTCTAAAACCCTAGCTCTTTCAATGCTTCGGATAGATATAAAAGGTATTCTTGCTCTGAACATTCGCAATAGCGAAGTCTTGAATTCTGCTTTATTTGCCATTTTAAAATATTATTTTTCTACCCGTTGGTGGGATTATTTCGTTTGTATTTTGTTTACTGTTTTTCTTGTCCGTTTTAATTTCTTCGGGAATATCATTAAGACCAAAAGTGCTTAACAATATCAGCATTTTTTCTCTACCACTTGAAATTTTAGAAACGTTATCCTTTAATGACTTTTTTATTTCAGCAACAAAATCTTCAAGGTCTTTCTTTAATGTTTTTCGTAAATCTTCTGGAAGTCCTTTTAATACAACGAACTTGCTTAATGATGAGAGATTTTGTTTCCCATTTCTTAAAGCAATTTCAAAGTCGTCCTCTGTTTTAAAGTTTTGCAACTGAAATGAACGCTGGAATTTGTCAAGCCAACTTTGTTTTCGTTTTTTATAAACATCCTCAACTCTTGAATAGAAACGTGAAGCAGTTCCAGCATCAACTGTGAAACTACCTTTGCTCAATTCTTCTAATGCTGTATCATCACCATCACCGAATTTATCAAGTAGATTTGTCCACTCCGAATATGTTGTCGGTGCTGCCATTACTGCTGTTTAATTCTTGGATTTATGAATTGGTTAGGTGGAACAATATCCCAGTCAGGAAATTTTGCGCTTCCTTTTTCTGCTTCAGTTCTACCCTGAAATAAATTAGGTTTTACAGTAGTTTCCTTCTTTGGTTCGTGGTTGGTGTTTTCTGATTGTTCCGAATTGTCACCTAAAATTATTTTGGTCATCTTTTTAAATTTAAAATGTTAGATAATGTTTCTTGCTGTTTCTTTTGATACACTTGAAAAGTCTTCAGGTGTAATTGAATTAAGTAATTGTCTTAATACTTCTGCATTCGCATCTTCTGTTGTATGCTCTTTTCTATAATCAACAGTTTCAGCGATACAACCTCTTAAAACTTCTTTTGCTTTTCTTTTTCTTTCCGCAACATTATCAGTAATATTTTCTTTTGCAGTATTGAAGTTTTTAATGTTATTCCATATCAAAACACCGCCAATTCCAAGACCAACAAGACCAGCAATTATGTGAAGACTAAAAGCCCATACGCCAAGCAAACAAACCAATGCCCCTATGATAACGCCACCATAAGGAAATGAAAGTTTGCCAAGTTCTGTATCTAAAACATTTTGATAAAACGCTTCTTGCTTTTTCACAAGCTCATTTTCTTCACTACCATCTTTGGTTGTAGTTTTAAATCCATCAACATTAAGTTCTATTGTCTGAGGAATTCTATTTCTACTTTGTGCAGTAAATGTGTCGTGTGCCTCAACAATCCAAGGTTGGCTAATAGAAACGGCTAATGCTTGAGTTACTTTAGTTGCACCTGATAGCTCGGGATTGAAAGAAGCGTTTGTTAAGAGTTGTAAGAAATCTACCTTTTCATCAAAAATGTGTTTTTCAGCATCCATAATTGCTTGAGCCGCATTTTTATCTCCATCCATTTGGATTATTAATTGGTTCAGCCTTACTTGCTCTTGCAATGGCAATTCTTCATCATCAAAATTTGTAACCAACAATGAAAGAATTTCATCTAACTGTACTTTAACACCCTTTGAAAAATCAGCAGATGAAGATATTATCCCTTTGAAGTGAATATTTAATATACCGTGAATTTTCGCCTCTTTTAATGATGTTTCAAGATTTGCCCAATTAGTGGCAAATTTTTCAAGCATAGGGTATTTTCCATCTGATAAAGGTCCAGAAGCTTCAAAAAACTTTACCCATTGTGATTTTTGTTCGTTGATAAAAGTATCTCCTTGGGTTAATTGGTCTAACCAACCTTTTACATTAGACATCATTAATTGTCTTGCTGCTGGCGGGAAAACACCTGTTGTTACAGCTTCTAGTATAATTATGAATTCTCTGTCTAAATTTTGAGGGTTTTGATGCATAAAATAACGTTCAAGCCATTTTAAACTTGCATCGTTTCTTGTAAGTCTACGCATAACTAACATAAAGAAAAGAGTAGTTTTATAATCGTCTCTTTTCAATGCTTCATTCAATGCTTTTTCATTTACGCTCTTATCATTTCTTATCCAAGCTGCTAAAGCTACCAAAGCAGGTGCTAACCAATAACCTGGGGCTTTTATCATTACTTCTTCAGTAGTGAACTTTAAAGTTTCATCGCTTACTACACCTGTATCAACACCTTGCAAAATACCTGTTGCCATTCTTCTAACTTCGGCATAATAACCAAACTTGATTTGCAAGTCTTGTTTTAAATTACCTTGACGAGTTTCGGCAAGTTGCAATGATTTATGCTTGATGTCCGCTTCCACAAAATCTGCAAAGGCATCTGCAAGTTTCACTAACTCACTTTCTAATTGGTCTTGTTTAAAATTTAATGTACTTACTTCAGAATGCACTCCAGACATATCTGAACTAATTGACCTAAGAGCACTATTTATAACTGAAAGGTCTGCGTAAGAGATTACTTGATTTGACATATGTTTTAATTATTAGATTTTTTATTATTACACCATTGTTCACAGTTTGCTTTTGTTTTAAACTTATAATATCGGTGGCTTGATAATTCATTTTTACTCAAGACTATATTATAAGGTGAAGGGTCTTCATTACTTGAATACCAAATATTATATTGCCCCTCAGAATTTGGCAGAATTGGCTCATCGGTTAGTAAGTCAAAAAGTGTGTAGTTTGGGTCATAAAAGACATTTGAAACGTCTTTTGACCTTGGGTCTCTTTCAATTGATACTTCATTAGTTGTAAATTTCAAATCAGTAACTTCCAATTCACGATACAATTTTATTTTGTTCTTGCTGTCAATACCAATTTCTACTCTAACCTTGCAGTTTTGATATTTGTTTTTTGATTTTCTAAAACAATTAAAATCAATCCAATAATTGTAATAATTTATTTCTCCCTCTGTTCGGTCAAAATTAATCTCATTGTTGATTATTGTAGATTTTCCATCAATAAACTCATTGTTGTTGTTGTGAATTGAATTAATATCAGACGGTGTTGTGTTTTTCTTATTAATGTATTGAATAACATTTTCGCTAAAATAATTCTCTGCTAAAAAATTATTACTGCTAATGTCGGTGTAATATTGAGTTATGAAATTTAGCAGGTCATCTTGGCTAATAGGCTCATTATATTCCTGCTCACTAACATTATTATTGAGGTTCTCATTGATTGGGCTCTCATTTATTGCTGGTTGTTCATTGTTCACTTCTATATTATTTATTGGAACTTCGTTGTTTACGACTTTTTTATTGAAAGAAAAATAAATTACTGCAATTGCGAACACAACACCAAGTATTCCTAAAACGAGATTAACCTGATTTGAAGAACTTTTAGGTTTACTAGTTGAAATGCTGAAATCATTGGATGACTGAGAATTAGCTGATGATGTTTCGTTTTCATAAGTTGAATTATTCAAAGCATTACTTTCTTTATTTAATAGATATGCTTGAACAATAAAATATAAACCTAATAAAACACCTATTCCGTTTGCAACGTACACATACATTATCTGTTTTTCACCAATCAATCCTTCGGTAAATTTTCCAGCACTATCATTATATCCTAAAAAAAGAAAACCTGTTATCCATCTATTTTGAATGTCAATTATAAAATATAACAAAGCCAATAAGGAACCAATTCCCGCATAATAGCGTTTTGTTTTAACCATTTTAAACCCCAAAAGTGCTAACCACAAAGGCAATGTGATTATCGCAAGGCACACTATAACTACAACAATTAGTAACAATATTATCCATCCAATTCCACTATCAGATTTTTTTGGGACTAATTTCCAATTACCCCAAAAGTCTTTTTCGAAGATATATTCTGTTTGATTTGCCATATCTAATAAAATCTAAATTTACAATTTTGTTGCTGTTCCGTCTTCACGAATTAAAATGATTTTGTCTTTGTAAACTTCAACCATTGCGTAAGCATTATGCTTGGCTACAGTTCTTGCTTTTTCAAAGTCCGCTTCCATTGTTTCGTTGGTTTTATAATGTTTAATGATTTGACTTCCACTCAAATCAAGAGTATGGACTTCATAAGGATGTCCAAGATAACATTTAGAAACGATGCCTAAAGGCAAACTGGTAAGTTCGGCTGTGCCGAACTCTTCCTGTATTGCTTTCATTAGTTCATCCATTCCTTTTGTATCTGTCAGTGTTTTTGCATCAAGTCCAGCAATAAGGTCAAGATATTTTTTAGAACGTTTCTTTAAAATATCTCTGTCACTAATAAAGCCAGTAGTTACAGTCGGCTTCTTTCCCGTGTCAAGGTTTACATTGTCGTTTTGTAAAATTATTCTTGCCATTGTCTTATGAATTTGATTGTGAATATAATTGTGCGTTGGCAAAAAATGGCTCTTTTGGTTTTGCGAAGGGTCGGCTTGTGTGCAGGGCAAAACCAAATGTGCCATTTGTGCGGCTGGCTAAAATTGTTTTAAAAAAATGTGCGGTGGAAAAAAATAAAAATACAGAAGCGTTGACTTTTGGGTCGGCTGTCTGATGGTTCATTTGTCCAGTCACTTTATGTTTATTTCTGTCGTTCATTCTTGCTGTGTCGTCTTTTAGGCTTGCAGGTAACGTTTCGCGGCTTAAAAATGTGGCGAAAATGCAACACCAAGCCTTCACAAATATAACCAAAACTTTAAATTAAACAACTGCGCCATTTCAGAAAATTCCCAAAACCAGCCATATTTTTAAACCGCTGTTGTGTGCTGCATAATATTTTCTGAACTTAAAAAACTCAACGCAAAGTTTATCGGCAAAGTTCGGATTGTCACACAAAGTATATTTTCACGCAAAGTTTGGTTTCAGGTTTTAATTTCACAACGGATTTTCCCGAAAACGTAATTTCAGCACAAAGTTTATCGACAAAGTTCGGTTCGGTTTTCGACTATCACGCAAAATTTTTTCGGTAACAATTTCAATAAATTTCTTTCGGAAAAAATAGGAGAGAAGCTTTCGGCGTAAGTTCGGAAAATATGTTGCACACAACGTTCTGCGGCTTAAAAATGTGGCGAAAATGCAACACCAAGCCTTCACAAATATAACTAAAACTTTAAATTAAACAACTGCGCCATTTCAAAAATTCCCGAAACCAGCCATATTTTTAAACCGCTGTTAAATGCAGTTTTATATTTTCGGAACTTAAAAGACAACGTAACATTTTACTGCAAAGTTTGGTTTTCGGCTTTCCATTGTCACGCAAACTTGATCTGTCGCGCAAAGTTTGGTTTCCCGCAACGTATTTTCAACACAAAGTTTTTCGGCAAGGTTCGGTTCAGAGTTCACTTATCACGCAAAATTTTTCGGCTGCATTTTTAGAAATTATCAAACGGTAAAGTAGAAGAGAAGCTTTCAGCGTAAGTTCGGAAAATATATTGCATTTAACGTTTTGCGGCTTTGCGAAGGAGCGGATTAGAAAGACTAAACTTTCAATTATGCACTAATGTTAGCAAAACCATTTTTTCTATTTGCTAATTTATAGTTTAAAAGCAAATAAAAAATGGTTTTGCGGATTGAAAGCATAAATGTCGAACTTTGCACTTAACCCGCTCTTTTGCAAAACCGATGTTGGCGGTAGTTTTTTTATCTTATTTTGTGTAGGATTTCTTTCAGTTTGGGTTCAATATTTAGTTCATCAAATAGTTTTTCCGATAAATTTAATGAGTTCTCAAAAGCCAAAACGATGTTTTTGGGATTTAAATCTGATGTTACTTTTTTATACGCTGAATACCAAATCGTGTCAATGTCCTTTTCGAGACTTTTAGTCGGACTTTCCCAATGTTGCGTTTTGCTTGTTCTTGCTCTTATAAGCCAAAGCAAGTATTTCTGCACATTTGATAAACTGTGATGAGCGTGAGCAAATTCTTCTCGTTTAATCAAGTTGCTTGTTGTCAGTACAACATTCAGTAATGATTGGCTTAACCACAAAATATTTTCTTTTGTTATTCTTTCGGGCGATTTCGTTCCGATTTGATTGAGCGTTTCAGTTAAAAGTCCGTCTTTGTCGATTAAGTTCATCTGGTCAAAATCACTAAATGCAACAATTCCGTCCCAAGATTTGATGATTTTAATTTCCTCCGTTTTTAAAAAATGAAATTCTCCTCTGACCATATTCTTAAAAATAGCCACTTCGCTTCCATATTCGTTTGTAAAATATAAAGCCACAGGATGAATTTGGTTTACCCATTTTTCTGTCGAGAAATTTTCTTTATTTTTCAAAAAGATGTAAAATTCAATATCAGAATATTTGTCTCCTTCGTTTTTGGTAAATGAACCATACATAAAAACAGCGGAAACATTTTCGTCTTGTTGCGCTATAGATTTTGTTTTGTTAATCATTTGTAACTGTGTCATTTTTTCTAATTTTTAAAAGTTGATAATAGAAGTTCGCATTACTTTTTGAAAGCAATGAAAAAGTTTTACGTTGTTTATTTTGGACAGTTACTTATAGCTTCATCGGATTATACTTTTTTATGTTCAACATTCTGTTTGGTAAAATTACCGCCAACGGTTTGCAGCTACCCGAAGGGCGGGACTTTTACCACAAAACTTGATTTGAAAAACTAATGTTTGATTAACCAAAAAACTGTCTTTGGAACACGAAACCCCGCCTTTTGGGTAGGTGCTGTTAGTGGCTGCCCTTCTTTCGGGCAACGGTCTGTCGTGTCGAGTTTGCACTGTCCTTGTGCGGTTGGGCAGGCATACTCTTTTGCAAGCTTTGGTCTGTGCGTTGGCTTGTGTGGCTTGCAAATGTGTATGACTGCGAAGGGTCGGCATAGTTGTCTGTTTATATTATTTTATGACATTGGTTTAATCATGCTTTCAATAAAACTAATTTCTTCCTTGGTCAAACGATATTTTTTATAAAGTTGCTTGTCAATTTCCTCTGTTGATTTACTCCAGTCTATATCTGATTTTGAACTAAAGTCTTGTAGAGGGACAAATTGGTAAACATTCTGAAGTACATTCTGTGAAGTTTTAAGTATTCCTATCATAAATCTAAAAAACTTTGATTTAATGAAACTACTAAGTGCAATCGCCTCTGATTTTGTTTTAAAATTTCCAATTGGTATTAAGGAGTCTGTACAAACTGATTTTGGTTTTCCAATATATGGCTTACCCAATATTGAAACTTCTTTATTGTCAGTTAATAGTCCTGCACCTCCATTACCTTTGGAAATAAAAACTTTCCAATTTTCAGCTAAATCAATATTTTTTGTTATGTATTTTTTGTCAACGTATCTAATCTCTTCATATTTACATCTTAGCTCATAAAGATTTCCTGTATGATTGGGCTTTGATATTCGTGCTGCATCCATGCCAAGTATTCCAAATGCATTTCGACCTTTAGTTATAGAAGTTATTGATTGAAATTTATTACTAGTAACCTTGTTAATTATGTTATAGCTAAAACTACTGCTCAGAATAATATCAAGGCCATCTTCAAAAAGTGGTCTTTCATTAGTAATTTGGTTATCTTCATCATAGTACTCAGTAAATCTTACTTTGCCTTTGTGGTTTTGATTATACAAAAAGTAGTTAATGCCACCACTAATCTCAACATCTGGGAAAACAGAACTTGAAATCGGAATGTTCACTATGCTTTGAATCTTGTTATTTTTCTTAAAATATTCTCTCAACTTCAAAAATGATTTGTCTTGAGCATCTCCTGTAAACCATCTAGATGGTGTGACAAGTGACAAATATTTTGGATTGAGACCTATAGTAAGATATATAAAGTCAGGAAATATTTGACGACTTAAAGATTTATTCTTTGAGTTGCTACTTATTGTCTGCTGATATGGCGGATTGCCAACGATAACATCGAATTTCATATTTTTATTGTTTAATTTTAGATTGCCTTTTTGGGCTATTGTATTTTCTTTAATTAAGTCATAAGTTGTGTAGTTGGCCTCAATATTACTTACATTTAATTCAAGTAATTTATACACCTTTCTTGTAAACTCATATGCAATTTTAGATGTCGGTATAGAGTAAAAATTGCTAGCAACATCTTTTCCATAAATCTTATATAAAGCATAAACAAACTCACCTTGTTTAGATGCAATATCTAACAACAATGTTGATTTGCTAATTGCTTTAGCAGGCAACCCATTTATTATTTTAACTGTTACAGTTTCTGGTGTCACAATTTCGGAATCTGATAAACGACTAAATTTTTTCATCGCGTTGCTAGCTCTCAATATTGGTGAAAGAGTTGTATCATTAGCCAACGTATTTATATTGTGAATTTTATAGTCTAATTCACTTAATACAAAAGGGTTAATGTGTTTTTCAAAAAGAGAAAGTATCTTGTTGTCAAGATTTAGATTAGATGCAATTCGAATATTATTTTGATTTTCTTTAATACATGCAATGATTTCTTGTAAAGATTTGACCTTTGAATCTGTTAGAAATGAGAAAAACAAAATTCTTGCATAATACATGGCAAATTTTCCTTTGTAGTCAATTTCAATTTCACCATTACCTGATGAAGGTTTTGAAGAACCTTTACCATTACCATTTTCACCACCTTCGGAATCTCCATCTACTTCGAGTTCATCTCCATCTCCTTTTGCCCCTTTGATTTCTATGCCTTGTCGAGAACCTATTACGCCTTGCTTTTCAATTTCAGCTTTAATTGCTTCAATATCGAGTAATGAAAAATCAACAGCAATTGAAGTCGCTTCATCAAGCACACTTCTGCTACTTGAGTATTCACGAACTGAATCAAGAATATCAGAAGGCTCAATTTGTTGTATTTTATTTTTATTGAGTACGACAATTGGAGATATTTCAAGTTCTTTTCTGATTCTCTCCTCAAGTTTACTGTTACCGTTTTTCTCTATATTTACATTGTAGATTTGTGATTTATGTTCCTGCATTTGGAACATTCTATTTGGATTAAAATCAACAAGTAAAGTTTGTGGTTTCATATTGAACTTAACAACATCACCATTGGGTTCTTTAAATAATCTGATATATTGATTTTGTAAACGAAAAATGGCTTGGTCATATTCTTGTGGCGAAGCAGTATCCTTGAAATAAAGCATTGTGTCCCATTCATGTACTGTACTTCCAGTAAGCATTCGATTTACAGTTAGTGTAATAGTTCTTTTATTCTCGCTTTCACACTTTCTGATTTTTGCTTTTACTGATTCAGTGTCTTTATATGCCTTCTCACTTTCAACACCAGAGATATTTATTATTTCGTAGCTGCTAAGGTGCTTAAACTTGTCTTTACTAATTAATGACTCTAATGCGTCACAAGATGCACGGTAAGGCAAAACACAAACTATGTGCCTGCACATTTGGCCTTCTTTAATTTTGTCATAATCTAAGAAGCTTAATAAATTCTCGTCCTTTTCTGTGCCGTCAATAACTTTTAGTAAATCGAGTATTTCCTTTTCGTACTTGAATCTTTTATGAAGATTATTTGTCTTGTCTTGAATTATTGATTGAGGTCTGAAAAGTTCTGAAAAGGTATAGGTTACACCGTGCTTTTTCATTTCCTCCATCTTTTTCCTAGAGGATTCGTTTGGATTAAAAGCAAAGCGAATCATTTGAGGAAAACCGTAATATGGATTATCCCATTCTTTTATTTCATCTTTATTAAGGTTTTCTATGTCCCACTTCTTCTGGTCTTCTGCAATGTTTGAAAATTGATAGAATGCAATAATATCATCAATCGTGAATTCGCTGTTCATCAAAATTCTGTATGGTGTTCCTGAAAGATGAATCCTTACTTTTGCATTAAACGCTTTAGTGTTTATGTCTATATCATCTAGGTCAAGGTCATTCAGTTTTAATTCGTTTTTTATTTCCTTGTCGCTTAGTTTTTCCTCTCTAAGTACTTTGCCATATTCAGCAGCTCTTGCTCCAAAGTGTGTTTCATCAATTAATAATAAGTCCACCTGACTTTGAAATATTTTTTTGTGTTTGGGCTTTATGATGTCGCCTTGTAGGTCTTGAAGCGTTAGAAATAGAACTATTTTTTCATTTTTCTTTTGTTTCTCTGATATTATGTTTTCGCTTTGAAGAAGCGAATTGCTGTCTAGAAAGCTATAACCATCAAACTTTACATGGCTCTCTGTTGTTCTTTTCCATTCTTCTTTTACATCTGCTTTTGCTGATACAACAACTACAAGTTTTGCACCCATTTCTACAGCACAGCACATGGAAGTAAAAGACTTTCCAAAACGCATAACAGCATACATCAAGAGATTTTTCCTCCCTTTTTTAAGTGCGTTTTTAAAGTTTTTTATCGTGGCATCTTGGTTTGGTCTTGGGTCGTAAGTTTCATTTCTTCGATAAGTATGAGTTATTGGGACATGACTTTCATCAAAACGATAATATTGATATTTGGGGTCATTATTTTTATGACCCGTTTTTATCTCTTTTATTGCTTCTTTTAAATCTTCTTCAGTTGCGTTTTTAAAAAATTCATTTGAGTAATGGGGAATATTTTTTAAAGTATTTCTTTCTAAACGAGTTCGTTTTAATTCATTCTCTAAAAAATAGTGAACCGCATAGTCCCTGAAAAATGTATCATCATCAACCTTTGCTACATCACCAAATTTCTTTACAAGTTTAGGAAAGTGCTTTCTCCACTCACTTAATCTAACCTCTATTGGACGATATGTATCACCTACTTTGAGGTAGTTGGGCACAGTTTCGGTAGTAAAAGCATATATCTGAGGTTCAACCCTTCCGACAATTAATTCGTTGAGCACATCAACGTTTATCTTATTTGTATTAGCCATATTCAACGTTTCATTATTTATTAAGCAGGTCAACAAACCTGATTCTTTTTCCTATTTCCTTTGTTAATGAGTCTTTCTCATCCCAGTCCTTAATAATGCAATAGTTTCCATTATGAGTTAAAATATTGTTGAACTTGCATCCATTACATTCTTTTGTTTGTGCTGTTTTATGTCCAAATAAATCTTCTGTTATTTCTGTATTATCCGAACAACTATCAGGGATGACACCTTTTAAACCGTCCATTTGCCAAACATTCCATGATATTACATCTGCAATGATTTGAATATTCTTCAGCGATGGCTCCTCGTCAAATTGGTGTTTGTAGTTTTCAATAAATGTTGTGAGTATCGCTTCACGAGCAATGAGCAAACTGTCACCTTGCCATTCAAAAGCGTATGTGTTTCTGTATGCAGCTATTGTTGCTTTTAACCATTCAGATTCGGTTTCAGTATTCTCGTTTATTATTCTTAATTTTCTATCTAATATTCCAATACGATTTTGTACTAAAATAAACTCACCAGTTGTACTATCATATCTGCTTGTTATGTAAGGTGCCTCTCCGCATGAAATTTCTAAGCGTTTGTCTTTGATGTAGTCTTTCCATGTTTTTGATTTTGGGAATAAAATTTTGTCAAGGTTGACTTCCCAAGATTTTGCTCCATTACTTAAAACTATTTCAGAATTAAATACTCCTTCTCTTTCAAACCAGGCATTGTCGATTAAGTTATTTTGAGCATTACATAACCATGATGGAGTAAATACCTCTGCCATTTCTTTTGACCTATTTATTTGTAGTATTTTGTCCTTGTGAACCCTTGGCATTATAATACTTCCATAGTCTCCAGTAATTAAATCAGGGCTAATTTGAGAGTGGTAGTTGTATGACTCTCCAATATGTTCATAGTTGTCGGTTGCCCAGATAATATTTTTTTTTGTGGTTTGGTCAAATAATAATGTGTTAAGAACCTGAGGGTATTTCTCAACTAATTCGTTTTCTAATATGTCAATTCCTGTCCGCACTTATATTTTTACTTTGTTAGATTTTAAAAGGTCTTTTACATCAATTTCAAGAATATTGGCTATTTCGTAGAGGATTTCTAGTCTTGGTTGCTGTCTATTTTGAACATAGGCATTTACCATGTTGTAGCTTTTGCCTAATTGTTCGGCAAGCCAAGTCTGCTTAATACCCTTTTCGTCCAACACTTCTTTTATTCTGTTCATTTGTCTAAATGATGTCTGGACGCAAATATAGTTTTTAATTATTTCGTATCTCATTTTACAAGATAAAAAATAATCAAATTATTTTCAACACTATTGTCTGTGCGTTGGAAAAAAATGGCTCTTTTGGTTTTGCGAAGGGTCGGCTTGTGTGTCGGGCAAAACCAAATGTGCCATTTTGTGCGGTTGGCATTTCGGGTCGTTTTTCTCTCGGTTTGATGTTGCTCTGTCTGTCGTCATAGGGTTGCCACTAACTTGTATATAAGCGCTACTTTATAGCGCCTATACACCCAAATTGAGATGTATAGTCGCTACTCAATAGCGGATTTACACCAAATATATAAATTTTATTACAAATCATCAAAAGGACTTTTTATTTGTTGAATACTCTTTGTACTCACATGGGTGTATATTTCAGTAGTCTTGCTACTATTGTGCCCCAATAATTCTTGAATGTATCTCAAATCAGTGCCACTTTCCAGCAAATGGGTAGCATAGCTGTGTCGTAACCAATGTAGGGTTACAGGTTTTGTTATTTTTGCTTTCTCCAATGCTTGCTTTAATACTTGTTGCAAACTTTTGTCTGAATAAGGTGTGCCTTCTGTCTGTCCTTCAAATAAATAAGTCGTTGGTTTGTATAATTTGTAATACTCTCTCAGCATTTCCAATATTTTTGGACTTAGAGGTGCAATTCTGTCTTTTTTACCTTTTGAGTTTTTTAGTAATACAATATTACGCTTGGAGTCAATATGAACAGGTTGAAGAGCCAGCAACTCTCCACAACGCAATCCGCAACTATAAATCATGCTCAACATCATTTTGTGTTTAATATTACTATGAGCATCCAATATTGCTTTTACTTCCTCTTTACTAAGAACATTGGGCAATTTTTTTTCTCGTTTTGGTCTATGAATTTTTTCCACTTGGATACTTTTTTCATATACCGTTCTAAAAAATAATTTTATGGCGTTAACAATTTGATTTTGATATGAAACAGAAAATTTATTTTTCAATATATAATCATTGTTGTACAAAATGACATCCTCGTTGGTGATATCTTTTACCGATTTATTTCGATAAAAAGTTAAAAATGATCGCAAGGCATCACAGTAAACAGTGATCGTGTTAGGACTATATCTTTTAGATAAAAGATATTTTCTAAAGTTATCAATGCTCGTAATCCCTTCTTCATTTGGTGTTAAGTTTTGGGCTAACTCAATTTTGAAATGTAATCGGTTTTCATCAGTATCGGGTACATGCCAGCATCTTCTCGAAGCACTCCAACGCGCATCTTCAAATGTTTTAATGCGTGCAATTAATTCAGTGTTTTTTTCAAAATAAACAGCAATTCTATCTGTTCCATTATGTTTTATAAGTGCTGATTTCCAATTCATAAGACTAATTTGTTTTTAATAAATTTAAATATAGTCAAAATTGGAAAAACCTCCAACACAACTGTTTGAAATAGTTGCTTTTATACAATATTATTAGCTATGAGCAGACAACAAAAGAGTAGCAGGGTTAAATGCCTTGCTGTTGAGGTAGTTTTTGTTAATAAACTTATCGCTGGTATAATACATCAATTTTGCCACAGCAATCACCCAGCAACCTTCTGGAAATACTGGACTTGTCCAGCTAAATGGTGGCATAACAGTAGCTGTATTGCTCAGTTCAATCATGGTGTAAGCCTCGGCAACGGTTGTATTGTTTTCTGGTAAAAAAGCGATACAATACAGCAATAATTCAGCATTATTATACCGTTGTGGGAACAGCATATCTTGTTTACAATTCATTTCGGGTATATTGAAAACCACCTGGCGCTGTACATTCAAACCAGCTTGCACATCAACCAAAAAATAGTCCTTAAAAAGCGAATGGCTATTAAATTCAAATCCATTCAATCCTGCTGTACTACAGTTTGTAGGTGTTCGTTCTCCTTTGTTCAAGTTGGTATTGCTCAATAGCGCATTATACAATTCTCCCGTTAGCCTGCGGTACATATAACTATCGGTTTGATGCAATAGAAAGGAACTCAAGTTTTGTCGCAATAGTTTAGCCCAAGTGCTACATGCCCTAAATTCGTTGCCACTCGCTTTGGTTTTTTGAGTTTGACGAACTTTACTCGCTTTGGATTGCACCACCTGAACACCGTTGAGGTTTCTGAACACTAAGTTGTTTATGGTGCCACTCAGGAAATTGTTTTTCGTTACTCGTGCCATAAGTTCTATAATTTTAGGATAATCAATAATCTATTTTTTGATTATATAACTTTGCTTGTTAAATATAATATATTATTGTATCATTAACGTAATAATTCTATAAAAAATTATATTTTTATAGAGTAAGTATAGAGTTATTATAAAGTTATTATAAAGTTAAATATATTAATGTAAATTTTTCTTTAACATTTACAAACTGAGAAATAGGAATTGTAAAGCTTAAAGATAAACAGTAGGTTGGAATTATTTCAAGAGGTTGGCTACTGTTGTTTTAAAAAAAAATCCCAAATCTAATGATTTGGGATGTGTAGAATTATTTTAATATGGTTTGTTTTCTATCTGGTCCAACCGAAACTATCTTGATAGGAACTTCTATTTCTTTTTCAATGAACTCTATGTATTCTTTCAGTTCCTTTGGTAAACTTTCATAACTTGTCATGCCCGTTAAATCGGCTTGCCATCCTTTGAAATTGGTATAAACTGGTGTTACGTTTTCTTCTTCAATAGTATAAGGCAAATGGTTAATTATTTTCCCGTTGTATTCATAACCAGTGCATACTTTCAAGGTTTCAAAACCAGAAAGCACATCGCCTTTCATCATCATCAGTTGGGTAACACCATTGATTTGGACAGCATATTTCAAAGCTACCAAATCGAGCCAACCGCAACGGCGTTTTCTTCCGGTAACGCTACCAAATTCATTACCCACTTTGGCCATAATATCGCCAGCTTCACCAAAATCTTCAGTAGGAAATGGTCCAGAACCCACGCGAGTAGTATAGGCTTTAAAAATACCAAATACTTCTTTAATTTTGTTTGGAGCAATTCCCAATCCAGTACAAGCACCAGCAGCAGTAGTATTGGATGAAGTTACAAACGGATAAGTACCAAAATCAACATCCAATAAAGAACCTTGTGCGCCTTCGCATAGAATAGATTTTCCTGCTTTTTGGGCTTGCGCCAAATATTCTTCACTGTCAATAAAAGTAAGTTTTTTTAATTCCTCCACGGCTTCAAAAAACTCATTTTCCAGTTCTGCCAAATTGTATTGTATATCTACATTGTAGAAAGAAATCATGGCTTCGTGTTTATCAGCCAGTGCACGATAGCGTTCTCTAAAATCTGCTAATTCAATATCACCCACACGAATACCATTTCTACCAGTTTTGTCCATATATGTTGGACCAATACCTTTTAGCGTAGAACCAATTTTGGCTTTTCCTTTTGAAGCTTCGCTCGCAGCATCTAGCAATCGGTGAGTAGGCAAAATCAAATGTGCTTTTCTAGAAATAAGTAATTTAGAGGTAATGTCCATGTTGAATTTGGCAAGACCTTCTATTTCTTGTTTGAAAACCACAGGATCTATGACTACTCCGTTTCCAATAATGTTGATAGAATTTGGGTGAAATATGCCCGATGGAATGGTTCTCAGCACATGTTTGATACCATCAAATTCAAGAGTATGTCCAGCATTTGGTCCGCCTTGAAAACGAGCAATAATATCATATTTAGAAGTAAGAACGTCGACGATTTTTCCTTTTCCTTCGTCACCCCATTGTAATCCGAGTAGTAAATCTACAGTCATTTTTTTTAGTTGTAAGTTGTGAGTTGTAAGTTTTTTAGTTTGTTAGTTATTGTCTTTTTTGTTGGCATAAAAATACAGCGAATGGTTGTGTATATCAATCCCAAAAATATCCTCTAGCGTCTGCTTGATGCTCTGTATTCTAGGATCACAAAACTCAATAACTTCTCCTGTATCTGTCATGATAATATGGTCGTGCTGTTTGTCAAAATAAGACTTTTCATAATGCGCCTGATTTTGCCCAAACTGGTGCTTGCGAACCAATCCACAGTCGAGCAGCAGCTCTATAGTGTTGTAGAGCGTAGCTCTTGAAACTCTATAGTTCTTGTTTTTCATCTTGATATATAAATTTTCGATATCAAAATGCTCGTTACTGTTATAAATTTCTTGAAGAATTGCGTATCGTTCAGGGGTTTTGCGATGACCATTTTTTTCAAGATAGGCAGTAAAAACATTTTTTACAGTTTCTTGATTTTTGGTATTATCTGAAGCTATTTGTGTCATGATTGCAAAGATAATTTTTTTTGTGTCATGGATTATTTTAAAAAAGAATAAATATAAACATTTTTTTCTTAATTTAGATTGGTTTTTTTAGAGTAAATAGAGGGCAATTTCCACTTTTAATAGAAGTTTCATGGTAAAAAAATACATTTTTTCGGCACTTTTTTTTGTGTTTTCCATAGCTCAAGCACAGCATTTTGAATGGGTGCAAACGTTTCCTATTACGTTCAATCTCAATCCGAGTATGATTGATTACCCGTCTGATGTGGATGTAAACAATAATTTGGTGTTGTGTGGGTTCAAAGACACACCAGTTGCTTACACAGATATTTTTGGCAATCTCGAACTCCGAAAATATACCTCTACAGGCGAATTATTATTTTCAAAAACCATTTCAGGCGAAGTGAAAGCTTATGAACTTGTTACAGACAGTCAAGGAAACATCTACATAGCGGTGGAATATCTTGATGCTATTTCGGTAGATACATTGTCTATCTCAACTGTTTCTCAAGGCGTGCATCCGCTTTTACTGAAATTTGACCCTACTGGAAATTTATTGTGGTACAAAGTTATTGGCGACGAATGGACGAATTATTTCCTAGCAATGGAAGTTGATAGCATGGATAATGTTTATATTGGATATGGCGATTTTCAAGACTCGTTTATTGAAAAAATTAATCCATCAGGAACAAGCCAGCAAATCATTACTCAGAACAATGTAAGTCTCATCACGTCGCTGAGCATAGATAATGTAGGGAATATTTATGCAGCTGGTTCTTGCGCCGATTTTAACGCCTCGTTTGGTGGTGTTATTTACCAACCTGTTTTTTCTTATGATGTTTATTTATCCAAATACAACTCCAATGGTGAAGTACAATGGGTAAAATTTGTTGAAGATGTAACCTGTCCAACGCCCAAAGTAGCGACTAGAGGAGAAGATGAGGTATATTTTTCTTCCCATTTGTTTGATAATTTCACTATTGGTGGAGTTGCAACCGAAGGTCCAGTGAATGGTGTTAACGATTTTTTCTTGGTAAAATTTAATCATAATGGTGATGTGCAATGGATTAGAGAAGTGATTGGTTCTGGTGGCGTTACGCCTGCAAAGATAAAAAGCTTGAGTATCGACAATCAAGGGAATTGTTATTTTGGTGGTCAAACACGTGGAACGGTAGTTTGGAATGCAACCACAACCACTTCAGCGCAATCATTCTATGAAGATATTATTGTTTTGAAATACGATACTTCAGGAAATTTGATTTGGGCAAAGACTGCTGGCGGACCTACATTTGAACGTGTAGATGCTATCTCTTCAGCTCCAGACGGTTCTGTTTTTCTCACAGGAATGGCTACGCAAAACATTCAATTTGATGAACACCAAATCGTTTCAAGTGGGTTTTTATATTATCCCTATTTGGCAAAACTCGATACTACTTTGCTCAATAATCAAGCGATGAGCTTAGAAACAATTCGTCTATACCCAAACCCAGCAAAAGATGTCGTGACTATCGTTTTTCCATCAATAGAACCTAAAGAGGTTTCAATCTATAATCTTTTGGGGCAAAAGTTCATCAATGCAACTATACAATCTGGAGAAAGTGTGGATGTTTCATCCATTCCATCGGGAACTTATTTTGTTACAATTGGCAACAGTAAGCCTGCAAAATTGTTGAAGAACTAATTCGTTAAGATTTGAGATAATACAAATAAACTCGAAAGTAAAATGAAAAAATATACAGTAATTATAACTACTTTCCTGATTTTAGTGCTGTCTTCAATTTTTGAAAATTATTTTAAAGGCATTGGACTTTTTTGTTCTTTCTTTGCTATTTTGGTGTTCAATGTTGTTTTAAATAGATTAAATAGATATGTATTTACACCTTTTCTTTCAATCTTAGTCTTAACGATAGTTCAAGCTGTAATTTCAATTCTGTTAGGGAAAAAAATATTTCTTTGGGGATTAACCGATATAATTTTAATCTTAATCTCTTGTATAATTCCTTATTTTATAAAAAAAATTAAACTAAATTATGTTAAGGGAATTATATTGTTTTTATATTTTTCATTGATTGCTGCCTATTCCTATTACATACCAAAGTTATATGAAAATAAAGTTGCATTTGGGAGTTTTACAGGAGATAAAAACATTGATTTAAAACATGATTATGCTTTCTTAGGTTTTTCTAAAGGAACTGAAGAAAAATTATCAATAAGTGATTTTAAAGACAAGACAATTGTCTTGGATTTTTGGAATAATAACTGTGGCGTTTGTTTTGAAAAATTTCCAAAAGTTGATGAGTTACGTTCAAAAGTTACAAATAAAAACGTAATGTTTTTAGCTGTAAATGTTTTTAAAAGAAAAAGCGAAATCAAGAATGGATTAGAAATGTTTAGAGATGAAAAGCTAGGTTACAATACGTTATTTATTTCAGAGGAAAATGCAAAAGAATTACAAGTTTATGCATATCCAACTGTGTTGGTAATTAAAGATAATAAAATTGTTTACAGAGGAACTATTGAAGTATTGGATGTTTTCAAAAACAAATATTTTGATGAATAATTAATTCGTGTAAACTCGGGTAACTTTATCAACACCATCTATTTTCTTGATGTTGTCGATGAGTTTTTTCAAGATGGTATTATTCTGCACAATAACTGACAATTGCCCGTTGAAAATTCCCGCTTCACCACTCAGCGATATGCTCTGGATGTTTACATGCATCTGATTCGAAATAACTTTAGTCAATTCATTCGTCAAGCCTAGTGTATCCATACCTGTAATTTTTAGCGTCGCTTTAAACTCTTGTTGTGTTGAATCAATCCATTTGGCAGGCATGATTCTATAGGCATAATTCGACTGAAGCGAAATAGCATTTGGACAATCTTTTTTATGCACTTTTATTCCTTCATTGATGGTGATAAAACCAAATACTTCGTCGCCAGGAATAGGATTACAACAGGTGGAAAGTTTATAATCCAATCGGTCGTTTTCTGTGCCAAAAACAAGCATGTCATAGTTTTTGCTAATCTCTTGCTTGTTGATTTCGTCTGGATTAGAACTTGGCGAACGTTTGATTTTGGTTTTAAAGAAATTAATCAGCGTATTGCTTTTTTGTGCTGCAAAATCTTTTAGCTGCTGGTTTTCTATGGAACCAATACCAACTCTGTAGAACAAATCTAAACTGGTTTTCAATTTGAAAAAATTAACCAATTCGTTCACCACACTTTCGTTGAGTGTTATTTTGAGGTGTTTGAGTTTTCGGGTAAGGAGTTCTTTTCCTTCTTCGGCAATCTTCTTGGTATCTTCATTGAGAACATTTCTGATTTTGTTTTTTGCTCTCGACGTGGTTACATATTCCAGCCAGTTGATGGTAGGTTTTTGATGTGGCGATGTAATTACTTCTACTTGATCTCCGCTTTTTAGTTCATGATTGAGCGGCACTAATTTTCCGTTCACTCTTGTTCCTCTGGTTTTTATACCTATTTCTGAATGGATGCTAAAAGCAAAATCAAGCGAAGTTGCTCCTTTGGGTAACGATTTTATTTCTCCTTTTGGAGTAAAAACAAAAATTTCCTTAGCATATAGATTCATTTTGAAATCTTCCACAAAGTCAACAGCATTGGTTTCAGCATTTTCTAGTGCTTCACGCAACAGGTTGAGCCAAGTATCCAAACCACTTTCTTCGGTTGCACCTTGTTTGTATTTGTAATGCGCTGCATACCCTTTTTCGGCTATTTCATCCATTCGCTCGCTACGAACTTGTATTTCTACCCAACGGCCTTTTGGTCCCATAACCGTTATGTGCAATGCTTCATATCCCGTAGATTTAGGCGATGATATCCAATCCCTTAATCTGCTAGGGCTTGGTCGATAATGATCTGTAACAATAGAGTATATTTTCCAAGCAAGAAACTTTTCGTCGTGTGGATTTGATTTGTAAATAATGCGCAGTGCAAACTTGTCATAAACTTCCTCAAAAGTTACGTTTTGAGCTGCCATTTTTCTACGAATGGAATAAATAGATTTTGGCCTTCCTTTGATGGTGTATGCTACTTTTTCTTCATCAAGAGATTTTTTCAACACATCCGAAACCAATTTGATGTAAGCATCTTGTTCTTCTTTGGTTTCTTTTATTTTACTAACAATTTCATTGTAAATTTGTGGTTCAGTATATTTTAAACCTAAATCTTCCAATTGGGTTTTGATATTATACAAACCAAGCCTATGAGCCAAAGGCGCATAGATATACAATGTTTCCGATGCTATTTTTAACTGTTTGTATTCTGGCATGGAATCCATGGTTTGCATGTTGTGCAAACGGTCGGCTATTTTTATCAGAATAACACGAACATCATCATTGAGTGTGAGTAGCATTTTCCTGAAATTTTCCGCTTGAAGCGAAATATTCATGTCTTTCTTTACTTGAGAAATTTTTGTTAAACCTTCAACAAGATGCGCTACTTTTTTATTGAACAGTTGTTCTAATTCTTCCACAGTTATTGGAGTATCTTCCACCACATCGTGGAGCAATGCAGCAGCAATTCCCGTTGCACCCAATCCAATCTCTGAAGCAACAATTTTTGCAACTCCAATAGGATGGAATATATAAGCTTCACCCGATTTTCGGCGTTGGTCTTTGTGAGCGTCAACAGCAACATCAAAAGCTTTGCGAATCAGCTTCTTATCTTCATGAGTTAGCGTTTGATAACTTATTCTGAGGAGTTCTTTGTATTCGCGTGCTATTGCTTTATTTTCTTCTTCAATATCAATTTCAGTCATAACAATCTTTCAATTCCCTAAAAATAACAATTTGAAATGATTTTTGCAATAGCAACGATTATTATTGTTCAGATTTTATAAAATCTAAATCATGAAAATCATAACTGAAATCTGTTAAAGGCGAAATAGCTTTCATTTTGAAGTGATTTAACTTGCCATTTGCATCAAGATCGAAAAAAATGTAAGCATCAGCATCAAAACTTCTGATGTTCCATTTCACCACAAGATTATTGCCTTTGTAATAGAATACTTCACCTGTCAATCTTGGGGAACGTTTCGATGTGAAATAAAGTTTTCCCTTTTTTTCATAAAGTACAACTTCGCCAAACCAATTGTCTTTGAAGGTTCCGGTAAAATTTTTATAATCTACATTTAAGTTTTTATCCTTTAAGTTTTTTGCAACTGTTTCCCATACTTCGGCAGTAATTTTTTCGGCATCGTCTTCTTTATTTTTTCGTTCTTGGCTCAAATAGGTCAAATGATCAAATTTTGGCAAGCCCAAATAACTGTCTTTTATAGTATTGGAAATACTGTTAAATGCCGCACCACTTTGTTGATTGGTCAAAACAATAATCCCCAATTTGATGTCAGGAATCATTATGGTTTGTGTCACAATGCCGTCTAATCCTCCTGTGTGCGAAACCTGTAAATGTCCGTTTATATCCATCAATTGCCAGCCAAGTCCATAGGTTTTAAAATTGGATGTATAAGGATAAGCATTTCGTTGCGGTAAAATGGTTTGTGATGTCCACATGTCGTGATGCACTTCTTTGCTAAAAATAACTTGATCGTTTATTTTGCCTTCGTTCATTTGTAATATCAACCAATTACTTAAATCATTGACAGATGTATATAAACCTGCTGCAGCATCAAAAATAGGGTTAGTGTATCTTTTAATCACTTGAAGTTTTCCACTTACAGGAACATGGGGAACAATAACATTTGTGGTGTCTTTTAGTCTATTCCAGCTTGCTGCACTGTTTTTCATCCCGATAGGTTTCATGATACGCTCTTCTACAAAGTCGCACCAACTTTTACCAGAAACTTTTGCCACAACTTCACCAGCAATCACATAGAGTAAATTGTCGTAATCATATTTAGTTCTAAATCCTGAAACTGGTTTCAAGTATTGAATGTTTTTCACAATGTCATTTGGAGTGAAATTATGACCATCGGGCCAAATCATTAAATCTCCAGCACCAAGTCCGAGTCCGCTTCGGTGTGTCAGCAAGTCGCGAATAGTGAATTCCTGCGTAACGTAATCGTTATACATTTTAAACTCAGGAAGGTATTTGATTACTTTATCGTCCCAGTTTAGCTTGCCTTCGTCAACCAAAATTCCGAGTGCTGCAGCTGTAAACGATTTGCTGTTAGAAGCAATTCCGAAAAGTGTATTGGCATCCACTTTTTGTTTGGTGTTAATGTTTGAAACGCCATAACCTTTTGCAACGACCAACTTTCCATCTTTTACAATCCCAACAGCTATTCCTGGGACGTTGAAAGTTTTCATAGTCTTTTCTACTAAAACATCTAATTCTGGTTCGGTGATTTGTGCCTTCAAGCTAAAACTTAAAAGCACCAGTAGTGTAAATAAAACTCTATTTAGTATCATTTTTTATTTATTACAAATTAAATCCTCTTTGTCTTTTGGCTTCAAAAATTAAAATGGCTGCGGCAACAGATACGTTCATGCTGTCGATTTCGCCTTGCATGGGAATAATGATATTTTGGGTAGATTTTTCTCTCCAAAGTTCGGTTAATCCAGTTGCTTCTGTGCCAACAACGAGTGCAGTGGGTTTTGTGTAGTTTTGGGTGTGGTATTGTGTGGAGTTTTGTAACGTAGCGCTGTAAAAATTAATTTTTTCTTTTTGTAAAAATTCAATCACTTCTTCGGTTGTGCCTGTTGCAATTTGATTAGTAAACAAACAACCAACACTCGATCGAACAATATTTGGGTTGTATAAATCGGTTTTTGGATTGGCAATAATCACAGCATCAACTTTTGCCGCATCGCAAGTGCGAAGCATCGCACCAATATTACCTGGTTTTTCGATGTTTTCCATCACTAAAATCAATGGATTTTTGGGTAAACGCAAATCTTTTAACTCGTGATTTTTAGTTTTAGCAACAGCAATAATTCCTTCGGTTGTGTCTCGGTAAGCGAGTTTTTGGTAAACTTCTTTGGAAATTTCAATTGTATTGAAAGATTGATTTCCCTCGACAAGGTTCGGGATGGCAAAATTTTTGTCAATGACTTCAAAACAAATCAAAACGGTTTCAATGTCATATGTTCCTTTGATAGCCAATTCTATCTCTCTGAAGCCTTCAATGATAAAAGTTCCCGATTGCTTACGAGCTTTGGATTTTTCTTGTAACTGAACGAGTGATTTTATAAACGGGTTTTGTGTAGATGCTATCTGTTTCATTGCGTTTGGCAAAGGTTCAAAGATAAATAGATTTTTAATGATTTAAATACAAATAGCCTTTTAATGGTTCTGGATGATCTTTGTCGTTCAAGAAAATCAAATAATAATAGGTGCCATCAGGCGCTTTTTCTGTGCCAATGCCATTAGGAACTTGACCTTTCCAAAAACCACTATCAGCATTTCCAGTCCAAATCAATCTTCCCCAACGGTTGTAAATTTCTATTTTGAAATTTAAAAAAATGGTAAGCAATCCGTCAATAAAAAATTCGTCGTTGTAGCCATCATTATTGGCAGAAACGTAATTGTAAACCGTTGGCAAACAATTTCGAGTGGTTAATAGAAAAGAAGTAATACTGTAACAGTTTTGACTATCTATTCTGATAAAAATTTCTTTTGGTGTAGTCGTTGCAATATAATTTGTGGTATTCAAAATAGGGTTGCTGTTGTTTTCTGCATCGGTTTGTGTTTCAAAAAAATGCACTACATCTGTTTCTTCAACTTTTACAATTTCGTTGTAATTGGAAAAATTGAAAGTTCCGGCAGTATAACCTTCATTGCAAACTTCTAATGGTTCTAGCGAGTTGAATAAAGGCGATTTGTATAGTGTAACTTCAAAAATATTCGACACGTTATTGTTCTCGTTAAGTTCGGTTACAATTCCTGTTCCGTCGCCATGATCGTCAGCCACAATTTTTAATGTAAAAGTGTCACCATAACTTTCGGGAACAGTTAGGGTTATTTGGCTTTGCCAAACTCCATTGATGGCAATGGGTAATGTGGTTTCTGTGTATTCTATAAAATCATTGTTGATATAGACTGAAATAGGAACGCCAGATGGTAGAATTTCAGTACTATTTGGATTTGAGATTTCAAAATTGACGGTTATAGTTCGTGTGTCACATTCTTTCAACACATCAACAATTTGAGCGGTAGCATCGGGCAATTGATTATTAAATTTTGTTACAAAAGTGTTGATGATAACATAATCTTGACCAGTAGTCATTTTTATTTCGGCAGTTGTGTCGCCAATATTAATCATGTTTTGTGTGCTATACACGTCCATATCCATATTGTAAACATTGCTTTGACCATTGAAACTATTGGTGCCATTGAAAGCATTATTGGCTGGATTCAATGGAAGATTGACCAATATATTTCCGTTGAGGCGTAATCGTTCTTCTACTTGTAAATTCTTGTCGCCTTCCCATGCTAAAAAACCAATTTTTGAGCCTACATTATCGATAACGTTGAGGTTTTCTAATATAATATTGAGTTCAGCAATGTCGCCAAAAAAAGCAATTGACAAACTTTCAAAACCATCATAAATGTTGATTTGGTTCAGTGGAAGAGTATCGTTTCTATAAACCAGTAAAATTCCCCAACCAGCAAAATTGGTCGCATTTGGACAATAATCTGCAATAACATCATTCAAATCAAAATCGGAAACGGTGTAAATACCATTTCCAGTAGCAATAACTTGCTCGGTTACGTCTTTAAAACCGCCAAAAAAAGGCAATCCACTTAGTGATTGAATAGTGCTGAAAGTTCTATCGGGAGTTATGGTTACATCATTTAGCTTGATATCAAAATCGCCTGTGCCAGAACCAGCCCAATAAAGATAAGCTTTTTCTATGATGTTTCCACTCGCTAGGTTCAATGTAGCGCTCGAAGAAGTATTGATTTCGCATGTAGTTTGGATATTATTTTCAACTGGATTTAGCGTGTTGCCAAAAAATAAAAAATCATATCTTCCGTTGAATTGTTGATAAAGCGAAATATCTTGAGCCATCGAACAAAAAACAGTACCGAGCAATACAATAAAAAGAAAAATATGCCGTTTATTTTTCACAGAAAATCAATTGAATGTATAAAAATAGACAATTTTGTTGAGATACAATTTTGTGCTTTGCATAGTTTTATTGAAATAATTGATTAATTTTCCAATGTTTTTTCTAATAACGTTTTGAAAAACTATACTGTTCGTCTATATAGCAATAATGATTTTGAGCTTTGGAACGATTTTGTTTCCAAAGCCAAGAATGCTACATTTTTATTTCATCGCAATTTTATGGAATACCACAAGGACCGTTTTGAGGATTACTCTATGATGGTTTTTTATAGCGATGATTTGGTTAGTATAATTCCAGCAAATAGAGTAGGTGATGAGGTTTTTTCACATCAAGGATTGACTTATGGCGGATTTGTGTTGAAAGAAAAAGCAAAGCTTGGCGATGTTCTTGCTATTGCAAGATCAGTGCTGAAGTTTCTAAATGATAAAGACATAAAAAACTTTATTATAAAACTGATACCTTCCATTTATAATCATTTTTTTTCTGAAGAAATAGAGTATGCGCTATTTTTAACCCAAGCAAAACTGTTGAGAAGAGATTGTTTGTCGGTTATTGATTTATCAAAAAAAAATTCATTTTCGAACCATAGAAAGGCCTGTATTAGAAAGGGAGAAAAAAATGGTTTGGTTGTAAAGGAAGAAAATGAATTTAATTTGTTTTGGAATAAAATACTTATCCCAAATTTAAGTAAAAAGCATCAGGCTAAACCAGTTCATTCATTGGAAGAAATTGTAGCGTTAAAAAATAAATTTCCAGAAAAAATCAGACAGTTCAATGTCTATCATAACGATGAAATTGTGGCTGGAACAACCATTTTCATTACTGATAGAGTTGCTCATCCTCAATATATGTCTGGAAATGAGAGGAAAAACGAATTGGGTAGTTTAGATTTTTTGTATCATCATTTGATTACAGAAGTTTTTCACCAAAAGGATTATTTTGATTTTGGACCATCACATGAAAATAATGGTAAATCAATCAATCAGGGAATTCTTTTTTGGAAAGAAAGCTTTGGTGCAAAAATAACAGTTCAGGATTTTTATGAAGTTAAAACATCTGCCTACAAGCAATTAGAAAACGTATTTATATGATAAAATTCCTTGACTTACATAAAATAAATTTACCCTATCAAGAAGCTTTTCATCAAAAAATGCAAGACGTTCTGGATAAAGGTTGGTTTATACTTGGTGATGAAGTCAATGAATTTGAAAAGAATTTTGCGTCTTTCTGCCAAATGGACCATTGTATTGGTGTTGCCAACGGATTAGATGCTATGGTTTTGGTATTCAGAGCGCACATCGAGCTTGGCAATTTGAAAGAAGGTGACGAAATTATTGTTCCGGCTAATACCTATATTGCTAGCATTTTAGCTATTTTACAATCTGGTTTAAAACCTGTTTTTGCGGAGCCAAACATAGATAGTTACAATCTCGATCCATCAAAGATTGAAGAAAATGTTTCTCCAAAAACCAAAGGAATTTTGGTTGTGCATTTGTATGGGCAATTGGCCAATATGGATCAAATTATTGATGTAGCTCACAAACATAATTTATTGATTGTAGAAGATTGTGCTCAAGCGCATGGGTTAAATTTTAGAGGCAATCACACACGCTGTTTTAGTTTTTATCCAGGGAAAAATTTGGGTTGTCTTGGTGATGCTGGTGCTGTTTTGACCAATGATGAACAGCTGGCAACAATTGTAAAAACTCTTCGAAATTATGGCTCTAATGAAAAATATGTCAATGAATTGATTGGTTACAATTCACGTTTAGATGAAGTTCAAGCTAGTTTTTTGAATGTTAAATTACCCAATCTGTCAGCAGAAAACAGCAGAAGAAAAGCTATTGCTACAAAATATTTGAACAGTGTTGTTAATCCAAAGATTGTTCTGCCAGTTGTAGAAAATATAGACAATCATGTTTTCCATCTATTTGTAATCAGAACAAAAAACAGAAATGATTTGCAACAATATTTGAAAGAAAATGGAATTGAAACACTCATCCATTATCCCATTCCACCACACAAGCAAGAAGCGATGAAAGCGTTTCAGCATCTATCTTTCCCAATAACCGAAAAGATACACAACGAAGTGTTGAGTTTGCCAATATCGCCTGTTTTGACCGATAGTGAGGTTGATGAAATTATTAATACGATGAATAAATATTAAAAATCTATGAAAAACTTTTTGTTTGTTTGGTTGCGGATTTTTAAGTACAAATGGTTGTCCAATTGCAAAAGAATTGAAGGTTATCCAAGTGTTTTTCATCCAGTTTTGATAAACGGAAAAGGCAAAGTGATTTTTGGTAAAAATGTTCAAATAGGCGTTATTAATTCGCCTTATTACTATTCACACTATTCCTATATAGAAGCTCGACATGAGAATAGCTTGATAGAAATTGGCAACAATGTGAGTATAAACAATGCTTTTTCGGTTGTTTCGTTTTCAAAAATTTCTATTGCCGATGATGTTTTAATAGGTGTCAATTGTAGTATTCTTGATAATGATGGTCATCGACTTTCACCTGAAAATAGACAATCGGAACCAATTTCAGAGCATGTTCTTATAGGCAAAAATGTTTTTATTGGAAACAATGTAACGATTCTAAAAGGAGTAGAAATAGGGAAGAATTCCGTGATTGCAAATGGTGCTGTTGTAACGAGTTCGGTTCCAGAAAACGTTGTGGTTGCAGGAGTTCCAGCAAAAATCATCAAACAATTATAATTGAAATTTTTATCCAAAAATAAATTAATAAAAGTATTGTCATTGAATTCCATTTCGATGATGACAAGCTTTGTCTTTGGTATTTTTACTTCAAAGATTATATCAGTTTTTCTAGGAACTTCTGGTATGGCATTGATAGGAAGTTTTCGGAATTTTGCCAATTTTTCAAAGTCAACCGCAACACTCGGATTGAATAATTCAGTGATAAAAATTATGGTTGAGCACAAAGAGAATCAGAAAGAATTATCGCTTATTTTCCAAACATTTTTTTCGATTTTTATAGTGATAAGCGTTTTGTTTTCTGCTCTTTTGATGTTTTTTTCTATAGATATTTCAAACTATTTGTTCTTCTCTGACGCTTATTCAAATTACATAAAACTCTTTGCAGTTTTTTTACCGTTCATGATTGTTACGGTTCTTTTCTCATCTGTACTCAATAGTTTTGAGCGATACAAACGCATTGTAAAAATTCAAATAGCATCTAGTGTTTTTGTTTTTGTAACAAGCATATTATTAATTTATTATATTGGATTATCTGGAGGGATTTTGTCGGTAATTTTAGGAGAAATTATACTCTTTTTCGTTACTTATCTTTACTTTAGAAAACAATTCGATTTCATTAACTACGGAATTAATTTCAATTTAGAAAAAGCGCATTTAAAAACTATTTTTAGTTTCTCACAAATGGCATTTATAAGCGCCGTGCTTATTCCTTTGTCACTCATTATTATTAGAAATTTTATTGTAAAAAACTATTCAATTCAAGAAGCTGGTGTTTGGGATGCACTCAACAGGATTTCAAGTTTTTATATGATGTTTTTTGGTTCAGGATTGTCATTGTATTACATGCCGAAACTTGCGTCAATAGAGACTGATATCGAATTCAAAGAAGAGTTAAAAGCGTATTACAAAACGCTTGTTCCGTTGTTTTTGGTTGTAATTTTATTGATTTATTTTTTTCGAACATTCATTGTAAAACTCGCCTTGACAGATGAATTTATTGAGGTCAATGATTTAATGATTTGGCAAGTTCTAGGAGATTTATTGAAAATAATGTCATTGGCATTTGGTTTTCAAATTTTGGTTAAAACCATGCTTGTACGTTACTTTATTATTGAGATAGTTTTCAACCTCGTTTATGTTTTATTAGCATGGTATTTATTGCCTACCCAAAGTGTTGAAGGAGTTGTTCAAGCTTATTTTATTGCTAATTTATGTAGCTTTTGTTTAATGCTCTTCTTCTTCAGAAAGCTTCTGTTTGTTCCAAACTGCTAAATACTTTTCTGCAATTTTGATGTAATTATGTTCTTTTTCGATAAAGTTTCGAGCCTTTGTGCCAATTGCTTCTATCATAGAAGGATTTTCTATTAGCATTGAAAGTTTCTCAACCAAATAATCTACATCGGGTTTTGCGTTGATTGCCACTTCATCTTCTTGCAAATTATAATGTTCCAAAAATTCTTTTTCGGCACCTGTAAAAACAACTTTTCCTTTTGCCATAGCTTCAAGAGCATTATAACCTTGATCGTAAGCAAAACATTGATCGAGTAGGATATGAGCCTTGTTGTAGAGGTTGATGTAATCTTTGTAGGGAATATTTTCTACAATGATAATTTCTATTTTTTCGGGATATTTTTCTTTGATGATATCTAATGCTTTTTCGAAATATTTAACTCCTTTTTGATAAAAATTCCATTTATTAACACCAAGGAATATTCTAATTACATTTTCATTGATTTCAGGTGAAGAAAACTTTTTATTGAGAATGACTGGGTTTGGTATCAAACCTAGGTATTTTTTATTTCCATTTAGAGGAATCACGTAATCAATATCTGAAGCTATAATTCCTCGACAATTACGATAAATGTAATCATGGATTTTTTTTTGATTTGAACCAGTATATTCAAAAACATAATCATAATTTTTTTTAAGATTTTTATCTTCAAAAAAAGGTTTTAGAATAGATTTTTCTATTTTTCTATCCAATAAAAACTTAACACTCAGGTAGTCAACGCCACAAGAAAGTAAAAACACAGATTTATTATTTTTAAATATTTTTTTTAATAAATACAGTTCAAATGGCTTTTGAGTTTGAATAGGACATTCATTAATTAACTGAACAATATCAAATCCTTTAAGTTTTTTCGATAGAAAAAAAAATCTAATTCCTTGCTCAAATTTTACTAAATCAAATCCAGTAATTCGGAATATAATTTGTCGAGGGATATTACCAATCTTGCTTTGAAACCATTTTGCTCTTGTTGAATAATCTACAGGATAGTTTTTAAAACCGTCTCCATTTCCAATAATAATTACTTGGTGACCTAATTCACACAAACCTTCTTTCAAAGAATTGTGTAATCTGCTGTATTCGCCAACAAGAAGTATTCGCATGAATTCCTATATTTGTGAGGAGTAAATTTATAAATTTACATTAGGGTAAACATAATAATGTCCAAAAATAATAAAAAATATAAGATACTCTTAGTTGGAGATAGTTTAGCAAATGGCGGAGCAGAGAGAGTTCAAGCATTATTGTCAAAATATTTTCATGATTTTGGGATAGATGTGCATCATGTAATTTTTTTAGATTGGATAACCTATGATTATGAAGGAAAAGTATTCAACTTAGGTAAGTTTAGTTCATCAAATGTCAGTGTATTCAGGAAAATAAAACTTTTCTTCATTTTGAAAAACTATCTTCAATCAAATCAATTTGATGCCGTTATTGATTTTAGAATGAGAGAAACTTTTTTTAAAGAGTTTTTATTGTCACGTTTTGTTTTTCCAAAAGATACTTTCTATACAGTGCATAGCGGCATCTTAAATTATTATTTTCCTAAAAACATCTGGCTTTCAAAAATTCTTTATGGTTCTAAAAATGTTGTTGCAGTTTCAAAAGCTATTCAAAAAGAAATTTTAGAAAAAGAGTTAGTAAAAAGATGTGATCAAATTTATAACCCAATTGATTTAAAAGAAATTAACATTCTAAGAAAAGAATATCAAGTTAATCACTCAAATTACATTCTTGCAGTTGGGAGAATGAATGATTCTGTAAAACAGTTTGACAAGCTAATACTTTCATATTCAAAATCTGTTTTACCAAAGGAAAATATCAAACTAATTTTATTGGGTGATGGAAATAACAGAAAAGATTATGAAAACCTAACCCAAAGATTAAATCTTTCTGATAAAGTTATTTTTAAAGGTTTTGTAGATAATCCATTTCCATTTTACGAAAAAGCTTTGTTCACTGTTTTGTCTAGTTCAAATGAAGGATTCCCTAACGTAATACTAGAGTCGTTAGCTTCTAACACACCGATTATATCCTTTGATTGTTTTAGTGGACCAAATGAAATTATTGAGAATAAAGTAAACGGTTTTTTGGTCGAAAATCAAAACTTTGAAAAGTTGACTGAAGCCATGAATGAAATGTATCAAAATTATGATGAATACATATCAATAAAAAATAATACAATTTCAAAAGTGTGCAAATTTGATGTTGAAATTATATCAAAAGAATGGTTTAAATTATTAAAAATAGACTAAGTTTACCCCATGAATATTGAATTAATTACTATTCCAAAGATTGAAGATTACCGTGGCAATATCGCTATTGTTGAAAAATCAACGATTCCTTTTGAAATTAGACGAGTATATTATCTTTTTGATATTCCGAGCAGTGCAACTCGTGGAGGACATGCTCATAAAGAACAATTAGAATTGCTCATTCCACTTTCTGGTAGTTTTGATGTAGTAGTTAACGATGGAAAAAATAAATTGACCATAACACTAAATAAACCAGACAAAGGATTATTAATCAAAAATAATATTTGGCGTGAACTCGAAAATTTTTCATCGGGAGCAGTTTGTTTGGTAATTTCTTCGGGAGAATATATTGAAGAGGATTATATTCGTAATTTCGAAGAATATAAAGATTATCTTGGCTTATAATAATAGCTAGAAATAATTATACCTTTCTTAAGAAAATAAAGCTTAATTTTTTTTAAAATTATCAAAATAAATGATGGTGTTTTCAGAAGTATTTTTTGACTGGTATTTAATGAATTAAAATCTATTTCTTTTATTAGTTTTTTTGCTTCTTCTGAACAATTCTCCAAACTGTACATTTTGGCAAAAATATACCTGTTAAAATCTAAATATTTTTTCAAACTACGATTGTTATTCGAAAGACTCTCATATTTATTTAAATCAGGAATAACTTTATTTTTGAAAGAACTGTTAGTTATTTGATTTTCTGAGAATTGCGTGTATTTTACAAAAGATATAGGCGAATAAGCAAGCTTGTATTTGCTGTTTGCTCTAATGTTAAAGTCAACATCTTCAGCAAAAGTAATTGCTTCATCATACAAACCAATAGTTTCAAAAACTGATTTAAAAACACAAAAACTACCGGGAAAATAAATAGGTTTAGAACAATTTATTTTAAAAAAATCTTCAACAATAATATCGTTTTCATAAGGAATGTAAAAGTTTTTGGGAGTTATCATTACATTTTGATCAATTACATCGGTGTAATTTGTTGCTAGTAATTTGGCTTCAGGAAATTCAATGTGTAGTGAGTGGATTTTCTCTAGATAGCCCGAATCCCACGTGTCATCTGCATCTAAAAAAGCCATCACAACACCATTGGAATTTTTTATACCTGTATTTCTGGTTGCAGATAAACCTCTGTTTTTGTCATGTTGGATAATTTTTAAATTTTCAAAAATAAATTTCCTAACCTTTTCAAGGCTTCCATCAGTAGAGCAATCATTGATAACTATTACCTCAAAATCGGTAAAAGTCTGATTTAAAACACTTTTTAGTGTTTTTTCAATAAACTTTTCTTTGTTGTAAACGGGAATTATTACTGAAAAAAATGGCATTTGATTCATTTGAATTCAAAGATACCGAAAACTGTTTTTAAAATGTTATTTTTGTGAAAATTCAATGCAGAAAAAAAGACTTCATATCATAAGTTTTGATAATCCTTTTCCACCCAATTACGGTGGAATCGTTGAGGTTTTCTATAAAATTAAAGCACTTCACACCATTGGTGTTGAAATTTACTTACATTCATTTGTTGATAGTATTCCACTTGAATATGATGCATTGAAAAGAATAACTCATCAAGTGTTTTTTTACAGAAAAAGTAAAAATCCATTACTGTTTTTCAGTAAACTGCCATTTTCAGTGAGAACAAGAGATAGTAAAAAGCTTATTGAAAATATAAGTAGCATAGATGCTCCAATTCTTTTTGAAGGGCATAAAACCACTTACTGGGTTTACAAAAATAGGCTGAGAAACTTTGATAGCTACATTCGTTTGCACAACATAGAAAACCTTTATTTTGACGGCTTAGCTAGTAGTGAGAATAACTGGTTCAAGAAGTTACTTTACAGTGTTGAAGCAAGAAAATATGAGACATACAATGCGGTTTTGGCAAATTTCAACAAGGTTTTTGCTTTGTCAAAATTTGAAAATGATGTCATCAACAAACAATTCAAAAACAGTGTTTACATTCCAGTTTTTCACGGCAATGAAAATGTTGTGCAACTAGAAGGTTTTGGAAAATATGCCCTATATCATGGCGATTTACGAGCTTCAGATAACAGGAAAAGCGTTGAATTTTTAATTGACATTTTCAAGGAAATTAAAGACTTTAACTTGATAATTGCATCGAGTTCTGGTGAACAATTTGTTACATCTAAAATCAAAAACAACTCGAATATTTCATTTGTCAAAATTCAAAATTTTGCCCATTTAAAAGAATTGTTTAGTGATGCACATATAAATTTTGCTGTTTCTTTTCAAAAATCGGGAACAAAATTGAAACTACTCAACGCTTTGTTCAACAGTCGTTTTTCAATAATCAATGAGAATATTATTGATGATGAAAAAATCACTTCTTTGTGTGAAATAGCGATCTCAAAAGAAGAGTTTATCTCCAAAATAAAAGAGTTAAAAACAAAAGAATTCAAAGGCTGTAACCAGAGAAAAGAAATTTTAGAAACTTATATGAGTGATGTAGAAAATGCTCGTAAATTAGCCAAAATAATTTTTAGTAATGGATTGGAATAGAGTACAATTAGCCGATTATATTTTAAAATCGCTTTCGGATAATGAGGAACAATTGAAAAATCAATTTCATAACGATATTTCTTCCATTCGTTCTTTTTATTTAGATGATTTATTACCTGAGGAAATCACGAATCAAATCCATCAAGTTTTTCCAAAACCAGAACAAATGGTTTTAAAAAGAAGCATCAGAGAAGATAAATATGTTGCTGCTCAAATGAACTTATACAATCCTTTGTTGGAAGAAATTATTTTTGCTTTTCAAGATGAAAGAATAGTTCAAAAAGTGGGAGAAATATGTGGGATTGACAATCCAATACCCGATGAAAATCTATATGCCGGCGGAATATCAATGATGGGAAATGGTCAATTTTTAAATCCTCATCTCGACAATTCGCATGACAAGGACAGAAACCTATGGCGAGTTTTAAATCTTTTGTTTTATGTAACACCCAATTGGGAAGAGGAATATGGCGGAAATCTGGAATTGTGGCCAGAAGGAATGAATAATAAGCAAATAACTATTCACTCAAAATTTAATAGATTGGCGGTTATGGAAACGCATAACGATTCGTTGCATTCGGTTTCTCCAGTTGTTTTTGAAGGTTACAGATGTTGTGTTTCTAATTATTATTTTTCAGATAAGCCAATGCGCAAAGAAGATACATTTCATGTAACTTCTTTTAGAGGAAGACCAGAGAACAAACTAACAGATTTAGTTTTAAGATTTGATGCTCAGCTTAGAATGATGGTTAGAAAAATTTTCAAAAAAGGCATCAAGGAAAACCCTCATGTTTATAAAAAGCCAAAATCATAATACATGAACTTTTCTTCAAAATATGGTTTTCATTTTCTGATAGTTTTAATTGCATGGAGTAGCATACTGCTTTTGGATTTTTTTATTCAATCAAGTAGTCAAGGAATTATTTATCCAGACTCGTTTAGCTATATGGAGTCAGCAAGAAACTTTTTTGTTTTTCATCGTGGTCACAACTACAGGCCTATTTTGATGGCAATAATAAACGGTATTCCTTATCTATTTGGAGCAAAAGACCAATTCATCTATCAGTTTGGAGTGTTGACTAACTTTATTTGTTTTGCTAGCTTTTTTATTGTTTTTTTTGAAATCGCAAAGAACTATTTTAAGCGAAAAACCGCGTTTTGGCTAACGATTTTTTCAATTTTCTTTTTCGGAAATATAGCTCTAGTTTTTCATTTGCTTACAGAAAACATATTTATGTTTGGTTTTATTGTGGGATATTATTTTTTGATGTTGTATTACAAGAGTGCGAATTTCAAATTTCTAGCTTTTTCAATTACTGTATTTCTGCTACTGATGCTCATAAAACCTGGAGCAAAAATATACGCTATCCTTTTATTCATTTACTTCTTTAAAATTATTTGGAAAAACATAAAATCTAAGTACAATTGGGCAATTTATGGCGCATTGTTTTTAATTTTTGTTCAATGTGCTGGTTTGAAATACCAATTTGGAAATTTTACACTGAGTTATATAGACTCTGTTACCTATTATAACTATTTAGGCAGTAAAGCCAAGTGTATTGAGTATGGAAAAGAATATGAACAAATAAACAATCCAAGAGCTGAATATATTTTTAGTTTTGAGTGTAAAGATCAAGCAAAGATTGCTTCGGAAGATTTTATTTTTCAAATAAAAAACAACACTGAAAACCTTTTGAAAGCTTACATACAAGATTTTATAGAAAACTCAAAAACTGGAAACACTTGCATAGAAGATTGTAAAAATGTACTGCAAAGAAGTAGCTTTGGCATTTCAAAAGCTGTCATATTTGGTATTACAAAATGGCAAAATAGATTATTTACCTTACTCGGAATTCTGGCATCGTTATATTTTATTCTGATGAACATCAAAAAACCAAATTTGTTTTTTTGGATTTCAATCTATTTAGTAATGAACTATGCTGTTTCGGGAATTTCTTGCGGACAAGGCGATCGTTTCCACGTGATAACATTTCCGTTAGTGGTTTTACTTTTGGCAAAAATTATACAGGAGAGAAAATGGTTTACACCGTTCTTTGAACCACTTCAAAAATAGTGTTGTCCTCGCATTTCAATGTTTTAGATGGGAATTTCATCAACAATGCATAGTCATGTGTAGCCATAATAATTGTTCTACCTTGCTCATTGATTTTTCTTAAAACGCCCATTACTTCGGCACTTGTTTGTGGGTCAAGATTTCCTGTTGGTTCATCGGCTAAAATGATTTCTGGATCATTTAGCAAAGCTCTCGCAATTGCAACTCGCTGTTGTTCACCACCAGAAAGTTGGTGTGGCATTTTGTTAGCAAAGTTTGACATGTTCACACTACTCAACACAGCATCAATTTTGTTATCCATTTCGGCTTTGTCTTTCCATCCAGTAGCTTTGAGTACAAACTCAAGATTGTCATGAACAGTTCTGTCTGGTAAAAGCTGGAAATCTTGGAATACAATACCCAGTTTTCTTCTCAAAAAAGGAATATCGTCTTCTTTTAGATTGTGTAAATCGTAACCAGCTGTTTGACCTTCGCCTTCGGTTAGAGGCAAATCGGCATAAATAATTTTCATCAAACTACTCTTTCCAGTACCTGTTTTCCCAATGATATATAAAAATTCACCTTTTTTTACATCAAGGTTTATTTGAGACAAAACCACGCGGTTGCTTTGGTAAATGGTAACATTTTTAAGAGAAACAATAGTATCTGACATGATAGTTTGATTATTTGGTAAAAATAATAAAGTAAAACCATGTATTCAAAATAATTTTTAGATGTCTTGCAAAATTGTTTAAAACAATGTTTATAATAAAAATGATACTTTTTTCGTTGTACTTAATAGAATAATATTTTTGAAAAAAATTATTGAAAATGCGCAATAAATCAATACAGTTGTTCATTTTTTCCTTTATGGGAATCTTGAAACTATCAGCACAACAGACCGATATTTACACTCACAAGCTCTCAGAATATGACAAAGCCTTGAGTCTGTATAAAGATAAACAATATCAATCTGCACAAATATTGTTTGACAAAGTAAAGTCAAACGTTGGCGAACAAGAAGTTCAGGCGGATTGTGCATATTATATTGCCAATTGTGCTATTCATCTTAATCAAGCCAATGCAGATGAGTTGATGGAAGATTTTGTAAAAGATTATCCAACGAGTTCAAAGCAAAATCAGGCTTTTGCAGAAGTTGCTCAATATTATTTTGAAGAAGGAAAGTATCCACAAGCTCTTGAATATTTTGAAAAAGTGGACGAAAGCAGCTTGACTTATGAGGAAAGTGAAAAATTCAATTTCCAAAAAGGGTATGCCTACTTCACTGCCAAAGATAAAAAGCAAGCAACAGCTTATTTCAACAAAGTAGTGAATTCAAAAAATTATGGTTCTCAAGCAAAGTATTACTTAGGTTTCATGAATTATGAAAACGATAATTATGAAGAAGCAAATAAATATTTTGATCAAGTTTCAGGTGAAGAGAAATACAAAGAAAAGTTGTCCTATTTTCAGGCGGATATGAATTTTAAATTGGGTAATTTTCAAAAAGCGATAGATCTTGGTGTAGCAGCAATGCCTAGTTCTAATGCAATGGAAAAATCAGAACTCAATAAAATTATTGGAGAAAGCTATTTCAATTTAAAACAATACGACAAAGCCTTACCTTATTTGAAAGAATACAAAGGCAAAAAAGGGAAGTGGAGTAACACCGATTTCTATCAGTTGGGATATACCTATTATCAACAAAAAGATTATGAAAATGCCATTGCGCAGTTCAATAAGATAATTGGTGGAAATGACAGCGTTGCCCAAAATGGTTATTATCACCTTGGAGAAAGTTATTTGAAAACCGACAAGAAGCAACAAGCCTTGAATGCGTTTAAAAATGCTTCAGAAATGGATTTTGACAAAAAAATTCAGGAAGATGCCAATCTGAATTATGCAAAATTGAGTTATGAAATAGGTAATTCCTATCAATCAGTGCCTGATGTGCTTTCGTCTTTTTTGAATAAATATCCTACTTCACCTGCAAAAGATGAAATAGAAAATCTATTAATTAATTCTTATATCACTTCAAAAAATTATAAAGAAGCTTTGGTATTATTGGAAAAAAACAAAAGTTTCAAAAATAAAGCGGCTTATCAAAAAGTAACATTCTATCGCGGATTGGAACTTTATACTGATGGTGATTATCAAGAAGCACTCAAAATGTTCAAAAAGTCTATCAACGAGCAAGCAGATGCAAAGTTTACTGCTCGTGCAACTTTTTGGAAAGCAGAAACAGAATATATTCTGGATGACTTCAATAATGCTTCATTGAGTTACAAACAATTTGAAAGTTTTGCTGAAGCCAAAAGCACTCCAGAGTATAAAAATTTCAACTATAACTTGGCGTATGCTTATTTCAAATTAAAAGAATACGACAAAGCTGGAGATTATTTCCAAAAGCAAATTGACATTACCAAAGATGACAAAACAAGGCTGAATGATTCCTATTTAAGATTAGGAGATTGCCGTTTTGTTACTTCAAAATATTGGCCAGCAATGGAAGCTTATAACAAAGCCATTGATTTGAAAGGTGTTGATGCAGATTATGCAGCTTTTCAAAAAGCGATTAGCTATGGTTTTGTGAGTAGAAATGATAGAAAAATTGAAGATTTCAATAAGTTTTTGCAAAATTTTAAAACATCACAATATAGAGATGATGCCTTATTTGAATTAGGAAATACTTATGTAACTGAAAACAAAACTGATTTAGCTATAAAAACGTATGACCAACTTTTAAGTGAATTTAAAAATGGCTCATTTGCCGCAAAAGCAATTTTAAGACAAGGTTTGGTATATTATAATGCTCAAAAAGACGATTTAGCAATTGCTAAATTCAAAAAAGTAGCTGCTGATTTTCCTAGAACTCCAGAAGCTGTTGAAGCAGTTTCTACAGCAAGGTTAATATACATGGACAACGGTAAAGTTGATGAATATGCATCTTGGGTTAGAACATTAGATTTTGTTGAAGTTTCTGATGCAGATTTGGATAACGATACCTATGAATATGCAGAAAAACAATATTTGCAAGGAAATACAAAACAAGCAATATCTAGTTTGAGCGGATATGTGTCAAAATTTCCTAACGGAATTCATTCTTTGAAAGCCAATTTCTATTTGGCACAATCATATTACGCTGATGGATTGGAAGCAAATGCAATTCCAAATTATGAGTTTGTAATCAATAAACCTCGTAGCGAATATACAGAACAATCACTAGCAAGATTGTGTGAAATACATTTGAAAAAAGATGATTATGCAAAAGCTGTTCCTGTATTGAAACGCCTTGAAACTGAAGCCGATTTTCCTCAGAATGTGACTTTTGCGCAAGCCAATTTGATGCGAGCTTATTATGAACAACAAGATTATGCAAATGCTGTAGTTTATGCTGATAAAGTATTAGCTAACCCTAAAACCGATAACAAGGTAAAAAGTGATGCACAAATCATTGTTGCTCGTTCCGCTATAAAAGCTGGTGATGAAACGAAAGCAAGAAGTGCATATGCAAAATTATTAACTATTGCCAAAGGCGAACTAGCTGCTGAAGCATTGTATTATGATGCTTATTTCAAAAATAAAGACGCAAAATATGAGGATTCGAATAAAGCTGTTCAGAAATTAGCAAAAGACTATTCTGCTTACAAATATTTTGGAGCAAAAGGATTAGTTGTAATGGCAAAAAATTTCTATGGATTGAAAGATAGTTTCCAAGCAACATATATTCTAGAAAGTGTAATAAAAAACTTTACCGCTTATCCAGATGTGGTTGAAGAAGCTCAAAATGAACTTAATGCCATCAAAAGTCAAGAAGCTAAGACAAATTCTTCCATTCAAAATTAAACCTACTTACTATGAAAAATATATTTAAAAACAGTTTAGCCACAGTACTTTTAGTAGCAGGTTTTCAGCAATTATCAGCACAAAAGAAAGATGACAATATAGGCACAGAAGTAGTGAATGTAGTAAAGCCATATTCACCAACAATTTCCGATGCTTTCAAGGTAAAAGAAACGCCTTCTTTTGAAGACGAAGAAACATCAAACAAAGAAAATATTCAATACAATATTTTTTCATTTCCAGTGGCTTCAACTTTTACTCCTTCAAAAGGTCGTGCTGCCAATGTAGAAAAATCTGAACAAGAAAAAATATTTAGCAATTATGTTACTCTAGCGGCAGGAAATTATGGAACTGCCAATGCGGAGCTTTTTGTTTCTCAAAATGTTTCAAATACTGATTATTTTGGCGGAATGCTTCGTCATATTTCATCACAAGGAGGAATAAAAGATATTACTTTAGACGATAAATTCTCCAATACTTCACTAGATTTAACTTATGGAAGTAGAACTAGAGCGATGAACTGGAATGCAGATTTGGGCTATCAGCATCAAATTTATAATTGGTATGGATTGCATCCAAGTTTTTTTGACCAAGCAACAATTGACGGAATCGACGAAAAGCAAACCTATCACAACCTCTATTTTGGTGGTCGATTATCGCTTGGTGATAGTTTTCTTAAGGAAAGTAGTTTGAAGTTTAATCGTTTTTGGGATGCTTTTGGTTCGGCAGAAAATAGATTTATTGTAAAGCCATCTATGGAGTTTGATATAATTGAAGAAAAATTCAAAGCCAATTTTATTTTAGATTACATCAGTGGTGAATTTGATAAACCTTTATTCGGTGGCAACTCTTATAAATACGGATTTACCAATGTAGGCTTTTCTCCTAGCATTCGTTTGCAAAAAGATGATTTGACTGTTAATGCAGGAATTGGATTGTTCTATTCAATAGCTAGCGAAGGCGGAGAAAACAAGTTTTTTGTCTATCCGCAAGTGACAGGAACATACAGATTAGTTGGTGATTTGATGGTTTTCTATGCAGGTTTAGAAGGAACATTAAAACAGAATTCTTATAAAGATTTTGTAGATACTAATTTCTTTGTTTCACCAACATTGGCAGTTGCGCCAACAGATCAAAAATATGATATCTATGCAGGTTTGAAAGGAAAATTGGCCAACAGTATTAGTTATAATATTCGCGGTAGTTATACTAACGAGGAGAATAAACCTTTATTTAAACACAATGGATTTGATGATGACAATGCAAACAATGAAGGATATACGTATGGTAACTCTTTTGATGTGGTTTATGACAAAGTAAAAACGGTTAGTTTCTTTGGCGAATTGAAAGCCGATTTTTCTAAAAATGTATCCTTTGGAATTAACGGAACATTTAGTAGCTATTCTACAGATGCCGCAAAAGAAGCATGGAATTTACCAAGTATAAAAATGGGTGCAAATCTCGATGTTACTATTACTCCTAAATGGTATGCAGGAAGTAATTTGTTCTTCGTTGGAGAAAGAAAAGATCAATTTATACATAGTTCTTTATTGATAGATTATCCTCTAGAAAATGTTACGTTAGACTCCTATTTCGATTTGAACGCACATATAGGCTATAAACACAATGAGCGTTTAACGTTCTTCTTGAAAGGTAATAATCTTGCTAATCAAAACTATCAACGTTGGTTAAGTTATCCAGTGCAAGGTCTTCAGATAATGGGTGGAGCAAGTTATAAATTCGATTTTTAGAAATATAAAGCCAAAATAATTTGGCTTTTTTTTTGACCTATGAAACAAAAAATATTAGAGTATTATAAACAATTGGTTCAAGATAGAATTGATGTTTATAAAGATATGATTGAATCTCTTTCATCAGATGCGCAAAATGACGCTAAAAGCTCGGCTGGCGACAAACATGAAACAGCACTTTCGATGATGCATCTGGAGCAAGAAAAATTAAATTTTAAACTTAGTGAAGCTATTGAACAATTGCAGATTCTGCATACCATTGATAGCAGTAAAACGACAACAAAAGTTACATTTGGTAGTTTGGTAAAAGTAAATGATTTGACACTTTTTATTTCTGTTGCATTACCCAAAATTGTAATCGAAGGAGTTACTGTTTTTGCAGTATCACCAGAATCTCCACTCTCTAAACAATTGATAAATAATACTGTTGGTTTTAGCTTTAATTTTAATAACAAAGAATATTTTATAAGTTATATTGAATAAGTTATCGTTTTTTTGATACTTTTATATCTCAAAAACATATTCTATGTTGTTAGCAATACATCCAAAGTTACCCATGCGAGATAAAAACATAACTTTGAAATTTTATCTGGAAAATTTGGGTTTCGAACGCGCAGATGTCCACGATTATGATGGTTATTTGATGTTAAAAAAGGATCAGATAGAATTGCATTTTTTTGAATACAGAGATATAAATGTTGATGAAAACGATGGTCAAGTTTATATCAGAACTGACGCAATTAAGGATATTTATGCATCATTGTTAGATAATCAAGTAGCAATTCATCCAAATGGAGCATTGCAAAATAAGCCTTGGGGACAATTGGAGTTTTCAATCCTTGACCCAGACAATAATTTAATCACTTTCGGGCAAGCAGTTTAAAATTTTCATAATCTGATTAGCCACAAACTTTCAACTTTTAATTTTTTTTTGATTTTTACAGAGTATTTATTTAATATTTATATTAAATTGAGTTTTATTGTTTAAAATATTAATCAAATATCTTTTTTAGATTTAAAATATAAACAAATTTCACATTTTTGCTTTATCGAATTAAACAATAGATAAATATGTGTGGATTTTTAGCAATAATAGGAAAAGGTAAAGAAGAAGAGCTCGTTAAAGAATTGTCGAAAAGAATGGCGCATCGTGGTCCAGATGAAAGTGATTTGCATATAACTGAAAACGGTCACATCCTTTCTCACGAAAGACTCTCGATTATTGACTTGCATTCAGGAAAACAACCAATTCAAGGAACTTCTAGCGCTTGGATGGTACATAATGGTGAAATCTACAATCATCAAGAATTAAGAAATACTATACTAAAAGACCATACGTTTAGAACAAAATCAGATTCAGAGGTGATAGTGCATCTTTATGAAAAGTTTGGATATGATTTCGTTGACATGCTCGATGGAGATTTTGCCTTTGTCGTTGTAGATGGTGATGATTATATTGCTGGTCGTGATCCACTTGGTGTAAAGCCACTTTACTATGGAATGGATGATAGAGGAAGAATGTATTTTGCTTCAGAAATGAAAGCTATAGCTGACCAATGCAAAACATTTTCAACTTTTCCTCCAGGACATTTCTATACAGCTCAAACAGGTTTTGTAAAATATTATCAACCAGAATATGAGGATTTTAAAGCATGTGTTGAAAGTGTTGATTTAGAATTAATTAGAGAAAAACTTACCGAAGCTACTCAAAAAAGATTGATGAGTGATGTGCCTATTGGAGTACTTCTTTCGGGCGGATTAGATTCTTCATTAACATCCTCCATTGCGGCAAGGTTATTAAAGGAAAAAGGCAAAGAACTTCACTCATTCTCTATTGGTTTAGATAAAGAAGCGCCAGATGCTGTAGCAGCTAGAAAAGTTGCAGAATTTCTAGGAACAATTCATCATGAAATACATTTCACTATTGAGCAAGGAATTGAAATTTTAGATAAATTAATTTGGCATCTTGAAACGTATGATGTTACTTCTATCCGAGCTAGTACACCAATGTATTTTTTGTCGAAAGCAATTACAGAAAGAGGTATAAAAGTTGTTCTATCTGGTGAAGGTGCAGATGAAGTTTTTGGCGGATATTTATACTTTAGAAATGCACCATCTACTGAAGATTTTACCAAAGAAACCATTGAAAGAGTTCAAAAACTTTTTACTGCTGATTTATTAAGAGCAGACAAGTCTACAATGGCGCACGGATTGGAAGCTCGTGTTCCTTTCCTCGATAAAGCTTTTCTTAAAGTTGCCATGAAAATAGAAGGTGAACAAAAATTGCCAAAAACCTATGCAGGAGTTGAGAAATATATTCTTAGAAAAGCATTTGATACTCCAGACAAACCCTATTTGCCGAAAGAAGTTTTATGGAGACAAAAAGAGCAGTTTTCTGATGGAGTAGGTTATAACTGGATTGATACTTTGATTGAATATTGTTCTTCTCAAGTAAGTGATGAGGAAATGGAAAAAGCTGCTGAAATATTTCCATATAATACTCCAGCAACCAAAGAAGCATTTTTCTATAGAAAAATATTTCATAAATATTATCCACAAACCAGTGCTGCGCAAACGGTGCGTAAATGGATACCAAAATGGCAAGAAAATCAAGATCCTAGTGGTAGAGCCAATGCAGCACATATAAAAGCAGATACCGAGATAGCAAAATCAAGTGTAACTGCTTGATAAAGATTGAAGTTTAGTTTGTTTGTTAAATCTGATGTTGGGTCAGATTAAAGCACTCATCATTGATGAGTGCTTTTTTATTTATAATTATTTACTAAATCTATGAAGCGTATAAGTCATGGCTGCCAATAGAAGAAAAGCAACTGCTTGGTGTGTTACCCCAAGCCATAGCGGCACTTGATACAATAATGTAAATACGCCTAAAAGAAATTGAACAAAAACAAATAGTAACAAATAATTCAATCCATTTTTCTGACTAGAAGATAGCGTATATTTTTTGCTTTTAAAATAAAGAAATACAATAAATGCAACTACAAGATAAGCTAAGTTTCTATGAACAAATTGAACTCCGCTTTTGCCTTCTGTCAATCGCAATAACCAAGTGTCTTTCTCCAAAACAACACTTTCATGCATAAATTGTCCATCACTCATCAACGGCCAATGATTATGAATAAATCCAGCATCAAGTCCAGCAACAAAACCACCATAAATTATTTGCAATAACAAAACAATAATAGTTATACGAGCTAGTTTTCTTAAAGGGAATATAATTTGATTTTTTTCAGGATAAATCAAGTCTAGTGCAACCCAAAGCGTGTATGCAAAAGTTAGAAAAGCAAAAGTTAGATGTAGAGAAAGTCTAAAATGACTTACATCTGGATTGTCAACTAATCCACTTTTTACCATGAACCAGCCAAAAAAACCTTGTAATGCTCCCATTCCTAGTAGGATAAAACATTTTTTTAGTGTTTGATAATCAAGTTTCTTTTTGATAAGGAAATAAACAAACGGGATGATAAAAACAAAACCTAATATTCTAGCAATGAAACGGTGAAACCATTCCCAAAAATATATGAACTTATAATCATCAATAGTAAAATGGCTATTAATCTTTTGATATTCAGGGAATTTCTTATACTCTTCAAAAGCGTGTTGCCAAGCGGTTTCATTCATTGGAGGAAAAGTGTCTGTTACTAGATGCCAATCGGTCATTGATAGCCCAGAACCAGTCAATCTAGTAATTCCACCAACAACAACCATGATAAAAACTAAAATGCATCCAGAAAGTAACCAATAAATTACAGGTCGATTGTCTTTTTTCATCTTTACATTTTTTAATTAAGGAAGATGTAACACCCATTTTGAACATCTTCTATGTATTTGCAATTTTTTTTAATCAGTATTTAATCATTCTTGTCATTCTGAACGAAGTGAAGAATCTCATAATTGTTTATAACTTATGTGATTTCTCGACTGCGCTCGAAATGACATTTTTATTTATAATCATTAAATCGAATTCAATCCCATTTTTTTAGCTTTTTGTAAAACAAAATCTAGAGCAGCTTGATATTCATTTTGTATTTCACCTTCGAGAATTGCTTCTTTCACAGCTTCTTTCAAAACGCCAATTTCTCTTGAAGGTTTAAGCCCAAAAAGCGACATGATTTCCTCACCAGATATTGGAGGTTGAAAATTTCGAACTCGGTCACGTTCTTCTACTTCAACAATTTTTTTTCTTACTAATTCAAAGTTTTTATGATATTTTTCAAACTTTTTTGGGTTTTTGGTTGTAATGTCAGCTTCGCATAGTGTCATTAAGTTATCGACATCTTCACCAGCATCAAAAACCAATCTTCTAACAGCGGAATCGGTAACAATATCATCCGCTAAAATTATTGGACGAGAACTCATTATGACCATTTTTTGAACAAATTTTAATTTGTGATTTAATGGCATGTGCAACCTTTCAAAGATTTTTTTGACCATTTTTCCTCCCAAAAACTCATGCCCATGAAATGTCCAACCTTGTTTTTTATTGAATTTTTTTGTTGGAGCTTTGCCAATATCATGTAATAATGCAGCCCAACGAAGCCAAACGTCATTGGTGTTTTTGCTAATATTATCAACTACTTCCAATGTATGATAGAAATTGTTCTTATGGGTTTGCCCTTCAATTTCTTCCACATTATTCAAAGCAGTCAATTCGGGTAGAATAATATCTAGCAATCCTGTTTTATATAAATGTAAAAATCCGACGGAAGGTTTTTTTGTTTCTAAAATTTTATTGAGTTCATCAACAATTCTTTCGCCAGATATAATTCTAATTCGTTCTGCATTTCGTTTTATCGCTTCTAGCGACTCATTTTCTATTTCAAAATCGAGTTGACTTGCAAATCGAATTGCGCGCATCATCCGCAAAGGATCATCAGAATAGGTAACGTCAGGATTTAATGGAGTTCTAATGACTTTGCGCTCTAAATCATTAATTCCGTTGAAAGGATCAACAAGTTGTCCGAAATTATTTTCGTTCAAAGAAAAAGCCATTGCATTGATAGTGAAATCTCTTCTTTCTTGATCGTCTTTCAGCGAACCATTTTCCACAATTGGATTTCTACTTTCAAAGTTGTAGCTTTCTTTTCTAGCTCCTACAAATTCGATATCAATATCTTTGTAGCGAAGCATAGCTGTGCCATAGTTTTTAAAAACTTGAACCTTTGGTTTATTGGGTAATAAATCAGATACTTTTAATGCTAAATCAATTCCAGAACCAACAGCTACAATATCAATATCTTTTTTGAAATCTCTTTGCAATAAATAATCTCTAACAAAACCACCAATGACAAAGCTTTCCAAACCAAGTTCTTGGCTAGCCTGTGTAATGATTTTGAATATAGGATTCTCTAAAGCTGTTATGTTGTTCATTCTATCAACCACGAATACACGAATAATTTTTATAACACTATTCTTTTATATTCTATTTCATGCCCTTTTGAAAAATTAATCAAAATGGCTAATTTATTTTTTGAAACTTTTAAATAATTAATGCATTGTCCAATATGACTTTCATTGAGTGAATCACATGATTTTATTTTTAAAATTATGCCACTAAAAATAACAAAATCTGCATAAAATTTGTGTTTTAATATTGTGTCTTTGTATTGAACTTGATACTCTTTTTCCCTTTCATAAGGAATATTTAATTTCATAAACTCATATTCAAGAGCATCTTTATATACAATTTCAGAAAAACCAGAACCCAAATTATTGTGTACTTCAAAGATTACACCCATTATTTGAAAACTTTCCTCTTGATATATTATTTTTGACATAAATATTCGTGAATTCGTGGTTTAAAAAATTACTTTCTAATAATTTTTACCTGATTATCATTTGTTAGTTTGATAATCGTTGATGGTTTGTCACAAATTTTTTCGTGGTGCAAATTTACTACATAGTCCACACCATTTAAAATTTCGGGAGAAATTTCTTTGAAAGATTTTGGCGTTGGCATACCCGAAATGTTGGCAGATGTCGATACCAATGGTTTTTTCATTCGTTCCATCAGTTTATAGCAAAATGGTTCTTTGACCAATCGGACACCGAGTGTGTTATCATCAGCAATAATATTTGGAGCGATGTTTTTTGGATTATCAAGAATTAGTGTTGTTGGTTTTTCAGATAAATCGAGAATTTGCCAAGCCACTTCAGGGATTTCTTTGAAGACATTATACATCATTTTTTCACCATTCATCAATACAATCATGCTTTTGCTTTCTTCACGCTGTTTTAGAGCATAAATTTTTTTAACAGCTTCAGCGTTTGTAGCATCACATCCAATTCCCCAAACGGTATCAGTAGGATATAAAATTATTCCACCATTTTGAATTATTTCAAAAGCTTTATAAACTTCTTGATTAATTTCCATAGAGTTTTTTTTGCAAAGATATAGTAATCCAATTCAACTTAGGAAATAGTTATATTTGCAAAAAAAAATATTAAATGTCTTTTATAGCTTTTATACTTATATACCCAATTCTTTTCCTGATCTCTATCCTTCCATTTAGATTGCTTTATATTTTTTCTGATTTTGTTTATGTTCTAATTTATTACATAATAGGTTATAGAAAAAAAGTAGTTAGAGCAAATATCGCAATGGCTTTGCCGCATCTTTCTGAAAAGGAACGATTGATTATTGAAAAAAAATCATACAAGCATTTGTGTGACATGTTCTTGGAAATGATAAAAACCATGACGATTTCAATTAAAGAGATTGAAAGGAGATTTGTTATCAATAACCTTGATGAATTTTTGGAGATTGAAAAAAAGAATAAAAGCGTTGCCCTAATGTGTGCTCATTATGCTAGTTATGAATGGGTTGTTTCAATGAATGGACGTGTTTCTTTTCAAGGATTTGCTATATATAAAAAGATTAATAATCCTTATTTTGACAAACTGGTCAAAAAAATTCGCTCTCGATTCAAGGCTTATTTGATTACTACGAAAGAAACTAGAGGTGTTATAGAACAAAATGAAAGCAAAGGAAATCATGCTATCTATGGTTTTGCAAGCGACCAATCGCCACAAGTTAAACCTCAAACTTACTGGAGCAAATTTATGGGGATAGAAGTTCCAGTTTATGTTGGTGCCGAAGTACTTTCAAAAAAATACAATATGAATGTTGTGTTTTTAAAAGTAAAAAAAGTAAAAAGAGGTTTTTATGAAGCTGATATTGAGCTGATTTCTGATGATGTTAATACTGTTCCCGACTATCAAATTACAGAAACTTTTCTTCGAAAAGTAGAAAAACAAATTCATGAAGCGCCAGAGTTTTACCTCTGGACACATAAAAGATGGAAACATCGTAGGCTGTAACTATTTTTTCTTTATCAGATTATTTCCTTTCATGGTATAATACCAAGCCAAAGCCATAATTCTGTCATGTTCTTTCTTCATTGACTTATCAAAACTCTTCTTCGATGCATTCATGATGAATGTTTCAGGTTTTTTGTCGGTAGGGAAGTAATTCAATTCCTTTTTTGAAATCATTTTTTGGTAACCAAGTCCAAAATCTTTATCATCAAACATCGATTTCCCGAAACTGTAATACTCAAAATCTTTGGGTGCAATGAGTTCAAACAGAGTAGGCATAATGTCTATATGACTTCCAGGATTATCATTTTTTTGAATTGGAATATTTTTCCCATACATAATGAATGCTACCGAAGATTTCTCATAAAGAGTAGGTTTGCTATTGATAAATTTTCTCCCAAAATGATCGCCAGTAAAGCAAAAAATACTATTGCTGTATTTTTTTTCGGCAATTTTCACAAAATCTCCAATGGCTTTATCTCCATACCAAAGATGTCCCAGTTCTTTTATATTCATTGAGCCATCAAAATATTTTTTTGCTCCAGCAGGAAAATCATCGGTAGATTTATATGGAAAACCTTTGGCTTCAAGATCGACACTATAAGGCGCATGATAACTTGTTGTTAGAATCAAGTTGAAAGTGTATTTTTCTTTATCAGTGTTTTTCATGACAAGGTTAAAAAGTTTTTCATCTTCAATTCCCCAACCGCCAGTATCTGTTTTTCCACCACCATCTACACCAGAAAAAATTCTATCAACTCCTTGATATTTTGATAATTCACCTATATTTTCCCATGATAAATATCCTCCATAATAAAAATTAGTTTGATACCCTAATTTCTTGAATTGGGAAAAAATAGAAGTAACAAAAGGCTCGTTTACGGTTCCAATATGACTGAGATTAATGCCACAGTTGGGAACATTTGTCATAATAGCACCAAATGAATCTATAGTTGTGTTACCCGATGGTAAAAAGTTGTAGAAATGAGTGCCGCGTGATGCAATATCTTTTAAATTATCGGCTAGGTGAAAATCTTTGTATTTATCCATCAAAGGCCATGAGTCGTAGCTTTCCATTACAACCAAGAAAATCTGTTTTGGCTTTTCTATTTTGGCTCCTTTGGCTTTGTGATGCAATGCATCTGTAACTTTTGAATAGGGATAAAGTTTATTAAATTCTTTTTCTGAAAGAAATGGATTTTTAGAGTTTAATAAATTTACTCTGTTGAAATCGCTGATGGCATATTTTAACGAACGATAAGGATTGATAATTGTTTTATTCAAAAACTCGTCTTTTGAAACACCCGAATATTGACGTAAAACAGGAATTGATGAGAATGAACCTCTTATTCCTGCCACAAATAATAATAGAAAGACAATTATAAATATTGGCTTTTTAAACTTGAAATTAATGGAATTTAATGTGCTGTAAATTAAAGTCTTGTTTTCAAATTTTTTAAAAATGAATAACCCAATTAGGATTGAAAGTATTAAAATAAAACCATTTAGAAACGGATGATAATACTCAAGAATGGTTTGTAAAACCGCTTTTTGATCATCGTATAATGCCAAAAACATAAAGTTGTTGAATTGGTCATCATATTCTTTAAAATAATTGATAGTTACAACGCATATAATACTAGAAAGGATTACAAAAAGGAATTGATGAATTTTTCTGATGGACTTAATTACTTTAAAATGATTGAAATTACTCAATGATAATAAGGCAATTGTAGGAAGAAGTAAAAAATAGGCAATTGCCGTACAATCAAATCGAAAGCCCATCAAGAATACATTAAAATATTCCGAAAATTCAAATTGTGTTGTAATTTTTTTATGAAAAAAAACGATAAAAACTAGCCTAAAAACAAAAAAGAAAATGACACTGTTGAACCAAAAAAATAACAGATTACTGAGTTCTTTTAGGAAATTTTGCCACTTGTTATTGTCTTGCATAAACAAAAAATTTATGAATTGTAAACTCCCAGAGCTCTTTTAAATAATTTGAAGTTTATTTCAAATTTTTGGATAAAAAAGTTTTTCAAACTAAGAAAACGCCATTGACTAAAAGGAATTAATTTTTGCTCTAACAGCGTATTGACTTCATTGGAAAGTGTAAAATCATTTTTCAAATCAGACCAATTTACATCACCATAACCATCAAATTTGTTTATTTTATTTTTATGATGAATGATAGAAAGCCAAAGTCTTTTGTTGGAGATTTGCAAAACTCTCTTTTCTTTTTTCCACATTCTATGGTCTTTATTCAAAGCTGTTTCGGGATTTTCATTTTTTTCAATCAGGCTAATAAACGGATTGAATAATTGTTCTTTTTTACCCAATATAAATTGTGGCTCAATTTGAATTGAATATCCAGCAATAAAATCGATAGCGCAAAAATCTTGTTGCTTGAATTGTTTTTGAATTTCGTCAATAAAATCCTTGTGAATACTATCATCATTATCTATTCTAGAAGTAATTAGATAGGGTTTTTCGCTTGAATTTTTCTTAATATAACCTGTCAATTCTCCATAAAACGCATCCATTCCGTTAATATAAAAAACAACAAAGTGAGGATGATTTTCAACTAATTTCTCAATTCTTTTTTTGTAAATTTCCTTTGTATTTTCATCAAAAAAGAGCAACCATTTAAAATTCTTATTACTCTGGGAAACTACCGTAGGGAAGCAAAAATTTTCAAATAACCACATTCTATTTTCCATCCATTCATCAGTGAGTAGCTTTTCATTGTTTTTGGTAGTATTCCAAAAAGAAGCTCTGAGATTAAACCGAGTAATAAGATAATGGTCAAACATTGTATTTTTTTTGTAAAAATATATTTTTTTAATTTCTCAAAAAAGTAAGATTAAACATTTGTCAAAAATCTGATTTATTCTTTATGTTTGTATGATATGAAGTTGTCCATTATTATTTCAACATATAATTCAGAGGAATGGTTAAGCAAAGTTTTACTTGGCTATGCTGCTCAAACTGAAAAAGATTTTGAAATAATAATAGCCGATGATGGTTCTGGTGAAAAGACAAAGCAAGTTGTAGATTTTTTTAGAGATAAATTTGAAAATGAAATCCAACACATTTGGCATGAGGATTTAGGTTTCAGGAAATGTAGAATTCTCAATTTGGCTGTACTTGCTTCAAAAACAGAATATCTTCTTTTTTCAGATGGTGATTGTATTCCTCGCAAAGACTTTGTAGCAATGCATTTGAAGAATAAAGAAGAAGGTTATTTTCTCTCGGGCGGTTATTTCAAATTGCCTATGACTATTTCCAAAATTATAGAGGATAATGATATTTCTAATCAAAATTGTTTCAATGTGTTTTGGCTCAAAAGTAAAGGGCTGAAAATGAATTTTAAGATTACAAAATTGGTGAAGAATAAATATTTTGCCTCATTTATGAATTGGGTTACACCTACAAAACGTTCTTGGAATGGACATAATTCGTCAGGTTTCAAGAAAGATATTTTGGCAATAAATGGATTCAATGAACTATTAGAATATGGTGGTGAAGACCGCGAAATGGGAGAAAGATTATTCAATTTTGGATTGTTGTCAAAGCAAATTAGATATTCAGCAATTTGCCTGCATCTTGACCATTCTAGAAGCTATGTCAATCAGGAAAAAATTGCCTTCAATAATTCTGTTAGAAACTATAACAAAAAGCACCATATCACTTACATTGAAAATGGTATTGACAAACATTAAAAAGAGTATTTTTGCAACAAATAAAAAGAGACAATGCAAGCATCGGTAATTTTTAGCACTTATAATTCAGAAAAATGGCTCGAAAAAGTCATCATAGGCTTTAGTGTACAAACCTATAAAGATTTTGAAATAATAATTGCTGATGATGGATCACGAGAAGCTACAAAAAATCTTATTGATAAATTGAGAGCAGAAATTGATATCCCAATAGTGCATGTGTGGCAGGAAGATAATGGTTTTCAGAAATCGCAAATATTGAATAAAGCAATAATTGCATCCAATTCTGATTATCTTATTTTTACTGATGGCGATTGCATTCCGAGAAAAGATTTTGTACAAACACACATCGATTATAGAGAACAAGGCTATTTTTTATCTGGCGGCTATTTTAAATTACCTATGTCAATATCTGAACTGATTTCTAAAGATGATATTGTAAATCAAAGATGTTTTGATTTGAAATGGCTAACAGCTAATGGACTTCCAAATAGTTACAAGAATATAAAATTTACTGCTAAAGGGTTTTTGTCAAAATTCCTTAATTTTATTACACCCACAAATGCTTCATGGAACGGACACAATTCCTCTGGATGGAAAAAAGATTTGGTTGAGGTTAATGGTTTTAATCAAGAAATGCAATACGGCGGACAAGATAGAGAACTTGGAGAACGACTTTTTAATAAAGGATTAAAATCTAAACAAATTAGGTATTCGGCCATTTGTGTTCATCTAGATCACAAGCGTGGTTATGTGAATGAAGAAACTTGGAAAAAGAATTATGCTATTCGAGAAAACACGCGAAAAAACAAAGTGATAAAAACTCCAATAGGAATTGATTCTAATTAATTTTTAAATCAAAATAGTCTACTAGATTTTGAAGTTGTAAAACATTTTTGTTTTGCGAAACGTTTATCTTTTTTAAAGAAATTTTTTGAGTTCCAGGAATTGGTATAAAAACCTTCGAAGGATTATCTGCTAATCTAACGTTAGTATTATTAAGCAAAGCCATTGCTTTAAACCATAAATCATCAGCATTTGGGGTTAATCTTAGCGCTAATTCATAATCAGTAACTTGATTATTCAATGCATTTGGCGGATATAAAATTCCTCCTTCACCAATTGCCAAATTTCTTCTAAAATCATTTTCAGAATTATATTTCCATTGCGAATAGTCTAACAATTCATTCTGGTCATTTAAGCCAATACGACGAGCTTTGTTGCATACTATGTCATTTGGAAATTTTAAATGGGTTTCATAAAGTTTTTCCAACCATTTTTTTTCATAAATCAAATCATCATCACAAGTAACTATAGTTTTATTCGGAAATAGCTCTAATGTGGGAATTAGTTTTTTGTGTGAACTTCGGTGTGGTGTAAATTTTATTTCCAATAATTTGCCTGTTAGTTTTGATAAAGTTGGCGGAATTTTATCGCTATCATTTTCATTTATCCACAAAATAATCTTTTCTGGTTTAACAGTCTGATTCATGACGCTTCTCAAAGTTATATGCACTTTGTTTAATCGGGAAGCAATTGTGGTTAACGATACAATAACAGGAATAGAGTTCTTATTATCGTTTAACTTTTCAACGGGTATTGAAAGCAGTTTTAACGTGTTGATGAACGAAATAGGATACTCTTTTAATTTCATAATTTATAGATAAAAACGTTTAAACCGCTACATCATATTCTCTCAAAGCATCATTAAGAGAAGTTTTTAAATCGGTTGATGGTTTTCTTTGTCCAATAATTAAGGCACATGGAACTTGATATTCTCCAGCAGCAAATTTCTTTGTATAACTTCCAGGAATTACAACGGATCTAGCAGGAACAAATCCTTTGTATTCTTTTGGTTCATTTCCTGTAACATCAATAATTTTTGTTGAGGCAGTTAAACAAACATTGGCGCCAAGAACAGCTTCTTTTTCAACTCTTACACCTTCAACCACTATACAACGTGAACCAATGAACGCACCATCTTCAATAATAACTGGCGCAGCTTGTAATGGTTCTAGAACACCACCAATTCCAACGCCACCAGAAAGATGAACATCTTTACCAATTTGAGCACAACTACCTACAGTTGCCCAAGTATCAACCATGGTTCCTTCATCAACATAAGCACCAATATTTACATAACTTGGCATCATAATTACGCCTTTAGAAATATAGGCACCATGACGAGCAACTGCGTGAGGAACAACTCTAATTCCTTTTTCAGCATAGCCTCTTTTCAACGGAATTTTATCATGATATTCAAAAATTCCTACCTCGAAAGTTTCCATTTTTTGAATAGGGAAATACATGACTACTGCTTTTTTTACCCATTCGTTTACTTGCCAGCCAGATGAAGTTGGTTCAGCCACTCGAAGTGTTCCCATATCGAGTAAGTTTACCACTTCTCTAATGGCGTTTTGTGTAGCTTCTTCTTTTAATAATTCGCGGTTTTGCCAAGCGTTCTCTATAATGGATTGTAAATGGGTCATGTTCTCAGAATTTTTTTGTAAATATAGAATCAATTTTGTGAATTTATATTTAATAAAATGTCTAAATTTGAGTTTAATTAAAAAAAATGGTCATTTGATGAAATCTAAAATTTTATTTTATTTAATCTTTACTCTTAGTATAAATTCAGTTTTTGCTCAAAAACTTGTTGAAGATTTTGTTTTATCGAATCCTGAGCAAAAAGTTGCAAGTAAGTTTTCAAAAATTACTGTTATAGATTCAAGAATTGATACTACTAATGTTGGAATAATTCAAAAAGGTGCCTTTAACAAAAAAGCTCTATTAAAACCTACAGAAAGTTTAAAAAAGCAAATTGAAAAAGTTTTTGATAATCTCATACTCGATAAAACGGGAAATGGAGAATTACTTTTAAATATTAGGGATTTTAAGTTTGCAGAAGTTACAGAAGCGTTTAGTGAAACAGGTTATTGTTATTTAAGAGCGGATTTATTTTCAAAAAAGGATAGTGTTTACATGAAGATTGATTTTATAGACAAAGTTTTTGAAGTGAATGCGATGGATGTGACGAAAAAAAACATAAAAAATGGCTCCCAAAAGCTTATTGATTTTATTACTTCTAGTTTGGTTTCTGATGTGCAAGGGGAATATTACTCCTTTGATGATATTCTAAAAATTTCTTCACTTGAGAAAAGAAAAATCCCAGCATACAATACAACAAATTTTGAAAATGGTGTATATATGACTTTTGATAATTTCAAAAATCAAAAACCAAGTATTAAGGATATTAAAATTATCAAGAACAAAAAAAATCAAATTACCAAAATTTTATGGATTAGAGCCAACAATTCTGAATTTGAAATAAATAATAATGACCTTTTTGCTGTTATTGATGAAGGAAAAGTCTATGTAAATAATAATGATAAATTTATACCAGTTGAATTTAAAGATGATGATTTCTATTTTATTGGAAGAGCAAAAGTAACAGCCAAAACTGGTACTGTAGTTCTTGCTAGTGCTTTTTTTGGAATACTTGGTGGGTTGTTAGCTTCAGACTCTTCAGCTGATTTTATAATGAAAATAGATCACTTAAATGGAGCAGCAATCCAAGTAAAACTAATTGAAAAATAAATGCCAAGAATTCTCTCTATCGATTATGGAATAAAACGAACAGGTCTTGCTGTAACGGATGAACTTCAAATTATTGCTTCAGGATTAACAACAATACCATCAGGTGAGTTGATGGTTTTCTTGAAAGATTATTTTTCCAAAGAAAATGTGGCAAAAGTGCTTATTGGTGAACCTAAACAGATGAATGGTCAACCTTCTCAAAGTGCACCAATTATAGAAAAGTTTGTGGATGATTTCAAAGCAACTTTCCCTGAAATTAAAGTAGAAAGAGTTGATGAGCGTTTTACTTCAAAAATGGCATTTCAAACGATGATTGATAGCGGTTTGAAGAAAAAACAACGTCAAAACAAAGCATTGGTTGATGAAATTGCCGCTACAATCATGCTTCAAGATTATTTGAGTAGAAAAATGATTTAATTTTTTTACTTTTGCCAAAATTTTTTGAAAATGATAACACCTATATACGGTTATGGCGAACCAGTTTTGAGAAAAGTTGGAGAAGAAATTACTCCAGATTATCCCAATCTGAAAGAAGTAATCGCCAACATGTATGATACCATGTATAATGCTTATGGAGTTGGATTGGCTGCGCCACAAGTAGGTTTGGCAATCAGGCTTTTTATTGTAGATACAGAACCGTTCAGTGATAATGATGAGTTGTCAAAAGAGGAGCAATTGCAACTCAAAGGTTTCAAAAAAACGTTTATTAATGCCAAAATGTTGAAAGAAGAAGGCGAAGAATGGAGTTTTAATGAAGGTTGCTTGAGTATTCCAGATGTTCGTGAAGATGTTTTTAGAAAAGAAAAAATTACTATCGAGTATTTTGATGAAGATTTTAATAAAAAAACAGAAGTTTACGACGGATTGATAGCTCGTGTTATTCAACATGAATATGATCATATAGAAGGAGTTCTTTTTACAGACAGAATTTCTACATTGAAGAAAACATTGATAAAAAAGAAATTGCAAAACATCATGGACGGAAAAGCATTTCCTGATTACAGAATGAAATTTGCAAACAAAAAAGGAAGATAATTATACTTTTGAATATTAAAATAAAATGAAATTAGACAAAATTTTAGCCATTGCTGGGAAACCAGGATTATTTGAATTAAAAATACAAACTCGTTCAGGATTTGTCGCAGAATCTTTATTGGACGGAAAAAAAATAACTGTAGGCATGAGAAGCAACGTGAGTTTGCTTTCAGAAATTTCTATGTACACATACAGTGAAGAAAAACCACTTGTTGAAATCATGCGCGCTATTGCTGTTAAAGAAAATGAAGGCGCTGCTATTTCGCATAAGGAAGACAACTCTAAGCTAATTGCATATTTCAAAGAAATTCTTCCAGATTATGATGAAGATAGAGTTTATGCTTCGGATATTAAAAAATTATTGAATTGGTACAACATCCTACAAGCCAAAGGAATGGTTTCAAAAGATGAACCAAAAGTGGAGAATGCTGAAAGTATAAAAGAGCAAGTTGTTGAAGAAGTAAAGGCAAAAAAAGCAACAACAAAAAAATCTACTAAAAAAGAAGAATAGTTAATTACTTTTTTAAAACTATAAATCCTATTTCCAAATGGTGAGATAGGATTTTTTATTTTTACAGAAACCAGTTCAGATATGAATAACCGTCAACAACAACTAGAAGCTTTCAATCGTTTACTCGATATCATGGATGATTTGAGAGAAAAATGTCCGTGGGATAAAAAACAAACCCTCGAAAGTCTTCGCCATTTAACCATTGAAGAAACCTATGAACTAGGCGATGCTATTCTTGATAATGACTTGCAAGAAATTAAAAAAGAGCTTGGAGATTTATTACTTCATATTGTTTTTTATGCAAAAATTGGTAGCGAAACCAATGATTTTGATATAGCCGATGTTGCCAATAGTATTTGCGATAAATTGATTGATAGACATCCACATATATATGGAGATGTAATTGTTGCCAATGAAGATGAGGTGAAGCAAAATTGGGAAAAACTAAAACTCAAAGAAGGCAAAAAATCAGTGCTCGAAGGTGTGCCAAAGAGTTTACCAGCCTTAGTAAAAGCGAGTAGAATTCAAGACAAAGTAAAAGGCGTTGGATTTGATTGGGAAGAACCGCACCAAGTTTGGGACAAAGTGCAAGAAGAACTAAACGAACTCCAAGTAGAAGTGAATAGTGGTAATCAAGACAAAATAGAAGCAGAATTTGGCGATGTGTTATTTTCGATGATAAACTATGCACGTTTTCTAAAAGTAAACCCAGAAGATGCATTGGAGCGAACGAATAAAAAGTTTATGAAGCGATTTATGTATCTCGAAAGAAAAGCCAAAGAACTCGGAAAATCATTAGCTGATATGACTTTAGCGGAAATGGATGTTTTTTGGGAAGAAGCGAAGCGACTCCCAAAAAATAGAAATTAGAAAATCTTTGATTTTCAAATACCCCAAATTTTTGGGAAGAAGCGAAGCGATTTTGACTTACAGTTGATAGTTTCAAGCATTAATGGTTCTCGTTCTCTTCTTTCTTTTTACTACAAAATATTTCATATTTTAGCAAAACGAAGCTCAAACGAGGAACTATATAAAGAGATTTCCGTTAGCTGTAATTTAATCAACTCTTTGCTATGAATAAACTACTAATTGTATATTTCTTTCTGATTTTGTTTACTGTTTGCTCGTGCAGTGATGATGATGTTCCAGGAATTACTATACTTACTCCAACTAATGGTCAAAATTTTAACGCGGGTCAAATTGTTGAAGTCAAAGTTAAAATTTCTGATGATGGAGATTCTATAATGAATGAAGAACTATATGTGATTCACGAAAATGATACGATAGTTAATTTCAGTGATGATGAGTTTGCATTTGACTATATTATAACCGAGAGTTTCGTAGTTGAAAATTCTTCGGAATATAAAATTGTAGCTAGAGCAAGAGGCGGACATGGTAATTGGGGAAGCAAAACAATATATATAAATTCTCAATAAACTACCACTAACAGTCATTAAGCGCAATTCTGTTTCTCGTTCTCTTCTCCTTTTTTACTTTAAAATATTTCATATTTTAGCAAAACGAAGCTCAAACGAGGAACTGCGTTAAGAGCTTGCCGTGAGGCGATATTACCAAAAAATCACATTAAATGAATTCAAATTATATTGAAAAAATATTCAGCAAACCGCGAATTGAGCTTAGATTATCAGATATAGAAGAATATTTTTCAAGCCCACAAGAAGAATCATCTGTAGTAGAATTTAAAAGTGGAGAAGTTGAAATTAACGATATTTTCAAAGAGATAACAGCTTTTTTAAATACTGAAGGCGGACTATTGATAATTGGTGCGCCGAGGGAAACTAGAGAAATACGTGGCAAAAATATAATTAAGGTTTGTCAAGGTGATTTAACGTTTTCAAATTTTAAAAATAAAGATTGGTTATATCAAAGAATTGCTTCTAATGTTGTTCCAACACCAACCAATTTAAAAATTGAAGAATTTCTTACTGAAAAAGGAAATGTATTCTTAATTGATATCCCTCAAAGCCAAACTCCGCCTCATCAATGTTCAGCTGATGGAAAATATTATTTAAGACTTGAAAGAGATGCCAAACCTGCACCACATGGAATTATACAAGCATTATTTAATAAAAGGAGAGTACCAAAATTATCTGCTAACATAACAATTACAGAAATAGATGCCAAAAATGATAAAATAGTAATCAACATTATAAATGAATCTCAAATTCCAGCAGACAAAGTTGCGTTTATAATTGATATTTATAATGTAGCGAATATAAACTCTCAGCATGAATTTAGATTTTACGAAGACTTACTTGGCAATAAATTTTCAATGTCAAGTCACGTAAAGCAAGTTTTAGTTCAAATAATTAGCATTCCGATTCTTTTAAACGTTCAACATTTAAGCAAAGATTATTTAATATTTGTTGGGTTTTGGTGTAAAGATTTAGATTTCGAATTTAAATACTTTACTTATTCTCCATTTGAAAAGAAAATTGTTAGTGAAGGAACTATTTTGGAAGGTGTATTATTGGAGCATGAACTAAATAGAATTCAAGAGTAACATCGCATAACAGCCATTATCTGCTATAGCCAGTTTTTCTTGAGTTGTACTTTTCTCTTCACGAAAAATTTTAATCTTAACAGAAAAAAATCTACTCCTAAGCTCGCAACCTCGTCAAGTCACGACACATAATGAAATCTTCAATTTTCAAATATCCTCATTTTTGGTAAGAAGCTAAAAAACTTTAATTATATTTGAAATCTAACCACCAAAAGTAAACTATGTCTGAAACTAAACACGAATTAAAACGTTCATTAGGGTTAATAGATGCAACTAGTATTGTTGCTGGTTCCATGATAGGTTCTGGGATTTTTATTGTAACGTCTGCAATGGCTCGCGACCTAGGTTCAGCAGGATGGTTGTTGGTGCTATGGTTTGTTACAGGATTGCTTACCATGTCTGCAGCGTTGAGTTATGGCGAGTTAGCAGGTATGATGCCCAATGCTGGCGGACAATTTGTTTACATCGAAAGAGCTTATGGCAAACTGGTGTCATTTCTGTATGGTTGGACAGCATTTTCGGTAATACAAACAGGTGTTATTGCCGCTGTAGCAGTAGCTTTTGCAAATTATACGGCTGTGTTTCTCCCGATGCTTGAAAATAAAATAGTGAGTTTTGGAAGTTTTACTTTTACAAATAAACAATTAATGGCCATTGGCAGTATCATATTGCTTACCTATATCAATACAAAAGGGGTAAAAACAGGTAAAACATTGCAATTGTTTTTTACGGCAGCCAAGCTTTTTGCATTATTTGCACTAATCATTTTAGGAATTTTTATCGGGATGAAAACCGATGTTTTGAGCAATAATTTTTCTGATATGTGGAGTGCTTCAAAGACAGTTTTGAATAGCGATGGAACAATTTCTGTAACAAAATTATCAGGTTTTGCATTGCTTGGAGTTATGGGTGCAACCATTATAAATTCACTTTTTTCTAGTGATGCTTGGAACAATGTAACCTTTATTGCAGGTGAAATTAAAGACCCAAAAAAGAATATTCCAAGAAGCCTTTTTCTAGGAACAACAATAGTTACTGTTGTATATATATTGGCAAATATTGCTTATTTATCATTACTTCCCATGAAAGGTGTTCCTAATTCTGGTGTATATGAAAGCGGAATTATGTTTGCTAGCCAAGATAGAGTAGGTGCAGCAGCAGCCAATATGATCTTTGGAAATATTGGTGTTTTTATAATGGCAGGATTGATAATGATTTCTACTTTTGGGTGTAATACAGGTTTGGTTTTGGCTGGCGGAAGATTGTTTTATGCTATGGCAAAAGACGGATTGTTTTTCAAAAAAGCAGCAGAATTAAATAAAAATGATGTTCCAGCAAAGGCGCTTTGGGTTCAGTGTATTTGGGCATGTATTCTTTGTATTTCTGGTAAATATGGCGATTTATTGACCTATGCTACTTTTGCCTCATTACTGTTTTACATATTAACAATTTATGGGATTTTTATTCTAAGAAAAAAAGAACCCAATGCCGAACGACCATACAAAGCTTTTGGATATCCATTAGTTCCAATGCTCTATATCATAGTAACGGCATTAATATGCCTATCACTTTTAGTCTATGACACAAGAAACACGGGTTTTGGACTGATAATAGTATTCTTAGGTTTACCTATTTACTATTTATTTATAAAAGAGAAAAAAAATTAAGCAGATATTCTTTTCAACTTTGCTTTATCAAGAATAGATATTTTTTTTCCGTCTAGGCTGATAAGTTCGCTTTTGTTCAACTCAGATAGAAGCCTGATGCAACTTTCTGTAGCAGTACCAATCATTCCAGCCAATTCCTCACGCGAAAGTTGAATTCTAAGCGAACCATCATCGTTTTTCCCGAAATTGTCTTCTAAATAGATTAATGTTTCTGCCAATCGTTCTTTTACACTTTTTTGTGCCATAGAAACCATGTGGTCATCAGCTTCTTTCAAATCACCACAAATAGTTTTCATCAAATGCATTGAAAACTGATTGTTTTGATTAAAAAATTGCATGATTTCAGACTTTGGAACAAAACACACTTCCATGTCTTCCAATGCTACAGCACTAAGATTTGCAGGTTCTTCACTAATCATGGAACGTTGCCCTAGAAGTTCTCCTGGTTTGACCAATTTTACAATTTGGTCTTTCCCATTTGCACTCAACTTGGTCATTTTGCATACACCATCTTTTATACAATATACTCCATTGGTGCTTTCGCCTTCTTCAAAAATAGGCTCACCTTTCTTTATAGTATAAGAAGTTTTACATTCAGCCATTCTCAAAAGTTCATCTTTTGTTAAGGCTTTGATAGAACTGAATTGTCGCACGATGCACTGTTCACATTTACTCATATAGAAATATATTTCTTTCGCAAAGATATTTAAAGTATGACAAATATCATATTTTTATTATTATCTTAGTGTGACTTTTGTTACGGGTAAAATGAGCAATTTTATGGACACAGATAAATGTTTCCATTGTGGTAATGAAATTCCAAAAAAAGACGAGGTAATTTTTGATGAAAAAGCATTTTGTTGCAACGGCTGCAAGACAGTGTATGAAATTTTTAGTCAAAATGATTTAACGTGTTATTATGATTTTCAGGCTTCGCCCGGAGCCACGCCACAAGATATAAAGGGCAAATATGATTTTTTAGACAATGAAGAAATCGTTGCAAAACTTCTCGATTTTCAGGAAGAAACAACATCTATTGTTTCACTGTATGTTCCTCATATACACTGTAGTTCGTGTATTTGGATTTTGGAAAATTTACAAAAACTTCAACAAGGGATAATAGCATCATCAGTCAATTTTGGTGAAAAGAAAGTTAGAATTACTTTTTCTCCAAAAGAAACTTCACTAAAACGTATCGTTGAACTTCTATCTTCTATAGGTTATGAACCTTACATTAGTTTAGAAAACTATGGAGAAACGAAGAAAAAAGTTGATAGAAGTTTAATCTATAAAATAGGTGTTGCTTTTTTCTGTTTTGGTAACATTATGTTACTTTCTTTTCCCGAGTATTTTGAAGTAAATGAATATTGGATAAATCAGTACAGAGGGTTTTTCAGATGGTTAATCTTTGGATTGTCATTGCCAACTTTCTTTTATTCGGCTTCTGGATATTATGTTTCTGCGTGGAAAAGTGTTAAAGCAGGATTGCTCAATATTGATGTTCCTATAGCCTTAGGAATTATTGTAATGTTTGTTCGAAGTACTGTTGACATCATTTTTGATTATGGTCAAGGGTTTTTTGATAGTATGGCGGGTTTGATTTTCTTTATGCTACTTGGAAGATTGTTCCAAATAAAAACCTACGATTTTCTTTCGTTTGAACGCGATTATAAATCCTATTTCCCTATAGCTGTAACAAAAATAGCAACAGATGGCACAGAAATCCCTGTTCAAGTATATGATATCCAAAAAGGCGATAGATTACTCATTAGAAATCAAGAATTATTACCAGTAGATGGAATTTTAATTTCTGAAAAAGCCTCTATAGATTATAGTTTCGTTACAGGTGAAGCTGTTGCAATTGAAAAAAAATCGGGAGACAAGCTTTTTGCAGGAGGAAAGCAACTTGGGAAAGTTATTGAAATGGAAGTGTTGTTTTCGGTTTCTCAAAGTTATCTCACTCAATTGTGGAGTAATGATGTTTTTCAGAAAAAAGTAGAGCAAAAGCACAAATCGATAACAGATAAGGTAAGTAGATATTTTACACCAGCATTGTTGATTTTGTCCATTGTTTCTTTTTTATATTGGGTTTTTATAGATGTAACCACAGCTTTCAATGTTTTTACAGCTATTCTCATCGTTGCTTGTCCATGTGCATTGGCACTTACGGCTCCATTTACTTTGGGTAATGTTCTCCGCATCATGGGGAACAAAAAATTATACCTCAAAAATGCTTTAGTTATCGAGCAATTGTCGAAAGTTGATGCAATTGTTTTTGACAAAACAGGAACAATTACAACCAATAAAAAAACAGCTATTACTTATGAAGGTATTGAACTGAACAATGCTGAGCTCAGATTATTAAAAAATGTTTTGCGAGGTTCAAATCATCCACTTAGCAGAAGATTATATGACTTTATTCCAAATCAAGAGAAGTTGGAGATTGAGAGTTTTGAAGAGATAATAGGTAAGGGAATTGAAGCAATAATTGATGGAAAAAAAGTAAAACTCGGCTCATCACAGTTTTTAAAAACCATGACCGAAAACACACACAAGAAGACAAAAGTTCATGTTGAAATTGATGGCAAGTATAAAGGCAGTTATGTTTTTAACAATCAATATAGACAAGGTTTAGAGCAATTGTTTGAAAAATTATCTCACGAATATGATTTATATGTATTGTCAGGTGACAATGATGGCGAGAGAAAAATTTTAGAAAAAATGCTTCCAGCCAATACAACTTTGGTTTTTAACCAAAAGCCAGATCAGAAATTACTCTACCTAGAAAAACTTCAAAAAGAAGGAAAGAATGTCATGATGATTGGTGATGGATTGAACGATGCAGGAGCATTGGCTCAGAGTAATGTTGGGATTTCAATTTCAGAAAACGTGAATGTTTTTTCACCTGCTTGCGATGGAATATTGGACGCAACACAATTTGATAAAATAGCCTATTTTATGAAGTTTTCTAAAAATGCTATGCGAACTATTTACATCAGTTTTGGCATATCATTGTTATACAATATTGTCGGGCTGAGTTATGCAGTAACAGGGAATTTACTGCCTATTGTAGCGGCTATAATTATGCCATTAAGCACTATTACTATAGTAAGCTTTGTGACGATAATGAGTAATATTTATTCATTAAAAAAATATTAATAATCATTTTATGATATGATAAATGTCATGTTTTTGTATATTTATGGAGGCTAACTTTGTTAACACAAATTTAAGGTATGAGTGTAATCTATTTTTTAATAACGATTAGTATTGTAGTTGCAATATTTTTCCTGTACGCTTTTATAAGAGCAGTACGAAGCGGACAATTTGATGATGATTATACACCATCAGTTCGAATGCTTTTTGAAGATGAATTGAAAAAAGAAACTAACAAAAATCAAATTAATATAACCAAAGAAAAACAATTATAATTATGGAAATGCAACAATTTCAGTATGACAACAAAATTGTTAGGAACTTCATCTACGCCAGTATAGTTTTTGGTGTGGTAGGTATGTTGGTTGGGTTAATATTAGCATTTATGTTTTTATTTCCCAACGTTACAAGCGGAATTCCTTTTTTAAGTTTTGGACGTTTAAGACCGTTACACACTAACGCAGTAATTTTCGCCTTTGTGGGTAATGCTATGTTTGCAGGGGCTTATTACTCTATGCAACGATTATTAAAAGCTAGAATGTTCAGCGATTTTTTGAGTAAACTTCATTTTTGGGGTTGGCAACTTATTATAGTTGCAGCAGCAATAACTCTACCGTTGGGTTATACTACTTCAAAAGAATACGCCGAGTTAGAATGGCCAATAGATATTGCTATCGCATTGATATGGGTAGTTTTTGGTATCAATATGATTGGTACTATCATAAAACGTAGAGAAAGACACATCTATGTTGCCATTTGGTTCTACATTGCTACATTTGTAACTGTGGCAGTACTACACATTTTTAACAGCTTAGAATTGCCAGTTTCTGGATTAAAATCTTATTCTGTTTATGCAGGTGTTCAAGATGCTTTAGTGCAATGGTGGTATGGACACAATGCAGTAGCATTTTTCCTAACAACACCATTCCTTGGACTGATGTATTATTTTGTTCCAAAAGCTGCAAACAGACCTGTTTATTCATATAGATTATCAATAATCCATTTCTGGTCACTGATATTTATCTATATATGGGCTGGTCCACATCACTTATTATATTCAGCATTACCTGATTGGGCACAAAACCTTGGAGTTGTATTTTCTGTAATGTTGATTGCTCCATCTTGGGGTGGTATGATCAATGGATTATTAACACTTAGAGGTGTTTGGGATAAAGTTCGTACAGATGCAGTTTTGAAATTCTATGTTGTTGCAATTACTGGTTATGGTATGGCTACTTTTGAAGGACCAATGCTTTCGCTAAAAAATGTTAATGCAATTGCACACTTCACTGATTGGATTATTGCTCACGTTCACGTAGGTGCTTTAGCATGGAATGGTTTCCTTTCTTTTGGTATGATTTATTGGATTGTTCCAAGAATTACAAAAACTACTTTGTTCTCTCAAAAATTAGCAAATTTCCACTTTTGGATTGGAACTTTAGGAATAGTTTTATATGCACTTCCAATGTATGTTGCAGGGTTTACTCAAGCATCTATGTGGAAACAATTTAAAGCAGATGGTGGAAGCCTAGAATATGGTAACTTCCTTGAAACAGTTACTCAAATTATTCCAATGTATTGGATGAGAGCAATTGGTGGAACTTTGTACTTAGTTGGAGTTTTGGTGATGGTATATAACGTAATCAAAACTGTAAAACAAGGCTCAGCAGTTCAAGATGATGCAGCAGAAGCACCGGCATTGGCAGTTATTAGCCCTAACAGATTAAAAGGCGAAAAATGGCATTCATGGTTAGAAAGAAAACCTATTCAATTTACAATTTATACAACTGTAGCTATCCTTATTGGTGGTATTATCCAAATTTTGCCAACAATTTTTGTGAAATCAAATATTCCAACTATTGCTGCTGTAAAACCATATACACCTCTTGAATTACAAGGTCGTGATATCTACATTAGAGAAGGATGCGTTAGTTGTCACTCACAATTAATTAGACCTTTCCGTTCAGAAGTTGAACGCTATGGTGATTATTCAAGATCTGGCGAATATGTTTATGACCATCCATTCCTTTGGGGTTCAAAAAGAACTGGTCCAGATTTGCATAGAGAAGGAGTTCCAGGAAAACCATTTAATGGTGGTAGAGATGATGTGTGGCATTTTAACCATATGTATGATCCACAAAGTATTTCTCCAGGTTCATTAATGCCAAGATATCAATGGTTGATTAAAGACAAGTTGGACAACTCTATGATTCAGAAAAAAATGGAAGTTATGGTTACACTTGGAGTTCCATATACAGATGCTGATATTGCAAATGCACAAAAAAGTATTGAAGAACAAGCTTCTAAAATTGAAAGCAAATTGTTAGCCAACTCAGATATAAACAAAGTTTTTGGTAAAGATCAAGAAGTTCCTCTAAAAGACAGAGAAATTGTAGCTCTTATCGCTTATCTACAAAGACTTGGTACTGATACAGCTGTTAAACCAAAACAATAATAGCCATGTTGAAATTTGTTAAACATAACTTAGAAACTATTTCAGGTGTTGAAATATATCCAATTATTTCATTAGCAATTTTCTTTACAGTATTTGTTGCTTTTACTATTTGGGCAATGACTTACAGTAAAGATACTATTAACCAAATAAGTAACCTTCCGTTGAAGGACGAATAACTAAATTAAAACGAATTAAAATGAAAAAAATATTTCCATCCTATGTTAGAGTTCCGCTAATATTCGCTTTGGTATTTATTGCCATGGAATACTTTGTAGACTCTGGCGATAAACCAGCATTTGTAAAATATCCTATGTTGGCACTTTTTCTTGGCGTATTCCTTTTTCTATTGATTGCGATAGAAATTGTAGTAAGTGCTGTAGATAAAGTTACCTATCACTTATTGACTGATGAACAGAAAAAACAGCTTGAAGAAGCACAGTCAGTTTCGTTTGCTGATAGTAAATTTGCAAAAGGCATTATGCAAAAACTTACTCGTTCTAAATCTGTAGAGCAAGAAAGTGATGTAATGCTAGATCATGATTATGACGGAATTAAAGAGCTTGATAATGTTTTGCCTCCTTGGTGGGTAAATCTATTCTATGCAACTATAATTTTTGCTGCAGTATATTTGTTAAGATTCCATGTTTTTGGAGGATACACACAAGATGAAGAGTTCAAGACTGAAGTTGAATTAGCCGAAGCTGATATGTTAAAGAATAAAGCTAATTCTCCTCAAGAAGAAATAACATTTGATAAAGTTACTCTTTTGACTGATGCAGCTGATTTAGCGCAAGGAAAAGAAATTTACACAAATTCATGTGCAGCATGTCACAAAGTTGATGGTGGAGGAGTGGTTGGTCCAAACTTGACAGATGAATATTGGATAAATGGTGGAGGAATTAAAAATGTTTTCAAACTAATTGCTGAAGGAAGTAAAAACAATCCAACAATGGTTGGATGGGCAAAAACATTGGGAACAAAACAGGTTCAAAAAGTAGCCAGTTATGTCTTGAGTTTACAAGGAACTAAACCAGCAGGAGGAAAACCTGCAGAAGGTGAAAAATGGGTAGAAGAAGCTGCCCCAAAAGCTGAAGCTGCTGATGTAGCAACAGTGACTGACAGTACAAAAACTGAAGTTAAAAAATGATAACTAAAAAAAGGTTTTGATAAATTTCAAAACCTTTTTTTAACACAAAAAAAATTGAAAATGTCTGAGAATAATTTAAATGATGAAAGCTTTAGAGACACCATTGCAACAATAGATGCAAAAGGGAAAAGAGCTTTTATCCATCCAAAAAAACCAGTTGGAAGATTTTATGACAGAAGAAAAATAGTAAGCTATCTTTTGTTGCTGTTCCTTTTTAGTGCGCCATTTATAAAAATAAATGGAAATCAATTTTTGATGTTTAACGTTCTAGAAAGAAGGTTTAATATTTTTAGCTTTCCTTTTTGGCCACAAGACTTTCACTTGTTTGTTATCTCAATGATAATTGGGGTTGTAGGCTTGGCATTATTTACAGTTGCATTTGGTAGAATTTTTTGTGGTTGGTTTTGTCCTCAAACCATTTTTATGGAAATGGTTTTCAGAAGAATAGAGTTTTGGATTGATGGTGATAGAGCTGCACAAATTAGATTAGCAAAACAGGAATGGGATGCAGAAAAAATAAGAAAGAGAGTAACCAAATGGATTGTTTTCTTTATAGTTTCTTTTATAATTGCCAATGTATTTCTTGCTTATCTTATCAGTAGTGATAGTTTGATAGAATTTATCAAAGAAGGTCCAAAAGAGCATATGAGCACCTTTATTGCGTTGCTTATATTTTCTTGTGTGTTCTATTTTATATATGCTTGGTTTAGAGAACAAGTTTGTATAATAGCTTGTCCCTATGGAAGAATGCAAGGTGTATTGCTTGATAATAAATCTATCAATGTTGCCTATGATCATGTGCGTGGAGAAGGTGAGAGTGGAAGAGGTAAACTGATAAAAGGAGAGGATAGAACCGCAGTTGGCAAAGGTGATTGTATAGATTGTAAAGTTTGTGTTCATGTTTGTCCTACAGGCATTGATATAAGAAATGGAACACAACTTGAGTGTGTCAATTGTACAGCTTGTATTGATGAATGCGACACTATAATGGAAAAAGTAGGTTTGCCAAAAGGATTGATTAGATATGCAAGTGAGGATGAAATTGTTAAAAAAGAAAAGTTCAAGCTTACACTGAGAATGAAAGGCTATATTGCAGTTCTTTCTATTTTGATTGGCGTTTTCATTGGAATGTTGTTCTTGAGAACTGATGTAGAAGCAACAATTTTACACGTTCCAGGACAAATATTTCAGCGTGAAGGAAACATGATTGTAAATATTTATAACTTCAATGTGGTCAATAAAACAGAACAAGAATTTGATGATGTAACATTTAAATTAATTCAGCCAAAAGGCGAGATAAAACTTGTTGGAAATACAAAAGTAATAGTTCCAAGACAAGGACTTACTAAAGGAACTTTTTTCGTTAAAATTCCTGAAAATGAATTGAATGGAGATAAAATAGAATTAAAAATTGAGGTTTACAATAAGGATAAAAAAATTGAGTCGGCAACAACCAATTTTAATGGTCCTAGAAATTTTAACTAAAAAAGAATTATCATGAAAATGAATTGGGGAACAGGAATCGTAATATCATTTGCGCTTTTTATGAGTTTTATTCTGTATTTTGTCTTCAAGGTACAGTCAAACCACAAATATGATAACGAGTTGGTAGTTGAAAAATATTATCAAAAAGAGAGAACATTTGAACAAGATTTAGAAAAAGAAAAAAATGCTCAAAATCTTGCTGACAAACTAATTGTTGAAAATCTTCCTGAAGGTATAAAAATTACTTTCCCTAAATCTTATGATTTCAAAGCAATAGAAGGAAAAGTGTCCCTATATAGACCGTCAAGCCAAAAACTAGATTTCGATGTGCCGATTTCGTTATCTAGTCCATATTTGCTCATACCTAAAAGTACTTTGGTTGGCGGTCGTTGGGACATTATTATTGATTGGAATTATCAAGGTGTTGGTTATATAAACAAAGAAGTTGTAAATATATAAAAATGCTTTTTTCTGCAGTCATATTTGGATTAATAAGTAGCTTGCATTGCATCGGTATGTGCGGACCTATTGCAATGATGTTGCCTGTTTCTCACAGCAATCCAAGTAAAAAAGTATTGCAGATTATGGCTTATCATTTTGGTAGAATATTTTCCTATGCTATTCTGGGCTTTGTATTTGGCCTTTTAGGTAGAGGATTGTATTTGGCTGGATTTCAGCAAAATGTTTCAATAATTGTTGGCATATTAATGATAATGGTAGCGCTAATTCCAGAAAAAACATTTGCTCAATACAACTTTTCAAAACCTATTTATAAACTGATTTCAAAAGTAAAATCGTTATTAGGAAATCAATTCAAACGCAAATCAACGGATGCTATATTTACTATCGGTATTCTAAATGGGTTTTTACCCTGCGGAATGGTTTATGCAGCATTATTTGGAGCTGTAGCCATGCAAAACGAGTTTTACAGTTCTTTTTACATGATATTGTATGGACTAGGTACTATTCCTTTGATGAGCGCTGTAGTCTATGTTTCTAATTTTTTAAGTTTACCTTTTAGAAATAAGCTCCAAAGAGTTATCCCAATAGTCATTTGTGTTATTGGTGTGATGTTCATATTGCGCGGACTTGGATTAGGTATTCCTTATGTATCGCCTAGTAATATGAGCTTATTTATTCAATCAAATCCCGAGTGTCACAATTAAATTTTAATATATGGAGAAACACAATCTAATCAATGAATTCCCTGAGTTTAGAGAAAAAATTCACGATTTAAAAATGCAAAATGCTCATTTTAAAAAACTCTTTGAAGAATATGAAGTTTTAGAAAATGAAATTTATAAAATCAACACAGAGCAAATAAATGTTTCAGATGAACATGCTCATGATTTAAAAGCAAAAATGTTGCACTTGAAAGACGAATTATTTTCTTTGATTAAAGAATAAAAAAGCACTTCATATGAAGTGCTTTTTTTTTAAATAGTTAATGAAAATACTTGTTTGTTTGGTATGTTTCTTTTCAACCTTAAATCGAAAGCCATGCAAATGTTTCGAACAAAAGGTTTTCCTTTTTCTGTAACTTTTAGACATGTATTGGTTATATCAACCAATCCATCCACAATCATTTCTTCTAGGTTTTCTAGTACATCATATATCTCTTCAAAATACAGCCCATTGTCCCAATTTGTTTCAAAATGGCACATGATATTCAATATATGTTTCCTGATGATTAAATCTTCTTTTGTGAGCAAATGTCCTTTTGTTACTGGTATTTCTTCTGAATTTATTTTATCGTAATAATCTTCTAGATTTTTTTCGTTTTGAGCAAAACTATACCAGCTATCACTTATTGATGATACACCTAGTCCAATCATTACTTGTGTTTTTGAAGCGGTATAACCCATGAAATTTCTATGTAATCTTTTGTTTTTAAAAGCTACATACATACTGTCATCGGCTGTTGCAAAATGATCCATGCCTATTTCATAATACCCATTTTTTAGAAGAAGCATTTTACCTACTTCATATAGTTCTCTTTTTTCGTTGTCTCTAGGCACATCTTCATCATTGAATCCGCGTTGTCCATTACCTTTTATCCAAGGTACATGAGCATAACTATAAAATGAAATTCTATTGGGTTGCAATGATTTTGTTTTCTCTATTGTGTCAATAATATCTTCAACTTTCTGAAAAGGCAAACCATAGACTAAATCATGTGATATTGATGTATAACCTATCTCTTTTGCCCAAAAAGTAACTTTTGCAACTTGATGAAATGGTTGAATTCTGTGAATAGCATTTTGAACTGTTTCACTGTAATCTTGAACTCCAAAACTTACTCTTCTAAACCCTAGATTATACAAGCTTTGAAGATGTGCTCTAGTGGTATTATTTGGATGACCTTCAAAACTAAATTCATGCATCTCAGCAATTTCAGCTTTTGAAATTATTCCATTTATCAGTTGTTCTAAATTTTTTGGTGAAAAGAAAGTTGGTGTCCCACCGCCTAAATGTATTTCTTTTATAACAGGTTTGCTATCAAAAAGATTACAATAAAGTTGCCATTCTTTTAAAACAGCTTCTATATAGGGATTTTCTACTTCATGTCTTTTGGTTATTCGTTTATGGCAACCACAAAACGTACAAAGGCTTTCACAAAATGGTAAATGAATATAAAGGCTAATTCCTTCGGTTTTGTTGCTTTCATTGAAAGAAAGAACTAAATTTTTCTTCCATTCTTCTAATGAAAATTTTTTTTCATCCCAATAGGGAACCGTTGGATAGCTTGTGTATCTAGGTCCAGGAACGTTATATTTTTGAATTAAGGAAATTGCCATCATACCCATTTTAGTGAAATCAAATGTAAGATTACATGTGTTGGTAAAAAATGATTTTTATCATAAAAAAAAGAGGTTCATTTTGAACCTCTTTTTTTATTGTTTATTGTTTTGTTGGAATACTTTCTAGCATTTCCATCTCAAAAATTATATTCGAATTTGGTGGAATTACTTTTCCTGCACCTCTTTCTCCATAACCAAGTTTTGAAGGAATGAAAAGAATAATTTTATCTCCAAAATTTACTTTTTCTAAACCTTCCAAAAAGCCTGGAATTAAACCGCCTTTGTTTCCATATTGAAAAGGGAATGGTTGATAACCATTAGAGTTCGCTCTATTTTGGTCAAATTTTCCGTATTCTTTTGTTATGTCTTCATAACTACTGTCAAACAAAGTTCCATCTTCTAAATAGCCAGCATAATGGATATAAACTGTAGTGCCATCGGTTGGTTTTTTCTCACTACCTTTTTTTATAATTTTATATTTTAAGCCTGATGGTGTTTCAGTAGAAGTAGCTTTTATTTCATTGAGATAAGCGAGTTTCGCGTTGATTACACTACCATATTTTTGCTTATAATCAGCTTTTTCTTTTGCTTCATCTTCAGCTTGTTTTTTTCTTTTTTCAGCTTCCATTTCAGCTTCTTTTCTATCTTCATCAGCTTTTCCTGCCATGTATGTAGCAAAAACTTTGGCAGCATCAAATGTTTTTGCCTCATTACCTTTTCTAATGATAATAATAGAATTAATTAAATCATCTTGTTTTATTGCGTTTACAACGTCTTGTCCTGTTACTACATAACCAAAAATAGTATGTTTGCCAGTAAGCCAAGGTGTGTCTTTGTGTGTGATAAAGAACTGTGAACCATTTGTTTTAGGACCAGAATTAGCCATAGCAAGAATTCCAGCTTTATCAAATTTTGCATCAGTAATTTCGTCTTTGAAAGCATATCCTGGACCACCAGTTCCATTTCCTGCTGGATCACCACCTTGAATCATAAAGTCTGCAATAACTCTGTGGAATTTCAATCCGTTGTAGAATGGTTTTCCTTTTAGTTTAGCATCAGTTACCGAAGCATTGGTTCCTTCTGCCAATGATACAAAGTTGGCAACTGTTACAGGAGTTTTTTTGTATTCAAGTTTTATTAATATTTTTCCTTTAGAAGTGTTTATTTCAGCAAAAATTCCTTCTTTAGTATCAACTGTTTGGGTTGCTGCTCCAGGTTTACTTGTAGTGTAAACAGGTGTTTTCTTTTTTGTTTGTGCAGTAATGCCAATGCTACTCAAACTGATTACCAGTGCAATGATTAGGTTTAATTTATTTTTCATTTTTTATTTTTTATTTTTTATTATTTGTTTTTATCTGTTATTTCTATTTCAAAAATTATATCGGCATTTGGCGGTATCACGTTGCCTGCGCCTTGCTCTCCGTATCCTAGTTTTGATGGAATGTATAAAATTGCTTTTTCACCAATTTTTAATTTATTGACACCTTCTACAAAACCAGGGATAAGTTTATTTGAACCAACTTGATATGGTAAAAGTGTATAATCATGGTTGAAATCCCTTTGTTTATCATATTTTCCAAATTGCTTTGCAACTTCTGGACTGCTAGTGTCAAAAAGTGTTCCATCTTCTAGAAAACCTGAATATTTTATAAAAACTGTTTCTCCTTCTTTTGGTTTTGCACCATTAGATTTAGAAGTGATCACATATTTTAACCCCGAAGTTGACTTGATAGCGTCAGTTTTTAGGGTTTCAAAATAGTTTACCTTTTGTTCTATTACAGCTTTGTATTTTTCGGCATAGATTCTTTTATTTTCTTCTTCTAAGGCTTGTAATTTTTTTCTGTTTTCTGTTTCTTTTTTGAAGTAATCACTAAAGGTTTTTACTGCATCAAATCTTTTAGCGGCTTCACCTTTTCTAATTATTTTTACAGAATTGATTAAATCTCCTACTCTAATTGATTTTACCACATCCATACCGTCAGGATTAACAACTTTTCCAAATACACTGTGTCTTCCGTCTAGCCAAGGAGTTTTGTCCATAGTAATAAAAAATTGGCTGCTATTTGTTCCTGGTCCAGAGTTTGCCATAGATAATGTACCAGCCGAATCGTGTTTTAAATTGCAAAATTCATCATTGAAAGTGTAACCTGCATCACCAGCACCATTCCCTATTGGATCACCACTTTGTATGACAAATCCTGGTTCAACTCTATGAAACGATAATCCATCAAAAAAAAGTTTTCCTTTTAAATCTTTACTTACAAATGGGTTTTTTCCTTCGGCAAGTGTTACAAAGTTTGCCACAGTTATTGGGGCTTTTTCAAATTCTAACTTCAAAAGTATATCTCCATTTGAAGTTTCAATATTAGCATACAATCCGTCTTTTAAATCGCTGTATTCGTCTTTACATGATTGATTAAAGAATGAAGCAATAATAACAGTAATTATTAAGACAATTTTTCTATTCATTTTTCAGAGGATTATTTGTTGGCGTTAATTTATTTTCAGGTTTAAAATCATTGAGAGTTACTGTACAAATCAGTGGTTCATTTGGCCCAATACTTTTATCATCACCATGATAACCATAAGCGATGTGTGATGGGAAAAGAAATGTAACTTTTTCATTTTTTCGCATTAATTTAATTCCGTGGCGCAATCCCATCATTATGTTTTGTTTATCAACAGCATATACTTGAGGTCTCAGTTCCACATCAGAATAGATTACATTTCCTTTGAAGTCTTTAATCTCATAGTCAAAATAAGCTATGTCACCTTTTCTTGGTCTAAGTGTATCTTTTTCGTTTTTAATGTCATAATGATACCAATATCCTTTATTTGAAGCAAAGTATTTTATTGAAGGATTGCTTTTTATTATTGAATCTATTCTTAATTCTTCGCCTGCAACGAGCTTTTTATTTCTGGCAATTGATTCTTTCATGAATGTTCCCGATGAACGAGAAATAGGCATTCTTGCTTGCTGTTGTTTACAAGATACCATCAAAATCATGAAGATGATTAAACTTATTTTTGAAATATTATTCATTAAATAGATATTTTAGTTAGTAGATTTTCAAATTTTTTTGTGGTTTCTTCCATGCTAAGTGTTGATTTGCCTCCAGCAGCATTGATATGTCCACCACCATTAAAATTCTCTCTCGAAAATTGATTGACGTCAAATTCACCTTGTGAACGGAATGAAATTTTGATGCTATTTTCATCACGGTTTTCAATAAATATTGCCGCAAAATTTATGCCTTTAATGGTTAGTCCATAGTTTACAAATCCTTCTGTATCACCTTTTTTATAATGAAACTCATCGAGTTCGTTTTGAGAAAGAGTTGTGTAAGCAGTTTTATATTCTGGAAAAACCTTCATGTTTTGCAATGCTCTTCCCAATAGTTGTAAGCGATTGAACGAATTATCATCAAAAACTAAATTATGAATTTCGCTATTGTTCACACCTAAATCTATCAAATCAGCAACAATCCTGTGTGTAGTGCTAGTTGTTGAAGGATAACGGAATGAACCACTATCAGTCATAATTCCTGTGTATAGACATGTTGCAATTGTTTTGTCTAACAAATCTTTTTTACCCAATGAACTGATGAACTCATATATCATCTGACAAGTTGAACCAATCGAAGTATCTGAATAGGTAACAAGCGCATAGTTATCAGGTTTTTGATGATGGTCAATCATAACAAAAGGAACTTTCAGTTTTTGTAAAACTTGCTCCATTTCACCTGTTCTATGCAGTGCATTGAAATCGAGTGTAAAAACTAATTCAGCAGATTGTAAAACTTTGGTAACAGATTCTTTTTCATTTTCATATACCAAGACACTTTCTGAACCAGGCAACCAAGCCAAAAAACCAGGAAAATCATTAGGTGATATTACAATTGGTTGATGATTGATTTTTTTTAGAAAATGATAAAGAGCTAGAGTAGAACCCATCGCATCACCATCAGGGCTTCTGTGTGGAATGATGGCAATTTTTTTTGGATTTGCTAAAAGATTTTTTACAATTTCAATGTCTTCTTTTTTCATAGTTTGCGAAGTTAAATCTTTTTTATTAAACCAAAATTATTTGCTTAAAAAAAGACCAAGCCAAACAGATAGTATGCTTATAATTACACTTGAAATTATATAGACGAAAGCAGTTGTAAAATGATTGTTTTGGAGTAATGTAATGTTTTCCATGCTAAAAGTTGAAAAAGTTGTAAAACCTCCACATAAACCTGTTATCAAAAGCCATTTTAGACCGTTGTCTAGATTGTTTTTTGTTGTTATCCCAACAAAAAAACCAATCATTAAACATCCTAAAACATTTACTATAAATGTTGCTAAGGGGAAATTTCCTGTCCAGAATTTGGAAACTATTTGTGAAACCAAAAACCTTAATATGCTACCAACAGCACCACCAATTGCTATGAAAAAGATTGTTTTGAGCATTAATTAAATTTCTTTTTGTTGGACTTAAAGTTATTCAAAGGTTTTTTTGAGGATAAATTTGGTTGTTTTTCCTTTAGTCTTTCTTTAGGCAAACTAGCTTCTTCTGTTTTGCTCGATGGTTCAATCAATTTGTTTAACTGAAGAATTTCATTGTCAGTGAGTTGGCGGTATTTTCCAACAGGAACATCAAGGGAAATATTTATTATTCGGGTTCTTTTTAACGTGGTAACCTCGTAATCAAGATATTCACACATTCTTCTTATTTGTCTATTCAATCCTTGAGTTAGAACAATTCTGAAAACAAATTTACTTATTTGTTCCACTTTACATTTTCTTGTTACTGTGTCAAGAATTGGAATACCATTTCCCATTCTTTGAATAAAACGCTCAGTTATTGGTTTATTAACAGTAACAATATATTCTTTTTCGTGATTGTTTCTAGCTCTCAAGATTTTGTTTACAATATCTCCATCATCAGTCATAAAAATCAATCCTTCGCTAGCTTTGTCTAGTCTTCCTATTGGAAAAATCCTTGTTGGATAGTTTATGTAATCAACAATGTTTCCTTTTACTTTTTGATTTGTAGTACACTCAATACCAACAGGTTTATGAAAAGCTAGGTATATGTTTTTATCTTTTTTTTCGGAGATAAGTTTTCCATCTACTTTGATTTCATCTTTTGAAGAAACTTTTGTCCCAAGTTCAGGAATTTTTCCATTGATGGTAATTCTACCTTGTTCTAGTAATTTATCGGCTTCTCTTCTAGAGCAAAAGCCAGTTTCTGAAAGGAATTTGTTAATACGGGTTTCTTGAGATTCCATAGCACAAATATAGTACATTTTGATATTTAAAAACTTAACATTTAGTTAATCAAAGTGCTAAAAATACTTGTCAGATATTTTGTTTTTGCTATTTTTACCACCATGAATATACAAGGAAAACTAATCATAATTGGTGGAGCTGTTGACAAAGGAAGTTTTACAGAAACTGACCTTGATAAAAATGCACCTAAAAATCTGAATTTCTTTGAAGAAGGAATTCTAAAACGAATAATTAGAGAGTCTAAAAACAAAGAACAATCGAGAATAGAAGTTATTACAACTGCTTCAAAAATTCCTAGAGAAATTGGTCCAGAATATGTTAAGGCATTCAGTTATCTTGGAGCGAATAATGTAGATGTGCTTCAGATAGAGAAAAGAGAACAAGCAAGTGAACCAGAAGTGTTGGATAGACTAAAAAATGCTGATGTGGTTATGTTTACTGGTGGAGACCAATTGAGACTTACATCTATACTTGGCGGAACACCTTTTGACGATATCTTGATTGACAAATACAGAAATGAAGATTTTGTTTATGCAGGAACATCAGCAGGTGCGGCAGCAGCTTCTAATAATATGATTTATCAAGGAAGTAGTAGCGAAGCACTATTGAAAGGAGAAGTTAAGATTACATCAGGACTTGGACTTATAGATGATGTGGTTATAGATACTCATTTTGTACAAAGAGGTAGAATAGGAAGATTGTTTCAAGCAGTTGTCGGGAATCCAAAAGTTCTAGGTATTGGACTTGGAGAAGATACAGGATTATTGATTACCAATGGTCGACAAATGGAAGCTATTGGTTCTGGTCTTGTTATACTCGTTGATGGTAGAGAAGTAAAAGATACAAACTTAACTCAGGTTGAGCTTGGTCAACCGATTTCTATAAATCACCTTGTTACTCATGTTATGAGTAAAAATGACACTTTTGATTTAGATACTTTTAAAATGACTATTAAAAGTTCCCAATACGTATGAAAATAATCATTCACGGAGGTTTTTTTTCTGAATCATCTACTAATCATGAAACAAAAGTTGCTAAACAACAATCGTTATTGCGAATTGTTAAAGATTCTTACGACTATTTAAAAACTCATTCAGCATTAGAAACAGTTGTTTATGCTGTTTCGCTACTAGAAGATGATGAGTTGTTCAATGCAGGAGTAGGTTCTCAAATTCAGAGCGATGGGAAAATAAGAATGAGTGCTTCTTTGATGGACTCAGTTACTATGAAAATGAGTGGTGTAATCAACATTGAAGAGGTAAAAAATCCTATTCAAGTTGCTAAAGTTTTGATGAATGTTGATGATAGAATTCTGAGTGGAGAAGGAGCAACCGATTTTGCTCGAAAAAATGGTTTTGAAAAATTTTCCACTGAAATTCCACAACGTAGAGCAGAATATGAAGCAAAATTAATATCTACAGGAACTGGAACTGTTGGATCTGTTGCACTTGATAATGAAGGTAGAATTGCTGTTGCAACATCTACTGGAGGTAAAGGTTTTGAAATAGTAGGAAGAGTTTCAGACTCGGCAACTGTAGCTGGAAATTATTGTAATGAGTTTTGTGGAGTTAGTTTGACTGGTGTTGGTGAAGATATAGTTAGTGGAGCAGTAGCTGCAAAAATTGTTACTCGCGTTACCGATGGGTTTGCGTTGGAGAAAGCTTTTGAAAAAACATTTGAGGAGTTAAAGCCATTTGATGGTTTTGCTGGGGCAATAGCAATAGATAATAAAGGTAATATGTTTCATCAAGACTCACATCCTAGCATGGTGTTTGCAAGTTTTGATGGCGAGAATGAAGAAGTTTTTAATTGATATGAAAAAGTTTATTTTTTTATTTTTAGGGTTTAGTAGTTTGTTTTTCTCATGTTCATCAGATAGTGATAGTCAACCTTTTGATTCAACTATATCTATTGATGGGGTAGTTTTTGTTCCAAAACAGATTACAGCATATCCAAGTAATAGTTCAGTGGAGAAATCAACAATATTTGTTCTCCAAAAAAATGTAAATACACCAACTAATCTAGATGAAATGGTATTTAGAATTAATTATCCTTTGTCTCAATCAAATGCATCTGGTACATACTTGATGACAGGATTACAAGGTACGGGCAATTATTCTAAAGCCGAAAATAGTTATGCTTTCTTCAATGGAAGTGTCACCGTTGAAGATCTAGGAAATAATAAATTCAATATTACTTTTAATAACGTAAAAGGAACTCAAGGCAATGGCTCTAGTACAGTAATAACCATTTCGGGAAATATAAACGGTAAGTTTTTGACAAGTAATTAATAAAAAAATCCCAATCGAAAGATTGGGATTTTTAGTATAATAAAGTAAGTTAAATCGAGGTTGTACAAACGTTTTTCTTATTTCACTTTTTTCACGATAGCTTTAAAAGCTTCTGGGTGATTCATTGCTAAATCAGCCAATACTTTACGGTTCAATTCGATACCATTTTTCTTAACTAATCCAATGAATTGTGAATAACTCATTCCTTCCAAACGTGCACCAGCGTTAATACGCTGAATCCACAATGAACGGAAATTTCTTTTCTTTTGCTTTCTATCGCGGTAAGCATAAAGCATTGCTTTTTCTACTGCGTTTTTGGCAACAGTCCAAACGTTTTTACGACGGCCAAAGAAACCTTTGGCTTGCTTCATCATTTTTTTTCTACGTGCTCTTTTAGCAACTGAGTTTACTGATCTAGGCATAATTTTTTAATTTTTTTGTAGTAGGCGTTCTTTTATTTAGAAACTTAGTGAGCCATACTCCAGGGTTATTAATTCTTTTTTACTAACCAAAGAACAAATTTATACTAAACGTAATTGTTCTTTAACGCTTCTTTCGTCACTAGTGTGAACAAGAGCTGCGTGAGTTAACGCTAATTTGCGTTTTTTAGACTTTTTAGTCAAGATGTGACTTTTAAAAGCGTGTTTTCTTTTAATTTTTCCAGAGCCTGTAACTTTGAATCGTTTTTTGGCACCAGATTTTGTTTTCATTTTAGGCATGATTTACCAAATTTATTTATGATTTACTTACTTTATTTTTTCTTTTTTGGAGCAATGAACATTATCATTCTTTTACCTTCTAAAACCGGCATTGCTTCAACTTTACCATATTCTTCTAAGTCTTGAGCTAAGCGAAGTAATAGTATTTGTCCTTGTTCTTTGTAAATAATTGAACGTCCTTTGAAAAAAACAAATGCTTTTAGTTTTGAACCTTCTTTTAAGAATTTTTCAGCATTTTTTTTCTTGAATTCATAATCGTGTTCATCTGTCTGTGGTCCAAATCTGATTTCTTTAACAGTAATCTGAGTTGATTTGGCTTTAAGCTCTTTGTCACGTTTCTTTTGTTGGTATAAAAATTTTCCATAATCCATCAGCTTACAAACTGGTGGTTCAGCATTTGGAGAAATTTCAACTAAATCTACTTCTAATTCTTCTGCAAGTCGAAGTGCTTCAGTAATTTTATATACTCCTGGCTCAATATTTTCACCAACAAGGCGAACTTCTTGCACACGAATATTATTGTTTATTCTGTGAGCATCTTTTTTTTCTTCGCGAGGTTTGTAACCTCTGTTATTCTTTATAGCTATGGCTTAAAATATTTAGTTAAACTTAAAATTGTTTTAATGTTCTGTTTACTTCTTCGTTTACTATTGAAGCAAACTGTTCAATAGTCATGCTTTCATTTGATTTTCCAGCATCACCATGTCTTCTTACCGAAATAGTTCCGTTTTTCTCTTCTTCTTCACCTACAATCAGCATAAATGGGAACTTTTTAACTTCTGCTTCTCTAATTTTTTTACCGATTGTTTCATTGCGGTTGTCAATTAGGCCGCGAATTTCGTGATTTTCTAGCAAATCTAAAACTTTTTTTGCATAATTTTCGTATTTCTCACTCAAAGACAGGATAATAGCTTGTTCAGGCATCAACCAAAGTGGGAAATTACCACCTGTATGTTCCAATAAAATTGCAATAAAACGTTCCATTGATCCAAAAGGTGCTCTGTGAATCATTACAGGTCTATGTAATTCATTATCACTACCTTTATATGTCAAATCAAAACGCTCAGGTAAGTTGTAATCAACTTGAATAGTTCCTAATTGCCAACTTCTTCCTAATGCATCTTTTACCATGAAGTCTAATTTCGGACCATAAAATGCTGCTTCTCCATATTCTACAACGGTATTAAGACCTTTTTCTTTGGCAGCATTAATAATCGCATTTTCTGCTTTTTCCCAATTTTCATCAGATCCAATGTATTTTTCTGGTTTCTCTGGATCTCTTAATGAAATTTGAGCAGTAAAATTCTCAAATCCTAATGAGCCAAACACATACAATACTAAATCAATCACGTTTTTAAATTCTTCGTCTAATTGATCTGGCGTACAAAATAAGTGGGCGTCATCTTGAGTAAATCCTCTAACACGAGTTAATCCATGAAGCTCTCCAGATTGTTCATAACGATAAACTGTTCCAAACTCTGCGTAACGTTTAGGTAAATCTTTGTAAGACCATGGTTTTGCATTGTAAATTTCACAATGATGCGGACAGTTCATGGGTTTTAATAAAAACTCTTCTCCTTCAGCTGGTGTATGAATGGGCTGAAAACTATCTGCTCCATATTTAGCATAATGTCCAGAAGTCACATACAATTCTTTTTGTCCTATGTGCGGAGAAACAACTTGTTCGTATCCAGCTTTTTTCTGTGCTTTTTTCAAAAATTGCTCTAAACGATCACGTAAAGCTGCTCCTTTTGGTAACCAAAGCGGTAAGCCTTGACCCACACGTTGTGAAAAATGGAATAAATCCAACTCTTTTCCAAGCTTACGATGGTCGCGTCTTTTAGCTTCTTCTAATAATTCTAAATAATCAGTTAAATCTTTTTGTTTTGGGAATGAAATACCATAAACACGAGTTAACTGTTTGTTTTTTTCATCACCTCTCCAATATGCACCCGCAACAGATAAAATTTTCATAGCTTTAATAATGCTTGTGTTTGGAATGTGACCACCTCTACATAAATCAAAAAAGTTAGAATGATCACAAAAAGTAATTGTGCCGTCTTCTAAGTTTGATATTAATTCTGTCTTATATTCATTATCTTTATATATAGATAAAGCTTCGGCTTTAGAAACAGGACGCATTTTAAATTCGTGTTTTTCTCTAGAAATTTCTAAAACACGATCTTCAACTTTTTTAAAATCGGCTTCAGTTATTTTTTGATCACCAAAATCTACATCATAATAAAAACCATTATCAATAGCAGGTCCTAATGTTAATTTAATTCCTGGGTATAATTCTTCTAATGCCTGAGCCATTACGTGTGAAGTAGAATGCCAAAATGCTTTCTTCCCCTCTTTATCATTCCAAGTGTATAAAACAAGATTACCATCCGTGGTCAACTCGGTCGATGTTTCAATTGTTACAGTATTGTAAGAAGCTGAAATTACATTTCGAGCCAAACCTTCGCTAATACTCTTAGCAACATCCATAGGAGTTACACCTGGTGCAAACTCCTTCACCGAACCATCGGGTAAAGTAATTTTAATCATTTTATATTTTTATTTAACAAAGTGCAAATATATATGATTAAAGATTATTTTTATCATCAAAGATGTTTTATACATATTATACTCCACAATTTTGAGGTTTAATGTTATTGATTTAGATGATTTTAAAAATTTTATATAAATAAACTAGGATTTTTTTTTGAAATTAAAATAATAGGATTAGTTTTGCACGCTCAAAAGCAAACAG
>NZ_BMIM01000013.1 GCF_014642275.1 Flavobacterium lutivivi
GAATTGTATATAGCAAAAAATAATTTATCAAAAATTGAAATATCAAATCTCACTTCATTAAAAACCTTTGCTTGTGGTGTAAATAAATTAACTGAGGTTATAATTAATAATTGCCCTAACATAGAGATATTAAATTTGATGAGTAATCAACTTAATGAAATTGACTTAAAATCACTTAAAAAATTAAAATATTTAACTCTAGATAGTAACAAATTATCTGATATAGATATTTCAAATAATACCGAGTTAATACAAATTATAATCCACAACAATAAATTAAAAATTTTAAACACCACAAATAACTTAAAGTTGAAAATGAACGGACTTTACATCGACGAAGATGTAAAGATATACGGCACAGAAGAACAACTTTTAATGTATAAACCAGTAAAAATTTTAAAACTGGGATGATAAAATCTCCTTGCTAGGCAAGGTCTCCTGACTTTGCGCTAATGTAAATTTGTCAATTCCCACTTTACAGTTTCCTCTTCTCTAAAACTGTAAAAACTTCCCCTCAAATTACATTATTTTTATATGCACGCATATTTTTTTATTAAAATAGTATGCGTGCATAATATTTTTTATTATCTTTGAAATCGATTTCGTAATTAGTTATGATAAAAACCAAAACAATAGATTACATGCTTAGAGCTACTTGGCAAGCAGTTTCTAGAATGTATAACGAAGAAGCATCAAAATTTGATGGTTCTATGGCAATTGGTTTCGCACTTTTAAGTATAGATAAAGAAGAAGGAACACCTTCAAGTTACATCAGTAACAGAATGGGAATGGAACCTACTTCACTTACTCGAACATTAAAGACTTTAGAAGAAAAAGGATTAATCATACGAAAAAAAAATCCTGATGACGGAAGAGGCGTTTTAATCTACCTAACAGATTTAGGAAAACAAATGCGTGGACAATCAAAAGCTACTGTGCTAAAATTCAATGAAGTAGTAAAACAAAACATCAGTGAAGAAAAGTTAAATCATTTCATGGAAGTAGCCGATGTGATAAACGATTTGATAACGGAGAAGAAGATTTTTTAGAAAAAAGATAAAAGAAACAAGAACAAAGAAGATAGAGACAAAGGTGAAGAAGAAAGAACAATAAAAGACTTATGAGGCATAATTTTAAAAATCTGAAAATTTGGACACTTTCTATGGAAATTACTTCTGATATACATAAAATATGCCTGAAATTTCCAAAGAATGAAATATATGGATTAGTTAGTCAAATGAATAGAGCAGCCGTTTCTATGCCCTCAAATATTGCAGAAGGTTCAAACAGAAGCAACATTCATTTTAAACATTTTTTAAACATTAGTCTAGGCTCTTCGTTTGAATTACAAACACAACTATTAATTGCAAATCAAAATAATTACATAACAACAGAAAAGACAATAGAAATAGAAGATAAGATTATTGAATTCCAAAAGATGACTACTGGTTTCATCAATACATTAGAAGACTAATCTTTTTTCTTTTCTCTTGCTTCTTTTCTCTAAATAAAAAACATGAAACGAACAATCAAAAAAGTGGCAGTAGTCGGCTCAGGAATTATGGGTTCGGGAATTGCTTGTCATTTTGCTAACATCGGTTTGGAAGTACTCCTTTTAGACATTGTGCCTAATGCACTAACTGAAATTGAGGAAAAGAAAGGACTAACTTTAGAAAGCAAAGTGGTTCGCAATCGAATAGTAAATGATCATTTAGCAAACGCCTTAAAAAGCAACCCATCGCCTATTTACAGCCAGAAATTTGCTAGCCGAATTACAACTGGAAATACAACTGATGATATGTCCAAAATTGCAACCTGCGATTGGATTATAGAAGTTGTGGTAGAACGTTTAGACATCAAGAAATTGGTTTTTGAACAAATCGACAAATTCCGTAAACCAGGAACTTTGGTAACTTCTAATACTTCAGGTATTCCTATAAACTTTATGAGTGAAGGAAGAAGCGATGATTTTCAAGCACATTTCTGTGGAACGCATTTCTTTAATCCTGCACGTTATTTGAAATTATTCGAAATCATTCCAGGTCCAAAAACATCACAAGAAGTATTGGATTTCCTATTTGATTATGGTTCAAAATTCTTAGGAAAAACTTCAGTAATTGCCAAAGATACTCCAGCTTTTATTGGAAATAGAATCGGAATCTTCGGAATCCAAAGTTTGTTCCACCAAGTGAAAGAAATGGGATTAACCATTGAAGAAGTTGATAAATTAACAGGTCCAGTCATTGGTCGTCCAAAATCGGCAACTTTCAGAACAGTTGACGTAGTTGGTTTAGACACTTTAGTTCACGTTGCTAACGGAATTTATGACAATTGCCCAAATGACGAAGCTCATGAATTGTTTAAACTACCAGATTTCATCAACAAAATGATGGAAAACAAATGGTTGGGAAGCAAAACCGGACAAGGATTTTACAAAAAAGAAGGTAAAGACATTCTATCTTTAGATCTAGATACTTTAGAATATAGAGCTGCTAAAAAAGCATCTTTTGCAACTTTAGAATTGACTAAAACTATAGACAAACCAATCGATAGGTTTAAAATTTTAGTAAAAGGAAAAGACAAAGCAGGCGATTTTTACAGAAAGAATTTCTCAGCAATGTTTGCTTACTGTTCTAACAGAGTTCCAGAAATCACAGACGAGTTTTACAAAATCGACGACGCTATGAAAGCAGGTTTTGGTTGGGAAAATGGTCCATTTGAAATTTGGGATGCTATTGGTGTAGAAAAAGCGATTGCCATGATGGAAGCCGAAGGATACAAACCAGCAGCTTGGGTAACCGATATGTTGATTTCAGGAAACAAATCGTTTTACTCTGTTAAAAATGGTAAAACGTGTTTCTACAACATTCCATCAAAATCACAAGAAGAAAAACCAGGTCAAGATGCCTTTATCATCTTAGATAATATCAGAGAAAGTCATAAAGTTTGGGGTAATTCAGATGCTTCAGTAATTGATTTAGGTGACGGAATTTTAAATTTAGAATTCCATTCTAAAATGAATACTATTGGTGGTGGCGTTTTAACTGCAATCAACAAAGCTATCGACTTAGCCGAAAAAGAATATAAAGGATTAGTTATTGGAAATCAAGGAGCTAATTTCTCTGTTGGAGCCAACATCGGAATGATTTTCATGATGGCTGTTGAGCAAGAATACGACGAATTGAACATGGCAATCAAAATGTTCCAAGACACGATGATGCGAGTGCGCTACTCTTCTATTCCAGTAATCGTTGCGCCACACGGAATGACACTTGGCGGTGGATGCGAAATGAGTATGCACGCTGACAGAGTTGTCGCTGCAGCTGAAACGTATATCGGTTTAGTAGAATTTGGAGTTGGTGTAATTCCAGGTGGTGGTGGTTCTAAAGAAATGGCAGTTCGTGCAAGCGATTTATTCCGCAAAAATGATGTGGAATTAAATGTTCTTCAAGAAAACTTCTTAACTATCGGAATGGCAAAAGTAGCAACATCCGCTTATGAAGCGTTTGACTTGGGTATCTTACAAAAAGGAAAAGATATTGTTGTGGTAAATAGAGATAGACAAATTGCAGTGGCGAAACAAGTGGCATTGCAAATGGCAGATCAAGGTTACACACAACCTGTAAGAAGAACCGACATCAAAGTATTAGGAAAACAAGCACTCGGAATGTTTTTAGTAGGAACCAACCAAATGGTCGCCGGAAAATACATCTCAGAACACGATTTAAAAATTGCCAATAAATTAGCGTATGTAATGGCTGGAGGCGATTTATCAGAACCAACATTAGTAAGTGAACAATATTTATTGGATATTGAAAGAGAAGCATTTTTATCACTTTGTACAGAAAGAAAAACGTTAGAAAGAATTCAGTTTATGTTGACTAAAGGGAAACCGTTACGTAATTAATTATTTTGAATTATAAATTCTAAATTTTAAATGATTATTAATCATATAAAATAGACCTAATTTAAAATTCATAATTTAAAATTTAAAATAGAAAAAATGAAAACAGCATATATAGTATCAGGCTTCAGAACAGCCGTTGGAAAAGCACCAAAAGGAGTTTTCCGTTTCAAACGTCCTGACGAATTAGCAGCAGAAACCATTGAATATATGATGGCGCAATTGCCTGATTTTGACAAAAAGCGTATCGACGATGTAATGGTTGGAAACGCCATGCCAGAAGCCGAACAAGGTCTAAACGTTGGACGATTAATTTCCTTAATGGGATTAAAAGTAACGGACGTTCCTGGTGTAACAGTAAATAGATATTGCGCTTCTGGATTGGAAACTATCGGAATGGCAACAGCGAAAATCCAAAGTGGTATGGCAGATTGTATCATTGCTGGTGGTGCAGAAAGTATGAGTTTTATCCCAATGGGCGGATACAAACCAACGCCAGATTACGCTGTGGCAAAAGAAGGTCACGAAGATTACTATTGGGGAATGGGTTTAACTGCCGAAGCAGTTGCTAAACAATTCAACGTTTCTCGTGAAGATCAAGATGAGTTTGCATACAATTCACATAACAAAGCATTGAAAGCTCAAGCTGAAGGTAAATTTGACAGACAAATTGTTCCGATTACTGTGGAGCAAACATTCATCAATGAAAATGGTAAAAAAGAAACCAAATCGTATGTAGTAAATAAAGATGAAGGTCCAAGAGCTGACACCAATATTGCCGCTTTAGGAAAACTAAAACCAGTATTCGCAGCCGATGGTTCAGTAACAGCTGGAAACTCTTCTCAAATGAGTGATGGTGCCGCTTTTGTACTAATCATGAGTGAAGAATTAGTAAAAGAACTTGGCGTTACTCCTATTGCACGATTAGTAAATTTTGCTTCAGCTGGAGTTGAACCAAGAATTATGGGAATTGGTCCTGTAAAAGCTATTCCAAAAGCATTGAAACAAGCAGGTTTAACCTTGAATGACATCGATTTAATTGAATTAAATGAAGCTTTTGCCTCACAATCATTGGCTGTTGTTAGAGAATTAGGTTTAAATCCTGATATCGTGAATGTTAATGGTGGTGCCATTGCTTTAGGACATCCTCTGGGTTGTACAGGAGCAAAATTATCAGTTCAATTATTTGACGAAATGCGTTTAAGAAAATCCAAATACGGAATTGTAAGTATGTGTGTTGGAACAGGTCAAGGTTCTGCGGGGATTTATGAATTGTTGTAATTATTTTAAATTTTGAATTATAAATTTTAAATGAGATGAAAGAGAATTTAATTGCTACCAAAACATTTGATTTTGCATTATCAATTATTGACCTCTTCATTCAATTGAAAAAAGAAAATGAATTTATAATCTCAAAACAAATAATCAGATCGGGAACAAGTATTGGCGCAAATGTTGAAGAAGCAATAGCAGCTCAATCAAAGAAAGATTTTATAAACAAATTATCTATAGCTTCAAAAGAAGCAAGAGAAACAAAATATTGGTTACGATTATTGGATAAATCTGAATTAACACAAATTAAAGTTGAAACCTATTTAACTGAAATTGAACACATAATCAATATTATAACCAAAATAATCAAAACATCACAAGAAAACAAGTAATTTAAAATTTATAATTCAAAATTTAAAATAATATTAGCATGGAAGATATAACAAGAGGTGGACAATTCCTCGTTAAAGAAACAAAGTGTGAGGATATTTTCACACCAGAAGATTTCTCAGAAGAGCAAATCATGATGCGCGATAGCGTTAAAGAATTCGTTGATAAAGAAATTTGGCCAAACAAAGACCGTTTTGAGCACAAAGACTATGCTTTTACAGAAGAAATGATGCGAAAAGCTGGCGAAATGGGCTTTCTAAGCGTTGCCGTTCCTGAAAATTATGGCGGAATGGGAATGGGATTTGTGGATACTTGCCTTGTTTGCGATTACATTTCGGGAGCTACAGGTTCGTTTTCAACGGCATTTGGTGCGCATACTGGAATTGGAACCATGCCAATTACGTTGTACGGAACCGAAGAACAAAAACAAAAATACGTACCAAAATTAGCTTCTGGCGAATGGTTTGGCGCGTATTGTTTAACAGAACCAGGCGCAGGTTCGGATGCCAATTCTGGAAAAACAAAAGCGGTTTTATCGGAAGATGGAACACACTATAAAATCACAGGGCAAAAAATGTGGATTTCCAATGCTGGATTTTGTTCGCTATTTATTGTTTTTGCTCGAATTGAAGACGATAAAAACATCACTGGTTTCATTGTAGAAAATGATCCAAGCAACGGAATTTCTATGAACGAAGAAGAACACAAACTAGGAATTCGCGCTTCTTCTACTCGTCAGGTGTTTTTCAACGAAACCAAAGTTCCTGTAGAAAATATGTTGGCTGGTCGTGGCGAAGGTTTCAAAATTGCGATGAATGCGTTGAACGTTGGTCGTATCAAGTTGGCAGCAGCTTGTTTGGATGCGCAACGTCGTGTGACTTCCAACGCGATAAATTATGCTAACGAAAGAGTACAGTTCAACACGCCTATTTCCTCTTTTGGCGCTATTCGTTACAAATTGGCCGAAATGGCAACTTCTGCTTATGCTGGCGAAAGTGCTACGTATCGTGCCGCAAAAGACATTGAAAACCGTATCAAAATTCGTGAAGCCGAAGGCGCAAGTCATCAAGAAGCGGAGTTGAAAGGTGTAGAAGAATTTGCTATCGAATGTTCCATTCTAAAAGTGGCCGTTTCTGAAGATATTCAAAACTGTGCTGATGAAGGAATTCAAATTTATGGTGGAATGGGATTCTCTGAAGATACACCAATGGAAAGTGCTTGGCGCGATGCTCGTATTGCTCGTATCTATGAAGGAACCAACGAGATTAACCGCATGTTATCCGTAGGAATGTTGATTAAAAAAGCGATGAAAGGTCACGTTGATTTACTTGGACCAGCCATGAAAGTACAAGAAGAATTAATGGGAATTCCATCTTTTGACACGCCAGATTATTCTGAATTATTTTCGGAAGAAAAAGAAATGGTGAGCAAATTGAAAAAAGCATTCTTGATGGTTGCTGGTGCAGCGGTTCAAAAATATGGAATGGACTTGGATGCACACCAACAGCTATTGACTGCTGCTGCTGATATGTTGATTGAAATTTACATGGCAGAAAGCACCATTCTTAGAACTGAAAAATTAGCGAAAAAAATTGGCGAAGACCAAGCCAAAGAGCAAATTGCGATGGCAAAATTATATTTATACAAAGCTGTTGACATTGTGTCGTTGAGAGGAAAAGAAAGCATTATTTCTTTTGCCGAAGGCGACGAACAACGCATGATGCTCATGGGATTACGCCGATTTACAAAATACACCAACATGCCTAATATTGTGGGCTTGAGAGAAACTATTACAGCGAAATTAGTAGCCGAAAACAGTTATTGCTTTTAGTACATAAGGTAATTTTTAGTTTAGTTAATTGTTTGAAAAACCATTTGTTTACGCAAATGGTTTTTTGTTTTTACTGTAGTTTTTATATTAAAGCATAATTTCAAACACCTACGTAAGGCAACAAAAGGAATATTCAATAATCAAAATAATGAGAGTTAATTTTGCTTTAAAATATTTCATATTTTAGCAAAACAAAGCTCGATTAGAGGATTATTCAAGGGCATCCTCTCATATAGTGTCACTAAAATTCTTAACTATTAATGGATTTTATAAATAAAATTTTAGAATTTGTTTTAAATGAAGAAAAAAAAATTTCATCTAAAGCTGCAATTATTATTGTAGTTATAGTTGGAGTAATAATTATTGATAACGTTTTTAGTTTTTCTTATAGTTATTCCACAGATAGAAAGATTGAACAAATAAAAAAATTAAATGATATTATAACTGATCCTGCCTCAGATAAAGACACCAAAAACTTTGCTATTTCGTTAAGAAAAGAAATTTCGAAAAGACAAAATATTCTCAAAATTTTTAAAATTTATATTTCTGAATTTCATTTTTCAAACAATACAAAAAAATCTACACAAAAAAGTACAAAAAAAAACATTATTGAATACAAACCAAGCCTATTTTGGTTTCATTTTTCATCTTCTTTTTTCTTTTATTTAGTAGCAATAATTGCTATTCCATTGTTACTTGTTAGTGACAAAAGTTCAACATTTTTACAAAGAGTTGTATCATCTGCAATGTTAGGAATAATGTTCACAGGGATTGGTTTTTTCTTTTATTGGATTTGTAGTTTAATCCCAATGATTTTAAATGATAGCTGGGCTTTAAACTATATTCTAAATTTCATTATACAAATTACGGTAGTATATTTGTTGGTTAAGTTGGGGAATGTTAACAATTAGAACTAGCCAGCTGCGCAAAGTCTCCTGACTTTGGGTTAATCCAAAATAGATTTCCACTTTCGTAGAAAAGACGAGTAGTTTAGACAACGTCTTCGCTAAATTTTCGTTATCTTTACTACTCTAACACTTTTCCATGCAGGAATATTGGCAATTTTATGTTTTAGCGCTTTTGTGTGAGGTTATAGGAACGGTTTCGGGGTTTGGTTCTTCTATCCTATTCGTTCCGCTGGCATCCATGTTTTTTGAGTTCAAATATGTTTTGGGCATTACAGCAGTGTTTCATGTGTTTAGCAATCTTTCAAAGATTTACTTTTTCCACAAAGGCATTGATAAAAAAATTCTACTCCAACTTGGCATTCCAGCCATTTTGTTTGTTGCGCTTGGTGCTTTTCTTACCACTTTTATCAATCAAAAAAAACTAGAACTGGCCATGAACATCATGCTATTGGCTCTTTCTATTTATCTGGTTTTCAACATCAATAAAAAACTAAAAATGAGCAACAAAAACCTTGTTATTGGAGGTGTTGCTTCGGGTTTTCTAGCAGGATTGGTTGGAACTGGTGGCGCAATAAGAGGTTTGGTGCTTGCATCGTTTAGTTTAGAAAAAAATGTTTTTTTGGCCACATCAGCGCTCATCGACTTGGGCGTAGATTCCACGAGAGCAGTTATCTACATCAACAACGGTTTTTTCAAAAAAGAATTCTTGATTACTATTCCTTTTTTAATAGCAGTGAGCATCATAGGCACATGGATAGGCAAACGGATTTTGGCACATGTCAATGAAGTTCTTTTTAGATACATTGTAATTATCACCATCATCGCTACAGCGATTTTTCAAACGGTAAATTATTTCAAATAATTAACAATCTTTTAGTTTTAGAATAATTAAATTTGAAAAAATAATTTGTCATGAAAAAAATAGTATTTTCCTCTTTTATCGCCATTGTACTCATAATAGCTTGCAAATCGGGTTCAGAAACAAAATCCAATTCATTGACTATCAATCTTGAACCAAAAAGTGGTAGTACAGTTTCTGGCACTGCAACGTTTACCGAAAAAAACGGAACCGTTACTTTTACAACCAAGATTTCGGGACTAAAACCTGGTGTTCACGGTATTCATATTCACGAAAAAGCAGATTGCTCTGCTGCTGATGCGGCTTCGGCTGGCGGACATTGGAACCCAACACACACTAAACATGGAAAATGGACCGATGCAGAGCATCACAAAGGCGACATTGGCAACATTACTGCCGATGAAAAAGGTAATGCAACGATGACTTTAAAAACTACCGAATGGTGCATTGGTTGTGGCGATGAAACCAAAGATATTCTTGGAAAAGGATTAATTGTGCACGCCAATCCTGACGATTTTACTACGCAACCTACAGGAAACGCTGGCGGAAGAATTGCTTGTTCAGCGATAATTAGATAGTTTGATTGATGTAATTTAACTAAAAACCACGAATACACGAATTATTTTTGATACAAAAAAAAGCTTTTAAAATATTCGTGCATTGGTGGTTATATTTGTGATTTAGAAACAAACAAATTGGAAGAAAAAGAACACCTATACTTTAAAAACCATCATGAATGGCGCAATTGGTTGTGGAGATGAAACTAAAAATATTCTCGAAAAAGGCTTAATTGTTCACGCCAATCCTGATGATTTTAATATACGTTTAAAAAACCACGAATACACGAATTATTTTTGATACAAAAAAGCTTTTAAAATATTCGTGCATTCGTGGTTATATTTGTGATTTAGAAGCAAACAAATTGGAAGAAAAAAAACATCTATACTTTCAAAACCATCATGAATGGCGCAGTTGGTTGCACGAAAACCACCATTCGTCCAAAGGTGTTTACCTCATTTTTTACAAAGTAACCAGCGATAATGCAAGCATGCGTTGGGAAGAAGCGGTAAAAGTTGCTATTTGCTACGGTTGGATTGACAGTACCGTAAAAAAACTCGATGATGAGCGAAGACGACAATTGTTTACACCTCGAAAAGATAAAAGCGTGTGGAGCAAAGTCAACAAAACTTATATAGACGAACTTATCAGAGAAAATTTAATGCACGAAAGCGGTTTGAAGAAAATTGAAACTGCCAAGCAAAATGGTTCTTGGGAATCGCTCGATGCCGTTGAAAACCTTGAAATTCCAGCAGATTTACAAAAGGCTTTTGCAGTCAACAAACAAGCATTGGAAAACTTCAACAACTTTAGCAAAACCTACAGGAAAAGTTATTTGTATTGGTTAAATCAGGCCAAAAGAGAAGAAACTCGTCAAAAAAGGATTGAAGAAATAGTGAGTTTATGTGAACAAAACATTAAATCTCGTGGAGGTTTTTAAAATTCTAAGGAAATAATTTTCAGATGATTGCTAAATAATGCAATTTTACACCGAAACTTTAAAACGAGATGATCAACCCATCAATACACGGCTGGATAGATAAATTTTTTGCAGAACAAAAGCCTTTTAGCGATTTGTTTCCTGCTAGTGAATTGGATTTTTATACCCGAACCAGAAAAACAGGTTTTATCTTTGGTCACATCGTTGATTTTGATGTAGAAAAACCAATAGCTATCGATGCTTGGTTGCCTGTTGAAGTTTCTAAACTAGGATTGCTCAACACCTTGTTTCAAACGTATCGTTTTGTTAAAAAAAGCAATCATCAAGAAGATTTTATTCTAAAAGCGCATACTTTCTATCGAGAAATAAAACCCAAAAGTTTTAACCTCTTAAAAAAGGTTTTGCCAGCCAATCCTGTTTCTATTCAACTTGAAGAATTGATACACGAAAGGGTTCAAACAAGTGATGATTTGATTAGTAAAAACTTTTCAAACCTAGTCACCAATGCGTTGCTTTTTGCTGATGTTTTAGCGTTTAAACAGTATTTAGAAAAAGGCAATATTCCTGAAAAGTATTCTATTAGAATTGAAGAAGTTATCATCAGTATTGTATCGCTTTCCTTGAAGTCGAAAACTGGAATTTCTGTGCATGACGAATTGCTACAAAAACTAGTTGAAAACTCTGTGAGATATACCAAATATTCATCTAGCAAAACCAAGACAATAGACGATTTGGATTTGAGCTATTTGGAAAATAATTTGGAAAAATATTATGTGATTGATTTAGCGGGTTTAAGTCTTTGGAGCGATGAAAAAGTAGAAAATGAAGAACGCTATTTCCTCTACACGCTAGGCAAAAAACTAGACATTGACGAAGCAATAATCCTGAAAAGCATTGACTTTATAAATAGTTTTATTTCAATCCACAAAGATGAAATTCCTTATTTTAATGATGTTAATCCGGTAAAACACTTTTACGATCAAACCACTGAAAACGTTAGCGTTATCATCAACCGAAACAAAAAACGCTTGATAAAAGAGCTTTCGCAAAGCAAAGAATTGATGTATTTGTTAGCTCAATCTACCAAAAGAGATTTGGATAAAGACGAAAAACGAAAAGTAAAAAACCAGTTGCTCGATATTTGCAAAAGCGTTCCTTCGTTAACCATTTTCCTCTTACCTGGCGGAACTTTACTATTACCACTACTGATAAAATTTATTCCAAAAATGCTTCCATCGGCATTTAATGAAAATATTGATGATTAAATATTGAGTTTAAAAACTTCGTCTAAGTCTTTATTGCAACTAAAGTTAACATCTAAATCGGTAACATACCCAGAATTCAATCCGTAAACCCAACCATGAAGGCTTAGCTCTTGACCGATTTTCCATGCGTTTTGCACTATCGAAGTTTTGGCTAAGTCATAAACCTGTTCCACTACGTTGAGCTCTACCAATTTATTGAAACGTTTTTCTTCGTCATCAATCGACAGTAATTCTTCTTGATGAATTCTAAACAAATCTTTGATATGTCTAATCCAATTATCAATAATACCTATCGATTCATTTCCCATCGCTGCTTTCACACCACCACAACCATAATGACCACAAACAATGATGTGCTTTACTTTGAGTGCATTTACGGCATAATCCAAAACGCTAAGCATATTCATGTCGGTGTGTATCACAAGATTAGCTATATTTCTATGAACAAATACTTCACCTGGTTTTGCTCCTATAATTTCATTTGCAGGAACACGACTATCTGAGCAGCCAATCCATAATAATGGTGGATTTTGTCCTTTGGATAAATCGTTAAAATAATCTGGATCCAATGCCAATTGACTTTCAACCCATTGTTTATTATTATCTAATATTTTTTTATAAAAATTACTCATTGTGATGTTTTTTCAAATATAAAAAAAACCATCAGGCAAAATGCTGATGGTTTGATTATTTTATTAATGTCTTAATTCTGCAACTGAAAAATCTGGGTTTTGATTATCTTTTATGAACATTACGTCATCATAAAAAGTCACTTCGCCTGTTTCGAGATTGTGCATTGCTCCTACTATACCAATTTCACCATTTTCAACCATTTGTTCCAAAATAAAACTACGCTCAATAATGTTTTTCACGCTTCTTTTAACGTTGATTTGAGCGACATTCTCAACAAAATCTGAATTAGATGAACTTCTGTTTTCTTGAGTGTCTTTCTCTTGATAAACTGCTGGTTGCAACTTTGATAACAGTTCGGTTAAATTCCCCATTTCAACATGATCACAAGCACCTTTAACAGCGCCACATTTACTGTGTCCTAAAACAACTATAAGCTTGGAACCAGCCACTTTGCAAGCAAATTCCATGCTTCCTAAAATATCCGTATTCACAATGTTTCCTGCAATTCTAACCGAAAAAACATCGCCTAAGCCTTGATCAAAAATTAATTCGGCCGATGTTCTACTGTCAATACAACTCAAGATTGTAGCAAAAGGCCATTGTCCATCGCGTGTTTCATTGGCTTGCTGAAGCAAATCTCTATGAGCTTTTAGATTACTAATAAATCTTTTGTTGCCTTCTTTTAATATTTCCAATGCCTTTCTTGGCGTGATTGATGCTTGTAATTCTTTATTTAATGTTTTCATATACCTTTATCTTTATTTGTGTTCAACAAAAACGTGCTTTTCTTCTTCTCCTGTTTCTACTAAATTATAACCTTTTTTGAAACCAACGAGTTTCACTTTTATATTTTCGTCCTTAGCTCTTACTTTTTTAAATTCTTTAATCAAATCCAATACATCATGAGCAATATATACTGTATCAGAGGCATTTATGACAACTTTAGAATTTTCTGGTATTGATGCTAATGTCGATTTTATTGCTGCTTTGTTAAGAAACGATACTTCTTGAGCCAAATCAATATGAATAACATCGCCATCCTGATATTGTTCTTTTCTGAAGTTATAAGCTCGTTTCATATTCCCTTTCAAAACAAAAATAACACTGATAATCATTCCTAATGCAACTCCTTTTAACAAATCTGTGAATACAACAGCTACCAATGTTGCTATAAAAGGAATGAATTGATAAACTCTGTCTTTTTCCCAAAAGTGTTTTATCGTTTTTGGATTTGCTAATTTATAACCTATCAATAACAAAACTGCTGCTAATGTTGCCAAAGGTATTTTGTTCAAAATTAGTGGAATTGTGAGTACACTTATTAATAATAAAACACCATGAATAATAGCTGACATTTTACTTTTGGCTCCAGCTGTGTTGTTTGCCGTTGTTCTAACCACGACAGAAGTCATAGGCAAACCGCCTAATAGCGAACTCACTATGTTGCCAATACCTTGAGCTTTCAACTCTACGTTTGTATCAGTATATCTTTTCAGCGCATCCATTCTGTCTGCAGCTTCAATACACAGAAGAGTTTCTATTGAGGCAACAATTGCAATAGTCAAACCCACAATCCAAACTTTTGAATTTGTAAATGCCGTTAAATCTGGAAATACAAATATTGCTTTGAACTCATCAACTGTTGTTGGAACTGGAAGTTTAACCAAATGTTCATTTTTTATTGCCAATGAACTGCCCGTTCTAACGAAAATTTCATTAACAATTATACTGATTATAACTGCTATTAATGCTGGTGGAACAAGTTTCAATTTCTTTAAAAAATCGACTTTATTCCAAATAATTAAAATGAATAATGAAATGGCAGTAATGATAACAGAACCCAATTGAATGTGTCCAATTACCTGGAATAATTCAGAAAATGTATTTTCGCCATCGGGTTGCAAAAAAGCAAAATCTCCTTCATAATCCTTGTCATAACCAAAGGCATGAGGCAACTGCTTTAAAAATATAATTACTCCAATACCAGCCAACATTCCCTCGATTACATTGGTTGGAAAATAATTAGAGATGGTTCCCGCTTTTATAAAACCCAACAAAAGCTGAAGAACACCTGCAATCAAGACTGCTGTTAAAAACGCATCGAAAGCACCTAAATCTGTGATGGCAGTCAAAACGATAGCTGTTAATCCTGCTGCTGGTCCGGAAACACTGAGATGAGATTGACTAAGATAACCTACTATTATTCCTCCTACAACTCCAGAAATAATTCCAGAAAATAATGGCGCACCACTTGCCAGCGCTATTCCTAAGCACAATGGCAATGCTACCAAAAAAACAACCAAACCAGAAGCAAAATCAGCTTTCAGATTGGCAAACAAATTGATTTTTTTTGTCATACCTTATAATTAATTTAATACAATACATCTTGCTCACAAGCAAAAAACAATGGCATTAAACTAATTCTGGTGGAGGTGAGAATATCTCTTCTGAAACAGTGTCGTGTTTAGAAGTGTTTTCAAAGTGAATTTTTGAGTTTTTCTGAACAAAAGCAAAAAACTTAATTTCTTGAAAAGAAAAATCAAGACTAGCTTTTATTTCTTTGAAGCCTTTTTGAAGTTCTTCTTCAGTCATGCTATAACAAAACGAAACATCAGCTTTTTTGTCAATAAGCGTAATAACAGTAGGCATTGACAAAAAGCTAACGAATATAAATAACGTTAAGCATGCTAAAAACTTCATGCAACAAAATTAACGAAACAATGCAGTTTAAATTTTTTTTAAACTTTTTTTAACAAATTAAATTATGCAAGCCAAGCTTTCATCATCCAAATAGTTTTTTCTTGCTCGGCAATAAAATCACTCATCATAGAATTGGTTCCTTCATCGTCAATTTCAGCCGACATGTTAAGTATTTGTCTTTCAATTTTCAATAGTTCTGACAAACAACTCACAATCAACTCTATAGATTTTTCATCGTTATGAATATTTTTCCCTATTGGTAGCTTATTGTTTGCTACATAATCGCTAAACGTATGAAAAGGAACTCCTTCAAGCGTTAAAACTCTTTCGGCTATCAAATCTATTTTTAACTGAGCATCATTATAAAGTTCTTCAAATTTTAGATGCAAATCAAAAAATCTTCTTCCTCTAATATTCCAATGTAATCCTCTTAGATTTTGATAATATACTTGAAAATTTGAAAGTAAAATATTGAGTTCATCTGCAAGTTTTTTACTTTCTTTCTGTGGTAAACCTATTGTGTTCATAATTTTAAATTTATACTACTAAATTATGATTAAAGTGATGATTATTTCTATAAATTAAATTGATAGTTTTTATATTTGCATAAAATTTCACTATCATGACAATCACTCAACTACAATATGTTTTGGCAGTAGCCGAATACAAAAATTTCACTCTTGCCGCAGAAAAATGTTTTGTAACACAGCCAACACTAAGTATGCAAATTCAAAAAGTTGAAGAAGAACTAGGTGTCCAAATTTTTGACAGAACCAAGAAACCTATTCAACTTACCGAAATTGGACAAAAAATTGTAAACCAAGCGAAAAATATTGTCAATGAAGCCGATAGAATTCAAGACATTGTAGATCAACAAAAAGGATTTATTGGTGGTGAATTTCGGTTAGGGATTATTCCCACTGTAATGCCTACTCTTTTACCGATGTTTTTGAAAAACTTCATAAAGAAATACCCTAAAGTGAATTTAATCATTGAAGAATTGAACACCAAAGAAATCATATCAAAATTAAATAACGGTCATTTAGATGCTGCTATAGCTGCAACTCCTTTGGAAGAAGAAAAAATAAAAGAAATTGTACTCTATTATGAGCCTTTTGTTGCCTACATTCCCGAAAATCATAATACATCCAACAAAAAAGAAATAAGCATATCAGATTTAGATATCAACGAGATTCTTTTATTACAAGATGGGCATTGTTTTAGAGATGGCATTTTAAACTTGTGCAAGCACAAAGACTTGAATACCAAAAATAACTTCCAGCTAGAAAGTGGAAGCTTTGAAACACTAATCAAACTATCTGACGAAGGACTTGGAGTTACTTTGTTGCCCTACTTGCATACGCTTGAGTTAAACGAAAAAGACAAAGCGAAGCTAAAACATTTTGAAGAACCTAGACCTGCAAGAGAAGTTAGTTTGATTTTTCCAAAAAACGAATTAAAAATTCACATCATTGATGCGCTAAGAAACAGTATCAGCGGAATTATAAAAGGAGCAATTGCATTTCATAATGTTCAAATTATTAGCCCATTACAAAAAAAATAAGGAGTCGCACAACTCCTTATTATTTACTAATTACTAACCACTTTTAAACATTCCCTGAGTTCGGGTTTTTCTTTTGTGTAATATTGCAACCACTTTTTTAATTGTTCTAACTCATAAGGCAATAAATTCCTAATTGCCTTCTTCAATTCTTTAGCAAAAAGAATCGGATCAAAACTTACTCTCTCGAGTACAGATTTTGTGTAATCATAAATCATTCTAGGCATAGCTTTTAAGATTTGGGGTTATCTTACTTTAAGAACTTATTGTAAAAGTATTTCAAAAAAGTTTTACCTACAAATTTTTTCATAAAAAAAAGTAGATTAAATGCGCTTTTTATCGATGAAATGCATTTTTAATCAAAATAAATAATTTTTATCTTACAATAATTTATTTAATAAGTATAAAAAAAGAACTCATAGAGTTCTTCAAATTATTAAAAACTTAATGGACATTGCCTCAGTTTTGGTTTATCATAAGTGTATTTTATTAACCAATTCGTTAATTCATTCAGTTCGTGAGGCAAAAGCATTTTACTCGCTTTTTCAAACTCTTTGTAGAATAACTGCACATCAAAGCTAACTCTCAAAAGAATTCGTTTGGTGTAGAGAAGCATGGTTTTTGACATAACTTAATTTTTAATAATTCGAAGTTAGCAAAAAAATCTTCTCATTGATATTAGAGAAAAGTTAAATTGAATCTAAAATTTTAATAAACGAAAGTTTATCTCTTTGTTGCTCTCAGCATTTCTCTTTTTCCTGGTGCTCCAGGAAGTTTCTCTACACTAAAACCTACTTCGAGCATGGCATTTTTTATAGATGTTCTACAAGCATAGGTAACTAAAACACCGTTGGTTTTCAAAGCATCATACATTTTTTTAAAAATTTCTACTGACCAAAGTTCGGGTTGAACTCTAAAACCAAAGGCATCGAAATAGATTAAATCAAACTGATTTTCAAATGATATATCCTGAAAGTACATTTGATTTTTAGTCAAAATAAAATTTGAAGTAATCAGATTTTCTTTTTCCCAATCGGTTTGGTGAATTTCAGTAAAATAATGTTGGTATTCTTTTTCAAACTGGTTACAATAATTCAAGTGGTTTAACTCTTTTTCCAAAACAGGAAAAGCTTCAACTCCAGTATAATGAACAGAAGTATTCAATTTATTTGCTTCTATTAGAGTAATAAAAGCATTCAATCCTGTCCCAAAACCGATTTCTAAAATAGAAACGGGTTTCCCTTCAAATAATGAAAACCCGTTTTTTATGAAAACATGATATGCTTCTTGTATTGCTCCATGTTTGGAATGATAACTTTCATTCCATTGAGGAATAAAAATGGTCGAAGAACCATCAGCAGTTGTAATAATCTCTCTTTCCAAGAAAATTATTTAATAAATAGTTTTTTAATCCTTGGAATTGGTCCACCACATTTTTGCTCATGACAGTTCAAACAAGCTTGAACACCATTATTGAAATGTTGTTTCGCATTTACAGGATCTTTGTAAATCAATTCTTGAGCTTGAATAAATTTTTTCGCCTGAATTTTGAAAAAATCATCGTTATCCTTTCCGTCTGACATTACAGCGCTATGAATTTTTACAAAATGTTGTGGAAATTTTCCAATAGTATCTCCTTTTATGATACGGTCTTTCAATCGCAAATTATCCACATACATTTGCTCCATCAAAGCGGCCATTTCAGACATTTCATACATCTGAAAACCTTTTTTTCCAGTTGATTTTTCTTTGGCACAACTTTCGTTAGCAACTTTCTCTTTTTCTTCCTTTTTACAAGAAAAAGCTAAAACCAATATCGCTAGAAGAACTATTTTTTTCATCAAGTATTATTTCTTTATATAAACACCATCAGCCATAAATGCATAGGTAACTTCTGGCTCAGTGATTTTGTCAATTTCAGATTGTGGTTTGCCTGCATCTTTTGCATAATGCTTCAACTCAGCAACAGACACAACATCAACATAGGCTTTACCAGAAACAATTGCTGGACTTCCATCAGCATTTAGTGGAACAAAAAATGCGTAATCTTTAAATTTTACAAAAGCTTCTTGACTGTTAGATAAATCAAGGTTCATCCAACAACCTTTTTTCTTGCAAACCGCTTTTATGTTGGCCATAAATTGAACAGTAATGGTATCTCCTTTTTTCAAAGCTTTGTATTTTTTTAGCATATACTCATTTGTATAAACTTTTTTTACTTTGAATTTTTCTCCAAAAGAAGCATAATCTTCAGCTTTAAAAACTACTTTTTTCGACTGAGCAAATGTTGAAACAGCTAGCATCATGAAAAATGCAAAAGCTAGGAATTTAATTTTTTTCATTGTTTTAATAACTATTTTTCGAGTAGTACAAAGGTAGTTGTTTGATTTAGAATTGTAAACAGATTTCGTAATTTTTTATTGAAATCATTGTGAATAAACAAATAAAACTACTCCCAAATATATTTTTTATAAAATATTTTCATCAACAATCGAGTGGAACATTTTTTTTCATAGTTTTACAAATAACAAAACACAACTACTAATTTCAATGAAAATAATGTATTGTTTTGAATATCAAACTGTATGTTTTTTCTGCGAATAATTTTTTATTTTTAATGAATACAAATACCACAGAAGAAATTGAGATTATTAGAGCAACAAGCTCAAAAATCGACACAGTAGATTTCGAAAATTTAACCTTTGGAAATGTTTTTACTGACCACATGCTCATTTGCGATTTTAAAGACAACAAATGGCAAAAACCTATAATAAAACCCTATGAACCTTTCTTGATTGATCCTTCGGCTAAAGTCTTTCACTATGGTCAAGCCATATTTGAAGGAATGAAAGCCTACAAAGATGACAATGATGATGTTTGGCTTTTTAGACCAGATCAGAATTTTATTCGCTTTAATAAATCTGCTGTTCGATTGGCTATGCCCGAAGTACCCGAAGAAATTTTTATTGGTGGTTTAAAAAAAATCCTTGATTTAGAACGCAATTGGGTGAAAAAAGGCATCGGTAACACACTGTATTTGAGACCATTTATGATTGCAATTGGTAGCGGAGTTATTGCGCAACCATCTACTCAATATCGATTTATGATTATACTTTCGCCTGCTCGTTCTTATTATTCTGGTGAAGTGAAAGTAATTATTGCTGAACACTACAGTCGTGCTGCCAATGGTGGAATTGGTGCTGCTAAAGCTGCTGGAAATTATTCTGCTCAATTTTATCCACAAAAACTGGCAAACGAAAAAGGATTTCAACAAATCATTTGGACAGACGATGCTACGCATACCAAGCTCGAAGAAGCAGGAACTATGAATGTGTTTTTCAAAATCAACGACACTTTATATACTGCTCCAGTTAGCGAGAGAATTCTGGATGGTGTTACCCGAAAAAGCATTGTAGATTTAGCTCGAAAAGAAGGAATAAAAGTAGAAGAACGTTCGGTGTTGGTTGATGAACTTGTTGCTGCCGCAAAAGATGGAAGTTTGAAAGAAATTTTTGGCGCAGGAACAGCCGCAGTAATCAACCCGATTGTTGGATTTTCTTATCAAGACACTTATTATGAATTGCCAAAAATAGAAAACTCCACAGCATTGGAACTAAAACAAAAACTCATTAATATTCAATACAAGCTCGCCGAAGATACTTTTGGCTGGACTGTAAAGGTTTAAAAAAAAAGACGGCAAGCCGTCTTTTTTTTTATCTCAATATCTCTTCAAAACTAGGTTTGAAATAATTTGGTCCTTTCATCACTTTGCCATCTTCACGATAAATAGGTTTGCCATCTTCGCCCAGTTTACTCATATTACTTCGTTGTATTTCGTCAAAAACTTCTTCTATCTTGTGTTGTAATCCGTGTTCGAGTATTGTGCCACAAAGGATGTAAAGCATGTCGCCAAGCGCATCAGCAATCTCTATTATATCATTATTTTGAACCGCTTCTAGGTATTCCTCGTTTTCTTCTTTCATCAGGTTAAAACGAAGCATATTTTTTTGTTCACCAAGGTTGGCTTTCATTTCATGACTTACTCCTAATCCAAAGGCAGTGTGAAATTCTTTTACAGCATTAAGTTGTTTTTGCATGACGATAATTTTTATTTGAATGCAAAATACAAGTTTATGAATCAAATGAGTAAATTTGTTGAAAATTTTAAAAAAATGTTTACAACTGGTCAAATCACTTTTGGCATTATCTTTTTCATTGTTTTTGTTGTGATTATGTTTTTTGCCTACAGACAAGACAAACCGTTACATCAAAAGTTTTATAAAGGAAATTATAAAGTTTTGCTGTTTTTTTTGTTATTTGTAGCTTTATTATTTCTGATGAAATTTTTCTTGAAAAGATAAAAATCCTGTAAACAAATTGCTATGCGAATTCTACTGTATTTATTGCTCCTTATTGTTCTCATTTTTCTGGGTTCGGTGGTATTTATTGCTACGCAAAAAGGCGATTATGACATAGTACAATCCAAAACTATAGGAATTTCTAAGCTAACAGCATTTGAGTATATCAACGACTATAAAAACTGGGAAACATTCAACGAATGGAAAAAATCTGACGATGATATGCTCATCACCTATCCTTCAAAAACGATGGGATTGGGCGCTAGCTATTCATGGAAAAGTACTGGAAATAATGGTTCTATGAAAACCATCTTTGTAAAAGAAGGTGACAGCATTAGTCAAAAAATGTATGCCAACGATTTTGAAAATCAAGTATCTTGGAAGTTCAAAGATACCATTGGCGGAACAAAGATTACTTGGCGAATGAAAGGAAAAGTGGGTTTGCTTACTAAAGTCAAAGGATTTTTTAGTGGTGGATTCAAGAATGTTATCGAGGACAACATGATGCTAAGCTTGAACAACCTTGAAAAAACGTTGTCTCACGAAATAAAAACTTATGCCATCAAAGTAAACGGATTAGTTCAAAGGAAAGAAACAAATTATTTCATGCAAACCATTTCATGCAAAAAGAAAAGCATGATTAGGAACATTAAAGTTGTGTTGTCGCGAATGACCTATTTTGTCAAAAAAAACAATATCAACGTTAGCGGAAAACCATTTGTTATCTATCAATACAACGTTCCCAATGATGAAATTGTAACGTTTTCTGTTTGTATTCCTACTTTCAAAGAAATCAATGTAATGCCAGGAAGCGATATTCAAACTGGCAAAATGGACGCTTTTACTTGCATAAAAACAACTCTGAAAGGCGATTATTCGCACCTGAAAGAAACTTGGCAAAAAGCTGAAAAATATATTGTTGACAACGATTACAAAATCAATTTTGCAGGCAAATATTCTGAAGTTTTCAGTATCACTATCGATGACATAAAACTGCCTTCACACTGGAAAACAGAACTTTATATTCCTGTTTTTCCAAAAGCAGTTCCAAAACCAGCAGTAGTTTCAAATACCGTTTCGCAACCCGAAGCTGCTGTTGAACCAGCAACAACTGCTCCATCAGAAAACAAAGAAGTAACAGAATAATTTTTTTGATTAAACCTTTTCAGTTAATTTTATTCTAATCTCTAAATTACATTAATCAATTATATTAAATACATCGATTAGATTATTTTTATAAATCCAAAATCTAACGATAACTATATTTTCAGATAAAGAAACCAATAAAAATTGCTTTGCAAGAAGAAAAGGAATTTATAGCACAGTTGTTAGACCCAAAAACGCAAAACAAAGCGTTTCAAAAGCTGTTGCACGACTATCAAAGACCTTTGTACAACCACATCAGAAACATAGTGATCAATCACGATGATACAGACGATGTTTTGCAAAACACTTTTATCAAGGTTTTCAAGCATTTGAAAGATTTTAAAGGCGATAGCAAACTGTTTTCATGGATGTATAGAATTGCGACTAACGAAGCGATTACTTTTATAAATCAAAAAGCAAAAAAAAACGGTTTGACCAGCGAAGAACTTCAGACTAAAATAGTCAATAACATCAAAGCCGACGACTATTTTGACGGAAATGAAATTCAAATCAAACTCCAAAAAGCTATTGTAGCATTGCCCGAAAAACAGCAATTGGTTTTTAAAATGAAATATTTTGAAGAATTAAAATACGAAGAAATGTCAGAAATACTGAGCACATCGGTTGGCGCTTTGAAAGCTTCCTATCATCATGCTGTGAAAAAAATAGAAGAATATATGAACAGTAATTAAACCTTTGGGTTGCAAAAAAGTCAAACAAACATGAAACCTTTTAAACTAGATAACGAACAAAAGATAAAAAGTGGCTTCAAAATTCCCGATGGATATTTTGAAAAACTTACCACCGAAATCAATGCAAAGCTCGCTGACAATGAGCCAAAAGTAGTCTCTATTTTCAGTAGAAAAAAAGTATTTTACTATGCTGTAGCAGCGGTTTTGGTTCTTGCATTGTCTATTCCTTTGTTCAATTATTATAACGCTACAACATCATTGTCGCAAGAAGAAGTAGAAGATTATATCACGTTGCAATCAGGAATTACCGAAGACGATTTGGTAAACGCTCTCGACAAAGAAGACATCGAAAAACTAAAAGTAGATTTAAAAATTGAAGATAAAGTTCTAGAAGAAACTTTGCTCAACAATACTAATTTAGAAGAATATATCACAGATTAATATCATGAAAAACAAACTAACAACACTCATCATTCTACTGATAACCATGCAATTTTCCTTTGCACAAAACGGAAAATTGTTCAGAGAAAAACGCGAACAAATAAAGTCGATAAAAGTTGCCTACATCACCAACGAGCTTTCGCTAACGCCAGAAGAGTCCGCAAAGTTTTGGCCACTTTACAACGCTTTCGAAGAAAAACAACAAGAAATTAGAAAACAAAAACTAAAAGGATATCTTGACCGAATTGACGACGAAAGCTTTGACAACCTTTCCGAAAAAGAGGCAACAGCCATGCTCACTCAAATGGAAAATACCGAAGATGAACTCTACCAATTGAGGAAAAAATTCATTGCCAATTTAAAATCCGTTTTACCGGCATCTAAAATCCTCAAACTAAAAAAAGCAGAAGAAGGCTTCAACAGGAAACTACTTCAGCAATACCGAGACAAAAGATTAGGAAGATAAAAAAAGCGCACGTTGTGCGCTTTTCTTATTCTAGTCATTATGTTTTTTTTAAAACTCCTAATCTAAAGAACACTAACTAAATTCTAAAAACTTTGTAAAGAGGATTATTACACTTCAAAGTCAGGAGACATTTACGGAGCAGATTTTTAAAATATTGCTTTTATAAAATAAACAATAGCAAATATAGCTGTAGCAATAATAAAAGTCCAATTTTTCACAACACCTAGCCTTGTTCCTGGCTTTGAAAAGCTTTCATTCTCATCTCTACCATCTAACCACCAAAGATGAAACCGATAAAGAACAAATGATAATAGAGCTAATATTACACTAACAAAAAGTTGGTTGAAATTCATGTTATTTTTTTTCTTTAATTATAAACAAATCCTGATAGCGCGGATTTGCAATCCTTGCTATCGAATTGAAAAAGATTTAATAATACTTTTTGTTATTTACTAAGTCATATTTAAAACTCTGACCGTTTTGTTTATAAACTGTAATAAAAGTTTTTCCTTTTAATTTGATTACTGAATCTCCCTCAGCTATTTCTGCAGCTAAATCCCAATGGATAGGTTGTTTAAGTCCATTGATTATTATTTTATTTCCAAAATGGTCGTTAGTATCAATCATTTTCTTTTGTATTATTCCCTGGAATTGCTGTTTTTCTAAATTCTCTCGCAATAATATTTTTGAAGGACCAATAGCAATACTAATAATAGAATATATTATTAATGCTGCAACTGTAATTATCCCAATGATTCTATATCTTTCCATTCTCTATATTCCCAATACCCAGCTCCGCAAAGTGTTCTATGTATCTACAGTGCTCCGCACACGAGCGTAGCGAACTGACGTAGTAAATGTCTCCCGACTTTGTGGAGCTGAGTTTATTCTAGTCATTATGTTTTTTTTTAAACTCCTAATCTGATGCATTACCCTTTATTTTTTTTACTTCAAAATGGAAATATACAAACATTAACAAGTGAATAAAATTAATTCCTAAAGCCAAAGTACCGTCATTTTTAACATAATTAAAGTATGAAAAAATATTAAAAATTTTTAGTGAGAAACGAACTAATTTATCTCCTGAGTTAATTAAATAAAGAGATAAATCTGGACCTATAATTAACTTATAGGTCAATCCAAAAACAACAATACTAAATGCTTGGATTAAATTTATTCTTGCTAAAAAAGTTAATGATTTTTTAAGATTCTTATTTTCAAAAATAAAATAGAGAGGTATTAAAAATAAAACACTTAAAACAGCAAGTACTAATGTCTCTAATTTAAAACTTGATGTAAATATCCCAACTACACTCAATATAAAGCTTATTATATAAGTAAATGCATTATAAATTAAAATTGTTTTCTTCATATTTTTCTAACAGATATTTCGTAATCCTGATAGTGCGGATTTGCAATCCGTGCCTACTATCAAAGTCAAAACAAATCTAACAAAATAACCAAACTACTCAAAGTCAGGATATTTTGCACCATTTTTTTATCATACACACTTTAATATCGCTTTCATTTTATTCTTATAATCTTTTTCCATGGAATAACCAAGAAAATAAAAAAAGTAAATAAAATTATAATTTTATTTTTTGAATAGCTTACAATGTTTTTTTGAAAAAATAAATTACTTTCTTTATTGTAATTTAATAATATTTTACTTCCTATTACATAGTTATTACAATCTTCCTCATTCACTTCAACTTGATATAGTTTGTTTTTATAAAAAACTTTTATATAATTTTTTATTGAAGCCGCTGCACTACAACTTTTATCTTTAACTACACACTCTACTTTAAATGATAATTCAAATTCTTTCTTTATTCGAAAATACTCGACAACAAAATATGTTAAAATAAGAAAACTCAATATTATCATTACTAAATTAGATTTACTATACATAACATTATATTTATACTATTCCATTTGCAATCCGTTTTATAAAACTACTCACTAATTTCCATTTTTACAATTTTATCCTTTCCAGCAGCAAAAAATGTATGCTCATCACTAAATCGGATAGTAAATAGCGTCGTGTCATCTGAAAGTTTTTGCCAATTAGTTCCGCTATCACTAGAATAAAAAACACCGCTTGCTCCTACCGCAACAATTTTTCTTCCATTAGATTTTGGAACAAACTGAACACATGATGCATAGCCAAAACCCATATCATCGGCAACGGTTTTCCAACTCATTCCGCCATCTGTAGTCAGTACTTTATTGGCTTTGTTCATTGTTGGTTTTTCATAATCGCCACCAGCAACAAAACCAATCTTATCGTTATAAAAATCGGCGGTAAATGCACCAGTCATACTAAGCCCTTGAACTATTGGCAAATCGTTCACAACAAAATCTTTTCCGTTTTCACTATAAAAAACCCTAGACTTTACACCACCCGAAACAATCCAAATTTTGCTTCCCTTCACCACCACATTTGAATTACTCGCCGCAAAAGCAGCTTCGCCTTTTTCGGTTTTGGGTAGCATTTCACAAGGAACTTTTTCCCAATGCTTGCCACCATCGTTTGTAATTAGAATAGTCAAGCAATTGTCTATTGGATCTCCTACTACAATTCCAGTATCATTATCCATAAAAACCATACTATCCAAAAAAGCATCTTTGTGATTATCTTGGAAAACCACACTGTAATCAAGCGTTTTTTTATCAATCCTAAAAATACATGCTGGACTACCTACATTAGCAACAAAAACATAACGCTTGGTTTGAGCAATGCTTCTAAATTCCATTGTTCTGTTATCTAAAAGCAATTTCTTTTCGGTAATTTTTTTCTTTTTACAGTCGTAATACCCAAAAACATTTTGATCGGCTGCAAACCAAAGCTTGTTTTTATCCACCAATATTGCTCTAACGCTCATTTTCCTTGCCAAAATAGTGTCAATCTTCAATATTGAAACTTTCTCAGATTGCTGAGCAAAAAACATTCCTGTAAATAATAAAAAGCTGCTAATGAAGTATTTTAAACGCATGGACATCATAAAAATAGTTGAACGAATATACCATAAAATTGTTAAAATTAAATTAAAAATTGGTTTGTGGCATAGTAATTGGATTTTGGTTAATCGTAAATAATGATTTACTAGAAATCGTCTATTAATTACAAATACTATCTATATATGAAAACAAAATTTATTTACTCAACACTGCTGTCTTTTTTCAGTTTGCTAAATATAGCTGCGCAAGACAGAACTACGGTAACAGCTACCAATTCAGAAATCAGCGATAATCTCGATTTACGTGCTGTAGCATCTATTTTTGGAGACTCAGAAAATCTTGAAGACTTCGAAAGAAGACTAAACGACCCAAAGACACCAATATCTAACCTTGATTTGAACGATGACAATCAGGTAGATTATTTGAGAGTTATAGAAAACGTTCAAGGATATACACACTTAATTATCATTCAATCTGTTCTTGGTCGCGATTTATATCAAGACATTGCAACCATAGAAGTAGAGAAAGATAGAAACAACAGAATTCAAGTTCAGGTAGTTGGCGATGTGTACATGTATGGAAACAACTACATCTATGAACCTGTTTATTATTCGACACCAGTAATTTATACAAATTTTTGGGTTAGTAACTACAGACCTTATTGCTCGTCTTGGTATTGGGATTATTATCCTTCCTATTACATAGCTTGGCGACCATTTCCTATATTTCGTTACAGAAATCATATAGATTTGTGCATCAACTTCCATCATCATTACAACTATGTAAACTATAGAAGAAGTCACATTGCCTATGGAATGTACAACGGAAGAAGAAGCAATGCCTATGAAATGCAATACCCAAAAAGAAGTTTCAGTTACAGAAACAATGGTTATGCAAACCGTCATGAACTAGACAACAACAGACGTATAAAAACAATTGCTCCAAGAAGAGATTGGAATTCAAATGCTGATACACCTAGAAATAGCAATGGAAACATTAGAAACAATCAGCCAAGAACCTATGCTCAAGCAGAACAACCAAGAGACAACAACACCAGAAGTTACAGCAACGAAAGAGGAAATGAGCTGGCGCAACCTAATGAAAATAGACCTAGAAATTATTCGTCAAATATGCCTCAAAGAAGCTACAACTCAACTCGTGAGCAAACACCTAGAGGAAACTCTCGTTCAGAGAACATCACGCCAAGCCGTTCTAATACAAGAGATTTTTCTTCGCCTAGAGGTAACAGTAATAGAAATGAAAACCCAAGAAGTCATACTAGAAGAACTTAATTTTCAATCACTTGCACATATTTCAAAACACCGAATATCTTCGGTGTTTTTCTTTTTATACAAAAAATAGCCTAAAAAAAATCTATATCATCCAAAATCAATAAATTTGCATTCTTTAACATTTAATTATGAGTGCTCATAATCACGATTTACACAGTAAACTATCAATTGGAGGTTTACTAGTAACTTTAGGAATTATTTATGGAGATATTGGTACTTCACCTCTCTATGTAATGAAAGCAATTATCGATAATCATGCCATTGCAAAAGATATCGTTTTAGGTGGAATATCGTGTATTTTTTGGACACTAACACTACAAACAACGCTCAAATATGTACTAATAACACTCAACGCTGATAACCACGGCGAAGGTGGAATTTTTGCTTTGTATGCATTAGTAAAACGTACTAAAATAAAATGGTTGATTGTTCCTGCTATTATTGGCGGAAGTGCTTTGCTTGCTGATGGTATTATCACACCTCCTATTTCGGTTTCATCAGCTGTTGAAGGTTTACGTCTTTTCAATCCAGAAATCAATACTATACCCATCGTAATTAGTATTTTAATTATTCTTTTTACGATACAACAATTTGGAACAAAACTAGTAGGTAAATTTTTTGCTCCAATGATGCTCATTTGGTTTACGATGCTTGGTGTGTTGGGTGCAATACAAATAACGAATGACTTTTCTGTTTTCAAAGCAGTAAATCCTTACTACGCTTATGAATTACTACAAATTCATCCCGAAGGCTTTTTTGTTCTTGGAGCTGTTTTCCTTTGTACTACAGGTGCCGAAGCATTGTATTCAGACATGGGACATTGCGGCAGAAAAAACATTAGAATTAGCTGGGTTTTTGTAAAATTAATGTTACTCCTAAATTATTTCGGGCAAGGAGCATATCTAATTGGTCATGAAGGAAAAACTCTAGAACAATTAGGCGGTAACGCGGGAAATCCTTTCTATTTAGTAATGCCTGAATGGTTCCAGCCTATAGGAATTGCCATTGCTACTTCGGCTGCGGTAATTGCTTCTCAAGCATTGATTAGCGGTTCATTTACTCTTATCAACGAAGCAATGCGTCTTAATTTTTGGCCAAAAGTAAAAATTAAATACCCCACAGATTTAAAAGGTCAATTGTATATCCCATCAATAAACTGGTTGCTTCTTGCGGGTTGTATCGGTATAGTACTCTATTTCAAAGAATCGTCTAATATGGAACATGCATATGGTCTAGCCATTGTTCTATGTATGATTATGACAACCATTCTTTTGAACTTCTACTTGATTATGAAACGCGTAAATATCTTTTTAATCATACCATTAATATCTATTTATGTCATCATAGAATTTAGTTTCCTTTTTGCCAATATTACAAAATTTACTCATGGAGGTTTTGTTACGCTAATCATAGCATCAGCTTTGATAGGAATAATGGCAACTTGGTTCTTAGCAAAACAAATTAGTAAAAACTATACCAAAATTGTTAAAATTGAACAATACAAAAAAGTATTGGCTGAATTGAGTATGGATCTATCTATACCAAAATATGCAACTCATTTGGTTTACATGACAAACTCTAATAGAACAGATGAAATTGAAGAAAAAGTAACCTACTCTATCCTTCAAAAAAGACCAAAAAGAGCAGATATTTATTGGTTTGTTCACGTAAACATTTTAAGCGAACCCTATAGAAAAGAATACAGAGTTACTGAAATAATCAAAGACGATATTTACAGAATTGATTTCTACCTTGGTTTTAGAGAACCTACCAAAATCAACCTAATGTTTAAACAAGTGATAAAAGACATGGTTGAAAAAGGCGAAGTAGATATCACTAGTAGATATGCTTCACTAAATAAAAACAATATTATTGGTGACTTCAAATTTGTATTGTCTGAAAAATATTTGTCAAACGATAGTGATTTATCATTCTTCGAAAAAGTTGTTATGAACACCTATTTCGTTTTGAAAAAATTCAGTTTATCTGAAGCCAAAGGATTTGGTCTAGATAGTAGTTCTGTTAAAATTGAACAATTCCCTCTAGTACTTCATGCTCCAGAAAACATAGAAATGAAGAGAATCGAAACTCACCACAGCAGTTAATATCAACTAAAATTTCTTTCGGATAGAAAAAAAGAAGTATCTTTGCACGCTTAATTTTTTTCAAATGCGATTACATAGAAATTTAGTTTATGCAACTATCGACTCTCTTAATGCAATATTCAACGAAGGCGAATATGCAGACAAAGTAGTTGCTCGTGCGTTAAAACTAGACAAGCGTTGGGGAAGTTCCGACAGAAAGTTTGTAGCCGAAACAATCTATGAAATCGTCAGATGGAAAAGGTTATATTCCGAAATTGCCAACGTAAAAGAACCTTTCAATAGAGATGAACTTTGGCGAATCTTTGCGGTTTGGGCAGTTTTACGCGGTTACCCAATTCCCGATTGGAGACAACTTGAAGGAACTCCTGAGAGAAAAATCAAAGGAAAATTTGATGAATTATCAAAAATTAGAAAATTCAGAGAATCTATTCCAGACTGGATGGATGAACTAGGTGTTCATGAGTTAAACGAAGACGTTTGGACAAAAGAAATAGCTGCACAAAACAAACAAGCCCAAGTTATCCTTAGAGTAAATACACTTAAAACTACCAAAGAAAAATTGAGAGCTATCTTGATGGATACTGGTATAGAAACTGAATTCCTAAAAGATTATTCAGATGCATTAGTGCTAAAAGAAAGAGCAAATGTTTTTCTAACAGACGCTTTCAAAGAAGGTCTTTTTGAAGTTCAAGATGCTTCTTCTCAACTTGTTGCACCTCTTCTTGATGTAAAACCAGGAATGAGAGTTGTAGATACTTGTGCTGGTGCTGGCGGAAAAACGCTTCATCTTGCATCATTAATGCAAAACAAAGGACAATTGATTGCTATGGATTTATATGAAAGTAAACTAAAGCAATTAAAGCTTAGAGCAAAAAGAAATGGTGCTTTCAATATTGAATATAGGATTATAGACAGCACTAAGGTGATAAAAAAACTTCACGAAAAAGCCGATAGAGTTCTCATTGATGCTCCATGTAGCGGACTTGGAGTATTAAAAAGAAATCCTGATAGCAAATGGAAATTGCAACCAGAATTTATTGAAAATATCAAAAAAACGCAAAGAGAAGTATTAGAAAATTACTCAAAAATCGTTAAACCTGGAGGAAAATTAGTTTATGCTACTTGTTCTGTACTTCCATCAGAAAACCAAGAACAAATTAAGCATTTTTTAAGTACCGATGCAGGCAAAAACTTTACCTTTGTAGAAGATCATAAAATCTTGTCGCAAAACACTGGTTTCGATGGGTTTTATATGGCTCTACTTGAAAAAAACAAATCATAATGAAAAGAATTTCCACATTAATAATTGTTCTATTATCAATTATTTCACAAGCCCAAAATGGTGCGCCAGCTTCTCCATATTATAATGGTTTCAACTGGACGCAAACAGGAATGACGTTGAAAGATGCATTGGCAACAAAAATAACCAATACTCATACGCATGAACTTTCCTATTCACAAGTTTGGGAAGCATTAAAAATTGTTGATTTAGATCCAACAAATTCAAATAATGTATTGCTTGTTTATGGTTGGGAAAACGGAACTGATGCCGATGCAACTAACGACAGAACTAGATCAAAAACCAACAATGGTGGAAGTAACGGACAATGGAATAGAGAACATATTTTTGCTCAAGCACTTGGCAATCCAGATTTAGGACAAGCAGGTCCAGGAGCTGATGCTCAAATGCTAAGAGCTTGTGATGTATCTAGAAATGGCTCTAGAGGAAATAGACTATATACGGCTGGTTCTGGAAATTCTGGAACAGTAGGTCAATATTGGTATCCTGGCGACGAATGGAAAGGAGATGTGGCAAGAATCATACTTTACATGTATTTAAGATATGGAACACAATGTTTGCCTATTTATGATGTGAATGGAACAACTATATCAACAGATTCAAATGTTCCTGAAATATTATTACAATGGAATGCTGAAGATCCTGTTTCTCAACATGAAGACAACAGAAACACCTATCTTGGAAACGCATCCAACACTTATGGACAAGGAAACAGAAATCCTTTTATCGACAATCCATATTTGGCAACTGTAATTTGGGGCGGACCAATTGCTCAAAACAGATGGCCTACTATTTTCTTATCAGCACCAACATTTGATTTTGCTTCAAAAATATCAGTATTTCCTAATCCTTCTTTTGATGGAAATATTACTATCTCTACAGAAGAAAACCTCAACGAAATTGATATTATATCTGTCAATGGTCAAGTCATTAAAGAATTTAAAAACCCTGAGAAGATAAATTCTAATTATAATTTAACTTCATTACCTAAAGGATTTTACTTTATAAGGTTTAGCACTGAAAATCAAACAACTGTTAAAAAAATAACTGTAAACTAATTTAAAACTCCGAAATATTTCGGAGTTTTTTTATACTTCAAATATTCATAAACATAGAAAAGATAGATTTTACTTGATGTTTTCTAGTAGTTTTAGTATATTTCGCCCATATTATAACGTGTAACCTTTAATACATTTTAGAGATGTTAGAAGAAAAGAATGATAACCTGCAAGATGCAGATGGAAACTTGACAAACGAAAATTCTGAGTTAGTTCAAGCGGAAAGTACAGAAGTAATTGAAAATATCACTGAAAACGATGTTGTTGAAAGTAATGTTACTGAAAATGAAACAATTGTAGAATTGACAGATGAGCAAGTTGCTGATGACTCTCTTGAACTAAACAATGACAACAATCAATCAGTTGTTGACGCAATTCATGATTACAACGCTGAAGAAAGTGAAGACGAAACGATAAAAGAACGTCATGATATTCCGATGCTTGATTATGAAACATTGTCAATGGAAAGACTTGTAGAAGAATTAGAAACGCTAGTTTCTTCTGAGAAAGTGATGTCTATAAAAGACCATGTTGAAGAAATCAAAAAAGCTTTTTTATCAAAATATTACCATTTTATTGATGAAAAGAAAGAAGAATTTCTGAATGAAAACCCAGATAGCACTCAAGATTTCCATTATCATTCGCCTTTAAAAAACAAATTTGACCAATTATATTCTAGCTATAGAGATAAGAAAAACAATCATTTCAAGCACCTTCAAGACTCTTTAAAAAGTAATTTGAATAAGCGTCTAGAAATTGTTGAAGAGTTAAAAAATTTAATTCACAGTCAAGATAGCATTTCCACAACTTTGAAGAAATTCAATGACATTAGAGATAGTTGGAAAGTAGCTGGCCCAATCCCAAAAGACAAATACAACCACGTTTGGAATAATTATCATTTTCATCTTGAAAATTTTTATGATATTCTTCACCTTGACAGAGAAATTCGTGATTTAGATTTTAAAAATAATTTAGAACAGAAACAAAAAATAATAGCTCGAGCAGAAGAACTTTTGAATGAAGAAGATATTTCAAAAGCATTTCGTGAATTACAAAATTTACATCGCATTTGGAAAGAAGACATTGGACCTGTTTCAAAAGAACATCGTGAAGAAATATGGACAAAGTTTAGCGATTTGACTAAACAAATGCATGATAAACGCGAAGGTCTTCAAGAAAAATTCAAGGAAATTGAAAATAACAACCTAGCTAAGAAAAAGGAAATTATTTCTAAAATAGAAGAGTTAGCAACTCAAAAAATGAATTCGCATAGTGCTTGGAGTGGACAAATTGAAAAAGTTGAAGCTTTGAGAAACGAATTCTTTAGCACTGGCAAAGTACCTTCTGAAGTAAATGAAAATACTTGGACAGAATTTAAAAATGCTGTTAGAAGTTTTAATGCTTTAAAAAATAGTTTTTACAAAGAAATTAAAAAAGACCAAACAGATAATTTATCAAAAAAACAAGCTTTAGTAGCAAAAGCACAAGAGTTGAAAAACAGCGAAGATTTCAATGCTACTACACCTATAATGAAGCAAATTCAAGAGGAATGGAAAAGCATTGGTCACGTTCCAAGAAAATTCTCTGATAAGCTTTGGGAAGAATTTAGAGCTGCTTGCAATGAATATTTTGACAAAGTAAAAGAGCAAAGAAACGCCATGAGTTCAGAAGAAGTTGAAGCTTTTGAAAACAAGAAAAATTATCTTGAAACGCTACGTTCTTTTGAATTAACAGGTGACCACAAAACAGATTTAGATGCTATAAAAGCACATATCGAAAATTGGAAATCTTTTGGTAAAGTTCCTTTCCAAAAAAGACATATCGAAGGTAAGTTCAATAAAATACTTGATGTGTTGTTCGAAAAACTAAGTGCTAGCAAAAAAGATAGCGAAATGGCTAGATATGCTACAAAACTTGATAGCTTAGCTCATTCTGATGTTAGAAAAATAGACAACGAAAAAGTGTTTATCATTAGAAAAATTGATGAAGTTCAAAGTGAAATATTTCAATTGGAAAATAATATTCAGTTTTTTGCCAATGCAAAATCTGATAATCCAATGGTGAAAGAAGTTATGAAAAACATTGAACGCCACAAAGAAGAATTAGCAACTTGGAAAGAAAAGTTGAAACAACTAAGAAACATTTCTGCTGCTGAATAATTATAAAAAAACCTCGAAAATTTCGAGGTTTTTTTTATTGAATTTTTGAAGCCAAAAGATAAATCACAGCCATTCGTATAGCAACTCCATTTTCAACTTGATTGAGAATAATAGAACTACTCGAGTCTGCAACATCCGAAGTTATTTCAACACCTCTATTGATTGGACCAGGATGCATGATTAGGATTTCTTTATTCAAAGAATCTAAAAGTTTTTTATCCAATCCATATTGCATAGCATATTCACGAGTTGATGGGAAATAATTAACGTCCATTCTTTCATTTTGAACACGCAGCATGTTTGCTACATCGCACCATTCGAGTGCTTTTCTAAGATTTGGTTCAACTTTTACACCCAAACTTTCAATATATTTTGGGATAAGAGTTTTTGGCCCACAAACTTTAACTTCTGCTCCAAGCATTTGCAAGGCATAAATATTGGACAAAGCAACTCTTGAGTGAAGAATATCTCCAACAATAACAACTTTTTTTCCTCCTACATCACCAAGTTTTTCTCTTATAGAATAGCTGTCAAGCAATGCTTGTGTTGGATGTTCATGAGCGCCATCGCCTGCATTGATAATACTTGCTTTAACATTTTTTGACAAAAAGTATGCAGCTCCAGGATTAGCATGACGCATGACAACCATATTTACTTTCATAGAAAGTATATTGTTTACAGTATCAATTAATGTTTCACCTTTTTTAACAGATGATTGTGCCGCCGAAAAACTAATAACATCGGCTGAAAGTCTTTTTTGGGCTAATTCAAACGAAAGCTTTGTTCGTGTACTGTTTTCAAAAAAAATATTTGCAATGGTAATATCGCGAAGTGAAGGAACTTTTTTTATTGGTCTATTAATAACTTCTTTAAAATGATCTGCCGTTTCAAATATCAAATCGATATCATTTTTATTCAAGTATTTTATTCCTAATAAATGGTTAACTGAAAGTTGAGACATTTTTATAATTGTTGTGTTGTTATGAGTTGTCTGTTAAATAAACCGCGTCTTCTCCATTTTTTTCATTCCAATACACCTTGACTTTTTCTTCATTGATAGCATCTACTTGTCTTCCTCTATAGTCTGGTTGAATAGGCAGATGACGACTAAACCTTCTATCTATCAAGACTAAAAGTTCAACTTCTGAAGGTCTTCCAAAAGATTGAAGAGCTGTTAGCGCAGCATTAATGCTTCGTCCGGTATAAAGTACATCATCAATAAAAACGACTTTTTTATCCTCAACAAGAAAATCTATTTTTGTTTGATTTGCCTCTAGTGGTTTGTCCTTTTTTCTAAAATCATCTCTAAAGAAAGTAATGTCTAAATAGCCTAAATCAATATGCTTAACATTGTATTCATTGGTAAGTATTGATGCTATTCTATCTGCCAAAAATATTCCTCTTGGCTGAATACCAATCAAAACTGTATTGGTAAAATCGAGATGTTTTTCAATTAATTGACAAGCCAATCGATGAAGAATGATATTGACTTCTGAAGAAGTAAGCAATATTTTTTGACTCATGTTGTTGTGTTGTTTGGACAAATTTAAAATTAAAAACGCTATAAAAGAAAAAAACATAAAAAAAACCGTTTCCAAATAGAAACGGTCAATTATTTATGAATACATTTTTTTTCTTAGTTCTTGTATTTTCTCGTCATCAAGATAATCATCAAATGTCATGTATCTATCAATACATCCATTAGGTGTAAGCTCTAAAACTCTATTGGCTACTGTTTGTGCAAATTCATGGTCATGAGTTGTAAAAAGAACAGAACCTTTAAAATTTTTCAACGAATTATTGAAAGCTGTAATCGATTCTAGGTCAAGATGATTTGTAGGTTCATCAAGCATTAAAACATTGGCACGAAGCATCATCATTCTTGATATCATACAGCGAACTTTTTCTCCACCAGAAAGTACATTACATTTTTTCAATGCTTCTTCTCCAGAAAATATCATTTTTCCAAGAAATCCTCTAACATAAACTTCATCGCGCTCTTCCTCTGTCTTTGCCCATTGACGTAACCAATCGACAAGATTCAAATCACTTTTGAAAAACTCGCTATTATCATTTGGCAAATAGGATTGAATGGTAGTAATTCCCCAATCAAACGTTCCTGTATCTGGTTTACTACTGTTATTCAAAATTTCATAAAAAGCAGTTGTTGCACGAGAGTCTTTTGAAAAAACGACAATTTTATCTCCTTTCGCCATATTCAAATCAACGTTTTTAAACAAAACTTCACCATCAATAGATGCTGATAAATTTTGAACATTCAAAATTTGGTCTCCTGCTTCTCTTTCTTGATCAAATATTATTGCTGGATATCTTCGGCTTGAAGGTTTAATCTCTTCGAGATTCAATTTTTCAATCATTTTTTTACGCGAAGTCGCTTGTTTTGACTTTGCTACGTTTGCACTAAAACGACGAATAAACTCTTCTAACTCTGCTTTTTTCTCTTCTGCTTTTTTGTTTTGTTGTGCTCTTTGTTTTGCTGCTAATTGGCTACTTTCATACCAAAAAGTGTAATTACCCGAGTAATGATTAATTTTTCCAAAATCAATATCCGAAATATGAGTACAAACTGCATCAAGGAAGTGTCTGTCGTGTGAAACTACAATTACTGTATTTTCATAATTGGCTAGAAAATTTTCTAACCATGAAATGGTTTCAAAGTCCAAATCATTTGTTGGCTCATCCATTACCAGCACATCTGGATTTCCAAATAATGCTTGTGCTAGTAAGACACGAACTTTCATTTTCCCTTCCATTTCGCTCATCAAAGTATAATGAAAATCTGGAGAAATCCCCAAGTTTGATAGTAAAGCAGCAGCATCAGAATCAGCATTCCAACCATTCATTTCTTCAAATTGCACTTGCAACTCGCCTATTCTATCAGCATTTTTATCGTCATAGTCTGCATAAAGCGCGTCCATTTCTGCTTTGACAGCAAAAAGTACTTTATTACCCATCAATACTGTTTCTAAAACAGTATGATCGTCAAACATATTATGATTTTGGTTTAAAACAGACATTCTTTTACCTGGTTCAAGAATTACTCTTCCTGAAGTTGGGTCAATATCGCCTGCTAATATTTTTAGAAAAGTAGATTTTCCGGCACCATTTGCACCTATTACTCCATAACAATTTCCTTGTGTAAAAGTTGTATTCACCTCATCAAAGAGTATTCTTTTACCAAATTGCACAGATAAATTACTAACTGTAAGCATGTTTTTATCTTAAAAAATTTGGTGCAAAAGTAGTGAATTCGCTCCAATAATTTATAGCCGAAACTCTTTTAATCTATAAATCTTTCATGATTTTGTCGAGCGCTAATTCTAGACTTTCATAATTAGAAAGTACCTTTAAAATTGTGCCATTTTTGTCAAGGATAAAATGGGTTGGAAACGCATTTAATGTCAACACTTCATTCATATAGGTTTTCATATTTGGAACAACGCTATACAGCAATGGCTTCTTTCTTAGGAAAGAATTCAATTGTTCTGGCGAATCCTCTGCCAAGCTAATAAACTGAATATCATTTCTGTCGATATATTTCTTTGCCAGTTGATTTACTTGTGGAAATTCCTTGATGCAAAATGTGCAGTGAATATACCAACATTTTATAACGGTAATCTTTCCTTTGAATGTTTCATTAGAAATTAAATTTCCATTAAGGTCAGCAAACTTAAAGTCAGGGAAAATTTTTCCTTCCATTTTGTAATTGTGTAGTTCATCAAAAGCTATTTGTGCAATAGTCGCTTTGATACTAGTGTCAGACGTTGGTAATATTTTATCTAATTGATATTTAACTTGATGCTTATTATCATCAACTTTAACAGGAATAAAATTTCCTTCAGTCAAAATCATTAAAAACTTTTCTTTTGAGATAACATTAGAATTTTCATCGAGAGGCAAAAAATCTAAAGAAAGGAAAATTTGACTTTTTTGATAATTATTCCAGTTAACAAAATCTTTTTGAATATTTTGAATATCAGCATTTTGAGAAACACTACTTAAAGAACAGAAAACAGATAAAAAAATAAATAAGTAGTATTTCATGTTTTTTTTGATAAAAGTTGTAAATAATTCACAAAATTCATTAAAAAAATTATATTTGACGGCTTAAAATTTAATTAAATCTATATTTAACTAATGATTAACAGAGATTTTTAAAATGTGTATATAAATTTGTCTTCTAGTTTGAATTACATGCAGTACCCAAATTTCATTAAATTTATATTTTACACTTGTTTGTCGATTACAATTTTTGGTTGTAAAAAACAAAATGGCGATGGCGAGTATGTGGCGTATTTTGGTGGAGAAATAGTTAATCCAAACAGTCGCATTGTTCTTTTCTGCAAAGACGATAATGTCATTGATACCATCAAGCTAGACAAAAACAATCGTTTTTTTATAAAATTTGATTCTTTAGTTCCTGGCATGTATTCTTTTAAACATGAACCAGAATATCAATATGTGTATTTTGACAAGAACGACAGTATAATGGTTCGTGTGAATTCTAATGATTTTGACAACTCACTTATGTACTGTGGTAGAGGTGATTTGAAAAATAACTTCTTGATGGATTTGTATTTAAAAAACGAAAAAGACAAAAACAAAATGTTTGAAGTCTTTGAATATGACATTAATAAATTCAATAAAAACATAGATTCCTCTTATCAAGTAACTCAGAAATATTTTGAGAAGAAAAAACAAGAAATTCAGTGGGATGATGACTTTGATCAATATGCAAAAGCAGCCATGGATTTTCATTATTATTCAAAAAAAGAACTCTACCCAACCATTCACAAAATAAGAACTGGAAAAGATGTTTATGAAGTGATTCCGAATGGTTATTATGATTTCAGAAAAAATATTGATTACAACAATGAAAATCTTTCAAGCTTTGCTCCTTTTGTAATGTATTTACACAATATGCTGAACAATATGGGAAGCATTAATTATCACAACCATTTTTCAGAGGCAGATATTGCGTTGAAAACAAATATCAATAAGCTAAATATTGCAGATACACTTATCAAAAACGAGAAGTTAAAAAACATCATCCTGAATAACATTGCTTTTGGTTATCTACTGGAAGATCAAAACATGATTAACAATAAGACATTTTTAGACACTTATCACAAATACTCAACCGATAAGAGTAGTAAAAATGAAATCAACAAAATAAGTAACGCTATTCAGCAAATGAAAGTTGGTGGCAATCTACCAGAAGTAATTCTTCTTAATCAAAATGATGAAAAAGTATCATCAAATAGTTTTGCCAATAAGAAAACTGTGATTTTTTTCTGGACAGCTAGAGCTTATTCTCACTTTGAAGCGGTACATAAAAAAATTATTGAATTCAAAAAACAATATCCAGATTACCAATTTGTTGCTGTTAATCTCAACGATACACAGAGTGAATGGAAGAAAATATTAAAAACTTACAATCTACCAGGTATTATAGAATTGAGGTGTGATGATTTTAAAGACATCAAAGAAAAATGGGCAATCAATAAAATTCACAGAACTATAATTCTGGATCAAAAAGGAAAAATCAAAAATGCTTTTACAAATATTTTTGATACAAAGTTTGAAGAAAATTTAAAGAATTAAAAAAAAGGCTTTCATTCACATGAAAGCCTTTTTTATTATTTGTTTCCTTTAGCATAATCCGCTAAGAATTGAGCTAAACCAATATCGGTCAACGGATGCTTCAATAAACCTAGGATAGAAGATAATGGTCCAGTCATTACGTCTGCTCCAATTTTCGCACAATTAACCACATGCATAGTGTGGCGAACTGAAGCCGCTAGAATTTGTGTTTCAAAACCATAATTATCATAAATATCTCTAATTTCTTGTATTAAGTTTAATCCATCAGTAGATACGTCATCCAATCTTCCTAAAAATGGAGATACATATGTTGCTCCAGCTTTTGCAGCAAGTAAAGCTTGACCCGCAGAAAAAACTAGAGTAACATTGGTTCTTATTCCTTTATCAGAAAAATATTTACAAGCTTTTACACCTTCTTTGGTCATCGGAAGTTTTACAACAATTTGCTCATGCAATTCTGCAAGTTCTTCTCCTTCTTTAATCATTCCGTCGAAATCAGTTGCAATAACTTCAGCACTTACATCACCATCAACAATATTGCAAATGTCAACATAGTGCTTTAGAATGTTGTTTTTTCCAGTAATTCCTTCTTTTGCCATCAACGAAGGATTTGTTGTAACGCCATCAAGTACTCCAAGTGATTGAGCTTCTTTGATTTCGTTTAGATTGGCAGTGTCAATAAAAAATTTCATAATATAATGTGAGTTGTGTTTTTAATATTTGAAGTGCAAAATTATAAATTCAAATCTAATTATTGGTTAATTACTTGTTAGTATTAACTAATTACTTTAGTTTGTAATGATTCATCAGCATTTTTTCATAAACTCTATCAGGAAGAATTCTCTTTAGAACAATTGAAAATTTTTGCATAAATGCCCCAATTTTATAATGAATCTTTGGACTTTTATTATTGATAATTTCATAAATAGCATGCGCCATTATATTTGGATTACTACCACTATCTACATGTTCATTCATTTGTTTCAATGTATTTCCATAAGTGGTTTCATAGGCAGAACCTTCAATTACAGGAGCATGATATCTTCCTGCTGCAATATTTGTTGCAAAATCGCCTGGCGCTACATTTACAATATTTACTCCAAAAGGTTTCACCTCCATGCTGATGCTTTCTGTAATTATTTCCAAAGCACCTTTTGAAGCTGAATAAACTCCTCTGTAAGGCAAACCCATATAACCAGCGATAGAAGTAATGTTTATAATCAAACCTGATTTTTTTTGACGCATTTGTGGTAGAACAGCTTTGATTACTTCGATAGGTCCAAAAAAATTAGTCTCAAAATTGTTCTTTATTTCCTCTGATGGAATTTCTTCAATTGGTCCAGTAATTCCAACTCCAGCATTATTAATAAGGACATCTATCCTACCCGATTTTGCTAAAACCTCATCGATAGCTTTTTTTATGGTTTGATTATCTCTTACATCAAGTGCTACTAAAGGAAATAATGAATTGTTGATTTTTTCTGGATTTCTACTTGTTCCAAATACTGTATATCCTTTTTGAAATAAAAATTCTCCAATAGCTTTTCCTATTCCAGATGATGCTCCTGTTATGAATACTACTTTACTCATCTTCTATATTTTGACCAAATTGAATTAAATAATCACAGATTACAAGGCTAATATTTCTTGACATATTTTCTATAAAGATAAAAACAATGGAAACATTTGACCAAAAAAAAATCTTCCATAAAAAGGAAGATTACAAAAAACGGCAAGCGACCTACATCGCACCGCTACAACCGCATACCTTTGCTATGTTCCCATCCTGGAGGATTCTGCAGGAGCTGGTCGTGTAGGACTTGCCGTTGCAAAGATACAATCTTTTTATTTTTTTGCAAGAAATTAAGACGTTTCTAAATATATTTGTGTCTCAAATTTTTAGAATTAAAAATGAAAAAGCATAACATATTCATTACCATTTTATTAGCAGCTTTAGCTATTGCGTGTAAAGACTCTCAAAGCGAAAAAGAAAAATACTTTAGTTTTAACGAAACTAATTTAAAATCAAAATATACATCAAATGATAAAGTTAGTTTAGAATTATTGAATACTAACAATAAAAAAATCGATAGCATTGTTTTCTTTGCTGATGGAGCAAAAATCTATTCAGTGAAAGAAGGCAATACTTCTTCTTTTGATTTAATGGGGAAAAAACTTGGCTATCATTATCTAAAGGCATTGGTATATTTTGAAAATGATACTGTTTCTACTTCAACTCGAATTGAAATGGTGGCAAATAGTGCTCCAAAATTGATGAAGTTTACTATCATAAATACTTACGACCATGATGTAAATGCCTTTACTGAAGGATATGAATTTTACAATGACACCTTGATGGAAAGCACTGGTCAAAACGGGAAATCATATATTGCTAAAGTTGATTACAAAACAGGAAAAACCATAAAAAAAGTGGACTTAGATGGACAATATTTTGGAGAAGGAATTACTGTGTTAAATGATAAAATATACCAACTTACATGGCAAAATACCACAGGATTTATCTACGATGCCAAAACAATGAAAAAGATAAAATCGTTTACTTATGACAAAAAAATTGAAGGTTGGGGAATGACAAATGATGGAAAAAATATTTATCACTCTGATGGTACAGAAAAAATTTGGAAAATGGATCCTAGCAATCAAAAATTAGTTGATTTTATCAACGTTTACACTAATGACAGTAAAATAAAAAGTGTCAACGAGTTAGAATGGATTGAAGGAAAAATTTTTGGAAATATTTGGCAAAAAGATGCTATAGCTATAATAAACCCAACTGACGGAACAGTAGAAGCAGTATTAGATTTGACAAGCCTTAGAGCAAAAGTTACCAACCCAGAAGCCGAAGTCTTGAATGGAATAGCATACAACAAAAAAACAAAAACCATTTTTGTTACTGGAAAAAACTGGAATAAAACCTTTGAGATAAAAGTTACTGAATAATTTTTTTTATCAGTTTCCAACCTTTTTCAAAAATTAATGCTCATACATATTAAAAAGCAAATGTTATGAGCAAAAACAAACTACACATCAGCATTCCTGAACCATGCCACGAAAACTGGCAAAATATGAGTTTGGTAGAAAAAGGAAGATTTTGTGAAAGATGTCAAAAGAACGTATTTGATTTCACTTCATCAACTGATAAAGAAATTATAAATACATTCAATCAAAACCAAAATTTATGTGGTCGGTTTTTGAATTCCCAACTCAATCGTGATTTAATCAAACCACAAAAGAAGAGTTCTTTATGGCTAACTACTACATCTGCATTAATTAGTTTTATTGGTTTGGGTAGTCATGATGCAATTGCGCAAGGAGAAATCAAAACTGAACAAACAGATAGAAATGTTATCATTGGAAAAACACTTCCTGTGCAAAAGGAATTTGAAATTTCGGGAATCGTAACTGATGAAACTGGTCCATTGCCTGGTGCAAACATTAGTGTTAAAGGAAAAAATATATCAACTCGAAGTGATTTTGATGGAAAATATAAAATAAAAGTTAATGTTGGAGATGTGCTAGTTTCAAGCTATGTAGGTTATGAAAGCAATGAAACAACAGTCACCAATAACAAGAACTTAGAAATCAAACTAAAACTAACTGAAGCGCTTTTGGGAGAAGTAGTTTATATAAAAAAACGCTCTTTCTTTGGTAGAGTTTTTCATTCCTTTGGAAATTTATTTCGATAAAAACTTTATAAATCCTTTGTGTTTTTCAAAAAACTTTTATTAACATTTTACAGAAGATAATTGCTAATAACTTACTAAATACTACAACTATAGGTATCGTGTGTTTCAATATTTTTGCCAAAAAAAATTAAATTCATGAAAAAAGTACTTTGGTTTGTTTTATTTTTTGCCCTAAAATCAAATTTAATCTTTTCTCAATGTGCATACACTGGTACACCTTTAACCCAAGCGGGTTCAACCTACACCTTTTGCATTGACAACTCAAACACTATCACCACAGCTACAGTTAGATCTGGTCAATATGTTGTTGTAAATGTTGTAAAGGGATTTAATTATACGTTTTCTATTGGAAATGTTTTTAATGGTGGTCGTGCAGAAAATTTAACTATTCTAAATGCTTCAACCAATGCAAATGTTTCTCCTGCAGCATTTTCTTCTGGAACTAGTGGAACATCTTTTACTTGGACTGCTTCCTTAACTGGACAGATTAAAATATTATTATCAAGAGGTTCATGTGCTAACGATAATGCTACAGGTGGAACAATGACACTTACTTTGAACTCTGTAGGTAACACACAAGATTCTCAAACAGCATTTGGAACCGATCAATGGGTTGGACATGTTTACAATTGGACTGGTACTGCACCTCCAGGTGGAACATCTCCTTCTACTCCTTCGGCCACAAATCCGTTTACTAGCGCTAACTATGTTGGTTACTATAATGTAAATTCTGAAACTATTTCTGAGGGATTTGGTGGAGATTATAACTGTTTTCAAGTTTATTCAAACGGTACTAATGCTACAAATATTTATACCGAACAATATGCTGTAAGATATAGAATGCGTTCTACTAAAGTAGGCTGCTATCTAGCAACTTTTAATGGTGATGATGGAATTAGAGTTTATGTTGATGGCGTAAAAGTTTTTGATGAATGGAAAGAACAGCCACCAACAGGATATGGAAATGTATTGTTGTATCTGAACGGTAATAGTGATATTATTTTTGATTTTTATGAAAATGGAGGTCAAAACACTGCAAATTTTAGTCTAGCGCCATTCACAAGTAATCCAAACACCATTTCACAAACAACTATAAATGTATGTTCTGGAGTTTCTCCAGGTGCTTTAGATGGAAATGCTTATACTTATAATGGTGGAACAGCAAACCCAAGTATCACATTTCAATGGCAATCTTCAACTGACAATGTAACTTTTACAAATATTTCGGGTGCAACTTCTGAAGATTATACTCCTCCAACTCAAACAACAACGACAACCAATATCATAAGATATTATAGAAGAATTGTAACTGCATCCGCTGGAAATGCTGGTGGTTGTACTTATAATAGCAATGTTGTAACTGTAACTACAAGTCCAGGAACGCCTGCAACTCCTGGAACAATTTCTGGAACTGTTACTCAATGTCCTTCATTAACTGGGCAAATATATAGTATTGCAGCAGTTAATAATGCAAACAATTATACTTGGTCAGTTCCAACTGGTTGGAGTATAACTAGTGGTAACGGAACAACAAGTATTACAGTAACTACTGGTACTACAGGCCAGAATGGAAATATTACAGTGAATGCAAGTAATGGTTGTGGTACAAGTGCCAATAGAACTTTGGCTGTAACCGTTAGTACTTTAGCTGTTGCGGGAACTGCATCTTCTAACCAAACTATTTGTTCGGGCACAACTCCTGCTAACTTAACGTTGACAGGCAATACTGGTACAATTCAATGGCAATCTTCAACAGATAACGTAACTTTCACAAATATTTCGGGTGCAACTTCTGCTACGCTTACTGGTACAACTATTGGAGCACTCACTGCAACTAGATATTACAGAGCTTTTATTACTGGAGGTTGTTCTACAGCTACTTCAAATGTGGTGACAATAACTGTTAATCCTACTTCAGTTGCGGGAACAGCTTCTGCTAACCAAACCATTTGTTCGGGTTCAACTCCTGCTAACATAACTTTGACTGGAAGTACTGGAACAATTCAATGGCAATCTTCAACAAATAATGTAACTTTTACAAATATTTCGGGTGCTAATTCAGCTACACTTGCTGGTACAACTATTGGAACACTTACTGCTACCAGATATTACAGAGCTGTTGTTACTAGCGGTGTTTGTGCTTCGGCTACTTCAAATGTGGTGACAATAACCATTAATCCTACTTCGGTTGCGGGAACAGCTTCTGCTAACCAAACTATTTGTTTAGGTTCAACTCCTGCTAACTTAACGTTGACTGGAAGTACTGGCACAATTCAATGGCAATCTTCAACGGATAATGTAACTTTTACTAATATTTCGGGTGCTAATTCAGCTACGCTTACCGGTACAACTATAGGAACACTAACTGCTACCAGATATTACAGAGCTGTTGTTACTAGTGGTGTTTGTGCTTCGGCTACTTCAAATGTGGTGACGATAACTGTTAATCCTACTTCGGTTGCGGGAACAGCTTCTACTAGCCAAACTATTTGTTCGGGTACAACTCCTGCTAACTTAACTCTGACCGGAAGTACTGGTACAATTCAATGGCAATCTTCCACGGATAATGTAACTTTCACAAATATTTCGGGTGCTAATTCAGCTACACTTGCTGGTACAACTATTGGAACACTAACTGCTACCAGATATTACAGAACTGTTGTTACTAGCGGTGTTTGTGCTTCGGCTACTTCAAATGTGGTGACAATATCTATCGGAGGAAATTCAACTTGGAATGGATCAAATTGGGATGTTACTCCATCGGGAACTACTAATTTGATATTTAACGGCGACTACACTTCTTCTGGAGATATTAATGGCTGTATTTGTACTGTTAACACAGGTAATGTGGTTATAAATTCTGGTCATGATATGTCATTAATTGGAAGTGTTAGTGTAAATGGTGGTTCGTTGACTTTTGAAAATAATTCTAATTTAATTCAACAACAAAACGTTTCTAACTCAGGAAACATAACCGTAAAAAGAAATTCTACACCTCTCAGAAGATTAGATTACACACTTTGGTCTTCTCCAGTTGTTGGACAAAATTTATTAAATTTTTCTCCAGCTACGCTTACTAACCGTTTTTATACTTATAACACAAATACTAATTTGTATGATGTAATTGGTTCTCCTGCTTCTACAAATTTCGCTACAGGAAAAGGTTACTTGATTAGAGTTCCAAATAATTTTCCTTCTATAACACCAACTATTTATAACGGTGTTTTTACAGGAGTTCCAAATAATGGAAACATCTCATTTGCGTTAGTTGATGGCGGTTCAGATACTGTTCGATTTAATGCAACTGGAAATCCATATCCTTCATCAATAAACCTTGATAATTTTATTACTTCAAACTCTAGTAATATAGAAGGTACATTGTGGTTTTGGAGAAAATTAAACGATGATAATAATCCTGTATCATACTCAACCTGTACGACAGTAGGTTGTACAATTAATAATAGCCATAACTACACAGATGAGAATTTGATATCAGTTGGACAAGGTTTCTTGGTTAAGGCAAAAGCTGGAGCCACAACTGTTAACTTCACTAATTCAATCAGATCAAGTGAAAATGTAAATCAATTTTTCAGAACTGCTTCTATTGATAGGTATTGGCTGGAATTGAAAAATGTTGCAGATAAGAGTTTTGGTAAAAAATTGATTGCTTATGTTGACGATGCTACATTAGGTTATGACGACGGAAAAGACGGATTATACTTGAATGATAGCCCAATAGCTTTAACATCAATAATTGATAATAAAGAGTTAATTATCCAAGCAAGACCAACTTTTGATACTGGAGATATTATTCCATTAAATTTTAAAACTACAATTGCTGACACCTATTCTGTTACACTAACTGAAAAAGAAGGAATATTCACGTCTCAACCAATCTATTTAAGAGATAATCAAACTTCTACAATACATAATCTACAGCAATCAGCATACATTTTTACTTCTGATGTTGGAAATTTTGCTGGCAGATTTGATATTTTGTATGATAGTGCTTTATCTAATAATGATAACTATTTTGAAAATAGCATTCTTGTATTTTCAAGTAATTCAAACTTGATTATTAAATCAACCAAAGACCTAATAGATAGTATCGCAATTTATGACCTTAGCGGAAGATTGTTATTAAATGAAAAAGGATTTAATTCACTAGAAGAACATCTAAAAATTAGGCAAACTAACCAAGTTTTGATTGTGAAAGTCAAAACAATTGATAGAGCAGTTAAAATACAAAAAGTGTTATTTTAAATAAAAAAAATCCCGATTAATTCGGGATTTTTTTATTTCTTCTTTTTAGCTTCAACATATTCTTGCTTTGCTACATCATATAACCATTTATTCTCTTGATTTTTACTTTTTTGAGTTACTGAACCATCGGGATTTAAAACAAATTCAAATCCTTCTTTTCTCACTTTTTCTTGTGTTTCAGAAGCTGTTTTATTTCGGTCTAAAAATACTTTTTCAACGATATTAGTTGTCTTTTGATAATTTGAAAAAACTTGTTTTTTTGTAGTTATTTCATAAATCACAGAATACATCATAGTGATATCTTCTGTCTTTAAATCTGTTTTTGTGTTGCTTTTTTCAGTCCATTGAAGCAAATACAATTTTGTTCCATTTGCCATAAAACTAGAAAGCTTCATGTCGATAGGTTTTACATCATTTGTTAGTTCTTTTACAACAATCGCATCAGCTGGCTTTCCCTTGTCTGAAATTGTTAATTGAAAGGTTTTACCTTTAATTTCGGCCGTAAGATTATCAACTTTGGCTACCGAGGCTGTTTTACTTGATTTTGCAGGTGTTTTTTTCTTTTGAGCAAAACTTGCTGTTATAGTCAATGCAACTGCAAACAGAATAAATAATTTTTTCATAGTTGTTAATTAATAGGATTGCCAAGATACAAAAATATCTTTTCGAGTTTTGTTAAAATAAAAAACCGAGTTATTTCTAACTCGGTTTTGACTATTTTATTTAAAAAAGATTACTTCACTTCTTCAAAATCTACATCTTGCGTTTGATCGCCACTAGCATCTGCTTGTGGTTGCGCTTCATGTGTTTGTCCTTCAGCTTGAGCTTTGTACATTTCTTCTGAAGCGTTTTTCCAAGCTTCATTAATTTTGTCTAATGCTGGTTGAATAGTGTCAACATCCTTAGTTTCATAAGCTTTTTTCAAATCTTCTAAAGCAGCTTGAATGTTTGATTTATTTCCTTCAGATAATTTATCTCCGAATTCCGTTAACTGTTTTTCTGTTTGGAAAATCATGCTATCCGCTTCATTCAATTTATCTGCTTTTTCTTTTGCTTTTTTGTCAGCATCAGCGTTCATTTCAGCTTCTTTTTTCATTCTTTCGATTTCTTCTGGAGTTAATCCTGAAGATGCTTCGATACGAATGTCATGTGATTTTCCAGTTCCTTTATCGGTAGCAGAAACTTTTATGATACCATTAGCATCAATATCAAAAGTAACTTCAATTTGTGGAACACCTCTTGGTGCAGGCGGAATTCCATCAAGGTGGAAACGTCCAATTGTTTTATTATCTGCAGCCATTGGTCTTTCTCCTTGCAACACATGAATTTCTACACTTGGCTGGTTATCAGCTGCCGTTGAGAATACTTGTGATTTTTTTGTTGGAATAGTTGTATTTGCTTCAATCAACTTAGTCATCACATTACCCATAGTTTCAATTCCTAAAGACAATGGCGTAACATCAAGCAACAATACATCTTTTACATCACCAGTTAAAACACCACCTTGAATTGCAGCGCCAATCGCTACTACTTCATCAGGGTTTACTCCTTTTGATGGTTTTTTACCAAAAAATTTCTCAACTTGTTCTTGGATAACTGGAATACGAGTTGAACCTCCAACCAAAATTACTTCATCAATATCTGAAGTTGACAAACCTGCATCTTTCAACGCTTTTGCAACTGGTTCCATTGAACGTTTAACTAAGCTTTCAGCCAATTGTTCAAACTTAGCACGAGTTAACGTTTTTACTAAGTGTTTTGGTCCAGAAGCTGTTGCTGTTACATAAGGCAAGTTGATTTCTGTTTGTGTAGAAGAAGACAATTCAATTTTTGCTTTTTCAGCAGCTTCTTTCAAACGTTGTAATGCCATTGGATCTTTTCTCAAATCAACACCTTCTTCGCTGTTGAATTCATTTGCCATCCAATCGATGATTACTTGGTCAAAATCGTCACCACCAAGATGTGTATCACCATTTGTTGATAATACTTCAAAAACACCATCTCCTAATTCAAGAACAGATATATCAAATGTTCCACCACCAAGGTCATAAACTGCAATTTTTTGGTCTTTACCTGATTTGTCTAATCCGTAAGCTAAAGCAGCAGCAGTTGGCTCATTGATAATACGCATTACTTTTAAACCTGCAATTTCACCAGCTTCTTTTGTAGCTTGACGTTGTGCATCGTTAAAATATGCTGGAACTGTTATAACTGCTTCAGTCACCGATTGACCAAGATAATCTTCAGCTGTTTTTTTCATTTTTTGAAGTGTCATTGCTGACAATTCTTGTGGAGTATAAAGTCTGCCATCGATATCTACTCTAGGTGTATCGTTGTCACCTTTTACCACTTTGTATGCAACATTCTGAGCTTCTTTAGCACTTTCAGAATATTTGTTACCCATAAAACGTTTGATTGACGCTATGGTTTTTGTTGGATTTGTCACAGCTTGTCTTTTTGCTGGATCACCTACTTTAATTTCGCCACCTTCAACAAAAGCGATTACTGAAGGCGTTGTTCTTTTTCCTTCTGCATTAGCAATTACAACTGGTTCTCCACCTTCCATAACTGCCACACAAGAGTTGGTTGTACCTAAGTCGATACCAATAATTTTTCCCATTTTTATTTTCTCCTTTTTAATTTTAATCTTTGATTATTCCTCTACGAGTGAATAGTACGTTGTGTTGTACGAGTTCTGTTAGTCAACTTTTGTGCCAATAGAGAAAAGTTAAAAAAATGTCATGTTTTTGCAAAATCTATATGACAAAATGGCGTTAAACAAAAAATCCCAACCTTTCGGTTGGGACTTTATGTTTAATCATTCATTGAAATCAAAAATTCTTCGTTGTTTCTGGTCTTTTTGATTTTATCATTGATAGTATCCATAGCTTCCACAGGGTTCATATCGGCTAGGAACTTGCGTAAAATCCACATTCTTTGAAGTGTTTTTTCATCAAGAAGTAAATCATCACGACGTGTACTTGACGAAGTCAAATCGATAGCTGGGAAAATACGTTTGTTCGCAATTTTTCTATCCAATTGTAATTCCATATTACCAGTTCCTTTGAATTCTTCAAAGATAACTTCGTCCATTTTAGAACCTGTTTCAGTCAATGCCGTAGCAATAATACTCAACGAACCACCATTTTCTATGTTACGAGCAGCACCAAAGAATCGTTTTGGTTTTTGTAGCGCATTGGCATCCACACCACCAGAAAGCACTTTTCCTGATGCTGGTTGTACTGTATTGTAAGCTCTTGCTAAACGTGTTATTGAATCTAACAAAATTACCACATCGTGACCACACTCTACTAAGCGTTTTGCTTTTTCGAGAACGATATTCGCCACTTTTACGTGTCTGTCTGCTGGTTCGTCAAATGTTGAAGCAATTACTTCACCACGAACGCTACGTTGCATATCTGTTACTTCTTCTGGTCTTTCGTCAATTAGTAAAACGATAAGGTAAACCTCTGGATGATTGGCCGCAATAGTATTGGCAATATCTTTCAACAACATGGTTTTACCCGTTTTTGGTTGGGCAACAATCATTCCGCGTTGTCCTTTTCCTATTGGTGAAAATAAATCGATAATTCTGGTAGAAACCGTTGCTTGCCTTCCGGCTAAATCAAATTTTTCCTCTGGAAATAATGGTGTCAAATGCTCGAATGAAACTCTATCGCGAACTACTTGTGGATCATGACCGTTGATTTTCAATACTTTTACCAATGGAAAGAATTTTTCTCCTTCTTTTGGCGGACGAACAACACCTTTGACTGTATCACCAGTTTTTAAACCAAATAATCTGATTTGTGAAGTAGATAAATAAATATCATCTGGTGAAGCTAAGTAATTATAATCGGAAGAACGAAGGAAACCATAACCATCGGGCATCATTTCCAGAACACCTTCGCTTTCTATAATTCCATCAAACTCATAATCGGAGTCGCGAACGTTTTGGTTCTTTTTGTTTTTGAAATTTTGATTTTGATTCCCGTTATGCTGTTTTGGTCTGTTGTTGTCGTTATTTGGTGTTTCGGCAACCATTTCTGAAGTTTCTGTTGAAGCTTCAACTATTTTTTCCTCAGCAGTTTCGGGTTGCTTTTTTTCTTGAAAATCTTTGGTATTCTTTTCAAAGTTTTTCTTTTTAAACTTTGGATTATTGGTAGTTTTCTCTTGCTTTTGCTCAACAACAGCATCTACTTTTTCTTCAACTGGTGTAGCGAACAATTCTGGTTGTTCAACAACTTCATTTGATGTTGTGGCTGCATTAATTCTATTTCTTTTGGGCTTGTTGCTTTTTTCAACTGGTGTTTCAGCAGGTTGTTCCTGTGTATTTGCCTTTTCTTGCAACTCTAAAATTTGTTGAATAAGTGCTTCTTTTTTGGCTCCGGCTACTTTGATTGTACCCGATAATTTTGCAATTTCCTGAAGTTCAGACAACTTCATTGCTTTCAACGTTGAACTATCAAACATGTATAAAACGTGGTATTAAAATTCGTTATAGAAAATAAAATAATTGTGTGGAAATATCTTTTTTGGAACTTCCGCAGGATGAAGTGCTTGCGGATTAGTCATGCAATAATACAAATATTTTTTTATTTGCAATAGTATTTTTTAAAAAAGAAAAATTATTTTTGTGGTCAATACAAAGCAAGATATGTTTAGAGTTCAGACTTATTATTTGTTAGCATCACTGATTATTAGCGGAGTACTTCCATTTGTTTTCCCGTTGTGGAAAAATGCTGATGGTTCTTCGTTCTATTTTATGAGTGAAATAGTTTACAGTGTGTTATTTGGTTTGAGTACAACATTGTCGTTGTTGAGTATTCTTTCGCATCAAAAAAGGAAACAACAATTTGTCATGGGCAGATTGAATATGATATTGAATTTAATTTTATTAGGATTATTTGTGTATCGAACACTAAATGCATCTGGAGAAAGTGCTATTTCTGAGAAAGGTGTTGGGATGTTCTTACCTATTTTTTCTATCGTATTTTTGGTTTTGGCCAACAAAGCCATCAAAAAGGACGAAGATCTCGTAAAATCTGTGGATCGATTACGATAAACCTATAAACTTAGTTTTTTAGTGCTGAAAAAACCCAAACGTAATGTTTGGGTTTTTTATTTTGAGATAGTTCCTTTTCAGAAAAAATTGACTCAAATAAAAGTATATACGTATAATTATATATTTTTGATTTAACTGTGATTTTAAGATAACTAAAAAAACTGAAAATGAAAAAACATTATATTTCCATTTCAATAATTGCTATAATATTTTTTTCATTCATTTTATATAAAAACTTCATTTCTAACAATGAATTTAAAGAAAAAAAAACAATTCAAGTTGACGGAAAATATAACATTGGTAAACGAATTTATGAAAAATATTGTAGCAGCTGTCACGATAAAAAAATGATTGAATATGCAACTGCGCCACCGCTTGGAGGAATTACAAAACGAAGAAATAAAGAATGGTTGTATAGTTATACAAGAAATTCATACCAAATGTATAAAGATGGAGACTCAATTGCTATTAAATTGAGATCTGAGAATTTTGGTTTGATGACAAGCTTTCCAATGTTAAACAATAATAAACTTGATGCGGTGTATTATTATATTGAAAAAGAATACGAAAAAAATAAAAATACAGAATAATAACTATTGTCAATTTAAGGTTTAAACAATTAGTATTTTTAACTACTTCTTCCCCATTTCAATAATCTCTAAATTTTGGATTTTATCACCGTCAATTTCAAAGCGAAGCATCGTTCGCATTTGGTGAAAACCATAAATACCAGCAGCACCAGGATTCATGTGGAGTAAATTTAACTTTTTATCAAACTGTACTTTTAAAATATGTGAATGTCCACAAATAAAAAGTTTTGGTGGTTTTTTTTGAATTTCTGCACGAATGGCTTGGTTATACTTTCCGGGATAACCGCCGATATGGGTAATCCAAACCTCGACATTTTCACAGAAAAAGCGATTGTTCAACGGGAATTCAATTCTGGCTTTGTCATCATCTATGTTGCCATAAACAGCTCGTAGCGGTTTTAACTTTTTGATGGTATCGGTAACTACCAAGTTGCCAATATCGCCAGCATGCCAAACCTCATCGGCTTGGTTGACATACTTCAAAATCGTATCGTCAATATGGCTGTGTGTATCGGAAAGTAGCAGTATTTTTTTCACAATATAGATTTATATTTTGCTAAATTATTGCATTGAAAGCAAAAAATAATACATTTGAATAAATTTTATTTTAATGAGAAAAATAATACTTCATGCCTTTCTTTTACTGTTTCCTATTTTATTTCAAGCTCAAACTAAATCTGAAATTAAACCAAAATATATTATTGGTTTGAATGCAATTTTAAATTATTCTGATATTTATGGAAAAAATCAAATGGCTAAAGATTTTGGAGCTACTTTAAATTATTCGGCTGGAATTTCATTTGAATATAAGTTTAATAAAAATTGGTCTTTATTAACCAATATTAATTATGACCGAAAATTTACAGAATATGATTTCGAAGGAAATATTTTGCAATCATCATACAAATCTGAGCTTAATCTTGAATATATTTCTGTACCGATTTTAGCAAAATACTTCTTTCCAAATACTTTCATTTACGCCACAGGAGGTATTTATTATAGTAAATTATTGCAAGCTAAAAACTATAATGACGGAGTGTTGAACGATATTGATTTTAAAGATGTTTTTGAAAAAGATGATTTTGGAGTAGTGACTGGAATTGGTTTACAATTCTATGAAAATGAAAAAGAAACAAATGCCATGAATATTGAATTACGAAACAATTTTGGTCTTAAAGATATTGGTGGATATTTTACTGGAATAAAAACAAATTCCCTTTATTTAATGCTGAATTATACTATTGAATTATAAAAAATCCGCAAAACCCTGATAGAGCGGATTTGCAATCCGTGTAAATGCCTACAACCAATATTTTTTGCTATTTTTACCCGACACAAACAAATTTCAATCATGAATAAAAAATTCTCATTATTAGTAATCTTATTTATTGCTTTTCAATCGTTTGGACAATTAAAAAAAATATCATTAGAAGAAGCTGTTTTGCAACAAGGAAGAAAATTTGGCGCTGACAAACTAACAGGTTTTCAATGGATACCAAACACAAATAAATACGCTTATTTTACTGATAGTTGGACAAAAATGGTTATAGGAACTCAAGGTCCAAGTGCTGTAATAGTGCCTACTTTGGCTGATATCAATACTGCTTGTGGCACACAATTGAAGAATTTCTTCGGTACGCAATGGATGGATGCTAACACGATTTTAATCGCTGAAAACGGAAAATATTTTAGTTATAATATTACGACCAAAGCAGGTAAAAAACTTTTTGAAACGACTGAAGATAGCGAAAATCAAACATTTGATGACAGCAAAACCAATCTTGCTTTTACTGAAAAAAACAATCTGTACTTCATCAATAAAAACAACGAAAAAATTGCTGTAACCAGCAATAGCGACAAGAACATTGTTTCGGGGCAAACTATTTCTCGAAATGAATTTGGTATCAATGGAGGGATTTTTTGGTCGCCAAAATCATCTTATCTAGCATTTTATCAGAAAGATGAAACCGATGTGGCAGATTATCCGCTATTAGACATCAATGAAACTCCAGGTAAATTAATTTCTATAAAATATCCAATGATTGGGCAAAAATCTGAAAAACCTAGAGTTGGAATTTACAATCTAGCTACAGGAAAAACGGTTTTTATTGCACCAAAAAACAATCCTGAAGATTATGTAACCAATCTTTCTTGGTCGCCAGACGAAAAATATGTGTTGATTGCTGAACTAAATCGCGGTCAAAATGATATGAGTTTGAATGTTTATGATGCCAATACTGGTGCGTTTGTGAGAACTATTCTCAACGAAAAAAGTTCTAAATGGGTTGAACCAGAACATCCAGCATTTTTCCCAAATGCTAAGTCGAATAATTTTGTTTGGATTTCAGAAAAAGATGGTTTCAACAACTTGTACTACTACTCTATCGATGGAAAATTGATTAAGCAATTAACAGCAAATAAATTCCCAACCAGAGAAATCGTTGGAGCAAATACTGCTGGAACAGAAATTTATTTCAAAGCAACTGGCGAAAATGGCACCAATATGCTTGGGTACAAAGTAGATTTGAAAGGCAAACAAACGTTAATTACAAAAGATTTAGGCGTCCATAATTTTATCCCAAATGCTGATGGAACTGTTTTTTTTGATGAATATTCCAATCATTCCACTCCTTCAAAATCTTTGCTTTATGATAAAAAATTAAAAGCAACCACATTACTCGAAAGCAAAAACAAATATGACGGTTACGAAATAGGAACAGCCGAAATAAAAACCATCAAAGCTGCCGATGGAACAACTGATTTATTTACCCGATTGATAAAACCAAGCAACTTTGACGCTACCAAAAAATATCCAGTTTTGGTTTATGTTTATGGTGGTCCACATGCGCAAATGATTACCAATTCCTATCTGGATGGCGCTAATCTTTGGATGTATTGGCTGGCAGAACAAGGATATTTAGTATTTACTGTTGATAATCGTGGTTCCGATAATCGTGGTTATGCTTTTGAAAGTGTGATACATGGCAACTTGGGTAATAATGAAATCGATGATCAAATGAAAGGTGTTGATTATTTAAAATCATTGCCTTATGTTGACGCCAATCGTTTGGCAATTCACGGTTGGAGTTTTGGCGGATTTATGACTACTTCTATCATGACACGCAAACCAGATGTGTTTAAAGTTGGCGTTGCTGGCGGACCAGTTATTGACTGGAAATGGTATGAAGTGATGTATGGCGAACGCTACATGGATACACCACAAGAAAACCAAAAAGGTTTTGACGAAGCTTGTGTACTCAATTATGCCAAAGACTTGAAAGGAAAACTACTTTTAATACACGGAACTGTAGATGATGTAGTGGTTGAACAACACAATTTGGCTTTGGTGAAAAAGTTTGTTGAACTAGGCAAACAAGTTGATTTTTTCCCATACCCAATGCACAAACACAACGTTATAGGCAAAGACAGAGTTCACCTAATGACAAAAGTGTTGAACTATGTGATTGAGAATAATAAGTAAATTTATTAGGAGCTAATTCTGCTATACGCTATATCTTTTGTATCGTTTTACAAAACGATACAAAAGGATGTCGCTACTATCAGGGCTAGAAAACCGAATAATTTATGGCTGGTATAAATGAGTTATGCGTAATTTCCAAATCGACGAAAATCAGATGATATGATATTATACAAGTACTATCCTCCCACAACTAATTCTTTTAAAAGTATAATTAATGCTGGCTTATGGTGTGACAAATATTTAAGTATGAACGACCCATTTGAATCATTAGCTTTAATTGAAAGGGAATACTCAAAAGATCAAATCGAACAATTTAGGACTTTAGCAAAAAAAAGTGGAATTAAAGAAAACATCCAACTTAGTGAATTAGGAGATGAAATAATTTGCGAGTATATGAACTCCATAAGAAAGGATTTTTTGGAAAATGGATACTTTTTTGCATCATTAAGTGAAACTCATGATAATATTTTACTTTGGTCACATTATTGTCAATCTCATACCGGTTTTGTATTAGCAATTGAGATTGACGAAAACGATTCGCATGTCCAAAAAGTCACATATAAAAATAATTTACCAGATTTTGATATTGAATGGTATTTTTCAATTAAGGAAGAGGATTTAGATGATGATGAAGATCCAAAAGATTCAAAAGCGGTAGACTATCTTCTAAAAGATTTTGCAATTAAATCAGAACATTGGGGCTATGAAAACGAATGGAGAGTGTGTAGAATGGAAAGAGGTTATAAAAGATATATACCTGAAAAAATTAAAGGCATTTACTTTGGAATTAATTGTGATCCTGAAATAGAAAAAATAATTTTATTTCTTTCAGTAGGTATTAGTGAAGATGTTCCTGTATACAAAATGGAACTTACTAAAAATCCAATTGGTATGATTGCAAAAGATTATGAATTGCCAGAATAAACTACGCATATTCTTCCACAAAAAAACCGACAGCGCGGATTTGTAATCCGTGCCTGCAATCAATTAAAACTATTTCAACAAAAGAACTGTAAAAGGACGGATTTCAAATCCACACTATCTTCGTTAATAGATTTTTTTTACGTCTTCTGCGGTTTTTTTCTAGCAGCAGGAAATAGTACATTGTTCAAAATCAAACGAAAACCAGGAGAATTGGGATGTAAGTCGAGAACAGTTGGTTCATCACCTACTCTGTGCTGGTAATCTTCGGGATCATGACCACCATAAAACGTAAAGAAACCTTTTCCTTTTTGTCCGTGGATGTAACGTGCTTCATCGTTTAGTTCACATTTTCCTAAAACCATTACATTCGACTTAATCAAATTACTATCAAAAGCCGTCGATTGTCCCATAAAACCTTTTACTAATTGTGTGTGATTTTGGCACAACATACTTGGTATCACATCCCATTTTGCGGAATATTCCATCAAGGTAAAATAATCTTTCTCCATAGGGATTTTACGCTTTTCGGTCATATCAATATCCGAAAACTCATAATGCTCAGGCTTTCTATCCAATATAAAATCTTTGAAAGCAAACGTTCGAGTATAATCTATTTTTGATTGATAATTCGGTTCGCTATCATCTCCATCAAACATTGGCTCACAAATATCTACACCTTCGGCAGCCAACGCAATATCAAAACTATCTGTTGCCGAACACATGGCAAACATAAATCCACCACCAATGACAAAATCTCTAATTTTTTTGGCAACAGCCAATTTCTCTTGCGAAACTTTACTGTAACCTAGTTTGGCAGCCAAAGCTTCTGCATCTTTCTTTTGTTCTATATACCAAGGCGCATTTCTGTAAGCTCCATAAAATTTACCATATTGTCCAGTAAAATCCTCATGGTGCAAGTGCAGCCAATCATATAGTATCAATTGATCGCTCAATACTTCTTCGTCATACACTACTTTAAAAGGAATTTCGGCATAGGTCAAAACCATCGTTACCGCATCATCCCAAGGTTGTTTTCCTGGTGGAGAATATACCGCAATCTTTGGCGCTTTTTCCAAAACTACCGTTTCCATGTTTTGCGATGGCGAAGATATTTCGGCTAGAATTTGGTCAGCTTCACCATCAGATAAGATTTCGAAACTTACGCCTCGAATTTGGCATTCTTTTCTAATTTCTGGTGCATCGGGTAACAAAAATGAACCACCACGATAGTTTATCAACCAGCTAGCTTTGTACTGTTTGTCCAATGCCCAATAGGTTATTCCGTAGGCTTTTAGATGATTTTTTTGGGTAGTATCATCCATTGGCAGCAAAATAAAATTTGCCTTTGCGCTGATCACAAAAAGCAAGATGATTACTCTAAAAATGTTTTTTATAAAACGCATTTTCAAACTTTTATTAGTCGAAGATAAAGATAGTCTTTGATTTCAAAGATAATTTTTTGTTAAAAATAAACTTAAAATCAGGTAAAAATACGCATATCCAATCAGAACACATAGAATACTTTTGGAAAAAGAAATACCAACCGTAAGAATTGAAACAATATGAACGAACCAATAAAAAAATTTAATGTAGCCAACAAAATAGGAATAATCGCTTTGGGTGTTTTAATTCTTGTTTTCTTGGTCTATTCAGCAGGCATAATTCTGGGGTAATTTGAGACTTACCTATTTTTAGACGTGAGCATTGAGGTAATCAGGCTCACGTTTTTTTATTCAATTAAAACAATGTTGTTTTGAATAGCAAATACGACCAATCCAGCTATATTTTTTGCTTCGGTTTTTAGCAGTAAATTGTTTCTGTGTCCTTCAACGGTTCGTGTGCTTATGAATAATTTCTCAGCTATTTCTACAGCGCTCATTTGCTGACAAATAAGTTCCAAAACTTCTCGTTCTCTAGTAGTCAAACTAATTTCGGTAAACTGGCTTTTGGGCTTGAAATTTGAAATGTTTTGTCTGTTTATAATTTCAAAAATGGTTTCGTTATAAAAAAATCCTTTTTCAAACACTTGATTTATAGTAGAAATCATTTCTGTAGGTGTTGCGTTTTTCAGCAGGTAGGACGATGCACCTATTTTTATCATATTTGATATAAACGAATCGGTATTATAACTCGTCAGCGCTATTATTTTAATTTCGGGATAATCGTTTCTAATTATTTTGGTCGCTTCTACACCATTGAGAAGCGGCATTTTTAAATCCATCAAAATAATATCAGGATGAGCATCATTTTTCTTTAAATAATCGATTAATTCATCTCCATTCGACGCTTCAAAAATGATTTCAATGTTTTCTTCTCGTTGCAACAAAAAGTAAATTCCTTTCCTGAAAAGTACTTCATCATCGACCAGAATAATTTTAATTTTTTGCATAAACTAAAAATTTATTAAAAAGTGGAAACCATTATTTGGCGAAGATTTAATTTCAAATTTTCCGTTTATGAAAATCAATCTACTTTCTATATTCTTCATTCCCAATCCTTTTTGATTTAATGTATTGTTCATGTCAAATCCAATTCCATTATCACTGTACTGGCAAATATTAGTACTTCCTTTTTTATCAAATGAGATTTTTATTTCTGTTGCCTTTCCGTGACGAATTGAATTGTTTAATAATTCTTGAATTATTCTAAAAATATTGAGTTGAACTTCATTGCTAAAATTGGAAAAATTAATCGTGTTGCTGTAAAAAACTTGAACAGATTTTAGTCTTTCAAACTCTTCCGAAAGTTCTTCTAAAGCTGCATTTAATCCAAATTTTTCAAGAACAGGAGGCATCAAGTTATGAGCAATCAATCGAGAACTGTCGAGTGCTTTCTTAGAAAGTTCAATGATATTGTTTGTTATCTCTTCAATTTCTTTTTCGTTGATGTTTTTTGTTTTCAGCAAATGACTATTTAGCGAAACTATATTCAATTTTGAACTAATATCATCATGCAAATCTTGAGCAATTCACTTGCGTTCTTCTTCTTGTGTAATAATTATTGAGTGCAAAAGCTGCTTTTGATGATTGATTTCTAAATCTTTTTTCTCGAGTTCTTTTTCAACAATTTTTTTTCTCGACTTATAAAAAAATACAATGATGACAATGGACATCAGAAGAAACCCAAAAAAAATGTAGAAAATAGCACTGTATAATTCTGTTTCAAAGGTTGCTTTCATTCGCTCTTATTTTAGAATAATTTTTTTTCCATTCGATGAATACCATTACATGATAAAAAATACACAACAAACTATTGAACCTCCAACAACTTCGGGCAAACTTTGGGCTATAAATATTTATAATATTCCCTGTCAAAAATATTATTGTGCTTCCAAAAAGGTAAATTGTTAATCCAATATTGACCAAATAGAACTTCTTTTTGCTTTCGAGCATTTGATAGAAATAAAGTATTGCATAAATAATTATAGGAAAACAAGTGAAGAATATCTCAAATAAATCAAACTGCATTAAGAATTCAGGAAACAAAACGAACCTAAAAATCAATACAACAATCATAAATACTGCATAATATCTTATCAATCTTTTTTTCAATTTATTATTTAAAAGTTCATGATAAAAATAACTAAGTAATAAAAACTGCATTATGAAATAAAAATGTGTCATTATAAGATTTTGATATTTGTAATAAATCAAAACTCTCAACATAAACTCTGTAAACAGACACATTGCTAGATAGAATGAAAATATTTTAAAAGCCTTTTCGTTATTGAAAAAGCTTTTAAAATACAGAATGCAATTTATAGTCAATGCAATAACTACAATTGTTGATAAAAAGTTATCCATTACTAGGTTTTAACGTATATAACGGACTTGATAAATCGCAAAAATCTGGACATGGTTTTGACAAATCATAAATCCCCAAGTCAATCATATCTTTTCCTTCATCGCTTACAGGAACAAGCATTAACTTGTACTCGCCGTCATCTTTTATACCAAGATAACCTCTTACATCATCGCCTCCGTCACTAATGATATTATTATATAAATCGATGATATCTTGTCTTGGTATTAGAAAAGCTTTTACATTATCGCCTTGTTTTTGTCTCCAATTATTTGCCCATTCTTGAGCAGTTTCCAGAGTAATCTTGTTTGTTGCCATAACTTTATTTGGTTTTTTAAGGTTAAAATCTAAAAATAAGCTAATTATTTCAAATATTTTAACTCAAAATGAAATATCAGATTATTTTTTTAGCTGAACTGCATCAGACATTATTTGTTTTCTTGAGATTAGAAAAATCAGCACCACTACAGCTCCCATCAAAACAAAAAGCAGAAAAGCAGAAAATATCCATTCCGCTATTGTATTTTGCTCAACAAAAAAAACTTCTAAACCCATGAAAACAAATTCTTTGGCATAAAAGTACTTCAAAAAAAAGATGCAAAACCAAGTAGAAATACCTGATTTAATATCAAAAAAAAATCTCGAAGTAAATCGAGATTTATTATTTAGAATGGAACATCACTGTCGTCATCAGTAGAATTTATATTGCTTCCAAAAGCTTCATTGGCCGAAGGAAGATTCTTAGTAAAAAATGGATTATCATCCAAATTCATTTTAGAAGGCAAGTCATCATACAAACCACCAAATTCTTCAAGGTTATCAAATTTTCCTAGATTACCAATAAATTTCAATCGAATGTTTTCTAGAGAACCGTTTCTATGCTTAGCGATAATAAACTCTGCTTGACCTTCGGTTGGTGTTCTTTCATCATCATCCCATTCATCTATTTTATAATATTCTGGTCTATAAATAAATGAAACAATATCGGCATCTTGCTCTATTGCTCCAGATTCACGTAAATCTGACAGTAACGGTCGCTTACTTGAACCACGAGTTTCAACAGCACGCGACAACTGCGATAATGCAATTACAGGAACATTCAACTCTTTTGCCAATGCTTTTAGGTTTCTAGAAATTGTTGAAATCTCTTGCTCACGATTTCCACCACCTTTTCCACCGCCACCAGCAGTCATCAATTGAAGGTAATCTACAATAATAAGTTTTATGCCATGTTGCGATGACAAACGACGTGCTTTTGCTCTTAAATCAAATATGGAAAGCGAAGGTGTATCATCAATATACAAAGGAGCTTTTTCGAGGTCTTTCACTTTTGTAGAGAGCTGCTCCCATTCGTGTTTTTCTAATTTTCCTGTTCTCAACTTTTCGGAAGACAAACCAGTTTCTGATGAAATCAAACGAGTAATCAATTGAACAGAAGACATTTCTAACGAAAATAAGGCAACTGGTTGTTTAAAATCTATAGCCATATTTCTTGCCATAGAAAGTACAAAAGCGGTTTTACCCATACCAGGACGAGCAGCAATAATAATCAAATCTGAAGGTTGCCAACCCGATGTAACTTTATCTAATTTTTCAAATCCAGTAGGAATTCCACTCAATCCTTCTTTGTTTGCAATTTCTTCAATCCTTTTCTTTGCTTGAATAACCAAACTTTGAGCAGTTTCTGAACTTCGCTTTATATTACCTTGAGTAACTTCGTATAGTTTTGACTCTGCTTTGTCCAACAAATCAAATACGTCTGTCGACTCGTCATAGCTATCTTCAATAATTTCGGATGAAATTTTTATTAAACTTCTTTGGATATATTTTTGAAGAATAATTCTTGAATGAAACTCAATATGCGCCGAAGAAGAAATTTTTTGAGTTAGCTGTATAAGATAAAAATCACCACCTGCGAGTTCTAGCTTACCATTCTTTTTTAATTGAGCCGAAACTGTTAATAAGTCTATTGGTTGGGAATCTGTGAATAACTGGAAAATTGCTTCAAAAATATGTTTATGAGCATCTTTGTAAAATGCATCGGCTTGTAGTATATCAATAACCTCATCAACACCTTTTTTATCAATCATCATTGCTCCAAGCACAGCTTCTTCGAGGTCGAGAGCTTGTGGTGGAAGTTTTCCTTTTTCGAGATTGATAATTGTGGTTTTATCAACTTTTATTGGACTTATATTTTTTAAATTTTCCATGAAGCGAAAATATAGAATTTGATAAAAAAATCTAAATAGAGTTATACATCAAACGTGTTTATAACTTTAATTATTTTGTTAAAAACCAAAAAAAAATCCGAAGCAGTAGGGCTTCGGATTTGTAACTGTTTTGTATTCTTTTACTTATTGAATTCGCCCATTTTGCTGTATTTATCCATTCTCTGAGCAACCAGCTCTTCTGTTGATAAATGTTTTAATTCATTAAAAGCTTTCATGATATATTGTTCAACTGTCTTGAAAGTTGTTTCTCTATCATAATGTGCACCACCAAGCGGTTCAGGAATAATCTCATCAATTAATTTGTGCTTCTTCATATCGTATGAAGTCAATTTGAGAGCTTCGGCAGCTTGTTCTTTAAATTCCCAACTTCTCCAAAGTATAGAAGAACAAGATTCAGGAGAAATAACAGAATACCATGTGTTTTCTAGCATATAAACTCTATCGCCAACACCTATTCCTAAAGCTCCACCAGAAGCACCTTCGCCAATAATTACAGTAATGATAGGCACTTTTAATCTACACATCTCAAAAATATTTCGAGCAATAGCTTCTCCTTGTCCTCTTTCTTCAGCTTCCAAACCTGGATATGCTCCTGGAGTATCAACCAAAGTGATTACAGGAATTCCAAATTTTTCTGCCATTTTCATTAAGCGTAATGCTTTTCTGTAACCTTCAGGATTGGCCATACCAAAATTTCTATATTGACGCATTTTGGTGTTAATTCCTTTCTGTTGACCAATGAGCATAAAAGATTGACCATCAATTTTACCCAAGCCGCCAATCATGGCTTTATCATCTTTAAAACCTCTATCACCAAAAAGCTCTAAGAAAGTTCCTTTTGTTAAATTGGTTATATGCTCAAGAGTATATGGTCTGTTTGGATGTCTTGACAATTGTACTCTTTGCCAAGCAGTAAGGTTTTTATAGATTTTTTTCTTTGTTTCTTCTAATTTTTTTTCAATCTGTTTGCATGTATTGGTAACATCAACATCTGATTCTTGACCTATTAATTGGCATTTATCCAATTGATCTTCTAATTCTTTAATAGGTAATTCAAAATCTAAATATTCCATAGAATTTGCTTTATTTTGATTAATAACAGGGATACAAATATAGGAATTTGAATGTAAAGAAACTAAGTTTCATTGAAGAGTTGTGAACAACAGCAGATAAACTACTGAGGTTCTTTTAGTTTCGTTTTCTTAGTCTTAATCAAAGTATTGACCAAAACCGTAATAAGAATTATTAACGCACCAATATAAAACTCAACGCTCATTTTTTCTTTGTCTTCAAAAATTATTACAGCTAAAATTATCCCATATATAGGCTCAAGGTTAATCGTTAACATTACCGTATATGGACTAAGATATTTCATTACTCTAGTCGATTCTATAAATGCATATGCAGTACAAATGCTACTAAGTATAAACAAATACATTAAATCATTTTTTGAAACTTGAAAGAATTTCCATGAAAAACTATTTGATACTAGCAAAAAGAAAGAAAAGAAAATTACTCCTCCTATCAATTCATAAAATGAGATTAAAGTTGAGTTATGTTTTTTTACAAACTGACTATTGATTACTGCAAAAAGTGCTGATAAAAATGCTGAAAACAATGCTAGAAGTATTCCGTTGATAAATTTTATTTCAACCTTAAAGATTATATAAAGACCAATTATAACGGCAAATCCGAGCAGTAATTCGTAGGGAACAATTCGTTTTTTATAAAAAATAGGCTCAAGGATTGAGGCAAAAAAAGCACCTGTTGATAGACAAGCAAGTGTTATAGAAACATTGGAAACTTTTATTGCTTTAAAAAAAGTAAACCAGTGCAACGCTATTATGAATCCTGCCACTAAAAACTTCAACAGAGTTGGTTTATCAAGTCTAAAATCTATCTTTTTGAAGATGATGTATATTCCAATAAATATAACTGCAAAAAGCATTCTATACCAAACTAATGGAAGCGCATCAAGCGAAATCAATGCTCCCAAAATGGCAGTAAATCCCCAAATAAATACTATGAGGTGAAGATTCAAATAACTTTTAGATTTATCGCTTAGCATTTTTTAGCAAATAGATTGCTAAGATACCAAAAACTATGTTTGGTGTCCAAACGGCTAACAATGGTGGTGCAGAAGATTTTTCGGCTAGTACTCCAAATATTTTATCCAAAAAGACAAAGCCAAATGCCAAAATTATTCCTATTGCAAGGTTCATACCCATTCCACCACGACGCTTCATAGATGAAACAGCTACAGCAATTATAGTAAGAATAAAAGCAGAAACAGGAATACTATATTTTTTATAAAGCACTACCAAGTAAACATTTATGTTCGAAGAACCTCTAGCCTTTTCTTTTTCAATAAATTTATTCAACTCATTCAAAGGTAATGTTTCGGCTATGTAAACTACTGGTGCTAAATCGTCTATATCAAAGTTGAAAACCGTATCTTTTTTTTCACCAGATTCTATAACATCGCTCAATTCGCCGACTTTTCTTTTTGTATAGTTGTATAGTGTATAAGTGCTATCTGCTGGGTTGAACTTTATTCTACTTGCATTGAGTTTGTATTTGAGTTTATCATTCTCAAACTTTTCCATTGAAAAATTGAATGCAATATTTGATTTCTCATTAAAATTTGTAACAAAAATATATTCGTCATTGCTCACCTGTCTAAAAACATTAGAGTTATCCCTGACATCGCTGGTGTTGTTGACTAAGTAGGTGTATCTAAAATTTTTAAAACCAGCGCTAGCACTTGGCACAAGAAAAATAGCCATTATTAATGCAAACAAAGAAACAATGGTTGCACCAATTATGTATGGTCTTAAAAATCTTGTAAATGATATTCCGGAGCTAAGTATAGCGATAACTTCTGTATTGTTTGCTAGCTTGGAAGTAAACCAAATAATGGATAAAAATAAAAAAATTGGGAACAAAAGATTAGCAAAATAGATAGTGAAATCAAGATAATATTTTGCAACAGCACCAAATGGCACTTTGTTTTCCAGCATTTTATTAATCTTTTCGGAAACATCAATAACAATACCTATGGGTATAAACATAAGTATCATTACGGCAAAAGTTACCAGATATCTCTTTAGAATATATTTGTCAATAATCTTTAACATATATTATAATCGTTGGCTCATATTTTTTACCATCATATCTTTCCAAACTCTAAAATCTCCTGCTAATATATGTTTTCTTGCTTCACGAACCAACCACATATAGAATCCCAGATTATGAATTGTTGCAATTTGTTTTCCCAAATATTCATTGGCAGCAAAAAGATGTCTCAGGTAAGCCTTTGTATATTCAGTATCAACAAATGTGTGTCCCATTTCATCAATTGGTGAAAAATCATCTTCCCATTTTTTATTTTTTATATTGATGATACCATTTGCAGTAAAAAGCATCCCATTTCGGGCGTTTCTTGTAGGCATAACACAATCAAACATATCTACTCCAAGAGCTATATTTTCTAGGATGTTTATAGGTGTTCCTACTCCCATCAAATATCTTGGTTTATCCTCTGGAAGAATAGCAGTAACTACTTCGGTCATTGCATACATCTCTTCTGCTGGTTCACCTACCGATAATCCGCCAATGGCATTTCCTTGTCCGCCAACATTTGCAATATATTCAGCCGATTGTTCTCTTAAATCTTTATAAGTACTACCTTGAACTATTGGAAAAAGTGTTTGCTCGAAACCATATTTTGGTGGTACTTTAGTCAAATGCTCAACACATCTATCAAGCCAACGATGAGTCATGTGCATACTGCGTTTTGCATAACGATAATCGCATGGATATGGCGTACATTCATCAAAAGCCATAATAATATCAGCACCAATCGTTCTTTGAATTTCCATTACATTTTCGGGTGAAAAGAAATGATAAGAACCATCGATATGACTTTTAAATTTAACTCCTTCTTCTTTAATTTTTCTATTAGCCGAAAGCGAATACACTTGATATCCACCAGAATCCGTCAAGATATTTCTATCCCAATTCATGAATTTGTGCAATCCACCAGCCTTTTCTAGAATCTCGGTTTGAGGTCTCAGATAAAGATGATAGGTGTTACCAAGAATAATATCGGGATTAATTTCTTCTTTTAATTCTCTTTGATGAACTCCTTTTACTGACGCGACAGTTCCGACAGGCATAAAAATAGGTGTTTCAATCACTCCATGATCAGTAGTTATGCTTCCAGCACGAGCTTTTGAATTGACATCTTTGGCTAATAAATCAAATTTCATAATCAAATTTTTCAGTGGGCAAAGATAAAAGAATTAAAAGTAGTCATTCTATATTAATTGTTAATTTCAACTGAAATAGTTGCCTTTAATCTAAAAAAATAAAATTCCTACAATTAACTTTCTAATTTTACTTCAAATCAATTTTTTTTTGAATTTTAATAAACTAACCATTAATTGAAATGAATAAAATTATCTCTATCTGTTTTGTTTTTTGTTGCTTTTATGCTAATGCAACAAATTATTACGTTAGCCAACCTAACGGTAGTAACTCGAATGATGGTTTGACTCCCGAAACCCCTTTTCGAACCATTCAACATGCTCAAGAAATCACTCAACCTGGTGATACGGTTTTTATCATGAATGGTATTTATACTAATCCTGTTCCCAATAGTGATGTGGTAACTATCAATGTATCGGGGAATGAAGAAAACTGGATTACTTACAAAAATTATGAAGGCCATCATCCAATCATTCAAATGAATGAAAACAATTGGCAAGGCATACGCATTGAAGGAGCAGATTACATTATCATTGATGGAATAAAAATCATCGGGAATAATGACAATATTTCCCTAGAATATGCTATTTCTGAACAAAATAACCTTTTCAATTCATCAACTTCTGGCAACGGAATAGGTGTTGTTTATGAATTTGCAAATCCTGAAAACAAACCTCATCATATTGTCATTAGAAATTGTGAAATATCTAAATGTGGTGGCGGTGGAATTTTTGTTTACAACAGTGATTATGTGACTATAGAAAATAATATCGTTAAGGAATGTGCATGGTATTCGCCATACAATAATAGTGCTATAACACTTTATCAAAATTGGAATTCAGATTCTTCTACAGAAATTAAAAACATTATAACTCGCAACACTTGCTACAGAAACGAATGTTTTATCCCAGATGGTTTTGGATTTGAGGAAACAATAATCGGAGGAAGCGGAATTATAATTGACGACTCCAGAAACACACAATCTGGTTCAACTCTTGGAGTATATTTGGGTAAAACCAATATTACTAACAATGTTGTTTTTGATAATGGCGGAAGAGGAATTCATTCTTATACTTCTGATAATTTGATAATTGCCAATAATACTTTGTACAAAAATTGCAAATCTCCTGATATACAAGATGGTGAAATAACAACTTATCTTTCATCAAATGTTGTTGCTGTCAATAACATTAGCTTTCCTGATGCCGACATCTCGCCTATTCATTTATTTGACACAACAGAAACTGTTGTTTCTCATAATCTTTGGGCAGCTAATTCGGGAATTGCAAATCCTCAAGGAACAAACTTCCAAACTGGAAATCCTGATTTTGTTTCAGAAAGTAATAATATTCACGAAGCAGATTTTCGTTTACTTATTTCGAGTATTGCGATAGAAAATGGAACAACAAACTTTGCTCCACTTGTAGATAAAGATGGTATTGAAAGAGTTGAAAATCCTGATATTGGCGCCTATGAATACATAGAAAATTTATCAAATCCTGATTTTACAAAAAACAACTTAGTTGTATATCCAAACCCAGCGAAAGATATAATTACTATAGAATTGCCCGAACAAAACAACGCTTCATTTGAAGGAAATATATTCAACACAATGGGACAAAGCGTTAAAACATTCAATGCAATGAACAACAAAATAAATTTAAACATCGAAGATTTATCTAGCGGAATCTATTTCATTTCACTTTCTAGAAATATGACAAATGCTTTCAAATTAATTAAAATATAGACATAATCACAGATTAGTTCATTTTTAAATATCCGACATTATTGGTCGGATATTTTTTTTGTTTTTTGGCAAAATATACTCACAGATAAGTTTATTAAAATTAAATATCTAATTATCTTTGGCAAAAAATTAAACCCAATTAATAATGTCTAACACACAACATTTACAAGATTTTACAACACAGGTTCGAAGAGATATTATTCGAATGGTACATGCTGTTAATTCTGGTCATCCTGGAGGTTCACTAGGTTGTGCAGAATTCTTAACTGTACTCTACCAAAAACTAATGTCTCGCAAAGAAGGTTTTGATATGAACGGATATGGAGAAGATTTATTTTTCTTATCAAACGGTCATATTTCACCTGTTTTTTACAGCGTTTTGGCAAGAAGTGGGTATTTCCCTATTTCGGAATTATCAACTTTCAGAAAATTAAACTCAAGATTGCAAGGTCATCCAACTACACATGAAGGTTTACCTGGTGTTCGCATGGCTAGTGGCTCATTAGGACAAGGACTTTCTGTAGCTATTGGCGCTGCACAAGCAAAAAAACTGAACAACGACAAGCATATTGTGTACTCATTACATGGCGATGGCGAATTGCAAGAAGGTCAAAACTGGGAAGCCATTATGTATGCTTCAGCAAAAAAAGTAGATAATCTTATTGCAACTGTGGATTATAACGGTCAACAAATTGATGGTTCTACAGATGATGTATTGTCTTTAGGAAACTTAAAAGCAAAATTTGAAGCTTTTGATTGGGAAGTTTTAGAAATCAAAGAAGGAAATAATATAGAGGCTATTATTGCTGGCATGACTGAAGCCAAAAATAAAACTGGCAAAGGAAAACCTATTTGTGTTTTATTACATACCGTTATGGGGAATGGTGTTGATTTCATGATGCACACACATGCTTGGCATGGTAAAGCGCCAAACGATGAGCAATTAGCCAATGGTTTAGCTCAAAATCCAGAAACTTTAGGTGATTACTAAATATAATATAATATTTGTTTTTTTTATTTCTTTACTCTTTGTATCAAAGGATTGTAGAGAGAAATATTATTTTGATTACTTAATTGAATATAAATCAGTCTTTAAAACTAAAAAGGGTTATTATATAAACTCTTTTTTTATAAATTCAAAAGATGATGATTATAGTATGAAATTAGTAGAGTCAGAAAGTCAATTCAAAGGAATAATAAATGACAATCAAAGTGAAAGCATCCATTATTTTGATGTAAAAAATTTACCAAATTCTATATTCATCAAATATATTAATAGCGAATTTAGAGAAGTCAACGAGTATAAAAACCCTTATTTATTAGA
>NZ_BMIM01000014.1 GCF_014642275.1 Flavobacterium lutivivi
TTTGTTTATCACCAATTAAATAATCAGTAAATATTATATCATTTACTGTTATTGTTTCAGAATTTTGATAAATATCGTTTGTAATAATTTCATTAATGATGTTTACAGCTTCATTTAAATAATTATTATTTAGAAATGAAGTTCTATTTGACAAATCAAAAGATTTAATTATTTGAGCTTGGATATCTTCATTCATAAATTATAATTGTTGATTTATTATTATTTGAAACTAATTTAAAATATTATAGTTTAATATTTATGATTTCATTAATTCTAGTTGTGTAGCATTTTGATAGTTTTTCTTGTTTCATTCTCCATTGTCTGCCGTGTGATTGAGTGGCAAACTTTACTTTATTGGTACCGAAGCTTTTATTCATTTTGTCTATAACACTCATTAAAGGTTGATGTTTTGGGTTTGATATATTGAATAAAGATAATTGTGTTTCGTTGTTTGGAGTTAATCCCATTACAATAACGCCTGCTTTTTTATAATGAAAACCTTCTTTGAAAATGGCTTTTAGTCCTATTTGAGCGTAATGGTTTAGTTCTATTGTTGAATTGGTTGGGAAGTCAGTATTTATTATAATGTTTCTTGAATATTGTGGTTGGTCTTTGCGGAAATAGTTAGTATGTACAAAAACCATAATCATATTGCAATGGCTGTTTTGTTTTCTTAATTTTTCTGAACAGGAAGCTGTGAAAGTTGATACTCTTTCTGAAATATCCTCCAATTTTGTGAATGGTTTTTCAAATGATCGCGTAGTAGCAATCATCTTTTTACTTTTTGGCTGTTCTAAATCTAAAGTTGGTTTTCCTTGTAATTCGTGTTTTAGCCTTAATCCTACTACTGCCATTTCTTTGCGAACCCATTCATCTGATAGTAATGTGAATTGATATGCGTTGATAATATTTTTAGCTTGTAAACGCTTTGCGTGTTTTCTGCCAATACCCCAAACATCTTCTATTTTTGTCCATTTAAGGGCTTTAATTCTTTTTTCCTCATTGTCTATTGTATAAACACTTTGGGTTCTTTCCGGGTACTTCTTTGCGATTTTATTGGCTACTTTGGCTAATACTTTGGTTGGTGCAAAACCAATACTTATTGGAATACCTGTGCCTTTAGTAACTGTTCGCTGCATATCTAAACCCATTTCTTGTAAATCAAATAATTCAAAACCTTTGAATTTTAGGAAAGCTTCATCGATACTGTAAATTTCAATTTCTGGTGAATACCTTGTTAGGATATTCATTACTCTTGAACTCATATCACCATATAGCGCATAATTTGAAGAATAAACGAATACATTATTGGCTTCAAAAATATTTTTATATTCAAATGCTGGAGCACCCATTGGAATACCTAAAGCTTTAGCTTCGTTGGAACGTGCAATAACACAACCATCATTGTTAGAAAGTATAACCACTGGTTTATTTCTTAAATGAGGTTCAAATACTCTTTGACAAGAAGCATAGAAATTATTACAATCAACTAATGCAAACATTAAAAATATTTTATGGAATTTATTACTATACCCCAAATAACAAAATCATTTTCGGGAGTAACTTTTATAGGTTTATAGTCCTCGTTTTCAGCTATTAGCCAAATAACGTTTTTTTCTATTTTAATTCGTTTGATTGTAAACTCACCATCAATTTGACATATTGCAATTCTTCCATCTTGTGGTTCTAAACTTTTATCAATGACTAATAAATCGCCATCAAAAATTCCTGCATTTTTCATTGAATGGCCTTTTACTTTCGCAAAAAAAGTGGTGTCTTTATGTTTAATTAAGTGCTTATTCAAATCAATGGACAACTCAATAAAATCATCAGCCGGAGATGGAAAACCAGCACTAATTCCGGTGTCAAATAAAGGTAATTGTAATTCTGTGGAATAATCCGGGATGTAAAATTCTAATGTTTCGGTGCTGTGTAGGTTTCTCAATTTCATTTAACAAAATTAGAAAAGTTACGTTTCATTTAGTGCAAAACGGTGTAAAATAGTTATTAACGAAATGAAACAAACAAATACGTGAGTTTAGGAATACTTGGACTAAACGAGGGTTTTGTGCAGATGAATGAGGTAATGACTATTAATTGACCAATTAGTAATTTTTAATGTAAGGATTATCTATTTGAATTAATATATCTCTATACTTTTCTACAAAAGTTGCTATTTCGTGAACTGATCTCTTTTTTTGAAAATTAACCGTATGCCTTTCGTCAATGTTAGAATGGCATAGAGTGCATAAACATTGTAAATTATCTCGTTTATTATTCAATTTATTTCCATTCCTATGATGTACTTGAATATATCTCTGGTCTATTTTATTTTCAATTTTAATTTTGCAGTTATCACAAGTGAATTCATTTTCAATTCTAAATTTTTTACTTATTTGTTGCCAATCTTTTACATAGCCAAACATATCTAGTTCCTCATTATTTTGAGGTTCTTCTGTTTGAATATCAAGTAAATCAAAAAAGCCTTGAGTGTTTCTATATTCCTCGATATTTGCTAGTTCACGACATCTTCCACATAAATTCAAATTAATATTTTCAAATAGTTGATGTGTATTTCTATCTTCAATTGTTACTGTATTAGAATTATGCCAAAAGTAATGACCATTGAAATAACCTCTATTTTTTTGGTCTTGAATAACAGAGCAGTTTGTTATATGAAATTTAGGTTGGCCATATTGTATAACATCTGCTTTTTTTATGTACATATAACCTTTGTGTTCAATACCATTTATCATTAAATAAATACCATCTTCTTTAAAAGTAACGTTTCCCCTTTTTTCTTCTTCTGATAAGTCTTTTCTAACAATCTCAAAACGGCTTTCATTGACTTCTGGATATTTTAAGAAATCAAGTTTTTGTGATAATTTTTTAAAGTCATATAGCTTCATTGTTTCATTTGTTTTAAAACTTCATCAACTAATATTTCACTAGTAGTTACAATCTTAAACTCAACTCTTCTTGATTTTACAATGTCAATTTTATTCTTAGAGATATAAGTTAGTTTATTATTGTTATCTAAGGTTCTTCCGTATGACAGTCCATTTGCAGTAATCCAGAATTGCAATACTTGTTCTTTTTCAGGAGATAAATTTTTATAATAAGGAAGACTTCTTAGATATTGGAGTACATTTCTTGACCTATCTTGTGAAAGTTTAATATTATCTATGTAAGGATCGTCTGTTTCGTGAATTGGTATATTATTAGTGTGCCCTTCAATTCTGATTTCTGCTATTTTATCTTTGTACTTATTTTGCAACACAATAGAGAGATATTTTGGAAAAAATGAAGATAATATTTCTTTGAATTTTGGTGTAATATCAGATTTACCATCATCGAAAAGTACTTGAGGGTTTGTGAATTTTATAGATAAATCTTTATCTAACTCTAAATTCCATTTTTTGAAATCATTTTTGAATTCTTCATTTAAGTCTTTGTATAAGCTTTCCTTTGTTTCTTTATATTCCTTAAAGATTTTGTCTTGTTCATTCTTTTGGAATTGAACTAAACCCATATATGCGATTGAAATAAAAAGAAAAACAACCATTAAAACAGTCATTAAATCTGCATAGGGTATCCAGAAGTTGTCTTTTTTATTAGCCATATTTAATTATTACCAGGTAAAAAACGTTGAATACATAAATCAAGATTATTTAAAGTATCATTTAACCTTTCATAGAATTCATTATTAATATTTGTCAAATCTTCTCCTAAAGAAGTACTTGTTTTTTTAATTATTGAAACAGCACTTGACATTTCTTCTCTATATTTTTTCCAAACATCACTATTCAAATCTCTAAACTCCTCAAGTTTTACAATTAATATATCAGCACTGTCTTTGAAATTTCTTTCTGTTCTTACCCAATCATTTAATTTGTTTGTAGTTTCTTCAAAGCTATCTGTGGTTTCTTTTAATGTATCAATTGTTGATACAAGATTATTTGTAATTTCTGAAAACTTATTATCAGAAATCATTACCTTTTCTAATGTTTCTACAAGATTGACCAACTTACTATTATCATCGATTAATGATTTAGAATTTAATGCTACTTCAGATAAAGTTTTAGATGAAATATCGAAAAGCTCCGTTGTTTTTTGAAAGTTGTCTGTTAGTTTTTTAATTTGTTCTTTGTTGTCTTTTTGCCAGTCATTCATACTTTGAACGCTTTTATTTAATTCAGCAAAGTTTTCTTGAACTAATCTATTAATCAATTCACTCATTTGCTTATTGAATTGTTCAGTAACGTTTTTCATAACATCAACTAATGCCTCCGTGTTATTTTTTGACATTAATTCTGAAAATTCATCGAACTTTTTAACAATGAATTTGTTATTATCTGTCATTGCATTAATTATCTCTTTTGTATTTTCATTTGATTTTTTTCCAATAGTTTTACTATCTTCTCTTAATAATTTTAATTGTTCATTTAATTCTACAATTGAAGTATTAGTTGTATTCTTCAATATGATTAAATTTTCGTTGGTTTGTTTAATGTTTTCTTTACTTGACTTATTTAGATTTATGAGTTCTTCTTCTAAAGTTTTTAATTTTATAGATACTTTTTCATCTAAGTTTAATTCAATTGATTTTATTAATTCTTCTTTTAAAGTAATAACGTTTTGATTTAATGAATTTATAGCTGCTAATTCATCAGTATGCTTTACTGGACGATTTGGACTTTCTTCAATTTCTTTTTGAATTAATGCATTCCATTTTTGAAATATTATCAATCCAATAATACCTGCCATTGTAGCAATAAAAGCAATTTTTAAACCTCCGAGTAATTGAGGAATACTACCTTGTATATCTGTAGTGTCAAAATTCCAAATACCGATAGTGATACCCAATGCTGTACAGAAAATACCAAGTGTTGGAAATACAGAAGGAATTATATCAAATATGTATGAGTTATTCCAAAAATTACCTTTTTGTTTATCGTCATTTAGTTGGAAACGCTTAAAGCGATTGTAATAAACTATTGAAAAGGCGAACCAAATTGATAGAATTATTATAGCGATTGTTATTTCTCCCATTTGTTTATATATTATTAATCAATTTATTTTATTACTATTTTAGCTAATGCCAACCCCATTATTAGCATCAGAACCTTTAATCATTTTGTAAGTCATATTACTTGCTACAGCTAATTGAGAAGCGTAATCTGCTTTAGCTTTTACTACTTCATCATCAACCATATTATCACCTTTTACCTCAATAATAGTATATGTACCATCATTTAATTTTACTAAAAAGTCAGGGTAATAATTTCTAACTGTATGAGAAACAGGGTCAATGTAATTAATTACGAAATCTGATTGACCGTGAGTTAACATTCCGGTAAACCAAACTTTGTCTATTGTTTTGTCGTGTAATAAGGTCCAGAAAAGCGCGTTCTCGGGTTTACTATCAAAACAATAGTGGTCTAGGTGAAATGATTTTTCTCTAAATTCAGCAAACTTAGGATTACTTAAAGATGCTAATAATGCTTTGTTTGCATTTATTCGATAACAGTCACCGTCTTTGGGTTCTTTTACTAATTCGATTTCTATTTCGTCTAATTTTTCAAAGCTTTCAATTTCGTATAATTCATTGAAAAGGTGTGGAATAATCCAATCATAAAGTAATTCGTTATATTCATTTACTTGTTTAACTGTTTCAGAAATACCTTGTTTTGTTTCTTCTAAAATCTTTTTTATTCTAAGCGGTTGAATATTTAGGTATCTTGAAATCTCAGCTATTAATGTGAATGCAGAAAAATCTCTTTTATCTTTATAAGATGAATAATCTTTGTCAGCACTGATTTTCTTTGAAATGTCCATTATACTTCTAGCTGCACCAACAATCTTATATTTTTCTATATCTGCCTTTTCAAATTCAAAGTCTATTTCTGATGTAATTATTTTTTCTTTTAACTGATGTAGCTTTCTTATTTTTTTGAATTTAATCTTAACAGGTGGAGGAACCAACCTTACTTCAATTTGTTCTTTGTTGTCTCCCGCATTTTTAAAATCATCAACAGACATTTTAAAGTTTTCTTGCAATTCAGCATCAAGTATTTTTATATTCTCATCAGATAAGAATACTTGTCCTACTTGTTGAACTGGATTTATAGAACGTAAACAACGCATTGTTGCCTGGAGCACAAATATTTTTGATTTTGGTTCACGGTGCAGTGCTACACCAAAAAGTGAACGACAGTTCCAACCTTCTTTTCCTTTGTTTACAAGAAGAATAAATTGTTTTTCAGATATTGGAGTGTCTAAGTTTTTAAACTCTCTTAAATCATCGTTTGTTGTTATTGAACTATCACCAACATTGACTAATATTTTTGATGTTGAAATATTTAATTCTGATAAAACTTGTTCTACTGCTGGCTTTAATTCGTTTTGAAGTTCATCAATTGAAGAAGCAAAAAATGCTAATTTTGGTAATAGATTTTCAAACTTTTTACCTTTGTTTTTCTTCCAGAATTCAGTAATAGCCAATCTAACAAAAGGAATGGTTTTGTCTTTTATGTTTTCAAAACCTTGTATATCAACTTTTTTTAGATACTTGTTTGTTATAGCATCTTGTAAACCATAAGAATAAACTACTTCTGGTAAAAGACGACTGCCAACATACGGAGTTCCAGTGTAATTGTAGCAACCAACAACACTTGTACCAGCTTCTTTGAGGTTTTCTGCTAATTCATTTATAGTTACTCTTAGTGATGTTGCAGTGTTTTTTAGACCAAAATCTTGTGCTAAAGCATTTCCAAAAACGTGATGAGCTTCATCAACATAAATACCTAGTTGTTTTAATCTTGTAAGTTTTGCAAATCTTTGATTTGTTATTAAATCAGTATCAGTATCAATTTCAAAACCATATAAATCTTCAAAATCTTTGTTTAAAGATTTTGCCTTATATACTTTACCTGTATCTGCGAAAAGAGCTTGTGAAGGTGTTTTTGATTTATGTTGCTTTTTTAGAATGATTTTTTGAGTATTTGATATGATAATATTATACTTAGAATTTTCAATAGTATTAAGAGCATCACCTGTTTCATCTAAGAAATGAAATTTTAGGTTAGTATCTAACCAATTCACATATTCTGGAGGAATGACTTGTGATTTATCGAAAGTTTCAATTTCCTTTAAAGATTGTAATACTGTTTTATCTGGAGCAAAAACTAAAGCATTATGACAATATCTTTCATCTTTTGGATATTTATTTGACAATAAAAATTCATAGAAAATTGAAGTAGCCATTAAAACCGTTTTACCTAATCCCATTGTTAAGGCAAAAATGTAGTTCGGGTAAATTTGCTCAAAAGATTTAATTTGCTTGAAAACTTCATCAAAGATTTTTATGTCTTCTACATTGTTATCTTCTATTGGATCAAATAATTGCCCTTGTCCTATGCTATTTATACCTGTGGCAGCTCTATTTTCAAATTGATTTTGTTTTTTGAACCAATCTTGGAAAATATCATATAAGTATTTATTGTTGCAAAATTCTTTTAAAAATACATACATTTCTAATGCCTCGAATTGAGGTTTTCTTAGATATGCTGTTGTATTTGTTGGATTATTAAAATCTAAAAACTTTTTTGTTAATGGATTGTATGATGCCCTTATCTTCTTATTTTCTTGTTGTAAAAAAAGATTTAAGTAGATGTAAAAAGGGAAATCTATGTTTTGATTTTTTTTCTTAGCCATTGTTTAGCGTAGTTTCAAAAGTTTCACTTAATACATCTGTTATTTTTACTCTTATTGTACCGGCATTATTGGGAATTGTATAAACCCCTTTAACTAATTCATTTTTTTCTGGAACATCAACGGTTTGTGGTTCGAATACTGCACCATCATAATTGAAATCAATCATAATACTATCAACTAATTCTTTCCAATTATCAACGTTTTCTTTCATCAATGATAATTTTTGCATTAAGTTCATTGGATAGAATTCTCTAATTAATATTTTACCTCCTTCAATAACAACTTCTGCTTCTGCATCACGTTTGAATTCTAAATTTGCTTTATCGCGAAGAATATCAACTACTTCTATGTCTAGTTTATAAGGTACAGCATTTTGTAATTCGGCAGCTAAATCAGGTTCGTGTCCCATACAGACTAATAATAATTGTTCCACTGGCTTGTTTGGACTACTTTCAATTGCTTTTTCAAATTTTTTATAATCAAAATTGGTAACTAATTCATTTAAATCAGCTCTTGTTGCAATGCGATTGATTGGCATAATTTTAACCATCCTGCCATCTTTTTCGCCATCATAAATGCTATTATTAGGAAGTGGTTGAATTTCTAATGCTTTTATTAATAAATCTTTAGCTTCAACTGGATTTCTAAAAACATCATAATGATTAACATTGTAAACTGAAAATCCAGTATATCTTGTTTCATCTTGTAGCTTACTATTTATTTCATGTGCAACGTTTATTAATCTTTTTGTTGTTGTTTGAATGGCTCCTAAATTAATATCAGCACCAATAAATTTTCTTCCTAGTTTCATAGCAACTGCTTGAGTAGTGCCAGAACCCATAAAGCAATCAAAAACAATATCACCCTTATTAGAAGATGCTTTTATAATTTTTTCAATTAATTCTTCAGGTTTTTGCGTAGGATAATTTAACCTTTCTTTGGATTGAGAATTTAGAAAACTTATTACCCACCAATCTTTTGGAAAACCACCTTCATTCATATACTGACGATAAGTAAAGCCTGGATATTTAATTTCATGTTCTGGAGTTAAATCACCTTGACTATGAATAGGCGAAGCTGAACCACCCTTACCTCTAATCATATAAAAACCATTCTCATCTTCGTATTTAAATTTTGTTTTATACTCTTCATTATAATCTTCTAAAACATCAAAAGCATTAAATTTCCAATCTTTATTTTTTGTATAAACTAGTATATTATCATGTTTTCTATTCCAATTATTTTTTGATTTTTGCATTGACGAATAACACCAAATAACTTCATTCAAAAAATTATCACCACCAAAAATTTCATCTAACAAACATCTTAAATGATGAACTTTATTATAATCACAATGCAGATAAATTGTTCCATTATCTGAAAGTAATTCTTTCATCAATATTAATCTTTCATACATAAATTGTAAATATTCATCATTGCTCCAAATGTCAGAATATTGTTTTTCTTCAAATGTTGTTTTATCGTTTTCAAATTTCTTTCCTCTCAAATCAATTTTTTTCTTATAATCTGCTTTACTGTCGTATGGAGGATCTATATAAATTAAATCAACTTGACCTCTATACTCTTTTAATAGGTGGCTCATAACTTGAAGATTATCTCCCCAAAATATTTTATTTAGCCACCCATTTATTTCTTCACCGTGATTTTCTTTTAATTGAGCAGGATAGAACTGAGTTGTTGAAAATGGTCTTTTTCCTTTCCAATGCAACATTGGATATCCTTTTATAGGTTCAAATTTATAATCTTCAACGGAAGTTATCTTTTGTTCTACTTTTAATCCTAAGTTTGGTTGGTCTTCCATTTAATTTTTAATTTTATTTATTGTATTGTTTAGGGTTGCAGTGGTAACGCATATCACATTCCCCGCATTGTTTTTCTGATTTCACGATATGTTTCATATCGTAGTTTTTAGTTTCAATCTTATTTACTACATCATCGAAAACTGAAATAGTATGTTGTATGTTGTCTTTGTTTGATTTGAAAGTTACATACGGACTGCTGCTTTCTTCTTTAGGGTAATACAAGTGCATTTTGCTCACAATATGTCCTGTTCTTTCTTCCACTAAATGAGCATAGATTTCTAATTGTCGTCTGTATTGAGCCAAAACTTGAATTGTTTTTGGTTCGTTGGAATTAACATCCGGTTTATTTCCAGATTTAAAATCAATAAGTTCAACTGTACCATTATCTCCTTCAATAAGGTCAATGGTTCCTTTTAGAATGTAATCTTCTTTGACTAATGAAACATCAACTTCGGCTTCCTTGATAAGGTGCCATCTTTCGCTTTGATTATCACGATAGCGAAGTATTTGAATTAATAATGCTCTTTGTTGTGCTTCGTGTAAGTAGGTTCTTTGGCTTTTAGAAAGTAAATAATAGTTTTCATTGAACCAGTTTGTAATGTTATCATCAGTTAGTGTTTTTACTTCATCTCGTAAAACTGCTTTATGAATATCTTCGATGGTTTGATGTAATAAACTACCACCTAAAACACCTCCAGTTCTTACCTCTGTAAATTCTAACTCTTTGTAAAATTTGTATTGTAATGGACAGTTTTCATACAAAAGAATGTGTGATGTAAAAGAATACTGTTTTTTAATTTTTACTGGTTTTATTGTTTCTAGTTTTAATTCCTTTGGTTTAAATTCATCACTTTTCCAAGAAATGGCTTTAGAATAGGATTTCTCTAAATATTTTGATGGATTTCTACCTGCACCGCTTTTTTCATAAGCTGTTAGAACCAACAAATTTTGTGGTCTTGAAAAAGCAGTATAGTATAAACGCCAGAAATCGTAATATTTTGTTTTTTCAATTGGTTCAAATGGTGGCTTGTGATAATAATTTTGCTGTAGAATTTCATCTACTTCATCAAATTGTTTTGTTGGATTAAGGTTTAGCGAACCTGTAAATACTATTGGAAATTCCAATCCTTTTGATTGGTGAATTGTCATAAAAGAAACACAACCTGACGGTGCAAACTCATCAAAATCTTCATATTCTTCAATACCTCCTTCAATAATAAATCTTAAATAGGTGTTGAATAAATCTTGAAGCACTTTATTTATGTTTTTTTTGGAAAGTACCGTTATATTATATAAATATTCAAATTTGAATAATAGTTTTGTTACCTGTGCAATGTTATATGCGGCACGAAGTTGAGTTTTACTATCAGTTAGTTCTACATTAATAAAATCTCCAAACATTGGAAATTCTAACAATTGATAAATTAAAGCTGCAAAAGCATAGTTTGTATTATGAGAAAACACAAGGTGTTCTTTGGCTCTCATTTGGCACCATCTTAATAATGCTTCATTTGCTTTTGGGTCTTTTCTTATTTCGTTTGCAAATTTTTCTTTCCAAGATTGGTATTTATTCCATATTTCTAAATGTGCGTCTTCTTTCCATTTCAAGTCCTCAAAGAGATTAGGAAAAATGAAAATTATTGCCCCAAATAACAACTGTACTTCTTCGCGTTCAAAGAATAAAGACGAACGAGGTGAAAATACATTTATTGAATTGTCTTCTAAAAATTGAGCTAATGCAATTACTTTTTCATTTTTGACAGATCTAAAAAGAAAAGCAATTTGATTGTAATCTGTTACAGCACCAGAACTAACCATTTCTTGAATAAAGGAAAGCACTTCTTCACAATATTCCTCAAATGAAACATCGCTTGAAACTTTTAGAACTGCTGGTATTTTATTAAATTCTCCTTCTCTAGGCTGTATGTTTTTATCGTATCTGAATTTTTTGGTTCCTTCCGTCCAGTCTAGTTCCTCCATCCATTCGTTATAGAATTTAATAATATCTGGATGAGAACGATAATTAGTTACTAATGAAACTTGCTTACATTGACCTTTTTTAAAATTGTTTGGAAATTCTAATATGTTTCTAATTGTAGCACCTCTAAAACGATATAAACCTTGGTCATCATCACCAACAACACAAAAATTATTGTTCTTGGCAGATAATAGCAATAATATCTTTTCTTGAATTGTATTTGTATCTTGATATTCATCAACCATCAGGTAATGAATTTTATCTTGTAATGCTTGAAGGATTTTTGGGTTATTTTCTAGTAGTTTTAGTGTTTCAATTTGAATAGTTGAAAAGTCTAAAACATTTTCTTCTTCAAGTTGTTCCTGGTAAATTTTATAGTATTCTCCAATAGCTCTTATTTCATCCTCATCAGCATTACAAAGCACATCAATATCAAGGCATTCTTCAGATACTTTCGATATGTAGTAAATTAAATTACTTGCTTTTTCCCATCTATTTACATAATGGCTTCCGATAATATGAGCAGGGTCTTCAACTTCTAAATATCTTGAAAGATTTCTAAATACTAAATATTTTTGGTCGAACTGGTCTAATAAGCGATAGTTTCTTTTGAGTTTAGTGTATTCTCTGTTTTCTTCAATAATTCTTAAAAAAATTGAATGTAACGTACCGATGTACATTTCATTTAGATTTATTTTTAAGTCCAGCTCTAATAATCGGTTTGAAACTCTAGTGATTAACTCCTTAGCTGCTTTTTCGGTGAACGTTGCAACCATAATATTTTCGGCTGGAGTTCCTTCAATAATCAAATAAACAATTCTTTCTACTAATGTTTTAGTTTTACCCGCACCAGGACCAGCAATAACCAATAGAGGACCATCAACAGTAGTTATGGCAGTTATCTTTTGAGGGTCAATGCCATCGGCGATAAGATTATTAATAAAAGAAGTAGAATTCATTTAATAGAATTAAATTGATATTTTGGTGTTTTTTTGTACAATCTGTAAATATATAAAAAAGCAATGGAAAGAAAAATGAGGAAAACCGTAAATGTAGGAAAATAGAGAAAATTAATGCAAAATAATTTAGGGTGTAGGGTGTAAGGGAAAAACGAGTAAAAGATTTTTTATTTTTTACAATTATAATAAAACGGATTTATTAGGAATATTGGGTGCAAACTGGTTTTTGTGGTTTAATAATTTGCACTTGAAAGTTCTTATGTTATTCGATATTTTTTTTGAAAAAAAATAAAAAATGTTTGTGTTAAAAATTGGTTACACCACCTTACACCCTAAAATAAAAGAAAATAGGTGCTTTTTAGTGTAACGTTATCAGTTCGTATTATTGAGTTAATTATAATAGAAAATAAAAAAAGTGGAACTTTTTTGTTCCACTTTCTTGTTGTTTTTTATTCTTCGACTTCTTTGTTTTTTGCATCTACTTCTTCATAACTATATTCCTTAACTGCGTAAACTGGTTTACCTTGCCGCATTAATCTAGTAAAATTGTGTTTTTTTAATGCTTTACCCAATTTGTTTATTGTGCCATCATTCAAGTTTAATTTTGTTCTGTCGGCAAGTTTGGCTGCTATTTGAGAAGCATTTAAAAAGAGAGTTGCTTCTTCTTTTGGACAAGGCTCGAACCACGTTAAAAGCAATTCTTCCTCTGGACTGTGTAATTGGTATTGTTCGTTATTCTCTGTGATAGATTTGATTTCTTCCTGGTCGAACCAATATCTAAAACCACTTTTGAAAAGAAACAATGCTTGTGAAAAAGCTAGATTTATATCTACTTCGTGCTGGTATTTAATGCCTTCCAACTCAAAACAAAGAAAACGTCTGCTTCCTGTACTGTCGTTTAAGAACTGAGCTGTGTTAACACTTCCGGCAAAAGATGCCCTTCTGGGCATAGTTTCGTTGTTATGTCCGTAGGCTTTTCTCATTCTTATTTGTGTTTTTGTGATGATTTCTTTTAGGGATCCAATTTCAGAACGGTTCAAGTTTTCGAGCTCGTCCAAGTTGATTAACATACATTCTGAGAGCTGCACCAATGTATCTTTGTTGTTTGGGTTTATGGTTCCAGAAAATAGATATTCTTTCAAAGGTTTTGGTACAAGCTTCTCCACCCACGTTGTTTTTCCTAATCCTTGTTTGCCACTGAAAACAATTACTGTATGATTTATTACTTTATCATCAAGCACACAACCGACCATTGCTACTAACCATTTTTTGAAACATTGTTGCCAAAGGTCTTGTTTTGTGGTAGTTATTGTGTTGGCTAATTCGGTAATGTAATCGGTCTTTTCATCGTAAGTTGGTAAATTGAAAAAGTAATCTTCAAACGGATTGAATAGTTCGCAAAAATCAGAATACAATAAGTTTCTTAAAGAAGATAAATTGGTTTTAATTCGACCTTTTAGACATTCGCGAAGCATTGAATTTTCTATAAAATCATTCATCACATTCCACTTCTTTTTACCGAAATATTGGAACTCTAATTTGCCTGAAACGATGTTGTGCCGAAATATATATCTTGTTGATAAAAATAGCTCTAAACGGTCTATTTGTGTTGGTTTTGGTTTGTCTTCGTCGTCTTCATCAGTAGTATCTGTAATTGAAAAGTTCTCATTCTTTTTGGTTTTATTAGGTTGTTCAAATTTGTCATTTTTTCCAAACTCGTGAATGTTTCCATAGGCACTGTTAACTGCTTGTGTTACTTCTTTTTCATCATAGCCAAAATCAGTTAAAATATATCCTAATGCTTGTTGTAATGCAATACCTTTTCGGTTTAGGTTACAGGCTAGTTGGTGTACAAATACGTTGCGACTACCATTCACGAATTGCACTTTTTTTTCGGTAAAATTTACACAATGGTTGTATATAGCGTCGTAATCTAAAATAGGTTCTGGATTTATGGCTTTAGGTATTGGCTGTGCTTCAATTAAAGGCATCGCAACTTCGCTCGATGTGACAAATGTAGTAGCGTTCTCGTTTAAGTATAAATTTTCATCCCAGGAATAAAAGCATAGTCTTGTTAAGTCTTTGCCCGATTTGTCTATTTCTAGTTTTAAAATACTTTCATAATGAGCTTGTACCTTTAGGAACGTTTCTTTGTGTTCGGTTTTTGGTGTATCGATTTTGACTAGAATTTTTAATCCGTTGCCAGATGGACTGATGAAACTTGCAAAAGTGAATTCTGATTGATTGGCCAAATGCTTTGCATTTTGCAAATCAGCAGCACTCAATTTGTCGATGTCTAAGATTATAAACTTTGAATATTCTGTTAGAAATTCCAATTTACGACCACCAACAAATTTACCTGAAGGTGTAAAAGCTGGAAGTGATTTTTTAGCTTTATTATATGCTTCTTCTTTCTTTTCAGCCAGTGATTTACGCAAGTAAATTATGCCGGGTTTGTACTTTCCTGTTTTAATTTCCTCCAAAATTGTTGCAATTGTTTTGTGTTCTACAACTTCGTTGAAATTCTTGAATATGGTTACCATTTAAGAGTAATTAGTGATTAGTAAATAGTGAATAGTTTTTAAGTTTGTGCCTGTCTTACAGACACAAACTTCACAAGTTCCATTACAATCGCTCATACTATCGTCCTTTAAATGATTTGTTGTAATGCTCTTGTAATAGCTTTTCAACATCGGAAAGTTTGTAGTAGATTTTGTTTCCAACTTGACTGAATGAAATTTTGCCTTCGTCTCTCCAGGTTTGAGCTGTACGTTTTGAAATTTTCATCAGTAAAAGAAACTCTTGATTGTCTAAAAAGGTTTCTTTCTTTGGGTCTGCCTTGATAGAAATTTGAGATTGAATAGTGTCTAATTTTGTCATTAGATCTGTGAACTGGTCTTTTGTGAAGATAATTGCATCCATTTTTAAAAGTTTTAAATTGTTATGATGCAAATGTGAGAAGTAGTAAAAAGTCCGATTAGACTTATTTGGTCTTATCGGACTAAAAAGTTTGTTAGCCCTTATGGATGTTGAAAAGTTGAAATGTTAATTTTAGAAAAAATCGGACTATAGTTTTATTTTCCAATCATTATTTGGGTTCTTATCGGTTCGAGTTGGCGATAAATACGTTTGAATTGTAAGCATTGAAAGTTCATTTCCATTTTCGTCTAAATAATTATCACAAATAAATTTTGCAATTTCTTTTATCTTATACTCAATGTAAGGTTTCCCATTTGGCTTTACCTCATACATCATTTGTTTGTAAGCATCCGTTAAAATATTAATTGGACCATTCAAACGAATTTTTAATGTTGGCTTTTTCTCTAAAGCTATTTTATTTTTCTCTTCAGCTTGTTCTTTCTCTAATTGACATTTTAAGATTTTTTCATTTTGGATTTGTTTCAATAAAGCTTTGCATTGTTTTTTGTAATCCAATAGTTTGTTATTGATAAAATATACTTCTGATTGCTTATACTCACATATTTCTTCATTCAAATAAAGGATTTTATCTGGATAATTAGTTAGAGTAGCGATGTGTTTTTTAACCTCTGAAAACGAAAAATATCTTTCTTCACTTTCTGCATTTATTAGTCTTTTTGGAGTTTTTGCAACTGGCTCTTTTACTCTCGAAGATTGCAGTTCTGTTCGTTTTTTCTCGATTAAGATGTATAATTTATTGTATCTACTCATTGCCGTTTTGGAGCTGAAAAAAGCTTCATTGTTGGCTAATAGTTTTTCTAGTTTACAAATCCATACTTCTGGGTTTTTCACCAGGTTGAATTGATAATCGATAAATGCAGGAAAATGAGATTGTTTGAGTTCTAGAATTTTTGCAATTAAGGCATTGCAATAGTTTTGAATGTTGATTTTGTCTTCGACAATAATATCAAATAAAGGATTTTTGGCTTGTGCCTGTGGCACTGCCAATAATTCTACAAACTCTGCGGTTTGCATATTTTGATCCTTTGAATTCAAATTGTAGTATGTCTTTTTTGTTATTCATTTACTTAAAAATTGTAATTAAAAGCGGTTTAAAATTTGATGTTTTCTTGTTGCTGTTTGGCTTGTAAAGAGCAATCATCTTTTTTTCGATTTGTTTGCTTTAAAAATTACTAGATTTCTATAATGCAAATGTAGAAAATAAAAAAAATCCTTGTTAAAGGATTTTAATTGAAGTTATTAACAATCGAATGAAGTCAATAAAATAGGGACTTTACACTCGCTAATAGTTTGATATTGAATTTTTTTTATTTTTAAATTTTGATTGGAATTACTGTTTTAGAATTTCTAATAATCTGTAATTAATGTATATTTTTTCTTTGCCAACTGTTTCACTTTTTAGAAATCCTTTTTCTTCTAAAGCTATCAAATAATTTCCAATAGTTTTTAATGATGCTAGACCTTCTGCTTCTAATTGTTGTCGTTTTGTATATGGTAATCTGAAAAGTGCTTCTATTAAATCTTTTGAATATACTTTTGGTAATTTTTCTTGAATTTCAGCAGCCATTGTATTCATTAAGTCTTCAATTGCTGTGATTTGTTTTCTGCCTTTTAGCGCTGTTTCTTCCACCATATCTAACATATACATTATCCAATCTTCCCAGTTGCCCTCTTCGGTTACCTTTCGCAAATTGTTGTAATAGGCCGCTTTGTTGTCGATGATGTAATTGCTCATATACAATGCTGGTAAATCTAATAGTCCTGCCAATTTTAAATACAATAACAAAATGATACGTCCGGTTCGTCCATTTCCATCAAAAAACGGATGTATGGCTTCAAACTGATAATGAATAATTGCCATTTTTACTAATGGATCTATTTCGTCTTCTGCGTGAATGAAGTCTTCTAGGTTTTTTAATTTTTCACGTATGGTATTTTCTCCTTCTGGTGGTGTATAAATCACTTTACCCGTAGCTGGATTTTTTAATTGTGTTCCTGGTGCGTTTCTGATGGAAGCTGTATTTTCTTTAATGATTTGTGCTAATTTGATAAACAAATTGGTCGTTAAGAAAGGTCGTTTTTCGATTTCTTGAAAGCCAAACCATAAAGCGTCTTTGTAATGCATTACTTCTTTAGTCGCTGGATTGTCGTATTTTTTTTCGGCTATGGAAGCCATAAACAATTCGTCTTGGGTTGTAATGATGTTTTCTATTGCAGAACTGGCTTGTGCTTCTTGTAAATTGATAGTATCAATAAACAGCGTTGGGTTTGGCAAATTGGTTATCGCTCCCTTTAGTTCGGACAAAGCTCTACTTGAAGTAATTAGTTTTTTTAAAATTACTTTAGTTTCTAAATCGGTATTTGGTGGTAGTAACGGTAATTCGTTATACGATTTTTCCGGGTTATAATTTGCTGCCATAGTCGAAGTATTTATGAAAGTCGATTTTAGGATTATTTACCTTTGTTTTGTTTTCGAGAGTAAAAATAATAAAAAATTACCTTCGAAATGATTTTCGAGAGTAAAAAAATGAAAAAATTACCTTCGTATGTAATTTTAAAAGTAGAATTGACTGAAATTTACCTTCGTTGTTTTCTAAAAAATGTAATTATCAACTGCTTTGTCTAATTCTTCGCTGATGATTTTAGCATATATCTGCGTTGTACTGATGTCGGTGTGGTCCATTAATTTAGAAACGTGCTCAATTCTCATTCCATTATTTAAGGCATTTGTAGCAAAACTGTGTCGCGATAAATGGAACGAAAGTGGAAACGGTAGTTTCAACATTTTACCCATTCGGTTGAGTTGGAAATTTGCAGAATGATTTTCTCTTTGTGAAATGAAATAACGTATTTCTTCACTCTTATTGTATGATTTTTTATCTGTAATAATTGGGAAAATATAATCATCTGGTTGTGCATCTTCTTTGATGTATTTATTCAAAATATCTATTGCAACCTTGCCGATTTTAAACTGGTGTAATCTTCCTGTTTTGCGAATTACTTTTTTTATTCTTTGCTCTTCACTATTGTAATTGTTGTATTGCAGCTCGATAACATCGCTAAATCTTAATCCTCCGGCATAAATTGAGAATAGGAATAAATCTCTCCATAAATCCGCTTTCTTTCCTTCTTTAAGGTCTAAATTGGTTAGTTTTTCGATTTGGTCTTTGTTTAGGAATACTCTTTTCTCGGTATCTTTTTTTAATGTCAGTTTGTTGAATGGATACATATATTCTGGAATGATGTCTTCTTTAATGGCTTCCTTGAACATTATCGCCAAGATCATTATTGAATAGCGTTGTGTTGTTGCTCCGTTTTTTAGAATATTTCCCATATGAGCCATATAGTCCTTTAAAACTGACACCGTAATATCATCAAAATAAACATCCTTGCTGCCTACATAGTTTTCAAATTTCTTAGTGTAAAGCATATAATTTTTATAGGTTCCAAACGAAACGCTGCCTTTTATTTTTTCACATCGAGCATAAGCATATTGAAAAAAGTTTGGCACTTCTTTTCCCTTGATGGCTTCTTTTAGTTTTTTGATGGAAACGGTTTTTATCTTTCTTTCCATATCGGCAACCTGACCTTCAGCATCTGCAATTTTTTGAGATAATGCAGCATTCATCCTTGCACTATTTGGATGGTTCTTTTTTACTTTCTGCTTTACTTCATCCCACTCGTTCTCTTTGAGCTTCACTCCAGCAGTGATAAATTTCGTTTTTCTATCTTTTATAATTCGAATGTACAATGGGCTGTGTCCAGTTTGGTCTGCCTGATGTGTTCTTAAAATTAGTTTAATTGATGCCATAGTGTTAGGAAATTAGAAATGTTGTACTATATTTGTAAAGCAATGCAAACGAGTGAAAGTATTGTAAATACTGGGTTTTCAATTGGGTGCATCGTGATACGAAGGTACAACATTGGGTACAACAAAACAAGTATTTCGTTGCTTTTTTATGCTTAAAATTGCATTGTCAAATTTTATAAAGTCAATGAATACGACACTTTAAGTGCAATTGGGAACTGGCAATTATAAAATGAGGATAACAGCGGTTTCACGAAATAGCGAAAAATGTGGTAAAATCACATTTTTCTTTCGCAAGAAATTTTATCTTAGTGGAAAATATGCGGTTACGAAGTTCGCCACTTCGTGAAGCCGCGGAACGTTATGGGCAAGGCAATGAAAAGACATAGCGGACAAAATAGAGCACCGACAAGGTTTAAATTTGACTCTTCTTGAAAGTTGAATTAAAAATGTACAACGTGGAGACTTGAAACCACCAGAAAAAAACAGGGCGAAACTACTAAGCCATACAAGTAGAACGAATAAATTTTGAAAGTAATGAAAAAAATATTTACAATAATCATTTCGCTAATAGCGATAAATGCCATTGGCCAAACATTGAAGTCTTTCAATGGCCCTTTTACTGACGGTAAAACGCAAAATGGCACAGCCGTATATACATATTACGAAGACCCTGACACAAGAGAATATCTCAAACAAGGTGCTTTTAAGTACACATTTAATGGTAAAGGTGACTATCAAGGCTACGACCAGACAATAACAGGAAATTTTGAAAAGGGTTTGAAGCACGGAACTTGGACTTATACAATTATAATGACTGATTTTGGTAGTGGTAATCCATATTATACCGGAACTGTAACTCTTGTTGCAAATTATAAAAACGGTTATGCTGACGGTAATTGGAAAGAAGTTCGTTCATATAAACAACGAAAAAAATTCTTGTCGTATGGTCAGTATAAATGGGACCCATTCGGACCCGTTAAGACAATGACAATAAATATGAATTTTAAAAACGGTTATTTAGTTGGTGCCGTAAGCATTAATGATGAATTTGCAAATTTTAAAGCAACAGGAAGCTATGACAACAATGGATTAGCTATTGGTACTTGGATTATCAACGATATGGGTTGGGGCAAAAACAGAGAATTAATATACAAGGATAATTACCTCTATGAATTTGTTGCAAGGAGTAATCAAGGAGAAGTTTTAGAAGGTTCAACAAAATATCAGAAAGGTTATGATAATTTGGACAGCGCAAAGTCAATGACTCCAACTGAAAGAGAAGAAGCTGGAATTAGCATTGACACTATTTGTGGTGGCTCTTGTGCTGCAACAAATAATATTCAGGAATATTTTAATAAACTTCTTGTCAATGATTATTTTCTTTACGACTTTATCAAAGGTGACTTGACATACAAGGAAGGTATTAAAGGCGGGTGCGATATTCAAGTTAGGCAGACAAATTTTACTGCATTATCAGAAAATAGTGATTTTAAAAACGCTGAAGATGCTTTCAATAAAGGTGAATTAATAAAAGCATATGATTTTTATTCAAAAATTAAGCTTGACAATATTAAGCCATCAGAAAGAAGTAAAGTTACTGGTAAAATCGCTGAATTAAACCCAAAAGTTGAAGCACTTATTGAGAGCTATCACGCAAATGGCGAGTTTTTTCAACAATACATTAAATCACAATATGATTCACTTGTTGCTGATTTCAACTCTACAAAAAAAAGTTTCAAAATAAAAACTGTGAAAGAATATGATAAATATACTTATCAGTATGTTGATAAGAAGCCAACAAGAATAGGATATGGTGAGTATGTTAATCCTTGGGATGAACAATATGCCGAAAATGCCACTAAATGTTTTGAAACTAATAAAGAATTTTATGAACCTTATCAAAGAGCCATTACCGAATATTACTTCAAATTTGACAAAGCCCTTGATGCGGAAGAAAGTGCAGTTAAAAAATCTTCAATGAGCATTACTTTCAATAAAACTAACCATACGTTTTATGCTTATGATAAGCAAGTGTTTTTGAAAAATATTGCAACAGCAAAGGAAAATTATAACAAGGCAAAATCAATGATGAGTTTATCATTGAAATTTGATGAAAACGTAAAGCAAATTGAAAAACTCAATGATGAGAATAAAAAGAAAACACTATTTACAAAATATTCACTTGTTTTAGCTGATTTTCAAACCAAGTACAATGCTTATCCGAGTTTGGATGAATGTATTAATATATTGAATGAAGCAAATTCATTTTTAGCAAAGGTGATTTCGCTATACTCTACTGACACAAAAGAACTTGAGAAACAGTTAAAGAGTGCAGAAACAGTTGAACAAATCAAATCAATCATTTTAGGCAAATAAATTTATGTGCTTAAGAAATCGAAATAATAATGGTAACAAATCACCAATTCTTGAATATCAAGATTATTGGGACAAATGGCATAAGCAATGGTTTGATAATTGTTCGTCAAATCCACCATTGTTAAATTCGATAAATGAATGGATTACCCCAGCAGACAAAGGAGGTAATGACAATCCGATTTGGCAGTATTTTCCTGAACCATATTGGGGTAATCCTAAATCAGATAAACTATTTGGTATTTTTTTAAATATTAACCCTGGTGGCGGTGGTGCTTCCCAAGACATTTTGCTCCGAGACCAAGACGATAGCAATCCATTTAAATTTTACAAGAAAAACAAACATTCATATAGTGAAACTATTAAAGAACTTTCAAACATTACTGATTATAAGACAACAGAATGGATGCAAAAATGGCGTGTGAATTGGATAAGAGATGTTTTAGATAATAAAACAATCAATGTTTCAAATATATTTTGTGCAGAACTAATTCCTTGGCATACAAAGAAAAAATCAGATATTTCTGATTACGCAATAAAAAACGGGATTCCCGATTTGATAAATAATTCAGTTATTATACCACTTTCAAAAATCTCACATTCTGATTCCGTTGTTAAAGAAATGAAAGGAAAGGTTATTGTAAGGAGTAGCTTAATCTTGGACATACTAAACTCAATTCATTCAATAAAGTCCGATTCAATAAAAATTAGTAATATTGAAAACTATGCAATAGTGGATAACATTGGGAATAAGAGTAGTAAACAAAAACTTCTTTCAAAATTTAATAGTTACCTTTCAATATTTAAAATTGAAGAAGCATCCTTTTATGTTTTTTCTGGTGGTTCAAATTCAGCATTACCTAATCCCGACTTTAAAGTACTTTCGGTTGGACAAAATAAATCAAACAGAAAGACAGATATAAGTCTCAAAGATTTTATGAAATGTTAAACCTTGTAGCATTGAAGAAGAATGCCCAGCCCATAACAGGCGGTATATTTTATTGCCGAGATAGTGGGTATTTCAGCGTTTCTGCATCTAATAAACTTTCGTGTAACTTGACAAGACAGTGCTTCGAAATCGGCAACAAAAACATACCGCCAAACCGTTAGTGGCAATACTCCAAAGCCCTACGAACAGCGACATCGTAATATTGTTTTTCTTTTTCTATACCAATTGATTTGCGATTTAATTTGATACAAGCCAAATTTGTTGTTCCTGAACCCATACAATTATCTAAAACAGTATCGCCTTCGTTGGTATATGTTTTTACAAGGTATTCTAAAAGTTCTAAAGGTTTTTGTGTTGGGTGTAATGTTTTAGAAGGGCTGTGCGGATAAAAAAGATAATTAGTTGGATAACGATGCGTACTTTCTTTAAATTCATAATTATCTTTTTTATTACCTCCCATTATTTCGGTTCTTTTCCCTCCTTCTTTTGTGTTTTTTCTAATTTTTTCTCTTTCTACCATTTGTGGTATATATTTTATTTTATTATACCCAAAAACACAAATATCTTCTGTTCTTTGTAGCGGTCTAATTTTGGCAACTAAATGACCATTACCTCTATTTTTATCCCAAACAAAATTGAATTTAAAATTCTTACTATTACTCATAACCAAAGCACTTGTAAATGGTTGTGTTGCAAACAAAACAATTGCTCCATTTGGCTTTATAATTCTTTCGTATTGCTCCCACAATTTATTAAAAGGCAAAATAATATCCCATTTACAAGCGGTTGTTCCATAAGGTAAATCGCAAATAATAGCATCAATTGATTTATCCTCAATAAAAGGAAAAACATCGAAGCAGTCTGCGTTCACAAAAGTACTGCCACTAACATCGGTTTTGACTAATGCCTTTCTTGGTTTTGTGTTTTTACTCATCGGTTTTTAATTTAAAAATTAGTTTATACTTTTGTGTTCTGTCTTGAATTTACGGCACTAGACAAAGCCGAGAAACGTTGTACGACATAGTAAAACCCACCTCGTAAAAATGAAAGTTCGTGACGAAAAACTAAAAGCAATAATTGATTGGTCTAAAAATAACCGAGACATAAGAGCAGTATTATTGACAAGTTCACTTGTAAATCCATTAGCACCTGTTGACGATTTTAGCGACTTAGACATTGAACTTATATTCGAAAATAACGCCAAATATATTTCAGACAATACTTGGACAGAAAATTTTGGAAATCCAATTGCAATGGTTGAAGAAGACGAAACCTATTTCGAAGGTAAACACGCTATGAAAATGGTTTTATATGCTGACTATGTCAAAGTAGATTTCAAATTATACAGCAAACCCGAATTTTTACTTGACGCAAAAAAAAATGAATTACACGAAGATTGGGATATTGGCTATAAAGTTTTGGTGGATAAAGAAGGGCTAACAAATAGTCTAAAAAAGCCTACTCACCAGATTTTTATAATAAAAAAACCTACAGAAAAAAAATTCAAACAAGTTTTAAATGACTTTTGGTGGGACATTGCTCATACCGCAAAATGTATTATTAGGGATGACTTGTTTTATACAAAGTTTATGACTGAAAATAATATCCGAACAGACTATTTAATCCCTTTAATCGAATGGTACATTTCAAGCGAACATAATTGGAATATTACAACCAATAAATACGGCAGACTTTTTAAAAAATACCTGACTACCGATTTGTGGGAAACAATAGAACAAACATTTTCAGGAAGTAAAAAAAATGATAATTGGGATGCTTTATTTGCAATGGCTGATTTAGTTTCAAAAATTGGAACTGAATTATCGAAAAAACTAAATTATGATTATCCCAAAAAATTAGAAAAAGACATACGAAAATATTTGGACGAATTAAAAACTAAATAAATAACTACGTCGTACAACAAGGTATTGCCAAAAGCGGGGCTGAACGACTTCGATTGGACATTTGTGCAAGGTTCAACATTCGTCCTTCGTTTGAACTTTTGCGCTAAAAATCCCCGCCTTCGGCAATACCCAAACCGTTAGCGGTAATATTAAAACTGAACGCAATGAAAATATTAATAATTACAGGAATTATAGCATTTATAACTTTTACAGTTTGGATTGCCAAACGAAATGGTGTGACATCAGAATATAAATCCAAAGAAATTGAGATTTCAAAAAATCTTGACGAACCAATTGATTTTGGTTACAAAACGGTGTGGATTGCGGTTAAAACAGATAAAAAAGAGAGAATTGCAGAAATATTGGAACTAAAAAACATCGAAGCTTCAAATTGGAAAAGTGGAATTGAATCAGCATATAATGATGGTATCTTTATTACACCATTAATTGGACAATGGACTATAGCTGTTGGTGTTAAATTATCAAATGGTCAGCTCGAAGACATAAATAAACTTGAAAACATACTCAATAAATTAAGTTCTGAATTTGGAGAAGCACAATCATTTGGAACTCATCGTGTTGTTGAATACCATCACTGGATAAAATCTGTAAATGGAATAATCACAAGAACATACTCTTACATTGGAGAAAGTGGAGAAAACCTTAAAGTATTTGGTGAATTGACAAAACCAGAAATCGGATTGAATTTGTTTAACTCACTCTCAAAAGAAGCAGAATCTGACAAATATTGGGAAAGAGAAGATTTAGATTACGCAGACGAAGAATTAGTTATGAAAATTGCTGAAAATTGGAGTGTAAATCCAACAAAATTGACAGAAAGAAAAGATATAAAAAAAGAATTAGGACTAATCGGAAAATAAAAATACTACCGCTAACAAGCGTTTGGCAAGATTGCGAGTTTTGTGGTAAATTCACGTTTATTTCTCGCAAGAAATTTTATCTTTAACAGAAAATAATCGGTTACGAAGTTCGCAACCTCGCCAAGCGCCGGAACGTTGGGACGCAATCCGTTTTTGAAAAGTAGCTACGCTGCAACTGCGTTGCGCTCTCGCTCCTTTTCCGTATTGCGTCCCAACGTGGTGGTCGCTTGACCAAATTTCAACGACTGCGGACTGCGTCCAACAGGTCGTTTGAAGAAATTTGGCCCCTCAAAAAAAATTCCCGATATTTAAAATAAATTTTAAATCTCTCACTTTTTTTTCGGAACTTCGTCAAGCGACCACCACGTTAGTGGCAAGGCTATGACGACACAACCCGTCAGACAAAATAGGGTTCTTTTTGACATTTTATATTTTAGCAGTTGCTTAAATAAACAAATTGACTACCTTTGTGCTATGGACAACAATTCTTGTATAAGACAACAAGCGGACATTAAACAAATAAACCGCTGTAAAGACCGAGTTTCAGAACTCAACGGCTCGTTTGACTATTTATCGAACGGACTTGAATTGGCAGGAAACAACGTAAGACTGAAAATTCTATTTCTGCTCTATGAAGAAAAACGACTTTGTGTTTGTGATATAAGCGACATTCTCGGTATGACAATTTCAGCAGTTTCACAACACTTGAGAAAACTCAAAGACAGAAAACTTATTGAAACCGAACGAGAAGCACAAACCATTTTTTACTCGTTGACAAAAGAGTATGAAAAAATGCTGAAACCGTTTTTCAAAATACTTGACGAAAACAAAATATTAGAAACATTATGAAAACAGACAACAAACTAATCGGAGCAGGACTTTTAACAGCAATTGCAGCTTCATTGTGTTGCATTACACCTGTCTTGGCTCTCATTGCAGGAACAAGCGGACTTGCTTCTACTTTTTCTTGGCTCGAACCTTTCAGACCGTATTTTATCGGTTTGACAATTTTGGTTCTTGGTTTTGCTTGGTATCAAAAGTTGAAACCTAAAAAGCAAATTGACTGCAACTGTGAGACAGAAGAAAAACCAAAATTCATTCAGTCAAAAATGTTTTTAGGAATTGTAACAGCATTTGCAATCGTTATGCTTGCCTTTCCATACTATTCAAGCATTTTCTACCCAAAGAAAGAAAAGCAAATCAAAGTAGTGGACAAATCCAATATTCAAAAAGTAAAATTTACGATTAGCGGAATGACTTGTGCGAGTTGCGAAGAACACGTAAATCACGAAGTAAATAAATTGACAGGAATAATAAGTTCAAACGCTTCATATGAAAATGGAAATGCAATCATAGAATTTGACAACTCAAAAACAAATATTTCTGAAATCGAAAAAGCAATAAACTCAACAGGATATTCTGTAACCGACAAAAAAGAAAATTAAAATGGAAATCAAATTACAATCAACAATAACTTGCCCCAACTGCGGACATAAGAAAGAAGAAACAATGCCGACAGACGCTTGCCAATATTTTTACGAATGTGAAAAATGCAAACAAGTTCTAAAACCAAAACAAGGCGACTGCTGTGTTTATTGTAGCTACGGAAGTGTTGCTTGTCCACCAATTCAGCAGGACAAAAAATGTTGCTGACAGACGGAAAACAAAGAAGCCCAGCCACTAACAGCGGTTTGGCAAAAGTGGCGGTTCAGTGCTCCGCAGACAGTTTTGTGGTTAATCAAAGTTTGGTTCTCCGCATCTACATTTGTGGTAAAATTCGCCACCTTCGCCAAGCCGCAAAACGTTGTGCGACACTTTGGCTGAACGAAACAAAAAAAATGAAAATTAGAAAAATCTTATTTGTCTTAATTACAATTTCAATATTTTATTCTTGTTCTACGAGTAAAATATCAGAAAGTGAAATATCGAAAATAAATGGAATTTATGAAGCAAATAATATTGGAAATGATGAAGAAAATGCTAAACATTATAATTTCATATCACTTCTCAACAGAAAACTAATAAAAGATACTTTATGGGGAAAACCATTGTTCAACTATAAATTTAAAATTGAAGTTGTTGACAAAAAACATATTGAAATAGCAATAATAAATGAACTAGATAAAATTATTGCGAAGAGAATATATCGTTTTAGAAAAGAAGAAGAGAATATAATCTTGAAAAATAAAAATACTCAAATATCATTTATTCCTTATTTGGCAGGAGCACTCGACGTTCGAAAATTGAGAATAAAATCGAATAAAGATAAAAATTTAAATGTAGAGATAATTGAACATCGCTCTGGAGGGATTTTAATGATACCAATGGGTTGGTCAAACATAAAAAAGACAGAAAATTATAAACGAATTGAATAAAAAAGCGATCGCACAACAGCGGTTACAAGAAATGGCAAATTTTGTGGTAAGTTCACGTTCACGTTTCGCAAGAAATATTATCTTAGTGGAAAATAATTCGCTCCTAAGTTTGCCACTTCTTGTAGCCGCGGAACGATGCGAGGCAATTTTGCCTTGCGGCGTGAAAGTCTCTCGCAATGCTACGCATTACTCCCAAGCCTTCCACTCATTTGCCTCGCATCGGGAAGCTCTTGACCATAATTTACTAAAAATGATGCTCGGCAGTAAAACTGCCTCGATCATTTTCTTAACGTAATTCTGGTTCTCGTTCTCGCTTCTCCTTTTTTGCTTGAAGATATTTCATATCTTAGCAAAACAAAGCTCAAACGTGGAACTACGTCAAGAGCTTGCCGTTAGGCGGCATTTTATGAAAACTTTACTTTTTATAATCATATCAATATTAACTTTCAATTGCTCAAAAAAAGAGGAAGTAAATCTGAATTGTGAAAACTTAATTAAGATTGACAGTTTAAGTTTTATCAAAAACAAAAAAATTCCTTTAAACTTTGCCCAAAAATCTGTGTTGAAAAAAGAAAATAACGAAATTAAAATTCAACATTTAAACCATACTTTCAAAGACAATCTAACAGACGAAAACTTTATGGAATATTCTATTGTTGGAAAGTTTAAAAAATGGAATTTAATATTGGGGCAAGATTATAATCAAAATTATTACTATTTAGTTGATAAGAATAAAATTGACACACTTGTTGGACCGCCTCGAGTTTTTGAAAATACAATATTATCAATTGAGGAAGCACATACTGATTTCCAAGAGAAGATTGAAATTTGGAACATCCAAGAAAGTGGAAAAATAATATTGAACAAAAATTTCTCTTTAAAAAAATGTTATGACTTTAGAATTATGGAATCCTATTTATTTGAAAAATATCTTTATCTAAAAACTGGTGTCGAAAATAGAAAGTCGCAATTCTACAAAATAAAATACAAATAAAAACGTCGCCTAACAGGCGTTTGGCGCAATTGCGAATTTTGTGGTAAGTTCACGTTTACGTTTCGCAAGAATTTTTATCTTTAACAGAAAATAATTCGTCCCAAAGTTCGCAACTGACGTCAAGCGAGGTAACGATGCGAGGCAATTTTGCCTTGCGGCGTGAAAGTCTCTCGCAACTTTGAATTTTAAGGCAAGCTTAATTTTCATTCCAACAAAAAAATACTACCTTTACTAAACACAATGTATAAAATGCTTTAGCTAATGTGCTAAACGACAGAAAAATGCAAAGCAATTTTACTTTGATACAGAGCAATACTAATTAGACAAAAAATATGAAAAAAAACATTTTTAGGCTGGTTTTAATTCTAGTTGTGGCTGGTGGACTAGTATTTAGCTTTGCTCCGTTTACAAAAGACGCAGAGGCAAATAGTGGAAATAAAAATGAAACTACAAAAACGCTCTCAGCTGCTGAAAAGAAAGCCACTTTGAAAAAATGGGAAGCTTCACCCGATGGCATCATGTACAAAAAATGGGAAGTTTCTCCAGCTGGTAAAAAAGTGTATGCCGCTGAAGCAAAAATATGGAAATCCATCAAAGAATATACTAATATGGAGGGAATTGTAACTTCTATTTCACTTCCAAAAGGTTCAAGATTAGGTTTTGGTATAATGATAAAGATTAATGATGACGAATACATCCTTAGTTTTGGACCAGAAAAATCTAATGATAATGAATTTGAAAAATTACATCATCTGAAAGTTGGCGACAAAATTATTTTGAAAAGCCATAGTGTATCACATGCTCCAAAGTATTCATATCCAATTGTATCAGGTGATTATGTAGCGCTTGATGGCAAAGTAATTTATAAACGTATTCCACGCAAAGATGGTTGCTAATTAGATTGTCAAACAGGTTCTATTACTTATCCTAATTTTTATTTATAAAAACGAAGCACTTCGCCAAGAGTTTTCCGTTAGCAAACAGTTTTAATCAACACACCTGAAAATTGACCGAAATAAAATATACTTTAAAAGAATCTGATTTTCTAGAATTACACCTTTACTATTTCAAAAGTGAAGGAAAATTAAAACGTCTTACTTTAAAAAAATTGATTGCATTCATAATCCTAATTGGAATTTTCTCAGGATTTCTGATTTGGAAGGATGAATTTTTTTCTGTAATCGTGTTAGGTATTACAGCAGCAGTAATATCGTTTTTTCATAGTAGCCAAATGAAAAAGCTTTATAAAAAGCAATTCAAGAAGACTATTAAAACCTACGAGAGTAGATTTGGAAAAGAAGTTTACTTAAAAATAAATGATACTCAGATACACGTAAAAAGTGTAGCTGGCGACACATACATAAATTTTAATGAAGTGATTGAATTTTCAGAAACCGAAAATCATTTCTTTATAAAGCTGAAAACGCAAGCTATAATTATTCCAAAAACAGAATTAGAAAGCATAGAGAATTTAAGAACAAATTTGAAAGATTTAGCTAAAAAGCTTGATGTAAAATACATCGATGATAGTAATTGGGAATGGTAAAAAACCGTCGACTAAAAACAGTTCCGCATAATTCTACTTCTCGTTCTCGCTTCTCCTTTTTTGCTTTAAGATATTTCATATCTTAGCTAAACGAAGATCAAAAGTGGAACTACGTGAGGAGATTCCTGTTGTAAGCCATTTTCAAAACGTATACATTTATGAAGAACTTCTTTTTAATATTAATTTCATTAACAATTCTATCTTGTAAAAATGCAAATAATTCTTTCGAGCAAGAAGAAAAAGCACATATGAAATTACATGAAGAAATGAATAAAGTTGATGAAGAATATCAGAAGTTTGAAAAGATACTGGTAGATCTATATTTAGAATCAGAAAGGAATCCTGAAAAAGTAATTGTAAAAGCAGATAGTTTACTACTAATAAACAAATCCGAAAAAGACAAATACAAGTCACAAATCAAAGGAACCGTCGAAGACCAATTACATTACCTAAAAGCCGAACTTTTTTATAAAAAAAATGAATACGAAAAATCCATAAAAGAGTTGGACTTTGATGATGATTATGATTTTGTTATTGGAGACAGAGCTTGTGCTTACGCAGCAAATTACCTTAAATTGAAGCAACTTGACAAAGCTAAATCGTTTGTCGACAGTATTAGAAAAGGTTATTACATATATGATTTTGCCCTAGCTAATTATAATGAAAGTGTCGGAAATAAAGATGAAGCCTATAAAATTTACAGCATGATTAAAAACAATAAATCCATCAAACATTATGCGTATTACAAATTAGCTGTAAATAGATTTGAAGAACTAGAAAGAGTTAATCCAAAACTATTAAATGAAATATATTTTCCAACAAGAAATCCAAGTTTTGAGATTGCAGATTCAGACAATGAAAACAGAACAAAAATATTCAGTTTGATGGAAAAATTACCCGAAAATCAAGATTGGGCTGGAACTAGAATTGTAGAATCTCCTCAAGAAAATGACAAAGATTATTATTGGGTTAGAGTGGAAACAAAGCAAAATAAAAAATTCAATTATTACATATATCAACAAACTTTTGAAATAAAATTTTTTGACACAATAAATAATAAACTGTTGACATTAGAACAATGGAGAAAACAGAAATAAAAAAGGCTTATAACAGCGATTTAACAAAATAACTGGTAAACATTACACCAAAATCTTAACGTTTCTATTAATATTTCCAAAACATCAATCTCCAACAAAAACCAAGCACAAACACTAAAACCCATGACAAAAAACATTTTTATCAGTACTATGCTTCTTGGTTTGTTTTTACTAAGTTGTTCGTCATCGTCTAATGTTTATCAACTTACCAAAAATTATACACCCGATGACGAGGCGTTGTACAAAACCATCGTACAGCTAGACAGTACTTTTTTTGAAGCTTACAACACTTGTGCTACAAATCTAGATAAATACAGTGCTTTCTATTCGGATAGTTTAGAGTTTTATCATGACAAAGGCGGTTTTATGAACTCTAAAAAAGAAATTGTTGAAGGAACAAAAAACAATGTGTGTGGCAAAGTAAAAAGAGAACTTGTACAAGGCAGCATTGAGGTTTACCCAATAAAAGATTATGGCGCTGTAGAAATAGGACTGCACAAGTTTATCAACAAAGAAGAACCCAATAGCGTTCCAAAAATTGCTCGTTTTACTATCATTTGGAAAAAAGAAAATAAGGAATGGAAAATTACCAAAGTGATTAGTCTGCATTAAATCTGTAGTAAAAAAAACCTAGCAAGTAAATAACGTTGCTAGGTTTTTTAATATCTATTGCAAAAAATGTGTCTAAAACTGGTATATAAAGCTTTCACTTGGTCGGCATACCACTTTCATTTCGCCTGCTCCATTTTTTATCACCAACTCGGTTGAACCGCCATAAAGCGCATCTTTGATAGGATAAGTGCCATCGGCCATTTTCCATAGTGCAAGAATTTCTTTTGGTAGTTTTAAATAGAATTCGGTTGTTTTGTCTTTAGAAAAATTGGACACAACCACTACTCTATCTTTCCCAGTATAGCGCGCAAAAGAATAGATCATGCCATCATAATTTTCGGTATGGTTTCTGTTGGCTGTTTGTAGTTCATAAAATCTACCTGTTAGTGCTTCGCTTTTTTGAACAAAGTTCAACAATCGTTGATAAAAATCTCTAAGTTGTTTTTCGGAATCTGTAAGTTGACCTCCGTCAAATTTTCCATCGTTCATCCATCGTTGATGATTTGGCACACCAACATAGTCAAAAATAGATGTTCGTGTTGGTTTTCCAAAACCACCATCAATCGTTCCTGCTTCGCCTACTTCTTGACCAAAATAAATCATAACTGGTGCTTTGCTTATAGTAGCCGAAACAACCATCAAAGGTTTTCCGTTTTCGCCACTTCCTGCAAATGCTTCGCTAGCCAATCGTTGCTCATCATGATTGTCCAAAAAGTGCAACATGTGTTTTGAAATATCAGCATTTCTATTTTGAATATTAGATAATTCATCGGGCAATGCTCTTCCTTGAATTACTGCTTTCAAATGGTCATAGGTTTCTACTTTATCATATAAATAATCCATTTTACCCAAGTTGATATAATTTCTATATTCATTAGGATTATAAACCTCAGCTAGCAAAAAGGCATTTGGGTTTTTCATTTTGATGGATGAATTCATATAACTCCAAAACTCATAGGGAACCATTTCTGCCATATCATATCGGAATCCGTCAACACCTTTTGCAATCCAGTATAGTGCAATATCTCTGAATTTTTCCCAAGAACTTGGCACATCTTTATCTTTCCAAAACTCAAAATGTGCTTTGTAATCTTTTCTGTCGAAACCTGCTGGAAGTAATGGAAAATCTTTTGAACCATCAGGTCGAATACCATAATTTACTTTTACGGTTTCATACCAATCGTTGATATCTGGTTTTGCTTTTCGGGAACCGTTTCCTGTCCATTTTGCTGGAAATTCATTGAATTTTCCATCTATCAACGGGTTTGGATTTCCACCAAGTGGTTTGTAATCATAAGAAGTTGGCACTTCGAAACGCGTGTTTGGAATGTAGTAAAAATTATTGTCTCTAGCATATTCAACAGACGTATTATCATCTTGACCAAAATCTCTCACATTGCTTGGTTTACTGATACTTTGATAGTTGCGTGCCACGTGATTGGGTACAATATCGATGATCACTTTCAAACCATTTTTGTGAGTTCGTGCTATCAATGCTTCAAATTCTTCCAATCTTTTGGCTGGATCAACTGCTAAATCTGGGTTTACATTGTAGTAATCTTTTACAGCATAAGGCGAACCTGCTCTACCTTTTACCACATCGGGATCATCATTGGAAATTCCATATTTTGTGTAATCTCTAATTACATCATGATGCGGAACACCTGTAAACCAAATGTGTGTTACACCCAATTTTTTTATTTCTTGCAAAGCTTTGTCGGTAAAATCGTTAAACTTCCCTACTCCGTTTTCTTCTATTGTTCCCCAAGGTTTATTGGTGGTGTTTTTATTTCCAAAAAGGCGAGTGAATACCTGATAAACGACTGGTTTTTTTGATTGTGATTTTGGCATTGTTAAAATAAGTGAAGGTTTTTTATGGTCTTTTTTTTCGGTTTCTTTTTGTCCTACAACTGCAAAAGTTGAAAACATTGCAAGAATGAATAGTGATTTTTTCATCTGTACAAAATATTTTAAATTAAAGAAGATGTTATGCCCTTTTCATCTTCGGTGATTTTGCAATTTTTATCCATTGGGCATTTCATGATTACTTTATAAATAAGTAACCCTTATTTTTGACAAATATAAAGAATTGATTATTTTAAATTCTATAATTTATTCTTAATTCCAATCATGAATTTAGGGTAATTTCATAAATTTGGCAAAAATTTAAGCACTTGAAAAAGCTTCTTTTACTCATCGGGATACTATTTTGTTTTTTGAATGCAAACGCTCAAAAATCGTCTAAAATAAATATTGAATATTCCGATTTTGCAGATATCAATCAAACAGAAATACCTGATGCTCTACTTTTGCGTGGCAATGTGAGAGTTAGTCACGAAGGTGTTGTATTTACTTGCAACAAAGCATATTACTTTCAAAAAGAAAACTACATAAAAGCTTTTGGCGATGTTCAAATGGTTCAAGGTGATACACTTTACCTCAACAGCAAATATGCCGAATACAGCGGCGAAGTAAAAAAAGCTTTTGCAACAGGAAATGTTATTATGCGTTCTCCTGAATCGACTTTGGTAACCGATACTATCAACTTTGATAGAAATCTTCAAGAAGCTTTCTACAATACACAAGGAACAATCACCAATAGAGAAAACACTCTAAAAAGTAAATCGGGAAGATATTTTGTAGCACAAAAGAAATTTCAGTTTCTAACAGCTGTTACCATTACTAACCCAAAATATACCATAAAATCAAATCATCTAGATTATTATACAAACTCTGGTCATTCTTACCTTTTCGGTCCGTCAACCATAACCAGTAAGGAAAATTATATCTATACCGAAAAAGGATTTTATGATACCAAAAAGAACCTTGCTCAGTTTGTAAAAAACTCTTATATAAAATACAAAGACCGAAGGATTGAAGCAGATAGTTTGTATTATGACAGAAATAAAGAATTTGCCTCTGGAACCAATAATGTCAAAATAACCGACACTATAAACAAAGGCATTGTAAAAGGTCATTATGCCGAATTGTACAAACTAAAAGACTCTCTTTTTATAACTAAAAGAGCCGTTGCAATCAATATCGTTGAAAACGACTCGGTTTATATTCACGGTAAAAAATTAATGGTTACTGGTAAACCAAATAATAGAATTATTAGAGCTTTCAACAATGTGCGCTTTTACAAAACAGACATGAGTGGAAAATGTGACTCCATACATTCTGACCAAAAAAAGGCTTTGACAAAATTGATTGGAAGACCTATTCTTTGGAACTATGAAAATCAAATGACAGGTGATGTCATGCATCTCATTGGAAATAATGAAACCGAAAAACTCGATTCATTAAAAGTTTTAAACAATGCGTTTATAATTTCAAAAGATACATTAGAAGCTGGTTTCAATCAAGTAAAGGGACAAAATCTCTATGGAAAATTCAAAGACAATAAACTCTATGAAGTTGACGTTGTAAAGAATACGGAAGTGGTTTATTTCCTTAGAAATGATAAAAATGAGCTTATTGGTATCAACAAAAATGTAAGCAGTAGAATAAACATGACTTTGGATAAAAATACCATTGATACGATTACCTTTTTTGACAATGTAGATGGCGATATTTATCCTGAAAAAGAACTTCCAGAAAATGCACGAAAGCTAAGAGGATTTATTTGGCGTGGTGATGAACGGATAAAATCAAAAGATGATATTTTTCCTCCAGAGGAGAATGAACTCGATGACAAAATTCAGGCTGATAAAAAAGCTGAGGAAGCAAAAGAAAACAAACCACTAGAGCCGAGGAAAGAAACACTCGATTATGACAAAAACAACCCTAAACCAGCGGTTAAATAGTGTTCAATAATCAGTATTCAGTAGCAGTTTAAATAAATTATTCGTGTATTCGTGGTTAACACAATGAAACAAGATTTTCTAAAATACCAAGCACAAACTTCTCCCTATCCGCTAGGAATGGAAGTATCACATGCCATTGGTTCCTATATTTTTGACACCAACGGAAAAAAATATTTAGACTTTGTTGCTGGTGTTTCTGCTTGTTCATTAGGACATCAACATCCAAGAGTAAATCAAGCTATCATTGACCAATTGAACAAGTATTCGCATGTGATGGTTTATGGCGAATATGCGCAGCATCCTGCGGTGGAATATTGCAAATTATTGGTTCAAAATTTACATCCAAGTTTAAACAAAGTTTATCTAGTAAACTCTGGAACCGAAGCTTGCGAAGGTGCATTGAAACTCGTTCGTCGTGTAACTGGAAGAAGTCAATTGATTTCGTGTCACAATGCGTATCACGGAAATACTATGGGTTCGATGAGCGTAATGGGATTTGAAGAACGCAAACAAATTTTCCGTCCATTGATTCCCGATGTTGATTTTATTACCTTCAATAACGAAGCCGATTTAGAAAAAATAACTACCAAAACTGCTGGAATAATCTTGGAAAGTATTCAAGGTGGCGCAGGATTTATTGAACCAAAAAATGATTTTCTTGCCAAAGTAAAAAAACGTTGCGAAGAAGTTGGCGCACTAATGATTGTTGACGAAATACAACCTGGTTTTGGTCGAACAGGAAAATTATTTGGTTACGAAAACTACAATGTTGTTCCCGATGTTGTCATTATAGGCAAAGGAATGGCAGGCGGAATGCCAGTTGGCGGATTTATTGCCAACGAAAAATATATGGATTTGCTGAGTCATGATCCAAAACTTGGACACATCACTACATTTGGCGGACATCCAGTTATTGCTGCTGCTAGTTTAGCTACACTTCAAGAAATTTTAGAAAAAGATTATTCTTCACAATCTTTAGCAAAAGAAAAGATTTTTAGAACGCATTTGGTACATCCTTTGATAGAAGAAATTAGAGGCAAAGGATTGATGCTAGCTGCCATGACTAAAAGTGCTGAAATAACAGATAAAGTTATTTTGAAATGCCAAGAAAAAGGGTTAATTTTATTTTGGCTACTCTTTGAAGGCAAAGCAATACGAATCACACCACCACTAACTATAAGTGAAGATGAGATTAGAGAAGGATGCAAAATTATTCTCGAAGTGATGGATGAAGTTATGAATGAAATACAAATTTGAAATAGATTTTTGAGTTTGAAATTTTCATTAATGATTGTTAATTAAATTGTTTACAACAATATAAATTTTCGTTAAAAAAAGTTTAGCGTTTGCCTAATTTTAGTTAGGATAATTTAAACCCTATCAACTATGCATTTGAGTCACGAAGAAGAAGAATACAACTTATCCCTTTCAAAATTTGAATCGATGTTGAAAACAAACAAAGTTTTCTTTTTCGACTCAGAGGAGTTTGAGGAAATAATTCTTCATTACCTGGACATGGGTAAAGCCAATTTGGCAAAAAAAGCATTAAAACTAGGATTAGAACAACACCCAAAATCTACTGGATTAAAACTAGTACAGGTTGAAATGTTGATTTATGATGATAAACTCGAGCAAGCAGAAAAGTTACTCAACGAACTATATGCTATTGAGCCTACTAACGAAGAAATTTTTATCCAAAAAGCCAATATTTATTCCAAAAGAGATCAGCACGAAAAAGCGGTTGAATTTCTTGAACAAGCATTGACATTGACAGATGATTATGCCGATGTATATAACCTTATAGGCATGGAATATCTTTTTATGGATAATCTTGAAAAGGCTAAAGAAAATTTTATAAAATGTTTAGAAGAAGATTTTGAAGATCAATCTGCGCTATACAACGTAGTGTATTGTTTCGAATTTCTCGACCAAAATCTTGAAGCCATAGAATACCTAAAAACATATATTGACAGAAATCCATACAGCGAAATTGCTTGGCATCAATCAGGAAGATTATATTATGGAATAAAAGATTATGAAAATGCCGTTCGTGCTTTTGAATTTTCAACCTACATCGATGATGAATTCATTGGTGCATTTATGGAAAAAGGGAAAGCTCTCGAAAGACTAAAAAGATATGATGAAGCCATAGAGAGCTATAACAGAACAATAGAACTCGATGATCCTACTTCCTATGCCTTACTCCGAATTGGTAAATGTTATGAAAAACTAGGAAATAAAAACGAAGCTCTAAATTATTTCAACAAAACAGTTCACGAAGATCCATTACTTGACAAAGGATGGATTGCTATTACGGACTTTTATGTTAGACAAAAAAATCACCAAAAAGCATTATATTATGTCAACAAGGCATTAGCCATAGACGATCAAAACAAGCTTTATTGGAAAAGATATGCTTCTATCAATAAAGAATTAAACAATTTTGAAGAAGCAGAATACGGTTATAAAAAAGCTGTAGAATATGGTGATTGCCAAATGGACACCTGGCTTTTTTGGATTGATATGATGTATGAAATGGGAGAATATAATAATGCTATTTTAGCGCTTGTTCAAGCTTCAGAATTTTTTCAAAATGAATATGAAATTGAATATCGCTTGGCTGGATTACATCACATGCTCAATGAAAATGAAAAAGGAAATTATCATTTGGTGATTGCTTGTACCATAAATTTTAAAAATCATACTATTTTAAAAGATTTGTTTCCACAAGTTTGGGACAAAAAAGAAGTTCAAGATTACATTCAAAAGCATAATAAACTAGACTAAAATGCCTGTACTTTTTGGACTAATTGGAAAAAATATTGATTATTCGTTTTCGAAGAAATATTTCACCGAAAAATTTGAACTTGGTCAATTATCTGATTACAAGTATGTCAATTTTGACATTCAATCAATTGATGAATTCCCAAAAATTTTAAATGATAATCAAGATTTAAAAGGACTGAATGTTACCATTCCATATAAGGAAAGCATTATTCAATATTTAGACAAACTATCAAAAACAGCTTTTGAGATTGGTGCTGTAAACACTATCCGATTTACAAAAAAAGGAAAACTAAAAGGCTATAACACAGATTGGTTTGGTTTCAAAGAATCATTGGAACCACTACTTCAACCTCATCACAAAAAAGCTTTAATACTTGGAACAGGTGGAGCAGCAAAAGCAGTAGCTTACGCATTAGGCCGATTGGGAATTCTTTATACTTTCGTTTCACGAGAAGCAAAAGAAAACACAATAGATTACCATTTTCTCAATGCAACAACATTTGACAATTATCAAATTATAATCAATTGTACGCCACTAGGAACACATCCAAACACAAAAGAATCTCCGCCAATACCCTATGAGTTTTTCACACCAAAGCACATTGCTTTCGATTTGATTTACAATCCCGAAGAAACACAGTTTCTTAAAAAAGCAAAGAAGAAAGGCGCAATAACTAAAAACGGTTATGAAATGTTGGTTTTTCAAGCCGAAAAAGCATGGAAAATTTGGAATAAATAACCGAGTATTTTGTCATTCTGAATGTAACGAAGTGGAATGAAGAATCTCATAATCTTTGAAAAACTAAATGAGATTTCTCGTTCCTCGAAATGACAAAAACACACTAGAAATAGAATAAAACATGAACATCAAATTAATTGCCATAGGAAAAACAGACAATAAATCATTACAGACTTTAATAGATGAGTATTCAAAGCGTTTATCATTTTATATAAAATTTGATTTAGAGATTATTCCTGATATAAAAAACGTTAAAAACCTTTCAGAAAATCAACAAAAAGAAAAAGAAGGCGAACTCATTCTGGCAAAAATTACTCCTACTGACCAAATGATTTTGCTTGATGAAAACGGAAGCACATTTTCAAGCATGAAATTTGCCGATTATTTACAAAAGAAAATGAATTCAGGCGTGAAGACTTTGGTATTTGTAATTGGTGGACCTTATGGTTTTAGTGAGGAAGTTTACAAAAAAGCACAAGGAAAAGTTTCTCTTTCCGAAATGACTTTTTCTCACCAAATGGTTCGGTTATTTTTTACAGAACAACTCTATCGTGGCTTTACCATTTTAAGAAATGAACCTTATCATCATCAGTAATTTAGTGTTCGGTAAGCAGTTTTTAGTTGGCAGTTAGAACTAATAAACAAACTCTTTAGTATAATCAACACTTAATCCTAACTTGGTAATAACTATTTTTTTTGCTAATAATCTGTATTTCAAATAGTTTTCATAACTCAAGTTTTTATTATACCCAATATAAATATTGCTTTCTTTTTCAATCAATAATCCATTGATGTGCATATCCAATTCCTTTTTTGACAATAATTGATGGTTGAAGAAAATTTTTCCATCTCTATCAAAATAAATAATATTCGAGCCCACAGAAGGTTTATCAAAATTAAACTCTACCTCACCAAAAGGCATAAAGGCCAAAGCTTTTTTATTTTTATCCATATAGGTAAAATAGTTTTCAGAAGTTTCACTTTTGTGAACACTTTTTTCCTTTTTAGCTTGAAGTTTCTGAATTTCAGGAATTACCAATCGTAGCGGTAATCTTTTATCTATATTGAACAACCAGTTTGTTGAACTGATAGAATTACTTCGGTTTACATCAATCAACGTGTCTTTATCATTGGTTTCAAAAAACATATAAATAGGTGAAAGATCTTTTACATCAGCAACAATTGTTTCATCTAATTGTGGTAAAAGAACTTCTTTTTTTGAACATGCCAAAAACAAAAAACTTAGGGTAATTAAGGTAATTTTTTTCATAATTGATTGATTAAATGAATACATTCCATTGCCTCTTTTACATCGTGTACTCTAAGGATTTTTGTGCCTTTGAGCAATGCAACTGTATTCAAAACAGTTGTTCCATTCAAGGCATTTTCGGGTAATGTATCCAATGTTTTGTATATCATAGATTTTCTTGAAACTCCAACCAGTATTGGCAAATCAAGCATTTGAAATAGTTCTAAATTGGTCAACAATTCAAAATTATGCTCTATTGTTTTTGCAAATCCAAATCCTGGATCGATAATAATATCATTCATCCCAAAACTTCTAGCTTCTGCAATTTTTTCAGAAAAATAATAAAGTACTTCTTTAGTTAGATTTTTATATTGCGCCAAGCTTTGCATCGTTTGTGGAGTTCCTTTCATGTGCATCATAATATAAGGAACTTGAAGCAAAGCAACAGTTTGCATCATGTTCTGGTCCAAACTTCCTGCTGATATATCATTGATAATAGATGCGCCATTTTCAATAGCTTTTTGGGCTACGTTTGACCGAAAAGTATCAATAGAAATTATTGTTTCAGGAAAACTTTTCAAAACTAATTCAACCACTGGAAGTAACCTATTCATTTCTTCATCTTCGCTAACGAATTCTGCATTTGGTTTGCTAGAATATGCGCCAATATCTATAAAAGTTGCTCCATCATTAAGCATTTTCTCAACTTGAAACAAAACAGATTTTTCGTCAGCATACTTTCCACCATCATAAAATGAATTTGGAGTTATGTTGAGAATTCCCATTACTTTGGGTGAAGTTAAGTCGATTAAATTTCCTTTACAGTTGATTGTCATTATTTTTTTAAGCTACTAATAAGAGTTTGCCTTTGTATTTATTAGGTTTATTATTTACTTTTGACCCAAGACGTTCAGGTCGAACTGTACGTTAGTAAAAAAATTTGATACAAAGATATACTTAAATGAGTAATACTTCTCAAGAATATGACAAGGTTATCGCTATTTGCCGACAACTTTACATCAACAAAATGAAAGATTATGGAAGTGCTTGGCGCATTTTAAGATTGCCATCGCTAACAGATCAAATATTTATTAAAGCTCAAAGAATTAGAAGTTTACAACAAAACGAAGTAAGAAAAGTAGATGAGGATGAAACAGGCGAATTCATTGGGATTATCAATTACTCAATAATGGCTTTGATACAACTAGAACTTGGCGTTGTTGAACAACCCGATTTAGACATTGAAAAAGCAACAAGACTTTATGACGAAAAAGTAGCTTTGACTAAATCTTTGATGGAAGCCAAAAACCATGATTATGGTGAAGCTTGGCGCGAAATGAGAGTTAGCTCTTTAACCGATTTGATTTTACAAAAACTACTAAGAGTAAAGCAAATAGAAGATAATAAAGGAAAAACTTTGGTTTCTGAAGGCATTGATGCAAACTATCAGGACATGATAAACTATTCGGTTTTCGCTTTGATTTTAATGAATTTCGGACAATAAAAAACAAACTTGATGAGTATTTCAAAAAAGAATATTTCGTGGGGAATTCGAGTATTAATATCGTTTCTTTTTTTGCTTTCGGCAGTAGCAAAATTATATCCTTCACCCTATTTTGCTATTTCAACTTTTGAAGTAAAACAATTGTATCCAATGGGGTTTTCAGAAGGATTTGCTCCTTATTTTTCAAGAATACTTATTGGAATTGAATTTGCATTAGGATTTTTAATTCTTCAAAAGAATTTTTTAAGAACAATTGTAATCCCAGCAACCATTTTATTACTTGCCGTTTTTACTACACATCTTACCTATGAAAGCTTTATTCACGGCGGAAATACTGGTAATTGTGGGTGTTTTGGTAGTTTGCTACCAATGACACCAATAGAAGCGATAATAAAAAATGTTATTGCCATGGGCTTACTAATATGGTTATTATTTGTTCTACCAAAAAGTAATGAAAAAGGAGATAATTTTTGGATACTGACTACGGTTACTTTTGCATCAATTCTAGGTTTATTCATGATTGCGCCTATTCAACCAGTAGCTGAAATTGAAAAAACTGTAGATATTCCAGAAAATGTTCTTCCCGAAATTGATACTTTAAATATCCAACCAATAACTGAAAAGCCAAAAGTTGACACAATAAATAAAGTCTCTACAGAACCATCAAAACCTGTTGAAGCAACTGAACCTCAACCAAAAAAATCGGGATACGCTCAATATTTTTCTAATATTGACAAAGGCAAAAAAACCTTTTGTCTTTTTGTTCCTGGATGCGATCATTGTAGAGAAGCAGCAAAAGAGCTTACAGATTTGAGAAAAAAAATGAAAGGGTTTCCAGAAATTTCAATTATCTTTATGAATGAAGAAGCTGATTTAATACCGGACTTTTTTAAATTTGCTGGTGCTGAATATCCATACAAAGTAATAGAAGTTATTCCTTTTTGGAAATTATTGGGCTCAGGTCGCGATACACCAGGTGTGAAATATTTGTGGAATGGCAATGAATATAAATTTTATGATGGAATAAATGCGAATAAATTCAATGTTGAAGAGTTCCATAAAATCATCGAAAAACCATATAATGAGTTGAAAAAATAGATTTCAATGATGAAAAAGATTATAAATTTTATTAAATCGAAAAGAGACAAAGACAGAGCTATTGTAGGTTCAATTGCTGCTGTTATCATAATCCTATTAGGTTTTTTTATCCTAGATTATATCGCCGTAATGGAAAAACCTCCTATAGGGCATACATTCTTTATTTTATTGGGTAGTATATTAGTCGCCTTAGGATTTCTAATTTTTGTTATAATTTTTAAGCGTCTATATGATTCAAGAAGAAGAAAGCGAAGAAGAGAAATGAGACGAAAAAAACATAAAATTTATTATCTAAATCCTGAAAAAGAAAAAAACAACTTCTAAATAATTTCTAATGAAAAAGTTAATTATTTTATCACTTTTACTTGCTATGAGCACTTCTTGTCATTCTCAGGAAACTACATTTCCAAGAGAATCATTAAAAAAACCATTAATTAAACCTGATAATACCAACACCTATTTTGCTGAAGTTCTTGGCAAACATACTGGTAAAACAACTGTTATTGAGGTTTGGGCTTCATGGTGTAGTGATTGTGTAAAAGCTATGCCAAAAGTAAAAGAATTGCAAGCTGCTCATCCCGAAGTTGATTATGTTTTTATTTCTATGGATAAAGATTACGAAAAATGGCTAGCTGGTATAGAAAAACATGAACTAAAAGGAGATCATTATTGGGCAACTGACGGAATGAAAGGTCAGTTTGGAAAATCTATAAGTTTGGATTGGATACCACGATATATCGTGATTGATAAAACTGGAAAAATTATTATTTACAGAGCAATAGAAACAGATTTTGACAAAATTGATGAAGCTCTAAACAAATTAAAAGATGAGAAATAAGATAGTTGCTGGAAATTGGAAAATGCATAAAACCGCTGTAGAAACCAAACAGCTTTTAAACGAATTAATTGATAAACTACCAAATGATGTTGAAGCTCAAATTATTGTTGCTCCAACATTCGTTAATCTTAGCTTGGCAATAAATGTGCTAGAAAACTCAAATATAGCTGTAGCTGCCCAAAACATGCATCAAGCCGAAGCTGGAGCATTCACTGGTGAAATTTCTGCAAGCATGCTTACCAACATTGGTGTGCAAACCGTTATATTAGGTCATTCAGAAAGAAGAGCATATTTTCATGAAACTGATGCCTTATTGGCCGAAAAAGTAAATACCGCTTTGAAACATGATATGAATGTAATATTCTGTTTTGGGGAAGAACTAAAAGACAGACAAGATAATCAACACTTCAACGTAGTTGAAAACCAACTTCGAGATGGTCTATTCCACATCGAAAATAATGCTTGGGAAAAAATTATTCTTGCCTATGAACCTGTTTGGGCAATTGGCACGGGTGAAACAGCAACTCCAGAACAAGCTCAAGAAATGCACGAATTCATCAGAGAAACCATAAGAAAACATTATGGAAGTGATATAGCAGAAGATGTATCTATACTTTATGGAGGAAGCGTAAAACCAGATAATGCTAAAGAAATTTTTTCAAAACCTGATGTTGATGGTGGATTAATTGGTGGTGCTGCACTAAAAGCTGAAGATTTTTCTAAAATCGTAGAAGGAATTAGATAATAATAAAAATTCTTATAAAATAATTTAAACCTTTCATTTTTGAAAGGTTTTTTTTATATAAAAAATAAATATTGTGTTTTTTATCGATTTTTTTTGCTTTTTAACGATGTTTTGTTATACTTTTACCTCGATAAGTCAAATTCAGTCATGAAAACAAAATTTACAATTTTATTTGTGTTGTTTGTAGCATTAAACACCTTTGCACAAATAGACACACAAAAAAGATTTCAATCAGATACTCGAAAATACTATGTTTGGAACAACCAAGTACAAAAGTATGAACTAAAAGAAACCGAGTATGAACACTCTATTATAGACATTCGCGAAATCGGTTCAAAAACAAATGGTTACATTGTTATCAGCATGGTGGATAATGGGATTTCACGATTGCATCATGGTTCTATAAAAAACTTTGCACAAACTGCCGATAATGAAGGAACATGGTTATTGCAATCTAAAAACATGAAAGCCAAATTGACTTATAATCCTCAGGAAAACACGATGACCTATCTGTATGAAGCTGACAATGATAGATATAACAGACTTATTATCTTTAATGTTTCGCCAGATGAACTTCAAACCATCAAAACTGTAGCAAAAGTTGATTAAATCTTTTTTTAAGTAAAACAATTTAGATTACTAATTTGGATTGTACCTTTGCAAAAAAAAGATTTATGTCGAATATCTACCTCGGATTTCATTTTACAATAGAACCAAAAGAAATTGGTTCAGAAATTTTGATTGCTGAACTTGGTGAAAAACCATTTGAAAGTTTTATAGAAACTGAAAATGGAATTATTGCTTATATCCAAAAAGAATTTTCAGATGAAACAATTCTTGATGATATTCAAATCTTAAATTCTCCCGAATTTAAAATCACTCATACTATTGAAGAAATAGGACAAGTAAATTGGAATGAGGAATGGGAAAAGAATTTTGAACCAATTGATGTTGATGGCAAATGCCATGTTCGAGCACCATTTCACGAAAAAACCAATGCTGAGTTCGATATTGTAATTGAACCCAAAATGAGTTTTGGAACTGGTCATCATGAAACTACTCACATGATGATACAGCATTTACTAGAAATGGATGTAAAAAATCTAAAAACTCTTGATATGGGTTGCGGCACAGCTATTTTAGCTATTCTTGCAGAAATGAAAGGAGCAAAACCTATTGATGCAATAGATATTGATAATTGGTGCTATCTTAATTCGATAGAAAATGCTGAACGCAATAATTGTAAAGAAATTACTGTTTATGAAGGTGATGCATCGCTTCTCGAAGGAAAAAAATATGATTTAATAATAGCAAACATCAATAGAAATATTTTGCTCAATGACATGAAGCAGTATGCAGATTGTCTTAATCCTAATGGTGTTTTATTGTTAAGTGGTTTTTATAACGAAGATATTCCTGCCATTGATGAATGTTGTAAAGAGAATAGTTTAAAATTTGTTAAAAAAATTGAACGAAACAATTGGGTTTCTCTAAAATATATAAATTCGTAAAAAATTATTTTTATGAGTACGATAGAAAAAGTAAAAGAGGAAATTCTATTAGATGAACTTGTTGATGTAAACAATGAAATTGTGCTTTATAATGATGATGTAAACACTTTTGATCATGTTATCGAAACTTTGATAAGAGTTTGTAATCACACAGCCGAACAAGCTGAACAATGCTCAATCATAGTTCACTATAAAGGTAAATGCACAGTAAAAACAGGACAATTTGACGAATTAAAACCTCAATGCACACAATTACTAGAAGCTGGTTTGAGTGCAGAAATTATTTAAACTTCCACTCTATTTCGTCTTTATCGTTTATAATTGCTCCAAGTTCAATTCTAATAACTTCTTCAAATTCGGTTTGAAAAATAAGCCAGTTTGATTCGTTGAAGTGATTAATTGTACTATCAAAATCTTCTGTTTCCCAATCCTTGATAGGTAAAGCGTTTTTTACTTCTTCTATATTTTTTCCAATAACTTGATGACTAAGCACAGTTGCACTTGGATTAGACGTTATAATATAGCCTAATCTTAAGTTCTCATCTTCATAAAAAGTTAATCTTAGCTTTTCTTTGTTATAAAGATAAATAACGTTTTTGTCATCATCTAAAAACTGCTTGTTTGGTTTTCCTAGTATAGCTTCAACATCTTTTTGCTTCATTCCAAAAAGCAAATTATCAATACCATTTTTTAAATTTACTGTCATAATCTATTCAAAATATTCGTCTTTAAATCCAATTAAATACAATTTATCTTTAGCTCTTGTTACAGCTGTATATAGCCATCTAATGTAATCTACATCAATACCGTTGGGCAAATAGGGTTGTTCTATAAAAACAGTGTTCCATTGTCCGCCTTGCGATTTGTGACAAGTTATAGCATAGGAAAATTTCACTTGCAAAGCATTAAAGTATTCGTTGTTTTTTACTTTCAAAAACTTTCTATACTGTGCTTTTTCATCAGCATAATCTTCCATAACCGCTTGATACAATCTATTGCTTTCTTCGTAGGTTAATGCTGGCGATTCGCTGCTTATTGTATCGAGCAAAAGTATCGTTTCAAGTGGTCTTTGATTTGGATAATCTACCATTCTTATTTTTACTTTTGCGAATGTAAAACCATAAATTTCAATAAACTTGAAAATCTCTAAAACTTCAATAATATCACCATTTGCAATAAAACCAGCTTCGTCTTTTTCTTTTAACCAAAAATAATTATTCTTTACAACCATCAAATAATCACCAACAGACAACATATTTTCTTTGTCCAAAATCTTTAACCGAATCTGTTGATTATATTGATTGGCTCTCTTATTAGAACGAACAATAAAGCAAGTATCTTCTATGCTGTAATTACTATAAGCTGATTGAATTGCATCTTGAATATCAAAACCATCCGTTAATCGAACAACATCTTTAAATCCTTTTAGTCTAAATTGAAAAGTATCAACAAAATGAGATTTGAGCAATTCGCGAAGTTGTGTTGCATTGAATAGAATACCTGATTTTTCTTCCTGACGCATAACTTCATCCAATTCAATAGATTGAATTTCTTTGTTGTAATGCAACCCTAACGAGTCAACATCCAGAGCTGGACTAATATCTAGTTGTACTGGTGGTAACTGTGCAGTATCGCCAAGAAGAATCATTTTACAGTTATTTCCATTATAAATATAACTGATTAAATCATCGAGCAACGAACCATTTTCATATAATTTCGAATCTGTTTCGGTATCAGATATCATCGAAGCTTCATCAACTATAAAAATTGTATTTTTAAATTTATTGGTTTGCATAGTAAATGCTACTCCACCACTTTTGGCTTTCTTAGGAAAATATATTCTTTTATGAATAGTAAAAGCTTCTTTGTTAGAATAATTTGCAATTACTTTTGCTGCACGACCAGTTGGTGCCAATAAAACATATTTTTTGTTTATGGCTTCGAGGTTATTTACAATTGCAGAAATAACGGTCGTTTTTCCTGTTCCTGCATAACCTTTTAAAACAAAAATTTGCTCTTGATTTTTGTTGGTTAAAAAATCTGCTATCTGTTGAAAAAAAACATCCTGTTTTACAGTAGGCTGAAAAGGAAAACGATTATGCAACAAACTATAAAATTGACCAGGTAGCATGTATTTTGTAAAAATTATGATTGAGTTCAAATATACTCAATTAGAAAATAGTATTTACTCAATATAAAAAATCTTTATACGCTTTGCTAAATAACTTCTTGAATTTTATGGTTTAATTTGTAAGTTTGTCTTTTCTATAAATTCATGTGGCAAAACACTAGTATTATCGACAAAATGTACAGAAAACTATCTATTCAGGTTTCGCTGAATGGTTTATCGTTTGCTACTTTTGACACATTAATCAATAAACCTCTCACGTTGCAAAAGATAACTTTGGGGAAATTTGAAAAAAATATTCGAATCGAAGATTTGTTTAGCGAAGCTTTTCTAAAATATCCTGAACTAAAAGCAAACTATGACGAAGTAGTGATTGTACACAGTAATAATCTATCCACTTTTGTTCCTACTGCTTTATTTGATGAGGAATATCTCGGAAGTTATCTTCAGTTTAATACAAAAGTTTTTGAAACCGATTTTTTTGCTTTTGACCAGTTAGAAAAATATGAAATGAACAATGTTTATATTCCTTATGTCAATATGAACAATTATTTCATAGACCAGTTTGGAACTTTTGACTATAAACATTCAAATACTGTTCTAATTGAAAAATTACTAGACCTTTCGAGAAATAATGATGAAAGAAAAATGTTTGTTCACGTCAGTGAAACTCATTTTGAAATAATAGTTCTTCAAAATCAAAAACTAGAATTTTACAACTCATTTGAATACAAAACTCCAGAGGATTTTATTTACTATATCCTTTTTACTGCAGAACAATTGTATCTAAATCCTGAAAATTTCAAATTAGAGTTACTAGGAAACATCAATGAAGAGAGTTCGTTGTTTCAAATGGCTTTCAAATATGTTCGAAATGTGTCATTAATGAATATGAATTTCATGTTCAATTCGTTCAATGAAAATGAAAACAGGGAACATTTTATTCTTTTGCATTCATGAGAATCATATCTGGAAAACATAAAGGACGAAAAATAAATCCTCCAAAAAACCTTCCTGTTCGTCCAACGACTGACATGAGCAAAGAAGCATTATTCAACATTCTTAATAATCATTTTAATTTCCATGAATTAAAAATTTTGGAACTTTTTGCTGGAACTGGAAGCATTAGTTATGAATTTGCATCGCGTGGTTCTGCTCCCATTCTTTGTATTGATGGTGATATGGGCTGTGTAAACTTCATCAAGAAAACAACCAAAGAATTCGACTTTGATATCACTGCGCTAAAAAGTGATGTTTTCAAATTTTTAGAAAAACACACAGCAAGCTACGATGTCATTTTTGCTGATCCGCCTTATGGTATGGAACAAAAAGAATTTGAAAAAATAATACATCTCATTTTTGAAAATGAAATCTTAGATGAGGAAGGAATGTTGATTGTTGAACATTCAAAACACACAAAACTTGAGCACATGGAAAATTTTTCTTTCCAAAAAAGTTATGGTGGTTCTGTATTCTCCTTTTTTGAGTTTGAAGCAGAAGAGGAAGAATAAATTATTGTTCAAAAACCAAAAACTCTGGCTCAGCACCAAGTTCTAATAGGTTTTTATTAATATCGGAAACAAAACTTTCTGGTCCACAAACGTAAAATTGCTGATTAAAATCGACAATATTTTCAATCAAAAAATTCCTATCGATTCTCTTTCCTATATAGCCTATAGTATTTTCTCGAGTTAAAACATTGACAAAATCTTTCTTGAACATCATGAATAACTCCTGTCCCATGATTATATCTTCAGAAGTTTTATTGACATAAATTAATCTATTTCCTCTAAGTTTATTGTTGTCATACAATGCTCTAAAGATGGCAATGAAAGGAGTAATTCCCGTTCCAGCAGCAATAAATGTTCCTTTGCCTTTGTATTCTATCGTTCCAAAAACATCGTGAATTATTAATTCATCACCAGCATTTATTCCTCCTATTTTATTTGTAACACCATTATGGTCACGATAAATCTTGATCATAAACTCTAAATACCTTGCATCCAAAGGGTTTGTAAAAGTGAATGGTCTCAATTGGCTTTTCCACTCAGGAAGATTAATGGCTACTTCTGTACCTTGACCAGGAATAAATGAATACTCTTTTGGTCTTTCCACTCTAATTTTTTTAACGTCGTGTGTAATAAACTTTGATTCAAGAACTTTTACGATATGACTTGCCATAGGGATAAAATAAAAAGGCAATTTACAAAAGTTTTCAAAAAAAGCAGACCTGTAAGCCGGATTCTGTATTCGCCAAAACGAACCCTTATCATTTATCTAGTTTCGCAATTACTCACGAAATCAATCTTCCTACCCTTCGACAACGGACGAGTAATCCTTAAATGCCGATATACTTGGAATTTCACCGCATAGAGTTTACCTGATTTCACTACAGCATTATCTGTACATTCTTTCTGTTGCACTTGTCCTCATCTCTCGACGGTTGGGCGTTACCCAATATGCTACTCTGTGGTGTCCGGACTTTCCTCTCTTCATTTCTGAACAGCGATAAGGCGGTCTGCGTGGCAAAGGTAACAATTACGATTTAAGAATTACGAATTAAAAATCGTTACATTAATCACAATTCGTAATTTGTAATTCGTAATTAATAATCTATATTTGTGAACCGATAATTTCTATGGAACAATTTGTTGTATCAGCTCGAAAGTATAGACCTCAAACGTTTAAAGACGTTGTGGGGCAACAAGCTATTACAAACACTTTGCTAAACGCTATAGAAACCAATCACCTGGCGCAAGCATTACTTTTTACTGGTCCAAGAGGTGTTGGTAAAACTACTTGTGCAAGAATTTTGGCTCGAAAAATCAACCAACCTGGATATGATGATCCTTTTGAAGATTTTGCCTTCAATGTTTTTGAACTTGATGCAGCTTCCAATAACTCTGTTGACGATATAAGAAACTTGATTGACCAAGTTAGAATTCCTCCACAAACAGGGCAATACAAAGTATATATTATTGACGAGGTTCACATGTTGTCTTCGGCGGCTTTCAATGCTTTCCTAAAAACATTAGAAGAACCTCCAAAGCATGCCATTTTTATTTTGGCAACAACCGAAAAACATAAAATCATTCCAACGATTTTGTCGCGTTGTCAAATTTTTGATTTTAAAAGAATTACAATAAAAGATGCTAAAGAACATTTGGCGGAAGTAGCAAAAAATCAAAATATCACTTTTGAAGATGATGCATTGCACATTATCGCAGAAAAAGCTGATGGTGCAATGCGTGATGCGCTTTCTATTTTTGATAGAGTAGTTTCATATTGCGGAAGTAATTTGACTAGACAAGCAGTAGCCGAAAACTTGAATGTTTTGGACTACGAAACCTATGTTAATGTTACTGATTTAATAATTGAAAATAAAATTCCCGAAATTCTATTGGCCTATAACGACATATTGGCAAAAGGATTTGACGGACATCATTTTATTGCTGGACTTGCCACACATTTTAGAAATTTAATGGTTTGCAAAAACCCTTCGACAGTTACATTACTAGAAACTGGAGAAGAAGCACAAAAAATGTATTTGGAACAGGCGCAAAAATGCTCTAATGATTTTTTGTTGAAAGGTATAGATATTGCCAATGATTGTGACTTAAAATATAAAGTAAGTCAAAATCAGCGATTACTAGTAGAACTTTGCTTGATGCAACTTTGCTCCATCACTTTTGATGGAGAAAAAAAAAAGTTGATTTCATAATTCCTCCTACATATTATAGAAACTCAGGATACTCAATTGTTGAAAGCACAAAACCTAGTGTAGAAAAAGTTAACGTTGAGCCGCAAAAAACAGAACTTAAGGTTGCCGAAACTGAGGAAAAATTAACTCAAGAAAACATTACATCAAATGTTATTAATGAGCAATCAACTACTTCATCAACAAAAATATCTGCGTTATCGCTGGCTAGTATTCGTCATAAAAAAGAACTTGCCGAAACTCAAAAAGCTATGGTTAAAGAAGAAGTTCATTTACCAAACGAACCTTTTACCGAAACCCAAATGCAAGAACAATGGCTAAAATATGCTCAACGTCTAGAGGACAAAGGCCAAAAAATCATGTCATCTCTTTTGACACTCAACGACCCAAAACTTGATGGAACAACTATTGTTCATGAGCTTCCAAACGAAAGTTCTAAAATAGATTTTGAAAGAGAACAACCCAGTTTACTTGGTTATTTGAGAGGAAAACTTCATAATCACGAAATTCAAATTAGAATTGAAATCAATGAAAGTATTGAGATGAAAAAGGCGTTTACTTCGCAAGATAAATACAATCGTTTTGTAGAATTAAACCCTAATATTGAATTACTCCGCAAGCTTTTTGATTTGGATATTTAAATCAATCCTTGATACATTGCTTTTACAATTCCGTCAGAAAGTCCAATTTTTGGAACAAATATTTTAGTTGCTCCACTCCATTTCATCGCATTCAAATAAATTCTCAATGCTGGAATAATTACATCGGCGCGGTCAGTATTGAGTGCTAACTCTGCAATACGTTGCTCATAGGTCAATGAATTGAGGTATTGATATTGTGAATTTAAGTATAGATAGGTCAACGGTTTATCGAGCATTTTTCCAGAGAGTTTAAATATTTTATTGATATTTCCTCCAGAACCTATTAATGTTACATTATCAAACTCGGCTGTGTGTGTTTTTATCCATTTTTCAATCTCAAGCCACACCACATCGTTTACCATATTGTTTAACAAACGAACTGTTCCATTCTTGAAAGATTTGGAAGCTATCATCTTCCCATCCGAAAATAATGAAAACTCTGTGCTTCCACCACCAACATCAACATACAGGTAGGTTTGATCTGTTTTTAGGAAACTATGTAAATCAGATGATGCAATAATTGCTGCTTCATTTTTTCCATCAATTATATCAATATCTATTTCTGATTTGTCTCTGATAATTTCTGCAACTTCTTTCCCGTTGTATGCTTCACGCATTGCTGATGTTGCACATGCTTTGTATTTCTCTACTTTGTAAACTTTCATCAATAGTTTGAAAGCCTTCATTGCGTCAACCATTCTATCAATATTTTCATCTGATATTTCACCAACAGTAAATGCATCTTGACCAAGACGAATTGGCACACGAATTAAAGCACTTTTGTTGAACTGTGTTTCTCTTCCTTCTTGTTCAACTATATTAGAAATGAGCAATCGCATGGCATTGGAACCAATATCTATTGCAGCATATTTTTTTATTGTAATCATTAATTCTGTTTATTGATAGATTTGCTTCGTTCAACGAAATAATTGTAAGTTTCTTGTTGAGCTCTAAAAATAGGTTCGCTTTCTTTTCTTACTCTATATTTATTGTCTAATTTTTCTGAATGTAGTCTTGCTTTTACATTTCCTTTCCAGCCTACATTGAAGGTTTCAATGATCTGTCTTTTACAATCTTCATCATAAATAGGACAAGTAACCTCTACCCTTTCGTCTAAGTTTCTTGTCATAAAATCAGCTGAAGATATGAACACTTCAGGTTCATTATTATTACAAAAAATATATGCTCTTGAATGCTCTAAAAAATTATCTACAATACTAATTGCTTCTATGTTTTCACTCATTCCTTTTACTCCAGGTATTAATGAACAAATCCCTCTCACTTGAAGTCTTATTTTTACTCCTGCGTTACTCGCATCATATAGTTTGTTTATCATGGGATAATCTGAAAGACTATTCATTTTTAAATCCATTGATGCAGGTAATCCATTCTTGGCATTATCTATTTCTCTATCAATTAACTTATACAATTTTGTTCTAGTTGAGTGAGGCGATACTAGAAGATGTTTGTATCTATACATTTTATAATTAACATCAAAGAAATCAAAAATTTTATTTACATCTTTTAATATTTGCTGATGACAAGTAAAAAGTGTAATATCTGTATAGACTTTTGCGGTAGATTCATTAAAATTCCCTGTTGATATAAAACCGTAGCGTTTTATTTTACCATCTTCGATTCGCTCGGCAACGCAAATTTTGCTGTGAACTTTCAATCCTTTTATACCAAATATGAGTTCGATGCCTTCTTGTTGCATCATTTCGGCATAGGAAATATTACTGGCTTCGTCAAAACGTGCTTGGAGTTCAATTTGAACGATAACTCGTTTTCCGTTTTTGGCAGCATTAATCAATGAACTTACTATTTGAGAATTTTTTGCCAAACGATAGAGTGTAATTTTTATGGTAGTTACCTTTGGGTCGAGAGCAATTTCTCTAAGAAATTTTATCAAATAGGAATAAGATTGGTATGGTGTATTGAGCAAAAAGTCTTTTTTGGCAACTTTGTTTAAAATACTTCCATCCAGTGACAAACCTTCAACCGCTAATGGTTCTTTTGGTTTATACAACAAGTCAAATCTACCCAAATTTGGAAAAGCCATATAATCACGTCGGTTGTGATATCTTCCTCCTGGAATTAAACTATCAGAGGCATCTATATTCATTTTTTTTAGGAAGAAATCGAGTGTGTCTTTTTCTATTGACTTATCATATACAAATCGAACTGGTTCGCCTATTCTTCTCTCTTTTACAGATGTAGCAATTTTTTCGAGCATACTTTTGCTCATATCACTATCTATATCCAACTGAGCATCACGTGTTATTTTTATCATGTGAGCCGATATGCTTTCATAATCAAAAATATTGAAAATGCTATTCAAGTTGTATCTAATAACATCATCAAGCAGCATGATGTACTGTTTATTATTTATAGATGGAAGCACCGTAACTCTGTTAAACGACTTAGGAATTTCGATTAGTGCATACCTAATTTCTTTCTTTTTGTTCTTGAAAATTGAAGCAGATAAAGTCACTTCTTTTTTCATTACTAGCCTAACAGCTAGATAACCAACGGTATCTTTCAATATTGGAAACTCTGCCAAATCATTCAATATAATTGTCACCAATTCTGGACTTACCTTTTGAATAAAAAAATCTTTTACATATTCTTCATGCTCAGGTAATAATTGATTTTCATCAACAATAATGATGTTTTCTTTTTTGAGTTCTTTTTCTATAATACTGAGTATTCTTAAACTTTCAGATTGTTGCTTAATGACAATTTCGGTTATGTCTTTTACCAATTGTTGTGCTGTAATTCCGCCAAGAAGTTTTTCCCCACTCTTACCCGAAAGGTATAATCGTCTAATAGCTGCATATCTTACTCTAAAAAACTCATCTAAATTATTAGAAAATATTCCAAGAAACCTTAATCTTTCTAACAAAGGAACAGTACTATCTGCTGCTTCTTGAAGTACTCGTGCATTAAAAGCTAACCAACTTTTTTCCCTATCAATATATTTGTAATTACTCGTATCGCTCATTTTATTATCTTAAATCTCTCGGAAAAATTGTTTTATTCGTTACTCCTTTTTTTAAAAATTTCCATGAATTACTATCAAATGAAATGGATATAAAACCAGAAGTTGGAACATTATCAATATAAACCGTCCCAAATGTATTGACAAAATTCGTAATTGCCTCGTTATGTCCAAAAAGAATTAGATTATCAATTTCATCTGGACAAGACTGAATTACTTTTTGTAAATCTTTTTCATCAAAAGTGTATAAATCGTCTCTAAATAGTATGTTTTCAACAGGATAAGAAAAATTTTGAGCAAAAATCAAAGCTGTTTCACAAGCTCTTTTTGCTTTGCTACTCCATATTATATATGCTTTAGGCAAAAAATCTTTAGCCATCGAAGATACTAAATGCGAATCTTTTATACCTGATTGCGTCAAAGGTCTATCAAAATCATTAAGTGGCGCTTGCCAACTTGATTTTGCATGTCTAACTAAAAAAAGATTTTTCATACCTAAATTATTTCAAAAATTGTTTGACAATAAATTTAATAAAAAAAAATAACTATTAAAATTCAAAACGATTTTTACAAATTTTTAGACATTTAAAAGCGGTTTATTAAAAATGTTATAAACAATTGATTGTTAATATTTTTTTGTAGTATTTTATCCTATATAAAATACATTTTATGCTTTTTATCTATAAAATTATGCATTTTATCGATATTTTTTTTGGTGGAACGAAAAAATAAAACTACTTTCGAATATAATTTTAGTATGAAATGGTCAAAAATTTCAAAAAAAATGCAGCAAAACAAACAATTAATAATCGACAAAATGAAAAAAACCTTCCAAAAAAGTCACTTAATCGAGTTTTCAGGTAATTTATAGACAAAATTAAATTATTGAAACAGTGTGTCTATAAATTAGCCACACGGTTCGGACTGTATAGGCAGTTCAACCCTTTTGATTAAAAACTAAATTTAACAAAATGAGCCCAAAAAAAATCACTAACCTATTAGACAATGCCTTATTGTTTAAAATTGAAAAAAAGCTTATGGTAAAAGCCCTATTTTTTCTACTAGCCATTCTAGGTGTAGTAAGCACTGCTGAAGCACAGAATGCAAGACAAGGTGTTTCCATTACTAGTATTGATCAGTTTGTGTCGAGCTTACAAAGTTCAACACAAAGGAGTAGTACTGGTGGAGAAGCAGCCAAAGTATTAAGCTTGGCAAACGACGCAAATTCATCTGTTTATTTGATGAATAGTACTATGAACACATACGGAAGTCGTCCTGAATGTTTATTCACTGATGTGAATTCATTTGGTATGATTACAAACGGAAGTGTGCCAATGTCAAATGTGAAGATGGTTATTATTAAAGTTAACCGACAATCAGATTTGAATGCACAATTAGAATTATCAATCCTTGATAATTTTCCTTCGGTTAAATATGTGTATATTCTTTCTAGTGTTAATTGCACAGAAACTGCTATCAAACAAGTTGTTAAAAACTCTAGTTCTGAATCAACTTTTAGCGTTTTCTATAAAATAGCGCCTGGAGCTTAATCTTTTAAAATTATGATTATGAAAAATCTATACTTCAAAAATAATTTTAGACTTTGTTTTCTTTTGGCTGCATTCATGATTATGAGTGCTACAGGTGCTTATAGTCAAGTTGTAAAATCATTTACGCAAAGAACTTCAAGCTATACACCTACAAAGAAAATCTACAATGTAAAAGGAGATTTTACAATGTTAGGAAACACTAACCTAACCTTGCAAAATTATTCCAACACTACTTTGAACAATAATAATACAATGGTATATGTTGATGTTGATGGAAATTCAATACTGGCTCCTGATGGAAAGCCAACCTTCAACTCTTCATCTGCGGATTTAGTATTATCAACAGAAAATGGAGCAAATCCAAATTGTTCAAATATTGTATATGCTGGTTTATATTGGACAGGTAGAGCAGACAGAACAGGTACTGCTAGTAATACTTTTAATGTTACAAAAACTTTCCTTAATGGAACAACTACTGTTAATGAAAACTCAAATGTTTCAAACGGTAATACGATTAACAATTCAAGCTATTCATTGAATGTTTCAAGAGGCGGAAACAGTGGAAATAGATATCCTGTATATACTTTTACGAATGGTACATCATCGTATGCTTTTACATTTAATAACTCAAATGTAGTTTCATTATCAATAAATGGAGGTTCATCAGTAAACATTCCTGTTACTATTTCTACGTCTGGTTCTACAGTAACAGCAACATTGGTAACACAATATGCTATTACTGATGGTACAGCTGTATTAACTATAAAAAGTTTAGTAAGAAATACTGGAACAAACTTATCAACAACTGATACTCAAACATATTCAAATGCAAATGTTAATTATGCAGGTACAGTAGCAAATAATGTTTCTTATACTAAAGAATTTGATAAAAGAAAAGTTCTTATAAAAGGACCAAACTCTTCTAGCTATACTCAATTAATAGCTTCTACAAACGATATTTATTATCCAACTACTTCTGAAGATTGGATTTATTCTGGTTATGTTGAAATTACAGATTATGTAAAACAAAACGGAATTGGTTCATATACTGTTGCCGATATTGCGCTTCGCGATGGTAACGGAGGTGGAACCGGATATTCTGGTGGTTGGGGTATGATAGTAGTGTATGAAAACTCAAAAATGAAATACAGAGATGTAACTGTTTTTGATGGTCATGCTTATGTTGTTGCTTCAAACACTAGTGGTTTCGATTTACCAGTTTCCGGATTCAATACAGTTCAATCTGGAACAGTAGGTGTAAAACTAGGTTTAATGGCAAGTGAAGGAGATGTTGGTCTTACTGGTGATTATTTTAGCATCAGAAAGAATTCTGACAACTCATATTTATCGTTAAATCATACTTCAAACTCGACAACAAACTTCTTCAATTCTACTATTAACACTGGTGGAAATACAAGAAACCCGAGTTTACAAAATAATACTGGTATCGATATTTCGATGTTCAGCGTTCCAAATGCTGACAATAGTGTGATTGGAAACAATCAAACCTCTACAAACTTCAGATACGGAACGGGTGGTGATACATATGCCATTTTTGCAATTGGTATGTCTGTTGACGCTTACATTCCAGAAGTTGAAGGATTATTAACAGCTGCTACAATCAACAACGTTCCTGTAGTATCTGAACCTTTTATTTCATTACCTGGTCAAGAAATAGGATTTACAGTAGATGTTAAAAACCTTGGAACAGAAGCAATTAATAATTACAAATTAATTGTTCCAATACCTTACAATGCTACTTATGTTCCTGGAAGTGCGGCTGGAAGTATATTTTTCTCTCCAGCGCCAAGTCCAAATTCAATTACTTTTGATCCACTATTAGGTGGAACAGGTTCTATAGTTTGGAATATGGGAACTCTTCCTCTACCAGCAAATCCAAATACCGTTTTAGCTCGATTGACTTTTAAATTAAAAGCTACTACAGATTGTTCAATTTTAATGAACTCTACTTGTGGAAGTCCAATTTATGTTAATGGTTCATCAAGTGGTGTAGGTGCTATAACTGGAATAACTTTTGGTGGAACAAAATTCATTAAAGGATATACACAAAACGGAACTTGTCAAGGTGAACCAATTGCAGAAACACTACAAATTGGTATCAATGGTGCAAACTATGTTGCACAGAATTGTCAGAATACACCTTTAATTAGAAACTTTAGCTATTGTAGTTCAAATACTACTGTTGGGACAACCGAAATAGCATCATATTTCCCTCCAGGATCTATGTTCTACAATGAGTTCCCAGTAACATCATCTACAATTCAATATAGTGACAGTAATCCATTACCATTAGTTCCTGGATCTACTGTAACGTATTATGCAATTCCTCCAATGTCAACTGGTTGTGTTTTCCCTTTCACAATTTCAAAATGCCCAGTAATTATTGCTAATGATGACACTGGAATTTCAGTTAATGGATTAACTGGTGGTACGTCTTTTACAAATGTTTTAGTTAATGATACACTAAATGGTATTCCTGTTTTACTTTCTCAAGTAAATATTTCTCAAGTAAGCTCAACTAATCCTGGTGTTTCACTTTCTGGAACAAATGTTGTTGTTGCTCCTGGAACACCTGCTGGTAACTATGTTTTGGTTTATCAAATTTGTGATAAAACCAATGCATCAAATTGTGATACTGCTACAGTAACTGTTGAAGTTAAAGCTCCACAAATTATCGCAAATGATGATACTGGTTCAACTGTTGATCCAGTAAATGGTGGTGTTTCTTTTACAAATGTTTTAGTAAATGATACTTTAAATGGAGTGCCAGTAACGGCTTCTCAAGTAAATATTTCTCAAATAAATTCAACTAATCCAGGTGTTTCGCTCTCTGGTACAAATGTTGTTGTTGCTCCTGGAACTCCAGTTGGAAGCTACACACTTACTTACCAAATTTGTGAAATAATTAATCCTAGTAATTGTGATACAGCAGTAGTTACTGTAACTGTTGCTTGTCCTTCATCTCCACTACCTGATTTAGCATGTTATGAAACAGCTACTTGGAGTAATGTTACTTGTTCTTGGATAATTACAGGTACACAACCTGAACAACCTGCGGTAGTAAATTGTTGGGATAATTTCGTATTCAACACTACTACTTGTGCTTGGGATAATACTGGTACACAACCTGAACAACCTGCTGTAGTAAATTGTTGGGATAATTTCGTATTCAACACTACTACTTGTGCTTGGGATAATACTGGTACACAACCTGAACAACCTGCTGTAGTGAATTGTTGGGATAATTTCGTATTCAACACCACTACTTGTGCTTGGGATAATACTGGTACACAACCTGAACAACCTGCAGTAGTGAATTGTTGGGATAATTTCGTATTCAACAC
>NZ_BMIM01000015.1 GCF_014642275.1 Flavobacterium lutivivi
AAATAAGTTTATTATTACAATTAATATTTTTTTATTGTATCATAAAACCTACTTTTTTTGCTAAAAAAGAAAAATTAAATTAAAACTTAAATGATTGATTTGTAGTTTGTTGTGGGTAATATGAAAAATAATTTCAAAATGGCTGTGAGGAAAAGTTAAGTTTCTTTATTCTTTTTTTAATCTTTCCAGAGTAGTTTCTTTGTTTTGAATTATCAAAAATAATCTAACAAAATTAGTTAATAATTTGATAAACAGTTATTTATTTTGTTAAAATGTTTTGAAAATAGGGTTTTTCCTTTTGTATAATAATTTTTCTAATCGGTGAAATCTTTATCTTCACGATCAATAGTTATTATTGAAATCCCTTTTTGGAGCAATAGATTATTAGGATAAGTGATTTTCTCACCGTTAGATGTTTTAATATCTAAATGAAAAGCATTGATATCTTCGATTTCTCCTTCTATTGGAAAGTCTTTGTCATGAATTTTTATGGTATCTCCAATTTTGAAAGGAAAAAAGAAAAACAATATAATACCAGATGTAATATTACTCAGAATTGACCATTGTGCAAACATAGCAACACCAACAATTGTTGCTACTGATGATATGGTGAACAATATGTCTTTTTTTTCAACACCCCAAATAATTGTAAGCGCTATGAAGAACAAAATATTTAAAAGCAAATAAATATATTTAATGACAAGATTAGTCCTTTGCTCGATAATATAACTGGTTCGAGCATATTTTCTAATTAGTTTTGCTGTGATAATTCTCAACAAAATATATAGCGCTAACGTGACAAGTGACGCTATCAATTCCGCAGTAAATGAAGAAACAAAATTCATTATAAATTATCTAAAAAATTAAAAACTAAATCAGTAGGAAGACCAACTACATTAGTATATGAGCCTTCAATTTTTGAAATAGCGGTAAGACCAATCCAATCTTGAATTCCGTAGGCACCAGCTTTATCAAATGGTTTATATTCGTTTAAATAATGTTCAATTTGATGTACAGATAACGAATTAAAAGTAACTTTTGTTGTGCTGTGCATTACTTTTTCAAATTCTGTAGTTTTGAAACAAACAGAAGTAATAACTTCATGAGTTTTTCCCGCCATAGATTTCAACATTTCTACTGCATCATCAAAATCTTTTGGCTTACCTAATGCTTTTCCATCGAGCCAAACAATAGTGTCGCTAGTGATTAATAAATCATTACTTTTCAATTCGTTTGAGAATGCATCAGCTTTTAATCTAGCTAAATAATTGGTAATTTCTTCAGCTAATAAATTTTCGGAAAAAACTTCCTCAATTTCTTTTAACCTGATTTCAAATTCGATGTCCAGTTCTCTAAAAAACTGTTGTCTTCGTGGCGAACCCGAAGCTAATATTATATTATATTTTTTTAGCCTATCCTTTAGCATTATGGAAAATGTTGTAGTTGATTATCAAAATAAAAAGTATTCCTAAAAAAATAACCAACTTCAACAGGCTACTCATTAAATGGAATTCTTTTTGGGTTTTTGCACTCCATATTTTGATTGAAAAAAATACTAAAGGAGCAACCAAAGCAATTAGTCCATAAATAGTAGCAATCAATAACCCATTGTCCATCAAGTTTTTATTGATATACCAAAATAGTACACAAACAATAGCCAAACCAAAAATTGCCGAGATTTTAGCGGTTCTTTGTGTTCCAATTAAGATTGGTAATGTATTCATTCCTTGATTGTAATCGCCGTTAATATCTTCAATGTCTTTTACTATTTCTCTCAGGAAATTAACCAAGAAAGCAAATAATGCATAATCAAACAAAATAGAAAGCAATGTTTTCATCAAGGCTTCATTTTCTGAATAAATAGCAGGAATTATGTCAAACATTCCTATAATCAAAACACTAAAAGCAGTTAACAAAGCAATAATTAAATTTCCTACTATGGCTATTTTTTTCCAGCTTGTGGCATATAAATACAGTAACATTGATGAAATAATGAAAATGCCCAAAAAGCTAGTTTTCATTATTTTATTCGATAGATAAAAACCAATTATAAGTGCCACGATATTTAACCCTATAAAAATATTGAAACCCATTTCTTCTGAAATAGTTTTACCAATTTGGTTTTTTCCAGGTTTGTTTATTTCGTCGGTTTCAATATCATAGACGTCATTTATAACATATCCTGCTGCTGCAATTAATACAGTTGCTAAAACAAGCAAAGCAAACATCCAATCGTTGAGTGCTAAACCTACATTTTGAAGTTTTAAAAATCCATATCTGATGATGTATTGCATTAAAGCAATCATCAATAAATTTTTTACTCGAAAAAGTTTTATATAATTCATCGTCATTAATCGTGTTTTCCGTTATAGTACATATGCCATTTTCCTTGTGCTTTCATCACTTGTTCTATTACTTCGCGAACAGCGCCTTTTCCGCCATTTTTATGAGAAATATATTTTGAAATGGCTTTGATTTCTGCTGTTGCATCTTGAGGACATGTTGGTAAACCCACAAGTTTCATTACATGAAAATCAGGAATATCATCGCCCATATACAAAACCTGTTCTGGGTTGATATTATATAATTCAATATATTCTTTGAAAGTTTCCACTTTATCGGGACTAGCAAGGTGAATATCGGTTATTCCCAGATTTCGTAATCGGATGCGAACACCTTCATTATTTCCTCCAGATATTATACATATGTTGTAACCACTTTCTATGGCAGCTTTCATAGCAAATCCGTCGCGAATATTCATTATGCGTAGCATTTCGCCAGTAGGAGTAACATGAACAGTGCTGTCTGTCAAAACGCCATCAACATCAAAAATGAAAGTGGTAATGTGGTTGAGAATTTCTTTATAGCTTTTAGCCATGATTTATAATTGATTGTGTTAAAAGTTTATAAATTTCTTTTTGATTTTCATCTTTGATAGAGTTCAAATGCTCTTCAATAGTTTTGGTATCTTGCCTTTTTGCTGGTCCAGTTTGAGCTTTTGAAGGTGACAAAAAATTAATTTTATCTGCGGTTTCTTCAATTAAAGGTTTCAAAATTTCGAAAGGAACATTTTTTTCAATACAAATATCGTTTCCAATTTTATATAAATGATTGACAAAGTTGCTAACAAATACGGCTGCAATATGCAGAGATTTTCTTTGTTCGGAAGAAATAGAATAGACCTTATCAACGACTTTTGAGGCTAGATTGTTAAGGAGTTGTAAGTCTTTTTCATTTGTAGCTTCAATGCAAATGGGCACTTTGCTAAATTCAATTTCTTTCTCTTTGGAAAAAGTTTGCAACGGATAGAAAACACCTTGCTGATTTTTGTTGTCTAAAATTTCCATAGGCATTGAACCCGAAGTGTGAACTACAAGTTTATTTTCAAACGGTAGTTTAGACGAAACTTCTGCAATAGCATTGTCGGAAACCGCAATAATGTAAACATCTGCTTCAACGAGATGAGATAAATCGTGAGTTATCTTTGAATTGGACAAACAATCCGGAAAAAAAGTACTTTTTCTAGAATAAACCTGAACCAAATCTATTGATTTGTTTTCACAAAAAGCCAAAATCAAATGATTTGCTACATTTCCTGAACCAATAACAACTACTGAAATCATTTGGCTAAATTAGGAAAATTAACCGAAATAGAATAATCAATTTTGAGAACTAATAAGCTTTTGAAAATGCTTGGTTACAATTTCTGAACCTTTTGCAGATACATGATCACCGTCAAAAATATAGCAGTCTTCTGCAAGTTTCATTTCGCTTAAATCTAAAACATTCAACTGGTTTTTTTTGCAAAAATCCATGTAGAAGTTTGTGTATTTTGCTGGAATTTTGGATTTATAAATAGGATGCAATGGCGAATTGATTATCGTAAGTTCAACATTCTTTTCTTTACAGAGGTCTATGATTTTTTTTAGATAATAAATGTTTTTCTGCGAAAAAGGAATGATTTTATTGTCTTTATAAAAATGTTGGCGTACTCTTTTGTTAATAGATTTTACATCAGCTTTGCTATTGTTGAATTTGTTTTGATAAAAGCCAATAAATTCCAAATCTTTTGTTTTTTTTATATTTGAATTGACTAATTCTTTGACTAGATTTTTCAATAATATATTCCTGTTTTCTTTGGCGCTTTTTAGCATTTTAAATTGTTCTTCCGCAGGTAACAGAAAGAAATATTTTGTTCCCACAAAGGCTGTTTTTTCACCATCTGTAAACTCGTCGCTGTAAGCAGATAAATTGTGGTAACTAAATCCTAAATATATTTTTTTTATTTGCGGATTATCTTTTAATAACAATTTAATTTTATAGTAGGAGTGAAGGTATTGTTCAGCCGATTTTCCAAAGTTTTTACTGTTAGGTATTAGTTTGTCATCGATTGCTTTTTGAATATGAGAATCGCCAATGTAACAAATGATAATATTTTTTTGAGGTTGATATGAATTTACTTTTTTGAGAGCAATTACGTATCCTAACAATAGAATAACTAAAGGAAAAGCAAAAAATAAAATGAGCCTTTTAATAAATCGTTTCATCAAAATTGAAAATAAATAAATTGTTGCTCTTTTTGTCCATACCAAAATATGCAGAAGATTATAGCATAATAAAAAGCATAACGAATAGGTGCTTTCCATTTTGGAACAATTTTTTCTAATGCATAGTTGTTTTCTCTACCCAACCATTCAATAATTAGCATGAATACTGTGAGAAGAATTGTCGTTTTTGCTCTGCCCATTTTTGGAAATCTTGGAATTTCGAAAAGTGATGACGAAAATATTTTTGAAATATAATTCAAAGCATCGCTAACGCTTTCAGCTCTAAAGAATATCCAAGCAAAAACAGTAAGCCCAAAAGTTATTAGAATAGAAAAAGTCTCTTTTGTCGATGGGAAAAAGTGACCTTTTGCGACTATTTCTATATGATGTCTGTTCTTGTTTGAAAACAACAACGGCAGGAAATAAATAGCATTCAATAATCCCCAAATTATAAAAGTCCAATTGGCGCCATGCCAAAACCCACTTACAATAAAAATGATAAAAGTATTGCGCACTTTCATCCAAGTATTTCCTTTGCTTCCACCAAGTGGTATGTATAAATAATCTTTGAACCATGAGGACAATGATATATGCCATCTTCTCCAAAACTCAGCAATATCTCTAGAAAAATAAGGGAAAGAAAAGTTTTGTAGAAGTTCTATGCCAAACAGTTTTGATGTTCCAAGTGCAATATCAGAATATCCTGAAAAGTCACCATATATTTGAAATGCAAAAAATATAGCGCCAAGTAATAATCCGCTTCCAGAAAAATGGTCTGGATTTTCAAACATCATATTGGCATATTGCGCACAATTATCAGCTATTACTATTTTCTTAAATAATCCCCAAAGTATTTGCCTTAAACCATCTGTGGCTTGATAATAATCAAAACTTCTTTTTCTTTTTATTTGCGGTAATAAATGAGTTGCTCTTTCTATTGGACCAGCAACAAGTAATGGAAAATAGCTAACAAAAACGGCATAGGTTATATAGTTTTTTTCTGGTTCAATCCTGTTCTTATAAATATCGACAACATAGGATAATCCATGAAAAGTATAGAAAGAAATTCCAACCGGAAGAATTACGTTTATTAAACTTGGATGTACATTAAACCCTAGTCCAGATAATGCTTCGGCAAAAGAGCTTGCAAAAAAATTATAGTATTTGAATACGCCTAGAAAGCCTAAATTGATACAGATACTCGTCCAAAACCAAAATCTCCTTGATTTTTGGGAATTGGAATTACTCATTTTCAATCCTGTGTAATAATCTAGAAGCGTTGAAAAAATGAGTAAAAACAAAAATCTCCAATCCCAACAAGAATAGAAATAATAACTCGATAATAATAGTAACGTGTTTTGCGCTTTTAAATTTTTTGACACTACAAACCAGTATAGAAAAAAAACTATTGGTAGAAATATTGCAAAACCTAAAGAATTAAAAAGCATTTGTTTCTTATTATTTTTCGAAAATAAAGAGTATTAATTCAAAAACAAAATATTGCTTTCAAATAGTTTGAATAATTATAATGATAGTAAAAATTCTAATGTGTCAACACCATCAGCATAATCCCAAAGTTCGGGTTGTTGTGTTTTTCCAAAAGGTATTGAGTTTTCTATCAATCCATTTGAAACGATGCATTGAATTTTTTCTGAATCAAGTTGAAGTTTGTTTTTCACAGAATCTATACTCTCATAATACTCATAGAAAACAGATGATATTGGCGATGAGTAACTTTCGTCTTCTTTGATAGTCAAAAATCCGTTATCCAAAATTTTATACAAACTCATCAAGAATACAGCTTTGTTATAATCATAATTATTAGCATATTTTTCATACTCTATAACACCTTTTTGATTATAAATTGCATTAAAAAATTGATCAAAATCATAACCAACAGGAACAAATAATTTAGACACATTTCTACAACCTAATCCAAAGTATCTAAAAATATCTTCGCCAAGTAATTCTAGTTCTTCTCTAGTTTCCTTTCCGGTCAATACAGCAACAGAGTTTCTGTTTTTTCTAATAATACTTGGTTTATCTTTAAAATAATATTCAAAATATCTCGCCGTATTGTTGCTTCCTGTTGCTATTACTGCATCAAAGTTTTCGAGTTTACCTTCTGTAAATTCAATATAATTCTTCAATCTTTCATCAATGGCAATAAGATATTTTGATAATATTGGCAACAGTTTTTGATCGTTTGAAGAAAGTTTTACCAAAGCTTTGTTACCAGAAATAATTACTGAAACAAAATCATGAAAGCCCACAAGAGGAATGTTTCCTGCTAGAATTAAAGCTACAGTTTTTGGTGTTTTTTCAGTAAAATTATAATTGGATAACCATTTGTTTAAGTTATCTTCTGTCAATGCTTTTGCCCAAGATTGCACAGCATAATAGACTTGTTCTTTTGTAAACCAGCCATTATAATTCACCGAACTTTCAATCAAAAATTTAAAATCATCAAAGAACAAATCATTATGTAAAACATCATTTTTCTTTGCGGAATTATGTTCAGCAAATTGACTTAAAAATTTTCCGAGTTCAACAAAGCATTTTTTTTTATCGTTTTGTAACATAAGTTATTTGTTTATGATTGCTTTTGATTGTAATTTTGCGCTAAATTAAAAAAAATACGCTATGGCGATTATAATAACTGACGAATGTATTAATTGTGGTGCTTGTGAACCTGAGTGTCCAAATACTGCAATTTATGAAGGCGCTGACAACTGGCGATACAAAGACGGAACAAAACTAAGAGGTAAAATAGTATTACCCGATGGTTCTGAAGTTGATGCTGATGCAGCACAAACACCAATTTCTGATGATGTTTATTACATTGTTCCAAGTAAATGTACCGAGTGTAAAGGGTTTCATGAAGAACCGCAATGCGCAGCTGTTTGTCCGGTAGATTGTTGTATTCCAGATGATAATCATGTAGAAAGCGAAGAAACTCTTTTGAATAGACAAGCTTTCTTGCACAATGAATAAATATTCTACACTATAAATTTATGGTGAAAAATCCCTGTCAATTTTTTTGGGCAGGGATTTTTTTTGCATTTAAACTTCATAATGAAAAGAAAATTTTAACATATATTTGTTGGAAACGTTTTTTTCAAATGAAAAGACTATTGGTTTTTCTTGTATGTTTTATATCCTATGTAGTGCAATCACAAACTACAGAAAAAACTCTTTTAATAAAAGATGCCGATACTAATTTGCCAATAGAAGATGTAGTTGTAATAATTGCAAAAACAAAACAATCTTTTATGAGTAACAAAGAAGGTGAGGTGTTGTTATCGCTAAAGTCACCATCTACAATCCAAATATCACATTTCTCCTATCAATCAGAAACTATTCGTTCTATCACTTTAAAAGACGGTAAAAATATTATTCTTCTAAAACCAAATGTAAACGACCTTGATGATATTATCATCACGAAACAACATCCTCAAAAAATTCTAAAATCACTGATTGAAAACTCTATAAAAAAACTAAGTATTCCTGCGCGATTAAAAGTGTATTCGAGAGAATTCTTTAAACTAAACGGAAGCTATTCCTATTTTAATGACGGATTGATAAATTTTCAATTAACAGGTCAACCAAGAAAAATAAAAACAGATATTTTAGTAGAACAAAATCGTTTTTATGGACTTATGGGTGATGAAAACCTTGAAGACGTTTTGGGATATAATCTCAATAACATCATGGAAAATTATTATGAGTTCAAATACCTCAATCCATTACTCGAAAAATCGGCCTTGAAAGATTATGATTTTCTAATTAAATCAAGTGCAAAAAATAGCCAAAACTACATTATGACTGCAAAGCCAGTTGATGATGTTAAATCTGTATTAGATGAATTTACAATTGTTTATGATTACAAACATAAAGTAATTATTGAAGCAAGTTCTACCTTATCACAAGCAGCGATTTTGAGGAATGATTTGAAAACATTTAATGGAAAAAAGACCTATAAATCCAATTTTAAAACCATTTATAGAATGCTAGATAATGACTATTATTTAGTAAGTTCTAAAGAAGAAATAGCTTTTGAAAAAGAAAATAAAGGAAAAGTTAAAGATATACAAGTCACAAATTATCTTATCACATCTAGTTTCAGTAAAAAGGGATATACTTTCAAGGCAGAAGACATTTTCAAAGACAAAACATTATACAACAAGAAAAACAATATTCTTTCTAATTACTGGGAAGTTTCAGGGCTTATTTCTACCGATGAAGAAGAAAAAATTATATTAAGTCTTCAGGATAAGTAAAGTATTTCTAAACTTGTTTTTTTTGGACTATATTTGCACACTTTTAAAATTAAATCTAAATGAAAGCAGGTATAGTAGGATTGCCAAATGTTGGAAAATCAACTCTTTTTAATTGTTTATCAAATGCAAAAGCACAAAGTGCTAACTTTCCTTTTTGTACTATCGAACCCAATATAGGTGTAGTAAATGTACCTGATCCACGCATAAATAAACTTGAAGAACTAGTTAAACCTGAACGTGTTCAAATGGCAACTGTTGATATTGTTGATATTGCAGGATTAGTAAAAGGAGCTAGCAAAGGAGAAGGTTTAGGAAATCAATTTCTTGGGAATATTAGAGAATGTAATGCAATTATTCATGTTTTGCGTTGTTTTGATAATGACAATATTGTTCACGTTGATGGAAGTGTAAACCCAATTCGCGACAAAGAAACTATAGACATCGAACTGCAATTAAAGGACTTAGAAACTGTAGAAAAACGTCTAGAAAAAGTAAATCGTGCTGCCAAAACGGGAAATAAAGAAGCGCAAGTGGAACAAGCTTTTTTGAATAGAATTAAAGATGCTTTGTTACAGGCAAAATCAGCTAGAACAGTTATTCCTCAAAATCAAGACGAAGAAGAGTTGATGGAAGATTTTCAATTGATTACTACAAAACCAGTTTTGTATGTGTGTAACGTTGATGAAGGCTCAGCAGTTTCTGGAAATAAATATGTTGACCAAGTTCGTGAGTTAGTAAAAGATGAGCAAGCTGAAGTGATTGTCTTAGCTGTTGGTACCGAAGCAGATATTACTGAACTCGAAACTTATGAAGAACGTCAAATGTTTCTTGAAGATTTAGGTTTAGATGAACCAGGAGTTTCAAAACTAATTCGTGCGGCATATAAATTATTAAAACTACAAACTTATTTTACAGCTGGTGTCAAAGAAGTTCGTGCTTGGACAATAAAAGTTGGTGATACTGCGCCTAAAGCTGCTGGAGTTATTCATACCGATTTCGAAAAAGGATTTATTCGTGCCGAAGTAATTGCTTATGAAGACTATGTGAATTATGGTTCAGAAGCCAAAGTTAAAGAAGCAGGAAAGCTACGCGTAGAAGGAAAAGAATATATTGTGAAAGACGGCGATGTGATGCATTTTAGATTTAATGTGTAATCAGATGAAAAAAAATATCTCAATAGTGCTATTTGCACTAATTAGCCTGAATTGCTTTGCTCAAAATAAATTGTCGTTTGGAATAAATGCTGGTGCAACATATTCTGCTTTCAGAGGAAATCCTCAAATTGAGAATTTCAATGCTGGAATTGATTTTTTGGCAGGAGTTTCTATTGAATACAAGTTGAAAGAAAAACTATCGTTGATAGCCAATATTAATTACGACAGAAAAACAGCATCACAAAGTTTATATACAGAAATAATTGAAAATCCTGATGATCCTGGTTTTTATGGAGATGTAAAAATTAAGTTTAAAAATCAATTCATTTCAATGCCTGTGATGGCAAAATACAAATTTGGCACTAACAATAGTTTTTATGTAAATGGAGGTTTGTTTGCTAGTTTTTTGCTTAAATCTCAATTGTGGAATGATTACGATGATGCGGATACTGATGTTACAGATGATTACAAAAAACTCGATTTTGGTTTAGTATTTGGTTTAGGTAAATCATTTGAACTCAAAAACAATAATAAAATTTCTATTGAGTTAAGGGAATACCTTGGATTAAACAATATTAGCAGTGTTCAAATAGCGAACAATGGTTCAATTAAAACAAATTCACTTAATTTAATTTGTAATTACTCTTTTGATTTTTAATAGATTAGTGAAAAATATAATAAAAACCGCAAAAGAAATTTTGCGGTTTTTTTTTGTAAATTATTTACTTAGAGCGGATTATTTTTTTATCAAAGAAACTTGTCCCAAATGGTAGTAACTATGCTCAATAACACCTTCAATGTTTCTCAAATAAGTGCCATATTTTACATCTACAAAAGGTTTTTGCAAATCATCGTCTGATAATTTTTCTATTTCAATTATAAATTTTTCTGAATTAGATAAAAACTCCGAAACCAATTTTTTCCATTCATTTTCTGATTTTATTTCAGGCATATCAAAACTATACTTGTCTCTTATTTTGAGTTCGCCACCACGAAAAACATTTAAAAGCCCAGACAAATAGTAATTAATATGAAATGTAAGTAATGCAATTGTATTTAGATTTTCAACCTTTTGTACAGCTTCTTGCCAAGTCACACTTTCTATTTGTTCTTTAAAGTTGGTGTTTGCAATCCACTTTCCATCAAGCAATACCTCTTTTAGTCTAGTTGCAATGAATTCACTGTTTTTCATTTTGATAATTTTTAACTCCAAAAATAACAAATTCTAAGGCTAATTTCTCATGTTTATCTCTTTAAAAACTTGTCAATATCATTCTTAATAACTTTGATAAATATCATTTCAAAAATCTTTGTAATTCTAGTATATTAGCCAATTAACATTCGTTTTTTAAATGGCAGAACTTACTCAATATAACGAAGATAATATTCGTTCGCTCGACTGGAAAGAACATATCCGAATGCGTCCAGGTATGTACATCGGTAAACTCGGCGATGGTTCATCTCCTGATGATGGTATATACATTCTTCTCAAAGAAGTAATCGATAACTGTATCGATGAGTTTGTCATGGGTGCAGGAAAAGTGATAGAAGTAACTATCAAAGATAAAATGGTTACTGTTCGCGATTATGGACGTGGAATTCCGCTAGGAAAAGTGGTTGATGTTGTTTCCAAAATGAATACTGGTGGAAAATATGACAGCAAAGCCTTCAAAAAATCAGTTGGTTTAAATGGTGTTGGTACTAAAGCTGTTAATGCATTGTCTAACTTTTTTAGAGTAGAAAGTGTTCGCGATAATCAACAAAAAGCCGCAGAGTTTTCAGCTGGCGATTTGACTATTGAAGAAGAAATTCAAGAAAGTACAAAACGTCGTGGCACAAAAGTTTCTTTTGTGGCTGATGAAACCATTTTCAAAAATTACAAATACCGTAATGAGTATATCATCCGTATGCTCAAAAATTATTGTTACCTAAATCGTGGTTTGACGATTTATTACAATGGGGAAAAATATGTTTCAGAATTTGGTTTAAAAGATTTATTAGAAGAAACCATTTCTGAAGAAGACATGCAATATCCTATCATTCATCTCGAAGGTGATGATATCGAAATTGCTTTAACACACAGTAAATCGCAATATTCAGAGGAATATCATTCATTTGTCAACGGACAAAATACTACTCAAGGTGGAACACATTTGGGAGCATTTCGTGAAGCGATTGTAAAAACCATCAAAGAATTCTACAATAAACCTTTTGAAGCTTCAGATATTCGTAAGTCGATAGTTTCTGCGGTTTCGGTAAAAGTAGAAGAACCTGTTTTTGAAAGTCAAACCAAAACCAAATTAGGTTCTACAGAAATTGGTCCAAATGGTCCATCAGTTCGAACATTTGTAAATGATTTTGTAAAAACAAAACTGGATAATTTTCTACATAAAAATCCAGAAACAGCCGATTTGTTACTTCGTAAAATTTTGCAAGCAGAACGCGAAAGAAAAGAACTATCAGGCATTAGAAAATTAGCCAAAGAAAGAGCAAAAAAAGCAAGTTTGCATAACAAAAAATTGCGTGATTGTCGTGTGCATTTAACTGATGTGAAAAACCCACGATATCTAGAAAGTACACTTTTCATCACCGAAGGAGATTCGGCTTCGGGTTCGATAACCAAAAGCCGAGATGTGAATACACAAGCCGTTTTTAGTTTGCGTGGAAAGCCGTTGAATTCCTATGGAATGACAAAGAAAATTGTGTATGAAAACGAAGAATTCAATCTGTTGCAAGCTGCCTTAGATATTGAAGAAGAATACGACAACTTGCGTTATAACAATATTGTAATTGCTACTGATGCCGATGTAGATGGTATGCACATTCGCTTGTTATTGATTACGTTTTTCTTGCAGTTTTTCCCAGAGTTGATAAAAGAAGGACATTTGTACATTTTGCAAACGCCTTTGTTCCGTGTGCGAAATAAAAAGGAAACTATCTATTGTTACACCGAAGAAGAACGCGTGAATGCCATAGAAAAACTAAAACCAAAACCCGAAATCACTCGATTTAAAGGTTTGGGAGAAATTTCACCCGATGAGTTCAAGCATTTCATAGGTGACGATATGCGCCTTGATCCAGTAATGCTCGATAAAGCAACATCTATAGAAACTTTGTTAGAGTTTTATATGGGTAAAAACACACCAGATAGGCAAGATTTTATCATCAATAATTTGAAAGTAGAATTAGATGTGGTGGAGAAATAAGTAAGCAGTAGCAGTTTACAGTTTGCAAATAAAACTGAATACTGTGACTGAAAACTGAAAACTAATTAAAATGAAAGACGAAGAAGAAGATAACATCATTCCAAGCGACGACGAAAACAACGACTCGCTAGAAAATACTAATGAAAATGATTTTGATGAAGAAGTAAGACTTTCTTCGGGTAGTCATTTTTATGAAAACGAAGAAAATCCCGAAGATACCATTACCAAAGTTACAGGAATGTACAAAGATTGGTTTTTGGATTATGCTTCCTATGTAATTCTAGAACGTGCTGTACCAGCTATTGAAGATGGTTTTAAACCAGTGCAACGTCGTATCATGCATTCCATGAAAGAGTTGGACGATGGTCGTTACAACAAAGTGGCGAATATCGTAGGTCACACGATGCAATATCATCCACATGGTGATGCGAGTATTGGTGATGCCATGGTGCAAATTGGTCAAAAAGATTTGCTTATCGACATGCAAGGAAACTGGGGAAATATCCTAACTGGCGATGGTGCTGCAGCTTCGAGATATATTGAAGCACGTATTTCAAAACTTGGTCATGATATTTTATATTCACCAAAAATCACCGAATGGCAATTGTCCTATGACGGAAGAAGAAATGAACCAGTAAATCTTCCCGTAAAGTTTCCTTTATTATTAGCGCAAGGTGCCGAAGGTATTGCAGTTGGACTTTCTACAAAAGTGTTACCACATAACTTTAACGAATTGATAGATTGTTCTATAAAAGTTTTAAAGAATAAACCTTTTACATTGTTTCCTGATTTTCCAACAGCAGGAATTGCTGATGTTTCCAATTATAATGATGGTATGCGTGGCGGACGAGTTCGTGTGCGCGCAAAAATCAATCAATTGGATAAACAAACGTTGGTGATTACCCAAATTCCTTTTTCAACCAATACTTCAACTCTTATCGATAGTATATTGAAAGCCAATGAAAAAGGAAAAATAAAAGTTAAAAAAATTGAAGACAACACCGCTGCCGAAGTTGAAATATTAATTCATCTTCCGCCAGGTGTTTCTCCAGATAAAACTATTGATGCACTGTATGCTTTTACAGCTTGCGAAACATCGGTTGCACCATTGGGCTGTGTTATTGAAGATCACAAACCTCGATTTATTGGTGTTACCGATATGTTGAAAATTTCAACTCACAGAACGGTAGATTTACTCAAACGTGAATTGGAAATTCAACTTGACGAACTAGAAAATAAATGGCATTTTTCAACCTTAGAAAAAATATTCATTCGCGAAGAAATGTATATTGATTTCAAATTGTATTCCGATAGAGAATCGCTTTATCAATATATGTACAAACGATTTGAACCATTCAAAGATTTATTGGTTAGAGAAATCAACGATGATGATTTGCAAAAACTAACGCAAATCCCAATGATACGTATCACACGTTTCGATTCAGACAAAGCAGACGATGCAATTGCAAAATTGGAAGCTGAAATGGAACAGGTTAAATACGACTTAGACCACATCATTGATTTTGCAATCAATTATTTCCAAACACTTAAAGACAAATATGGTAAAGGTCGTGAACGCCAAACCGAACTGAGAAACTTTGACACGATTGAAGCGACGAAAGTGGTTTTGAGAAACACCAAACTTTATGTAAATAGAGAAGAAGGTTTCTTTGGAACTGGTTTGAAAAAAGATGAATATGTTGCCGATTGTTCAGACATTGATGATGTGATTGTGTTTCTGCGCGATGGGAAAATGATGGTTTCCAAAGTAGATGATAAAAAATTCGTTGGAAAAGACATTATCCACATTGCGGTTTTTGATAAAAACGATAAGCGAACGATTTACAATATGATTTATCGTGATGGTAAAAACGGTTCAGCATTTATCAAGCGTTTTAATGTTTCGGGAATTACTCGTGATAAATTTTATGATTTAACGCAGGAAAAAGCAGGAAGTCAAGTGCTGTATTTTTCGGCAAATCCTAATGGCGAAGCAGAAACAGTTACCATTTTATTGCGCCAAGTAGGAAGTGTGAAAAAACTAAAATGGGATGTTGATTTTTCAGATATAGCCATAAAAGGAAGAGCTTCAAGAGGAAATACAGTGACCAAATATCCAATTAAGAAAATTGAACTGAAAGAAAAAGGAATTTCCACCTTGCGACCGAGAAAAGTTTGGTTTGATGATACTGTTCAACGATTAAATGTAGATGGAAGAGGTGAGTTGTTGGGCGAATTTAGACCAAACGATCGATTGTTAATCATCAATCAATCAGGTAAGTTGAAAACCATTATTCCAGAATTGACTACTCATTTTGATGAAGATATGATAGTGCTTGAAAAATGGAATCCTAAAAAACCTATTTCATGTATCTATTACGATGGTGAAAAAGAACGCTATTTTGTAAAACGTTTCTTGGTAGAAAACGAAAATAAAGAAGAAATATTTATTTCAGAACATGAAAAATCTCAATTAGAAATTGTTTCTACTGATTGGCGACCAATGGCTGAGATTGTTTTTGCAAAGGTAAAAGGTGTTCAAAAAGAAAATCAAACGGTTGATTTGGAACAATTTATCGCTGTGAAAGGGATTAAAGCATTGGGTAATCAATTGACAACAGATAAATTAAAACAAGTAAATCTTTTGGAATCATTACCTTTCGACGAACCAGAGGAAGAAGAACCAGAACAAACGGAAGCTTCTAATGAAGTTAATGTTTCTGATAATATCCAAACCGAAACCGATGATGATGGACAAATAACTTTATCATTAGAATAGAACTAAACCTGCAAGAATTTATAAATCTTGCAGGTTTTTCTTTTCAATTGATTTATATCATTTTTAATTGCAAACAACACAATTAACTTTACTTCAAATTATTAAAACTAATGTCAACATTTCTATCTGATATTGAAATTGCACAAAGTGCCAACTTACAACACATCCGAAAAATTGCAGAAAAAATTAATATTACTGAAGATGATTTGGAATATTACGGAAAATACAAAGCCAAACTACCTTTAGAATTACAATCAGAAAATCCGAAAGGAAAATTGATATTGGTTTCAGCCATGTCACCAACAAAATATGGCGAAGGAAAAACAACCATGTCGATTGGACTTGCTGATGGATTGAATTATATTGGAAAAAACACTATTGCTGTTCTTCGTGAACCATCGTTAGGTCCAGTTTTTGGTCTGAAAGGAGGTGCTGCTGGTGGAGGATTTTCTCAAGTTGTTCCAATGGAAGATATCAATTTGCATTTCACAGGCGACTTTTCTGCTATTGAAAAAGCCAATAATTTGCTTTCGGCAGTTATAGATAATAACCTGCAAAACCCAACTCATTCTCTCAATTTAGATCCAAAATCTATTGCTTGGAAACGAGTGATGGATATGAATGATCGTTCACTAAGACAAATAATCATTGGAGTTGGTTCCAAAGCTAATGGAATGATGCGTGAAGATGGTTTCAATATAACTCCAGCTTCAGAAGTGATGGCAATATTGTGTTTATCAAAAGATTTGGAAGATTTAAAAGTTCGATTAGGTAACATTTATGTTGGGAAAACCTTGGATGGAAAAGCCATTTTTGCTCGCGATTTGAAAGTTGTTGGTGCCATGGCTGTTTTGTTAAAAGATGCTTTGAAACCCAATTTGGTTCAAACGTTGGATGGAAATCCGGCTATTCTTCATGGCGGACCATTTGCTAGTATTGCACAAGGAACAAATACTGTTATTGCCACAAAAATGGGGCTTTCGCTGGGAGATTATGTAGTAACCGAAGCTGGTTTTGGTGCTGATTTAGGTGCTGAAAAATTCTTCCACATCAAATGTGGGCAAAGTGGATTAAAACCCGATGCCGTAGTTCTAGTTGCTACAATTCGTGCCATAAAACACCACGCTGGTTTAAGTGCCGAAGAATTTAAAAATGAAAATATTACAGCAGTAGAAAAAGGATTTTGTAACCTCGAAAAACATATTGAAAACATTCAGAAATTTGGTATAAATCCTGTGGTTTGTATCAATGCTTTTCCAGATGATACTCCAGCAGAATATGAGACCTTAAAGTCTTTGTGTTCCAATAAAGGAATTACTGCTATTGTCAGTACAGCTTTTGTTCATGGTGGAAAAGGCTCTGCTGAACTTGCTGAAAAAGTTTTAGAAGAAATCAATTCAGGTAAAGCAAACTATAAACCTTTGTATCAAAAAGAAGATACTATCGAACATAAAATTTTAACCATTTCCAAAGTAATTTATGGTGCAAATTCAGTTGAGTTTTCGCCAAAATCCAAAGCACAACTAAAAATGATTAACGATTTAGGTTTTAATGAATTTTCTGTTTGCATGGCCAAAACACCAGCCAGTTTTTCTGATAATGAAAAACTCATTGGTCGACCAACAAATTTTGACATCACTGTTCGTGAATTTGAAATTGCTAGTGGAGCAGGATTTATAGTTCCTTTGCTTGGAGATGTTATGCGAATGCCAGGATTACCAGCAATTCCCAACGCTGAGCGAATTGATATAGATAAAAACGGAAAAATTAGCGGTTTGTCTTAAATAAAAATGCCTTGAAATAATCAAGGCATTTTTTGGTTTTAGAAAAATACAAGAATTAATTAGTGACATCAGTATCTTTCAGTTTATTGTCTATAATTTTATTGTTATGAAGTTTTACAGTTTTTCTATTTTTCTTCATTTTCATATTCAGGAATTCTACAAATAGAGAGAAGAAAATTGAGAAATATAGATAGCCTTTTGGAATACTGTTCACTTCTACATCGTTACCAAATCTAAAATGTGCCAAATGTGAACCTTCAGCAAGTAGCATAACACCTATCAAAATCAAAAATGAAAGCCCAAGGATTTGAATAGTTGGATGATCATTAACAAACTTAGAAACGGGTCCAGCAAAAATCATCATGATTACAATTGAAATAATAACCGATAAAATCATAATTTCCATAGCACCTTCATAACCAAAACCACCTTGCGATGGATCTTTCATGCTTATCATACCAATTGCAGTGAGAATACTATCAAATGAAAACACTATATTCAGTAAAGCAATTTGGAGTACAGCTTGTCCTAAAGAATTTGATGCTTTGCCTTGAGTGCTTTCTTCTTCACCTTCCAATTTATGGTGAATTTCGGAAACAGATTTGTACAAAAGAAACAATCCACCACCAAAGATTATTAAACTTTGACCTGTAAAATGAGCTTCAAAAAAACTCAAATTTACATGATAAATCACATCTTGAAGACCAAGTACCCAACTGATACCAAATAACAAAACAATTCTAAATAACATGGCTAACAATAATCCTATTCGTCTTGCTTTGGGTTGGTCTTTTTGTTCAAGTTTACCAGAAACAATCGATAGAAAGACAATATTATCGATACCAAGTATTATTTCTAAAAAAGTCAATGTTAGTAATGCCATCAAAGCATTTGGTGTAAAAATTATTTCCATATCTATAAATTAAATTCTTATGTTAAACGTTGTTAATTCAATTTTGTTACAGTTCCACGTTGTTTTTTTTCATCGCCTACAAAACCATATTCAAAAGTATATGTGTTATCTTTTGTGAACAAAATTTTCATAGAAATAGCTTTTTTCTCCGTCATGTTTTTTGGATGTAATTTTTGTAAAATAAATTCACAGTCATTTACCCATCGAACAGATGCCGTATCTGTTTTACCATTATAAGTTTCTATTTGCAAATCTGTTGTTCTAGTGAAGACAGAAGTTTGTTTTTTACCATCAATTTCTTGTGTGAACTCAAATTTTCCAGTTTTGAAATCGGCACATTTTCGTTCTTGTTCATAACACGAAATCATCAAGAAAGAGAGTAGAAGTAAGGCTGTTTTTTTCATAGGTTTATTTGAAACACAAATTTTTGTTTTGTTTCTGACCTCAAAAATAGATAAAAAATAGTACGATTGCAGCAGCAAAAATTAGATTAACAACGAAAGCGGTCAATAAATTTCGGGTTTTGTTTTCTTCATTTTGTTCAACGCTCAATTTGGTCTGACAAAACTTGAAAATCCAACAATAAAATCCGCCTAATAAATGATAAAAATCGCTGTTCATTTTTTTTGGAGCTATTTCCTGCTTTCGCCTTTATCTCTTCGTTGCACTTCGAGGATATCGGCTCTATCAGGGCTAATTACGTCAGTCTATTTAATTCATCGTCAGTGAAATTCTTGATACTTTTTTCTTTAGAAAATTTATCTGCATTATAACTATTCGATTTATTCTTTGGAATAGAAAGCGAATTCCAATTGGTATTTTTCAACATTTTGGCATAAAATACAATTTGCCCAATATGATACGGATAATGTGCTAATTGACGATTAATGGCTTCCATAACTGTGTGACCTTCGTTACGGATATAAATTATCGTAGTAAGTTGTTCATCTGTCAACGGATTTATCGCATTAAATAAACAATCCCAGCCTTTGTTCCAAAGTTGAAGTAATTCTTCTTTGGTTTCAATCGTGCTTTCAAACTCATCATCACGATTTCGCCATTCTTTTTCGCCATCTGAAGTTAAAAAATCTGTCCAGCGTGAAAGCATATTTCCGGAAATGTGCTTCACGATTACCGCAATCGAATTAGTATCATCATTTGTTGAAATAAATAATTGCTCTGGTTCCAACTGTTCCATGGCTTTTTCGCCAAGTGTTTTATAGTAAAGAAATTGCTTCTTTACACTTTCGAGGTAATTATTATTTGTCTCCATCAAAAAAAGCGTCGGTTATGGTTTTAATTCCTTTGAAAGCAAAAAACACCGAAGTGATACAAAGTATAATTCCAATGGCTAAAACCAGGTAATGCCAATTGGTATGTTGATTCATAAAAGCGTTATAAATCACACTCGGACCAATAAACATAAGAGGCAAAGCACCTGCGAGATATTTAACACCTTTTTGTAAAAGTTCTCTATTTGTTGGCATAATAATTTATTCTTTATAATTTTCAACCGCTTTTCTAACGCTTCCAAATTCTTTCAATAACTCTGAGGCTTTTTCATAATCTACTGGAATTTCACTCATAATCATTCTCACACCACGATCAACCAGTTTGTCGTTGCTCGATTGCATATCAACCATTTTGTTGCCTTTAACACGACCTAGTTGTATCATCGTTGCAGTTGAAATCATATTCAAAACCAATTTTTGAGCCGTTCCAGCTTTCATTCGTGAGCTTCCAGTTACGAATTCTGGTCCAACAACTACAACAACAGGAAATTGTGCAGTCAAAGCCAATGGACTTCCTTCATTGCAAGTAATACAACCTGTAATGATATTTTGCTCATTGCATTTTTCCAAACCACCAATAACATAAGGCGTTGTTCCAGATGCAGCAATCCCAATGACAACATCGTTTTCTCCAATGTTTTCGTTTTGCAAATCAATCCAAGCTTGTTCGCGGTTGTCTTCGGCGTTTTCTACAGCGCGACGAATGGCTTTGTCACCGCCAGCGATAATTCCGTTGACTAAATCGAATGGAACACCAAATGTCGGCGGACATTCCGAAGCATCAACAATGCCTAATCTTCCTGAAGTTCCAGCACCAATATAAAAAAGTCTTCCACCAAGTTTGAGCTTTTCGACTACTTTAGTAACTAAATCTTTGATTTGTGGCAAGGCTTTTTCTACAGCAAGCGGAACCGTTTTATCTTCGTTATTAATATTCGTCAATAAATCGATAACCGACATGGTTTCTAAACTGTCGTAATGCGAAGATTGTTCTGTGGTTTTGGTGAAGTTCATTATTCAATTACAATTTTCAATAAAATTACACAAAAACCGCCAACAAAATCCCTAATATAATCATCGAAATTTTAGCAATATTAAATTTGTGTCCTTCGCTACTTTCAAAAATAATCGTGGACGAAATATGAAATAAAATCCCAATGACAATGGCTGTAATTTCGGTGTAATATTGCGAAATATATGGAACATTATCTGAAACAAAAGTTCCAAGTGGTGTCATGAAAGCAAAGGCAATCATGAAAAAGAATAAAGCAGTTTTGTTGAGTTCTGCATTTAGAAAAAATGTTGTTAGAATGATGGCAATAGGCAAGTGGTGAATGGCAATTCCATAAGCTAAATCATGATGGTGACCAACAGGAAATCCTTCAAGAAATGCATGAACACATAAACTTATAAACAACAGCCAAGGCATGCTATTGATCTTGCCATGACCATGAACGTGACCATGTTCTGCGCCTTTGGAGAAAAACTCTAAAATAATTTGGAATAGTATTCCAATCATGATGAACATACCTATGTTTAACCTTCCAGCTTTTTGATGTGAATGATAAATTTCGGGTAGTAAATTCATTACGGTTATTGACAACAAAAACGAACCACTGAAAGCTAATAAAAGCTTCAAATTTGCTTTTGATTTGGGTTTAATTACTACTGCAATTAAATATCCAAAAATAACTGATAATAAAGGAAGTATATAGTTCATTGTTTGTTAATTTGTTTGTTTGGTTATTTGATAGTTTGGTTTAAGAATGTTATAACTAACCAAATCAAAAAATCACCAAATAAACTACTTAAATATCATTATCAATCGTTCGCTTGTGTTCTTGTAATATTTTTTCAGCTTGTAATCCCCAAAAATATCAAGAAGATATAAACCAACTTGGTCAAACATCCTTTGAAAATCTTCTAAAGTGAATGCTCTAACTTTTTCAACATAATGATGTTTTTTTCCATCATCTTCAAAGTCAATTTCTTTGATGATATAGCCATCAATAAAATATTTCTTTATGTTAAAAGTTATCCCCTCAACTTCTTTGATTTCATTTTCAACCAGGTTTTCAATAACATAATTTGAATTCATAAAATCAATAACAGCAAAACCATATTCTGATAAACTGTTTTTTATGGCAGTCAATGTTTTGATATCATCTTCTTCGTTTTCAAAATATCCAAAACTGGTAAAAAGGTTGAAAATAGCATCAAATTTTTCTTCAAAAGGTTCTCGTTTATCATGAACAACGAAATGTAGCGTTTCATTTTCATTTTTCTTGGCTTCTGCTATGCTATTTTCTGATAAATCAGCACCAATAACATTGTATCCTAGTTGATTTAAATAAATAGAATGGCGACCTTTTCCACAAGCCAAGTCTAGTACTTTTGCCTTTTCGGGAAGATTAAGGTACTGTGTTAGATTATCCATGAAAATTTGTGCTTCACGGTAATTTCTCTCTTTGTAAAGTATGTGATAATATTTTGTATCAAACCAAGATTCGTACCAACTTGTTGAACCGGTATTTGTGGTTTGAGAACTTGAATTATTGCTATTTGACATTTATTCTTTTCAAATGAATTCTGAACGTGCAAATTTAGTGTATTTTTGCCGAAGTAATATCAAAATGACCTTTGATATTCATTATTTGATACTGAAATAAATTCAGCATAGAATGGAAAATTTTAAGATGATTGCCAAAACCTTTTTTGGTTTTGAAGAAATACTAGCAAAAGAATTGCAACAACTTGGTGCGCAAGAAGTGACTATTGGGACTAGAGCTGTGAGTTTTAAAGGCGATAAGGGTTTTATGTACAAAGCCAATCTTTCGTTGCGAACTGCTTTGAAAATTTTGAAACCGATATATCATTTTAGAGCTTTTAATGAGCAAAGCTTGTATAAAGGAATTCAAGGTATTGATTGGTCAAAATATCTTGAGGCAAATCAAACTTTTGTAATCGATACCACCATTCACTCGGATAATTTTAAGCATTCGCAATTTGTTTCTCAAAAAGCAAAAGATGCTATAGTAGATCAATTCAGAGAAAAAATTGGGCAAAGACCAAGCGTAGATAAAGATTTCCCCGATTTGCGAATAAATATTCATATCGATAGAGATCAATGTTCGGTTTCTTTAGACACTTCTGGTGCTTCTTTGCATCATCGTGGCTACAGAACGGCTACCAATATTGCTCCGATTAATGAAGTTCTTGCTGCTGGAATGTTATTGCTATCAGGTTGGGATGGAAGCTCACATTTCCTTGACCCAATGTGTGGAAGTGGAACAATTTTGATAGAAGCTGGTATGATTGCTTGTAATATTCCGGCAAATATTAATAGAAAAGAATTTGCTTTTGAAAAATGGAACGATTGGGATAATGATTTATTTGATCAAATAATTGATAGTTTGATGAAACGTACCAAAGAATTTCACTACACAATTGTTGGCTATGACAAGGCGCCAAGCGCAGTAAACAAAGCGAAAGACAATATTATAAATGCTAATTTAGAAGATTACATCAAAGTAAGTCAGGCTAATTTTTTTGACACTAGAAAAGAAACTGTTGGACCATTACAAATGGTTTTCAATCCGCCTTATGGAGAACGATTGGATATTGATTTGGAACGATTTTATAGAGAACTTGGAGATACTTTGAAAAATAATTATCCTAATACCAATGCATGGTTCATAACGGCTAACCTCGAAGCTTTGAAGTTTGTTGGACTTCGTCCGTCAAGAAAAATAAAACTTTTCAACGGAAGTTTAGAAGCTCGTTTAGTGAAGTATGAAATGTATGAAGGTAGTAAGAAGGCTAAGTTCCAGAATAATAACTAAGTCTATTTTTCTTTTGCTAAAACCTCTATTAACTTTTCTAATTGGTCAACACCAAATCGTTTTGCTTTGATAATTTTGTTTTTATCCAAAAGATAAAAAACAGGAGTAGAATACACATCATATTTCTCGACCACATTGTTGAAATGAATTCCATCATAGGTATTTATCCAATCTAGCTTATGGTCAATGATATACTTTTGATATTTATCTGTTTCAAAAAGCGTATAAACACTCAGCACTTTGATGTCGACACCTTTTTTCTGAAGTTTATGATATTCGTCAACTAGTTTGGGAATTTCTTTTTGACAATGGCCACAATCAACATCCCAAAAAGCAAGTACAGTATAATCTGCCACAACATCGGATAATTTATAAAACAGTTTTGAAACAGCATCTTGATTTTTATAATACAAGTTAGTTAGTTCTTCGCTTGTATTTGCTTTGTCAAAGCCCATTTTATTTACTTGCTCAATATCTTGAGCTTTAATCAAGTATAGTTCTGGTGCTTTTGAGCCGATAGCAATAGGCTTTAGTTTTTCGGCACGTTTTATTATTTTTCCAACAATACTTTCGTCGTTATAAATACCATTAGCTTTACCCGTTTTAAAATATTTTTCAGCCATGTGAATAAATATTTTGTCAAATCCCATGATTTTTGATGTCTCATAGTTATGGGTGAAATACCCAATCAAAATTTTATTAATAAGGCTTCCAGTAATTGTTTTATCGAGCATTTTATCAATTTCTACAGTAACGGAATCGGGATGTACATAAACGACTTGATCGAAATATTTTTTTATTTTAATATTAAAAAATGGATTTCTAACCGTTGCATCATCTTTAAAATCAACATTGTCCCAATAATGCTTTTTGTAATAATTGAATTCGGCAATGCTATCTTTTTTGCCGTTGGATAGCATTGGTACATTTTTCAAAATTCGCTCTGTTTTTAGATTAACCACATCAGCGATATAAGTTCCTTTGTTTGCGAGAATGAATTTTTCTTCGATGTCTAAAAGGTCTTTTTCTAATGATTTTTGTTTGTCTAAAACGAGTAAACTGTCTTGCTTGGTTTTTGGGTTAACTTTGGATTTATATTCTTGTAGTTCAACACCTTGTTTGCCAATAAACCTTATGTAATCAAAAAAGTTGTTTTGCGTTTTTGAATTTGAAGTCAAATTTTTAACAAGGTTTTGACCATATTCCGTTTCTATCTCAAGATTTTGAGAGTTTTCGTCAACAAAAAAATCAAAGTATATCGATTTTTGCTGGCTTACTAAGGTGTAAATTCCTTTTTGAAGTTTTGATTTTCCTTCAAAAATAATTTTTCCGTTTTTGATAGATGTACAAGTATCTTTTAGTAGGTTTTTGTCGAATTGGTAATAGGTTAAATATGCTAATGTATCGGGACAATTTTTTAATGAAATAGAAATTTTATATCCGTTTTGAGCGTTTGATAACCATCCAAATAAAAACAATGACAATGTATATAGAAAGTATTTCTTCTTCATTTTGTTGCGCAATATGTTTTCAAAAATACAATACTATTTAAAATAAAAAAACATTCCAATTGGAATGTTTTACCATTAAAATCTATCAAAAAGAATTATCCCTTTCCGTTCCAAATTGTCTTTGATAATGGAAGAGTTAATATTGTATTGAATTTCGAGTTCTTTGACGGTAACTCCAGAGAAGTGAAGTGTTACCATTGTGTCAAGTATTCTGGGATCAATGTTTACAACTTCATCTTTTGTATCGTCAAAATAGTCTTTTTGATTGATTTCTAATTTTGCATTTTGGAGCAAACCAATCAAATAGTCAATGTCTTCGGAAAAAATTTCCATTGATTTTCTTGAACCAACAGGAAGTTGATTTTGCTTTATTTCGAGAACTTTTTCTCCGAAATTATCTCTGAGAAAATTAAGTTCATAGGTATAGTGTTTTCCTTTCATAGCAGTAGTGTTTGTAAATTTGGGTTAGACAAAAGTACATGTTTTAACGATAAAAAGCATGTTTTTATCAAATAATCGATGAACTACACAAATATTTATGAATTAATATCAGTTTGTTAAAATTTTCAAATGATTATATTTGAAAAAAAATATTATGTCAAAATCTGTTAAGTCGTTACTATTAAATTTTGTTTGTTTTGCGGTTCTTTTTTTGGTCTCCAGATATGTTTTAGGACAATATACTCATCTATCAGGAGTTTGGAAACCGATTACAGCATTTGTTATATCAACTATAATATCACCACAATTCAAGGCAATAAAAACTCATGAAGGGGAAAAAATATTTATGAAATGGTTGTTTATGAAAGGTGTTAAGGAAATAAAATGATTTATTGATTTAACTTTTTGTTTTTTAATAGCCAAGCGGATGATTGATAGTAAGAAATAGTTTCCTCTACTAATTTTTCATTGAGTTTTGGCATTAGAACTTCATCATATTTAATTTGGAAATTGTATTTAATACCATTATCAGGTTTCAATTTCAAATTATATTGTTTCACTTTTTTTACTGGAGATATTATTGTTAAAACATTATCTTTTATCAACCCTAAATCTTGATAAGTAGCAATAAATGCTCTAGGTTTATAGTTTACGTCAAAAACATTTTGACCATAAAACTTACTTGAATAATTCATTTTTAGCAACCCGAAAAGCGTTGGCATAACATCAATTTGCGACATTAATTTGTTAAACTCTTTTGGTTTAATAAAATCTGGTGAAAATATTATTCCTGGAATTCTGTATTTATCCAACGGAAGTTCTGTTTTTCCTGAGCTTGATGCACAATGATCAGCAACAATTACAAACACAGTATTTGAATACCAAGGTTGTTTTTTTGCCATTTCAAAGAATTGTTTCAAAGCATAGTCGGTATATTTTACTCCTCCAATTCTTGATTTTTGATTACTAGGAATATCAATTTTTCCATCAGGATATGTGAATGGTCTGTGGTTGCTAACTGACATGATATGATTGAAAAATGGTTGTCCATTTTTTGCTTCTTCATTCATCACTTTGATAGCTTTTCGGTACATGTCTTCATCACAAACTCCCCAAATATTTGAAAATGTAATTTCGTTTGGCTTAAATGTTTTTTTATCGACAATATCATATCCGTTTCCGCCAAAAAAATCTTGCATGTTATCAAAATAGGCATCGCCACCATAAAGATATTTTACTTGATACCCTTTTTGTTTAAGCACATAACCTGTTGAAAATTTATTTTTATTATCTTTTCTTTTTACTACACTTTCAGCAGCTGATGGCGGAAGAGAAAGAGTAACCGCTTCAAGTCCTCTAACGGTTCTGTTTCCAGTAGCATAAAGATTGGTAAATTGCAAACTCTTGTTAGCCAATGAATCTAAAAATGGAGTGGCATCTTTTTTGCCTCCGTAGGATTTTAAAAAATCTGCACTCAAGCTTTCTATTGTAATGAGAACTATATTCTTATGAATTTCGGTACTATCTGATTTTATTTCTCTTAATGTTGAGTTGTTTAAATTATAATTAAATTGGTTTGATAACGTTTTAAAAGCCAATTGAGGCTCAATAGTTTTGTAATATTTGTCATAATCCAATTCATTATTCATGAAAGCTGTATAGAATTTGAAAATCCCATTTGATTGTAATTCATTGGTATAAACATTAGTAGAACATTCTTTTTTTGCTAAGAAAGGAATTACCTTCAACGATATAAAAAACAAACCAAGATAGGCAATCGTTTTAATTAGTTTTACTTGAAAAGTATCAAATTTTGATAAAAATGTTTTTGTTTTTTTGACTATAAATAAAGTGACCAAAACAGCAATAACACCTTCAACAATAAACAAAGGAACAACAGGATAAGATTCCATAATATTGCCAATAACGGTATTGGTATAAACTAAATAATCAACAGCAATAAAATTATATCTAACTCCAAATTCATTCCAAAAAAAGTATTCGCTAACAGCGTTTTGGATAATTAAAATAACATACAGAAAGATAGTGAAAAAATATAGTATCGACCTAATTGAGTTTCTTTTGCTTGGTAAAAAAAGCATTAAGCCAAAAAGTAAAGTTTTGATTGAAATAAATATTATACCTATTTCTGGCAAAGAACCACCATATTCGTTGAGAATAGTATTCCCAAAAGTGACATACAGAAGTAGCAAAACAAAACATCCAAAAATAATATATCCCCAAGGCTTATTATATTTGGTGTTGGATAGAAAAACTAAATAAAGATTTAAAAAAACTGCCGCTATAACAAAAACAAAAATATCTGATAGCATTCCAAATGAAAAAATCTTTAGAATTTCTATCGCAGTAAATGAAGATTGTGTTATTGGATGAAAGAGAAGTATAACCCTTAAAATCACACTAACAATTAAATAAAAGTAAAGTAAATAGGTTATTGGTGAAGATTTTTTTAATAATTGCATTATGTAGTTTTTTATAAAACAAGTTGGATGAATTTTCCCCTAAAATTAATTTTATCTTAAAAATCTAAACAATAAAAAGAATGTTTTTTATTAATTTTAAATTTACATCACAAAAGTAAGTAAAAGTGAAAAAAATATTGATAGTAGAAGATGAAATTGGAATTGTTCAATTTTTGAAAGAAGGATTGGAAGAAGAAGGATTTGAAGTTGAGTATGCAAATGATGGTGTTGCTGGTTTAAAGCTCGCAACAGAGAAGACTTTTGATTTGCTTTTATTGGATTGGATGATGCCAAAAATGACAGGTTTGGAGCTTTGTAAAAAGTTTAGAGAAAATAATTCTTCAACACCTATAATTTTTTTAACCGCAAAGGATACCATACAAGAAGCGGTAGAAGGGCTAAAATCTGGAGCGAATGATTATATAAAGAAACCTTTTAGTTTTGAAGAACTTTTGGAGCGTATTAAAGTACATTTTCGTTCAGAAAAATTGTCAAATATTTTGAAATTAGGACCAATTACTATTGATGTTGAGCAATACAGAGTAAAAGTTTCTGACAAGGAAGTTTCCTTAACTCAAAGAGAATTTGAATTATTGAAATATTTAATTGTCAACAAAGGAAAAGTATGTACTAGGACACAAATAATTGAAGATGTTTGGGATATTCATTTTGAATACGATACAGGAGTTATCGATGTGTTTATGAATGCATTACGAAAAAAACTTAACCTAAAGGTTGATGAAGATTATATTAAGACGGTTAGAGGTGTAGGCTATATTGCCAATGATGAAATATGAAACAGTTTTCTTTTAAAAATAGAATAGCATTCAACTACATAATTACAACGGCTTTATTAATTTTTGCTGTTTTCTTTGCTATATACTCAATGGTGAAATTCACTATCAATTACAGAGTAAATACAGAAATTAGACACGAAGTAAAAAAACATTTGCGCGAAATAGAAGTAATAGAAAATTGTGTACTCCTAATTCGTGAAAAACAATGGAAACAAAAGCAATTGAACAGAGTAGATGTTAGCCCAGCATTTATTCAGTTTGTTGATGATTTGGGTGCTTTGGTAGAAAAGTCACCAAATCTTAAAGCAAAACAATTAAATTTTTATCCAAATCAAAAAAGTCATGAACTTTTTGATGCAAAACTTGATAATATTTCCGTAAGGCAAATACAAGTTCCATTATATCAAGGAACTAAGATTATTGGTTACATGATAGTAGCTACTTCATTAGAAGAGTCTGTCATGATTTTGGGAAACCTATTCAAAGTAATGCTTGTAGCTTATCCATTGATTTTATTAGTTTTGTTTTTTATAGCTCGTTTTTTTGCTGGAAATAGTATAAAGCCGATTCGTTCTATCATAGAAACTTCAAATTTTATTACAAAAGATAATTTGAAACTCAGAATACCTTTACCCCAAAACAAAGATGAGTTACACTTGTTGTCCACAACTATCAATAGTCTTCTGGATAGGTTGGAAAATGCAGTTGATAGAGAAAAACAATTCACCTCTGATGCTTCACACGAGTTGAGAACACCATTAGCAGTTATAAAAGGTACTCTTGAGGTTTTGGTTAGAAAACAACGCAAACCTGAGGAATATAAAGAGAAAATAGATTTTTGTATAAACGAAGTTGATAGACTAAATACTTTGGTAGATCAATTACTATTGTTAGCAAGGTTTGAAAATCAAAAGCAAACTCTCAATTTAACTTCAGTCAATCTTGAAACAATAATTTTTGAGTGTATTTCAAGAAATATTCACGAGTTAGAAGACAAAAAGCTTGATGTAAAAACACATTTTACACCAAGTTCCATAGTTCAATCAGATATTTATTTGTTAGGGATTATCATTAACAATTTGCTTTCCAATGCAATAAAATATTCTTTTCAAAATTCAACAGTAATTATTAGTACAGAAGTTGAAAACCAAAAAGTTTGCCTGAAAATTAAAAACACAGGCGAAACAATTCCTGCACACGAATTAGAAAATATTTTTAAACAGTTTTACAGAGTTAATCCTAATAATCCAGACATAAAAGGAACTGGACTTGGATTATCGATTGTGAAAAAACTTTGTGATTTGTTACATATTGATATTATTGCAAAAACTGAAAATAAGGAAACGATTTTTTCACTCATTTTCAATTAAAAAACTAAACTTCAATTATTTGAATTTGACTTTTTAATCGCTCAATCAACATGTTCATCATTCGCTTGTTTATGCTGGATGAATTTTTTATGTATTGATTATATTCATCAACAGTAAACCAACCAATAACAATCCCTTTCAAAGAATTTCTGAATTTTATATCTCTTTGAATTACATTTTCAATGTATGCCATCTTTTTTTCGGGAGAAAGTGAAAAAAACACACTTTTTTGTTTTATCGCATAATTTATAAATACTGCTACAAACAAATCATTTTGCATGGCAAGTATTGGCCTTATGGTTTTGTTTTGAAATATTTCTTCAGAGGAAGAGTTTTCGTTAATCGTTCCAAATGCTTCTCCACGTAGTTCTAGAACTGTTAAATCTCTATTAGCCATTTTTATTTTAAAGTTATAAAAAAAAACCTCTGCAATTTTGCAGAGGTTTTTTAGTTATTAATAATATGTTGTTAATATTATTTTACTTTGAAAACTACTTTTCTCACTAATCTTCTAGCATATTCTGAGTTTCTGTCAACACTATCATCGATACCATTACCAACGATGTTCAATCTAGAACCATCAATACCAGCTTTCATCAAGATAGTTTTAACATTTTCTGCTCTGTCATTAGATAATTTGGTATTGTAGTTGCTTTTTCCAATTGCATCTGCATAACCAATAATATCAACAGATTTAGTTGGATTACTTCTCAAATAATTTAATATAAATCCAATATTGTCTGTAGAAGCGGTTGTAGGAACACGTTTATCAGTATCAAAATAAGCAGCTATGTATCCATCATTGATTAGCTGTAATAACATTCCGTTGCTTATTTCAGCTTTATTATTGCTTATGTTATTAGTAACTGATTTGTCAACATATTTTTCTAATTCATCAGGAACACCATTGTTGTTTAAATCAACCATTCTTCCTTTTGTATCAACAGCAACACCAGCAATAGAATTATTTTCTTGATCTAGGTAGTCAGGAACACCATCTTTGTCGGTATCGTTCATTAGCGTTTCTATATCACCAATTCTGGCTTCTAACTCACGCATTTCTTTAGATCTTTTATCTTCGATAATTGCCCAGTCACCATGTATTTTCTCAGAACCAAATGAAATTGATAAACCTAATGAGGTTGAATACATACTACCTGTAAGGTTGTTATTAGACTCAGCGTATGAACCGTCCCAATTGAAATGTTGTCTAACATTAGAGTTTATAGTGAAATCTGCAAAAACACTAACATTTTTAAAAACTCTAAATTGAGGTGTAAATCCACCAACGATACCAACATTAAATTCATGTTTACCTTCATTTACACCCATTTTTGGTGTCATTTGTGCACCTTGAAAACCTAAATGAAGTAAAAGACCAAATCTTCCAGCTTTTTCTTCAATATTAAATAATCTTACAGTATTTACAACTCCTTCAAAACTTGCTTGAATTTGTTCCATTTCGAATGGTAAACTCGATGAACCTGATAAATTTGATAAGTTATCATAAGCTACTTTTGTTCTAACACCAAAAGTAGGACTAATCATATATCTACCAGCAATTGCAAAATGATTAAACTCAAATGCAAAATGTTTATTTGGATTACTGTAATAATAACCAACAGCATAAGGTTTTGTTCCTTTACTTTGTCCAGCTTCTATCTCAATAGACCATTTGTTGTAACTGTCATATACAATCTCTTGGTCTGGTTCAGTTTCTTTTAATTCTTTATCTTTTTTTGAATTATCATTCTGTGCATAAGTTAATGTGCTCAGTAAAAGACCTAATGTAATGGTAAGTAGGTTTTTTTTCATATTTGTGCTTTGAAAAATTTTACAAATTGTTAAAACTTTACAAATATAAACGTTTGTCGATAAAAATCAACTTTTTTCGATATAAATCAAATAACAAAATCAATTAATTTTGTAATAAAAAATGAAAATTTCCGAAATATTTGTTACAGTTGATGTTGTTTTAATTAGAAAATTAATTGATGATTACGAGTTATTGTTGATTAAAAGAAGAAACGAGCCATTCAAAGATAATTGGGCTTTGCCTGGTGGTTTTGTTGATAAAAATGAAGATTTAGAAACTGCTGCTATGCGTGAGTTGGCTGAAGAAACATCCATTACGGTTAGTGAATTAGAGCAATTAAAAGCTTTTGGAAAGCCTTTTCGAGATCCGAGAAATCATGTCGTTTCTGTTGCTTTTTTTGGAATGGTTGATGAAAATATTGTGGCAAAAGCAGCTGACGATGCTAAAGAAGCGAAATGGTTTTCGGTTAAAGAATTACCAAAATTGGCCTTTGACCACGATGAAATAATTAATTTTGCACTATCAAAGCACAAATTAAAATGAGATTTCATACCCGAAAATGGATAAAACCTGAAGACTTAAATCCAAATCACACATTGTTTGGTGGAAGATTGTTAGAATGGATTGACGAAGAATTGGCTTTATATTCTATTGTTCAACTCGAAAATCCAAGAATTGTTACCAAGCACATGTCTGAAATTAATTTTAGAAGTTCAGCAAAACAAGGTGACATTATTGAAATAGGAATAGATGTAGTTCGTTTTGGAAACACATCAATAGTATTGAGTTGTCAAGTAAGAAACATGATGACCAGAGAGATTATAATTACTATTGACACAATCACAATGGTAAGTTTGGATGAAAACGGAAAACCCAAACCTCATGGTAAAACTGAAGTTGAATTTGTGGATAATCGTTTAAAACAATGATAGAAACGAATATAAACTAACTGTTTTTTAAATATTTCTTTTCCATATAAAAAGTTCCAAAAGAAATTATTGAAGCTATACATACTTCAAAAAACTTTTTATTGTTCCAGCTTTCTTCCATCTTTAGCATTGTTGCCAAAATTATATATCCGATAAATAATAACCCATGCGCCATACCAATAACTCTTACAAATTCTGGTAGGTCAAAAATATATTTTAGTGGCATAGCAACAAATAGCAGGAGCAATAAAGAAATCCCTTCAAGCGTTGCTACAATTTTAAAAAATTTGTTCATATCTTTTTATTTGCAAAACTAAGAAACAATGCTTTTTTTCTAAAAACTATTTAATATTTATTTGGGACATAAATTATTATAACGTTAATTTTTAACGTTTTCTTTATGAAACACTTTTTTAATAGTACTTTTGCAAATTATTGATTTTTTGTGTCAAAAAACGACTACATACAAAGTTTGGAGGATAAAAAAGAACTCTATCACTATCAAAAAAGAGATATTGATGTGATTTTTGATAAGATGGATAATACACCATCAAATTATCATTTATTATATCAGTTGCCAACTGGTGGAGGAAAGACTGTGATTTTTTCTGAAATAGTCAGACGATATTTAGAACATCACAATAAAAAAGTAGTTGTTTTAACTCATAGAATTGAACTTTGTCGTCAAACATCAAGGATGTTGAACACATTTGATGTAAAAAATAAAATAATCACCAGCGACATAAAAGAACTTCCCGATCAAGATGAGTATTCATGCTTTGTTGCCATGATAGAAACACTCAAAAACAGGTTGAACGATAAGAAGTTTTTGATTGATAATGTAGGTTTAGTTATCATAGATGAAGCACATTATAACTCTTTTAGAAAACTCTTTAGTTCCTTCAAAAAATCTTATATAATTGGAGTTACCGCTACACCATTAAGTTCCAATATTAAATTGCCAATGTATCAAAACTACAATGAATTAATTGTTGGCGATACAATTCAATCTTTGATTGACAAAGGTTATTTAGCAAAAGCAACAACATACAGCTATGATGTGGGATTAACGTCGCTAAAAGTAGGTATTAATGGTGATTATACCGTAAAATCTTCTGATGATTTGTATATGAATATGGTTATGCAAGAAAAGCTTTTGCATGCCTACACCGAAAAATCTCTAGGAAAAAAAACATTGATTTTTAATAACGGAATTAACACATCGCTATATGTGTATGATACTTTCAAAGAAGCTGGTTATGACAACATAAGACATCTTGATAATACTACTTCGGCAGAAGAAAGAAAAGATATACTACACTGGTTTAAGAAAACGCCAGATGCTATTTTAACATCGGTAGGGATTTTGACAACAGGATTTGACGAACCAACAGTTGAAAGCATTATTTTGAACCGAGCAACAAAATCTATTACCTTGTATTTTCAAATGATAGGTAGAGGTTCTAGAAAGTTGCATGACAAGAATGAATTCATTATTATCGACTTGGGAAACAATGCATTACGATTTGGTTTGTGGAATGAACCAGTCGATTGGCAACATATATTCAAATACCCTGAACATTATCTTGAAAGCCTTAGAGATGATGCCGAAATAGAGAAGAATTTTAGTTACAAAATGCCCGATGCTGTTCGAAAAAAATTCTCAAAAACCAAAGATATTTCATTCGATGTTGAAGCTGAGTTCAAGAAAACTGTTTCAAGCAATTTAAAATCGAAAGAAGTTATAGAAAAATCAATATTGCAACATGCAAATATGTGCGTTGACAATTCTGAAACTATTCTAGAAGCAAGAATGTTATCAAAATTGCTCAATGATGACATTGAAAATAGAGTGAAAAAATATGTAAATTGCTTAGGTAAAACGAGCAAAAATTACAGAGAATGGCTTGTTGATGATTACAAGCAAAAATTAACTCTTTCCATAGGAACAATATTCCGAAAAAAGCATTTTTAAGCTACATTTTCCCGACTATTTTTTTATTTGATGTGCATTACATCGATAGAATTTTCACGTGTATGCATTTCGTCGATGTTTTCTTTGAATTCAACAGATTTAAAGGGATAATTAATGCAATACTCAAACTTTGAATTAATTTTGTCGTGTTAATATTTGTTAAATGGATTACAAATCAATTAACGACTAGTAATAAATTTTTTGTTAAAATAAAATTTACAAGAACTAAAAGTATTTATGGAAAAAAAGCACGACATAATGTTAATACTTGAGGGTACATATCCATTCAATTCGGGTGGAGTTTCTACTTGGGCTCATATGTTATGCAATGATGTAAAAAATGCCAATTTTTCCCTTTACTCAATCAATGCGTCTTTTGAACAAAAACCTAAATTTGAGTTAAGCGATAATGTGAAAGATGTTATTCAAGTTCCACTTTGGTCACCACTTGAACCACAAGAGATGATTAATTATGGAAAAAAATATCACGACATAGTTTTTGTAAAAGAAAAAAATGACGAAGCTCAGATTAAAGAAAAATTTATTCCAATTTTTAGAAGATTAATCACTAGCATATATTCTGACACTAGAAAAGTTGAAGATTTTGATGATATCATGTTTAAAATGTGGAAGTATTTCCAAAAACATGATTACAAAAAAACCATGTTGAACATTGAGGTATGGAATACATTTTGTTCGCTAGTTAAAGACATTATTTCTAAAGATAACGAAGAAGCATCACTATATGATTTGACATTGGGTATGCGTTGGATTTATCGTTTCTTAATTCCAATATCTATAGATGTTCCAAAAGTTGATGCTTGTCATTTAACAATTTCAGGTTTCCCGGTTATTCCAGCGTTAATATTGAAATATAAATATGACACGCCAATAATCGCTACAGAGCATGGAGTTTTCATCAGAGAAAGATTGTTAGCAATCAACTCTTCTGAATATTCATTCTTCTTGAAAAAATTATTGATTAAGTTTTCAGAAAGTATTACAGAGTTAGTTTATTTCAAAGCAGACTCTATATTATCTGTAAACAAATTTAATATCAAATGGGAAGAAATGTATGGTGCTGATAGTGAAAAAATTGGTGTTATCTATAATGGAATAGATCATAAATTGTTTTCACCAAAAGAAAAACCAGAGCATTTAAAAGATGTACCTACAGTTGTAGCTGCAGCTAGAGTTTTTGATTTGAAAGACATTATTACTATGATAAAATCTTGTGATGTTGTTAGACAATCAATTCCAAATGTGCAGTATATGGTTTATGGCGATAATAATGCTGTTCCAGAATATACAAAAGAATGTATGGATTTGATAAGTGAACTTGGACTTGAAAACAACTTTAAGTTTGCAGGTTACCATAGCAAACCACATGAATTATTTTGTGAAGGTGATGTGTCAATTTTGACATCAATCTCTGAAGGTTTCCCTTATACAGTTCTCGAATCTATGAGTTGTGGAATACCAGTAGTTGCTACCGATGTTGGTGGTGTTACAGAAGCATTAGATGAAAACTGTGGTTTTATTTGTAAACCAAAAGACCATGTTGAAATAGGAAATAAAGTTGTAGAACTTCTTCAAAACCAAGATTTAAGAGAAAAAATGGGTATCAATGCTAGAAGAAAAGTTTTGAAAAACTTCACTATTGATAAATTCATTGACAAATATGAAGAAGCCTATGACAGAATCTTGACTAAGGATAGAAGAGAGGTTCGTGAACCTATCTTTATTCAAATGGGTAGAGAAGCAATGGAAGCTTCATAATACTTTCCCGATTTTTTAGTATATTTTCCCCAAAAATAACCTACTATGAAAAATCATGATGAAAATATCAATAGGCTTACTATTGCCATAAAGGAAAAAATAGGAAAGCCAGTCAGCGTCAGAGTTGTGGTGGCAACTATTGAATCGCTTGGCGTTAGAGATATTGATGTACCAGATGATTATGGTTTGTCATCTATTAGAGTTTTGGCAGACTTAATCTATCGTGATTTAACTATATCACCAGAAAATATCGGCATAAAAAATAAAAAAGAAATAGAAAGCGCTGAAAAAGATTTTTCAACAGTTCAAGTTTCTGATTATTTGATGGTGAAGGCAAAAATCTTCTTTGAGTATTATCCTAAAGGAATCTTTCACCTTTTTCCAGTTCTATTACAAATTCTTGCAATTGTTGTTTTTGGTTATTCACTTTGGACTTATGTAGGTTTTAATCATACACAATCGACCGCGGTTGTTCTAGGAGTTATTGTAGGATTGGTTACTTCGGGTGGATTCGTTCAAGTTATTGGTAGACAAGCATCTTTTTTTTGGAATCATCAGGATTTAAAGCAAACAAAAGCTACTGTTGATTATTTTATTAAACTAGGAGTTAAGTCAATTTTCTTTGTTTTAACATCCATCTTTGTTATTAATTCATTCCTTTATTTATATCCTATCCAGTTTCTGTTTGTTGTATTTGTCTATGCATTCTTGATTGGTTTATTGTTGCTTATCATTGCACCAGTTCATGTAATCAAGCAAAGATGGGTTGTTTCGGTAGCTATTTTTGTAGCAACTGCCGTTGCAATTATTTTAAAAAATTATACAATTCTTCATATCTATGTTACGCATTGGATTGGTATTGTTGTTGCCATTATAATTTCTAGATTATACATTAATTACTATTTTAAGAAAAATATAAAAAGCAAAAATCAAGATTCAAAAATTGTTTTGAAAACACCTGTAATGCTTTATCATACATATAAGTATTTTTTCTACGGAATTCTGCTTTATGTATTTATTTTTATTGATAGAATTATTGCTTGGTCTTCATCAAATTTTGATCAGCACATTCCTTTTTTGGTTTATTTCGAAAAAAACTATGAGTTGGGAATGGACTTAGCAATTTTAGTTTTTTTACTTTTGGCTGGAGTTATGGAATATAGTATTGCTGCTTTTTCTAAGTTTATTGAACTTGGTCAAAAGCAAACTTCCTACAAAAACAAAGAAGAATATGGTAAACGATTGATGAAAATGTATTGGCAGAGTATATCAATGTTGATAATTACTTGTATTTTTATATTTATTCTGATGTATTACATTGTTACTGCATCATGGGGTTACAAAGGACAATTTAATGAAGCATTGGACGATGTCACTATTTTTGTCGGTTTTGCAGGCGGAATTGGTTATTTTTTCTTGGCTTGGGGAATGTTAAATACGCTTTACTTATTTACTTTAAGTCAACCATCAATTCCATTGAAAGCGTTGGTTTTTGCTTGTATAATAAATCTATTGTTTGGCTTTTTCTTGAGTAGATTTGTTTCCTATGAATACAGTGTAATAGGAATGATATTAGGAGCAATTATATTTTGTATATTGACGCTGAAGCATTGTATTAAATTCTTTAAAAATTTAGATTACTACTATTATGCGGCAAATTAAAATCATCTTTTTGTTGTTATCATCTATAATTATGAATAACTTTTCTGCAAAAGCTCAGGCTAAGGAAGAAGTATTATTTTGTTATGGAAAGTTAAAACCGCAAAGTATTGTAGGTTATAAATATGTTGTATTGGAAGCAAAACATTATACAAAAGCTGATATAAATACCATTCAAAAAAACAACGTTCATGTACTTGCATATATAAGTCTTGGAGAAATAAATGCGCATTCGGAACATTTTAAAACATTAAAAAACAATACATTAGGAAAAAATGAAAATTGGAACAGTCATTATCTAGATTTGAGTTCTAGTAAAACAGTTGTTGCATTAATGTTGATAATAAAAGACTTACTCAGCGATGGATATGATGGATTGTTTTTGGATAATATAGATAACTTCAGCACCTACGGGAAGCAAAAAGAACATAAAGAGTATCTAATTAAATTCTTAACAAAACTTAGAAAAGAATATCCAAAATTATTTTTTCTTCAAAATGCTGGTTTAGATATTGTTGAAGATACCAACAAGTTTGTTGATGCAGTAGCAATTGAATCTGTTGCTACAAATTTTACATTTGAAGACAAGAAGTATAAACTCAGAGATGAGGAAGATTACAAAAAGTATATCGCTAAACTAAAAAACATCAATAATAAATATAGTTTACCTATAATATTGATTGAATATGCAGACACCAAAAAACTGCATGATGCCATAGTTAAAAGAATAATATCAACAGGTTTTTCATTTTTCATTGGAAAGATTGATTTACAAACATTACCAAATTATAAAAAATAATGATTGTATCTACTTCCATAATACTTGGTATCGTTAGACTATGTCTAATAGTAATGCTATTGTTCTATTTGAATCAACGATTCGTGGGTTCAAAGGATAAAGATCAAAGCCTTTTAGATTTTATAGTTCAGCATTTAGTAAAATACGGAAGTTACATTGTAATTATTGTTTTTATTGAAGTACAGCTAAGAATATATGATTTTTTCAATACATTATTCTTCTTATTGTTGATTGCATGTTTGGAAATTTTTGGTCTGAAAAGATTATTATCTCCATCAAAGTTGGTTTTATCAACAAAAAAGAAATCTTATACAATTTTAAAAGATTTAGAAGAAAATAAACTTGGGTTCAAGTATTTTTTACCAAAATTTTCGAGAGAGAAAAAAATAAATCTATTCTGGGAAATAGTTATTATAATATTGCTCATATTAATCACCATTTCGGGAAGGCTATTTTTCTTAAGTCATGATTCATATTCATTATCAAATATTTGGAATAGTGATATTACTACAGTAATTGATTTTGATTCACAGCATTGGTTCGAAAATTCAATTGCGCCAATAGGTGAGTTAGCAATTATTAATTTCTACGGAAAAATAACTGGTCTTACATCAGAAAATGCGTTGCAATCTATGGGCTTGGTAGAAGCTATTCTAATCGTCTTGATAATTTATTGGACAATTAGTAAAGTTTCAAAATCAAGATATGTAGCACCTGTGGTTGGCTCACTTTGTTTTGCTCTTTGCTTTGTTATTCTTCCGGTTAATATTGCTTATCTGCAACAACACCGTTCAACATTTTTAGCACTAGCTATTGCAATTCCATTAATGGTTTATTATATGGATCCTAAGTTGCTCAATTTCACAAGAAAAAGATATTTTTTCTTTTTTCTTCTGTCATTTATTTCGATAGGATTAATCGATTTATTTGTTCAAACAGTTATCGTATTTCCCTTTTTGATTATTGGACTTGTTGTATCCAAAATAAAATACAAAATTCATAATTTACTTTTATTATTTGCTTATGTTATTTCGATAACAATATTGTATTTGATTTATAATACTGCTTGTATCAATTATGGGTATGATTTCATGTTATTTCTACATTCAAGTTTGGTATCCATAAGCACATATACCTATCTACCATATTTATATATGCCTTATGAGAGCTTAATATATTATTATCAAATTCTATCATATGTTGGATTGGCATTGTCTATAATTTTTATATTCATCAAGAAAGAAAATATAAATGGAGCAATATCATTTTTGTTGTTTTTAAATTTTATAATTTTTGTTTCAACTATAGAAAACCCTTGGATTGATCAAGACTTAATCAGACAAACATTAGCCATTTTCCTTTCTATTATTGTTGGAGTTGTCGTTGGTTTATTTTTTAAACCTTTTGAGTTTATAACCAATAAAATTAAGATGGTAATGCCAGTGTTTTGTGTTTTATTGGCAGCAGGAATGACTTATGCCGCTTATTATTATCAAAAGGATAGTTTTAAAAACATGAAAAAACCAGATGATACGCCAAGAGAAGTTTTGAACGCATATGATTTGATTACCAACGAATATTTCCCTTATTCCTATGCCGTTGTAAATGATTATTCGGCTCAGGCTTTGAGCAAGAACAAACATTTCTTTGTTAATTATGAAGATTTTTTGAATGATTATTTAAAACGCGATGAAGTTTTCTTTAAACATAAAAAAGATAAAAAATTCTTGAAAAACAATCCAGAATACGTATTACCAAATAGCGTACTGGTTTTTGTTTATACCAGACAAAATCAATATTCTAATGATTTAACAGCAAATAAAAAGTACACTAATAATCTTATTGATTTAATGAAAAGACTTAGACATAGAGGACGAAAAGTAAGGATTTTTCATCAAGACAAAGTGTTCAAAATATATGAAATAACAAATATACCAGGCGAAAGTAGATTAACAGATTTAATTTTTTAATCATGAAGAAAAGACTACTCAACCATATAAAATTTGTAATAACGGCAATAATTATTCTTGCTTTAATTACTAGTTGTGGACAAATAGAAAAATTATCATCTATAGAGGATATCAATGCGCTTAATAATTCAGATACTATATCTCTTAGAGAATATGACAAAACAAAATTGGCTTTACCACCAGTTATTGAATATTTGGTAGATAATACCACTAGAGAAAGTTTGAAACTTGGTGGACATCTGAAAAAACTTTCAGATTATTCAAAGCTTCCATTGCAAGTAACAGATATAAATGATTGGAATGCCAATCCGCAAATTCCAGAATCTGTTAGAACGTTGTGTATTTATGACACAAAAAAAATAAGTTCAAATAATGTTGAAAAAATTGTAGAATTTGTTGCCAAAGGAGGAAATCTATTCTTACCATCAAATAGTGAAGATTTACGCTTTGGTTATTTAATAGGTTTAAAGCCAAATCCAAATTATGAAACAGACGTTATCTCAAAAGGATTTAATTTCACCACAGATTTTTTACCAGGAATGAATGGCAAATATTGTCGTGAATTGCTAATTCTTTATGGTTTTGATAGAAAATGTTTCAATGATAATATTAAAATCTTAGCCAACTCAGTTAATAATAAAAATTACCCATCAATTATTGAAAATAATGTTGGTAAAGGAAGTGTAATTTTTGTAAACTATACGGGTTATATGGAAAAAATGGATAGAGGTTTATTGTTTTCAGGACTTCTTCATGGTCTTGAAGGCATTCCATATCCTGTGGTGAACTCTAGTACCATATTCTTAGATGATTTTCCAGCTCCATTATATGACATAAAAAGCGAACCTATTGCCTCAGAAATGAACATGAATGTTCAAGATTTCGTGAAAAAAGCTTGGTGGCCAGATATGGTCAAGATTGCTCAAAATTTTGACATAAGTTATGCAGCTATGACCACTTTTGATTATTCTGAAACTATTGAACCACCTTTTTTGTTCAAGCAATGGGAAAATAAAAAAATCAAAGACGGAAATAAAAATATTTACATCACAGATTGGTTCATGAATGATGTAAAAAAACACAATCATGAGCTAGCATTTCATGGTTATAACCACGTTTCATTACTAGAGCATGACTGGAAGAACAAAGACTTCATGGTTACGGCTTTAAAAACGGCTGAAAAAAAATGGTTGGTTAATAATTATGGAACATTACCTGTAACTTATGTTCCACCTTCAAACTTTATTGATAGAACAGGAGTAAAGCAACTTACGAAAGGTATGCCTTCATTAAGATTTATGTGTAGTTTATATCTTGGAGAAACAGCTAATGGTGGAAATCGTGAGTTTGATTTTGATGTTTACAACTCAAAGTTATTTGACTATCCAAGGATATCGAGTGGTTTTTACTTTGATGATAATTATGAGTATGCAATACAGTCTATGTATTTATTTACTGGGATTTGGACACATTTTGTTCATCCTGACGACGTTTATCAAATTGCTACAACAGGAAACATTAGTCAAGGAGATTTTGATTTACGAAACCCTAAAGGATTAGGATGGAGAAAAACAAATGGCACCAATGAAAGTTTATCCAATGATTTTATAAAGTACCTAACATCTCAAAGAAAAAATTTCCCAATGATGCGATTTTTAAATGCACGTGAAGGAGCAGTTATTACTAATGATTGGAGAGCATCTGTATTTACCCATAAACAAGTCAATGGAGATTATATCGTAGAAAAAATTAATCAAGATTTATCTCCGTTCAAAGAACAATATTGGTTTGTATATGGAACACAAGAAAATGCAAGTCAAATAGAAAGAGAAATAAAGGAACAAAACGCAAAGTTCAGCAAGATTAATTTTCATAATGGTTATTTGTATAATGTTTATACAAAAGTTCCAAGATTGAGTATCAAAAACTTCAAACAAAAAAATGCAGAAGAAATAGCTGCAATCCAACAAGGTGTAGTAGTTGCAAAAAAAGAGTACAATCTGTTTTTGAAAAAACTATACAACAAGGAAAAAGAAGAGGAAGAGAAAGAAATTGATTTTGATGAGCTTCACAGAAAAGAAATGATTCAGCTGAAAGAAAAAATGCTTTCTCAAGAAAAAATTGATTCGACAACTTGGAACCAGTATGCAAAATATATGTCTTGGGAAGACAAAGGTGACGAAGTATGGAAAATGCTTGAAAATCATTGCCTTAAATATCCAAAACCTGAAAACATCCTTTATTCAAAAGAATTGAGCAAAATAATTGATTATCCAAATGATTTAGTAAAAGAAAAATGGATGAGCGCTCAAATCATGGTAACGCCAAACGATAAAGATTTGCTCAACAGTTATGTAGCCAATTTTTATTCACCCGAAAATCAGGAGAAAATTAAAGAAGCGCTATTAGCTCTACTAAAAGTAGATACCTCAAAAGAAAGTTATCTCAAGTTTTTGCAATACCTATTAGAATTTGAACCTAATAATGCGCTAACTGAACTTGAAAAAATTGAACCTTCTAATGAGTATTCAAAACTTGCCACAGCAATTACTTGGCTTTATGCAGACAATGAAATGTATGACAAAGCTATGCAATGGTCTAAGTTTACAGACGAAATAGATGATTACACTAAAATGACTTGGTTAGTAGAACAAAAAGATTTCAAGAATTTGGAAATTCTTTATAAAAAAGTCATCGCTGAAAATCCTCAAAATTATAAGGCCAAAGCTTTGATGAGTAATGTTCTTCATGATAATGGGAAGTTTAAAGAATCTTGGATTATTGCAAATTCATTACCAGATGTAGATGAAAAAAGACCACTTCGTGAAATGCTAAACAAAGACGTAGTTTTTGAAGAGCATGATGTTAAAGAATATCTTGTAAACAATGAAAAGGAGTTATTTTACCCAGATGTTCTTGAAAAAATAATTAAGGTAGAACGAAAACAATATGGTTCATTCATTAAAACTGATTCTGAATTGCAAACCAATAGAGAAAAACCTTCGGCTTTCAAAAATGTTCTTTCATACAACTTTTATGATAAAAAACTAAATCTTCACAGCATTGGGTTAACCTATGGTCAAATGTTTGATATAGAAGATTTCAAGGATGTTGAGGACAATGTTTTGCATAACCTATATGGATTACAATATCAATTTAATTTAGCAAATCGTCCAGAAAAAATGAATTACTGGGCTAGGAGTAGAGTAGAGTATAGCGACCAAGGAACTGTTTTCTTCCACTACGGAATGGGAGCAAACATCTCATCAGAAGTATCATATAATTCAGCTGAATTCAAAGTATTTCCAGCAGAAACTGGTCCAGCTCATAGCAAAAGTATTTATAGATTTCAATTGAATTTTTATAGAGATATGTATTTGTTTGGTTTTATAAATGCAAGCATTTCGCTTGAAGGAAATTTTTATAATAAAAGTAAAACAGAGAACACAAATTATACAACAGAAGATTCCTATGAAGGTTCTTTAACTACTAAAATTGCACTTAATAAACCAGATGAAAAAAAATATAAAATTATTCCTTTTCTAGAAGCTTCAAGGTCTCAAGGTTCACTGGGTAAATCGTTTGTACCTCTATCAACAGGTTATCCATATTGGATGCTAGATGAAAGATTTTTCTATGGTGGAGGAGTAGGTTTTAAACTTGGAAAAACAACCGATAACTTTAGATTTAATGTTGAAGGAACTTATTTCTTAGATGATTACAGCGATAATTTTCAAAGAATTCTAAGTGGTGTTGAGTATCAAATATTTGATTTCACTTCGATATCAGCAAATTTAGAGATGTATATTCAATCAAAATATTATTCAAATGTTATTCAGTTTGGATTGAAACACAACTTAAAAAAGAAATCTACAAAAACAAAAAAAAGGAATTGATTTAATCAATTCCTTTTTTAATATAAAATGGAACAAAAACTAATGCTTAACAATAAATCTCTTAGTTGTTGAATTTTGACCGTTAGATAATCTTATAAAATAAACACCTACAGCCAAACTTTCAGTATTCAATGTCATTCTGTTATTATCTATATTTGATTTTAAACCGAATGATTGACCTAAAGCATTATAGATTTCTGCTTTAAAATCGGCAATGTTATCCATTTCTACAATCAATTCTCCATTTGTAGGAACTGGATATATAACAGGTGTTAAAATATTATTATCAACTACAGCAAGTGCTGAAGTAACATTCAATGTAAAATTAAGGTTGTTGTATCCTGTTGTTGCTTCCCACATGTTTGTATTAGCTAATCTTATAGAATAGTCAGGTTTTGTAGCCAATGATGATGAAGCATCTGGTAAGTTTAAAAATAATTTATAACTTCCAGCAGGAATCGTATTTGGCAAAGCTAAATTTTCTGAAATAATAATCTCATTATTAGAGTTTAACCATAATCTTGGATCTGAAGCTAGTTGAACACTATATTCTTGGTTGTTGGCAACATTTCTTAATATTAAATATGCTTTACGTTCGTTAAAAGGCGAAGCAAATCCAACATTTTGTATTCTAAAAGAAACTGGTAAAATACCTCCAGAGTTTATAGAATTAGGGAATGTAGCCGAATTCATTTGTAATCTGTAGCCTAATTTCTTTTTCAAATCCTCTAAACAGCTATCAGTATTAAACTCTGATATTACTTCGGGATAATAATCAATATTCATGTATGACCAGTGAAATTTTGCCATTTCAAACAATGCTGTAGCACAATTTGAACGATCACTATTGAAAGCACAAGTTTCTCCACCCATAGGTGTAAATTTTGTCTCTTGCTCTAGATAAGGATATTCAGTGCTAACATTGTTGTAAGTTCCCATATCTGAACTATCTGCAAGGAAACAATCGTTATGATGACCAACTCTAGCCAAACTTGATCCAGAAAACCCTTGAGTAGAACTTAAAGCTGTTGTAGTTAAAAACGTTTTTTGTTTAAGTTTTGGAGTTCTTAGTTGTATCATTCTATTGCTAGGAATAGCTGTCAACAGTGCATCGATAACTTGTTTTCTATTGGCATAGTCTGCCGCAGTAGGATTCATCCCAAAATGATCTGTATAATACCATTCTCCCCATGAACCAATGAAACCCGCTTGAACAACAGTAATAACATCTGCATTTGCTGTCAAAAGAGGTTTTAGTTGTTGCAAGTGAGCAATAATTTGCTCTTTTGAGGCATCGCGTTGAGCTGCGGCTGCGTCATCTGAATAAGCAAAACGAACGATGCATTTTAATCCTGCATTTCTTATTTTATCAAAATCAGCTTGCATATTGCTCAAATAAGTTGCAGAAATTGGAGAGTTGATAAAATCTTCCAAATAGAATAATCTTAGTATCAATGAGATTTTTTCATTAACATAATAGTTTCTTAATGAAGTTTGATTTAATGCTGAGTAACTAGACGAATGAGTTTCTTTATGATGATAGAAACCTCTTTCAGGGTTTGAAAAATTTTCAGTTGATGCTGTGTAAGTTACACTTGTTGTTTGAGCTTCTAATTTTACTACCAGTAAAACTAAAAATAAAAATGCATAAATCTTTTTCATAATAATGTAGGTTAAATTAACATCAATTAAGTTTTTAATACAATATTTGAACTTGGGGGAATTCAAATTTGCTACATGACAAATATATACAGACAAAACGCAAAAATCATCGATTAAATGAAAAAAAATGTTTAAAAAATCGATGAATTACATTTTTTTATCATTTTATAAAGTTAAAGATTACAAAAAAGGCTATTTTTTGTTGTTTTTAATATGATTTTCCCATGAAAAGTTATTAACAATCAGTATTACAGTTGTTTATAACTCTTTATTTACAGGCTTTTATTTATTTTTCGTTTTAATTATTCATGCAATCATTGCTAAAATAATAAGCAAATATTTAAACTATAATTTATATTATGTAAAATAGAAAATATGCAAAATACCTTCGCTTTCACTGTTAGATTTCATACTTTTGCATTCTATTATAAATCATCATTTGAACATGAATTCAATTGCACAGAGTATTGCAAATTTTTTGAAAGACCATGAACCATTCAATTACTTAACCTATGAGGAATTGATATCAGTTTCATCAAGTATCAAAGTTCTCAATCTTGAAAAAAATAAAGCATTATTTAAAATTGATGATAAACTTCATGATTGTTTTTATGTTGTAGCTTCTGGTGTTGTCAATCTAACATTTGTTGCAGATGCTGAAGAAACTTTACTTAATAAATGCTATCCTGGAGATATATTTGGTCTGCGTCCTTTTTTTGCAAAAAATAATTACATGATGACAGCAAAAGCACGTGAAGACTGTATTATTTATGCTGTTCCTATTAATGTTTTTAAACCATTTGTTTCTTTAAATTCGTCAGTTTTAGACTTTCTACTTGAAAGTTTTGCAGCCAATACCAAAAATTCTTTCGATAAAGAAAATAGAAATAGCCTTGTGACTGATTCTATATATGGCGAACATACATCTGGTGAAATTCAGTATTTTCAAACATTAAGCTATAATAAAACACCTCTCAAAATAGCTATTGACGCTATTGCAAAAGATGTCGCTCAATTGATGACAGATAATCTTGTGAACAGTGCTTTTGTTATAGAAAATAGATTACCAGTTGGAATTGTTACTGATACTGATTTTAGAAGTAAAATTGCCAATGCACGTTTTCCGTTAAATTCACCGATTAATAAAATAATGTCATCGCCTGTAATAACAGTTCCTGAGAATGTTTCTGTTGCTGAGGCTCAACTTCTGTTATTAAAATATAATGTTAGCCACTTGTGTGTTACTGTTGATGGAACTGATAAAACTGAAATTAAAGGAGTGATTTCAGAACATGATTTAGTTGTTGCTCAATCCAATAATCCTGGTGTTTTAATTAAAGAAACCAAACGAGCAATTACACCAAAAGAATTAAAACAAGTAAGAGAAAAACTCACAGAATTAATCCAAACTTCTATAGCCAAGAACATTCCTCTACCTCATGTGTACAATATAGCTGGAGAAATAATCTTTGCAATCAATAGAAGAGCTGTTGAACTATCAATCTTAGATTTAGGTTCACCTCCAGCCCGTTTTTGTTGGCTAAGTATAGGAAGTCAAGGAAGAAAAGAACAATTATTATTGACCGATCAAGATAGTTTCTTGATTTTTGAAGATGTCGCCGAAGAAAAATATAAAGAAGTAAAAGATTATTTTTTAAAGCTTGCCAAAAGAACAACTGCTATCTTGGAAAAAGTAGGTTATTCATTTTGCCCATACAATCACATGGCAAGCAATATGATTTTGTGTAAATCATTGACAGACTGGATAAAACAATACAATAGTTGGATAAAAACTCCAGGTGAAAAAACAAATGAAATAAGTAGCATTTTCTTTGATTATGAAATGGTTTTTGGTGAACAAAAACTAGAAGATACTATCACAGAAGTTATTTTTAGCAATTCAAAAAATAATTTGTTTTTTGATTATTTAGGAAATGATGCTTTAAGAAAAAATGCACCGTTGAATTTCTTTAAAAAATTCACAATCGAAGAAGAAGGCGAAAATAAAGGAAAGTTTGATATCAAAACCAAAGCCCTGATGCCTCTTATTGATGGAGCTAGATTATTTGCTTTGAGCATGAAACTAAGAGGAATTAACAACACCTATTTACGTTTTAAACAACTAGCAATTATAGACCCAAAATATTCTGAAATATATCTCAATTGTGCCGAAGCATTCTTGACGTTATCTAAATTTAGAACACTTGAAGGATTGAAAAATGACAGTTCTGGTGATTTCATCAACCTAGACGAATTATCAAAAGCGGATAAAGAAAAGCTAAAAAATGCCTTATCTCCTATGCGAGATTTGGAAGAATTAATCAAAGATAGATTTCAATTAACTCAATTTTCATAATGTTTGACTGGATAAAAAATATAAACAAAGAATATCCTGAATTTTGGAAAGAATATTTGTCAAAATTTGAAAAAAAATCCAATAGATACGTTATACTTTCTACTGAAACAACTGGACTTAACCCCAAGAAAGACGTTATCTTATCATTTGGTGCTATTGCCGTTATTGATGATCAAATTGTTGTTCAAGATACTCTAGAACTTGTTATTCTTCAGTATAAATATTTACATGATAATGGCATGACAAATGAGTTTTTGGTAGAAACAAAACTCCCAAAATTTGCTGAACCAAATGCTTTGGAGGAATTAGTTAAATATATTGGAAGTTCAACACTTGTTGGACACAGGATACATTTTGATATTGAAATGATTAATGAAGCTTTGGAAAAGTTAAATTGTGGCAGAATTAAAAACGAAGCGCTAGATATTGAAATCATGCATCAAAAATTATATGATATAACTAGCAAATTTTTTTCGTTAGATGATTTAGTTAAATCATACAAAATACCACAATCTGAGCGAAACTCAGCTATTGATGATGCTTATCTTATTGCTTTATTGTTTTTAAAATTAAAATCTAAACTAGGTTTGAAATAAAAAAAAACCCATTCGCATGAATGGGTTCTTTCGATCTGTCAAAATCAAACAAAACAATAATCAAACTATTCTTTTTTAATAAATATATTGGTATAATATTTTTTACCAGTTTGAGGATCAGAAGT
>NZ_BMIM01000016.1 GCF_014642275.1 Flavobacterium lutivivi
AGCTCTTACATCCTTCTGCACTAATTATCGCTATTCCTAATGTTTGAACGGCTGGTGGTACATTTATATAGGATGTTGGATCCAATATTTCATTTGTCCCACTGTGGGCTTCTGCCAAACTCGGATAGTATTTTATCGTATATCCCGATGGTGCTATTGTTCTTACTGTTAAATCAAACGTAGTATGTTGATCGTTTGGATTGGAATCGTTATCACATTCATTGATGGGTTGTGGTGTTAACACCTGAAGAGGTATACCAATAACCAACTGGAACGTTCCTAGTTGATAACAGCCTGTGGCTAGGTTTTCTACTCGTACCCAAATCGTATCGCCATTGCTACCCATATAGGCTGTTGCTGGTGTAATGGGTAATGTGCCTTGCTCTGCTAATAGCTGACTTGTGTAATATGTAACTTCATAACTCGATGGTGACAACGGTTGTTGTGACAATACATCTGGTGTGCGTTGGGTTAAATCTACCAATCTTATTCCGTTTTGGGTATTGTTGTCTTGGTCGTCACACAGTGTAATATCATCTAAATTAATAGGTGCTACTGGGCTTGGGTTTACATTCAATTCTATCATAATCACCTTCACACAACCTGTATCTGGATCTTCTGCTCGAACGTATAGGTATTGTACAAATGGATTGATGTTGATATAGTTCATCGGCAAAGCATTGTTGCCTTGTTCTGCATCGGTTTGGGTCTCGTGATAGCTGATTAAATAGTTCTCACCTTGTAGTATATCTGATGTCAAGGTGCTTAAATCAAATGGTGCAAAACCATCTTGATTGTCATCGCAAACTACATATGGATCCGTTGGCGGAACTGGCTCTGGCAAAGGTTCTACTCTAATATCCATCGTCGAGATGATGTAACAGCCTGTCGCATCATTGGTGATACGGATACCCATAGTTTGAACATACTGAATGCTATTTATATAATTTAAATTCGTATTCGGTATGGCATTGGTATTGTTCTGTGCATCTAGTAAACTAGGATAGAACGTTACGCTCATACCTGTTTGTCCTAATAAAATGTCATCTACTTTGCTCTCTAAATCAAAACTCTCATATCCTATACTGCTTTGATCATTATCGCATAGACTATATGACGCATAACTCGGTTGTAGAGAATTAGGTAGCGGATCTACTATCAAATCTACACTAACCACATCATAACAGCCTGTAGCATTATTCTCTACTCGTATCCAAATCGTTTGTTGGTCTATTACACCATTGGTATAACCTGCTGTATTGCTTATCCAATTGGTGCCTTGCTGAGCTTCTGTCTCACTCGTGTAAAAGGTAACGGTATGCTGTGTAGCATCCATGCTGCCTAAAACTTCTGGGATTAACTGCGTTAAATCAAAACTCTCATATCCTATCGCGCCATTGTAATCACATAAATGTAAATCCGCCGGCTCTACAGCTTCTGGTGTCGGATGAACTTGTAGGGTTAACTCTACATAGTTCGAACATCCTGTTGTGGTATAAAATACTTTTACATAAATGGTTTGTGTCCATGGATCTATGTTTACATATGGGCTTGTCAAAGGGTTTGCTCCTAAAAGAGCATCTGTTGGGGTTTCGTGATAGGTTACTGTAACTCCTGGCGGTAAACTTCCTCCTGCTATTTCATTGGTAGCATCTTCTAAATTAAAGATGCCAAATCCATCGTTATTTGGATCACAATATTCTAATGGCTGTGGTGTTACTGCTGTTGGTCCTTGTGTAACTCGTAACAATTGTGTCGTGATGCTGAAGCAACCTGTATTAGTGTCTTCTACTCTCACATAAATCGTTTCGTTATCATTACCTGTATAAGTGAGCGGTGTACCAATAGCATTTGTTGGTGTTTGTGCATCAACTAAAGTGTTGTAGAAAGTAACATTCATACCACTTAATCCGCCTGTAATTACGTCTTGATTGGTTGTCAAATCGAATTCTGCTGTAGTGACTGCTCCGTTACTACATTCAAATATTGGCAACGGTAAATTGGCTTGTGGTAATGGGTTGACAACCAAATTAAATGAACCTACTGAGTTACATCCTGTACCATTATCGCTTATATTAATCCATACTTCTTGAGGATTACTTATATTGGTGTAATTATTTGTTAATGCACTAACTTGGTTTTCTGCATCGGTTTGTGTCAGATAATAGGTTACAGTAACTCCTGTTTGCCCGTTTGCTATTTCAGCATCTTTGGTATTTAATACAAATACTTCTTCTTGGTCTCCAGGATTATTGTAATCACACAACTCATAATCTGTAATAACTGGATTTGGAAGTGGTCTTGGATGAACTATCAATTGTAATGTAGTGGTTGAATAACATGTTGTTGATCCTGTGTAATAGGCTCTTACATACAGTGTTTGTGTACCTGGATTGATGTTGCAATATGGACTACTCTTAGGATTGCTTCCTGTTTGTGCATCGGTCAATGTTTCATGATATGTGATGACTACGGTATTATCTAAAGTGATTTCTGAATTTTTACTAGGAAGATTGAACAAACACGAGAAACCATCGTTGTTGTCATCACAAACTTCATAAGCTGTTGGTGTATTGATTACTGGAGCATCGTTTACTGTTACTGTAGCTGTTCCTGTTTGTGCTTGTGAACACGCTGGCGTGCTGCTGCTTTGTACATTGGTAAGGCTATAAGCAAAAGTACCTGGTGCTGATGTAGGAACATTGATAACATAACTGTTCCCTGTTGATGTTACTGCAGGTTGTGCTATACTATTGAGTGTATAACTAAATGTATATGGTGATGTTCCTCCTGAACCTGTTAAAACTACTTGTGCCAAATCGCCTACACAAACTGCTTGGGTTCCTGTTATGGTAGCGGTTGGCAATTCTAATATGGTTACGGTTGCTGTTCCCGATTGATTTTGTGAACAAGATGGTGTTCCTCCACTTTGAACGCTTACTAAGGTATAATCAAAACTTCCTGCTATTGCCGTTGATACTGGCAAGGTAACGCTATTACCTGCTGTTGTGCTTATCGTTTGTGTTGCTCCTGCTGGATCGGTATAGGTAAACGTATAAGGTGCAGTGCCATTGGCTCCTGTAAAGGTAATTACTGGTGATGGTGTGTTTTGACAAACGCTAACTGTACCACTTATGGTTGCTGTTGGCAATTGTTTTACCGTTACTACTGCACTTCCTGCTATGTTTTGTGAACATGTAGTGGTCGTATTGGTAACACTAGTTAATGTATAGGTACTCGTTGCAGTTAATGCTGATGTGGTAAAACATGCATTACCCGTATTGTCCAATACTATTGTAGATGCGCCTGATGGTCCTGTGTAACTAACCGTAGCGTCTGGAGTACCTACAAAACAAATTTGTGCTGTATCACCAGAACATATTGTTGTCGTTCCTGTTATGGATGCTGTTGGCAACGGGTTTACATGTAATGTGAATTGTGCTGTACCAAATATCGTATTATCTGCATTATCTTCTAATCGTATGTAAATTATTTGGCCGTCTGTGCCTGTAAAATTATTGATTGGTGATATCGCGCCTGTATCATTGGTCGCATCTGCTAGTGTTGGATGAAATGTTAATGTGTAGTCTGCTGGATCATAAGTGCCATAGGCTATACCAACCTGTGGTGTAAAATCAAAATCTGCAGTGCCTAATCCATAACTACTCTCACATAACTCTAAGTCCGGTGGCGTGGTGGGATTTATAACATTAGTTGTAATGTAAAGAAAAAACGAAGTAACAGTAATACAACCGTAATCAGGATCTTCTACTGCGGCGAAAATTTCTTGTCCATTTGTACCAACAAAAGCTGAAGGATTTCCAATTGGATTGTTCAATTGATAAGCATCAGCTGCAGAAGTGTAATAAGAAATTGGCCCACCAGTTCCATTTATAATCAAATTGGAATTGACTGTAAGATTAAAAATAGGGTTATTTGCTTGCGTTAAATCATTTGGAGTTCCCAATGGAAGATCAGGATAATATTCAACGGTCATAACGTCAGATTGTTGGCAACCACCAGGATAAGTAATTGTCAAACCATAATCTCCTCCTTGAGTAACTGTATAATTATTTGTATTAGCTCCAACTATTGGATTACCATTATACGTCCACGCATAATTTACCCCAGGTATTTGAATTGCTCCTGCTTGAATGTTGATAGCTGTAGAATTACACAACGCTGTACCATCAGCTATTGTCATGTTATCTAAACCATCAAATGTTCCTGTACCTGCTAAATTTGGGGAACCAATATTAAAACTTCCTGCTCCCAGAAAAACCGCAGAATCATAAGAATTATCATTTCTGTCAGCAATAACTAACTTTATATGATAAGTATGACCAGGAGTTACAGGCGAAGATGCCGTTAACAATGTAGTTTCTCCATTAAAATTTGTTGCCGAATTTGTCGGATTAGGGAAATCATTGTAATTCCCAAAATAGGTGACATTTTCCGAAGTACAGCCATTATTGTATTGATTGTCTCGTATTGTAACAACTGAAATTGGTGTTGTTGTACTAGGTACTAATGCTAAATTTGAGACTGGAGAAGCAACCGTTAAATCTGTCAGAAAGAAAGCAAAAGCATCAGAGAAATCACATTGAAAAGTACCATATTCTTCCGATGCAAAGAGAAAATCAAAACTCATCGTATCGGTTAATGGAGTAAAATCGAACTCTAGAATAGTTGCATTATTATGATCATCAAAGTCAGGTGGTCCAGGATTTACATAGCCTAACGTTTGCATGTAGTTAAACAACTGCGGATCACCAGGCCAAGCATCGCTTCCATTACTTTGAGTTGTTGTGTTTGGTCCAGGCGCAGCAGTCACATTACCTGTACTCAATATAACTCCAGATGTCATTGGAAATGTAGGGTTTGTATTAGAGAAATAACCTATCCCATTAACAGAACCAAAATTTGAACCGGTACTCCATGTAATATTAGAAATTGTTCCAACACACGATGAGCCAGCAGTTCCATTACCAAAAAGTACATCTTGAACTAATTGAGGAACTGTATAAGTTGTTGTATTCACTGTAATTGGCTGTGAATAAGACATTACAGAAATCAAAAACAACAAAAACAATATTTTACTTTTCATAGCAATTCTTAAAAGAATAAAGAAATCAATTCTTTTATTGTTAATATTTATTTAAAACCTCAAATATAACCATTCATAGAAAATAACTTTGTTAAATTTGAAAAAAAATAAAAAGTATGAAAGTCCAAATAAAAGAAACTCAAAACCCTACGATAGTAAAATTTGAATTCCCAGAGTTTATTTTGCAAAATCAGCACCTTGAATTCAAGAATATTGATGAGGCAAAAAATTCGCCTTTAGCCCAAAAACTTTTCTACTTGCCTTTTGTTAAAACAGTTTACATTTCTGGAAATTTCATTGCTGTTGAACGATTTAGCATAGTAGAATGGAAAGATGTTCAAGAAGAAGTGGCCAATCAAATTGAAGAATTTATTGCTAACGGAGGTTTAATTGTTCTTCCTTCAGAGAATGTAGTAAAAAAACAACCTATTTCAATTTACGGCGAAACCACACCAAATCCTGCAACTCTAAAATTTGTTGCTAATAGAGCATTAACAAAAACCTCAGCCGAATTTAAAAACATAGACGAAGCATATTCATCTCCATTAGCCAAAGAATTATTCAAATTTCATTTTGTAAAAGAAATATTTATTACCGAAAACTATGTTTCAATTACCAAATATGATAGCATTTCTTGGGATGAAATTACGTTGGAATTGCGAAATTTCATCAAACAATATCTGGAAAACGGAGGAATAGTTTTGGATGAAAATTTGATAGAAAGTGACAAAAAGATAGAAAAACAACAAATAAAAAACTTTGACAATCTCGATGTAACTTCACAACAAATTATAAACATTCTGGAAGAATATGTAAAACCAGCAGTTGCTGCTGATGGAGGAAATATTCTTTTTGATTCTTATGATGAAACTGATAAAAAAGTGAAAGTAATTCTCCAAGGTTCGTGTAATGGTTGTCCATCATCTACATTTACTCTCAAAAACGGAATTGAAAACATGTTAAAAAGCATGTTGAATGATAGCGAAATAAGTGTAGAAGCGCTCAATGCTTGATTTTGAATTCTGGAATAAATCTATTAACTTTATAAGATAATTCAAAAGTTTTGTAATCATGGCAGTATTGAAAGTAATTGAAGTTCTAGCAAGCTCAGAAGTAAGTTGGGAAGATGCTACTCAAAAAGCTGTTGCGCAAGCTTCAAAATCATTAAAACATATTCGATCAGTGTATGTAAATGAACAAAGCGCAACTGTAAAAGATGGAAAAGTTTCAGAATACAGAGTAAACCTGAAGCTCACGTTTGAAATAGAATAATCTACAAAGCGTCCAATTTAGGACGCTTTTTTATACACATCATGAACGAATTACACAAAGAAACAAGCCCATATTTACTTCAACATGCTAATAACCCAATTCACTGGAAAGCATGGAGCAATGAAACTCTTTCTCTAACACAAAAAGAAAACAAACTGGTACTCATAAGCATTGGGTATTCAGCTTGCCATTGGTGTCATGTAATGGAACACGAAAGTTTTGAAAATAATGAAGTCGCCAAAGTGATGAATAGCTACTTCATAAACATTAAAATTGATCGTGAAGAACGTCCAGATGTTGACGCTGTGTATATGAAAGCTGTTCAGCTAATGACTGGTCGTGGCGGTTGGCCAATGAATGTAGTGACACTTCCTAACGGAAAACCAGTATGGGGTGGAACTTATTTTAGAAAAAACGACTGGATAAATTCGCTCGAAAAATTACAAGAACTTTATAACGAAAAACCAGAATTACTCCTTGAATATGCAGACAAACTTACCGAAGGAATTTCTTCGATTAGTCTAGTTCCTATTAATGATGACAAAACCGTTTTTAGCAAAGAGCAACTTGAAAACCTAATCGTTAAATGGAAGAAAAGTTTTGATTGGGAATATGGTGGAATGGCTAGAGCTCCAAAGTTTATGATGCCAAACAATTATGAATTTCTTTTACGAATTGGTGTTTTACAAAAAAATAAAGAATTAATTGATTTTGTCAATCTTACCCTAACAAAAATTTACTATGGAGGAATTTTTGACACAGTAGATGGAGGATTTTCACGTTATGCTGTAGATATGAAATGGCATATTCCTCATTTCGAAAAAATGGGTTATGACAATGGTCAAATGGTTTCTCTTTATTGCAACGCATACAAAGTTTTTAAAAATGAAACATTCAAAGAAGTAGTTTTCAAAACTTTAAACTTTGTAGAAAGAGAATGGCTTTCTCCATATGGAAGTTTTTACTCAGCCTTTGATGCTGATAGCTTTAATGAAGACAACAAACTCGAAGAAGGCGCATTTTATTCATGGAAAAAAGAAGAACTTGAACGATTAATTTCAGATGATTTTGACTTGTTTTCAAAAGTATTTAACATCAACGAATATGGCTTTTGGGAAAACGACAATTATGTCCTCATTCAAAACAAATCATTAGAAGAAATTGCGAGAGAAAACTCCATTGATAGTCGCCTTTTAAAAGAAAAAAAATCAAGTTGGGAAAAAACATTATATGATTATCGAGAACAGAGAAAAAAACCTTTGCTCGACGACAAATGTTTAACTTCTTGGAATGCTATTTTGCTCAAAGGATTTGTAGATGCCTACAAAACATTTGGAGATGAAAAACACAAAGAAATTGCATTAAAAAATGGAGAATTCATTCAAAAAAATTGTTGGGATAATGATGGTTTTTTATACAGAAATTTTAAAAACGGGAAGAATAGCATTGTAGGTTATCTTGAAGATTATGCACACGTCATTGATGCTTTTATCAGTTTGTATGAAATCACTTTTGATGAAAACTGGTTGTTCAATGCCAAACAACTCACACACTATTGCTTTGATTATTATTACAACGAAAAACAACAGTTTTTCGCCTTTAACCACAAAAATGACAGCCAGCTTATTGCTGAACATTATGAGGTTGAAGACAACGTGATTCCTGCGGCAAATTCTGTAATGGCAAGAAATCTAAAAAAACTAGGCGTTTATTTTGAAAACAACTATTTTGAAGAAATCGCCCAAAAAATGCTTCAAAATATTCTACCAACTATTGATTACCCATCTGCGTTTTCGAACTGGTTGATGCTCCATTTAGATTTTGATGAACAAAATAAAGAACTAGCGATATTTGGCAATGAAAGCTTTGATTATGCAAAAAGACTGAATACCAAATATTTACCAAACATAATCCTTGCTGTTGCAAAAAATGAGAGCAAGCTTCCATTCTTAAAAGACAAACAAGAAACAAAAAGCACAAAATTCTATTTATGTCAAAATAAATCCTGCTCTGCGCCTACCGAAAATTTTGAATTATTATTACAAAATATTGAAAACTAGTTCATTCAATTTTTCGTAATATTGTAATTACTAAACATTTAAAACAATAACATCATGGGATTAGGTTCATTTTTCAAAAATCTATTTGGCTCAGCCAAAGAAAAAGCAGGAGAAATTGCTGATAAAACTGAAAACTTCGTTGAAGAAAGTTACGAGAAAGCAAAAGAAACAGCAGCGCCAATTATCGATAAGGTAGAAAATTTTGCAGAGGAAACTATGGACAAAGCAAAAGAAAAAATTGAGGAATATGTTCCTGCTGCAAAAGAAAAAATTGAAGATGCTGTAGAAACAGTTAAAGAAAAAGTTGGCGAATTTGCAGATAAAGCCGAAGAGGTTGTAGGAAGCACAGTTGCATCGGTGAAAGAAAAAGTAAATTCTTTTACAGATACAGCTGAAGAAAAATCAGAAGATTTAAAAGAAAAAGTAGAAGAAAAAGTCAATCGTGTTGAGGAAGACGCTGACTAAATTTTTATCTTTGCAATAAATTAAATCACGCCAATGCGTGATTTTTTTATAAATAATCATGAAAAAAGAAGAGCTACATTATATCCATTCATTTGAAGAATATTTGAATGATTTTATAGACTTACTAATAAGCTATTCACCCAAAGTAATATCTGCCTTAATTATTCTTATAGTTGGGTTATATGCTATTCGGTTGATTAATAGAACAGCTGTAAAAATTATGCAAAAAAGGGAAATGGAAGTTACCCTTTCAGAGTTTCTATCGAATAGTTTGCTTTGGGCAATGAGAGTTTTACTTTTCATTACCGTAATTTCTAGATTGGGAATAGAGTCTTCATCCTTTGTAGCAATTCTCGGTGCAGCAGGATTAGCAGTTGGGCTTTCACTTCAAGGTTCATTGTCAAATTTGGCTGGAGGTGTTTTGATTATTCTCTTCAAGCCATTCAAAGTTGGCGACAGTATAGAAGCTCAAGGTGTAAATGGAGTCGTTACAGATATAGAGATTTTCTCGACAAAACTTTTGGGTATAAATAACCAAACAATTTATATTCCCAACGGAATTTTATCTAATGGCACAATAATCAATCATTCGCAACAAGGATTTAAACGAGCAGAAATTGTGTTTTCATTATCCTATGAAACAAACATTAAAAATGCCAAAGACATCCTGATGGAAGTCATGAAAAACAATAAAAAAGTTTTAAAAAAACCAGAACCATTGGTTGTTGTAAAAAATCTTGCAGACACTTCTATACTCTTGGCAATCAAACCATGCGCAAAAATTGAAGATTTTTTAGCAATGACTTCAGATATTATGGAAGAATCCAAAGAAGCTTTTGATAACGCTGGTATTGCATTTCATCCATCTGCTGTAAAGAAATAACTATTTGGTCAATAAAAAATCTTTTAGGTAAAAAGGTTCAAAATAGGCAACATCTTCAAACTCTTTCGCAATAAACTTTTGAAAACTTAATTCGCTCATTTCATTTGCTGATGGGAAGATAATTTCTGGCAAAAACTGAAAATTACTTTTGGTTAGAACCGTTTTACACTTTTCTTGACAATCGCCTAAAAAATAGATTTTTTCATTCACATGAGCATAGCTATTTTCATCTAAAATTTCAGCTTTTGTTTCGGATACAATTTTTTTCTCCTGATTGAATACTGCGCTATATACTTCCATTCTTCGCGCATCGAGCATTGGAACAATAAGCCCATCATTTTGATGAACTTTACTAGCCAAAATTTCTAATGTATCAATAGCAATCAAAGGTAGATTCAATGCGTAACAAAGACCTTTGGCTGCCGAAACTCCAATTCGCAATCCAGTATAAGAACCTGGTCCTTTGCTAACAGCCACAGCATTTATCTCTTTAATATCTACTTGACATTCTTTAATTACTTCATCTATGAAAACATGAAGTTTTTCGGCATGCGAATATCCTTGGTCTGCTTGTTCTTTACAAAAAAGAGTTTTACCATTTTTTGACAATGAAACAGAGCAATTTTTTGTAGCTGTTTCAATATTGAGAATAATTGCCATTATTTTTTACCCGATTTTTTTTCTTCCTCTTTAGCTTTAGTTTTTACTTTATCACCAGAGTTCAAATCTTTGGAAACAGTAGTATATGGACCAGTGATTACAACATCTCCTTTTTTCAATCCAGAAATTATTTCGATGTTTGTATCGTCTTGAATGCCTGTTTTTACAATTCTAATTTTGGCTTTATTCCCATCTTTTACAAATACACATTCAAACTTTTTATCGCTTTTTGCTTTCACTTTGCCATCTTCACCTTCATCATCTTTTATTTCATAAATTTTTGTTGCGGTTGTGTCAGCTTTTACTACTACAGAACTAATAGGCACACCAATAACATTTTCTTTACGCATAGTGATGATATCAACTGTAGCAGTCATTCCTGGTCTAAAAGGAGAATAGGTCGAAGGTTTTCCTTCCAATAAATCTTGATAAGATTCTTTGAGAATTCTAACTTTTACTTTAAAGTTTGTTACTTGATCGGCAGTTGTAGTTGTGCTTGCCGAATTTGAGATGCTAGTTACAATTCCTTTGAATTCTTTTTTCAAATAAGCATCAACTTGAATTTTTGTGCTATCGCCAATGCTAACTTTTACGATATCATTTTCATTAACATCTACTTCTACTTCCATATTGGTTAAATCGGCAACTCTAAGCAATTCTGTTCCTGTCATTTGTTGTGTTCCAAGAACTCTTTCGCCAAGTTCTACACCAAGAGAAGATATTGTTCCATCTGCTGGCGAATAAATAGTTGTTCTTCCTAGGTTATCTTTTGCTTCTTTGACTGTAGCATTTGCGCTTTGAACATTAAAATAGGCAGATTCTTTACTAGCTTTTGCATTTTCGAAAGTGGCAATAGCTTTATCCCAATCAGATTTTGAAATGATTCCTTTGTCATACAAAGTTTTACTTCTTTCATAGCTTGCTTTCGCTTCTTTGAATGTAGCGTCTGCTTGGCTTAATCCAGCTTTTGAACCAGAAAGATTAGACAATGTTCTATTATAACCAGAAGTATATAAATCTGGATTTATTCTAACGAGTAAATCTCCTTTTTTCACCACTTGACCTTCTTTTACAGGCAAAGCGATAATCTCTCCGGAAACTTCAGAAGATATCTTCACTTCTACTTCTGGTTGAATTTTACCAGTAGCCGAAACGGTTTCAACAATTGTAATTTCGTCAACTTTTGCAGTTTCTATTTCCTTTACACCTTCATCGCTTCCTAGTGTTCCGTTTTTCTTTAATATTACTAAAAGCGCTATTAATCCGATTATTATTCCTGCTATCCAATAAATTTTTTTCTTTGACATGGTTTTATGGTTTTTTTAATATTGGGATTCCAAAATAAAGTTCAACAACTTTTTCTTTAAAAATAAAATCATATTTTGCTCTGATTGCATCAGATTGAGCTGTTGTGTATAGCAATTGTGCTTGATTGTAGTCAAAAGCATTCATCATACCTACAGCAAATTTTTCTTTTGCATAATTAAAAGCTTCTTCTCTAGCTTCGAGAGCAGAAACCGCCGATTCATATGTTTTCAATGCAGCATTGGTGTCGGTGAAAGCAGTGTAAACATTTCTTTCCAAATCAAGTTCTGCTTGATTATATGCATTTTTTATTCTCTCATAATTTACTTTAGATTTTGCCACATTATTTCTAGCTGAAAATCCATTTAGAATTGGAACATTCAGTTGTAATCCAAAGTTATGCCCTTTATTATCACTAAATTGATCAAAAAGAGGTAATGGTCCAGCAACTATTGGGTTTCCTCCACCATCAACACCTATTATTCTATCAGAATAACTGGCACGTGTACTAAAGCTATAAAATCCTGACAAACTTGGTTGCATAGTACCTTTAGCAATCTTTACATCTCTTTCTGCAACATCCAAATTTGTTTTTGCAATTTTTATCTCTATTCTATGTTCAAGTGCTTTTTCATAAATAGTTTGTGGTTTTTCTAATAATGTAGCGCTTTGCTCAGCATTGATATTTTCCTCAACAATATCAAAATTTTTGAAATCGTCTAATTGAAGCAATTGGGCCAAACTAAGTTTTGATATCAATAAATTATTTTCGGCAACCAAAATTTTCTGTTTATCTAGAGCTACAGTAGCTTTCACATCGAGTAAATCTCCTCTAGGCACAGAACCTGCTTTGACCAATTCTTCACTTCTCTTCAATTGTTTTTCATCATTAACCAATTGTGCTTGTTGCACTTTCAAATTCTCTTTATTGAAAAGAATATTCAAATAGGCATTGGCAACAGAAAGTGAAATGTCATCTTGAATTTTTGACAAATTGTATTGTGAAGCTAATTCTGATAGTTTTGCTCTACGAAGTCTGTTTTGGTTTTGAAGTCCGTTGTATATATCAACACTTGAATTAAGACTAACAGAACTAAACTGAGTGGTTTGATTTTCTAGTAATCCTGTTGTAATATTCTGGTTTAAACCAATGTTCCATGAATGATTTGCTCCAGCATTCAAACTAGGAAGGAAATTGCCTAAAGCAGAGTTTTTATCAATTTTTGCACTTTGCAAATCGAGTTCGGATTGCTTTACCGAAATGTTGTTTTTTAATGCATATTCAACACATTCTTGCAGAGTCCATTTTTTATCTTGTGCTACAGAAGTCAAACCCGCAAGAAGCAAGACAAACAAAAAATAATTGATTTTAGTTTTTATCATATTATTTAGCATTAATTACCAAATTCATATTTACAAAGGTATGACTTTTGCTATAGAATTTTTTAATAAACTATTTGTCATAGGTTTTTTAATAATGTTACACTTTTGCTGATTTTCGTTTTACATTTGTCAAAATTTTATTCATTCCACATGAAACACCTTCTTTCATTTCTTCTTTTATTCGGAATTATGAATTTGTTCTTTAGTTGTTCTTCCTCGCAAAAAATTGAAGCTCTAAAACCCCTTCCTACTGATAATTCGCCAATGGTTTATAAAACCACAACTTCTATCATAAGCATGCCTCTGGAAATTAGCTTAAAAGAAATAGAGAACCAAACAAACAAATCACTGAATGGGTTGATTTATGAAGACAACAACCTAGAAGATGATAAGACTGAAATGAAAATTTGGAAAACAGCTCCAATACAAATCACAGAAACGAATGGAAAAATCAGAACCGTTTTACCATTAAAAATTTGGTCAAAGTTCAAATATGGAACAAACTTCATGGGCTTAAACGATACTCGAGAAATAAATCTGAATGGTACTATAACGTTACTGAGCGATGTAAAACTGAATAATTTCAAACTAACAACGATTTCCAAAATAGATGATTTTGAATGGAGCGAAAGTCCAAGCATTCTTGTTTCTGGAAAAAACATTCCTATTACTTATATTATCAACCCAACGCTTTCAATTTTCAAATCAAAAATGGCAAAGAAAATTGATGAAGCTATTGAAAAATCTGCCGATTTTAAGCCTTATGTTTTAGATGTTCTAGAAAAAATGAGCACACCATTTGTAACCAGCGAACAATATGAAACTTGGTTTAAACTTATCCCAATTGAGGTTTATGTTACTGATGCCGTTTTGGAAAAAAAAGACATCAAAATGGATTTGGGATTAAAGTGCAACATGCAAACTATGGTAGGTTTAAAACCTAAAAATACTTTTGACCGAAATGCAATTAGTTTTAAACCAGTTGCAAAAATTCCTGAAAAGATTTCGGCACATATTGCAGCAATTTCTACCTATGAAAGTGCTTCAAGAATAATTACAAATAATTTTAAAGGAAAAGAATTTGCCTCAGGTAAGCGAAAAATAACCGTTCAGAAAGTTGATTTATGGCAAAAAGATGGCAAAATTATTATTGCTCTTGAAATGACTGGCAGCATTGATGGAACTATTTATTTATCTGGTATCCCAAATTATAATGCCATAACAAAAGAGATTTTTTTCGACCAAATGGACTATGTGCTCAACACAAAAGGATTGTTGACAAAAACAGCCAACTGGTTGCTACAAGGTGTAATTTTGAAAAAAATAGAAGAAAATTGTCGCTACTCTATAAAAACTAATTTAGATGAAGCTAAAAAAAGTATGTTACCCTATTTAACAAATTATTCTCCTATGAAAGGTGTTTTTGTTAACGGAACGATGAATGATTTCGAATTTGAAAAAGTAGAAATTACCAACAAAGCTATCATCGCTTTTATCTCTACTACTGGAAAAATGAATGTAAAAATTGATGGAATGGAATAATCATTTTTGTTCTTTTTTCCCAAAATACATTCTGTAAATCACAATTCCAATAAGCCCAACAAGTATATATGGTATTGCCATCAGGTAAACAATTCCATCGTTGACTGCTTCTACTTTTTGATTTTCACCACTACTTTCGAGTGATGCTCTACACATGGCACATTGAGCTTTTGAAGCAAGAGGCAACAGGCAATAAACAATAAGCAAAATAAATTTGCTAAAATTGGCTTGTGACTTTTGACTTGTGCCTTTTGACTTAGTTAGCATAATATGGGGAAATCATCAGGTAAACTACAACACCTGTAACAGCTACATACAACCAAATAGGAAATGTGATTTTTGCTATTTTTTTATGTTTGTCAAATCGTTCCGAAAGAGCTCTTACATAGGTAAACAAAACTAACGGAATAATTGAAACCGAAAGTACTATATGTGTTATCAATATAAAAAAGTACACCAATCTAGTTGAACCCGCTTGTAGCTTTTCTTCATCGCTCAACATCCCATCATGATTAACATCTCCAAAATAAGTTGAATCTGCTGTCATGTGATAGGCAACATACATCACCAAAAACATTACAGAACATGCAATTGCAGTTGTCATCAGTTTTTGATGCAATGATTTATTGCCTTTCTTTATAGCCAAAACAGCCCAGACTAAAAGAACAGCTGTAACTCCATTTATTGTGGCATATATTGGAGGCAGAAATGAAAGAGGTTCTATATTAATTCCAAAATCTTTCAATTTTACACTAAATAATACAGCTACAACAACAGGTATTATTATAGAAACAACAACAATAAAGCTGCTAAACTTTTTTTCTAAATCTTTGCTATTTACATTATTCATTGAGTAATTTTTTAATATCTTCAATTAGGGCTTTCACGCCTTTTTTCTCTAAACCGTCGTAGTAAATAATTTTATTGCCAAACTCATCTTTTCGGCTTCTAATGTTTCCATTTTTATCAATAAGGGCAAACAATCCAGAATGCTCAAAACCACCATTAACATTTTTGTTTTCACCAGCATAAAGGTTAAATCCTTTATTGGCTATATCAAAAATATATTCTTTTTCTCCAGTCAAAAAATGCCAGTTTGATGATTTTACACCTAGTTTTTCTGCATGTTCTTTCAAAACTTTTTCGGTGTCATTTTCTGGGTTGATAGAAATTGATGCTATTCCAAAGTTTGGATTACCAAAAAATTCTTTTTCAATGGTAAGCATGTTTTGATTCATTCTAGGACAAATAGTAGGACAAGTAGTGAAGAAAAATTCAACCACATATACTTTACCTTTATAAGATTGATTTGAAATCTCTTTCCCATTTTGATCTTTTAGAGAAAATTTTGGCGCAGGACCAATAATTTCTAGACTTTGAGCACTGTAGTTTTTATTCCCAGAAACCTGATCAAGTCTGTCGCCTTGCACCACTTTGTTTGACTTCACTCTGTCTATTATTTTTGGAATAAAAATGATACCAAAAACAAGTATGATAAAAGCAATTCCTATATATGCTTTATTTTTCATTTGTTATATTTTTCTGTTTGCACTATTTTTTTTCAAAGCCAAACGATATTCAGCTAAAATTATCTTAACATCATCTGTCATTTCATTATGCAATTCTGATGATGAACTAAAATCATAACCTTCGCGATATTCTTCTTCACCTTGAACACTTTTCCCTTTTCTTCCTCTGATATTTCTTTCCTTGTCAATTATATAAACAGTATTTGTTCCTGAATTTTGGTCTAATTTACCTTGTAATTTTAAGTTTTGGAAATACTTATTTATATCATCTTTTGAAGCAAAAACAAAATGATATCTTGATGTATCTGTTATTTTTTGTAATCTAAAAAGTATTTCTTTTGCTTGTCCTTGGGTTCCATCTGGAGCAATAAAAACCATTTGGAAATCTTTGAACTCATGGTTACGGTTATATATTTTTTGATTTAGTAAAAAGAAACTGCCTCTTTTTTGAAAAAGGCTATCTCCAGGAAAACCAAGTATGGTTATTTTCCCATTAAAAGTACTCTTCTTGCCATCAAGCGTTTGCCAATCTTGATTGATATCTGCAATTGTTTTTGTTAAAACAGGAAGTTTAATAAAGCTATTTACTCCTGTTGCAAAAAACATATAAACCACTAACGGAAGTATAAAAAGGACTATTAGAACAAATTTCTTTTTCATTGTTGTAAAATACTTTGCAAAAATAAAAAAAGGTACGCAATTGCGTACCTTTTTAATTTATTAATATGGTGTTAAAAATTCCATTTTATTGTTCCTACTTTGAAAACATCATGAACATAACTTCCTTCTGTCAATAGTATAAATACTAAATACAATATTAGGAAAACAACGGTTCCAACAACTGCCCATCTTAAACTTGGTTTTTCTCCTTCCATGTGCATGAAAGCCCAAGTAATGTAATATGCTTTATAGAGTGTTAGAATGATGAAAACCCAATTAAGCAAATTCATGCCTAAAATATTTGTAAAATATAAAAAGTGAGGTCTTTCAATCCCTAAATAAACCTCAACAATGGTTACAAAAGATAATAAACCAAATACAAACCAAATTCTTTTTGTGTTTGAAGCATGTGTATCGTGTGCCATGTTTTTAATGAATTTGCTAAAAGATTAAACTAAATAGAAGAATGTAAATACGAATACCCAAACTAAATCTACAAAGTGCCAGTAAAGTCCAACCTTTTCTACCATTTCATAAGATTTTCTTCTTTCATAAGTTCCTAAAAGAACATTAAGATAGATAATAATATTAATAATCACACCCGAGAACACGTGGAAACCGTGGAAACCTGTAATAAAGAAGAAGAAATCTGCAAACAACTTACTACCATATTCATTTCTAGTAAGATTTGCTCCTTCAACAACCAAATGAGCATTGGCTAACATTTTTTCAGATTCTGCTCTAGTTAAAACAGTTTTATGTTTTTCTTTATTAAGCTCATTATACAAAGTTTTATCTGCTTTCTCTGCTTCAGTTCCTCTGTATATTTTTTCAGTTCTTATCAATAAATCAGGATGCGCTTTAAATCCAGCTTGTACTTCGGCAACAGAATAACTTGGTAACGAAGGTTCACCTACAAACCAAACACCATTTTTACGTTCGTGCTGAACTCTTTCTTCGTGAAGAGTTGCTGCAAAATCAGCAAGTTTAACTCTTTCACCTTCTTTATTAACAAACTGAAGTATGCTTCCTCCTTTTGTTTCTACTGCTCCAAATTCACCAGTGATAAAGTTTTTCCATTCCCAAGCTTGAGAGCCAACGAAAATTAAACCTCCAACAATGGTTAAAAGCATGTAGAATGCCACTTTTTTCTGTTTCATTTGGTGACCAGCATCAACTGCTAATACCATCGTTACAGACGAAAAGATAAGGATAAAAGTCATCAATGCCACATAATACATTGGTGCTTCAACACCGTGCATAAATGGAAAGTGTGTAAACACCTCATCGGCAATAGGCCAATTATCAATGAATTTAAATCTAGAAAAACCATAAGCGGCAAGAAATCCTGAAAAAGTTAAAGCATCTGATACGATGAAAAACCACATCATCAATTTACCATAGCTTGCTCCCATCGGCTCATTTCCGCCACCCCATGTATTTGCAGTAGTAGTAACTGTCGTTCCCATAAAAGTTAATTCGTTAAAAAGTTCCCAAATTTAGATTTTTTTTCTTATTTAAAGAAATATAAAAATAAAAACAAATAAATCCACAAGAAATCGAGAAAGTGCCAATACATTGCACCAAGTTCAATACCAAGGAATTGCGTTGAATTGTATTTTTGTTTAAAATGATTATAAATTATAATTAAAAGCGAAATTAATCCTCCAAAAAGGTGTGCCAAGTGAGTTACGGCTACTATATACAGAAAAGTTGTTGTGATATTACTTTCTGGTCCTGTAAAATAATATCCTTGTTCAACAATTTGTCCAAATCCTTTGAACTGAAAAAAAACGAAAAGAAAACCCAAAAAGAGCGTTAACAATAAGTAATTTGTTGTAGCCTTTCTGTCATCTTTTTTAATTGCTTTTTTTGCTAGTAAAAATGTAACACTACACAGTATAATTACTATTGTACTTATGAAAAACGCAGAAGGCATTTGAAAATTTTTCAACCAATCGCCTCTTGATTTACTCACTACAAAAGCACTTGTCAATCCTGCAAACATCATAGTCATGCTCAACATTGCAAACCACAAAATCAGTTTGTATGAACGAGCTTTTCTTTGATTGTGTTCTTCTATGGTCATTTCCATGGTAAACTATCTTAAAAATTTATCAAATATATAGATTAATTGTAAAAATGTGATGTATCCAACACTTGCCAACATCAATGTTTTGGCAGATTTTGCTGTACGAGTTTTATATAATCGAATAGCATGAATAATCAACCAAACACCGAGTAAAAAAACCAACACAGCTGAAACAGGAGTTATATACAATTTCCCAGTAAAACCTATGCATGGCAACAAAGATGCTATCAAAAGCCAAAAGGAATACAAAACGGTTTGCAAAGCAGTAGAAGTATCTCTTTTACCAGTTGGCAACATAAAGAAACCTGCTTTTTCATAATCTTCATACAAAAACCATCCGATTGCCCAAAAATGTGGAAACTGCCAAAAAAACTGTATCAAAAACAGAGTTCCTGCTTCTATTCCAAAATTATTGGTAGCTGCAACCCAACCCAGCATAAAAGGAATTGCTCCTGGAAAAGCTCCAACAAAAACAGATAATGGTGTGTAGGTTTTTAATGGCGTATAAACACTAGTGTATAGAAATATTGAAATTGCACCAAACATTGCTGACTTTGGATTGATAAAATACAATAATATTAAACCAATAATTGTGAGCAAGCTTGCTACAAACAAAGCATGGTTGCTAGACATTCTTCCTGATGCAACTGGTCTATTCTTGGTTCTATCCATCAACGCATCGAGGTCTTTTTCTATCACTTGATTATAAGCATTGGAAGCACCAACCATACAGTAACCTCCTATAGCCAACATGAACAACGTAAATATATCAATGCTTTTAAAATCCTCAACTCCAAGAAGGTATCCAGCAACAGATGAAAACACTACACTGATTGCTAAACCTGCTTTTGTAATTTGCTTAAAATCAGAAGTGATTTTTTTTATCGAAACTTTTTCGGTTGGAGTATTCAAGTTTTCAGATTATTTGAATGGTGCAAAGGTAATGGTTAGAAAACGATTTGACAAAAAAAGAGTTATAATACTTTTGAAATCTAGCTTTTCTTATTCATTAGTTTTTAAAAACATTTTTCAAGTATTTAGAAACAAAATTGACATCAAGAAACTCTGTTTGGGAAAAACTTATTTCTAAGTTTAAGAAAATAGTCTTCCATGGTATAAGTCATAAAAAAACCTAATACTACCGAACCAACAAATGCTATAGCAAATCCTAAATACTTATTTTCAATCCTAAGAAAGCTTTCGCAATAATTAACAAAAGTATGTATAACATAAATTGAATATGAACAAAAACCTATCTTACTTACAAAATCTACAATTCTTTTTGAAAAAATGGAATCTAATTGTCTGTTAATATTTTGAGAAATTAAAAAATGCACTAAAATTATTCCAAACGCCACATAAAGCATTGAAAAACCAATAGTCATAACAAAAAAGGACTCCAAAGGCTCTATAAAAGGAGTAAAACTAAGAAGAAACAGAGCCAAAATAAGTAGTAATTTTTGATACTTAGTATAAAACTTTATTAGCGTATCTTTTCTAAAATTATACCAGAAAGAAATCAAAACTCCAAACAACAATGAATCTATTCTCAAATGAGTCATTGTCATGTTTTTTACATTGCTTTCAGGAAAATAAATATTACTAAACACTCTTAAAAAAAAGGTTGAAACAAGAATAATGATTATCAACTTTTCAAAAGAGGTTATTTTTTTAGACGCAATATTTTCATCAAATGAAATTATTTTTTTATTGAATATTAACCATAAAAGAAATGCTAATCCAAAATAAAAATGTTCTTCTACTGCCAGTGACCAACTTGCCGCATAAGCGTAACCCCAACCTAAAAAATAATTTTGAACAAAAACCAAATCATAGCCTGAAGACAATAAATCTTTTTTATGCAACAAGATTCTAGGAACCATGTAGACAATATATGTCAAGTAGTAAATTGGATAAATTTTAAAACCTCTCCTAATTAAGAAAAGTTTAGGTCTAATATTTCCAAATTTTTGATATTCTCTAAAAAGTAATCCAGAAACTAAAAAACCACTTAGAACAAAAAATAGATCAACACCTATCCATCCCATTTGTTTTAAAAAATGCACAACTTCCTTGTGCCTACAAATAACGAGAAGAATTGCAATACCTCTTAAAAAATCAAGTTCTCTTAACCTATACGTTTGAGTGCTCATCTATAAAAAATTTTCATGACAAAGATCTTTTTGACAGCCTTTTAGAATCAAAAATCCTTCAATACTTTATCAAAAAAATTAATAATCAAAATACCAGTTAAAAATATCACATCGCAGCCCTACTGAAAACCAAGTAGTATTTTCTTTGAAAGTAGTAAGTGTATCTGCTTCTGGATTGAAACTTCGGTAAATGAGACTTCCAAAAAGTTTCAAATTAGTTGAAGGATTAATAAGATAACCTGCTTGCAAATCAGCAATAAAAACTGTGGTTTTATTCCCCTGACCTATTTCTACTCCGCTGTTATAAGGACGATCAATGTCATAATCCTTATAAATGTTGCTTCCATAATTATTACTGTCTGTAGCAGTATCAAAATCTAAACCTCTAACTCCATAAGTTATCTTTGCGTCAGCGAAATATCTTCCGTTGAAATAACGAGCAATAGCGACAAATTCTCTGAAATTTCCACCCCATTGATGTCCTAAACTCTGGTTGTTGTGACCATAATTGGTAATAGCTTCGCTATGAGCATAAACATATGGACGAACATTGTTATATTCTGCTTGTAGTAATAAATTCTTTACACTGAAAGCATTATAATATTTTGCACCAAGTTGATAACCATACTTGTTTTTCCAACTTTTGTCACCTGCTTTTATATCTTTCAAACTAAATTCATCCAACAAAAACTGCGCATAAAAATTAACTTGATTATTTAGTTTATATTTTGAAGTAAGTCCGAGTAATGCATTTCCGCTTCGTGAAGAGGACGAAATTTCTACAGCTCTGTAGAAAATAATTGGGTTTACAAAGCTCATATCAAAACCTCTGTTGTTGGTATTTGCCCAAACAACCGATTCAAAAAAACCTAGATTCCATCTATTGGTAACATTCAAACTTAGATAATGACTAGCAACATATTTGGTTGCATAAGTTCTATCAACCGTAACATCTGTTCTAACGTCTTTTAGCCATGTATATAAATTAGTGTATTTAATTTTCCAAAAAGTTGTATTGAGTTTAAAGTATGGATATGGACTAACTCCATCACTCATCAGTAGTGAACGATATCCATCGCCAATAAAGTTTCTTCCATAGCCAAGATTCAAATTGAAGAATTTATTTGGAGTAATAGATAAATTAGCTTCCGCCATTGGAAAATCGTATGCATCTGTTTTAAAATCTTTGGCAATACCCATTCCAGGAATAATTGCAGGATTTCCTCCTCCAGGTTTTATCGATTCGGCATATCGATTAAAATAATCCGCAAATCTTCCTTGACTTTCATAGATAGTTGTTGTAAAATTTACTGATTTACCCAATCCTCCGTTGAATTGTAATCCACGAGTGTTGATGAATGTAGTTTTAGATACGCTTGGGTCACTTTTACCAAACTGTAAATCCAAAACTGGATTTAATGTAAACCAATAATCTTCTCCTTGAATTTCTACAAGATTCTCATTCCAAAGTTTTTTTCCCCACCAACCTGATTTGTTTTTTGCTAGCTTTTCATTAGCTTCTTTCAAGTTGTAATATTTTGAAACCTCAGCATAGTTAAATGGTTTTGATCCTGTATGATTATTGGTACCAACTTGATTCATTTCATCGTCAAACTGCGCATAAAAACTATGTGAAAAAGGAATATTCAAATGACTTACATATTGAGGCTTGGAAAATGTTTTATAATTCATTTTAGAAACTTCTTCAAGGTCATTATCGTTTCTAACAAACGATGTCGAATTTTTTATAGCTAATTCTTCTGCGGCTTTGGCTTCTTTGATTTGAGCCATTGTTTGCAGAGGAAAATCCATCTTTATAGTATATTTAGAATACGTAACTTTACCGTTGTATGTTGCAGGTTCAACTTTGGGCATCAAGGCAAAAACTCTTCGGCTTTCAGCTGCCAATTTTTCCTCATTGGCATCAACATATTGAACTTTGAAACCACCTTTTTCATCAACTTCAAACAAAACAATCATTGTTCCTTTGTAATCTTTTGGCAAATCATTGGGCATTTTAAACTGTTGATAAACAAAGTCATGAACTTTTTCGTAGAAACAGTTTTCTAAATCTTCACCTTGATTTGACTCACATCCTTGAAAAATTGGAAATTTTTCTGAATATGTTTTAGTTTGAGCATTTATAGCTAATGAAAAAATCACAAATAACAGAGTGCTTATTTTTTTCATGATTGAAGTTTAAATAAATTAATAATTCCCCGAAGAAGTTCCTCCATTTGCAATAGCTTTTGCAGATGATGTTCCAATTCTTTTTACCCCTAATTTAATCATTTCAACAGCTTCTTCATATGTTCTAACTCCACCTGCAGCCTTTACTGGAAGTGGTGAAGAGTTTTCAATCATCATGATTATTGTTGGCACAGTTGCTCCATTAGGCAACCCATTTTCAGTTTTGTAAAACCCTGTTGATGATTTTACAAATACATTAGGAAAACTCTCTTCTTTGAAATTGGCAATTATAACATTCTTGATTAAAGCCGATAGCTGAACAATCTCTGCGTCAGTAAGTGCAGCAACTTCTATAATCCATTTAGCAATTTTATGATGTTGAAAAGCTAGTTTTGTTCCTTGAAGAATTTCGTTTTTCAAGAGCTCTGTTTCTCCTTTTTTGAATGCTTTGTAATTGCACACATAGTCTAACTCATCTGCACCGTCTTGAATTGCTTGCAAAGCTTCATCAAGTTTTTCTTGTAAAGTATTTTCACCTTCTGGAAAAGAAATTACTGTTCCTACAAGAACTTTGGATTTTAGCTCATCAATCATTTTTCTGGCAATTTTCACCATGTTTGGTCTAATCATGATGAGTTTGAATTGTTCATCGATTGCCTCTTGTACAAATTTTTGAACTATTTCAGTATTTTCTTTCTCGGTTACTCCAGCTTGTTCTGCGGTTTTGAGATAAGTAGAATCGAGGTATTGTTTTAAATTCATTTTGTTTTCTAAACTTTTAGGCAATAAAAATAAAAAATCCCATCGAGATGGGAGTTTTTATCAATTAATAATTTTTTTATTTTCAAAAAAACTTATCAATATTCCAGCAGAAATAGCGCCAGTAAGGTTTGCCATTACATCTAGAATATCGGCCTTTCGAGTAGTAGTAAAATTTTCTTGAAGTATTTCAATAGTTATTCCCATTACTAATGAAATGAGAATAATATTTAGAATTTTTTTATTTGAAATCGTTGCAAATCGAGATTTTACAACAATAGCCCACAGAAAAGTGAAAACAAAATGAAATGTAAAATGGACATACTTGTCCATTCCTTTTACGCCTAGTGAAGGCAAATCATTCAGTTTTGCTAAACATAGTATAAAAATAAGAACGGTCCAGCTTGTTGCCAGACCGAACCATATTTTTTTATGCTCCAATAAGCGCTTTATAATCATCGCTAGATAAAAGAGAATCTATCTCAGAACTATCAGAAATTTTAACTTTAATCATCCATCCTTTGCCATACGGATCGGTATTAACGCTTTCTGGATTTGTTTCTAAATCTTCATTAAATTCAACAATTTCTCCTGAAAGAGGTAAGAACAAATCTGAAACTGTTTTTACAGCTTCTACTGTTCCAAAAACTTCATCTTTTGACAAAGTTTGATCAAGTGTTTCAACTTCAACATACACAATATCGCCCAATTCTTTTTGAGCAAAATCTGTAATTCCTACAACAGCAACATCACCTTCAACAAGAACCCATTCGTGGTCTTTGGTGTATTTTAAATTAGATGGTATATTCATGGTTTAATTTGTTTTGACAAAAGTATTATTTACAAACAGATTTATAAAATTTTTTACAACAATTAATTTCCAAAATTATATCGTAATGTAAATCCAGCTCTAATATTGGTTAGCGGGAATGATGTTGATATAACTGGTTTAGAAAAAGAGTGGTCATAATAGAAAATGGCTGTTAGATTTTTACTAAACGAATAATCGGCTGTTAGTTTTGCAGACCACAGGTTTTGTCCTCCACCAAGCTGATTGTTTGTATAATCTAAATATCGAACAATGGTTTTACTATTTCTATATGAAATATCTATTTTCATGTTGATATCACTCTTTATAATTCCCGTAGGATTATCGGCAAGCTTTGATGAGAAAATTACATCTTTAAATCGGTAGCCCAATCCCATTGTGTATTCTAATCCTTGAACTTCTGTTAGTAAGTTATTATCAAAACTCAATGATAAACTTCTGTCTTTTTTCATTTCTGCTAATAGCTTGAATGAGTTTTTCATTTCAAAATCAACTCTTATCAGTGGGTTAAATTGCTCAACAAGGTTAGCATTACTAATAATTGTTTTCAAATTATAATTTCCTCCTGCATCAAATCCATCAGGATTTTTATCGTATTCAAAATTGGAACGGAATTGATTTACAGTGTAAGAAGCTCTATAACCATGTTGTATTGAAAAACGCTTGAATGTATCTTTGAAGAACTTATAGCGCATCAATCCAGTATATTTTATTGTCCAGTTTGGAATTGGAATATTTCTTAAAAAGTCTAGTGAAATATCCTTCGCAGCTTCACCCATTTTTTCACCTGCAAATCCATTTAATCCTAAACCAGTGTAGGCAGCTAGGAATGATGGTAACAACACCGCTTGACTATTTTTACCATATCCTTTAGGAAAACCATCGGCATCAAGGTTTGAAGGGTTGTTTATGTCAATTCCGCGTTCTAAAGCAAGTCTGTTGGCAATGATAATTCTATTGTTTACAAAGTCGTTGAATGCAGAAGAATAATTTTCATCACTAGTTCTGAAAGCAGTTTTGAGCATTACGGTTGTCATTGAAAAATTACCATAATTATAAGGTGAACGAGAATTATATACTCCATTTTCCAAATCATACTGCTCTGAGTAATTTTCGCCATAAGTTCTATTGGCTGTTAAATCTATTTTGAAATCGGGGAATAAATCAACATTGGCGGTCATGTCTAGAGTTTTGGTTGTAACTCTAGTGAAATTTTGGTTAAAATCAGGATAATTTGTCAACCAACCATTTTTAGCAGCTTCGTAACGAACATCTGCTTGATCTCCAAAAATAAATCCAAGAGTTGGTTTTGATGAACCAAAGAAACCTAAACCAGGCAAATAACCCGGAAGTAATGTTCCTTGATTTCTAGTATAATTGATATTTACATTTTTTACACTTGTCAAAACTCCTTTTATACCATCGAGAAAAGCATTTGAGCTTTGAGTTGGTTGAGCCTTGTTAGTTATTTTTTCTCCTGGTTTTGGTAACGCATTTGGTTTTGGAGTTGGTGTTTTAGGTTTTTTAGTTAAACCTAAATATTTGTATAACGACTCCATGTTTAGAGCAGTATTCAGCTTGTGTGATCCAGCATTTTGAATAGTATTACCCAAGTTATATATTGTTCCGTCACTTGTTTCAACGGTAGATAATGCCAAAGATGCTCGTTGCCAATTATAATCACCAGTATATGAATATGTTGATTTAACAAAGCTAAAGACAGGAATTTTATTTATTGGAAGTTCGTAGTTTACAACCAATTGTTGATTATGTTGATTAGCTAATCCAGTATTCCAAAAATCTGTCCAAATGGTATAACTGTTGTCAACAACTCCATCCTGATCTATGTAGTTTCTAACTATGTTTTGAGAAGCTGCTGTATAGTTCAGTTTTAAAGCTTTGGTTATATTAAAATTAAAGCCATATTGATAGTTGAACATGTAATTTCTTCTATACAATGGATCGATAGCTATACCTGCTACATCAACTTGTCTAAATTGTTGTCTGTTATATTGACGAATAATGTTAGAACTGAATGATATGTTGGTTGGTAGATAATTGAAATTAAAATCTCTCAATAGTTTCCAATAATCGCTTTTCTTGAAATATTTAACATTTTTCAGTGGTTCAACTGTCTTTGGCTGAAAACTATATGCATAATCGACTGTCGTATTAACCTGTTGATCTATATAATTTTCTATTTCGTAATTGTGTTTTTTAATTTCATTATATGAGTAAGACAAGGTCAAATTCTCAGGATCATAAATTCTTTGTTTTTGCTCTGGTTGTCTTTCTTTTTTAACGCCAATAAAGTTTATACTCTTACGTTTAGTAAAATCTATAGCTCTGTTTTTTATATTATCTTTTTCTGCTTCGTCAGATGTGTTATCTAGTAATTGCTCTAGTCTAATGTCTTGATTGTATGGATCATATTCTGGAGTAATAGTTTCTTCGCCAACCGCATAGTTGAAAGGAAGATTAATTCCCCATTTTTTAGGTAAAAGTTTACCCAAACCAACATTGGTAACCAAATTATACTGTTGCATATCTTCGCGGCTTCTTTCATTTGGGCTTTCTTCCAAAGCTCCAAAACCAATTGTGCTCATTCTTCCCATTGCTGATACAGTAGCAAAATCGGCTAGATTAGAATCCATGTTGATAACTGCTGCCATTCCACCTTTATTATTCATATCGGCAAGGCGCAACTCATTGAACCAAACTTCTCCTCTTACAGGTTGATTGTTTTTATTACGGATACCAACCATTAATGTTCGTACAAGTCCAAAATTTGGATTTCCTTTAACTCCAAGACGCAATTTTCCTCTTTCAGTATTTGAAGCCAAAGATGGATCGAGTTCAAAGTCATCTTTGTATAAAACTCCTTCAACAAAATCAGTGCTTGGTGCACTCATTGCCAATATTTTAAGCTTTGTTAAAAGTGCTGTTGGTAAATCTATTTCATTTATTTTTGGCCAAATAAGTTCTGGGTCAGAAACTCCTTCTGCGGTTATTTTTAATGGAATTTCAACCTCATAATAGTTGTTAGTAAAATCATTACCAAAACGGATAAAGGCAGCCATTTGATCATCTTGAAGAGGTGTTGGATCTGTAGGTGCTGGTAATGCTTCTGCATGAAGGAACATTTTCAATTTATTGTATTGACGCATATCAACACTAACATTTTTGAAAACAGCTCTTGAGTCGCCTACTTCAAGTCCATCGCCAGAAGCTCTCAAAGACAGCGATTGCTCATTTTGATTGATTACAGTATTATTTTGGTTGACTTGCTGACGTATAACTCCTGGAGGTGTAACGTATGGAATTGGAATTCTTTGAGCATTTTCTTGAATATTTACCGAAAGCACATCAAATCTTGTTCCATCATCTTCAGGTTGGTTATCTGATGTTTGGAATGAATTATCATATCTTCTCCATTCACCTCTAACTAGCTCTAATGCTCCAAAACGAACTGTTATTGGTTCACTAAAACCTGTCATGAACATTCTCATAAAGCGAATTGAACGAAAATCGGAAATGTTTCCAACCTTGTTTTCAAAATCTTTTACAGGAATTTTAAACTGAACCCAACGAGCACTAGTTGTCAATCCATTTGGTAAATCAATATTATTTGTTTCTCTAAAATCTGTGATATAATTATTCCCAACATTAGATTGAGACAAATCATTTGGACTAACATTAATGCTGTATTCATAATAAGCATTGATAGTATTCATTGTGTTATCACGATTGATATCCTCAACATCTGGCAGAGTTGTTGAACCTCTATTAGTGTCTGTTACTTCTACAGGCGAATTACCTTGTACACCATTATAGTCTTTATATCTTTCAAAAACTGAATTCCCTGTAGCATTCAAAAAATATTTATAGTTATCTGCTGCAGGATCTTCAAGAGCAGCAAAACCAGCATCTATTCCTGTTAAATTTCTTTCATCATCATCATTCAAACCATCAAGTCCAACGTCTTGCGAAGAACGATTTCCACCATCAGCATCAAAAGCATATATCAATGATTGCGAGGCTGGAACTTTACCCCAAATGGTTGAATTGGTTAAGGACAACGAAGCATTGGCAGCTGGCAAACCATTTTCATATTGTTTCTTTTCATCCTTCAAGATATCTTCTGAAATTTCCCCTAAATCAAAATAAAGTTTTCCAATATTTCCGGGATTTGCTTGAGCAGAAGGATTTGTTGGATCATAATATGGATCTAAAATCCAAAATTGAATATATTCAACGTTGCTTTGTTCGAAATTTGTCGAATTGATAGCTCTTGTAATTCCACCAAAATTATCTTGCGGATTTGGCAAAACACCAGTTGAAGCTGCTGATGGATTAAAATTATATGGTCCACGTTCTGATGGATAATAGGTTAAATCGAGTGTGTTTACTACTTGTGATTGACCAACTGCTATATCGAGATTAGGGAATAATTCTCTACTTAGAATTCTTCTAGTGCTATTTAAGGAAATTCCATTTTGACCAATATCTCCAGGTGTTTGCACATATATGGTTGGGTCAATGCTATACCAGTTCAGTTTTGCTCTTCTGTGTCCGTAACTTAAATCCAGAGCATTTCCGTTAAAATTATAATTTACAGGCGTTGATTGAACCTCAGGAACTTTTGGCACACTCGACAAGAACCAAGACAATGGTCCGCGCATATCAATAGTAGTTTGTGAACCTTCAAAATCATCTACATATACTGTAGACTCGCCTTGAAATCTATCCTGTTTTGGTGTATCAGGTTTTAAATAGGCTATTTCTCCTCTAATAGACACATTTGATGGAACATCAGTATCAATGTTTGGAAGTTTATTAACCAATCTTGTCAAAAATGGAACTTCTGTAGAGTAATTTGCATTTAACCCAAAAATTGAATTATTAACAGATTCCTGACCATAATTAGATTTATTGGTAAACGGTCTTTCGGTCATTTTTAGGAAAGTAGCTCCAACCAAAAATTTACTATTGAACTTGTGCTCAATATTTACACCCATAAATCTTCTAGTTTGTTGACCAAATGTTGAATTATTTTCTACAGAAACTTCAATTGGTGTATTCGAAGCTTGAAGTGATGGATCAAGTATTTGAACTTTACCTGCTTGATAATTTACACTATAATCTACACCTTCTACCAATACTCTTCCGCCAGCTGTTACAACAACCGAACCTCTAGGCACATTATATGCTCCAATAGGAATTCCATCTCCACCAGCAGATTTATACCTTCCTTTCAATTGAAATTTATTTTTTTCAGCCTCTTGCAATGCTGCTGCTTGAGTGTCTTCATACATTCTTCTGAAGACATATTTTGCTTGATTTGCATTGAAATCTGCAATGTTATTATAATCTCCATTATAATTTTCACTGGTATTTGATCTCAACTTTTCGAAGAGAGTTTTACCAAACGGTTCAACTGTTGTGAAAATAATTCTACCGTTTTGTTGGTCTATTGTCAAATTCGGGATAAAATCAAAAAAACCATCACCACCAACTTGTGGATCATTATTGTAGTTTAATCTATCGAGGTTAAACACTTTTAACAATGGCGTTTCAGCTACATTAGTTGGTAATGGAGTTGTTGAATTGGCTGGTGTTATATAGTTCAACGGTGAAGGATCAGTGTAAAGAATATTAAATCTGAAATCTTCTTTTTGTAATTGATATCCACCAGGAATTTGATAAATATTTTTCATCATTAAATTCCAAACTGGTTTATCAACGTTTGTCAAATTAGATTTCAACATCTTGAGGATTAAACACTGAGTAGAAATATTAGGATCAGTTTGTGAACCGCTTACTACGGTTGCATCGACACCATCAGTTCCGAATTCTCCAACTTGATAAACTTGATCTCCAATAGTATATTGATAAGCTACTGCAAGAACTTCATCGTTGGCTAATTTTTGTTGTAGTGATATATATCCTAATTGTGGATGAAAAGAAAACTCATTAGCATTAAGTTTTCGGGCATTTTCAAGCTTGGAATAATCAGTTCCTTCACTGATTGTTGCTGCATTTACAAATCCTGTACTTGAGGTAGTTATTTCTCTAATATTTGAATTCAATAAATATTGCGAATCATCAATTTTACTTGGATTATATCTATTGTTTCTATTATCAGATGGTATATTTCCTTGATTATCTGGCAAAACATCTGGCGATAGCTCAGCAGCAGTTAAAAAGAAGTTTGCTGGCAGAGGATTAACAGCCACTACATCACTGTTTGGAACTCCATTATAATTGGATTCTCCTAAATCCTGAAGAGCTATAATGTTTCTTAAGTTATTATTGGTATTGTTTATTCTGTTTTGCTTGTTTGTTACCCATACTTCGATACGAGTTATCTGAACTCTACTATCAATCAGTGGGTAATTTCTCATTGCCTCATCATATTTGTTTCTAAAATATTGAGACAAGAAGAAATGTCTGTCTGAGTCATACTCTAGTGCAAACAATTCAAAATCTTGAATTGTTCCTCCACCTTGAGCTGTTACTGAACGTGTTTGTGATTTTTGTTCGGAGAAAACTCCTGTGACAGTTGTTTTTCCAAACTGTAATTGAGCTTTTACACCAAAAAGACTTTGAGCGCCACGAATTAAAGAATTACTAAGTGGCATACTCACATTTCCTACTTCAATTTTTTGAACAATATCATCTTCTGTAGGCGCATATTCTAGTTTGATAAGATTTTGAAATGCAAAAGTAGATTGCGTATCATAGTTGGCATTTACACTAAGCCTTGTACCTACTTTACCCATTAAACTCATGCTGATTCTTTGGTCAAAATCGAATGATAGCTGAGAACGATTTCTTGGAGAAAAAGCCGGATTATCTTGTTTTGTATATCTTGCTCCCAAATCCATTTCTACTGAACCCGTTGGTTTTACATCAATGGTATTTGAACCAAAAATTGTTTCAAAAAAACCTGAATTCACATAATATCTGGGCAATAAATCTTTTTTTGCGTCTTCACTACCTTCCTTTTTCCCTTCAATAGCATCTGATTTGCTCTTGAAATACTCACGCATTGACTCTCTGAGTTTTAACTCTTCATATTCTTCTGGCGTAAGTATTATTGGGTAATTGATATTGAATCCTTCAAATGTGCTTGTATAAATGTATTTATTGGTTGCAGGATCATAAGTATAAGCATTAACAATGCTATTAGGATTCTTGATATCAACTCGTCCTTTGTCGTAGCCAATAGTATCTTTTGGTGTTTCTTCCTGCGAATAAAGATTGAATCCAGAGAAAAATAATATAAAGAAAACTAAATTTCTTATTGATAAAGTGGCTTTTATATAGTAATTTGTTTTCAAAAATTATAAGTTTTTTAAAGCTTGTTTGATAATAAATTCGACTGACGCTTCTTTATTTTCATTAATAATTCTATCTACAATCTTCTCGGAAGATTTTCTTGGGTAACCTAGAACTTCTAAAGCAGATAACGATTCTTCTTTGTTAATATTGTGTGAAGGCATAGATATTTCACCAACATCGTAAACTTTTAACACCTTATCCTTCAAATCAAGGATAACTCTTTGCGCAGTTTTATTACCAATTCCTTTTATAGATTGTATAGTCATTACATCACCGCTGGCAATAGCATTGATGGCTTGTTTAGGATCAAGCGAAGAAAGCATTGTTCGTGCAGTATTTGCTCCAATACCAGAAACAGAAATCAAAAGTTTAAATAATTCTCTTTCAGCTTTTTCTATAAAACCATAAAGAGAATGACCATCTTCTTTTACCTGAAGATAGGTATATAGTTTTATGAAATCTGAGCTTGGCAACAAAGAAAAGGTATGCAATGAAATATGAATATGATAGCCAACACCGTTGCAATCAACTACAACTTCAGTAGGCATTTTTTCTACTAATTTTCCTTGAATGTGTGCTATCATTTTTAATAAAAATCCATTCAAATATAACAAATTTCTTTTTGCATGCTATTTTAGTGCAAAAAACTAGTATTGTAGTCTAATTTTTATTTTACTACAGGCATCATTTTTAACCTTTTTTCTTTTTCCTGAGCATCAACAACAGCAACGGCTACCATGTTTACCATTTCTTCAACACTTGCTCCTAGCTGGAATATGTGAGCAGGTTTTTCCATGCCTAACATTATTGGTCCAACAGAGTCAACTTTATAAAGTTCTTTAAGCAACTTGTAGGTAATATTTGCCGAATCAAGGTTAGGGAAAATTAAGGTGTTAACTTTTTTTCCAGCCAATTTTGAAAATGGAAACTTTTTCTGAAGCATTTCTGGATTAAGAGCAAAATCTGTTTGAATTTCTCCATCCACTATCAAATCAGGATAATATTTATGAAGGTAAGCAACAGCTTCTCTAACTTTCTCACTACTCGGATTTGCAGATGAACCAAAGTTAGAAAACGAAACCATTGCAATAACAGGTTCCATACCGAACATTCTAACGGTTTTTTCGGTCATCAATGCAATTTTTGCCAAGTCATCAGCTGTTGGATTTGGATTTATTGCTGTGTCTGATAAAAACATTGGCCCACGATTCGTCATCATGATATTGGTAGTAGCAATCAGTGAAATTCCTGGTGCTTTTCCTATGAGTTGCATCAAAGGTTTTACAACCGATGGATAGCTTCTTGAATATCCCGAAACCATTGCATCTGCATCACCATGAATCACCATCATTGCTGCAAAATAATTTCTTTCACGCATCCATTTTTGAGCATCAAGCAAAGAAATTCCTCTTCTTCTTCTTGCTTCCCAAAAAATTTCTGCATATTCCAATCTTCTTTTGTCTTCTTCTTTTGTTTTTGGGTCAATTATTAAAACTTCAGCATCAAAGCCCAACTCTTCTTTCAATTCCAATATTACTTCTTTGTTTCCTAGCAATATTGGTTTTGCAATGCCTTCTTCATAAGCAATTTGCGCAGCTTTTAAAACCTCAAGATGATCGGCTTCGGCAAAAACAACTCTTTTCGGGTTAGTTTTAGCTCGATTAGTCAACAAACGAACCATTTTATTATCAGAACCCATACGTTCTAATAACTCTTCTTCATATTTCCCCCAATCAGTAATCGGCTGAAGCGCAACTCCAGATTCCATTGCGGCTTTTGCAACAGCTGGCGCTACATGAGTAATCAACCTTGGATCAAAAGGTTTTGGAATGATATAATCTTTCCCAAAATTCAATTTGGTTTCACCATAAGCTATATTAACTTGCTCTGGCACACTTTCTTTTGCTAATGATGCTAATGCTTTAACGGCAGCCATTTTCATAGCTTCATTAATCTTTGTAGCTCTAACATCTAATGCGCCACGAAAAATATATGGAAAACCAAGAACGTTATTCACTTGGTTAGGATGATCTGAACGACCAGTAGCCATGATGATGTCTTTTCTTGTGGAAATAGCCACATCATAGTCAATCTCGGGAACAGGATTTGCCATTGCAAAAACAATAGGGTTTTTTGCCATTGACTTAAGCATTTCGGGTGATAAAATATTACCAGCAGATAGTCCTAGAAAAACATCTGCGTTCTTCATAGCTTGAGCCAATGTAGTTCCTTGTTTGCCCGAAGTGTATTTTTTTTGCAGTTCGGACAAGTCAGTTCTTTCTTTGCAAAGAACACCATCTTTATCAAACATGATTATGTTTTCATGTTTAACTCCCAAAGCTGTATATAAATTTGCACATGCCAATGCAGCCGAACCAGCTCCAGAAACTACAACTTTAACTTTGTTAATTTTCTTTTTTGCTAGTTCTAATGCGTTTATCAATGCTGCAGAGGAAATTATTGCAGTACCGTGTTGGTCATCATGCATCACTGGAATATTCAATTCCTCAACCAGTCGTCTTTCTATTTCAAATGATTCAGGAGCTTTAATATCTTCAAGATTTATACCTCCAAATGTTGGCGCAATATTTTTGACCGTATCTATAAACGCATCTATGTTTTTTGTGTCAACTTCAATATCAAAAACATCTATATCTGCAAAAATCTTAAACAACAAAGCTTTTCCTTCCATAACTGGTTTTGAAGCTTCTGGACCAATATCGCCAAGACCAAGAACGGCAGTTCCATTAGAAATTACTGCAACCAGATTTCCTTTGGAAGTATATTTATACACATTATTTACGTCCTTAGCTATTTCGAGACATGGTTCTGCAACACCTGGTGAATATGCTAACGACAAATCGCGTTGTGTTGCATATTTTTTTGTTGGAACAACTTTTATTTTCCCTGGAGTTGGTTTAGCGTGATATATAAGTGCTTCTCTTCTTTTTTTATCTTTTGCCATTTCATTTTTGTTGAGAAATACAAAGGTAGAAGAGTATCGATAATATGGAAATATAAAATCGATTATTTTGATGTGAAAAGTTAGGTTCAATAAAAAAGCACTTGTAATACAAGTGCTTTTTTGTTTTTTATATTGTTTATTTACAACTTTCTAAGGCTTCGGCAAAAGAGAGTATGCTTTCTAAATTGTTTTTAAACTCTTTTTTATCTACTCGTTCTAGCAATGATGGACAACCTTGAGCCATTTCTTCAAATCGTTTTTTTGGACCAAGCATCCACGATGCGGAAGCGTTGGATTTGCCTTCGGAGTCGTTAGCCATTTTAATGATTATTTCGCCATTGAAATATTGATAAATACTAATCTTTTTACCAACATACATTTCTTTTGCAAATTTTTTACTAGCAGATGCCATTGACATTCCCGCATTATCAACCGAAACTTTGAACGCAACAGAGGCAAACTCTTCGCCATTGCTAAGGATTAATCTATTTACTTCGTTGGCTTTGAAGTTTCTTTCAGAAAATTTTCCTTGAAAATCCTTAACTGTTACCGTGATTGCATCGCTTAGCGCCATTGCTCTATTTTTTGGCATATATCCAGTGATAGTGTCTTTCTTTATAGAAAGTATGTATGCCAAGATATAGTTTGGATCGGTTTCTATGCTATATGGAGCACTAGTTGTAGTTTGGCTTTGGCTTCCTGATGAGTAAACAGGTTGCTCTTCTTCAAAAGTGTAATTTTTGGTCTCAACAGGAAAATGTCTTGAAGTAAGCTGATTAGCTTTGAAAAGTGTTAGCGTTTCTTCGTTTTCTTTCATCATAGAAACACCATCTTGCTTATCATAATCATTGTCGATTAATTTTTGACAATATTCATTTGACTTAGCAGGATTATCAAGCAAACTGTAGATTTTTGCTAAATTAAAGTAAGCGCTATATCTGATTTTTCTGTGAGCTTTTTCGTCTTCAGTATATTTTTTTGGCAACGATTCAAAATAACTTATCGCATCTTTAATTTCGTTTTCAAATCCTGAAATCGGCTCACTGAATTGCATTTTATCTAAAGTGTTTTTTACTGTTAGATAGGCATTGTATTCTGCTAATTGTTCAGGATGTTTTTTGTTTGCAAGTATCCATAGCTTATCAACACCAGATTTTACTGGGTAACCAAACTCTTCGTTAAGTTCTCTGTTCAGTCTGTTTACAACATCATTCAGATAATTATTCTTTACAATATTATACACTCCATACTGGAAACTTTCTGCCTGTGTGTAACTTTCATACTCTTGACTTTTACCACTGCTTTGGGTTGTAAAGTTTATAATTTTACTAACTTTTCCATCACCACTTACTATTTTGGCGTTTCCATCTTGAGAATAACTATATACAACTGTGTAATAATATTTATTGGTAACTCTTCCGCTTTTGTCTTTAGAAGATGAAATTCTATTGGTTATATCTTTTTTTGTAATTACTGGGTTTTGAAGCGTAACTTCAATACTCAAATAACCGTTTTTTGCCTTTTTCTCAAATCCAGAAATTGTCACCTGATTTTCGATAAAAAATTTTGATTTGCCATACATCAAGTTTCTATCAATGTTGGTCACAAAAGAATAAGTTCTATTTTTTTTCTCCAAAACAGGTTTTGAAGGAAGTGACACATAGGAATAGTTGATATCAAATGGGTCTAAATCTGTAGATTGAGCAAAGATTCCAAAGCTGGAAAAAATAAAAATTGCTACTAAAAGTTTTTTCATGTAAAAAGATTGTTTCGGCAAATATATACTAAATCAAGCGGATAACTAATTATTTCAAAAAACTAATATTTCTTTTTAAACCTTCAAACTTTGTTCGCTTGACAGCCGAGTTTTTGAAAACTTTATTGAATGTTTCTTCTGTTATTTCTTCCCAATCTTTTTTAGAAAATGACAACAGCTCTTCACTTGCATTAAAAAGCGGTTCTTGATGTGGTTTTGAAAACCTGTTCCAAGGACAAACATCTTGGCAAACATCGCAACCAAACATCCAGTCATCGAGTTTGCCTTTCATTTCTGGTGGAATATTATCTTTTAGCTCAATTGTAAAATAGGAAATACATTTGCTTCCATCAACTATATATGGCGAAACTATAGCTTGAGTTGGACAAGCATCTATACAAGCTGTGCACGTACCACAATGGTCAGTAGTTGGGTAATCATACTCAAGTTCTAAATCAATTATTAACTCAGCAACAAAATAAAACGAACCCGTTTTTTGAGTTATCAGATTTGCATTTTTCCCTATCCAACCCAAACCCGATTTTGCTGCCCAAGCTTTATCCAAAACTGGAGCGGAATCTACAAAAACTCTTCCCGAAACTTCCCCTATTTCATTTTGAATAAAAAATAAAAATTCTTTTAGCTTCTCTTTTATTACATGATGGTAATCATTGCCATAAGCATATTTAGAAATTTTATATGACTCATTGTTTTGAAACTCACTTGGGTAATAATTAAGCAGGAGAGAAACGACGCTTTTTGCGTCATCAACTAGTAGTTTGGGATTTAGTCGTTTATCAAAATGATTTTCCATGTATTTCATTTCGCCATGAAAATTATTAGAAAGCCATTTTTCCAATCTTGGCGCTTCATCTTCCAAAAATTCTGCTTTAGAAATACCACACGACAAAAAACCGAGGCGTTTGGCTTCGGTTTTAATAAGTTTTGAATATTTCTCTTTGTTGTTTGTCAAGAAAAGTTTTTTGAAGTGGGTTTTTATGTTTTTGATGTGTAAGGATTTCAAATTCTCGCAGTAGGCTACTACTCCAAAACCTTTACAGGAACACTATTTTTACTCTCTATTATGCCGTGATAAACTTTTATATTGTTATCTTTAATAGTTTGTAAAGTAGTCCTAGACAATGCTTTTTTATAATTAATGGAATCACTAAACATAACTATTTGAGCGAGGTATTTTTTGTTTTTATCCAATTTTAAACTTGCTTTCTGTATTTCGTTACCGTATGGAAGATTTACAAACCACTCAAAGTATAAAGTTTCATTAGGATGAATTATAAAGTTTGATTGTTCTTGCAAATATGGAGAATCAAAATCCTTAGAATAACCGAGAAATTTTGAAATCTTGAAATTTTTGCTGTTACAATTATTTCCACTGAAATTATAATTTATCCTATGTGTGTTTATTTTAACAATCTCATTTTTGTTATTTTCATAAATGCATAAATCTCCATTTTTTAATGGAATACCTTTAATTTCACCTTCAAATCTAGAATTAAAATTCATATTAAAATAATAAATTGATTT
>NZ_BMIM01000017.1 GCF_014642275.1 Flavobacterium lutivivi
GGATAGTACTTCTATGTTAACAATTTTAGCTTTTAAAAATAAAAATAAAAGAAAATTTTCTAGAAAGATTGTTATCAACTATGATAATTCAGATTTGAATTTTCCTAAAAGTATAATTAATTTTTTTTCTCATGGGACTTTGATTGATAGAGAAATTAAATTTCCCAAAGGAATACCAACAAAAATAAATGTTTTACATGAAAATTTAAATGAAGTGGAATATACACTTTTTAAAAAAGAAAAAATAAACACAACACTAAGCTCAAAGATATAATGAAAAAATACGAAAATCAAGGTAGTAAAGATACACGTTCAGGATTTGGTGCTGGCATGACCGAATTAGGACAAAAAAATGAAAATGTAGTAGCGCTTTGTGCGGACTTAATTGGTTCATTAAAATTTGATGATTTCAAAAAAAATCATCCAGAGCGTTTTTTCCAAATTGGAATTGCTGAAGCCAACATGATTGGAATTGCAGCCGGATTAACTATTGGTGGCAAAATTCCGTTTACAGGTACTTTTGCCAACTTTTCAACTGGAAGAGTATACGACCAAATTCGTCAATCTGTTGCCTATTCTGATAAAAATGTAAAAATATGTGCTTCTCACGCAGGACTAACTTTAGGTGAAGATGGTGCAACACATCAAATTTTAGAAGACATCGGTTTGATGAAAATGTTACCAGGCATGACTGTAATTAATACTTGTGATTATAACCAAACAAAAGCCGCTACAATTGCATTAGCAGAACATCATGGTCCGGCTTACTTACGTTTTGGTCGTCCGGTTGTGCCTAACTTTACACCAGCAGATGAACCTTTTGTAATTGGAAAAGCAATAGTATTAAATGAAGGTTCAGATGTGACTATCATTGCAACTGGGCATTTAGTTTGGGAAGCTTTAATTGCAGCAGAAAAATTAGAAGCAGAAGGCATCTCAGCAGAAGTAATCAACATTCACACTATTAAACCTTTAGATGAAGAAGCGATTTTAAAATCTGTGAAAAAAACAGGTTGTGTGGTTACTGCTGAAGAACATAACATAATTGGTGGTTTAGGAGAAAGCGTTTCTAGAACTTTAGTTGCTAATCATTTAGTACCTCAAGAATTTGTAGCTGTAAATGATAGCTTTGGAGAGAGTGGAACACCAGATCAATTAATGGAGAAATATGGTTTAAATAGTGCTTCTATTATTGAAAAAGCAAAAAAAGTATTAGCTAGAAAATAATTTTAAAAAACTATTTATAATAAAAAAAACGCTCAATAGAGCGTTTTTTTTTATTGATTTTAATGACAAGCTGTCGATAAATGTTTCTTTTTTCCATCGGTACATGTCGGAATTTCATCATAAGGATAGGATTCTCCAGTTAAAGGATTTTTAATTTCACTTAAAGTAGTAAAATAATCACCATCATCATCTATATCTAAAAAATCTGGAATATCATCACCATCAGTGTCATCTGGATTTACTTCATCTTCATCAAGAACTCTAACATATCCATCAGGAACACCATTAATTACAGTTTCTGTTCCATCACTTGCAACATTTACAGTAGCAATATCTTCTTGATATGACGGAATGCCATCAGCATCTTGATCTTCTCTAATTATTTCATATAATTTGAAACTAAAAATCAATGGAGAGTACGAAGGAATTCCTCCAGTTGAAACATTATAATAACCTAACCCAGAAGGAACAAACATAACACCTGCTCCAAAATCAAAGTATGAAATAGTTCCATCAGGGTTTGAAGCATAAGAACCTGTCTTAAATTTTGGAAAAATTTCAGTCCAACCAGCAATAACACTTGCCAAACTAAAATATGTTTGTGGGTTCAACGACTCTTCAAATTGATCAAAAGTCGTTTTTTCTGTATCAGAGTCAGTATAAATATATTTTCCGTTGTATGAAGCTAATACTTGATCGACATTACAAGGCGATTTACTTGTTGGTCCAGAGCCTTGTCTAAGTTGAATATAATATAACTTGTATGTAATGTCGTGCTTGTTGACATAACGAACTTGCAGAGGATAATCTGTCTGATTCCAAATAGATGTTTGAGTTCCTCCTGTTGGAATTTCAGTGAATGTTACACTTTGATCATCGGTAGCACCAGGATTATTGGTAACTTCCATATAATGTGTTTGAAGAAAATCTTCTATTAGCTCTAAATCTTTTTGATATTGTTCAGAATAATCTTTTACCTCAGTAGTAGAATCGTCGCTTTTATTACATGAAGTTACTGCTATTGCTGCCATAACAAAATAAAAGGCTTTGAAAATATTTTTCATTTAAAAATGCAATTTTGAGTGCGCAAGATACAATATTGATTTATTTTTGTAAACAAATTAACGTCGTTTTTAGAAAAAATATGAGAGTTGATAAATATCTGTGGTGTGTTCGTTATTATAAAACACGAAATATGGTAACCGAAGCTTGCAAAAAAAATTTAATTACTGTGAATAATCAAGTTGCAAAACCTTCGCGAGAAGTATATCCTATGGATAAAATTAGCTTTAGAAAAGACCAAATAACAAGGACAATTACAGTTCTAGACATTCCTGAAAACAGAGTTGGAGCAAAACTAGTTGATATTTACAGAAAAGATGAAACTCCTGCAGAAGCCTTTGCTCACCTAGAAATGCTGAAACTTTCAAAAGAACATTACAGAAAATATGGCGACGGAAGACCAACTAAAAAAGACCGTAGGGATTTAGAAAACTATGAAAACGAATTTTCAGAAGATGAATTTTAATGCAGAATATTGGCAAAATCGTTATTTGAATAACGAAACTGGTTGGGATGTAAAAGAAATAACCGTACCTTTAAAAGATTACATTGACCAACTAAAAGACAAAAACCTAAGCATATTAATACCTGGAGCTGGAAATGGATATGAGTATGAATATTTAATAGAAAATGGGTTTAATAATGTAACTGTAATTGATATTGCGGAACAACCATTAACAAATATTAGGAATAGAGTAAAAAATCATGTTGCAGAGAATCTAGTATGTGATGATTTTTTTAATCATGAAAAAAAATATGATTTAATTATTGAGCAAACATTTTTTTGTGCATTAAATCCTTCTTTACGAGATAAATATGTTGAGAAAATGCATGAATTATTAAATCCAAAAGGAAAACTTATTGGACTATTATTTCAATTTCCGTTAACAGAAGAAGGTCCACCTTTTGGAGGTTCGGAAAATGAGTATGTCAAATTATTCTCGAATAATTTTAAAATAAGAACTCTCGAAACTGCATATAATTCTATAAAACCTAGAGAAGGTAGAGAACTCTTCTTTATATTTGAAAAAAAATAAAATATGAGCCAAAATATTATACTCACCAATAGAGATATTGACAATAAAGTTTTAAGAATAGCATATCAAATATGTGAAACTTTCCACGGTGAAAATGAAATCGTTATTGCTGGAATTTCAAAAAATGGCTACATACTTGCAAAAAAAATTGAACAAAGACTTTCTGAGATTTCTTCCCTAAAAATTATTTTGTGCGAAGTTTTTATTGATAAAACCAATCCTTTAAATCAAATAGAAACCTCATTGAAAAGTAGTGACTATCAAAATAAAAATTTAGTTCTTATCGATGATGTACTCAACTCAGGAAGTACATTGATTTATGGTGTAAAACATTTTTTGAATGTGCCATTAAAAAAATTCAAAACAGCGGTTCTGGTTGATAGAAATCATAAAAAATTTCCCGTAAAAGCAGATTTCAAAGGTATTTCACTCTCCACTTCCACCAAAGAACATGTGGAAGTTGTATTTCTAGAAAATGAAAGCTATGCACATTTAATTTAATTGCAATATTTCCTCTACAATTTCTTCAACAGATTTATTGTCAACCTCAACAATAAATTTTGAAAAAAGGTAAAAATAACTTCTTTCAAATAGATGTTGCGCAATAAAATCTTTCAATTCATCTTCTGCAATATCTGACAAAATTGGGCGCTTAAATTTTTCGCTTTTAATTCTAGCAAGAATAGTATCAATACTTGCCTTTAGATAAATAGATTTCAAATCTTTTCGTTTCAATAACTCATGATTATTAGAATAACATGGTGTTCCTCCACCAAGACTTAAAATCAAAGATTCTTTCGAATCTAAAATTTGAATTAAATAATTATTTTCAAGTTTTCTAAAATAAATTTCTCCTTTTGTTGAAAATATTTCTTTTATGCTTTTTTTCTCTTTGGACTCTATAAAATCATCTAAATCTACGTAATTAAACCCAAGTTTATTAGAGAGTAATTTGCCAACTGTAGTCTTTCCTGACCCCATATAACCAGTTAAAATAATTTTATTTTCCAATTTAATCCTTTATAAATTAAGCTTTTATGAATACTTTCTAAAAAAAGGTAAATTTATAATAAAATAACTTTGAAATATAGATAATAACATCTTATATTTGCACCCGCATTCAAAAAAGAATATTTGACTCGATAGCTCAGTTGGTAGAGCACAACACTTTTAATGTTGGGGTCCTGGGTTCGAGCCCCAGTCGGGTCACTTTTTTTGTTGCTAATTTCAAGACTCGATAGCTCAGTTGGTAGAGCACAACACTTTTAATGTTGGGGTCCTGGGTTCGAGCCCCAGTCGGGTCACTAAAGTTGTTCGTTTTGCGGATAACTTTTTTTATTTATAGTCAGGCCACGTGGAGAAATTGGTAGACTCGCTATCTTGAGGGGGTAGTGTTGAAAGACGTATGGGTTCGAATCCCATCGTGGTCACTTTTAAAAGGTAAATTCAAAAATGAGTTTACCTTTTTTTTTGTTTATGTTATTTTATTTTTTATTTTTGTTTAATCTTTTTAAAAAAAGTATGAACAATATTAAAAATATATTCAGCATCAAGGACCTAGAAAACTTATCAGGCATAAAAGCGCATACAATCCGTATTTGGGAAAAAAGATATGAAATTCTTGAGCCCATGAGAACGGATACCAACATAAGATATTACAATACTGAAAATCTTCAAAAGCTTTTAAATATTACTCTTTTACACAATCACGGATACAAGATTTCTAAAATTTCAAAATTCCCTAAAGATAAAATCTCGGAAATTGTAAAAGAGATTTCTAATCCAAAGAATGCAAACAATCACGCCATAAGTAATTTTAAACTAGCCATGATTGAATTTAATCAAAAGCTGTTTTTTACAACTTATGATGAGTTATTAAAAGAAAAAACTTTTAGTGAAGTATTCTATGAAGTTTTTGTACCTTTAATTTCAGAAATAGGAATGCTGTGGCAAACAGGAACAATAAGTCCTGCACATGAACATTTTATAAGCTATCTAATAAAACAAAAAATATTAATCAATACTGAAAAAGTACAAATACAAGAACCTATCTTTAATGACAAAACATTTGTACTCTATCTTCCCGAAAATGAAATTCATGAATTAGGTCTTATGTTTTTGAATTATGAAATTCAAAACAAAGGCTACAAAACAATTTATTTAGGAGAAAGCGTTCCGTTAGAAAACCTGATAGATGTAAAAAAATATTTCAGCAACATTACATATATCTGCTATATGACTGTTGAGCCAAATGTTGATAAAATTGACGAATATTTATCTGAAATAGAAAAAATATCTGACGCTGATAATAATTTTTTACTTTTAGGCAGAATGGCACAAAGCATAAGCAAAGAAAAATTATCTAACAATATATCTGTTTACAGCAATATCGCTGAACTGACAAATAGTTTATAAAATGAGTAAAAAAATAAGCATAATTGGCTCTGGATTTTCATCACTTTCTGCAGCTAGCTATCTCGCTAAAGAAGGTTTTGACGTGACCATTTATGAAAAAAACAAAAACATCGGCGGTAGAGCTCGAAGATTATCTAAAGATGGTTTTTCATTCGATATGGGACCAACTTGGTATTGGATGCCTGATGTTTTTGAAAAATTCTTTGCTGATTTTAGAAAAAAACCAGAAGATTACTATGAACTAATAAAATTATCTCCTGCTTATAAAGTAATTTTTGATGTGGACAATTCAGTATCTATTTCGGATGACTTTAATGAAATACTTCAAACTTTTGAAGAAATTGAAACTGGTAGTTCAAAAAAATTATCAAAATTCATGAATTCCGCTAAAGTGAATTATGAAATTGCGATAAATAACCTTGTTTACAAACCTGGAAATTCTATCACCGAATTAATAACACTAGATACTGTAACTAAAATTGACCAATTTTTTGGTACAATTTCTAAAGACACGAAAAGGCTTTTTAAAAATAAAAATTTACGCCAAATTGTTGAGTTTCCGGTACTTTTTCTTGGTGCAAAGCCGTCAAACACGCCTTCATTTTATAACTTTATGAACCATGCCGATTTTGGTTTAGGAACTTGGCATCCAGTAGGTGGAATGTATAAAGTTGTTGAAGCTATGCATCAATTGGCGCTGGAACTGAATGTGAAATTTGCGACCGATGCATCAGTAGAAAAAATCTTAGTTAAGGATAAAACTGTCACAGGAATTGTGGTCAATGGAGAAGAAATAAAAACAGATATAGTTTTAACTGGTGCTGATTATCATCACTCAGAAACTTTGTTGGATATTGAGTATAGAAACTACACTGAAAAATATTGGAGCAAAAAAACTTTTGCTCCTTCATCATTACTTTTTTATGTTGGTTTCAATAAAAAGTTAGAAAACATTGAGCATCATATGCTGTTTTTTGATACTGATTTCGAAAAACATGCCCAAGAAATATATGATAATCCAAAGTGGCCAAAAGAACCTCTTTTCTACGCAAGTTTTCCGTCAATAACTGATAAATCATTTGCTCCAGAAAATCATGAAGCCGCCACATTTTTAATTCCTATTGCTCCAGGAATTGAAGATACGGATGAAATTAGAGAAACATATTTCAATAAAATAATTGAGCGTTTAGAAAAACTTACTAATCAAAAATTGACTAAAAACATAGTTTTTAAACAATCATATTGTGTTAATGATTTTATTGAAGATTATAATTCATACAAAGGAAACGCCTATGGGCTTGCAAATACACTTTTACAAACCGCATTTCTAAGACCTAAATTAAAAAGTCCCAAAGTAAAAAACCTATTTTTTACTGGACAGTTAACAGTTCCTGGTCCTGGAGTACCGCCATCTATTATTTCGGGCAAAATAGTTTCTGAACTCATTGTAAAATCTCAAAAAAAATAATTGCTATGAAATCAATTTTTGACAAAATTTCCTTTGAATGTAGCAAAAATGTAACCAAAAATTACAGCACTTCATTCTCTTCTGCGGTCAAAATGCTTGCGCCAAAAATTCGCCAAGACATTTATAATATTTATGGTTTCGTAAGATTTGCCGATGAAATAGTTGACACTTTTCATGAATATGACAAAAGCACATTATTCAATCTTTTTGAGGAAGAATTGTATGAATCATTAGAGCATAAAATCAGTTTAAATCCAATTTTAAACTCATTTCAAAAAACTGTTCATCAGTATAATATCCCTCTCGATTTGATAAAAGCTTTCATGAAAAGCATGCGCATGGATTTGCACAAAAGCGTTTATGAAACTACAAATGAGTACAATGATTATATATATGGTTCGGCTGATGTTGTGGGATTAATGTGTTTAAAAGTTTTTGTAGATGGAGATAATCAAAAATATGAAGAGCTAAAAACATCAGCAATGAGGCTTGGTTCAGCTTTCCAAAAAGTTAATTTTTTGAGAGATTTAAAAGCTGATTATGAAAATTTGAATAGAACTTATTTTCCTAATACAAATCTTTCGGCTCTTGATGAAAACTCAAAAAAAGAAATCATCAGAGAAATTGAAGAAGATTTTGAAGCAGGTTTTCAAGGTATTTTAAAACTTCCTATAGAAGCTAAGTTTGGTGTTTATACTGCTTATGTATATTACAAAAAATTACTTTCTAAGCTCAAAAAAACACCTTCAATCGAAATAAAAAACTCAAGAATTAGAGTTCCTGATTATGAAAAAATTGGCCTTTTGGCTAAGTGTTATGTTAATTATAGACTAAATCTTTTATAGTTATGTTAGTTCAAGTTGTAGCTTTTTTATTGACTTTTTGCATCATGGAATTCATGGCTTGGTTTAGTCACAAGTATATTATGCACGGTTTTCTTTGGTATCTTCATGCTGACCATCACAAGAAAGATCACGATTCTTGGTTCGAAAGAAACGATGCCTTTTTTATTTTTTATGCTGTGGTTAGCATAATATTTTTTCTTTTATGGAAATACGAAATATTGAGCGTTGGTTTAGCTATTGGATTAGGGATTTTTGCCTATGGCTTAGCCTATTTTATGGTTCATGATATTTTTATTCATCAGCGTTTCAAGCTTTTTAGAAATGCCAATAACAGATATGCTAAAGCCGTTAGAAGAGCTCACAAAATGCATCACAAACACATTGGAAAAGAAGATGGAGAATGCTTTGGAATGTTAGTAGTTCCTTTGAAATATTTCAAAAAAAAATAAAGTCCCAAAATTGGGACTTTATTTTTATAACTAACCTATTTTTTAATCAAGTCTTGAAGTGGTTTGAGTTGTTCCATGTTGAGTTGAGAATCTTTCAAAACCGAAATCATATTGATTATATTATTTGGATTCATATCGTTTCCTAGAATTCTCACAATACCAAATCCGTTATCTTTCTTTTTTGCAAATAGCACAAACTCATCTATATCATCTTCATTGCCTACAAAGCTTATAGATGCCATATCGCTACCTGAACCTATTTTTATTAGCTCGCTATAATCTTTACTTTTCAATAGTTTAGCCACTTCTTTACTTTCCTTTTCATACTGAGAAGCGTTTTTGCCATCTTCTTTGAAGATTAATATATTCATTTTATCAAATGATTCTAAAGCAGTTTTTTGCTCCGCCGAAAGTTTTGTTTTATCAACATTTATCACGCCTGAAGAAACATCTAAGGCTACAAAATCTTTTTTCTCGGAATGTTCAACAAAGTATTTTTGAAGTGTTGGTTCAGAGTTACAACTAAACAAAACAAGAGACAACAATATACCTATTGCATAAACGATTGATTTCATCTGTATAAAATATTTAAAATTAAGGAAGATGTAATGCCCATTTTGAACATCTTCGGTGGATTTACAAATTTTGTCGATGGGCATTTCATAGGATTATTTTTTAGACGCTTTTTTCAAATCATCACCTCCAGGCAAGTTCATTTTATCAGTCAAAACAGATAATTCGTTTAGGTCAAAATCTCCTGTTAGCGACATCAAAACGGTTTCTTCTTTGCCAGAACCTTCTATAAACATCAGCAATTCTTTTACTTGCGAATCAGTTGCTCCTGACTTAACGTAGATTTTTACACTTTTCCCTTTTTCGTTAACTCTCATAAGTTCTTCTAATGCGGCTGTTTTCAAATATTTATCAGCAACAGCTTTCATTTCTTGAGCTTTTTTAGTGTTTGAGGTTACAAAAACTTTAAGGTTATCAAGCTTTTTAATTAAGTTCACATACAGTTGTGTTTCTTTGTCTTTTACATCCATTTTACTTAGTAGTGAAAACATTTTTTTGTTCACTATTACAGCGGTAACATCATCTTGCCCGTCAAACTTGTCAAAAACAGATTGTTGAGCAAAGAAGATATTTGTTGTAAAAAAAAGTACTAATGTTAGAATTAACTTTTTACTCATAGTTGAAAAATTTTCTTTTTGGTATTTGTAAGTTGTTGATTTCATGATTTCTGATTAATTAATTTTAAAAATTTTGTTTTTTGATTGTTCAAATTCATTTAGGTAGCTCACACTTTCTATTCCTTTATTCAAATGTTTTGAAACCAAATCGAGAGCTTTTTGAGTTTCTCTGAAAGCTATTTCAGGATCATCTACTTTGCCTACATTTTGAATTTCAGTATTCAAATTATTTTTATAAAAAGTAAAACCTACTCCAAGCATAACAACAACAGATGCTGCAACAGATAACCACACTACAATAGATTGTTTCTTAGATTTTAATGGTATTGTTGTTGCTAATTGTTCGTTTTTTGCTTGTTTATAATATCCGAAAACGGCAGAATATTGTTCCAAATGCTGCGCAACATTTGATGAAGAAAAATAATTTTTCAATTCCTTTTCTTCGGCAATACTTGTTTCGCCTTCAAAATATTTTTCTATTAATATTTCTATTCTATCCAATGCCATAATTATTGGTTTTTGTCATATTTTCTCTAATCGTTTTTCTTGCTCGAGACAATGCCGTTCTAATAGCTTGCTCGTTCATTTCCATAATTTTACTGATTTCTTCAAACTCCATTTCTTCTATATCTCGCATTTGAACTATCAGTTTTTGCTGCTCTGGCAATTGATTGATAATTTTTTCTACCCATCGCCAAGCATCGTTGTCCTCTACCCTTTTTTGTAATCCTGCTGAACCATCTGTATAATTACTGTGAACAATAGTCATATTTCCAGCTCTTTTAGATTTCAATTGGTCTAAACAATAATTTTTTGTCATTGTCATTGCCATTGCCTCTACACTCTTCAATTGCTCGAGGCTATCATTTTTTGACCATAATTTTACAAGAACTTCCTGAGTTGCATCTTCTGCTTCTTCAGTGCTTACTAATAATCTTTTAGCAAGCCTGAAGATTTTATCCTTAAAAGGATTAATAAGTTGCATAAACTCTTTTTGGTTCATTGTTTGGTTTTGGTTATATAATCAAGACGAATAACAAAAGGTTTTGTTACACAGAATTTTATTTCAACAATAATCTTTTATAAATTTACGTTCTTAATCAAAATTTTTGCTATGAAAAAACTGTTTTTTTTCTTTTTGATTTTAATGTTTTTCCCTCTTCTTAATAGTTGTGAAGATAACGATGATAACTTGGTTCCTTCAGAATTGGAAGTAAATGATTTTGTGTGGAAAGGGTTGAATTTATATTATCTGTGGCAAGCAGATGTTCCTGACCTAGCAGACAATCGTTTTTCTAATCAGTCTGAATTGAATGCTTTTTTAAAAACATACGATTCGCCTACTACTCTTTTTAATCATCTTCGAGTAGATAATACTATCGATAGATTTAGTGTAATATTTAGCGATTATACTGTTCTCGAAGGAATTCTGACTGGGAATACTAAAAACAATGGTGTCGATTATGGAATAAAACTAAAACCAGGAAGTGATACAGAGGTTTTTGGTTGGGTTCGATATATAATTCCAAATTCAGATGCATCGACAAAAGATATTCAACGTGGTGACATTTTTTATGCCATCAACGGAATTCCATTGACAGTTGATAATTACAGAACATTATTAGCAGATGATACTTATACTCTAAATTTAGCCGATTATGATGGTGGCAATATCACTCCAAATGGACAATCGGTAACATTAACAAAAACAGAACTCGCGGAAAATCCAATTTTTATTAATACCGTTATCAATCAAGGTACTCACAACATTGGATATTTGATGTACAATGGTTTCTATTCTGCCTATGACAATCAATTAAATGATGTCTTTGGGAATTTTATATCTCAAAATGTAACTGATTTGGTTTTGGATTTACGTTACAATTCTGGCGGTTCAGTTAATACAGCAACAAAACTTGCAAGTATGATTACAGGGCAATTTTCTGGACAAATTTTTGCAAAACAACAATGGAATGCAAAAGCACAAGCCTATTATGAAAGCAATAATCCTGCTAGTTTACTCAATAAGTTTTATTCTGGATTAAATGGTTTAAACCTAAACAAAGTATATGTTTTAACTTCAAAATCTACTGCTTCTGCAAGTGAATTAGTAATCAATTGTTTAAAACCATATATAGAAGTAATTCAGATTGGCGATAAAACAACTGGAAAAAATGTAGGTTCGGTCACTTTGTATGATTCTCCTACCTATGGCAAAACGGATGTAAATCCATCGCATAAATATGCCATGCAACCCATTGTTTTGAAAATTGTAGATAAAAATGGTTTTGGAGATTACACTACTGGTATAGCTCCAACTTTAACCAATACTTATATAGAACTGTTCGAAGATATGGGTGTTTTAGGAAATCCGAGCGAACCATTGTTGAGTAGAGCTATAAATTTGATAACCGCAAGCGGTAAACAAGCTACTGTCTCTAATGATGTTTCTAAAAGAGACTTTGCAGATTGCAAAACTGTAAATCCTTTGAGAACTGAAATGTATGTGGAAAGATAAATAAAAACGGCTTTCAAATTGAAAGCCGTTTTATTATTTATAAAACAATATTTATTCCTAACTTAAAGTTTCTTCCTCGTGTGGAATAACCCGCATTTTCAACAAATTCTTCGTTAAAAATATTGGTTACCGTTCCAAATACAGTCAATCTATTTTGAATTAGTTCATATTTCGCTAAAGCATTTAGCAACTGATATGAACCTAGTTGGATGGTATCAACAACAAAAGTATTTCCGTTGAAAAAAGCGTCTTTTCTCGCGTCGATATATTGATAGTTCAAGTTTAATAAAGTTCTTTTATTTATCTGAAAATCAATGTTTGCGCTGGCTTTGTGTTTTGGAATAAGTCTATTCAATATTTTATCAACTTGTGTAAATGTGTAATTAGCATTCAAATTTATTTTTTCTGTCAAAAATAAAGACAAAGCTGTTTCAATACCCTTTGCTTTGCTCTTACCATCAATATTAATATAGAAGCTTTCAAAAGTTGTTGAATTAAAATAGAAATCTATCGCATTATTCTGATCTCGATAAAAACCAACAGCATTCAATTTCACTTTTTTATTCAACAATTCTGTTTCAAAACCAGCTTCAATAGTTTTGTTTTTTTCAGGTGTCAATTCTGTATTTCCATATTCTGAATACAATTGATACAAACTTGGCGTGATGAAAGCTGTACTATATGAAGCCAAAACTTTCAACGGAAAACTCGTTTTAAAATTAAACGAAGGATTAAAATTATACACTAGATTGTTTCCATATTCACTATGATTATTCAGGCGCAAACCAGCATTTACATTCAATCCAAAACTTGAATTGTAAACCAAAGTTGTATATCCATCTAGAATAGCAAATTTTGCCGCTTCATTTTCAATTGTTGAAAATGGTGTTTGGCTCATCATATCATGAAACTGATAATTTGTTCCCAAAATCAACGCAAATTCTTTATTAAAATTATGCTTATTAAATGCATCCAAAACCACACTTCTCGATTTGTATAATGAGTTGTCAACAGTGTTTGTCCATGTGCTCAACTCATCATAATCACGTTTCAACCTTGTAAATCCTGAATTTAATACAAATTCACCTTTTTTGTATTTATATTTTGGTGAAAACCCAAAACGAACTTGCTCAGAAGTTGTTGTATTTATATTCGTATCATTAAAACCTGTATTGTCAAAAGCAAAATCATAGTTTGCATTGATTTTATCATAATTTCCAAAAAAATCGAGCGTCAATCTTTCTGTGGCTTTGAAACCCAATTTGGCAATTACGTTTTGTCTAGAAAAACGATCTTCTTCATATTTTGTTCCAACAGGTTCAGCAATTTGCGACATTCCGCTGCTTTCAGTGCTATTGAAACCGGCAAAATAATTCACTTTTTTTATTTCGCCATTTACCGAAATTCCTTGATTGAAATCTTGTCCGTTGTATTTTTTGTTTTCCGAAGTGTTATTGGAACCAATATTTACATAGGCATTTCCTTGAATTTCCTTCTTAGCCGATTTTTTCAACGTAATATTGATAACTCCAGTTGCTGCGCCAGTTCCATAAAGCGTACTTGCCGCACCTTTCATTACTTCGATACGCTCTACTTGTTCTACAGGCAATAATCGTAAATCATATTCAATGTTAATTCCTGAAGCATCAGTAACTGGAATTCCATCAATTAAAATTAACACCTGACGATTTTTTCCGCCACGAATGTAATAACCCAAATTTTTTCCATTAGCCGATTGATTTCCATTGATTTCAACGCCAGCAACTTGGCTTAAAACGGTTGCTAAACTTTGTCCTGATTTTTTTGCTAAATCTTCTGCAGTTATCACTTCAATAACTTTCCCTGATTTTTCTTTTTTGAGAGCAAATTTAGTATCCGAAATCACCACTTCTTTCAGCGGGTTGATACTAATAGAATCTTGTTCTTGTGCCAAAACACAAGTTGATACCAATGCAAAAAAAGCACTGATTTTTACTGTTTTTTTCATTTTTTAGTTAAACAATAATTTAAAAATACTGGGAGAAAAGCATAGAATTTACCCATACCCAAACCTTTTTTCCCGAAAGTTTGTTACTCAATGAATAAAGGCAGGTTTCCTGACTTGCATCGATGTTGTTGGTCTTCTCATTCGCCGTGGCAAACAATGACATGTAGTTAACAACTCGTCTATAGCTTACAGTTGCGGGTACAGTTTTGGATTTTAACCAAATTCCCTTTTAATGCGATTTTAAATACTTAAAAAAGCAACCAAAATTCGGGTGCAAAAGTAAACGAAAATTTTACTTTTCGTCTTTCTTTTTAGAAAATTTGATAATCAACCACACAAATCCAATCAAAAAATGGAGCAAAATAATTCCTCCAACTATGTACATAAACGTATTTGAATTGTCTCTCATAACATTTGCTTTACACAAATTTCGGTAGTAATACAAAAATGATTTGCATCAAATGTTACATTAAAATGATTTTGTTCAATCATTCTTATAATTTTGCAAAAAAAAATGATGAAACCTTCTAGATACTTTTTGCAACTATTATTCATTTGCCTCCTCTTCATTCAATGCAAAGAAGAAACAAAAGTTGTAAAAAGCATTTCATCCAAAAATACTGTGAAATATGCTAAAGGTTTTTCTATCGAAAATTATAATGGCTTTAGTATCGTTACTGTAAAAAATCCTTGGCCAAATGCTACAAAAACATATACTTACATACTAAAGGAGAAAAAAGGGAAAGTTCCTGATAGTTTGACTAAAAATCCAATTATAAATGTTCCTATAAAAAGGATTGTAGTTACCTCAACCACACATATTCCGTCATTGGAAATGCTTAATGAAGAAAAAAAACTGATTGGTTTTCCTAATTTGGATTATATTTCTTCTGAAAAAGTTAGAAAGCTTATCGAACAAAAAAAGATTAAAGAACTTGGAAATAATCAATCGCTCAATACTGAAGTTTTACTCGATTTGCAACCCGATGTCATCATTGGCTATGGCATTGATAACAACAATCCAACATTGGATAATTTGCAAAAAAGCGGTTTAAAAATAATGCTTAACGGCGATTGGAATGAAGAAACGCCACTAGGAAAAGCCGAATGGATTAAATTTTTTGGAGCTATTTTTGCCAAACAGAAAAAAGCAAATGAACTTTTTTCTAAAATTGAAAAAGATTATCTAAGAACTATTGAAATTGCGAAACGTGCTACTTCTACTCCAACAGTTTTAGCAGGAGATATTTTTGAAGGAAAATGGTATTTACCAAAAGGAACAAGCTGGGGAAGTTTATTGCTGAAAGAAGCAAATTCCAATTATCTTTGGAAGGAAACGACTGGCACAGGAAGTTTATCATTATCCTTTGAAACCGTTTTTGAAAAAGCAAAAAAAGCAGATTTATGGATTACATCTGGACAATTTTCTAGTTTAAAAGAAATGACTGATGCCAATCCGCATTACGCGCAATTTGATGCATTTAAAAACAAAAACGTATATTCGTTCTCTCGAAAAAAAGGAAAAACTGGTGGCATATTGTATTATGAATTGGCTCCAAATCGACCTGATATTGTGTTGAAAGATTTGGTAAAAATCTTGCATCCGGAATTATTGATTGGCTATGAACCTTTCTTTTTTGAGAAATTAAAATAAACACAATAATTGTCATTCCAAGTCACGAGGAATCTCATCATTATGTGATTTCTCCTTCGTCGAAATGACAACAATGGAAATAAAATGTTGAAAATCAGAAATTCAATTCTTTTTACAACCTTGTCATTAGTACTCGTTTTGACATTGTTGTTGAACATTTCCTTCGGGCAAGTTTCCATCCCGATTAAAGAAGTGGTAAAAAGTATTTTGGGTTCATCTGTCGAAAAAGAAACTTGGGAATACATCATTACCAATTATCGTTTACCTAAAGCAATTACGGCAATTTTGGTTGGAATTTCACTTTCCGTCAGTGGATTGTTGATGCAAACTTTTTTCAGAAATCCGCTTGCTGGTCCGTATGTTTTAGGATTAAGTTCGGGTTCAAGTCTTGGTGTGGCATTTGTGGTTTTGGGTTCAAGTTTTCTGCCTTCAATTGTTGCGCAATTTTTCATCTCTTCTTATGGAATAATTTTGGCTTCGTGCATTGGAAGTTTATTTGTTTTATTGCTCATTGTTTTGGTTTCAAAATACTTGCGAGATGTAATGTCGATACTAATTGTTGGATTGATGTTTAGTAGTTTTACGAGTGCAATTGTCAATATTTTAACCTATTTCAGTACGGCAGAACAATTACAGAAATACACTTTTTGGTCAATGGGAAACATTGGCAATATCAGTTGGCAAAATATTGGTTTTCTATCGATTGCAATTTTTATTGGAACACTATTAAGCATCGTTTCTTTGAAACCTTTGGATGCATTATTGCTTGGAGAAAATTACGCCAAAAGTATGGGTTTAAATTTCAAAAAAACGCAAAACATCATCATTCTTTCAACCAGTATTTTAACCGGAAGCATTACCGCTTTTGTTGGTCCTATTGCTTTTATTGGATTGGCTGTACCACATCTAGCAAAGCTACTATTTCAAACCAGTAATCATAAAACTTTATTTATCGGAACGATTTTAATTGGCTCAATAATCATGTTACTTTGTGATTTAATTTCTCAAATGCCAATGAGTGATTTTACGTTACCGATTAATGCGATTACGTCATTGGTTGGCGCACCAATTGTTATTTGGTTGATTATAAAACGAAAAACCATTTGATTTTTTGAAAAAAGAAACCATCATAGCAACTCACGATTTATCCATTGGTTACAAAACCAAAAAGGAAACCATTGCCATTGCTGAAAATTTGAATTTGGAATTGACTTCGGGTAAATTAATCACGCTTGTTGGTGCCAACGGAATAGGAAAATCTACGCTTTTGCGAACCTTAACCGGAATTCAGAAACCGATTTCAGGTGAAGTTTTTTTAGCCGAAAAAAATATAAACTCTTTTGATAATCTGGAACTTGCGCAAAATCTAAGTTTGGTTTTAACCGAAAAATTGCCTCCAAGTAATTTGACCGTTTTTGAATTGATCGCTTTAGGGAGACAACCTTACACCAATTGGCTTGGAAAACTATCCGATGAAGATATTTCAACAGTAAAATCTGTGATGAAACTCACTCAAATTGAACATTTAGCCGATAAAAAACATTTTGAAATAAGCGATGGACAATTGCAAAAAGTGATGATTGCACGCGCTTTGGCACAAGAAACTTCGATTATTATTTTGGATGAACCAACAACGCATTTGGATTTATTTCATAAAGTTTCGGTTTTTAAACTTTTGAAAAAATTATCGCAAGAAACCAAAAAATGCATTCTTTTTTCTACACATGATATTGATTTAGCCATTCAACTTAGTGACGAAATGATTGTCATGACTGAAGAAAATATCGTTCAAGATCAACCTTGTAACTTGATTTCAAAAGGAATTTTCAACTCGCTTTTTAAAGATCAAACCATAACTTTTGATAGTGAAAAAGGAAAGTTTATAATTTATTAAAATCTATTTTCTTATTAAAAGCCCATCAAATATTTCTGAAACTGAAGTATTTAACACATGACACATCCTTAAAAGTAAATTAACTGTTATCCCTTGTTCATTTCTAAATATTCTTCTAATAGTAGTTTCACTACATTGAGTAGCTCTCGCAAATTCAGAATTATTTCCATTAAATTTCAACAAGAATAATTTATATATTCTCTGAATTAATTCAACTTCTATTTCTTCTACCCGTTTCTGCATTAAACAAAGAAAATAAACAGGTATTTCAAAAACGTAAATTCAATTCGACTTATAAGTCGAAAATTATTATATCTTTGACAATAACTATAGAATTTAAATTATGAAAAACTTAAACCAAACAGTAATCCTTTTTCTACTAGTTTTATTAACTATTTCCTGTAATAATGACGACACATCAAATTCATCAAATACACCAAATCTAAAAGGAAAATGGGCATTTGGAGAAGATTACGGATGTGGGAAAAATTCAATCGAATTTAAAAATACAAATGTCTTTATAGAGCATCATTACAATGCTAATTGTTCTTCAACACCATATTATGGAGAATATACACTAGTCGGAGATATTGTTACTATTAATGGAACTGAGAAAATTATTATTGAATTAACAAATACTATTCTAATTTTATACAACCCAATAAATGATATTACTAGTACATATGAAAGAATGAATTAAAAACTATATATTTCAAAATATATAGCTTACAAATCATCATGGCTATAAAAAAGGATGAAGAATTCAATCTTTATCGTTTTTTATAATCATCAACTGTCTTTTCGCTTCTCCAATTACAAATGCTACCGAATTCGCAATGTTATAACTTCTAATTAGGTTTGACATTGGAATTTTCAAATGATTTTCAAACTGAGCCAAAACTTCTTGACTTAGACCAACACTTTCTTTACCAAAAACCAACCAATCACCATCTTGATATTCTACATCATAAATCGATTTTGAAGCATGCGAACTCATCAAAAAAACTCTTGATTTATCAGGAATTTGAGCTATCCATTCTTCTACATTATTGTATTCATGCCAATCCAAATGAACCCAATAATCCAAACCCGAACGCTTAAGGTTTTTATCGGTAATTTCAAATCCATACGGTTTTATCAAGTGCAAACGACTTTCGGTGCCAACGCAAAGCCGACCAATGTTTCCGGTATTGTTAGGAATTTCTGGTTCAACGAGAACAATGTTTAGCATAAATTATAACTGTTTTGTGATTCCGAGGCACGAGCAATCTCATCAACTAAATCTTATTATGTGATTTCTCCTTCGTCGAAATGACAAGATTACTAAAAAAACTTTTCAACTTCTAAAACTTCTCCAGCTTTTAAGTTCTGCAAATGTATGTTTCCTACTCGAATTCTAACCAATCTAAGTGTAGGAAATCCAACAGCTGCTGTCATTTTTCTAACTTGACGAAACTTTCCCTCGGTTAACGTGATAGAAATCCAGGAAGTTGGTCCGTGACGTTCATCCCGAATTCTTCTGCCTTCGCCAATGCAAGTTGGCAACTCTTTAATGATTTTTGATTCGCATTTTTTGGTTGTATAACGAATGCCTTTGAAACCAATTTCGACACCGTTTTTCAATTGCTCGACCGCTTCTTGATTGATAATTCCATCTACTTGAGCAAAATATTCTTTTTCAATAGCTTTGCTTCTCAAGATTTCGCTCATCATTCCGTCAGTTGTCAGTAAAAGCAAACCTTCGCTGTCTTCGTCCAATCGACCAATTGCCATCGTGTTTTCGGGAAAATCAAATAGTTCGCCTAACAGCTTTTTGTGTCGCTTTTTTTCGTAAATAAATTGCGACAAATAACCGTTTGGCTTGTGAAGTAGAAAATGGCGATGCATTAAATAAAATTTTATCAAAAATAAAAAAGACCATTCGAAATGAATGGTCTTAGTTTAATTTTATTTTAAATATTACTGACGACTTTGCACGTAATCAGACAATTCATCAACATTACTACTGAAAGAAAAAATTCCATTTAACTTAAAATAATTTCTTGGTTCAGTACAATAGTCATAAGCATATTTTGCAAAATCTAACTTGTTGTCTTCAAAACTGAAAAGATTAGCAATTTGCATGATTTGATCTACATTCAAACAGTTAACATTAATTACTTGTTTTGCTGTTTTTAACCTTGTGTCTTCAAAACTTTGTTTTTTGATAGTTGCCAATGCAGCATTGAAGTTGGCTGGCGTCATACAAGTTCTTCCTCCACAACCTCTAACGGGTTCTTCATAATGATCATGCCCATCATGAGAAACGACTGTTCCTGTATGCGTAGTAGTTGTAGTAGTGGTTTGTGTTACAGCTCCATTGCCCATATTATCATTTATAGAAATCCCCATATTAACACCGCCAACATTAACACCTACTCCAACGCTAGTTCCTCCAGTTTGAGTAGTTGTTGTAGTTGTCGTTTGTGTTGCTCCTCTAACTGGTTCTTGAATAACAGCAACTGGTCTTGGTGCACCATAATGAATAACATGAACATTTGTTGGAGGAATAAAATCTGGTCTTACAGGAATAGATGAAAAATAATTCATCTTCATTTTTGTTTTGTTGTTTTTGTCTCTTTTTATTTTATAAGTAACATCTGCAAAAACACCATCAACATCCGTTAACATAAGATTGTTTTTAGTGATATCAGCAAGAGAGTTGTCTTCAAATTTAATTTTTGCATTGTAATAAGGCTGATTTAAATCTTCAACTCTCAAGTTTGTTTGAGGTGTATCATTAATTACTTCACCATTCAGTATTAGTGTAAATCTGTCACCATCTTCGGAGAAGATTGTTAAATGACCTACTGGACCAAGTTGTGAAAACGATAATGTGGATAACAATAAAAAAGTAAATAGTGTAATTTTTCTTTTCATGATCTTATTTGTTTAATTTTTTGGTAAATATAATTTTTTCTGTCTAATTTTTGAATTTTCAAAAACGATGCCAAAAAATATTTTTTCAAGCATCTGAAATGATTTCAAATGAAACTATGTATCTTTAAACCCTATTAATTTTTGTAGAATGAACGACAATTTAATGATTATCATTGCCTTTATTATAGCTTTATCGATTGGGATTTTCATTGGAAAAATTATTTTTTCTGCTAATTCAAAAAGCCAAAAAGCCTCATTAGAAGAAAAAGTAAAAGGTTTATTGCAACAAATAGAACAATTAAAATTGCAATTAAATCAAACAATACAAGAACGCGAAGCTATCAGAACCGAAAAAGAAGCTTTGGCGATTCAATTATCAAAAAAAGAAACCGATTTTGAAAATCTTTGGGAAAGAAACAAAGAGCAAAAAGAAGAAGTGGAACAACTTCAACAAAAATTTACCAAAGAATTTGAAAATCTAGCCAACAAAATACTCGAAGAAAAAACCAATAAGTTTACAGAGCAAAACAAAGAAAACCTAAAAAATATCCTTTCGCCACTACAAGATAAAATTCAACTTTTTGAAAAGAAAGTCGAAGATTCTCAAAAAGAAACACATGGTTATCATAGTGCTTTAAAAGAGCAACTTCAACACTTGAAAGACCAAAATCTTAAAATTTCTAAAGAAGCCGAAAACCTCACAAAAGCATTGAAAGGCGATAGCAAAATGCAAGGAAATTGGGGCGAATTAATTTTGGAAAGGGTTTTGGAAAAATCTGGTTTAGAAAAAGATAGAGAATATTTTGTTCAGCAAAGCTTTACTACCGAAGAAGGTAATAGAATTCAACCTGATGTGGTTATTAATTTACCCGACGGAAAGAAAATGATTGTTGATTCAAAAGTTTCTTTGACCGCTTATGAACGATATGTAAATGAAGAAAATGAAGAACTAAAACCTCAGTTTTTAAAAGAACATCTCAATTCCCTAAAAAGACATGTAGAGCAATTAAGCGAAAAAAACTATCATGATTTGTATCAAATGGAAAGTCCTGATTTTGTTTTGCTTTTTGTACCTATTGAAACTGCTTTTGCGCTTGCGCTAAATGAAGATAGCTCACTTTATAACAGAGCATTCGAGAAAAACATCGTGATTGTTACTCCATCAACTCTATTGGCAACTTTGCGAACAATTGATAGCATGTGGACTAATCAAAAACAACAAGAAAATGCTATAGAAATTGCAAGACAAGCTGGTGCTTTATATGATAAATTCGAAGGATTTGTTTCCGATTTAATTAAGATTGGAAAAAAAATGGATGAAGCCAAAGTGGAATATCAAGGAGCGATGAATAAACTTGTTGATGGCAGTGGAAATTTAATCACTAGAGTCGAAAACTTGAAAAAAATGGGGGCAAAAGCTAAAAAATCCTTGCCCGAGAATATCATTTTGAGAGCAAACAAAGACGATTTAATTGATGATTCTAGTAAGTAAAACAAAATTATTCCTCAGTTATAATCACAATAATTTAGATTGAAATCAATTTTTGATTAAAAATCAATACTTTAACTACTATTTTTTGAAAAAAATAATTATTTTTGGTTTTCTAAATATAATTATGAAAAAACATTACCTGCTTACCTTTTTATTATTAGCAAGCTTTTTAGTTGTTTCTTGTGACAACGAAGACGATTATCAGCCCATAGATGATTTACCTGTTGCAACAGATGATACAGTAAATAGTACATTGACAACAGCTGTTGAAATTCCTGTTTTAGATAACGATACTACTGGCGACGAAGTGGTTCCAACTTCAGTCAGCATCGTTAATGGAACTGACACAAATTCTAACGGAACCCTAGATCAACTAATTGTTCCTGCCGAAGGAACTTGGCAAGTAAACGCATCAACTGGAACAATAACTTTTACGCCTTTATCAACTTTTGTTGGAAACCCAACAGCTATAAAATACACCGTAAAAGATGCAGAAAATAACGTTTCAAATGAAGCGAATGTTACCATAAATGCGTTACCAATTGTTTCAGTAGATTTAACAACAGTTCCTTATCCAAAACTTTCTGACTACCATTTTTTTGTTGGAAATATAAAAGACCAAGTTCCATCGTTGAATGTTCTTCCATATGAGCCAGCAAGCGCATTATTTTCAGATTATGCCCATAAAAAAAGATTTGTTTGGATGCCCGAAGGAACACATGCAACTTACAATGGAGATGAAAACATATTTGAATTTCCGGTTGGTGCAGTATTGGTAAAGACATTTTTTTATGAAAATGTTATTCCTGGAAATATTTCAAAAAATGTTGAAACAAGATTACTCATCAGAAAAAGCGATGGATGGAAAGCTTATACTTATGTTTGGAATGAAAGCCAAACTGACGCTTTATTAGAAACTACTGACAATGGATTAATAGTTCCTGTTTCATGGATAGAAAACAGCATTACCAAAAACGTTAATTTCAAAGTTCCAGCTCAAACAGAATGTATTACTTGTCACAAGATAAATCCTAACCATACAGGAGAAATAACTATTCCAATAGGTCCAAAACCTCAAAATTTAAATACTGTATTCAGTTATACTTCTGGTGCAATGAACCAAATTACGAAATGGAAAAGTGTAGGATATTTGGCGAGTGATACTCCCGAAACTTCACAAATTTACTCCACTGTCGATTGGCGAGATACAAGCAAATCCCTTGAATTAAGAGCAAGATCCTATATAGATATGAATTGTGCTCATTGTCACAGAGATGGTGGTCATTGTGATTATGTTCCACAGAGATTTGATTTTGGAAACACCAATTTATTAACTTTTGGTGTATGTCTAACACCTCTTTTTAGTGTACAAGACCATCCTTTTATTATAAATGCTGGTGATGCAGAACATTCGGTAATGGTTTACAGAATGAATACTAATGAAGAAAGCCAAATGATGCCAATAATTGGCCGAACAACAATACACACAGAAGGAGTTCAATTAATTAAAGATTGGATAAACTCGCTTCCTGCTAATTGTCATTAAAAACAAACTAACTATTAACTATAAACTATTAATGAAAAAAATTACCTTTTTAATCTTGATTTTGGGTTGTCAATTTTCAATTGCACAAACCTCATGCGCAACAGCAATACCAGTTACTGCTGGAATAACAACTGTTCCTGCTCTAAGTGGTTCAGTTCCTACGACAACCTGTACAAGTTCTGATGCTAATTTGGCGAATTGGTATTCCTATACTCCTAGTCAAAACTACACAGTAACAATAACTTCTGATTTAGCAGTAAACACTTGTAAAGACACATATATTAGTATTTACAGTGGGACTTGTTCTGGTTTTTCTTGTGTGGCATTTGATGATGACTCTGGAAATATAGCTTGTACAACACAAACTAATTCTCCTTCATACTTATCTGTTGTGAGTTTTACAGCATTGGCAGGAAATACCTATTATATTGTTTGGGATAATAGATGGAATGGTTCAGGATTTGATTTTCAATTGAGTGAACAAGCTGTTGTTGCTCCGCCAGTAAATTTTACAACAAGCCCAATAACATCTTCATCAACTATATGTTGTGTAAGCGATATGAATGGTGATTTTCTTGATGATATAGTAACGGTTCAAGCAAATCAAATGACTGTACTATCGCAAAAAACAACTGGAGGTTTTGATAGCAATTCCTATCCATTACCTGGTTTAACAGCAATGCCTAGTTGGAGTATATCTTCAGGTGATTTTGACAAAAACGGTTTCAATGATTTAGTATTTGGTAGCGGAAGCCGTGTTGCGGTTATCAAAGCGAATGCTACTGGAACTGGTTATACCGAAATTGCATATCCACAAAATATCTTCACTCAAAGAACAAACTTTGTTGACATTAACAATGATGGAAACTTAGATTTATTTGCTTGTCATGATGTAGCACAAAGTCATGCTTACAGAAACGATGGTGCTGGTAATTTAATTTTTGATATTTCGTTTTTTCCAACCTTAGCTGTTGGTGGAAATTATCAATCGCAATGGTCTGATATTGATAATGATGGTGATTTTGATATGTATCTTTCGAAATGTAGAGGTGGTGCTCTAGTAGGTGATCCTCAAAGAATTAACTTACTTTACCTTAATAACGGAAATGGAACATTTACTGAATCTGGTGCAGCTGCAGGTGTAAATGATGGCTCACAATCATGGTCTTCTGCTATTGAGGATTATGATAATGATGGAGATATGGATATTTTGCTTTCTAATATTTCTGACACTAATAAGTTTTATAGAAACAATGGTGACGGAACTTTTACTGATATTTATTCTACTACCGGAATTGATGCTCAAGTTGGTTCATGGGAACTACAAGCAGCAGATTTTAATAACGATGGATGGATGGATTTCCTATGGCAAAACAGCAAAGAATTATGGATTAATGATGGCGATGGAACATTTACTGGGTATGATTTACCTTTCAGCGAAGGTGGAATAGGAGATTTGAATAATGATGGATTTTTGGATGTTCAAACAGGAGGTAATGTTTACTACAATACTCCTAACAACAATAATTGGATTACAATAAACCTTCATGGTATTCAAAGTAATTATAATGGGATTGGCGCTAGAATTGAACTTTATGGTGCATGGGGAAAACAAATTAGAGAAATAAAAAGTGGTAACGGTTTTAGTCACCAAAGTACTTTAAACGCTCATTTTGGAATAGGTTCAGAAACCGAAATAACTCAGATGATCATCAAATGGCCTTCAGGAATTATTGATACAATTTCTAATCCTGCTTCAAATAGCAAAATCACAGTAGTTGAAGGTTCAACATTAAGCAACGAACAATTCAATAGCAATGAGATTAGTTTGTATCCAAATCCTGCTGAAACAGAAATCAATATTCATTCTCTAAACCAACCTATTTCATTTAAAGAATTCAAAATTTTTGATTTATCAGGAAAAATGATTTTTGAAACTTCTGATGTAAACAAAGCTATCAATGTATCTAAATTATCAACTGGTCAATATATCTTTTTGGCAACAGATACTAACTCTAAAAAATATTCTCAAAAATTCTTGAAAAAATAGTTTTTGATGAAATATTTTCAAGAAAAAGCATCTCAATTGAGATGCTTTTTCTTTTTATCGACAATAGTTTACCAAAAGACGATTGAATTTTATTTTAGCTAATTTATATATTAATTTTATGACAAACTTATTTTGATTATGAAATCTGCCCTAATCCTACTTCTACTCTTCTCCAACATAACTATTGGGCAAAAAATATTTTCTACCAAGAAAGGCAATATTGCTTTTGAAGCATCGATACCAGGCTTTGAAGAAGTCAAAGCAAAATCTGATGAAGCTACATGTAAACTAAATATAGAAAATGGAACTTTTGAGAGTTCTTTGCTAATTAAAAATCTTCATTTTAAGCTGGAACTTATGGAGGAGCATTTCAATCAAAATTATCTCGAAAGTGAACGATATCCAAAATCAATTTTCAAAGGAAAAATAATGGATTTTGATAAAGAAAAAATTACAGAAGTAGAAAAAGAATTTACAATAAAAGGAACGCTTGAATTACACGGTAAACTTCAAAACATAAGTATTACAGGTACTTTAAAAAGAATAGGGAAAAATATTTTTTTTAAGGCTGATTTCTTTATAAATGCTGATGATTTTGATGTTAAGATACCAAATTTGATAAGTAGTAAAGTTTCGAATAAAGTATTGATTCACACAAACTATATTTTAAACTAATTTTTTTTCCATAATATAATCATCCATAACATATCCGTTGCCGATATTGATAACTATTTGGTTAGATACTTTATAATTCATTCTTTCATAGAACCTTATGGCTGGATTGTTTTTATTTACGTTCAAAAAAACTGCCTCTTGACCTTCTTCTAGAGCACAATCCTCAACAAATTTAATCAATTGTTTTCCAATGCTTTTCCCTTGAATTTCGGGTAGTACATAAAGTTTGTGCAATTTTGTATTATTCAACTCAGCATTTATCTCGAAAGAAGCAAAACCAACATAATTTTCTTCTTCCTTAGCTAGAATAAAAACATGTTTTTTTTCTGTTAGTTGATTTCTTAAAGAGTTCAAACTATACATCAAATCGAGCATGTAATTTATTTGCTCTTGCGAAATGATGTTTTGATAGCAAATTGGCCAAGTTTCAAAAGCTATTTTTTGAACTATATCTAAATCTTCCGATTTACATTTTACTATTTCAATCATTTTTTTGAGAATGCACTTTCATATTTATTAATCCAATCTTCGGTAGTCATTTTTGATGCTAATTGACCGATTAATTCATATGGAATGTCGTTCATTTTCTTAAATCTGATACAGCTTTTACCCATATCGAGTTTGGACTTGGAATGCTTAGGAAATTCAGACACAAACCAATCTAACAAAGAAGGTTCAGCATAAATCCCCATGTGATAAAGAGCTATAAAGTTTTTCTGTGATGCCAATCCTATAAAAGGTAAAGGTGCTTTTGGGTCGCAATGATATCCTTTGGGGTAAATAGAATGCGGCACTGCATATCCCATCATGCCATAGCCCATAGATTCTTCAAAACCTTTTGGAAGATTATCTAAAATTACTTTTCTTATTTTTTCAATAACCTCTTTTCTGTCTTCTGGTAAATCTTTGATATACTCATCAACTGTGATAGCTTTTGATTGCATAATTTCATTATTTGTTCCAAATTTATGAATAATTTTATAGATTTACCTTTTAATTATAAGCCCATGAAACACAAACTACGCGAAGATAAAACTTGTCTAAACTGCAACTATGTGGTTGAAAATCGCTATTGCCCCAATTGTGGACAAGAAAACAGTGATACACGCAAGACATTTTATGAATTATTTGTACACTTTTTTGAAGATTTAACTCATTATGAGAATTCATTTTGGAAAACAATTAGAAACCTAATATTAAAGCCAGCATCTTTAACAAAGGAATATCTTTCGGGTAAACGAATGTCATATTTGGCTCCAATAAGACTTTACATTTTTATAAGTTTTGTGACGTTCTTCATCTTTTCAATATTACCAGATAGTGAAGAAAATGAGCATGATAATCCCAAACCAAAAGCCAAAAACGAGTATTATCAAAGCAAACCAGAAACTAAAAAAGACAGCATATATCCTGAAGAAGTAATCATAAATGATTTAGAAAAAAAAGGCGAAATTTCAAAAACGTTTTCAGATTCAATTCAAAAAGCAATTAAAGAATCGAAAGAAAAAGCAGATAAAGATGATGGTGATGATTATATGAATTTTGGTTATTCATCTGTTGAAGAACTTGATTCTGTGCAGAAATCTAAAAAGCCAAATCAGAAAATGAGTGCTTTAAAATACTGGTTGCACAAAAAAGTACTTTTGGCAAAAAAAGGAAAAACCAAAGAAGAAGCTTTTGAAAGATTTAAAGAGACTTTTTTTCACAATATACCCAAAGCATTGTTTATCTATATGCCATTGTTTGCCTTTATTCTTTGGCTTTTTCAAAACAAAAGAAAATGGTATTATTTTGATCACGGAATTTTTACTTTGCACTACTTTTCATTCCTGTTGCTGGCATCGTTGATTTTAGAATTATTCAATCTTATTTTTGATAATTTTGACAACTTTATAATGAACGGCATTCAATATATTTTTAATACGGTTTTAATAATATATATTCTTTATTATTTCTTTCCTGCACATCACCGTTTTTATAACGAAAAAAGGATAGTAACTATTGTGAAAGGAGTGGTTATGTTTTTTATCAATATGTTGATATTGAGCTTAATACTAGTAGGCATTGCTTTTTATTCATTTATAAATATTCATTAGAATTATGAAGAAAATCTTGTTTTTAATAAGCCTTTTTGTTCTTTCAAGCTGTGGAACGAATAAAAAAATTGCAAGTGCAAAAGATAGCTCATTCTACTCTAACTTGATTACTGAAAATAGTTTAAAAACCAATTTAACTATTATTGCTTCCGATGAAATGCAAGGAAGAGATACCGGAAGTTCTGGTCAGAAAAAGGCAGGAGAATATATTGTCAATTTTTACAAAAACAACAATGTTTCCCATCCTCCAATTACTGAAGATTATTATCAAAAAATTCCAGCTTCATTTTTGAATGCAAAGTATAACGAAAATCTACCCGATTCAGAGAATATTTGGGTATTTATAGAAGGAACAGATAAAAAGAATGAAATAGTTGTGTTATCTGCTCACTATGACCATGTTGGCACAAAGAATGGAGAAATTTACAATGGCGCAGATGATGATGGTTCAGGAACGGTTGGTCTTATGGAGATTGCAAAAGCATTACAAAAAGCCAAAGCTGAAGGAAATGGACCAAGACGTTCTGTACTTATTCTTCATGTAACTGGTGAAGAACATGGCCTTCATGGGTCAAGATTTTATTCTGAAAATCCGCTTTATCCATTAGCAAATACCGTTGCTGATGTTAATATTGATATGATAGGTAGAAGAGACGAATTTCATGAAGACAATAATTATGTTTATGTAATTGGTTCTGATTATTTATCGAGCGATTTATATAACATCTGTGAAGAGGTAAATAAGAAAAACGTAAATCTAGTTTTGGATTATAAATACAATGACAAAAAAGATCCAAATCGTTTTTATTACCGTTCCGATCATTACAATTTTGCAAAAAATGGCATTCCATCAGTATTTTTATTCAACGGAACTCATTCCGATTATCATCAACCTACAGATGACGTAGAAAAAATTGAATTTGATGCTTTGTGTAAAAGAACCAAATATGCTTTTGGAATAGTATGGGAAATCGCTAATAGAGAAAATAAACTTGTAGTAGATAAAAAAGAATAAAAAAAAGTCCCGAAAATTTCGGGACTTTTTTTTGGGTGAATGATGGGTCTCGAACCCACGACCTTCGGAACCACAATCCGACGCTCTAACCAACTGAGCTACAATCACCATTTGTTAAGCGAGTGCAAATATAGTGCAAAAGTTATTTCTTGCAAAAAATAATTTCACATTTTTTACTTTAAATCTCCTAAACTATTGACTGCTACATATCTTTCAACAGTAAATCCTTCGGCATATTCAACTCCTACCAATCTTCCTAAATCCTGTGAACGATAGTGTATGCTTTCCAAAAAGTTTTTGGTAGCAATTGGAGTTATAGGTTCATTCGTGTTTTCTGAGTAAAATTGAGATGAATAGGACATAATTGCGGCTGTTTTTTTCTCAATAAAATTTGAAATATCAACAACAAAATCTGGCTCAATATTTTTCCACTGAATATAATGATATACCACTTTTGGTCTCCAACATTCTTGCTCAATGCCTTCAAACATTGTTTCAATCTTTCTTAAACCTGATAGAAAGCATGCATCAGAAACCAATTTACTTCCTTTTCCATGATCTATGTGTCTATCATCTATTGCATTACAAAGAACTATTTCGGGTTTGTATTTTCTTATCCTTTTTATTATTTCGAGCTGATGTTGTTCATCATTTACAAAAAAACCATCTCGCATATTCAGGTTTTCTCGAACAGAAACACCTAAAACTTCAGCAGCATTTTTAGCTTCTTTATCTCTTATTGGCACACTACCACGAGTTCCTAATTCCCCACGAGTTAAATCAATAATGCCTACTTTTTTCCCTAAAGAAACTTCTTTGGCAATTGTACCACTACAGCCCAATTCTACATCATCAGGATGCGCACCGAAAGCAAGTATATCTAATTTCATTTTAAAATAATATTTTTTTTATTGTCATCGCTTTATTTGCCGTTTCTATGTATTCAGCATGAGGATTACTCTCTTTTGTTATCCCACAACCCACAAAAATATCTACTTTGCCTTTTTTTAATTTGGCACAACGAAGATTGACAAATAAATCTGTTTTTTGAGTTCTAAAAGTATCTAATTCTATATTTAATTCACCCAAAAAACCAGAATAATATTCTCGATTATATTCTTCATTTTTAATAATAAAATCTTTAGCAATTGCTTTTGGCAAACCGCATACAGCAGATGTTGGGTGTAATGAAAGAATAATGTTTTTCAAAGATTTTTTTGTTTTCAAATGTGCCGAAATATCTGTTTTAATATGATAAAGGTTTCCAGCTTTTTGCGTGTAAGGAGTTGATATCGTTACATCTTTAACAAAATCCTCAATGTGATTTATAATAAAATCTGTTACCAATTGTTGCTCTTTAATTTCTTTATCAGACCAAGTCACCTTTTCTGTACTAGCAGCAAGCTGTGTTCCTGCTAATGCTACTGTTGCCATTTTTGTCCCATCCGTTTTTAGTAGCTGTTCTGGCGAAGCTCCAAACCATGAGCCAATTTTTGGGTGATAAAAAAAATATTTAAACGCTGAAGGATATAATTGAAGCATTTTTTTAAAAATATCTTCAATAGCTAACTCACCAATTTCAATTTCTTCTTTTCTAGAAACTACAACTTTAAAAAAACCTTTGTCATCTAGTACTTCGGTAGCTTTATTTACTAACTCTTCAAAAAAATCTTTACCATAATTATAATCTGGACACAAAAAAGTGTTGTCTAAATAGTGCTTTTTCAAATGATTTTTCTCTACATAAATATCAGAATGTTCAAGAGGAATGTAGGGAATTTCATCTGCATCGAATGGAGCAAAAGCAAAACCTTTTTCTTCAAAACTATCTAGGAAATAAAGATGGTCGTTTCGCTGAAACATTCCAATAGTTCTCTCAGCATTTGGTTTAGAAAAAAGCACAAAAGGCAATCCTTGCTCTAAATGTGTTTTTACTTTTATAAATAAATCTGTCATTTTATCTTCTTGGCAAAATCATATTGGTCAATTTACACAACGATATTAATGAACCTTTTTCATCAGTAATTTTTATTTCCCAAAGATGAATACTTCTTCCTTGATGAACAATTCTTGCTGTTCCATAAATGGTGCCTTCTCTTTTGCTTTTTAAATGATTGGCAGAAATTTCAATACCTCTAACTTCTTGCTTTTCAGGATTAATAAACATTATTGATGCTGCACTACCTACACTTTCTGCTAAAGCTGCCGATGCTCCGCCATGCAACAAACCCATAGGTTGATGAACTCTACTATTTACAGGCATTTTTGCTGTTAAAAAATCTTCCCCAGCATCAATATATTCAATTTCTAATGTGTCCATTAGCGTATTTCTGCACCAATTATTGCAGTGTTCTAAAACTTTTTCTTTATCGAATTGCATAAACTATTTTGATGTAAATTTACCACAACTTATCTAAATGATAAAATGAAATACTAAAAACCCTTTAAAAACGTTTTAATAAAACAGTACTAATTTTTATTTATACATTTACAAAAATTAAAAAAATGCGCTATTTAATTGTTTTACTCATTTCAATATCTGTTTTATCACTCACTTCTTGTAGAAAAGATTTTGATTTTGAACCAAGTAACGGAGAGTTGAAATTTTCTAAAGACACTGTTTATCTCGACACTGTTTTTACAAATATAGGCTCAAGCACCTATACTCTAAAGGTTTACAACAAGAGTAATAAAGACATTAAAATTCCAACTATTCGATTAGGCAAAGGCTTGGAATCGAAATATAGAATTACTGTAGATGGAATGACTGGGGAAAACAATCGTATTTTTCATGATGTAGAGCTTTTGGCAAAAGACAGTATGTATGTCTTTATTGAGGTAACTGCTGATGTTGCTGATGCTAATCCAACAGATTTTCTTTATACAGATCAAATACTTTTTGACGATGGAAGCAATCAACAAAAAGTAGAATTAGTTACACTTATTCAAGATGCTTATTTTCTATATCCAAAAAGATTTGATGACGGAACAACAGAAACATTACCCATAGGCGATGATGAAATATATGGGTTTTACCTTGATGAAAACGACCCAGTGAACGGAAATGAATATATATGGGGAAATGATAAACCTTATGTAGTTTATGGTTATGCAGCTGTTCCCAATGGAAAAACACTAAATGTAATGCCTGGAGCAAGGATACATTTCCATGATAGTAGTGGCTTAATTATTGGTAACGGTGGAAGTTTAAAAGTTAACGGACAAACATCAACCACATTAGCTCTTGAAAACGAAGTAATTTTTGAAGGTGATAGACTAGAACCCGGATTTTCAGATGTTCCAGGACAATGGGGAACTATTTGGTTAACAGATGGTAGCACAGGAAATGAAATTAAAAACCTAACAATAAAAAATGCTACCATTGGATTATTGATAGATCATAACGACGGGAATTATATGACCATCAAAAACACCCAGATTTATAACAGTTCCAATATTGGTATTTATGCCAAGACAGCAAAAATAAAAGGTGAAAACATCGCTATTAACTATGGCGGAGTTGCTTCTTTAGCCTGTACTCTTGGTGGAAATTATGAGTTTAAACACTGTACGTTCAATAATAATTGGCCTAGTTCAAAACAAGTGTCTGTTGTTGTGAACAATTATTATCGTGATGAAAACAATCAACAAGTTGCCTATGATTTGGAACAGGCTGATTTTGTCAATTGCATAATTTTTGGTTCAAATACTTATGAATTATCGTTAGACAAAAGCACAGATACAACAAAACAGTGGAATACAAACTTTAGCAAGTGTCAAATAAAATTTGGAAACATAAATAACAGCATTTATGATTTCATATCAGATTCTGAAAATATCATAAAAAATGGAAAAACAGATTTCTATGACCTAGAAAACAACAAATTGGTTATTGGTGAAGAATCAGATGCGATAAACTTTGGAAATGATATTGGAATTACTTCAGATATAACTGGAGCAACAAGAAATAGCACTTCTGGAAAAGTCGATATTGGTGCTTATCAACACATTGTATTTCCAAGTAATTAATTTTTTCATAACTTTACAATACAAACCATTAAATGTAAAATTATGAAAATCAAACTCTTATTATTATCGCTAGCAGTTGCATCTGTTTCGTGTAAAAAAGAAGAAACAGAAAAGACTATTGAAACAAAAGCCACTGATACTGTAAAAGAAGAAATGGCAACAATTCCAGATTCTGCAACCATAAGCAAAGCATGGAATGAATTCATGACACCTAATGATGTTCATAAAAAACTATCTGCTGATACTGGAACTTGGACAGAAGAAATATCAATGTGGCAAAGTGCAGATATGCCTCCAACAAAAAGTACTGCAACAGCTGATGTAAAAATGATTTTGGGAGGAAGATACCAAGAAATGATTCATAAAGGAGATTTTATGGGAATGCCTTTTGAAGGAAGAGGAACATTAGCCTATGATAATGCTGCAAAAGAATATGTTTCAACATGGATTGATAACATGGGAACAGGAATAATGGTAATGAGAGGAAGTTATGATGATACATCAAAAACATATAAAATGAGTGGCGAAGTTGTTGATCCAGTTACAAAAAAGAAAAAAACAACTAGAGAAACAGTGACAATAATCGATGATAAAACTCAAAAAGTAGAAATGTATGATACCGGATATGATGGCAAAGAGTTTAAATGCATGGAAATTTTAATGAAAAAAAAGTAATACCCAAAGACCGATAATTTTCGGTCTTTTTCTTTTTAATATGTTTTGAAACCAAAATAAATTGAAATAAATTTGCGCAAACAACAACAACTAATTTTTACACAATGATTCATTTTTTCGGAGACGAAACAAGTCTTGTATTTATAGTTCAATCTCATAATGAACTCTCATCAGAAACAATCTCAAAATTAAACTGGCTTTTTGGCGATGTAAATAAAATTGAAAAATCCGTTTTGACGGATTTTTTTGTTGGTCCAAGAGCTTCAATGATTACTCCTTGGAGTACAAATGCAGTTGAAATTACCCAGAACATGGGCATTGTAGGCATTACAAGAATTGAAGAGTTTAAAAGATGCAATGAAAATTTTGTTGATTTTGACCCAATGTTGTTTCAAAAATATAAAGGTATAAATCAAGAAGTGTTCACTTTGAATATAAAACCTGAACCTATACTCGAAATAGACGATATCGCTGAGTATAATAACAAAGAAGGTTTAGCATTAAGTATTGAGGAAATCGATTATTTAGAAAAATTATCCATTAAATTAAATAGAAAACTAACGGACTCTGAAGTTTTTGGATTTTCACAAGTTAATTCCGAACATTGCCGTCATAAAATTTTTAATGGAAAATTTATTATTGATGGAGAAGAAAAAGAATCATCTCTTTTTAAATTGATAAAAAAAACCTCTGAAAAAAATCCAAACGAGATTGTTTCAGCATATAAAGATAATGTCGCTTTTATTAATGGACCAAGAGTTACACAATTTGCTCCAAAGTCTGGTGAAAAAGCAGATTATTATGAAGAAACTGAATTCGATTCTGTTATTTCATTAAAAGCTGAAACACATAATTTTCCAACAACAGTAGAACCGTTCAATGGTGCTGCTACAGGTTCTGGAGGAGAGATCAGAGATAGATTAGCTGGCGGACAAGGCTCATTACCACTTGCTGGAACTGCTGTTTATATGACTTCATATTCACGATTATCAGATAATCGTCCTTGGGAAAAGCAAATTGAAGAACGAAAATGGCTCTATCAAACACCTATGGATATTTTGATTAAAGCTTCAAATGGTGCTTCAGATTTTGGAAATAAATTTGGACAACCATTAATTACTGGTTCTGTATTAACCTTTGAGCACGAGGAAGCTAATAAAAAAATAGCTTTCGATAAAGTAATCATGCTTGCTGGAGGAATTGGGTATGGAAAAAAAGAGCAATCCAAAAAACTTACACCTAAAAAAGGAGATAAAATTGTTGTTCTAGGAGGTGAAAATTATAGAATAGGAATGGGCGGAGCTGCAGTTTCCTCAGCAGATACTGGTGAGTTTGGAAGCGGTATCGAGTTAAATGCAATTCAACGTTCAAATCCTGAAATGCAAAAAAGAGTTGCTAATGTCATCAGAGCATTGGTGGAAAGTTCTGAAAACCCCATTATTTCAATACATGATCATGGAGCAGGTGGTCATTTGAATTGTTTGTCAGAACTGGTTGAAACAACTGGCGGATTAATCGATTTAGACAAGCTTCCTATTGGTGATCCTACTCTTTCAGCTAAAGAAATTATTGGAAACGAATCACAAGAAAGAATTGGGCTAATAATCAGCGAAAAAGATTTGGATAGACTAGAAAAAATAGCTGAAAGAGAAAGAGCGCCTTTTTATGTTGTTGGTGAAGTTACAGATAATAAAAGGTTTACATTCCAAAGCCAAACTTCAGGATTAAAACCAATGGATTTATTGCTAGACGATATGTTTGGGAGTTCACCAAAAGTAATTATGAGCGATAATTCTAAAACATCAAATTTTAATGATATATCATATTCTCAAGAATTAATTTATGAATATGTTGAAAAAGTTCTAAAGCTTGAAGCTGTTGCCTGCAAGGATTGGCTAACAAATAAAGTTGATAGATGTGTTGGAGGAAAAGTTGCAAAACAACAATGCGTTGGACCAATTCAATTGCCTCTAAACAATGTAGGTGTAATGGCATTAGATTTTAAAGGAAAAGAAGGCATAGCAACCTCGATAGGTCATTCACCTATATCCGCATTAATAGACCCAAAAGCAGGCTCAAGAAATGCGATTGGAGAAGCACTTTCGAATATTGTATTTGCTCCATTAAAAAATGGATTAAATAGCGTTTCTCTTTCAGCAAACTGGATGTGGGCTTGTAAAAATGAAGGCGAGGATGCAAAATTATATGAGGCAGTGGAAGAAGCTTCAAATTTTTCTATTGAACTTGGAATTAATATTCCAACTGGAAAAGATTCACTTTCAATGAAACAAAAATATCCTAACGAAGAAGTTATAGCTCCAGGAACAGTTATTATTTCGGCTAGTGGTAACTGTTCAAATATTACAAAAGTTGTTGAACCTGTTTTGCAAAGGAATAAAGGTTCTATTTATTACATCAATTTATCTCAAGATAATTTTAAGCTAGGAGGAAGTTCGTTTGGGCAAATTCTAAATAAAATAGGTAATGAAACACCAACAATTACTTCAGCAGAATTCTTCAAAAACGCTTTTAATACCGTTCAAGAATTAATCAAAAACAGGCAAATTGCTTCTGGTCATGACATTGGAAGTGGTGGTCTAATTACTACATTATTAGAAATGTGTTTTGCTGATAATAATCTTGGAGCAATTATCGATTTTTCAGATTTTAAAGAAAAAGATTTAATAAAAATATTACTTTCTGAAAACATCGGCTTAGTTCTTCAAGCAAATGATGACCAAACTTTTGAAAATTACTTAAACTTAAATAAAGTTAGCTTTCATAAAATAGGAAAAGTTACAAACTCAAATAGTTTAAAAATTAATGAATTAGATTTTAATATTTCAAAATATAGAGATATTTGGTTTGAGACTTCATATTTACTAGATAAAAAACAATCAAAAAATAATAAAGCGGATGAACGTTTTGAAAATTACAAAAATCAGCCTTTAATTTTTAAATTTCCAGAAAATTTCACAGGTGAAATACCTATAATTAATACTGACAAAAGACCAAAAGCAGCAATTATTAGAGAAAAAGGAAGTAATTCAGAAAGAGAGATGGCAAATGCGCTTTATCTTGCTGGTTTTGATGTTAAAGACATTCACATGACTGATTTAATTTCAGGTAAAGAAAATTTAGAAGATGTACAACTTATAGCAGCTGTTGGAGGATTTTCTAATTCTGATGTTTTAGGATCAGCAAAAGGATGGGCAGGTTCATTCAAATATAATGAAAAAGCAAATCAAGCATTAAAAAATTTCTTCAACAGAGAAGATACATTATCAATAGGTATTTGTAACGGTTGTCAATTATTTATGGAATTAGAATTGATTAATCCAGAACATGAAATTCATGGAAAAATGGAACATAATGATAGTCAAAAACATGAAAGTTCTTTCGTTTCCGTAAAAATCAATAAAAACAATTCAATCATGATGCAAAGTCTTGAAAACTCAATACTTGGAGTGTGGATTTCTCACGGCGAAGGAAAGTTCAAATTACCTTATAATGAAAATGAATACAATATTATTGGAAAGTATCGATATGAAAATTATCCAGCAAACCCAAATGGTTCAGACTACGATACTGCCATAATGTGTGATAGAACTGGCAGACATCTTGTTATGATGCCTCACATTGAAAGATCTATTTTTTCGTGGAATTGGGCTTATTTCCCTTTCAGTGAAAAAAAATATATTATAACACCATGGATACAAGCTTTTGTTAATGCACAAAAATGGCTAAATAAAAAATACTTTATAAAAAGATACACCTCTAAATGAGGTGTTTTTTTTATACTAACCTTAAAAAAAAAGAGCCTATCTAATTAGATAGGCTCTTTATAAAAAAGGCGGCGACATACTCTCCCACAAAATGCAGTACCATCTGCGCAGTCGGGCTTAACTTCTCTGTTCGGAATGGGAAGAGGTGAGCC
>NZ_BMIM01000018.1 GCF_014642275.1 Flavobacterium lutivivi
GTTTAAAATCATATATTTTGTTATCCGTTAGAGATAAATGTTTTAAGTTTTTGAAATATTTTAAATCTTCTACATTTTCAATACCTAGTTTCATTAAACTTAATTTCAAAACTTTATCTGCTTCGAGTTGATTTATTTCACCGTTTTTATCATAATCAATTTCAGGATATTTATTTAAAATACAACTTTTAAAGTAACTGTTTTTAAATTTAATTTCTTGAGAATAAACTTTTAAATTAAATAATAGACCCACGAATACAAAGTATTTTATCCAAATAGATTTTTTTAGCATTTTAAAATAATAAAAAGATTAGACAACCAAACTCAAAATCCCCAAAATCGCTGGAACAGCTTGTACAAAAAATATTCTTTTGGAAGCTGTCATGGCGCCATATATTCCTGCTACTAGAACGCATCCCAAAAAGAACAAAGCAACATTTTTGCTCCAAGTAGCATCGGTTATCAATAACGACCAAACCAAACCAGCAGCCAGAAAACCATTGTATAAACCTTGGTTAGCTGCAAGAACTTTAGTTTTTTCAAATTGTTCTTCGGGTATGGTTTTAAAGACTTTTTTGGCACGCGTTGTCCATGCAAACATTTCGAGCCATAGAATATAAATGTGTAAAATGGCTATAAATCCAACAATTATTTGTGATAGTGTGTTCATGTTATTAGTCAAATAATTTTTCAATACGTTTATCGGGAACTAACCACATTAGTGCTACCAAACTATAAATCACAGCCGAAAAAGCTTCATGATAATAGGTAGAAAGTATAGCAATAACATATAATATCAACGACGCTTTTCCTTTGTAATCTTTCCCAATCGCTTTTGAAAGCTCAGAGTCGTCACCATGTTTTTTTATAATTTGAAGTTGAAGAATGGTATATGCAATGGCGCAAAAAAGCAATATAAATCCGTAAATAAGCATTGGGAAAGGAGCAAAGTGATGTTCTCCAATCCAAGCTGTGGCAAAAGGAATTAGTGATAACCAAAAGAGTAAGTGTAAATTTGCCCAAAGGATTTTGCCGTTCACTTTTTTTACCGTGTGCATCATGTGATGATGATTGTTCCAGTAAATTCCAACGTAGATGAAACTCAAAATATAACTCAAAAAGATTGGCAACAATGGTTTTAACGCTAAAAAAGAGGCTGTTTTTGGAATTTTAAACTCCAAAACCATAATCGTTATAATAATTGCTAAAACTCCGTCGCTAAAAGCTTCTAATCTGTTTTTGTTCATACATTAATTATTATTGTTGCCCAATGTTTTGTGAATTCTTCTCTTATGATGTGATTGTTTCAAATTGTCAAACGATATGATGCTAATATTTCCATCTATTTCGAGCATGGCGAGTTTTACATCTTTATAAAATTCTACGCCGTGTTCTCTCATGGCTTCTTTTAGTTCATCATCGGTTATCCCAACTTTTGCCAAAGCTTTAAATTCTATTTTTCCATTGTGGATGAGTATTTCGGGTTTGTCTTGAACAAATTCTTTAATGGTTTTAGATGAAAGCATTATCTTTTTGAAAATAAAATTTATACAAAACAATGCTATTGCAGCTACAATTCCACCAAGCAAAGACGAGTTACTTCCAACCATGGCGTTTTGAACCGAATTACTGATGAGTAATATCAAAATAACATCGGCGGTGTTGAGTTGTGATAATTCTTTTTTACCAAAAATGCGTAGAGCTAGTATCATAAAAAGATAAACGCTTACGCTACGAATTACTATGTCAAGATATTCATTCATGAAGCTTGAAGTTTTTTTCGATTGCTTTTATCATTTCTCCAGCAATGTCTTTATGGGTTGCACCTTCAATACCTTCTAATCCAGGCGAAGAATTAACCTCAAGTAACAATGGTCCTTTTGAAGAACGGATAATATCAACTCCAGCTACTTTTAAATCCATTGCTTTTGCAGCTTTGATGGCGATTTTCTTTTCTTCAACAGTAGGTTTTATTACTGATGCAGTTCCGCCCATGTGTATGTTTGCACGAAATTCTCCCGCAGCTGCTTCTCGCTGTATTGCGGCCACAACTTTGCCATCAACGACAAAAAGGCGCAAATCCTTTCCATTAGCTTCCTTGATAAACTCTTGAACAAGTATGTTGGCATTCAGACTTTTGAATGCATTGATTACAGATTCTGCCGCTTTTTTTGTTTCTGCTAATACAACACCTTTTCCTTGAGTTCCTTCAAGAAGTTTTACAATTAAAGGTGTTCCGCCAACCATTTTTATTAAATCGTCTGTATCTAATGGCGAATTAGCAAAACCTGTTGTGGGTATATCAACACCATTGTGTAGCAATAACTGAAGGGAATACAATTTGTCTCTGGATTGTGTTATTGCCATTGCAGAGTTCAAACAAAACACTTTCATGGCTTCAAACTGCCTGGTTAGCGCACAGCCATAAAAGGTTATACTTGGCCTGATTCGAGGAATAATAGCATCAAAATTGTCTAAAACTTTACCACCGCGATAATGAATTTCGGGTTTATCTGCATCGAGTTTCATGTAGCATTCTTTAATGTTCAAAAAATGCATTTCGTGACCTCTTGCTTCACCAGCTTCCATTATTCTACGATTGCTATACAGACTTGGGTTGCTGGCAAGAAGACCAATTCTAAGTCCTGTTTTTTTTGCTGAAGCGTTTTTATAGAGTTCTTTCAAATTTTCTATTGAAGGTTGCCCCAAAACGTATTTTTCTTCCGGATCTACAAGAGTTCTTCCGCTCATTGCTTCTCTACCAAGCAGCATTCGAAATCCCATAGAATCTCGATTTGTAAGCGTCATTTCAATTGCCCAAATTTCATTGCCAATTTCTAGTTGAGTTTGGATTACAAATCGTTGTTCGCGATAGCCACTTGAACTTTTTACTATTCGTTTGTCTATAAGCTTCGCTTCACAATGGATGATTGTTTTTTCATTTTTTTGAATAGGATTTATGTCAAATCGTACCCAGTTTTCACCTTCTTTGATAAAAGGAGCAATGTTTACAGCATGGAGAGCAGATGTTTTTGCACCAGAATCTACACGAGCCTTGATAGCTGGAATGCCCAGTTCTGGTAATGAACACCATTCTTCTGAACCTAGTATTATTTTGCTTTGTTTCATTTTATAAAATAAAAAACCACGAAAACACTAAATTAATAATTTTTTGCTGTGTTTTCGTGGTCGTTTTAATTTGTTGACGAATTATTTCGTTGGTTTTTCTTCTTTTTTAACTTTGATAGTCAATTCTTGTGAAGTATCGTCTAAATCCATTACAATTTCATCGCCAGAGGCAATTTTTGAGGTAATTATTTCTTCAGCTAATGCATCTTCAACATATTTTTGAATTGCACGTTTTAAAGGTCTAGCGCCAAATTGCTTATCAAAACCTTTTTCTGCAATAAATGCTTTTGCTTTATCGGTTAAAATTAGTGTATAACCTAATTCGGCAATTCGAGCATACAGTTTTTTTAGTTCGATTTCGATGATTAAATCAATATGTTCTTTTTCTAAAGGATTAAAGACAATTACATCATCAATTCTGTTAAGGAATTCTGGAGCAAAAGTTTTCTTCAAGGCATTTTCAACAACGCTTTTTGAGTGTTCATCTGCCTGTGCTACTTTTGCGGCAGTTCCAAAACCTACACCTTGACCAAAGTCTTTTAGCTGACGAGCACCAACATTTGAAGTCATGATGATGATGGTATTTTTAAAATCTATTTTTCTACCCAAACTATCAGTTAAGTATCCATCATCGAGCACTTGTAACAGCATGTTGAAAACATCTGGATGCGCTTTTTCAATTTCATCTAAAAGAACTACACAATATGGTTTTCTTCTAACTTTTTCTGTCAATTGTCCGCCTTCTTCATAACCTACATAACCTGGAGGTGCACCGATAAGTCTAGAAATAGCAAATTTTTCCATATATTCACTCATGTCTATGCGAACCAATGCATCTTCGGAGTCAAAAAGTTCTCGAGCAATAACTTTTGCCAATTGGGTTTTTCCAACACCTGTTTGACCTAGGAAAATAAAAGAACCTATTGGTTTGTTTGGATCTTTTAGTCCTGCGCGATTTCTTTGTATAGAGCGAGCAATCTTCATTACAGCTTCATCTTGACCAATAACTTTGCCTTTAATCAAATCTGGTAAAGAGGCTAATTTGTTGCTTTCGGTTTGCGCTATTCTATTCACAGGAATTCCTGTCATCATCGATACAACATCAGCAACATTGTCTTCGGTAACTCTAATTCTATTGTTTTTAGAATCTTCTTCCCATTGTTCTTGTGCTATTGCTAGGTCTTTTTCTAATTTCTTTTCATCATCACGAAGTTTTGCTGCTTCTTCATATTTCTGTCTTTTTACAACAGAATTTTTCAATTCGCGAACCTCTTCCAATTGACGTTCTAAATCTAGAATTTGTTTAGGAACATCGATATTTGTAATGTGTACTCTAGAACCAGCTTCATCCAAAGCATCAATTGCTTTGTCTGGTAAAAACCTCTCAGACATGTATCTGTCAGTTAGTTTTACGCAAGCTTCGATAGCTTCGGGAGTATAAATCACATTGTGGTGATCTTCATATTTGTTTTTGATGTTGTTCAAAATGGTGATTGTTTCAGGCACAGATGTTGGTTCCACAATTACTTTTTGGAAACGTCTTTCGAGAGCACCATCTTTTTCAATATATTGGCGATATTCATCTAGTGTAGTTGCACCTATACATTGAATTTCACCTCTTGCCAATGCTGGTTTAAACATATTTGAAGCATCAAGTGAACCTGTTGCTCCACCAGCACCAACAATAGTATGGATTTCGTCAATGAAAAGGATGATATCGTCGTTTTTCTCCAATTCGTTCATTACCGCTTTCATGCGTTCTTCAAATTGTCCGCGATATTTTGTTCCAGCTACTAGTGAAGCCAAATCAAGCGTAACAACACGTTTGTTAAATAGAATTCTAGAAACTTTTTTCTGAATAATTCTTAATGCTAATCCTTCTGCAATAGCAGATTTTCCAACTCCTGGTTCACCAATGAGTAATGGATTGTTTTTCTTTCTTCTGCTGAGAATTTGAGAAACTCTTTCAATTTCTTTTTCACGACCTACTACAGGATCGAGTTTACCTTCTTCGGCTAATTCTGTTAAATCGCGACCAAAGTTATCTAGAACAGGAGTTTTCGATTTTTTATTAGTTTTTCCAGCAGGATTATTAAAATTCCCTTCTTTTAAACTATCATCTTGACCAGCATCATCGCCATAAGATGATTCGTTTCTTGGGAAATTATCATTGAAATCTTCTTCGTTTGGTGTCATATTTAAATATTGTTCTTTTACTACATTATAGTCTATTTTTAGTCGATGTAGTAATTTTGTTGTTGGATCATTTTCATTACGTAGTATGCACAATAACAAGTGTGCAGTACTGATAGAAGTAGCTTGAAAAACCTTTGCTTCAAGGAAAGTTGTTTTCAAAGCTCTTTCGGCTTGTCTTGTTAGATGAAGGTTTTTTTTATCGTTTCCAGCATCAATATTTGGGTTTGCAGGACTCAATATTTCTACTTTTTTTCTAAGGTGATCTAAGTCAACCGCAAGATTGTTCAATATTGTGATAGCTTTCCCTTGTCCGTCTCTTAATATGCCAAGCATTAAATGCTCAGTGCCAATAAAGTCATGCCCAAGTCGAAGGGCTTCTTCTTTACTGTATGTGATTACATCTTTAACTCTTGGCGAAAAATTATCATCCATAGCAATATGATTATTTCTGTAAATTTAATTATAATTTGAATGATTAAAAACAAAAATCATTCCTCAATCTACCTTTGTCAGCTAATTGACAAAAAAAAACGACACAAAAAAACAATTAACCGTCTAATTTATCAACCAAAAAAAGGATAGAATTTGTTAATAAATCGTTGAAATTTGTAAGCTAAAATAGTAAATAAATGCTAAGGATATCATATATTAGCACGTTTTGAAATAAATAAAAATTAAGTATAAAATAATTTAGAAAAATATGTCTGACGGAGAAAGGTTAATACCAATTAACATCGAAGATGAAATGAAATCGGCATACATCGATTATTCGATGTCTGTAATAGTTTCTAGAGCACTACCTGATGTGCGTGATGGATTAAAACCAGTGCACAGAAGAGTGTTGTATGGAATGTATGATTTAGGAGTTTTTTCAAATAGAGCGCACAAAAAATCAGCAAGAATTGTTGGAGAAGTTTTGGGTAAATATCACCCGCATGGTGATTCATCTGTATATGATGCAATGGTTCGTATGGCTCAAGAATGGAGTTTGAGATATTTGCTTGTAGATGGACAAGGGAATTTTGGTTCTATCGATGGTGATAGTCCTGCGGCAATGCGTTATACTGAGGCCAGAATGAAAAAAATGTCAGAAGACATAATGGCAGATATTGACAAAGAGACTGTTGATTTTCAGCTAAATTTTGACGATACGCTAGAAGAGCCTACAGTTATGCCAACAAGAGTGCCAAATTTGTTGATAAATGGTGCTTCAGGTATTGCGGTAGGTATGGCAACAAACATGCCACCACATAATCTATCCGAAGTGATTGACGGAACTCTAGCATACATTGATAATAATGAAATAGAAATAGATGAGTTAATACACCATATAAAAGCACCCGATTTTCCAACTGGAGGAACAATCTATGGATATGAAGGTGTTCGTGAGGCTTTCAAAACTGGACGAGGCAGAATTGTAATGAGAGCCAAAGTTGGTTTTGAAGAAGTAAATGGTAAAGAAGCCATCATAGTAACTGAAATTCCGTATCAAGTTAATAAAGCTGAAATGATTAAAAAAACAGCTGATTTAATCAATGAAAAAAGAATTGAGGGGATTTCAAATATTAGAGACGAATCTGATAGAAATGGAATGCGTATCGTGTATGAATTGAAACGCGATGCTGTTCCAAATGTGGTTTTAAATACACTTTTCAAATTCACTCAACTTCAGTCTTCTTTTAGCGTTAACAATATTGCTTTGGTTAACGGAAGACCACAAATGTTGAACTTAAAAGACTTAATCCATTATTTTGTTGAACACAGGCACGATGTAGTAGTTCGTAGAACAAAATTTGAATTGAGAAAAGCTGAAGAAAGAGCTCATATTCTTGAAGGATTGATTATTGCTTCGGATAATATTGATGAAGTAATTGCGTTGATAAGAGCTTCAAAAGATGGTGATGAAGCTCGTGCAAAATTGATTGAAAGATTTAGTCTATCTGAAATTCAGGCTAGAGCAATTGTTGAGATGCGTCTGCGTCAATTAACAGGTCTTGAGCAAGACAAGCTTAGAGCAGAGTATGAGGATATTATGAAGTTAATTCAACGTTTGAAAGATTTATTAGAGCACAAAGATTTGCGAATGAATCTTATCAAAGAAGAATTAAACGAAATAAAAGAAAAATATGGCGACGAACGTCGTTCACAAATAGAATACTCTGGTGGAGATGTTAGTATTGAAGATTTAATTGCAGACGAAAGTGTTGTAATTACTATTTCGCATGCTGGATACATCAAACGTACAAACTTATCAGAATACAAAACTCAAAATCGTGGTGGAGTAGGACAAAAGAGCGCTGGTACTCGTGATCAAGATTTCCTAGAGCATCTTTTTGTAGCTACAAATCACCAATATTTATTATTCTTTACTCAAAAAGGAAAATGTTTTTGGATGAGAGTTTACGAAGTTCCTGAAGGCAGTAAAACAAGTAAAGGTAGAGCTATTCAAAACTTGATAAACATTGAAAGTGATGACAAAGTGAAGGCTTTCATCTGTACTCAAGATTTGAAAGATGAAGAATACATCAATAGTCATTATGTTATCATGGCTACAAAACAAGGACAAGTTAAGAAAACACCTCTTGAGCAATATTCGCGTCCTCGTCAAAATGGTATCAATGCAATAACTATTAGAGAAGATGATGAATTATTAGAAGCAAAATTAACTAACGGTGATAGCCAAGTATTGATTGCGGTTAAATCTGGAAAATTAGTACGTTTTGAGGAAGAAAAAACCAGACCAATGGGAAGAACGGCATCTGGAGTTCGAGGAATTACGCTTGCTGATGATAAAGATGAAGTAATTGGCATGGTTTCTGTAAACAAAGAAGACATCAATGAAACACAATTATTAGTTGTTACAGAAAACGGTTATGGTAAGCGAACAAAACTAGTAGATGATGATGGTGAAGATGTTTACAGAATTACAAACCGTGGTGGAAAAGGTGTAAAAACCTTGAACATTACCGAAAAAACAGGAGCATTAATTTCTATCAACGCAGTTACTGATGCTGATGATTTAATGATTATTAATAAATCAGGATTAACCATTAGAATGGAAGTTTCAGACTTGAGAGTAATGGGTAGAGCAACACAAGGAGTTCGACTAATTAATATCAAAGGAAATGACTCTATAGCTGCTGTTACAAAAGTTATGAAAGAAGAAGAGAGTGAAATAGAAAACGATGACATTACCGACGTAAATGATGTTTCAACCTCTGAGGAAACTTCAGAAAATCAAGAATAACAAATACAAATAATAATGAAAATTAAACACATTCTTTTGACAACGACTTTGGCGATGACGTTATCGGTTTCAGCTCAAAAAGATGAACTGAAAACTTTAAAAAAGATATATGCCAAAGAAATACCTTCTGCTACTGATATGCAAGAATACAAAGCTGCAATCGCTAAGTTAGAAACTTCAGCCACAGAAGAAGGAGATAAAATTTACACTAATTTTTACAAGTGTATGACACCGATTTTGGAGATTACCGCACTTGGAAAAAACGTTACACAAATGCAGTTAGCTAATGCATTTACTCCAAAAGCTATCGAAAATTTGGCAACAGGTTTAAATGCTACATTGGATTATGAAAAAAAATCGGGTAAGAAGATTTACACTGATGATATTTTAGAAACAATTACAAGCTATAAACCAGAGGTAGTCAATTTAGCTGTTGCACTTAGTAATGCAAAGAGATATAATGAAGCTGCAGATGTTTTAAACAGTTTATATCTATTAGATAAAAAAGATACTGATAAGTTGTTCTATTCTGCAAGTTTATATGTAAACGGTAAAGATTATGACAAAGCTCTCAAAGGATATGAAGAACTAAAAAGACTTAACTATTCAGGTGAAGCAACTCTTTATTTTGCTACTAATAAAGCTTCAAAGCAAGAAGAGCAATTTGGAAACGCAAATGAAAGAGATTTATTTATTAAATCGGGTTCACATGAAAAACCTCGAGATGAAAAAGTTCCATCAAAAAGAGGTGAAATTTATAAGAATGTTGCGCTAATATTAATGGAGCAAGGTAAAACTAATGAAGCAAAATCTGCAATTACCGAAGCAAGAAAAGAAAATCCAAATGATGATTCATTAATACTTACTGAGGCAGATTTGTATTTGAAATTGAATGATTTTGATACTTATAAAAGCTTAGTAAACGAAGCTTTGGCTAAAAATCCTAACAATGCTGATTTGGTGTTTAATTTAGGTGTTATCAGCGGAAATGCAAAAAAGATTGATGAAGCAAAAGCATATTACAAAAGAGCCATTGAGATTGATTCTAAATATTTCAATGCCTATCTAAATTTATCTGAGTTGATGTTGAGAGGTGATGATAAATATGTAGATGAAATGAACAAATTAGGAACTTCGGAAAAAGACAATAAACGTTATGAGGTTTTGAAAGCTGAAAGAAATAAAAACTTCAACGAAATACTTCCTTATCTAGAAAAAGCAGTTGAACTTGAACCAAGCAATGAAGCAGCTAAAAAGACATTGCTTAGTGTTTACAACGCTTTGGAAATGACAGATAAATACAAAGCTTTAAAAGCTAAACTATAAAAAAAAGTCCCGAATTCATCGGGACTTTTTTTTATTCAAACTTAACCTTGACAGTTAGTGAAATTCCGTTTCGAATAATCACAACATCTTTTTCATCTCCAACATTTATTTTGGCAAGACATTCCATATAAGAATACACTTCTTTAACGGTGCAATCTCCAATCTTTGTGATGACATCGCCAGCTTGAATACCTCCTTTTTGAGCTGGACGATTATCGGTTACACCATCAACATGAAGGCCATCTGGATGTTCTGTATAATCAGGCATAATACCAAGTGTTACTTTATATTTTGGTACTTTTTTCTCCTCAGTATTTTTAGTTTTTGTAAAAGTAATTTTTTCCAAAGAAGAAATACTTGTAGCTGTTCTAAAAACGTACTCAACTATATTTTTTACACCATAGTAATTGATTTTATCTTCATCATCACTAGGTTTGTGATAATCTTGATGTGTTCCAGTAAAAAAGAACAACACAGGAATATCATTCAAGTAGAATGATGTGTGGTCAGATGGACCAATGCCACTCATTTCTTGTGTAACAGCGAAGCCGGCAGGTTTGTTTTTTTCTATAATTGAAGAAAATTCAGGACAAGTGCCAACACCACTAACTACAATAGATTTCTGTTCGTTTAATCTTCCAATCATGTCCATGTTTATCATAGCAACAACATTTGGATAAAGGTTTTTCAGAGTTTTAGCCATATGTTTTGAACCGATTAAACCATCTTCTTCGCCAGAGAATAGGGCAAAAATATAGTTTACATTTTCTTTGGTTTTGTTTTTAGAAAACATTCTAGCCAATTCCAATACACCTGAAACTCCAGAGGCATTGTCATCGGCTCCATTGTGGATTTCACCAGCAGAATTTGCTTTGGTAGAATTGTTATGCTCATTTAGCCCCAAATGATCATAATGAGCACCAATTACTATAGTTTTTGAAGCGCCATTGTCTAAATAACCAATGATGTTTGTTCCTTTGTTTACTGTTCCTTCTGATATAGTGTCATGTGGATTTAACCTGATTTTATATTCAAAACTTTGTTGGAAGTTTTTGCCATCATAAGGCTTCAGTCCTAAATTTTTAAATTCTTTTGCTAAATATTCTCCAGCTTTTTTCTCTCCTTCGGAACCAGTTAATCTTCCTTTTAATTCATCAGAAGCCAAAAAACTTATATGCTTTTTTAAATTATTTTCATTCACATATTCGTTGTCATCTGTATCAACCCAATCAGCAATGAATACATTTGTTTCTCTGGCTTTTTCTTGTTGACGATTACTAGAAAAAACTAGTTTTTTTCCATCTGGCGAAAACATTGGAAAAGCATTAAACTCACTTTCGTAAGTAATTTGTTTTAGTCCAGTTCCATCCGTATTAATCATATAAAGCTGGAAATCATAACCTCGAGTTGCGTGATGATTGGAAGAAAAAATTATTTTTTTATCTGATGGATGAAAAAAAGGAGCCCAATTTGCTTTCCCCAAATGCGTAATTTGTTTTAAATCACTACCATCAATATTACAAGTATAGATTTCCATTTGAGTAGGAGCAACAAGGTTTTCAGCTAAAAGGTCTTTGTACTCTTTTATTTCTTCTGGAGTTTTTGGACGTGAAGAACGAAACACTAGTTTTTTGCTATCATGAGAGAAAAAACAGCCACCATCATAACCCAAACCAGAGGTAATTTGTCTTAAATTACTTCCATCAATATCCATTGTCCAAATTTCCAAATCACCACTTCTAATGCTTGTAAAAGCTATCTTTTTTCCATCAGGTGAAACTACAGCTTCTGCATCATAGCCAGGAGAATTGGTCATTTTCTTGATTATTTTTCCATTCAAATCTGAGAGATAAATTTCAAATTCTGGATAAATAGCCCATAGATATTTTCCATCTTTTGGTTTCGGTGGAGCAGGACAAGCTTCGTTTGCTTCATGTGTAGAAGCATAGATAATATGTTTTCCATTGGGCATAAAGTAAGAACAAGTTGTTCTTCCTTTTCCTGTTGAGGTTAATTTCAGGCTATTGAAATCAATATTTTGTTGAGTAATATCCAAAGAAAAAATTTGGTCACAAGGAGTTCCTTTGTCTGGATTTGTCACTTGCAGAGTAAGCATTTTACCATTTGGGCTGAAATAAGCTTCGGCATTGTCGCCACCAAAGGTTAGTTTCTTTATATTTTTTAAGTTGCTTTCTTGTGCTTCAATTATTTGAAATGAGAAAGCTGTTAAAATTAAAATTGATAATTTGAAAATTCGCATATAGTTTATGTAAAAAAACCGTTCACATAAGGAACGGTTTGTTAATATTAAAAGTTTTATTACAAATGAATTACTTCGCCATAAGCATCAGCAACTGCTTCCATAACTGCTTCACTCATTGTAGGATGTGGATGAACAGCTTTCAGAATTTCGTGACCTGTAGTTTCTAGTTTTCTTGCTACAACTGCTTCTGCTATCATATCGGTAACGCCAGCACCAATCATGTGGCAACCCAACCATTCACCATATTTAGCATCAAAAATTACTTTTACAAATCCATCTGGAGTTCCAGCTGCTTTTGCTTTTCCTGATGCTGTGAAAGGGAATTTACCGATTTTTAATTCGTATCCTTTTTCTTTTGCAGCTTTTTCGGTTAGACCAACACTTGCAATTTCTGGTGTTGCATACGTACAACCTGGAATGTTACCATAATCTAAAGGTTCTACATGCATTCCTTTTATTTTCTCCACACACAAAATTCCTTCTGCGCTTGCTACGTGAGCTAATGCTTGTCCTGGAGTAACATCGCCAATGGCATAATAACCCGGAACATTTGTTTGATAATAAGAATTGACTAAAATTTTATCTCTATCAGTAGCAATTCCTACTTCTTCAAGGCCAATGTTTTCGATATTTGTTTTAATTCCCACAGCCGAAAGCAAAATATCAGCTTCTAGAACTTCTTCACCTTTTGCAGTTTTCACGAATGCTTTTACACCATTTCCAGAAGTATCAATTCGTTCAACCGACGAATTTGTCATGATGTTTATTCCTGCTTTTTTCAATGAACGTTCAAATTGTTTTGAAATATCTTCATCTTCAACAGGAACAATATTTGGCATAAATTCAACGATAGTTACTTCAGTTCCCATTGAGTTATAGAAATGTGCAAACTCAACTCCAATAGCTCCAGAACCCACAACAATCATTTTTTTAGGTTGAGTTGGCAATGTCATTGCTTGGCGATATCCAATTACTTTTTTACCATCTTGCGGTAAGTTTGGTAATTCACGAGAACGTGCACCAGTTGCAATGATAATATGATCTGCGCTATATTCTGTTACTTTTCCATCTGCAGCAGTTACATCTACTTTTTTTCCTGGTTTTATTTTTCCAAAACCATCAATTACGTCGATTTTATTTTTTTTCATTAAGAACTGAACACCTTTGCTCATTCCTTCAGCTACATCACGTGAACGCTTGATAACAGCATTAAAATCTTTGTCAAATTCTTTTACTGATAAACCATAATCGGAAGCGTGTTTTAAATAATCAAAAACTTGAGCCGATTTCAATAATGCTTTGGTTGGAATACAACCCCAATTAAGGCAAATTCCCCCAAGATTTTCTTTTTCAATAACGGCAACTTTAAAACCAAGTTGTGATGCACGAATAGCAGTTACATAACCACCTGGACCACTTCCTAAAACTATGATATCGTATTTCATTTTTTTTTGTTTTTATTCGTTAAAAAATGCATTTGCAATCGCTCATACATTTTATTAAAATAAGTTATTTGAGATTGCGAATTTATGGATTTATTTTCAAATCTTATGTTTCAATTGCAAATTGTGCATCATACAATTTTTTATAAAATCCTTCTGGTTTATTAATTAATTCTTGATGCGTTCCTTGTTCTACTATTTCACCTTTTTCCATTACAATTATCTTATCAGCATTTATGACTGTCGCTAGTCTATGGGCTATTACTATTGAAGTTCTTCCTTGTGTTATTGCTTTGGTAGCATTTTGAATAAGTTCTTCGCTGTAGGTATCAATAGAAGAAGTTGCCTCATCTAATACCAATATACTTGGGTTACTTACATAAGCTCTCAAAAAAGCTATTAACTGACGTTGCCCTGAAGAAAGCATTACACCACGTTCTTTAACATCAAAATCATAGTCATTGGGTAGAGACATTATAAAATCATGAACACCTATTTTTTTTGCAGCTAATACAACTTCTTCTCTAGTTATATTGTTGTTATTTAGTGTTATATTATTAAAAATGGTATCGGCAAATAGAAATACATCCTGAAGTACAACAGCTATTTGGTTTCTCAAACTATCCAGAGTAAACGATTGTATATTCTGTTGGTCAATAAAAATATTTCCAGAATTTATTTCATAAAAACGATTAAGTAAATTGATTATTGTTGATTTTCCTGCTCCAGTTGCACCAACTATAGCTATGGTTTCTCCAGCATTAACTTTTAAATCAATTCCTTTTATAACGGGTTCGTTATCGATGTAACCAAAATGTACTCCATCAAAAAGAATATCTCCTTTGAAATGTTTTGCGACAATGTTTCCACCATTTTGAACATCATTTTCACTGTCAAGAATATCAAAAACTCTATTGGCAGCAATCATTCCCATTTGCATTTCGTTGAATTTATCAGCAATTTGTCGCAAAGGATTGAACAACATTCCTATAAACATGGTATAAGAAAATAAATCTCCAAAAGTGGTAAACTTGTCTCCATCAATGATTTGAAAACCACCATAAATTACTACCGCACCAAGAGTAAAAGAGGATATAATATCTGCAATTGGGAAAAATATTGAGTTGTATAATATGGTTTTTATCCAAGCATTATTATGCTTTTGATTAATTTCTTTAAATTTTTGGAACTCAATTTCTTCTCGGTTAAAAAGTTGCACAATTTTCATTCCAGTAACTCGTTCTTGAACAAAAGTATTCATGTTGGCAACTTGAGTTCTTACTTCTTCAAATGCCACTTGCATTTTCTTTTGAAAAATTCTTGTTACATAAACCAATATTGGCATTGCCAAAACGACTATCCATGTCAATCGCCAGTTCATATAAAACATAAAACCAAGAACCACAACCATTTTCATCAAATCACTAATTATCATGAAAAGTCCTTGACTAAAAATTCGGGCAATCTGCTCTATATCAGATACAGAACGTGTTACTAACTGCCCAACTGGAGCCATATCGTAATATTTCATACGAAAAGTTAGCATGTGTTTGAAAAGTTTTATTCGGATATCTTTTATAACATCTTGTCCTAGCCAATTTGCCCAATAAACAAAATAGAATTGCGAAATTACCTCCATCAAAAGAACCAAACCCATAATGGAAGCATACACAAGTAATCCAAGTTTGTCTTCGGGTTTTATGTATAAATCAACGGTTTGTTTTAATAGGTAAGGTCTAAGCGCTGCAAATACAGATAACAAAATTGAAAACGCAACGACACCATATAATTTCTTTTTATATGGTTTGGCATAGCGAAGTATGCGTTTAAATAATTTTGTGTCAAAAGGATTGGATTGCATCAATTTATATAATCATATTTTACTTCAGTTAAATAAAGGCCATGAGCTGGAACTGAAAATCCTGCTTTGCTCCGATTTTTACTTTCAATTATTTCTTCAAACTCTATCAATGAAGTTTTCTTTAAGCCAATGTTTACCATTGTACCAACAATTGCTCTGACCATATTTCTCAAAAATCTGTCGGCAGTAATTGTAAATACCAAATTATGACCATTTTTCACCCAATTAGCTTTTGTAATGGAACAAATAAACGTATTAACATCAGTATGAACTTTTGAAAAGCATTCAAAATCGTTGTATTTCATTAATAGTTCACAAGCTTTATTCATTAATTCTACATCAAGTTCGTTTGAAAAATACCAACTATCATTACATCCGAATGCGTTTTTCGTAGTATTAATGTGATATTCATAAGTTCTAGAGGTAGCGTCAAATCTTGCGTGAGCATCATCATGTAATTCAATTATTCTAAAAACCGCTATATCTTTAGGTAAAAATGAATTTAGTTTTTGGATAAGCTTCTCAATATCAAATTTTTCGTTAAAGTCAAAATGAGCAAACATTTGTTTTGCATGAACTCCTGTATCTGTTCTTCCAGCTCCTACAATTTCTATTTTCATTCGCAATAATGTACTTAAGGCGTTTGCCAATGTTTCTTGAACAGATGGCGCATCGGGTTGGTATTGCCAACCGTTGTAGTTTGTTCCTTTGTATGCTAATTCGATGAAATATCTCAACTTGATGAGGTAATTTTTGAGTTGCAAATGTATGGATTTTTTACTTGTTAAGGCTTGAATTGAAACGGGATTTAAGTTAAAAAAAACTTATTTTTTCAACTAATATCTTCCAAAAAAGAAAGTAATTTGTTGATATTTTATTAAAAGGTTGATTAATTGTTTTTAAGAAATGAATATTTCAATATGCAAAAATCTTTACTTTTGTTGAATAAATTAATTTTATGAAAATTATTGCAGTCATACCAGCAAGATATGCATCAACACGTTTTCCAGCAAAGCTAATGCAGGATTTAGGAGGTAAAACAGTTATCAATAGAACCTATCAAGCGGCGTTGGACACAAAATTATTTGATGAAGTATTTGTTGTAACAGATAGTAATTTAATTTTTGATGAAATTACTCAGCATGGCGGAAAAGCTATCATGAGTAAAAAAGAACATGAAAGCGGAAGTGACAGGATTGCAGAAGCTGTTGAGGAATTGGATGTGGATATTATTATAAATGTACAAGGTGATGAACCATTCATTGATAAAAAACTATTGGAACAACTTATTCAAGTTTTTAAACAAGATATTTCCAAAAGAGTTGATCTTGCTTCACTCATGTTTGAAATAAACGAAACCAATGAAATTGAAAACCCAAACAATGTTAAAGTTATAACAGACAAAGAAGGTTTTGCACTCTATTTTTCCCGTTCAGTAATTCCTTATCCACGTGAGGTTGGAGTAGGAGTTCGCTATATGAAGCATGTTGGGATTTATGCTTTTAGAAAGCAAGCCTTGATGGATTTTTATCGTCTTCCTATGGGTATTCTTGAAGCTTCAGAAAAACTAGAACAACTACGCTATCTTGAAAACGGCAAACGTATCAAAATGGTAGAAACTACTCACGGAAGCATTGGTATAGATACTCCAGAAGACTTAGAAAAAGCAAGAAGATTGATTGAAAATTAGGTTACTCAATTTCTTCGTTGTCAAAATATCCTTTTGATTTAACTTTAGTTGAAAAGAAATTCAAAAACAATACTACAAAAGAAAGAAAGAACATAGATTGAATGGTTACCAGTGCTTTACCAAAAGTAGTTACAGGGTAATAATCTCCAAATCCAACAGAATTAGAGCTAATAACGCTAAAATAAATTGGGTCAAACCAAGTGTCAAAATCTTTGTTCATGTTGTTTCCTAATGTATAAAAAACACCAAAAGCAATAACAACTTCAGCATAGTTTAAAAATAACATCATCATTGAACGTTTGTATGATCTTGGTCTAGAAAACAAATCGGATGCAAATATTAAAGTTGGTATGTATAGAACGGTTTCAGCTATAAAATATACCAATAAGACTATTAACCAATGGTAGTCTTGCCAGTTATTCAACAATATTAAAAATGGAAAAGCTACTTTTAGTAAAATGTATAAATCCATTATCAAATCTTGGTAAATATAATTTATTCTGCACGCCATTGTTTTGATATATATACCAGGAAAAAGTAGCTGTGAGCAGGAAAGAAAAAGGCGAAATATTTTTTCAATCCCATTATCGTCTTGGTGGTCATTGTTCCAAATAGAACGAATGTTTAGAATTCTTTTTTCTAATGGGTTAAATCGCGGCTTGTATGTTCTTGAAACCTTTCCAATCAAAAGTTTCCTAAAAAAAGTTCTCATCAACTTAGTTTTTTAATGGTAAACAATTCGTTGTGTGTTTCTACTTTTGGGTACATTCTTAATGAATAATTTTTGTCAAATTTGGTTTTGTAAAGTTGATTTCTAATTTCATCATTTTTTGTTATCACCATGGTATTGAATAGAATAAAACCATTTATATTGAGTAAAAAATTAATTCTATTTATAAAAAAATCTTCAAAGAGAAAATTAGGCATTGTAGTATCTTGAAACACATCGATGATTATCAAATCATATTTTTCTTTCGTCTTTAGAACAAATTCAAAAGCATCATCTACAACTATTTTGCAATTAGGAATTTTGTTCAGCCCAAAATAATTGTTAGCAATTTCAACAACCTTAGAATCTATTTCAACACCAGTTATCTTTCCTGAAAACTTGACTTCATCTACCAATGTTTTTATTACACTTCCACCAGCAACACCAAGAACTAATATGTTTTCAAAATTTTTTATTCTTTCAAAACCAATGTATTTCAAGCCTTTTCTCAAAATTCGTTGAAGACTTCCGTACGAATAATTTGTGTTTTTGCTATCCAATACCAATTCGCCGTTATTCCATGTAACTTCTAGCGATTTGCTAATTTCCGAATTGAATTTTTTTATTGAAATAGGAATAAAATAGCTTAAAAACTTTTGGACCATCGAGTAAATATTTTCATCAAAAATAATCTTAAATTTACGAAAAATATAGCGAATGAAAAAAAAGCTTTATCAATATATTTTCTGCCGATTGATGGGATGGAAATTTGAAGGAAGTTTTGACCCAAATATAAAGAAATCAGTTATCATGGTGATGCCTCATACGTGTAATTTCGATTTTTTCATTGGTTTGTTTTGCAGAGGAATTATTGATTTAGAAATGAACTTTGTGGCTAAGAAAGAACTTTTTGTATTTCCGTTTGGTTATTATTTCAAATCCATTGGAGGAGAACCATTAGACAGAAGTGGTAATAAAAATAAAGTAGATGCTATCGTTGAAATTTTTAATAAAAAAGAAGTATTTCGTTTAGCAATTGCTCCAGAAGGAACACGAAGTAAAGTAAACGAATTGAAAACAGGGTTCTATTATATTGCTCATAAAGCTAATGTGCCAATCATTCCAGTGGCTTTTGATTATGGAACAAAAACAATAAAAATAAGTTTACCAATAATTGTTTCTGGTGATTATGAATCTGATAAAGAGTTGATTTTAAAACATTTTATCGGTTCAAAAGGAAGATTTCCAGAACGTCAATATACATACAATGGATTATAAAAGTTTACACGAATTATTCAAGGAGGAAACATTAAAAGATAAATACATTACATTATCTCATCTAGAAACCTTAATTACTAATAATAAATGTTTTGTTGCAGGACATTCAGTCGAAAATAAAATTCTTTATAAAATTGAAATTGGAGAAGGTAAAACAAAAGTTTTTATGTGGTCGCAAATGCATGGAAACGAAAGCACTACAACCAAAGCATTGTTTGATTTTATCAATTTTTTTAACTCTGATGAAACTTTAGCAAAAGAGTTTAGAGAGTTCTTTACATTTTGTATTCTTCCCATGGTAAACCCTGATGGAGCTGAAAAATACACTCGCGAAAACGCCAATGGCATAGACTTGAATAGAGATTCGCAAGAACTGTCGCAACCAGAAAGTAAAGTTCTTAGAAAAGTTTTTGATGATTTTAAACCTGATTACTGTTACAACCTTCATGATCAGCGTACTATTTTTGGTGCTGGAAATAGCGGAAATCCAGCAACGGTATCTTTTTTGGCACCAGCTTATAATGACAATCGTGATTATAATACATCGCGATTAAAAGCTGTTGAAATTATTGTAGCCATGAACGATGTACTTCAGTTGTATATCCCAAATCAAGTAGGCAGATTTGACGATACCTTTAATATAAATTGTATTGGCGATACTTTTCAAAACCTTGGAGTTCCTACAATACTATTCGAAGCAGGTTTTTATCCCGGAGATTATGTAAGAGAAATAACTAGGAAATATATTTTCATTTCGTTGATTTCGGGATTGAAGCATATTTACGAAAACGATATAGTTAGCAATAAAATCGAAGATTATTTGAATATTCCTCAAAATAAAGCCAATTTTTTTGATATTGTTTATAAAAATGTTAAAATAAATTATGATAATTTAGAAAAAAACATCAATTTTGCAGCACAGTACATTGAAAAACCAAACGATGGAAAAATCAATTTTGAAGCTAGAATAGCTCAAGTTGATAATTTGGATAATTATTTTGCTCATCATAGCATTGATGCTCAAGGTAGAACATTCAAAAGTATTCAAGGTTCAATTCCGAATATTGGCGATAAAGCTGATTTTTATTTAGGAAATGACATTGAAATTGTTAATGGTTTGGTAAAAACGCAATAAAATTAGTTTTTTGTTAAAATAAATGTACTTTTGCTTGAGTTATAAACAATAATTAAAATTAAAATTTCTGGTTATGAGTAAGTTCAAATTAGATGAAGTAGATCATCAAATACTTGATATGCTAATCGATAACACCCGAATTCCGTTTACAGATATTGCAAAAAAACTTTTAATTTCTGCTGGAACTGTTCATGTTAGAGTTAAAAAAATGGAAGAAACAGGAATAATCATGGGTTCTTCGTTAAGTTTGGATTATGAAAAATTAGGTTACTCGTTTATTGCATACGTTGGAGTATTTTTGAATAATACTTCTCAAACCAAGTTTGTTTTAGAAAGAATAAACGAAATTCCATATGTTACCGTTGCTCATGTTACAACAGGAAAGTTTAATATCTTTTGTAAGATTAGAGCAAAAGACACCAAACATGCTAAAGATGTTATTTTCATGATTGATGACATCGAAGGAGTTTACAGAACAGAAACAATGATTTCACTAGAAGAGAGCATTAATGATAAAAAACGATTAATGCACAGAATTTTCCAAGAAATAGATTAGTCAAAAAAATAAAATTTAAAAACCTCAAGTTATGCTTGAGGTTTTTTTATTAATTTAAACCAAAATTTCAGCCATGTACACTTTGCCTAAAATTGAACGTTTCAACCAGAATGTATTGCACAAATACAACATTTATAATAGTGTTTTTATAACGTTGCCATTTGATGCTATTGATAATACTGGTGTTCTTCTTCCGTTGTTTTCTGAAGTTTGCGAAAATGGTTTTAAAAATAATTGGTCACCAAAACAAATTGTTGATTTTTTTGCAAATAAATATCTAGATGAAGTAGATGAAAAGTCTAAGTTAGACCTAATGTTTCGCTTTATTCAATATGTTGAAAGACAAATTGTATTATTTGATGCAATAGAAGATGCCGCTTTTGCAGTTGTTAACAATATGGAAGGAAGTGGTTCACTTAGAGACATAAAAGAAAAAGCTGATACAAAAGGAAATACATCTGAATTAAAAGATTTTTTAGAGGAATTTGGAGTAAGAACCGTTTTAACAGCTCATCCTACACAGTTTTACCCTGGTTCAGTATTGGGAATAATAACCGATTTGACAGAAGCAATCAGAGTAAATGACTTGTTGAAAATCAAAGAATTATTAGCGCAATTGGGTAAAACCAAATTCATTAAAAAAGAAAAACCAACTCCATTTGATGAAGCAGTTAGTCTTATTTGGTATTTAGAAAATGTATTTTATCAAACGATTGGCGATATGATACAATACATCCAAAAGAATATTTTTAAAAACCAAGATATAGAAAACCCTATCATAAGTTTAGGTTTTTGGCCTGGAGGAGATAGAGATGGAAATCCATTTGTAACATCAGAAATAACACTCAAAGTAGCAGAAAGATTAAGAACATCAATATTAAAATGCTACTATTTTGATATACGAAAGTTAAAACGAAAACTAACTTTTAGCGGCGTAGATGTTATTCTTGCTGAACTTGAGAATAAATTATATCGTTCAGTTTTTTATTCGCAAGGAGAGATTTTTATAGGCAAAGACGAATTGATGGAACAATTGAAAAAGATACGTCAAATAATTCAAGATCATCATCAATCCTTGTATCTAGATTATATAAACGAGTTAATTCAAAAAATCAATCATTTTGGATTTCATTTTGCCTCGTTAGATATTCGACAAAACAGCAAAATACACAATCAAGTTTTTGATAAAATAATAAATTCTGGGATAACGTCAATTTATAAAAATTATTGGACGCTAAACGAAAATGATAAATTGAAAGCATTATCAGAGATTAGAGGTTATGTTAGTTCAAAAGATTTTGATGATGAAATAACCATCTCAACTCTCGAGTCTATTCAAGCAATGAAATCAATACAACAAAAAAATGGGGAAGCAGGTTGTAATCGATATATCATTAGCAACAACGAAAGTGCGCTCAACGTTATGGAAACTTTATCAATGTTTAGGCTAATTGGTTGGGAAAATCCTACGGTTGATATTGTTCCGCTATTTGAGTCGGTAAATGATTTGCAAAATGCACATTTAATTCTCGATCAATTATATACAAATGATTACTACAGAAACCATTTAAAATCACGAGGCGATAAACAAATAGTAATGCTCGGATTTTCTGATGGGACCAAAGATGGTGGATATTTAATGGCAAATTGGAGTATTTATAAAGCCAAAGAGATGATTTCTGAGATTTCAAAGAATAGAGGAATTAAAGTTGTTTTTTTTGATGGACGTGGTGGACCACCAGCTCGTGGAGGTGGAAAAACACACAAGTTTTATGCCTCTTTGGGACAAGCAATTGAAAATCATGAAATTCAACTCACTATTCAAGGGCAAACCATCAGTTCGAACTTTGGCACTACAGATTCTTGTCAATTTAATTTAGAAAACTTGCTGAGCGCAGGTGTTACAAATAAATTTTATAGCGATGCAAAAAATAATTTGTCAAATTCTGATAAAGAAATAATTGAGCATTTGGCTAAATTAGGATTTGAAAAATATAACGATTTTAAAAATCATCCAAAATTTATTCCCTATCTTGAAAAGATGAGTACGTTACCATTTTATGCAAAAACAAATATAGGTAGTCGTCCTGCAAAAAGAAATTCAGATGAAAAACTCAATTTTTCAGATTTGAGAGCGATTCCTTTTGTGGGTTCTTGGAGCCAAATGAAGCAAAATGTTCCTGGTTTTTTTGGAGTTGGAACTGCTTTGAAATATTATGAAGAAAACGATAAATGGAATGATGTAAAACAACTTTATAATAATTCTCTGTTTTTTAGAACGTTATTGGAGAACAGTATGATGTCATTGGCAAAATCTTTTTTCCCGCTAACATCCTATATGAGACACGATGAAGAATTTGGCGATTTTTGGCAAATTATATACGATGAGTTTTTAGAAACCAAACGTTTATTGCTGAAAATAGCTGGTCACAAAGAACTGATGGAAAATTATCCAGATGGAATCGCTTCTATTCAAATGAGGGAAAACATTGTAAAACCGCTATTGACTATTCAGCAATATGCCTTGTCACAACTCAGAAAAAAACCAGAAAGTGAGTTTTCACCAGTTTATGAAAAATTAGTAATTCGATCATTGTTTGGAAATACCAATGCAAGTAGAAATTCAGCTTAAAATATGAATATAAAAGACTTAAAAAGTAATGAATATGCTTCCTTTTATGGTGGCTATATCAATCAGGTTTCAGATGAATATACATTAATAGAAGAACTCGAAATTTCGGTGCATCGATTAGTCAAATTCGTCAGAGAAATCCCTATGGATAAATTTGATTATCGTTATGCCGAAGGCAAATGGACAATAAAAGATATTCTGCAACATCTAATTGATGCTGAACGTGTTTTTGCTTACAGAGCTTTGCGTTTTGCACGAAATGATAAAACCGAATTACCTGGCTTTGAAGAAGATGATTATGTTCTAGAAGCCAACGCCAACAAAAGAAGTATTCAAGATTTATTGACAGAGCTATTAATAGTTAGACAATCTACTTTAGCACTTTTCAAGAGCTTTAATAATGAGCAATTGCTCCACATTGGTATTGCTTCAAATAACCCAATGTCAGTAAGAGCTTTAGGTTTTGTTATTATTGGTCATCAAAATCATCATCAAAAAGTATTTGAAGAAAGATATTTGTAAGTAAAAAGTACGAAATACGAAGTGAGAAGTATGAGTTATTAAGCTTTTAATTCATGATATGAAAAAAATCCAAATTTAGATTTCTAAATTTGGATTTTTCATTTCGTACTTCGTATGTCAAACTTTGTACCTCGGTTTATTCTTCATCGTCGTCTTCGTCAAAGTTGTCTGATGTAGAGTAATCATCATCGTCGTCATCGTCATCGTCTTCATCTGAACCACCTTTGTCTTTTAACGGGTCAATTTCTTCATCATCATCGTCAGATGGAATATCGTCATCATCTAAATCTAAACCTTTGATTGGTTCGATTGGTTCTACAACTGAATCTAAATCATCATCTTCATCAAATTTTTCCATTCTACTAGCTAGTTTCTTACTTACTTTAACTAGATAAATGGTGTCTTCAGTTCTAACTTCAACTGCTTCTATCAACTCGTTTTGAGCATTTTTAAAACGAATAACATCAGAGTCATCATATCCATCTGGAAACTTTTCTACAAGTAGGTTTAGAATGTCTCCTGTTAGTTTAGCATAATCAACGATAATTCTTTTCATAAATAATTATTATAAATCTAAGAGATAAGCAAATATTAGTGGGGCAACTATTGTTGCATCTGATTCAACTATAAATTTTGGGGTTGTAATGTCTAATTTACCCCAAGTGATTTTCTCATTTGGAACTGCTCCTGAATAAGAACCGTAGCTTGTTGTGGAGTCTGAAATTTGACAAAAATAACTCCAAAATGGTACATCATGCATTTCCATATCTTGATAAAGCATTGGAACAACACATATTGGAAAATCACCTGCAATTCCTCCACCAATTTGGAAAAATCCAACTCCTTTTCCAGAACAGTTATTTTTGTACCAATCTGCTAACCACATCATATATTCAATACCACTTTTCATGGTAGTAGCTTTGAATTCACCTTTGATGCAATAGGAAGCAAAAATATTACCCATCGTGCTATCTTCCCAACCAGGAACTATGATAGGTAGGTTTTTTTCGGCAGCAGCAACCATCCAAGAGTTTTTAGGATCTATTTCGTAGTATTGTTTTAAAACGCCTGAATTTATCATTTGATACATAAATTCATGTGGAAAATATCTTTCTCCTTTTGAGTCTGCATTATTCCAAATGTCATACAAATGCGATTGTAATCTGCGGAAAGCTTCTTCTTCAGGAATACAAGTGTCAGTAACTCTGTTATAATGATTTTCTAGCAAATCCCATTCTTCTTGAGGCGATAAGTCTCTGTAATTTGGAACTCTTTTATAAGAGTTGTGAGCAACAAGATTCATGATGTCTTCTTCAAGATTTGCTCCTGTACAAGAGATGATGTGTACTTTATCCTGTCTAATCATTTCTGCTAACGATTTTCCAAGTTCTGCTGTACTCATTGCACCAGCGAGAGTTATAATCATTTTTCCGTTATCGAGTAGATGTTCTTCATAACCCTTTGCAGCATCAACTAGTGCAGCAGCATTAAAGTGAAGAAAATTATTTTCAATAAACTGACTTATAGGTCCTTTACTCATTTTTCTATTTGCTTTGCTTTTGAGGTCAAAGAAAATCTTTTTTTCTAAAACCTCAAATTTATTTTAATTATTTTTTATTAATTCTTTAATTTTTTTAATGTACTAATTAACAAAGGTTTACTTGTTGTATCCTAATATTTTTAGTACATCATCTGAACTTTGCTGCTCTGAGAAAACTTCGGTAGCTAAGATTCCATTTTCATCTCTGTCAATCAAAATATGTTTTGGTTGTGGGATTAAGCAATGGTGTAAGCCGCCAAATCCGCCAATGGTTTCTTGATATGCTCCAGTATTGAAAAAACCAATATACAAAGGTTTTTCTTTGTTGTATTTTGGTAAATAAACCGCATTCATATGCTGTTCAGAGTTGTAATAATCGTCGCTATCACAGGTTAATCCGCCGAGTAATACTCTTTCGTAAGTATCATTCCATCGGTTTACAGCGAGCATTACAAATCGTTTATTTATTGCCCAAGTATCTGGTAGAGTAGTGATAAACGATGAGTCAATCATGTTCCAGTTTTCTCTATCGTTTTGTTTCTTTTGATATAACACTTGGTAAATTGCGCCACCACTTTCGCCAACTGTGAACGAACCAAACTCGGTAAAAATATGTGGAACTTCTACTTCTGCTTCGTCACATGATATTTTTATTTGATTGAGTATTTCGTCAACCATGTATTGATAATCATATTCAAATGCTAAAGAATTTTTTATTGGAAAACCTCCGCCAATATTCAAACTATCAAGTGTTGGACATTCTTTTTTCAAAGCTATGTACACTTTCATACATTTTAATAATTCGTTCCAATAATATGCAGTATCTCTAATTCCTGTATTGATAAAGAAGTGTAGCATTTTCAGTTCCACTTTTTTATTTTCTTGAATTTGCTTTCTATAAAATGGAACAATGTCTTTGTAACCAATTCCTAATCGAGAAGTATAGAACTCAAATTTTGGTTCTTCTTCGGCAGCAATACGAATTCCGATTTTAAATTTACCTTTTATTTGTTCTTGAAGCAAATCAAGCTCTTCATAGTTATCAATTACAGGAATTGTTTTTGTGTGTCCGTTGTTGATTAGTCGAGCAATATTTGAAATATATTCATCACGTTTAAAACCATTACAAACAACATAGGTGTTTTTATTGATTTTTCCTTTTGACAAAAGATTCTCAACAATGTTTATATCAAATGCCGATGAAGTTTCGATGTGAATATTGTTTTTAAAAGCTTCATTCATAATGAATTCAAAATGAGAGCTTTTAGTACAATAACAATAATAGTATTTCCCTTCGTAACCAATCTTTTCCATTCCTTTTCTAAACCAACCTTTTGCTTTGTTGATATTGCTAGAAATTTGAGGTAGATAAGTAAATTTTAAAGGAGTTCCATATTGTTCTACAAGTTTCATAAGGTCAATATTATGAAATTGTAATGTGTCTTTATTCAATGAAAATCCTTCTTGTGGGAAGTAAAAAGTTTGATTTATTAAGTCGTAATATTTAGTATTCATTTCGAGTAAATTTTAGATATGATAAGTAAAAGACAATTAACATAAATCTAAAATTCAAACTCTAATATTTGCATATACAATCGATAATTTTTCATGAAAAGTTACTTCGTTATCAATTTTGAAAATTGAAGCAATTTTTATTGTGACAAAAACAATAAACTTTTTAATGAGAAGAAAAGTGTTTTCTTCTTGAAAATTATTACTGTATAATACGTTGTCGAGGTTATTTTTCATTGACGACAAATGTAAAAAATATTATTTTCGATTTGCAATAAAAATAAGTAAAAAAATTATAATAAATAATAGTGAAAAGCTTCTTCAATTAAGCTGTTTTCTGCGGACTGATTTATTGCAAAATGGCCAATGTTTTTTAGCAAAGCAAACTGAACTTTTCCGTACTCATTTTTCTTATCATGAATTAAAAGGTCCATGATTGGTTTAATATCCTCAACATTAATATTTATTTTTTCAAATAAATCGGAGATGATATAATGTATTTCTGCCAATTCTTCACTCGAAATGAGGTTCAGCTTGTTCGATATAAAAGCTTCAATAATCATTCCTGCTGCTATAGCTTCACCATGAAGAAGTGTTTTTTTGTTCTCGTTTACTAAAAAATAACTTTCAATAGCATGACCAATTGTGTGTCCAAAATTAAGTGCTTTTCTGATTCCGTTTTCAGTCAAATCTTGTGATACAATTTCATTTTTAATCTCTACAGAACGGTGAATAAGTTGGTCAAAATCTTGAAAGTTTTTTTGTTCCAAATTTTTAAATTCATTCCAGTATTGATAATCAAATATTAATCCATGTTTTAGCATTTCGGCAAGTCCAGAGCGCATCTCGTTTTTGGGCAAAGTAGAAAGATAGTTACTGTCTACAACTATCATTTGAGGATTAGTGATGGTTCCAATTTGGTTTTTTAAATTACCTAAATCTATTCCGTTTTTTCCACCAATAGATGCATCAACCATTGCTAATAAAGTCGTTGGTATATTTATGAAATCTATGCCACGTTTAAAAGTAGAAGCTACAAAACCTCCAATATCAGAAATAACACCACCACCAATATTGATAATTAAACTTTTTCTATCGCCTTCTAGTTCAATCAAAATGTTCCAAAGTTCAACACATGTGTCAATGTTTTTTGTTTCTTCTCCAGCTTCAATTTCAATAATTTCCACAGGATTTTCGGTTTCTAAAACAGGAAGAAAAGAAGAAAGACAGAATTCATTAGTATTACTATCAACTAGAATAAATATTTTTGAATAATTTTTTTCTTTTAAAAATGAGTTCAATTTATTGTAACCATTTTGCCCAAAATGAATAAAATAATTACTAGCTGTAATGGATTGCATTTTCTTTAATTTATGAGCCAAAAATAATGCAAAAATTATTAAATGATAAGTCAACTCTCATTATATTTGTTCAATTTTTAATACAATGGAAAAAATATTCAATAATACTCAAGTAGCCTTTTCGTTAAAATCAGATACAGAATTAGAAAGAGCTTATTTTCTTTTCAAATTAATAGCCAGCGAACCATTAGTAAAGATAGGAACAGCGGTTACCAATTTTGCTCTAAAAGCCCATTTGCCAGTAGAAAGTCTTATAAGAGCTACAGTTTTTGATCATTTTTGTGGCGGAACCACTGAAGATGATTGCCTAACAGTTGTAGATAAAATGTTTACAAAAGGAGTTTCATCTGTTTTGGATTATTCTGTTGAAGGAAAAGAAGAAGAAGCACAGTTTGATGCGGCGTTGCAAATGACTTTAAAAACTATTGATTTTGCAAAAGAAAAATTAGCCATTCCGTTTGCAGTTTTCAAGCCAACAGGTTTTGGACGTTTCTATTTGTATGAAAAGATAGGAGAAAAGAAGCCATTGACAAGTGAAGAACAGGCAGAGTGGAATAGAGTAGTAGAAAGATTTGACACTGTTTGCAAAGCAGCTCATGATAAAGATGTGGCTTTGTTGATTGATGGAGAAGAAAGTTGGATGCAAGATGCTGCTGATGATTTGGTTGAGCAAATGATGGAAAAATACAATAAGCAAAAAGCAATTGTATTCAACACTTTGCAAATGTATAGATGGGATAGACTTGATTATTTAAAAAGATTACATCAGCGAGCTATCGAAAAAGGTTTTTATATAGGAATGAAGATTGTTCGCGGAGCATATATGGAAAAAGAAAATGCCAGAGCAGAAGAAAAAGGATATCCAACACCAATTTGTCCTTCAAAACAAGCAACAGACGAAAACTATGATGCTGCAGTTGATTATATGATGAAACACATTGATAAAATGGCTGTTTTTGCTGGTACTCACAACGAAGACAGCTCATATAAACTCATGAATTTAATTGATAAAAATAATATTTCAAAAAATGATGATAGAGTTTGGTTTGGTCAACTCTATGGAATGAGCGATAATATAAGCTATAATTTAGCCGAAAATGGTTATAATGTAGCAAAATATCTTCCCTTTGGACCAGTTCGCGATGTGATGCCATATCTTATCAGAAGAGCAGAAGAAAACACTTCTGTAGCAGGTCAAACGAGTAGAGAATTAAATCTCATAAAATCTGAAAGAGAAAGAAGAAAACTACATAAATAGACTTTTTATAAGAATAATTAAAACCTCAAGTCAATTGAGGTTTTTTTTATGTTAATTTTTTCAAAAAAAAAACTAATTTTGGTAGCTTTATTAAAAATAAATTATCCTTCAAATAATTTATAATTCATATATTGCCTAAGTTAACCTACAATAAGAATAATAGTTTTATTTATATGATAAACAATAAGTTAAGTGGTGTTTTTGCACTAATTGCGTTCGTTTTTTTTACTCAAAATGCTTTCTCACAAAATTTATTAATCAATGGTGATTTTGAAAGTGGAGGTAATGGAGTTGGATTTAGTTTGAATGGTGCCGGTTACACTCAGATCAATGCCCCATTTTCTGGAACTACATCTCCAGGAAATTATGCATTTACAACAAATCCGCAACCAATGAATACATCAGTGTTTATTTCGGGTGGTGATCATACTACTGGAACAGGAAATATGATGGTCATTGATGGAAATTCAACTGGTGGTGCACAAAGATTTTGGAGAGCAGGAAATACTGGTGGAGGAGTTTGTTCTTTGACAATTGGAGCAACATACACATTTAGTTATTGGATAAAATCTGTTTCGACTACAGTTACAAATGCCGCAACACAAGCAGATATAGGTATTCAATTTAATAATGCCAATAATATAACATTAGTGGCAGGAAGTACATTGGCTCCGTTACCAGCATCGGGTTGGCAACAAGTAATTTATACTTTTACTCCAACAAATGCATGTGTAAATATAGAGTTATGGAATAATAATACAAACATGGTAGGTAACGATTTTGCTGTTGATGATTTTGTTTTAACACCACCGCCAACAGCATTATCAATTACAAGCTCATTTACAAATCCAAGATGTAGAAACTCTAATGATGGCGTGATTGTTGGGTATGGAATAGGAGGAATTACACCATATTTTTCCTTCAACTTGACTGGACCAGTAAACCAATCAAACATAACTGGTGTTTTCACAGGATTGCCACCAGGAAATTATACTATTCAGGTTATTGATGCTATGGGTTCAGATGCTCAAATGTTTGTAACACTGACAAATCCAAGCGGTATAAATGCAGGAACTGATGCGACAATTTGTTCTGGAAACAGTACAACCTTATCAGCCACAGGAAGTGCTACAGGTTATACATGGACAGCAAGCCCAGCAGATGCTTCATTAACAACCCCAAATATTTCTAATCCAATAGTTTCCCCAACGCAAACAACAACATATACAGCAACTTCAACGACAAATAATACTATTAATTTAATTTCAAATGGAAATTTTTCTAATGGTAATACAGGTTTTGATACAGATTACACTTTTTTCTCATCAAGTAATCCATCTGGTTCACAACGTGCCTATGGAGTAACACTAAACCCAAATACTTGGGAAACTGGTTTTGCTGCATGTGGAGATCATACTTCTGGTTCTGGATTGATGATGGTTGTTGATGGTTCTATATACAACACTGGAAATGATTTAGTTTGGGCACAGACTGTTGGTGTAGGAGCATCACAAAACTACACATTATCATTTTGGGTTCAAACGTTATCTGTCAATAATCCTGCAACATTAAGAGTTGTTATAAATGGAGTAACAGTAGGAACTATAAATGCTCCAGCTGCAACGTGTACATGGTTGAATTTTAGTCAAGTATGGAATTCTGGCACAAATACTACAGCCGCAATTCAAATATTTGATACAAATGTAAATTCAAACGGGAATGATTTTGCTTTAGATGACATAGCATTTACAACAACTTCAACGTGTACTCTTACCGATCAAGTGGTTGTTACAGTAAATTCTGCTCTAACTCCGGTTATTTCGTGTGGAACTGCAACTTCTTCGAGTGTTACTTTCAACTGGGCAGCAGTCACAGGAGCAACAAATTATACGGTTTCTTATTCAATAAATGGAGGAACCCCAGTTAATGCTGGTGCAACGAATAGTACAAACTATACAGTTTCTTCTCTTTTATCTACAGATAATGTGACAATTACCGTAACTCCAAACGGAATTGGATGTTTTGCTTCAACAGTTGATACATGCGGTGCTTTGTCTTCTTGTCCGAGTCCTGTAGCAAGTGTTACTCAGCAGCCAACATGTGCCGTTCCTACTGGAACTATAGTCTTTACAAGTCCAATGAACAGTTTTCCGAGTGATTTGTTTATTTCAGAAGTTACAGATGAAAGTACTGGTTCTTTGTCATACATCGAGATATTTAATGGAACAGGATCAGCAAAAAATCTTTCAAATTATAAATTAAAAGTTTATAATAACGGTGGTTCTACACCTTCAACAAACTGTGATATTTCATTGTCGGGAACTTTGGCGAATAATGATGTTTTTGTAGTTGGTTTAGGCTCAGCAACTAATCAAGGAGGTGTAATTCCTGATTTGGTAGTAGCAGCTTGTGGAGCTTTTAATACAGATGATAACGTTAGATTAACTACTAGTTCAGATGTTGAGATAGATTTATGGGGAAGAACAGATGGAGTTTCATTTACACCATTAAATCAAGCTGGCTATACTTATAGAAGAAATCAAACAGCACCACATCCAAGTCTAGTTTGGAATCCAGCTGATTGGACTGCTTTAGATCCTCAGGATTATACAAACGTTGGAACTTATTCGCTTCAATCTGCTAATTATCAGTATAGTGTTAATAATGGTGCAAATTATCAATCAAGTCCAACATTTACAGGATTAGCTCCTAATACTTATAATCTAGTTATAAAAGATTTAGTTTCTGGATGTGTATCTTCACCTCCTTTGGTTTTAGTTGTCAATCCTACGCCAACCGTTACACCTCCATCAGTTTCAAATGTAACATATTGCCAAAACTCAACTGCTTCGCCTTTGACAGCAACACCATCTACAGGAGGAACATTAAATTGGTATGGAACTAATGCAACTGGAGGAACTGCTTCTGCAACAGCACCAACACCTTCAACATCATCACTCGGGACGACAACATACTATGTTAGTCAAACTGTTGGTGGTTGTGAAAGTACAAGAGCAGCGATTGTTGTAACAATAACTAATCAAGCGCCTACGGCTACTCCAAATTTATTTTGTGACGGTGCTAATGCAACACCAACTTCTGCATCATTCGATTTTAATAATGTAGGTCAAACAAGTTTTACATATACATATTCGATTGATGGAGGAACACCAGTAACAGGTTCTTTAGTTTCACCTTCTCATTTTGATGTTAGTGGAGTTACGCAAGGTCAAGCAGTTACTTTTACGTTGACTTGGAATGGTGTTTGTACAGCCAGTCAAACGGTAACATGTTATCCTCAGTGTGTTACACCAGTGACACCAACTTTCAGTCCTGTGGCAACCATTTGTGAAGGTCAAACTTTATCTCCTTTGCCTACAACATCTTTGAACGGAGTAAACGGTTCTTGGTCTCCAGCCTTAAATAATCTTGCCACTACAAATTATATATTTACTCCTTCGAATGCTGGAGAATGTGCAACCAACACAAATTTGACAATAACTGTAATACCAGACCCAACATTAGTGATTAATAATCCTACTGCTGTTTGTTCACCAAATGTTGTTAATCTTACTGCGGCGGCTGTAACTAATGGTACAAATGTTGGTACATTGACCTATTGGACAAATGCAACAGCAACAATACCATTATCCAATCCAAATGCTGTTTCGGTTAGCGGAACGTACTACATAAAAAATACAAATGGAATATGTACAGATATTAAGCCTGTCGTTGTTACTATTAATCCTTCACCTAGTTTATCTATTACTAATCCATCGGCAGTTTGTAGTCCAAACACTGTTGATATTACTCAATCATCAATAACTTCAGGAAGTTCTGGAGGTGGAATTTTAACCTATTGGACAAATGCCTCTGCGACAACACCATTAGTAAATCCAAATTCAATATCTGCTAGTGGAACATATTATATTAAAAGTACTGTAGGTTCATGTTTTGATATCAAGCCAGTTGTTGTAACTATAAACCCAACACCTAATTTATCTATTACAAATCCTTTAGCAGTTTGTAGTCCAAACACTGTTGATATTACTCAATCATCAATAACTTCAGGAAGTTCTGGAGGTGGAGTTTTAACCTATTGGACAAATGCCACAGCTACAACACCTTTGGTAAATCCAAATTCAATTTCTGCTAGTGGGACATATTATATTAAAAGTACTGTAGGTTCATGTTTTGACATTAAGCCAGTTGTTGTAACTATAAACCCAACACCAAGTTTGATTATTGCAAATCCTAGCCCAGTTTGTTCACCATCTACAGTAAATATAACTTTACCTGCTATCACATCAGGAAGTACAGCTGGTGGAACTTTAACGTATTGGACAAATGCTTCTGCAACAACATCTCTCATAAATCCTAGTACAATATCAGTTTCTGGCACATATTACATTAAGCTGACCGTTGGTTCATGTTTTGATATAAAACCAGTAACAGTTGTAATTAATCCTACAATCAATCCAACTTTTAATATTCCAAATGTTTATTGTGAAGGAGCATCAATACCTGCTTTACCTTTAGTTTCTAACAACGGTATTTCAGGAACTTGGTCTCCTGCGTTGAATAATTTGTCTACTGCAAATTATTTATTTACACCAAATGCTGGTCAGTGCGCAAATAGTTTCAATCAGCTTATTACTGTTGTTCCAAATGTAACTCCAACATTGAATATTGTAGAAACATGTAATTCAAATAGCGTTACAGTTACCAACCCTTTGGGATCAGATTATGAATATTCTTTGGATGGACAACCATATCAAGCAAGCCCATTTTTCAATAATTTACCTGTAGGAAATCATACAATTGTTTCTCATCATATTGTTGCAAATTGTATTTCTAATCCTGAAAATTTTGTAATTAATTCGGTTTCTAATGATGTAGTTGTAAACCAAAACCCATCACCACTAGAAATTTGTGATCCTAATAACGATGGGTTTGAAATATTTGATTTAACAACGGCAATTAATGATATAACAAATAATATACCTTATAACGTAACTTTCCATGAAACGCTAACAGACGCCACCGTTGACGGAACTGTAATACCAAATGCATCAGCATATTTTAATATTAATCCGTGGTTGCAAACTATTTATGTTAGAGTAGAGTCGTTAACTACTTCATGTTTTGAAATTGTCTCATTAACCCTACAAGTTCATCCGACACCAGAAGCTGTAGAGCCAGCGGATTTACATTTATGTGATTACAATGGCGCGGTAGGATATGAGAGTTTTGATTTAACGCAGTTAATCCCAGAAGTTTTAGGCA
>NZ_BMIM01000019.1 GCF_014642275.1 Flavobacterium lutivivi
TAATAATATTATTGACTAATTCTTCTTTTAGATTTTCATCTTTCACATCCTGTAAACCATATTTGTTGAAAATTAAAAATAACGAATCAGATAAATTAGAACATTCTAGAGCTAATATTATTTTTTCTAAAGCAGTTTTTTTGTCATCACGTCTTTCTAATATAACAGATTGATAGTATAGTGATAAAGCTTTTAGTTGGTTTATTTCATCCTTGTTTGAGTTATCAGAGATAAGAGTTGAGTTATATAATTTTTGAAGTAAAATTAAAGCTTCATTTTCATTGTTAATATTTACAGCTAAATTTAATAGAGCATTGTGATAAGCATGTGTGTTGGTTTCATTTTTTACCGCTTCTTTCAAAGTAATAATTCCATTTTCTCCTTCACCAATTGCAATTTGACAAACTCCTAAAAACGCTTTGGCATCATTTTTATAGGACTCGTCACTGTAATCAATAGAAAAATAACTAACAGCATTTTCGAATTGATTTAATTTTAAATATGACATACCAAGAAAGTAATTACATCCTTCAATTTCTCTTTTGTTATCTGAAGTCAGAATAACATCTTTAAATATTTCAATTGCACTATGGAAGTCTTTTTCGTCATATTTTGCAAGTCCATAAACAAAACCAATTTCTCTTTGTTTATCAATTGATTTAATCCAATCTTCCGAAAGACTCAATTCAATTATTTTATTCTTAATCTGAGTTTCATCATTGAAATTAGAGTTAATAATTCCATATAAATAGAGTTTTCTTTTAATTTCATCGTTTAATTGGGAAGAGTTTTTTTTATGAATATTGTTAATAGCTCTTCTTATATCCTTATTTGTCTTAACAAGTTCTCTGATGTGGTCTATAGGAGCAATGTCAAAACTTGTCAAATATTTTTTTGTAATTATTCTGTCTAATTTATCGATATCAATTGCTCCTTTGGAAATTATATAATTCTCAACTTCGGCAGAAATATCAAAAGTGAGTCGAGGATTTCCATTTGTCCATTTGAATATAGCATCTGAAACCGCGTCAGAAATTACTAATCTACTTTTCTTAATAAATTCATCATGTTCCTCTTTTGTAAAATCATCAAGATAAATTTTATCTCCAATGTTAAAAGGAGATTTGTTTTTATCCTTAATTAATTCTGTTGGTTCTATTACACCTGAGAGAACATATGTTAATCTTTCAAGGACAGGGTAATTTGTTCTCGAAAAGTAATTACTCCTAATTTGAGCAAAAATATTATCTGAATAATCAACACTTTTTAAAGCGTCAATTTCATCTAAAATAATTACTAAATCTCCTTTGAAAAAATTTAATATGGAAACTAAACTTCTCGAATATTCATTGTGAGGAGGAAGGTTTTTCTCTCTTATTTTTTCAACAACTCCTTCAATTTCTTCAAAAATATTTAGATTCGGTTCTATTATATTATTTATGATGTTCCTGTAACAATCTTTTTCATTCTTATAAAGATTTGACAGATCAACATATGCAAATACTCTGTTCTCATTTTCAAGAGTTCTTTTAGCATTAAATAAAAGGTTAGTTTTTCCCATTTGCCTAGCAACTAAGACATAACCTGGTCTTTGCATTTCCTCAATGATTCTTTTCAACTGAGTATCTGCATTCCTATTAACATATAGGTGTTGGGGTATAGTTGTGTATTTTTTTAAAACTTTTTCCATTATCTAACAAGTTCCGATATAGTGATTTTTATTGCATTAATTATTGCTTCTGGATTTGTATTATCTAATGCAATTATTTTTCGAATAATTAATTTAAGTATTCGAGGGGAATTTTCACAAGATTTAATTATATGTTGTTTTTGGATTTCTAAATCAATATTTAAAGAGGAAGTTATTATATCGAATAACTTTTCAATATCATTATCCCAACTAGTGCAATCTATATATTGGAAATGCTCAGAAGCTTTTGAGATATTGTCAATTATATCTTTAGGGTTTGAAATAGTTGAAACCACAAATTTTAACTCCTCATTTTCAGAAGAGTTGCCATAGTGTACAACTAAATTAGTTAAGTCTGTAGCAATATCCTTTAGTATTTGGTCATCTTTAACAGAAAGCTCGTCTATGACTATAATTATTTTCTTTTTCTTAGCATAACACAGAAGTTGAGTAAGTTGTTTTATACTATTGGTCAAAGAAATATCTCTTTCAAATTGGAATTTTTCCTCAATTTTAAATATTATTTCTTCTATTACCTGTCCTGAACTTGTAATATTTATTGGGCTTAAATCACAGAAACAGTATTCAATATTATTTTTTGTCAAATTTCTATTAACTAATGCAGTTTTACCGAGTCCAGAATCCCCAAAAATCCATAGGTTATTTAACTTTAATGAATTCATAAATTCTTTATCTACATCTCTTTCTAAGTAGTAATTTTCACAATCTTTGGAGTAGTTATTAAACAATACTCTTTGAGGATTTGTTTCTGTTGGGATTTCTACTTTTTTAGGTAATAGAGCAGCGTGAATTTCTGCTATTTTTTTAGAGTCCTCGAGATTAAAAACCTGATTATATAAATCGTTGCTCTTAAATAGATCTATCAACTCGTTACCATTTACAAGTTTAATAAATTCTATCTCATTACCAAGCTCTTCTATTTTTTTGTGCTTCCATTTGAACCACCATGAATGTTCATCTATATCTATTACCCTTGGAATACAAAGAACCCAATTTTTCAATTCATATTTGTCTGAACTTACAGCAGTATCAAATGAGTTTCTAATTTGAGATTTTTGACTCTCGTCAAATGTCTCTAAAAAAAATTTACATTGAATAACAGTAATTGGCTCAACTCCAAGTTCACCAATAAAAATATCAATACCTCCATCACCTTGTTTTACTTCAACTTGGCTAACTGATTTACCAGTATATATTTTTCTAAATAAGGTTTCACAGGCTAGTTCAAAAGCTTGCCTTGCTCCTGAGATATTACTATGTAATGATTTAAAATCATTCCAATCTCGATTCATTTTAAACTTTTTCTTGAAATTTCAATTACCAAATTTACAAGATAAATCTTTAAAAAGGTGAAAAACTGTACTGACTTTATTAACATAAAAACAAGAAGATATTGCATGTTTTTATTTAAACGCAACACTTTTGCAACAATTTGTTTTCAGGGAAGGTTGAAATATGAGTATCTTACCATGCAGGAAACTTGTTCCTATATTTTTCTGCTATTTTCAATCTGCAAGTAACATCTATTTTGGAAATCATCAATTCTGTTACAGAATTATTAATAGGTCAACTAGTTTTATATTGTATTGCATAAAACTTCTTTAAAATGGTAGTCAAAGCTTTCTATGAAAGATATGAATTATATTAGTTTACTTCCCAATACAAAAATTCGCAAAAATATTTCCTAGCAACTCATCATTAGTAACTTCGCCTGTAATTTCACCAAAATAGTAAAGAGCTTGTTTTATGTCGATAGCCATTAAATCTGACGACAAACCACTATCGAGCCCAAAGCGTACTTTTTGTATTTCTTCTAAAGCTTTTAACAATGAATCATAATGGCGTGTGTTGGTCACGATAGTTTCATTATTCCTTAACGCTCCTGTGTTTACAAAGGATAGAAGTTGGTTTTTTAATTCGTCGATACCTGTTCTTTGTTTGGCACTTAACAAAATTTGTTTCAGGTTTAAAGTTTCAAGTTGTTGTACAAGTGATAATTGTTCTTCAACCGAAATTAAATCTACTTTATTTACAACAATAATTATTGGTTTCAGTGGATATTTATTTTTTACTTTTTCTATTTCGACTATGTATTCAGAACCTGAAACCTGAAACTTTAAACTTTCAAACAAATAAAGAACCACTTGCGCTTGCTCTATTTTTTCAAAAGTCTTTTGAATGCCAATGCTTTCTACATGGTCATTAGTTTCTCTGATTCCTGCGGTATCAATAAATCGGAAACCAACACCATCAATCACCAATTCGTCTTCTATTGTATCACGAGTTGTACCCGCAATGTCTGAAACTATAGCTCGTTCTTCATTGAGTAACGCATTCAATAAAGTTGATTTGCCCACATTGGGTTCACCAACAATGGCTACTGGAATACCATTTTTAATTACATTTCCTACTGCAAAACTGTCTATCAATCGTTTTAAAACAAATTCAATACGTTCTAATAATTGTTTGAATTGAGTTCTATCAGCAAACTCTACATCTTCTTCGGCAAAGTCGAGTTCGAGTTCTATTAGTGATGCAAAATTTAAAAGTTCTTCTCTCAATTTTGCTATTTCGTTACTAAATCCACCACGCATTTGTTGCATCGCTATTTGATGAGAAGCTTCGTTGTCCGACGCTATCAAATCGGCAACCGCTTCTGCTTGCGACAAATCTAGCTTTCCATTAAGAAATGCTCGCAAAGTAAATTCGCCTGGTTGCGCCATTTTTGCGCCATTTCGTAGTAATAATTGAATAATTTGCTGCTGAATAAAAACAGAACCGTGACAAGAAAGTTCTACGACATCTTCACCTGTATAGGAATGAGGATTTCTAAAAATAGAAGCTAAAACTTGATCATAAGTCTTTCCGTTTTCCTCAATATACCCCAAATGGATAGTGTGCGTTTTTTGTTTACTTAAATCTTTGTTAGAAACAGATTTGAACACTTTGGAAGCAATCGATAAAGCATTTTCTCCCGATAATCTAATGATGGCAACTGCTCCAGCGCCAGATGGCGTAGCAAGTGCAACAATAGTTTCTTTAAAAAGCATAAGTTATTTTTTTGCAAATGTAATCAAAGTTAAGTTTTTTCATCATCTAATATTAGTTAAGTTTATTTGTTTGAAATTAATGTTAATTCTTTGTTATTCTGATATTTGTCATGAAAATTTCGGTATTTATTAGGTAACTTTGAGTATGAAATTTTAAATCATTCAAAATGAAAAGAATAATTGTTCCAGTAGATTTTTCAAATGTAGCCGAAAGTGCTTTCACTTTTGCTCTTGAGATTGCTTCTCGACACAAAGCTGAGATGTTGTTGTTTCACAACTTTGAAGTTCCTGTTGTTGAAAGTCAGTTTTTTCCAATAAATTATATGGATGTTTATTCATCATTGGAAATGGCAGAATTTGATTTTTTCAAAGATAAAGTAGCTGAATTAAGAAAAATAGCTGAAAGTAAAAATTTGTCTCATGTAGTTATGAGTCATATTCTGACTGATGGAGATTTATTATATAATCTGAAAGATGTTATTCTTAGAGAAAAAATAGATTTTGTAGTAATGGGAACATCAGGTGCTGAGGATTGGTTTGAAAACTTGGTAGGAACCAACACAGGGAGTTTGATACTAAATGTAGACATTCCTGTACTGACAATACCAGAAAAAACAGATTTTAAAGAAATTAAAACGATTGGATTTACTACACGATTTAGAGATAAAGACCAAATGGCACTTGAAAATGTTTTAAGATTTGCAAAAACTTTCAATTCAAAAGTGAAATGTCTTTATGTAAAAACGGATAATTCAGATGTTAGTGATGAAACTATCGAAAAATGGAGAACGAGGTTTGGAGCCAATGATGTGCAATTTTACATAGTTTATGACAATGATGTAGAAGGAGCTGTTGATGATTTTCTTGTATCACAAGAGATTGATGTATTGGCAATGATGACTTATAAAAGAAGTTTTTTTCAAAAGATTTTTCATGCCAGTATGACCAAAAAAATGGCTCAAAATTTAACCATTCCAGTTTTGGCTTTTCATGAATAAAAAAAAAGCATCTCAAACGAGATGCTTTTTAGTTTTTATATCACTAAGATTATCTTTTGTTTGCAACAATGTCCTCTGGTTTTACAGCAACAGAAACACCTGGTAATTTAATTGGTGCACCAAGTTGAGCTAGAAAACTTCCTTGAACTTCACCTGTTTTATAAGTGGTGAAACCAATTCTGTACAATCCCATAACGAGCGATTTTTCAGGATTTGAAGTGTCGCTAGTAATTCTCATCAATGAATTGTATTTACTTCCCGAAGGTTGAGCAGGCATTTCTGAAGAGTCATCGTTCTTATCGATTGTTACCCATTTTGCAGTTTTTGCTTTTGCAGCTACATCTTCAATTTTGAAAATACCTTCGGCTCTTTCAAGAGTTACCCATGTATCGAAGAAATTTTTTGTATCAGAAGCGTTTTCAGTAAAGGCTGTAGAAACATAATCTTTGTCTGTTGGTTTCATCCCTTCTGGTACAGGAGAAATCATTCTTACGCCAATTTCTGGTGCGGCAACAGGTATCCAAACATAGATATAATACATTTTTTTACCATTTTTCACTTCATCAGGAGTAGAACCAGGTTTAATGTAACCGAAATAGCTAGTTAAGTCTGTGTATGGAACACGAATTTCTTTTCCCATTACCGATTTTTTTGCTAAATCAGCTCCAAATTTGTCCAGTTTTTGAGCAAAAGAAGACATTCCAATAGCTAGGCAGATTAATCCTGCTAGTACATTTTTTTTCATAATTAGTTTTGTTTAAAATGATTAGTAAATCAAATATATAAAAAAACCATAAACTCACATTGGAATTTATGGTTTAAATATAAAAAGGGGTTAGTTAGTCTTAGTTATTGAGCATAACTGGCATAACAAGCATAGTTACTGTTTCGCCTTCATCCAATCCGTCAATAGGAGTAAGGATACCTGCTCTGTTTGGCATAGACATTTCAAGTTGAATTTCATCTGATTGAAGGTTAGTCAACATTTCTGAAAGGAAACGAGAGTTGAACCCAATTTGAATATCATCACCTTGATAATCACATGTCAAACGTTCTTCTGCTTTGTTTGAATAATCTATATCTTCTGCAGAAATGTTTAATTCAGCACCAGCAATTTTTAGCCTAATTTGATGTGTAGTTTTGTTAGAAAAAATCGCCACACGACGAACAGAACTCAAAAACATGTTTCTGTTAATCATCAACTTATTTGGATTTTCTTTAGGAATAACTGCCTCATAGTTTGGATATTTCCCATCAATCAATCTACAAGTAAGGATATAATTTTCGAAAGAGAAAGTCGCATTCGAGTTGTTGTATTCAATTTTTACTTCGGCATCAGAAGTAGCTAAAATATTCTTTAAAATATTCAAAGGTTTTTTTGGCATAATAAAATCTGCCACTTGATCAGCTTTTACATCAGTTCGAGTATATTTTACTAATTTGTGAGCATCAGTAGCTACAAATATTAAACCATCTGGTGAAAACTGAAAGAATACACCACTCATTACAGGTCTTAAATCATCGTTTCCTGCTGCAAAAATTGTTTTGCTAATTGCTGTAGCTAATACTTCGGCAGGAACAACTGTAGAAGAAGGATCATCTAATGAAACAGCTTTCGGAAATTCCGCACCTGGAGCATAAGCTATGGCATATTTTCCTGAGTTTGAACTTATTTCTATCGTACTGTTTTCTTCAACAGTAAATGTAAGAGGTTGTTCTGGAAAAGTTTTTAATATATCCAATAATAATTTTGCTGGAACAGCTACACTTCCTTGGCTCGTAGAATCTATTTCTAGGGTTGCGGACATTGTAGTTTCTAAATCTGATGCAGAAACTGTCAATGTGTTATTATCTAATTCGAAAAGGAAGTTGTCTAGTATTGGCAAAGTGTTGCTACTATTAATAACGCTACCTAAAACTTGTAGCTGTTTTAATAAATAGGAACTCGAAACAATGAATTTCATTTTTAATTTATTTTTTACAAATATATTTTAAAGTAATAGATTTCAAAAAGTTTTTTATTAACACTTATCGTGCATATTTTCTTTTACGCAAGTAAGTAAATAATATTCCAAAAACAAGAAGTATTCCTAATGGTAATCCTACAGTAATGATTTGTGATAAAGTATAGTCTGCATATACTTTTTCTTTGTCCAATATTGGTAGTGAAACTTCTTTACTTCGGATGTTGATAAGTCCATTTTCATCTAGCAAATAATTGACACAATTCAACAAAAACTCTTTGTTACCGTACAAATTATTTGTCCATTTGTCATAACCTAACTCTAGAGGTTGATAGTTTTTGTCCAATTGGTTTTTGATTACATTCCCATCAGATATGACAATCATTTTATTTTCTTTACCAGAGTTTTTGAAAGTATTGTCTTTGAATGCCAAAACTCTGTTTTCAAAAACTGAATGAAACTGACCTTCTAGCAAAACAGCAACAGGATATTTTCCACCGCTAGTAAACTCTTTTTGTTCTGGTCTTTCTTCAACCATGCTTAGCTTTATTTCTGATGGAGTTCCTATCAGCTTAGAATATGGCGAAGATTGAAGTAAGACTGTTTTTTTTATTGAATTATTAAGCAATTCTATTGGACTTGCAAATTCAAATTTCATTCCATCAAGGTTACTAACAATTGGGTTCTTTGTGTTTTCATCAGGATAAATCATTGGTGAAAACATCCAAGGATATTGAGTATATTGTGTTGCGCTTCCTTGCTCACCTGTTGCCAAAGCTATAGGAGTTGCCATAACATCTTTTATCAAATCGGGTTTTATACGGATTCCATATTTGAAAAACATATCGTTCAGGTTCAAGTCTCTTGGAAAAGCTAAATTTTCGCCTGTTTGCATTAAGCTATCCATTTCCATGTTTACTTGGTCGATAAGCCACATGGTTTTCCCACCATTCACAACGTATTGATCAACAACCTGTTTTTCGGCATCGGTGAATACTTCGGTAGGTTTTGCAACAACGACCAAATCATATTTCTTCAAATATTTTAAACTCTCCGTTGGATTTTTGGCAACAGAGTCAAGTGTAAATGTTCCAATGTAGTAGTTATCACGAACAGATTTAACAAAATCTGCAATAAAAATATCGTGCAACTCTCCGTTTCCTTTTAGAATTGCAACCTTTTTCTGTTTTGCATTTGAAACCGTGTTGAAAGCATTTGCAAATGCATATTCTAGATGTTGTACTGAGCTTACCACTTTTTCGGCGGTAGAAGCACCCATCATGTTTTTGAGTAATGGAACTTTAACGCTTCTATTGCCACAAGTAGCAACAGCCCACGGAAAAACAACTTCTTGTGTTTGTTGTCCTTTGTCATTTACAGTAACATTTACAGGAGTTAAACCTCTTTCTACAAATGAGTTAAAAGTTTTTTCTTTGTCAGCTTCTTCATCTGCTAGTGGATTTACAAATTGGAAGATAATATTTTGGTTTTCTGCTTTAAATTCCTCTAAAAGTTGTTGGGTTTCTGTTTGCAGTTTTTTGAACTCACCTGGAAAATCTCCTTCTAGGAAAACATCAACATACAATGGTTCTTTTACATCGCTAACAATTTGCAAGGATGTTTGCGAAAGCGTGTAGCGCTTATCGGCAGTAAGGTCAAAGCGTTTGAAAACAAAATGACTAACTATGTTTAAACCAATCAAAAATAGAATGGTAACAACTACTTTTTTGAAGTTTTCTTTTCGGTTACTCATCGTTATTTTATTGATTTAAGTTGATAAACTGTTAATGACAAAAATGCTATAGAAATACTAACAAAATACAGTATATCTCTTGTGTCGAGAACACCACGAGACATGCTTTTGAAATGATAATCCATTCCAAGCTGAGCTATTATATCAGATTGAGATTTGAACAAAGTTGTTAATCCTTCAAATCCGTAGTAGAACAAAAAACATAAAAACACCGAAACGATAAAAGCAACGATTTGATTTTCGGATAGAGTAGAAGTAAAAATCCCAACAGAGGTATAGGCAGCTACCAGAAAAAGAAGACCAAAATAAGAACCAATTGTACTTCCCATATCTATATTCCCTGCAGGCATTCCTAATAAAGAAACTACATAAACATAGATGAATGTAGGGATGATTGCAATGACAATTAATAGAAAAGCACCAAGAAATTTGCCGTTAACAATTTGCCATACCGTTAGAGGTTTAGTAAGCAATAGTTCGATTGTACCTTGCTTTTTTTCATCTGAAAAGCTACGCATGGTTACCGCAGGAATAAGAAAAATTAATATCCAAGGAGATATGGTGAAAAACGGCGTTAAATCAGCAAAACCGCTTTGTAAAATATTATATTCACCGTCAAAAATCCATAGAAATAAACCGTTGAGTAGTAAAAATATAGCAATCACTAAATAACCTATTGGTGAACCAAAAAATGATTTTATTTCTCTAAATGCGATTGATTTCATGTGTGTTTATTTGTTGATTTGATACTTTGGTTATTTGTTTCCAAACATACAATTCGTAATTCATAATTTTTAATTCGTAATTAAGTTAGCGAAACTAACTTATCAACACTCCAAGCTTCAGGTTTATCGTTGAAGAGTTTTTTTGTAAACGTCCATACTTCGTCAAACAAAGCTGATTTACGGTAATTTTCAAGGTCTTCTTCGGTTTCCCAATAGCTGTATGTAAAAAATATGCAAGGATTGTTTTTGTCCTGATATAATTCTAATAAACGATTTCCGTGTGAATTTCGTATTTTTTCTTTTATCAAATTGAAATTTTCCATGAATGCTGGAATATTTTCTTCATGAAAACTCATTTTTACTATTCTTATAAACATAAATTAATTTTTAAACTCAATTGTTATCACATCACGATAATTTAGTCCCAATAATGTTTTTGCTGAGCCTACATTTTCTGGATTACTTCTGAAAATAGCTATTTCTAGAAAATCATTTTCATTGAAAATAGCCAGTTTTTGACCTTCATAATCTTTTATGGGATATCTTCCTGTATTAGCAATATCAGAGTAACGTGCAAAAATATTTTTTAATGATTTGTTTTTGAATAAAATTTCATAAGGTCTGCCTTTGCCTGTTTCTAAAAAAAGTTTTTTAGAAATATTTGTCACCACATTACCAAAATGGTCTATATAAATTACATGACCTTTTATAGAGTTGCTTTGAACAACAGGTTGCAGTTCAGAAATGGTTTTTATGGAACTGATATCTTTGCCAATAACATTTAGGTTTCCACCGTTTGCCAAATGACATGCAACTTTTACGAAAACATCAATATCTGTAGCGTTGCTTGGTAGTCTATCATGAATATTGATGGCAACCATTTTTTGAGGGATAATTTTTTGAATAAGAATACTCAAAATTCCATTATCGGCACATATAAAATATTGATCATTCCATAGAATAGCGATGTGTTGGTTTTCTTTGTTTAGTTCAATATCTACACCAATCAAATGAACAGTTCCTTTAGGAAAACTACTATAGGAAGCGTTGATGATATAACTTGCTTCGGCAACATTAAACGCGTCAATTTGATGAGAAATATCAATAATAGTAACATCGCTCAACTCTGATAAAATTTTACCTTTCAAAGCACCAACAAAATGGTCTTTTAATCCGTAATCAGTAGTAAGTGTAATTATTGACATAAAATTGTTTATAACTAAATCGAAAACCTATTAACCTATTTATTAAATTTGAAATGATTGCAAAGCTAAATCTTTTTTGGCTAAAAATAATTTAAAAATTACTGCTTTTGAACGAAAGAATAATAGAACTTCACGACATAGCTCCAAAGGAATTTTGGGGAACGCAAGATGCACATCTTGAAACTATAAAAAAATATTATCCAAAACTAAAAATCGTTGCTAGAGGAACTACACTAAAGGTTTTTGGTGAAAAAGATGAGTTGGATGAATTTGAAAATCGATTTAATAGGTTGATGTTGCATTTTACACGATACAACAATATTGATGACAATGTCATCGATAGAGTGATACAAAGTAACTCGCAAGATGAGCAACGTATGCCAGATCATGATAAGATTTTAGTACATGGTTTAGGAGGAAAATTGATTAAGGCAATGACGCCAAATCAACAAAAGTTGGTTGATTTTGTTCATAAAAATGATATGGTTTTTGCAGTTGGTCCAGCTGGAACGGGTAAAACATATACAGGTGTGGCTTTGGCGGTAAAAGCATTGAAAGAAAAACAAGTAAAGCGAATTATCCTAACTCGTCCAGCGGTTGAAGCTGGGGAAAATCTTGGGTTTCTTCCAGGTGATATGAAGGAAAAACTCGATCCATACATGCAACCATTATATGATGCACTTCGAGACATGATACCGCCGCAAACGCTTGAAGACTATTTGCTAAAGGGAATAATCCAAATTGCGCCTTTGGCTTTTATGCGTGGAAGAACTTTAGATAACGCCTTTGTTATACTTGATGAAGCACAAAATACAACTCATAGTCAAATGAAAATGTTTTTGACCCGTATGGGGAAAAATGCAAAGTTTATTATCACAGGAGATCCAGGTCAAGTAGATTTACCCAGAAGAACAATTTCTGGACTGAAAGAAGCCTTATTAGTTTTAAAAGATGTAGATGGTATTGGGATTATTTATTTAGATGATAAAGACATTGTTCGCCATCGATTAGTGAAGAAAATTATTGATGCATATAAGAGTATTGAGAATAATGATTGATGGGATTATTTTTCAATGAAATATTTTTTTACTCCGTTTATTGTATTGTTTTTTTTAGTTTCAATATCTGAGAGTTTTACTTTGCTCTTCGGAGATTATTCACAATATCCATTTGGTTCTGATTTTTTTTCTAAATGGTCGTTATATAGAAGTTATGAATTATATTTATTCTATAACTTAATCATTACATCTTTATCAATATGTTATCTTTTTTATTTCAAGAAAAAGATTGCTTACCTTTTTTTAATATTAATTTTTGTTTTGGAAGGGATAAATATCATGGTAGACTATTCTTAAATATAGAAAAACGCAGTACTTTTGCCAAACACAACAACATACAACAACACAACACAAATGAATACAATAACTACTACCAATTTTAATTTTCCAAATCAAAAATCTGTTTATAAAGGAAAAGTTCGAGAAGTTTATAATATTAATGATGAAATTCTAGTTATGGTAGCAACTGATAGGCTTTCGGCTTTTGATGTTGTTTTGCCAAAGGGAATCCCTTATAAAGGACAAATTCTCAATCAAATTGCAACAAAATTCATGCATTTGACAGAAGATATTGTTCCTAATTGGTTAATTGCTACTCCAGATCCGAACGTAGCAGTTGGACATCTTTGTACACCATTTAAAGTAGAAATGGTGATTAGAGGTTGTCTTTCGGGTCATGCAGCTAGAGAATACAAATTGGGCAAAAGAGTTCTTTGCGGTGTTTCATTGCCCGAAGGAATGAAGGAAAATGATAAATTTCCAGAACCAATTATTACACCAACAACCAAGGCAGATTTTGGTGTTCACGATGAAGATATCTCCAGAGAAGCTATCCTCGAAAATAGAATTGTTTCCGAAGAAGATTATTTGGTTTTGGAGAAATATACTCGTGATTTGTTCCAGAGAGGAACCGAAATTGCAGCAAAAAGAGGACTTATATTAGTGGACACCAAATATGAATTTGGAAAAACAAAAGATGGAAAAATAGTTTTAATAGATGAAATTCATACTCCAGATTCGTCTAGATACTTTTATTCTGATGGATACCAAGAACGCCAAGACAATAATGAACCACAAAAACAACTTTCAAAAGAATTTGTTAGACAATGGTTGATTGCAAATGGATTTCAAGGAAAAGATGGTCAATCAATTCCAGAAATGAACGATGAGTATATTATGTCTGTTTCTGAACGATACATTGAACTTTATGAAAATATATTAGGTGAAAAATTCATTAAAGCTGATGTTAAAGATATTGAAAATAGAATAGAAAAAAACATCCTTGATTATCTCGAAAAACTTTAGATTACAGTTTCGAATGTTAAAATAATGTTATTGTTAACTTTTTGATGTAACGGTTTTTAGATTGGTTCGTCTGACAAGTATTAATCAAAAAAATCAATCATCATGAAAAAAACAATCATTTTTTTAGGTTTAGCATTTTTAACATTAGGAAATGTTTCTTATGCAACAAATTCAACTTCTAAATTTGATTTAGAAGAAAATTACAACAACACACCTTTGTGTTCAGCAATAGTAAAAGGTGATTTGGGAGCTGTAATGAAATTTATCGAATATGGGGTTGATATCAATGAAACTTCAAATGGTATGACACCACTCATGTTTGCTGCTCGATACAACAAAGTTGATATTTTGAAAGCTCTAATTGCTAGAGGAGCAGAAGTTGATGTTAAAGATGAAAAAGGCTTTACAGCTTTGAAGTATGCAGAATTATCAAATGCTAAAGATGCAGCAGAGTTCCTGAAAAGTTTCTAATCTTCATCAACAAAAAAAGACCATCAAAATGATGGTCTTTTTTTATTATTTAAAATAAGAGAAATCGTGGTTGTTTTCAATTTTGAGTAAAGTTTCATAGATTAGTTTGATTACGTTTTCTACATCTTCTCTATGAACCATTTCTACAGTTGTATGCATATATCTTAGTGGCAAAGAAATTAACGCCGAAGCTACACCTCCGTTACTATAAGCAAAAGCATCAGTATCTGTTCCTGTTGCTCTTGAAGTAGCGTGTCTTTGAAAATTGATTTTATTGTTAATAGCTGTATCAACGATTAAGTCTCTTAATTTATTCTGTACAGCAGGAGCATAAGCAATAACTGGTCCTTTGCCGATTTGTAAATCACCTTCAATTTTTTTGTCAATCATTGGGGTAGTAGTATCATGGCATACATCTGTAACTATAGCAATATTTGGCTTGATGGTTTGAGTTATCATTTCTGCACCACGTAAACCAATTTCTTCCTGTACAGAATTAACAATATATAATCCAAAGGGTAATTTCTTTTTGTTTTCTTTTAATAGTCTTGCAACTTCAGCAATCATAAAACCACCCATTCTATTGTCAATAGCTCTACAAACAAATTTATTTTTATTTAAAATCATGAACTCATCAGGATATGTTATTACACAACCAACGTGAACTCCAAGTTTTTCAACTTCTTCTTTAGAGGAACATCCACAATCAATAAAAATATTGCTCAATGAGGCAGACTCTTCTTTTCCTCTGTTTCTAGTATGGATAGCTGGCCAACCAAAAACTCCTTTAACGATACCATTTTTAGTGTGAATGTTAACTCTTTTAGATGGTGCTATTTGATGATCGCTTCCTCCATTTCTAATAACGTAAATCAAGCCATCGTTGGTAATATAATTTACATACCAAGATATTTCGTCTGAGTGACCTTCGATAACAACTTTGAAATCTGCCTTGGGATTTATGACCCCAACAGCTGTTCCATAAGTGTCAGTAATAAAATCATCAACATAATTTTCAAGATACTTCATCCATATTTTTTGACCTTCTGATTCATAACCAGTTGGAGAAGCATTATTTAGGTATTTTTCTAAAAAAGTTAAAGATGATTTATTCAAAATAGATTTAGTAGACATAATTTTTTTCGCTAAAATATAAATTTGGCATTACAATTGTTTAAGTTAATGTATATTTTTACATAAAATTTAATTATATGTCTGTAAGGTTTTTGGTTTTGTTTTTCATTTTGGCTTCATTTAATTTAAAAGCTCAAATTAAAAAAGATACTCTCAATATTAAAGTAACTTCTGAAGTTGAAATCGACACAACTTTTTCAGATACAATTCAACTACACGAGGTTATAGTTTACAAAGATAAAATGTCTCAAGATGAAAGAAATCAATTTCTTTTACTTCAAAAAAGAGTTTTTGTTGTATATCCTTTCGCAAAAACAGCTGCTGACAGACTAACAGCTTTGAATAAAAACTTAGATAAGTTAAAAACAAACCGTGAAAAAAAGAAATATTTTAAAATAGTTGAGGATTATATGGAAAATGAATTCACTAGTCAACTAAAAAAACTCTCAAGAAAGCAAGGTCAAATACTAGTTAAGCTTATCCATAGACAGACAGGATATACAACTTATGATTTGATTAGAGATTATAAAAGTGGTTGGAAAGCATTTTGGTCTAATAATACGGCAAGGCTTTTTGATATAAATCTAAAAACAAAATACCAACCATATATTAATAATGAAGATTTTTTGATTGAAACAATACTTGATAGAGCTTTTTCAAGAGGTCGCTTAACTCCCCAAAAATCGGCAAACCCTGTTGATATAGATGAGCTTACAGATTTTTGGCAAAAGAAAGCATCAAAAAAATAAATTTTTACTCCTTTAAATTTGGTCATTTAAAAAAAAGAAGGTAAATTTGCAATCCTTTTTCTGTTCAAGTTTTCCATCTAGTTTTTCTAAATTTTTGATAATTAGGTTATTAGAAAAAAGATTAAAAAAAGATAGAAAAAAGTTTGTTAGGGAATAAAAAGTTTATACTTTTGCACCCGCTAAACGCAAGAATAGCGAAAATTGA
>NZ_BMIM01000020.1 GCF_014642275.1 Flavobacterium lutivivi
AAACTGGATTAACAGGAAGTACTGCTTATCAGTTTTATGTAAGAGCAGATTGTGGCGATGGTACTTTCTCTCCTTGGGCTGGACCTTTTGCGTTTACTACAGCAATTACTCCACCTCAATGTGGCGGACAATTTGTTGATAACGGTGGTGCTGGAGCAAACTATACTGATAGTGCTAATGATATTGTTTCGATTTGTCCTCCTTTAGGGCAACTGGTTACTGTTACTTTTACATCATTTGATACAGAAGCAAACTGGGATCCATTATATGTTTTTGATGGAATGTCAACGGCATCTCCTCAAATTTCAAGTACAAATGGACCTAGTAATGGTGGTTTTCCAGCTGGCGGATATTGGGGAACAGCTATTCCTGGTCCGTTTACATCTTCTAGTGCTGATGGTTGTTTAACATTTCAATTTAGAAGCGATGGCATAATAAACAGAGCAGGTTGGGTTGCAGATGTGACTTGTGCACCAGCACCGCCTTGTACAAAACCTAGTTCTTTAGTTTCAGCAAACATTACTTCTGACTCAGCAACAGTTTCATGGTCTCAATTGCCAAATCCTGACACTACAGTTGCTACTAATTGGCATGTGATTTATCTACCTTGTGGTTCACCTGCACCAGATGCTACAACAACTGGTTACACTGAAGTAAGTACAAATGCTACCATAGATTTAACAGGTCTTACACCAAATACATGTTATGATGTGTATGTAAGAGCAGCATGTTCTGCTACAGAATTTAGTGCTTGGGCTGCGCCAATAAGCATCACTACACAATGTGTAGCATTTACAATTCCATTCCAAGAAGGATTTAACACTGGTTCAACATCAGAAGATTGTTGGACTGTTCTAAATTTGAATGGCGATACAGATACTTGGGATATGAATTATGCATTCAATCCTTATGAAGGAGATCAAGTTGCTGCCATTACAACAGATTTTAATAACGGAAACAATAATGATTGGTTGATTTCTCCTCAAGTTGAAGGATTAAACGGAAACCAAAGATTAAGATATAGATACAGAGTTCAATCTACTGGAGAACCAAATGACTTTGAGGTAAAACTATCTACTACAGGTATTGCTCCAGCTGATTTTACAACTACACTTGTTCCTTTAGCTTCATACAGTAACACTACTTATGTAGAGAATGTTGTTTTGCTTACTGGAATTTCAGGAACTGTTAATGTTGCATTCCATGTGCCAAATGGCGGTTTAGATGGTTGGAGATTGTATATAGATAAAGTTATTATTGAAAATAACCCAACATGTATTGAGCCAACTTCACCAATAGTTCTTAATACAACCGCAACTTCCGCATTTCTTGAATGGACAGATAATAATACGCCTCCAGCAACTCAATGGGAAGTGTTAGTATTACCAGCAGGTTCTGCTGAACCATTACCTTCGTTGCCTGTTGGTACTGGAATATTGGTAAATTCAAACCCTGCATTAATTACAGGACTAGATTCAAGTACAAATTATGTTTATTTCGTTAGAGCTATTTGTTCTGACACAGACAATAGCAACTGGTCAGTTGGAGCTAACTTTAGCACAAAACCAGCTAACGATGAATGTGAAGACGCAGAATTTGTTCCAGTTAACTCTTCAGCAGTTTGTAATCAAATAGCTTCAGGTGTATTATCTGGTGCTTCGGCATCAGTAAATGTTCCGCCATTAGTAGCGCCATGTGTTGGTTCTGCTGACGATGATGTTTGGTATCAGTTCATTGCAACAAACTCATATTTGAATGTTTCTTTGCAAAGTGTAACTGGTTCTACTACCAATTTGAATATGGCTGTTTATTCTGGAACTTGTGGTAATTTAACTCAATTCCAATGTTCAGCGGCTAATCAATTAACAATGGTATTGAACGGTTTGGTTGTTGGTAATGTTTACTATATAAGAGTTTACTCGAACGCAAGTACACCACAAACAGTAAGTTTTAATTTATGTATATCAACACCTTCTACTTGTACAAATAGTTCTTCTATTTGTAGTACAGTTGGTTTGAATTATGGTAATACAACTGGGGTAACAAGTTTAGGTCAAATAGGTTGTTTATTTACATCTCCTAACCCTACATTCTTCACTATTCAGGTAGTTCAAAACGGACCAATTAATTATTTATTGACACAATCTACTACTCCAGGTGGTCCGCCAAATCTCGACGTAGATTATGCGGCTTGGGGTCCATTTAACTCTCAGGCAGAAGTTTGTGCTGCTATTGCTGGTGGTCAAGCACCATTAACAGGTTTAACAACTGGATGTAGTTATTCTGCTGCGCCTACAGAGAACTTTAATATTGCGAATGCAGTTGCGGGACAATTCTATGTAATATTAATTACAAACTTCTCTAATCAACCAGGTTATATTACATTAACACAAACAAATGCTACTTCGCCAGGTTCTGGTCAATCATTATGTTGTCCTGATGCAACATTTAGTTATAATGATGATGAATTCTGTAAAGATGGAGCTACTGGTAATCCAGTTGTAACTCTTGGTACAAACTCAGTTGCAGGAGTCTTTACTGCATTCCCAGCAGGTATAGCTTTTGTTGATACAGCTACTGGTGAAATTGATTTAGCGAATAGTGCACCTGGATATTATCAGATTACGAATACTGTAGCTGCTAATGGAACTTGTGCAGAAAAAACATATTACTATTTTATTAGAATTACAGAACCTCAAACAGCTACTATATCATATCCAGTAACTGAGGTTTGTAACAATGATACTACTCCAATTCCTGTAACTATCACAGGAGTAACAGGAGGAACGTTTTCAGTTACGCCTCAAGGAGGTTTAAATATTGATCCAGATACTGGTGCAATTACTCCAGCAGGAAGTACTCCAGCGGTTTATACTATTAGTTATGTAACTCCTGATAATGGACCATGTCCTAATCCATCTGGTACAGCAACTATTGAGATAAAAGGTATGCCTGTTATTACTTCACCTGGTAACCAAAATGTTTGTGGTACTTATGTATTGCCAGCACTTTCAGTGGGTAATTATTACACAGAACCTGCAGCTGGTGGAACAATGTTAAACGCAGGCGATGTAATTAGTGATACAACTACAATTTATATCTACGCTAACAACAATGGTTGTATAAGTGAGGCTAGCTTTATTGTTACAGTTACTCCTGGAGTTACACCAACAGTAGAAATAACACAACCAACATGTGCTGTTCCTACAGGAACAATCGAGGTTACAAGCCCACTTTCAACAGGTGCTCTTCCTACAGATTTATTTATTTCTGAAGTTACTGATGCCGCTACAGGTTCATTATCATACATTGAAATTTATAATGGAACAGGAAGTGCTAAAAATTTAGCTAACTATAAAATTGCGATTTACAACAACGGAAACAACTTCATTTCTACAAATTGTGATATGACATTGTCTGGAACATTAGCTAACAATGATGTGTTTGTTTTAGCGGTTGGTTCTGCAACAAATGCTGGCGGTGTTGTTCCTGACATGACAGTTGCTCCTTGTCCTGGATTTAATACTAATGATACTGTTAAATTAGAGACTGCTTCTGGAACTGTAATTGATACTTGGGGTAATACGGATGGTATTGATTATACACCAAGTAATCTGCCAGGTTATACATATAGAAGAAATAATAATTCTGTAGCTCCAAATACTGTTTGGAATTCTAGTGATTGGACAGCAATCGATCCAGAAGACTATACCAATGTAGGAACATATTCGTTTACTTCTGGTGGAGCTAATTACACTTATGTATTAGACAATGGAACACCTCAAACAAGTACAATATTTTTAGGTGTTGCTCCTGGTCCACACATTATTACTGTAAATGATATTGTTAATGGATGTTCAACTTCAATTAACGTAACGATTGATGATGCACCAACTTTGACAACACCAGTAACAACAATTGCTTACAGTACTCCTGTTTGTGCTACTGCAACTACTAACCCAATTCCTGATACTTCAGCTCCTGGATTTGTAACTGGTGGTACGTTTAGTGCTGGAGCAGGATTGGCAATAAACCCAACAACTGGTGTAATAGATTTAGCTAATTCAACACCTAACAGTTATACAATTACGTATTCAGTTTCACAAGATTTAGGAATTTGTCAAGATGCTGGTTTCTCTACTTTTGATATAGTTATTTCTACATCAATAACTCCTGAAGTTGGGTTTAGTTATACTTCACCTGTTTGTCAGTTTAACCAAACTACTTTATCTCCTGTTCTAGCTACTGGCTTTACAGCAAATGGTACGTTTAGTTCTACTGCTGGATTAGATATTGATGCTTCAACCGGTGTAATCAATGTTCAGAATTCTACACCAAATACATATACTGTTACTTATACAGTTAACGCTGATCCAGCAAATTGTATTGTAGCAAATTCTGGAACAGCTGAAATTATAATTAATCCTTCGGCTCCATTAGAAACAGGATTTAGTTATACAACACCTATTTGTCAATCGTCACTATCTACAATATCTCCAATATTAAATACTGGTTTTACAACTGGAGGAACATTCAGTGCTGGAGCAGGTTTAGTGATTAATGCTTCTACTGGTGAAATTGATGTTACAGCTTCGACACCAGCTATTTATACAGTAACTTATCTTGTTGCTCAAGATTTGAGTACTTGTCAGGTTGGAGGTCAATCAACTTTTGAAATTGAGATTAAATCGACAATAACACCAGAAGTTGGATTTACATATACTTCACCAGTTTGTCAATTATCTCAAGCAACTTTGTCACCAAACTTAAATGCTGGATTTACAACTGGAGGAACATTTACTTCAACCGCAGGTCTTGTTATTGATGCATCAACAGGTGTTATCAACGTACAAAGTTCAACACCAAATAGCTACACAGTTACATACTCGGTTAATGCTGATCCTGCAAATTGTATAGTAGCTAATTCTACAATCGCAACAGTTGTGATAAACCCAGCAACAAATCCTGAGGTTGGATTTAGTTATACATCTCCGGTTTGTTATAATGATACTGACCAAGCGCCAGTTCTAAATTCTGGATTTGTAACAGGTGGAACATTTAGCTCTACAACTGGTTTAATTATTAATGCTTCAACGGGATTAATAGACGTTGCAAACAGTGTTCCTGGGCTATATGTAGTTACTTATGCAATTCCTGCTGATGCTAGTATTTGTCAAAATGCAGGAAGTCAAACAGCTAATATTGTGATTACTGGTTCTGTTCAGATTGATGCTCAAGGAGGTTGTCAAGGTACTGCATATGTGCTTACTGCAAACCCAGTTGAAGGATCATTCAATCCAGAAACAGCAACTTACACTTGGATAGCTCCAAATGATGCAATAATAGGAAATACACAAAGCATTACAGTTACTGAAACAGGAACATATACTGTAGATGTTACTTATAATGGTTGTGTTACTTCTGCTGAAGTAATAGTTGACACAATAAATTGTGTAATACAAAAAGGTATATCTGTAAATAATGATGGTAAAAATGACTTCTTCGACCTTGTAGGTTATGATGTTAAGAAACTTGAAATATTCAACAGATACGGTATGAAAGTTTACTCTAAATCAAACTATTCTAACGAATGGTATGGTCAATCAGATAACGGAGATAAACTGCCTGATGGAACTTATTATTATGTGATAAATCGCGAAAATGGTGAGACCAAAACAGGTTGGATATACCTCAGTAGAGAACAATAACCAGTTATAATTAGAACAAAATAAAACCAAACTAAAATGAAGAAAATATATTTCATTGCAATTTTAACTATTTCGGTTTTTGCAGAGTTAAGAGCACAACAAGATCCACATTACACTCAGTACATGTACAACATGAGTGTGATGAACCCAGCTTATGCCGGATCAAAAGAAAACATTTCTGGCGGATTGCTTTATAGAAAGCAATGGGTGGAAATTGAAGATGCACCTACTACAGGAACATTTTTTATCCACAGTCCAGTTGGGAAAAATGTTGGATTAGGATTATCTGCAATTACAGATAAAATTGGTCCTGTTGAAGAAAACAATTTGTATGGAGATTTCTCATATACGCTAAATCTTGGTGGTGAACATAAACTAGCTTTCGGATTGAAAGCTGGTTTAACCATGCATAAAATAGATTTTGCAACTATCTATCCTACTTTACCAGACTTAAATGATGATGTATTTGGACAAGCAAATCCTAATGCAACTTTCTTTAATCTTGGTACAGGATTATTCTATTATACGAACAAGTATTACATTGCATTATCGATGCCAAATATGTTAAAATCTAAATATTTAGACTTTAACGGAAGAAAATATGGTACCGAAGTTTTACACTACTTCCTTACAGGAGGTTATGTGTTTGACTTGAACCCTAACCTGAAATTTAAACCATTTGCTATGGTGAAAACATCAGTTGATGCTCCTACGTCTTTCGATTTTTCTGCTAACTTCCTTTTCAATGAAAAGCTTGAACTTGGCGCAACTTATAGATTAGAAGACTCTTTTGGTGCTATGGTGAACTTTGCTGTAACACCTAGTTTAAGAATAGGATATGCTTACGACCACATAGTTTCTGATTTAAATGTTGTTACACCAGCATCTCATGAAATAATGTTGCTATTTGATATCAACTTGTCGAAAAAAGTATCTCAATCTCCTAGATATTTCTAACCTATAAAGTATTTAAAATGAAAAATCTATATATAACATTAAGTTTTGTAGCTATAAGTTTCAGTCTTTCTGCTCAAAATAAGGAAACAAAAGTTGCTGACAAACTATTTGCTAGATATGAATATGTTGATGCGGCTAAAGAATACATGAAACTAGTCGAAAACGGTAAATCTGACGGATACGTTTATAAGCAACTAGCAGATTCATATTATAATATGTTCAACCCTACAGAAGCTGCTAATTGGTATGCTAAAGCTGTAGAAACTAGTCAAGATTCAGAAACGTATTATCGTTATGCACAAATGTTGAAAGCTAATGGTAAATATGAGGAGGCTAATAAACAAATGCAAAAGTTTGCTTCAATGTCACCAAGTGATTCTAGAGCTAAAGCTTTCAAAGAAAATCCAAATTATATCCCTAGACTTCTTGGTAAAACCAAGCAGTATGATGTTAACTCACTAGACGTAAGTAGTGATAAAGCTGAATTTGGACCAGTTCTATACGACAATGCATTCTATTTTACAAGCGCTCGAAATGGTGCAAGAAAAAGCTATGGATGGATCGATGAACCCTTTTTAGATATTTACAAAGCAGACTACAATACGGATGGAACTATAACAAATGCTTCTCCAGTAACTAGCCTTAATTCAAAATGGCATGATGGTCCATTAACAATGAGTGCTGATGGAAATACTGTTTATTTTTCAAGTGATAGTTTTAGAGAAAGAACTTTTGAAAAAGATAAGGCAAACAATTTAAAATTAGGAAAAAACAGCATTTTTAAAGCGACTAAGAATGGTGATACATGGGGAAATATTACTATGCTACCTTTTAACAGCAAAGAATTTTCTTGCGCTAATCCTTCGTTGAGTCGTGATGGAAAAACACTTTACTTCTCTTCCAATAGACCTGGTAGTATAGGTGGAGTTGATATTTGGAAAGTTTCTGTTAATGATGATGGAACATTTGGAACTCCAGAAAATCTTGGTAAAAATGTAAATACAGAAGGCAACGAAAGTTTCCCTTTTATTGCTGATGATAACAAAACATTATATTTCGCATCTGCAGGAAGACAAGGTTTTGGTGGTTATGATGTTTTTGAATACGACACTACAAAAGGTGCAGATGCAGTAAACATGGGCAAACCAGTAAACTCTGAAAAAGATGATTTCTCATTCTCATTCAATAGCCAAAAGAACATTGGTTTCTTAGCTAGTAACCGTAATGGTAATGACGATATATTTGGAGCAATTCCTGTTTGTGGAGTTGATGTATTAGTTGTTGTTACTGACGCAAAAACTGGCGCAATATTGTCTAATGCTACCGTATCAATTCTTGATGATAAGAAGAATGTTATTGCTACCGAAACTTCAAACGAAAAAGGAGAAGTTAAATACCGTGTAGAGTGTGAAAAACCATATGTAGTTCAAGTTGCAAAAGATGGTTATGAAGGAAATACATTTGCAGTTGCAAAAAGCAAAGGACCATCTGCAAAAGTTGATGCTGCTCTACAGCCAATTGATGTTATCGTAACACCAACAGAAATCGTATTAAAACCAATTTATTTCGAATTTGATAAGAGCAACATTACTCAAGAAGGAGCATTCGAATTGGACAAACTTGTTCAAGTAATGAAAAATAACGATAAATTGGTTATTTTAGCTAAATCTCACACAGATAATAGAGGAAGTGACAAATACAACCTAAACTTGTCTGAAAGACGCGCTAAATCAACTGTACAGTATATTATTTCAAAAGGAATAGATGCAAGTAGAATTTCTGGAAAAGGAATGGGAGAATCTGAACCAAAAGTTGATTGTGGTAAAGATTGTACCGAAGAGCAACATGCTCAAAACAGACGTTCTGAATTTCTTATCGTTAAGTAATTTATAACTGTAAATATTTAAAAACCCCAAACCGAAAGGTTTGGGGTTTTTTTATAGATTTGTTAGAGTTTGTTGATTATGATATTTACATAGTAAATTTTCATAACACTTGATTTTAATAACTTTTTGTGGCATGGAAAGCAATTTTGCGTCATTTGGGTGCCGTAAATCATAAAAAAAATAGATGAATAAAATTGTTGTTTTAGTAATTATGAGTTTACTTTTTTCTTGTGGCAAGAAAAGAGAAATAGAAAATATTTTTATCTCTAAAGATAATGAATATTGGGATTATGATGATACTTGTCAAAGTCATGGTATCTATTTTAGATTTAACGAAAAAGGAGATTGGGATAAATATAACCGAGATATTTTTGATGGCTTTGAGTTATTCAACAACGATGGAGATTTGATAAGCGATGCTAGAACATGGTCAATCAAGAATGATAGTATTTTTGTTTGGAATGACGAAGATTATAAAATAGAAAGTTACAGTAAAGAAAAGATTGTTTTAACGTATTATCATTACAAAGAAAAAGATAAAAAATGTACCGTTACTTTTACTAAAGTAATTGATAAATAAATTATGAAGCTGTCCTTTTTGGACAGCTTTTTTTATACTTGTTAAGTAAGTTGTTGTTGTGAATTAGTACGTTTTATAAAACTAAAAAAATGACTTAGCTGTGCAAAGTCACCAGACTTTGAGCTAAAGAGAAAGAAAAAACAGTTACTTTACCTGAAGATTTTATGCTAGTTAAGCAAGAAATTATGCCTAATTAGAATAATGAATTGGAAATTAATTTCGTTAGATTTGTTTTGAAGTTCCTTTCCAGCACGGAATGCAATTCCGCGCCAACTAGGAATAATTGATGAAAATTTATTGAATATGAAACCATTCTATTTTTTAATAATTATTTTAACTTTAGTGCCTTACAAGAAATTACTTGTAAATCGAAAATTATTTCTGTTGTTTTTATTAATGAGTTTTCCTAGTTTGTCTCAGATAAAAACAAAAAACATTAAGTATAATATCGAAGTTAAAATTTCAAAACCATTTAATATTCTTAATCTTGAAGCGAATGATAATACTTATTCAACTGAACAAAAGAAAATGGGAAAAAGGATTGATTCAATTAAAATAATTGTAGAAG
>NZ_BMIM01000021.1 GCF_014642275.1 Flavobacterium lutivivi
CTGATTATTTAATTGGTGATAAACAAATTGTGCATAGAAAAGAAGTAGATAATTTAGATAAAAATGTTAGCAAAACAGTAGAATTATCATTTAGCTCTAAAAGGAAATTGTCAAATATTATATTTAATATATATTATCCTAAAGCTACAGATAAAAATTACTACCACTATACTACAATTTCAGCATTGCGAAATATTTTAAAAGGTTATCTAAAATTAAACTCATTAATTTCAGTTGAAAATTATGAAGAATTTAAAACATTTTATGAAGAACATAATATTTTAGGCTACTTTACGAATAAAGATTATGATGGAACATTAATGAAAACTTCTTTAATGAGAGAAACATACTATTTCTGTATGGCATCTAAAGAAGGTCTTGATAAAGAAAGTGAAACATCTTTATGGAGTTCATTTGCAGATAAAGGTTCAGGTGTTAGAATTGAATTCGAAATTTTATCAAAACATCCAGATTTTAGGAAAATATTTTACCGAGAAAAAAAAATTAATAAACTAGATTTAGTTATAAATAGATTGAATAATATTTGTAAAAATCTCTATGAAAGAGAACTGTATATTGCAGGTATATCTAAAATTGGTTCTTTCTATTTACCAGGTTCATATAAAATTGAAAATGAAGTCAGATTTGTGTTAAAAAGGCATACTGATGAATATAAATTTGATTTCGTCGATACAAATGGGCACATTTTATTGCCATTTAAAAGTAAATATGCTCAATTTAAGATAAAAAAAATTAAAATTGGTGAAAATTGTAATGATGAGCAGAGAAAAGAAATCATCAATATGCTAAAAGAAAATAATTATTCAGAGGATATTATTGAATAAAATTATTAAAAATTAAAAAAAAGTAATTCTTTAATAATTAGTTATTTGATTGATTTATTATCTAATATTTTAAATGAGAAATAATGTGTTTCCATTCCAAACAATCCAAAGAAGCTACCGAAGTCGAAAATAGATTTAATGCTAAAATTGACAATATTGCTATATTCAAACCTCAAGAAAACATCAATGGTTTTGATTATCCATTAACTCCAATAATAATAGATGAAAATCCAAAAATCATTACACATTACAATTGGGGTTTAATTCCTTCCTGGTCCAAAGATGATGAAATCAAAAAATTCACGCTTAATGCAAGAGTAGAAACAGTTGACGAAAAACCTTCTTTCAGAAATTCAGTAAACAAACGTTGTCTTGTTATTGCTAATGGCTTCTATGAATGGCAATGGCTTGATAGTAAAGGTAAAAATAAAAACAAATTTGAAATAGGAATTGGTAATGATGATCTATTTTCATTCGCAGGATTATACTCCGAATGGATTGATACTACAACTGGGGAAATTAAAAACACCTATACAATAGTTACTACAGAAGCCAATCCATTAATGACAGAAATACACAACATCAAAAAACGTATGCCAATAATATTAAAACAAGAAGACGAGGTAAAATGGTTAGAACATCAACCAATACAGGAATTTGCTTTTCCTTACGAAGTAAATTTGGTTGCTAAAAACCTTAATCAAAGTTCTCTTTTCTAATCACCTATTTCGTTTAAAAGAAGCTCTATAAAGTTCGGTTGTACAAGAAAGTTTTACATTTCAGTTGCCACTCCTTTGCCAACGCTCCAAAAAAAATTACTGTCACAGTTTTTGAGACAAAAACACGTACGCTTCGCAACTTGCGCCAGTAATTTTTTTTCCAAAGCTTCTTTACATAATGTGGCATTATAGTGCATAAAGAAACACCCTGCTTCTAATGAAAATCAAGGATGCACTATAATAACATTATGTAAAAAAGCCGCCACACCCAACGCGCTTGCCAGTGGCTCCAGGGCAACTTTTTGAGCAGCTTCCATCGCACCAGCCGGCTACTCAAAAAACCACCCTTCGCCACTGTCTTCAACAACATTCGCTATTTCATAGGAAACTTTACGGTCATACTTACTTTTAAGAACGTTTACGGTAACTGTTTTTAGCAACTAACTGGTTAAATCGGTAGTGTTTTCATTGCTTTTGTAAGTTCAAAAAATGGCTTTGACCTTTAGTTGATTGCCTATGGTTAAAGCCATTTTTAGAACACACAAAACCAAAAAAGCCAGTAAGAGTATCATTTTTTATTTGCCACAACGCAAAGAAGTAATTGCTTTCACAATAGCCGATGCCATACCGTTACTAAACATATTTCTTCTATAATTGGAAACCTGAATTCTGAACAATATTCGTGGCATCAGCTATTAATAAAAGCAATCAGAAACATCCCAATAAGCAAATAAAAAAATGATACCCATACTTGCGCTACTGCCCCATCGCACTCGGCAAGAGTTTTCATTGTTTTTTGAAGATGCTTACCGTTTTCAATTCACCATTCCGAATAAATACAAAAATCCGATTTCAGAACACTATTTAAGCATCCTCAAAAATCAAATAGTAGAAGGAAGAGTATCAATTTTTCAGATGGATAAAGCACACTTTCTTTTATATCACATTCAGTCATCCATCTACAAAAAATTGATACACTTCCAAGAACCTTTATCTTCCATTTCAACACTCATTCCTTCAGTATAACATCCGATTAAACAAGAACATTTGGTTTGGATATTCAAAATAAAAAATAAATAAAAAGAAAGCTAAGTTAAGTTCCAGGTTTACAAAAAAGCAAGTTCAAGCCCTACGGGTTTTTGAAAAAATCTCCACCTTATCAGGTAGTATTTTTTCAAAAAAACTTGCTTTTTTGAAACCCTCCACTTGATATGATGGCTTTCTTTTTTTTTCTTTTTTTTCTTTTGAAAAATTTTATGTGTCGAGGGTAGCGAGGCACACCTGCATTTCAAGAGAAAATCTGCGGAAAATTGAAAATCTAATCAATTTTTAAAGCCGAAATTATGCAGAATTTTATCATCAAAACCCACCAGAAAGGCACGATTTACTCGAAACCCCATTTATTCCTACTTAACAAAGGGATGAACAGCGGAAAGCCACAAAAAGAGCCATTTACAAACAGTTTTGTAGTCATTTTTGATTTAGAACAGGACTGCGAAAACCTTTATTTTGTTGCATATAGTTTATGGAAAACTAATTTTTGGCATCAACATTTAGTAGGTTCCGTTATTCCGTTTTTACGCTTGAATGATTTCAAAAAAGAGTTTTTTGTACGTTCCAAAGTAATGATGGAAGAACACGATGCACACATAAAACACATTGCAGCTTTAAAACTTTTGGAGCAAAAAGAAAAGCAATTTCACGAAAATATCAACCTTATAAACGATATGCGAAGAGTTATTTTATATCGCTACTGCAAAAAGTAATACAATCCTGGTCCAACCGGACTAGGATTGTTTGCACCTCAAAGACAAGCAAACTGATACATAAGTGCAATATGATTGCACCACTTAAATAAATCGAAGAAAAGCAAAGCAATTGTCATTTATTGACTGCTATAAACAAAAGAAGCTCCACAAAATGGAGCTTCTAAATTTGTTTTATTGGTTTTTTATTCCTTTGGTTCTGGCTGCTCTTCAGCTTTTACCGCCGTTTGCGAAACTACAGAAATGATACTTCCACCAAGAACTAAATAACCAGCTGCGGAAACCAATCCGACAGGCAACGCAACTGGTGAAGCGATGATAACTCCGCCAACAGATGCCAAAGCAATTCCGACTGAGCGAAGTATTCTAAACCATTTTGGGGTTGGAGCCAAAGCTCTTTCTACCACATTCAAATTATTATTTTTCATAATCTTGATTTTTAAAGATTGTTAATTCAATTTTTGATACTCGTTTTTCTAAAAATTCTACTTTTTGGTTCAGTAAGTCGTTACCACTTTTGAACTCGGTTTTGATGATTAAAGCCATCGTTTTAACTTCAACCAAATCTTTTTCCATACTCTTAAAATCGGTGTGTAATTGCTTGATGAAATAAGCCACAATTGACAGTAGTAAGGTGATTAGTGTTCCAAAAAGTGTCGCGATAATGTTTGTACTTTCCATTTTTTGGAGGTTTTAAAATTGAAAATTATTTTCAATTACAATTTTGTTATTTGGTTCTCTAGCCAGTGTAACCAACTTGGGATAAATCATTCTGTAAGCTGCCACACTTTGAGAAACTTGGTAATTTCCATCAACAAACCCAAAACCAAAACCGCAAAGCGGACAGCCGGCAGTTTCTTTTATGGTATTTCCGGTATGGATATAAACAAAGCTAAAGTTGGGTAAACCAGAAATTTCAATCATTCCTTCGTGCAGCTTTCCAAAAGCTTTTTTGTAATCCACATTTTTAGCTCCAATAGTGTTCAATTTCAAACTAAATACACCTTTTGGTATAGCAGTTTGAGAAGGAATTTTCACTTCTCTAATTTTATCCTCTAATAAATAACATTGAAATATTCCGTTGATGTATAATTGGCTCAATGTGCTTTCCTTTCCTTGTGCTACTCTTATTATTTTGCTTTCCATTGTCTTGATAAGTTTGAGATTAAACAAAAAATCCCTCACTTTTGGTGAGGGATTTTTAATGACTTTTTTTAAAAAGCATCCTCAACTTTCAAGCAGTTCCCACTTGCAAACAAGTAGTAATTTCCGCCTACTTGTTGGTAGAACTCAATTCCGATACATTGCAAAACAGTAACATTTACTGTTGGAAGAACTCCACCAGGTAAAGTTGCTGTTACGGTTGTTGCTGGAACTGGAGCATACAAATCCAAGAAAGCACTGTATTGAATATCGTTTACCTCATTCAAGTCAGCATCCATTGGATCATAAGTGTTTGTAGTAGCGTTGTATTCAAAATCACTCACTACTGAAAGCGAAGTAATCAATCGAAAATGCGTTGCACCTGATGGAGCATTAACCAAATTCGCTGGATTAAACGCATCAACAACAAACTCACCAGTTTCTCTATCAACTCCGTGAGTTAATGAGTAAGGAGCGTTGAAAATCCCATTGAAAGAAGAGTTTTTGTCAAACTCAAAACCTTTCAAGTAACTACGTTGTGTAGAGATTTCAATTTTACGGTAACCTCTGGCTTCCGTTTGGTCTTCAAGGTTGATTTTCTTCATAATAGAAGTTAATCTTCCAGTTACTTGGCTGTCGGCCATTTGTTTCATAACTTGAGATAAACCAGTTCGAACAGATTTTCCAGCTTTGGCACAAGCGCCAAATTCGTTCATATTCTCACGAGTTCTCTCAAATTCAGGAGCAGATAAAACTTGGTCGCCAGTTGGTCCACCAACCATTCCAGCGAAGTAGCCTTCCTGTCCTTTAATTTTGAAGTGTCGGATATCTCCAAGAGTTCCAACGTACTTAATAACACCTTTTTGTCTTGCCATTTTTTTAAGATTTAAAAAGTTAATAATTAGATTAAATTCATAAGACAAATTTCAATGATTATCTTTGAATATCAATAACTTAAATAACTGTAAATCAATGCAATACAATGCAAAAGCACCGTACATAGTGGAAACCCATTGGCAAATTGAAGAAGTCCTTGATGGAGATAGCATCATCATTTGCAATCGTTTCACTCAAATGAAAAAAGAAATCCGTCTTTATGGTTTAGATGCACCAGAAGTAAAACTAAATAGGAAGATGATAGAGGATGAGGAGAAAAGTAGTTTACCTGCCCAATTATTGCTTCAATTTGGTTTGCAATCCTTGCACTTCGTTTTGTCGGTTGCACCGCCTAAAACGGCTGTAACTATCATTACAGAACAGGAGAACTTTTACGACTACTGGAACAGACAACTAGGATATGTAATATTACCAGGAGGAGAATGTTTGAATGATTTGCTTTTGATCAATGGGTATGCAAAAGCAACCCAACAATATTACTGCGGCAAGCTCGCAGAATATCAATTGATGAACCGCCAAGCGCAGCTTAATCAACTGGGTATTTATAGTTCCGTAAAAAGTTTTTGATTTGTTGTACTTATGTTGTACTAAAGGAATTTTAATTTTTGTGAGTACCAATAAAATATATACTTCACAAGCGTAATAAGGTTAAACCGCTGTTATGAGCAGTGTTGTTTCTTTTCAAATTTTCCGTTATTCTATTTCAACTAATTTCTTCTCAATTAATTGATATTTTGCTTTTTTACTAACAAAATTTTCATCTGGATTTTCTGAAGAAACTATTCCATATAATATTTCGCCTTTTATACTTTCAAAGTACAATTCTGGTAAGTTAACTTCATGTAGATAAAGAATTAATTTTCCATTTTGATTTAGAAATATTAATTGTTCTGTTATTGAGTAATTTCCGCCGAAAGATTTTCCAACATTAACTACCGCGTCATTATTTTTATCTCCATCTAAATCTCCAATTATTACTTCTGTTTTTGGAATAGTATAATTATAATAGCTTTCATTTTCGTCTGTACGTTCTCCATTATCAATAAATATATATTCATTATCAGAGTATAATTTTGGAGTAGGAGTTATTTTTATCAGATACTTTTTAGCCAATTCCAAAACTTCTGTTTTATTGATAGCAATATTAGTATCGAGAGAACTTTTAGGAATATTGATATTTTCCTTTGGCTGTGTTTGATTACATGAATAAGTAAATAAGATTACGATGATATAAATGTAATTTTTCATTATTGTTTTGATTAAGAGTTGTTTAATTTACGGATTTTTCTGAACATTGCTCATAACGTTCCCAGGCTTTACGTCTGTTGCGGATTAAGGAAGCCGAAACTTTCGGTTTTGCACTAACCTCAAAGATACAAAATAAACTTTAAATTAAGCACAAAACCCGCAATAGCGTAAAACCTGTGTTGGTGGTAGTTTTTTTATTTAGTCTTCCTCATAACCAACTTCTTTTTTCCATTTTTCATATTCATTTAGAAGTAATTTTTGTTCAAAAAATAGTTCTATGAAAATTTTTGAAAACAAATGTAAATTTTCGAAAGTATTTTCATTATTTACCATTATCCTCAAATATTTTGGTTTGTGATTTTTATGTTTACCTGTAAAAAAATTAAACTCTTGAATTATTTTATTTTTGTTGTTAAAATCAAATTCCAAATATATTTGTAATCCATTCTCTAAATTAGATTTTAGCCATTTTTTTAATTCAAAATCATTGCTCTTACATATTTCATATTTCTCAATTTCATTTTTAATTAGTTCTTCGCGAATTGTGTATGCTTTTAATTCTTCTAAATGCTTTTCAAGCGAAGTGTAAATATTTAAGAATAGACAATTTCCATCTCTTTTATTACTATTGCAATAATTAAATTTTAGGGGATGACATTTTGAGTTTGATAAAATATCAGAATAAATGACACTGTTTTTCTTTATCCAGTTATCGATATATGATAGATTTATTTGATTTTCAAAATTAATTAATTTTAAAATTTCATTTTCTATTAACATTTTCATTTGTTTTAAAAAGTATTAAAATCCCTTATTTTCAATTT
>NZ_BMIM01000022.1 GCF_014642275.1 Flavobacterium lutivivi
AAAAAAAGAGCCTATCTAATTAGATAGGCTCTTTATAAAAAAGGCGGCGACATACTCTCCCACAAAATGCAGTACCATCTGCGCAGTCGGGCTTAACTTCTCTGTTCGGAATGGGAAGAGGTGAGCCCCGACGCAATAACCACCTTAAGTTTTTAGTTCTTAGCTCTCAGTTTTTAGTTTTGAATAATTTAACTCATAACTTATAACTCACAACTCATAACTACCACACCATCAGTGTGGTTAATATCTTAACATACTGAGATAAAATTTTATATCTTTTGAAAGTCTGACACGTCTGGTCTTTCAACCAGACGTAGTCGTTATATAAGCTTACGGGTTATTAGTACTACTCGGCTATGACATTACTGCCTTTACACCTATAGCCTATCAACGTGGTCATCTTCCACGACCCTTAAAAGAAATCTCATCTTGTGGTGGGTTTCGCGCTTATATGCTTTCAGCGCTTATCCCTTCCCGACGTAGCTACTCTGCAGTGCCCCTGGCGAGACAACAGATACACTAGAGGTCAGTCCAATTCGGTCCTCTCGTACTAGAATCAGATCCACTCAAATTTCTAACGCCCGCAGTAGATAGAGACCGAACTGTCTCACGACGTTCTGAACCCAGCTCGCGTGCCACTTTAATGGGCGAACAGCCCAACCCTTGGGACCTTCTCCAGCCCCAGGATGTGACGAGCCGACATCGAGGTGCCAAACCCCCCCGTCGATATGAGCTCTTGGGGGAGATCAGCCTGTTATCCCCGGCGTACCTTTTATCCTTTGAGCGATGGCCCTTCCATGCGGAACCACCGGATCACTATGCTCTACTTTCGTACCTGATCGACCTGTATGTCTCTCAGTCAAGCTCCCTTATGCCATTGCACTCTACGCACGGTTACCAAGCGTGCTGAGGGAACCTTTAGAAGCCTCCGTTACTCTTTTGGAGGCGACCACCCCAGTCAAACTACCCACCAAGCAATGTCCCCCGCATAGCGGGGTTAGGCCTCAGATAAGCAAAGGGTGGTATTTCAACAATGACTCCACAACGCCTAGCGACGCCACTTCATAGTCTCCCACCTATCCTACACATCACTTATCCAAGGTCAATACTAAGCTATAGTAAAGGTGCACAGGGTCTTTTCGTCCCACTGCGGGTAATCGGCATCTTCACCGATACTACAATTTCACCGAGCTCATGGCTGAGACAGTGTCCAGATCGTTACACCATTCGTGCAGGTCGGAACTTACCCGACAAGGAATTTCGCTACCTTAGGACCGTTATAGTTACGGCCGCCGTTTACTGGGGCTTCAATTCAATGCTTCTCCGAAGATAACATCTCCTCTTAACCTTCCAGCACCGGGCAGGTGTCAGGCCCTATACTTCATCTTACGATTTTGCAGAGCCCTGTGTTTTTGATAAACAGTCGCCTGGACCTTTTCACTGCGGCCAGCATTACTGCTGGCGACCTTTCTCCCGAAGTTACAGGTCTATTTTGCCTAATTCCTTAGCCATGAATCTCTCGAGCACCTTAGGATTCTCTCCTCGACTACCTGTGTCGGTTTACGGTACGGGTTCTTATAATCTAAGTTTAGAGGTTTTTCTTGGAAGCCCTTAGGTACACTATCACTTTGTCCGAAGACTCCGTGTACTATCGCATTTCCCCAAAAGCCGTGGATTTGCCTGCGGCTCTTATAGGTAGGTGCTTTAACGAACTATTCCGTCAGTTCGCGGTACTTTCATCACTCCGTCACCCCATCACAATTATAAGAAGTACGGGAATATTAACCCGTTGGCCATCGACTGTTCCTTTCGGATTCGCCTTAGGACCCGACTAACCCTCAGCTGATTAGCATAGCTGAGGAAACCTTAGTCTTTCGGTGTGCGGGTTTCTCGCCCGCATTATCGTTACTTATGCCTACATTTTCTTTTCTAACCAGTCCAGCATAGCTCACGCTACACCTTCAACCCTGTTAGAATGCTCCCCTACCACAGATTATTCTGTCCATAGCTTCGGTAGTATACTTATGCCCGATTATTATCCATGCTCGTCCGCTCGACTAGTGAGCTGTTACGCACTCTTTAAATGAATGGCTGCTTCCAAGCCAACATCCTAGCTGTCTGGGCAGACAAACCTCGTTTTTTCAACTTAGCATACATTTGGGGACCTTAGCTGATGGTCTGGGTTCTTTCCCTCTCGGACATGGACCTTAGCACCCATGCCCTCACTGTATAGAAACATTTATTAGCATTCGGAGTTTGTCAGGAATTGGTAGGCGGTGAAGCCCCCGCATCCAATCAGTAGCTCTACCTCTAATAAACTTTACTACACGCTGCCCCTAAAGGCATTTCGGGGAGTACGAGCTATTTCCGAGTTTGATTGGCCTTTCACCCCTACCCACAGGTCATCCGAAGACTTTTCAACGTCAACCGGTTCGGACCTCCACTATGTGTTACCACAGCTTCATCCTGCCCATGGGTAGATCACACGGTTTCGCGTCTACCATTACTGACTATACGCCCTATTCAGACTCGCTTTCGCTACGGATCCACACCTGAAGTGCTTATCCTTGCCAGCAACGGTAACTCGTAGGCTCATTATGCAAAAGGCACGCCGTCACCCTTAAAAAGGCTCCGACCGCTTGTAAGCGTATGGTTTCAGGATCTATTTCACTCCGTTATTCACGGTTCTTTTCACCTTTCCTTCACAGTACTGGTTCACTATCGGTCTCTCAGGAGTATTTAGCCTTAGCGGATGGTCCCGCCAGATTCAGACAGGGTTTCACGTGCCCCGCCCTACTCAGGATACCACTATTTATTACCGCTCTTACCTATACAGGACTATCACCTTGTATCGTCTACTTTTCCAAGTAGTTCTAGTTCAATTAGCATAAAATATTGTGGTCCTACAACCCCGTTATTGCCATAACAACAACGGTTTGGGCTCTTCCGCGTTCGCTCGCCACTACTTACGGAATCACTTTTGTTTTCTTCTCCTCCGCCTACTTAGATGTTTCAGTTCAGCGGGTTTGCTTCCTATCGGATACTAAGTCTTCAACTTAGTGGGTTGCCCCATTCGGATATCTACGGATTAACAGATATGTGCTCCTCCCCGTAGCTTTTCGCAGCTTATCACGTCCTTCTTCGCCTCTGAGAGCCTAGGCATCCCCCATACGCCCTTATTTTGCTTATATATGCATTTGTATTTCTACAAATACCTGTGCTTTCTATTTTTTAATATTTATCTTATCTCAATATGTCAATGAACTTTAACAGCTATTGCTGTTAGCTAACAATTGTCAGCTTTTGGTGGAGAATATCGGAGTCGAACCGATGACCTCCTGCGTGCAAGGCAGGCGCTCTAGCCAGCTGAGCTAATCCCCCGTCGTTCAGTCGGCAGTTAACAGTTTGCAGTTAACAGTAACTTAAAACGGTTAGCTAACCTCTAGAATTTCCTTTTATTAAATTTAGTAGTCCCGGGCAGACTCGAACTGCCGACCCCTACATTATCAGTGTAGTACTCTAACCAGCTGAGCTACGAGACTCTGTATTTAACCTTTTTTTGAACCAACAGCAAGAATAAAGTTAATAAGCTATATTAATTTTCTCTAGAAAGGAGGTGTTCCAGCCGCACCTTCCGGTACGGCTACCTTGTTACGACTTAGCCCCAGTCACTAGTTTTACCCTAGGCAGCTCCTTGCGGTCACCGACTTCAGGTACCCCCAGCTTCCATGGCTTGACGGGCGGTGTGTACAAGGCCCGGGAACGTATTCACCGGATCATGGCTGATATCCGATTACTAGCGATTCCAGCTTCACGGAGTCGAGTTGCAGACTCCGATCCGAACTGTGACCGGCTTTATAGATTCGCTCCTCCTCACGAAGTGGCTGCTCTCTGTACCGGCCATTGTAGCACGTGTGTAGCCCAAGGCGTAAGGGCCGTGATGATTTGACGTCATCCCCACCTTCCTCACGGTTTGCACCGGCAGTCTTGCTAGAGTTCCCGACATTACTCGCTGGCAACTAACAACAGGGGTTGCGCTCGTTATAGGACTTAACCTGACACCTCACGGCACGAGCTGACGACAACCATGCAGCACCTTGAAAAACGTCCGAAGAAAAAACTGTTTCCAGTTCTGTCGTTTCCCATTTAAGCCTTGGTAAGGTTCCTCGCGTATCATCGAATTAAACCACATGCTCCACCGCTTGTGCGGGCCCCCGTCAATTCCTTTGAGTTTCAAACTTGCGTTCGTACTCCCCAGGTGGGATACTTATCACTTTCGCTTAGCCACTGAAATTACTCCCAACAGCTAGTATCCATCGTTTACAGCGTGGACTACCAGGGTATCTAATCCTGTTCGCTCCCCACGCTTTCGTCCATCAGCGTCAATAAACCATTAGTAACCTGCCTTCGCAATTGGTATTCCATGTAATATCTAAGCATTTCACCGCTACACTACATATTCTAGTTACTTCACAGTAATTCAAGTTAAACAGTATCAATGGCAGTTCGACAGTTAAGCTGCCGGATTTCACCACTGACTTATTCAACCGCCTACGGACCCTTTAAACCCAATGATTCCGGATAACGCTTGGATCCTCCGTATTACCGCGGCTGCTGGCACGGAGTTAGCCGATCCTTATTCTTACGGTACCGTCAAGCTCCTACACGTAGGAGTGTTTCTTCCCGTACAAAAGCAGTTTACACACCATAGATGCTTCTTCCTGCACGCGGCATGGCTGGTTCAGTCTTCCGACCATTGACCAATATTCCTCACTGCTGCCTCCCGTAGGAGTCTGGTCCGTGTCTCAGTACCAGTGTGGGGGATCTCCCTCTCAGGACCCCTACCCATCGTCGCCTTGGTATGCCGTTACCACACCAACTAGCTAATGGGACGCATGCTCATCTTGTACCGTTGGAACTTTAATAATCAATTCATGCAAATTAATTATACCATGGGGTATTAATCCAAATTTCTCTGGGCTATCCCCCTGTACAAGGTAGATTGCATACGCGTTACGCACCCGTGCGCCGGTCTCAAATTAGCAAGCTAATTCTACCCCTCGACTTGCATGTGTTAGGCCTGCCGCTAGCGTTCATCCTGAGCCAGGATCAAACTCTTCATCGTATGTTTTTATATGTTAAATCAATATAAATATACTAACCTTATTCTTCTTTGTATGCTGTCAATCCAATATGTCTATGAACGTTTATTATTCTCAATTTTCGCTATTCTTGCGTTTAGCGGGTGCAAAAGTATAAACTTTTTATTCCCTAACAAACTTTTTTCTATCTTTTTTTAATCTTTTTTCTAATAACCTAATTATCAAAAATTTAGAAAAACTA
>NZ_BMIM01000023.1 GCF_014642275.1 Flavobacterium lutivivi
AACGCGTGATCAGTAGAAACAAGGTCGTTTTTAAACAATTCGACATTAATTGATGGCCATCCGAATCCTTTTGGTCGCTGTCTGACTGTCAGTAAGTATGCTAGAGTCCCGTTTCCGTTTCATTACCAACACCACGTCTCCTTGCCCTATCAAAACATTAGCCTTCTCTCCTTTCGCAAGATTGCTCAATTCGTTGATGCTCAATGCTGGACCATATCTCTTGTCTTCTTTGCCCAGAATCAGAAATCCCCTCAATACTGCAGATTCCACTCCTGCTGTTCCCTCATCTGGGTCTTCCATCAATGCACCTGCATCCTTCCCAAGTACCGTAAGCCTCTTGGTTGCCTTGTTGTAGTTGAAAACAGGAGAATTGCCTCTCACAACTATTCTCATTCCTGAACCCCTCACATTCACAGTTAGAGAAGAGAACTGCATCCTACTCTGCACCGGCGGGGCTGCTGCAAATGGTAATAGCTTTATTATTTGGACTGTGTCGAATGTCCCCAGTACGTCACGCATCTGTTGGAATAGAACCCTTACGAACCCACTATATTGGCCTCTGACAGCTTTAGGCACTAGGGATTGAAAGGGTTCAAATTCCATCTTATTGTATAGCATTGTAGGATCTTGGGACCATTGAATCTTTACAGTTTCCCAATTCCTAATGATCCATTGATATGTGTTAACTAACACTGATTCCGGACCATTGATCTCCCACATCATGGACGATGAATATGTTATAGTCAGCTTTTCTGTTCCCTGTGTTTCACTAACCTCTTCTGGAGACAGGAGTACGTTTCCTCTCTGGTCTCGGACCCTCAAGAAACGATCAATACTCACGACCACTCTCTCAGTACTGGAATATTCATCTACTCCCATTTTACTAACTCTCACTCCTCTCAATGACATCTCTGTGCTGGGGGTCATGTCAGGCAATATTCCGATCATCCCCATCACATTGTCAATGGGTTCAATTCCCCAGTTTTGAAACAGGACCTTGGCATCCTTTTGGAAATGCCTAAGGAGTTGATGCATGGGATTTAGCCGCTGGTTTGCTCTGTTGACAAAGTTCAAATCACCTCTCACTGCTTTTATCATGCAATCCTCTTGTGAGAATACCATTGCCACTATGATTGCCTCGGCAATTGACTGCTCGTCTTTCCCACTCACTATCAGTTGGATCAGTCTTCTAGTTGCTTTCCTTAGAATGGCTGTTGCTTTCCGCCCTACCATTGTGAATTCCTCGTATCCTTCATGTACTCTTATTTTCAATGTTTGGAGGTTGCCTGTGAGCACTTCTTCTTCCTTTTTGACAGATGACCCGCTTGTCCTTTTGAAAGTGAAACCTCCAAAGCTGAAGGATGAACTGATCCTTAGGCCCATCGCTGCCTTACATATATCCACAGCCTGTTCTTCTGTGGGATTTTGTCTAAGGATGTCAACCATCCTAACCCCTCCAATCTGTGTACTATGACACATCTCCAAAAGTGAAGCCAACGGGTCTGCTGACACTGTTGCTCTTCTAACAATATTTCTAGCAGCAATAATCAAACTCTGATCAACATCATCATTTCTCACTTCCCCTCCCGGTGTGTACATTTGCTCCCAGCAGGTCCCCTGGGTCAAATGTAATACTTCGATATATACGCTGCTTGTCCCTCCAGCTACTGGTAGGAATCTTGTTTTGCGAACCAGTTCTCTCTCCAACATGTAAGCCACCATTAAAGGGGCAATTTTGCAGTCCTGAAGCTCCTCCTTCTTTTCCTTGGTTATCGTTAACTGTGATTCTGATGTCAATATTCTGGCTCCAACTTCGTTTGGGAATACGACCTCCATGATGACATCTTGTGCTTCCTTCGCACTAAGATCTGCATGGCCTGGGTTTATGTCGACCCTGCGGCGTATTTTAACCTGGTTTCGGAAGTGAACGGGGCCAAAGGTCCCATGTTTTAGTCTTTCAACCTTTTCAAAATAGGTTTTATAGACCTTTGGATAATGGACTGTGTTTGTCGTTGGTCCATTTCTGTTCCACCACGTCACAGCCAGAGGTGACACCATCACTCTATCTGATCCAGCATCATTTGTCTTGCTCCATAGGGTCTGACCTTGCTCATTCCTTTCCGGGATCATCTCCATTATCCTTCTGTCTGCTGTGATTGGATATTTCATCGCCATCATCCACTTCATCCTAAGGGCAGGATTCTTCTCCTGTCTTCCCGATGTGTATTTCTTGATTATGGCCATATGGTCTACAGTTGTTTTTGTCAGTATCTCGCGAGTGCGGGACTGTGACATCAAATCTCTTAGTTCTTTTATTCTTTCCATATTGAATATATTTGACCTGCTTTTGCTGATCACGCGT
>NZ_BMIM01000024.1 GCF_014642275.1 Flavobacterium lutivivi
CCGCCACATTGAGGTGGAGTAATTGCTGTAGTAAACGCAAAAGGTCCAGCCCAAGGAGAGAAAGTACCATCGCCACAATCTGCTCTTACATAAAACTGATAAGCAGTACTTCCTGTTAATCCAGTTTCAAGATAACTAGTGTTGTTAGTGGTCGTTGTTCCTGATGAAGGAACTGGAGAACCTTGTGTAACCACAGCAACTTCCCATGAAGTTGAAGTTCCATTAGTTCCGTTTTGCCAGCTTAATGTAGCTGATGTATCTGTAACACTAACAACAGCAAGGCTTGTTGGTGTTGGACAGTTTAATTGCGATAGAAGTAAGGTATAACCCGTTGTTTGTGGTGCAGGCCAAGTTGATATCACAAAGTAATATGTCTGACCAGCTGTAACATTCAAATCGAAAACTCTGGGAGTTGTATTTGAATTAGCAATTCCTGCCAAACAAGTTGTGCCGATATTTGCACAGTTGTCATAAACAAAAATACCAGACCAAGTTCCAGTTGGCGTCATATTAACATTTAAAGCACCAGTAAACGTTGCAGTGTATGCATATACGACATCATTTCCTCCTAGATAATTATTTGTAGTTCCACAGCCATTTGCTCCTGGGTTACCTTCTATAGTATCTCCATAATTTGCCGTATCATCTGTAGTTGAATATGGTAAACTTGTAACTACTATTGGTGCAGAGCAAGTAAAACCTGGCGCTGAAGTTTGGAACAAAAATGGTCCAGCCCAAGCACTAAAAGTTCCATTGCCACAATCAGCTCTAACATAGTAACGATATGGAGTGTTTTGTGTTAGACCAATAGCATTATAAGTTGTTGATGTAACTGTTGTTCCTGAACCTGAAGGAGCAGGAGTTGATGCAGTGTTAACATCAATTTCCCAGCTAGTTGCACCACTAGGATTACCCCAAGATAGGGTAGCAGTGTCAATTGCAGCTAATGCTGTTAAGTTGTTTGGTTCCAAACAATTAACTCTCTGTAAGTTTAATGTATAGGCATAAGTCTGCGAAGCGGTTGTTGATGATACAACAATTATGTATTGATGTCCAGCAGTTACAGCAACCGATACATTTCTAACATTATTCGTATTATCTGCTGCACCGCCAATACATGCAACTGTCATGTTCGCACAACCATCATAAATGTAAACAGAAGTGTTTGTAGCAGTTGTTGGTGCTAGTGTAACTTTGATGGTCTCATCTACTGTTGGTGTATAAGAATAAAACACATCATTTCCACCCATATAATTTGTAGCACCACCAGCACAAGTTGCAGGCTGAGCAGTATCATAGTTGTCTGCGTAGTTTGCCGTGTTGTCTGTGGTACTGTATGGCAATGTAGTAACCTGTATTGGTGCAGAACAACTCAATCCAGGTGATGATGTTGTAAAATTAAATGGTCCTACCCATGCACTGCTGACACTAGCACTACAGATAGAACGAACATAAAACTTATAAGCTGTTGTTGGTGTAAATGCAACTCCTGCTGGTTGTGTAGCTGTTGCTGCATAGATTGTTGAAGTTACTGGTATTCCAGTTCCTGTTGGTGTTCCAGCTGCTGGGAGAATTTCTATTTCCCATTGTGTAGCTGTTCCTGGACTTGACCAACTCAAATCTGCTGATGTTTGCGAAATGTTGTTTGCAGACAAGTTTGTTGGGTCAAAACATTGTTCTACCAATCTTACATCGTCTATCAACCATCTATCTAGGTTGGTAACACCATTGGTTTGATTGTTTATCATTACAAAAGCAATGTAAACATCAGATCCTGCAAAAGCAGATAAATCTACTGTTTTTTCTTCATAAACATTAAAAGTAGTTACGATATCTGCATCAGTCCATTGTTGTAAAAGCGTGTAAGCATTTGGGTCCGTTTGTGATGCAGATGCTGGAGCTACTTTTATTTGATAAGTAGTTCCTTGATTTCCTATTTGAAAAGTTCTCGTAAAAAACTTTAACTGCCCGTTAGCAGGAACTGTTCTTAAAGGAGTTGCCAAATAGTCAATAGACGTATTCCCATCGCCAATATTCTCACGATTACAATAAGCAGAATTCACTCCATTGTAAACCTGAGAAGCAACAGTGGTAATACCCCAACGAACGTTGGTTCCTACACCATTGTCAAAAACCGCCCAGTTTCCTGTGCCTAAAGTCCAGTTTGTCGATGGCAACGCATCTGGACCAGTTGTTGATTCGAATCCTTCTGTTTGCGAATATCCCGCAACTGCAAAAAAGAAACTCAACAATAACAAGGTAATTTTTTTCATAATGAAATTTAGTTGAT
>NZ_BMIM01000025.1 GCF_014642275.1 Flavobacterium lutivivi
TATCCGAGTTTGGCAGAAGCCCACAGTGGGACAAATGAAATATTGGATCCAACATCCTATATAAATGTACCACCAGCCGTTCAAACATTAGGAATAGCGATAATTAGTGCAGAAGGATGTAAGAGCTACACTACGCTAAACATCCGCGTATTACCAGTTCCAACGCCAAATACAACGCCAAGCACATTGCCAGCCTTATGTGAAGAAGTTACAGGTAGTGGTCAAGCACATGTAGATTTAACCCAAAATGCTACTTATATTATTAACAACGATCCAAATGTAGTGCTACATTACTTCAACAGCATGAGTGATTTAGAAGCAAATACAGGCGAGATTACCAATCCGGTCAATGCATTAGTAGGCGATGCTAGTATAGCAGGACAAACAATAAATTATATACAATATGTTTATATAGCCGTGTCGAGTACAGTCAATAGCGACTATACTGGCAGACCATGTTATGTAGTAGTACCACAAGGATATATCATCAATCCACTACCAGTAGTAGCCCAATTGCCAAACGGAAATATCTATCAAGAGTGTGAAGCCGATCCATCAGGAATAAATGATGGAATAACACAGTTCAACCTCAATGGACAGATAACTAATTTACTGGTAGGCAATCAAACCACACCAGCCTCAAGTTATAGTGTAGCGTTCTATGAAGGACCAGGCGCAACCAATATGATAGGTAACCCGAGCAACTACACCAATTTGAGCAATCCACAAACGATTTATGTTGTGATAACCAATACCACAACAGGCTGTGATAGTGCAGTAGGTCAATTTGATTTGGTAGTAAATCCAAAACCAACAATAGCCTATGTGATGCAGGATTTTGAAAGTTGTGATGACATCAATGCCAATGATGGAATGATGTTCTATGAAAACAACCCATTAGGATTAGCAGATTATATAGACGATTTATTAGGACCAACACAATTGCCGACAGATTATACGGTAGAGTTTTATACCAACCAAGCAGATGCAGAAGCAGGCAACAGTGCCAATGCTATTCAAAACTTGGATACCTATCAAGTTCAAACAGGTACCTATTGGATACGAATAGAAAACAACATAACAGGTTGTTATAACATAGATAGTTTTAATGTATTAATAGAAAAACTAGCCGAGCCACTTATAGAGAGTAACACAGGAAGCAATATCGCATGTGTGAATTGGAACACAACAACCGTATTGAACAATTTAATATTAGACAGCCAAGTCACAGGAAATTACACCTTTGAGTGGTATGCCGATGGCGTATTGATACCAGGCGAAACAGCAAGTACATTAGCCATAACGGACATGGCATTAGCAGATGTTACCTATAGCGTTATAGCCGTTAGCAATAGCACATTAGGCTGTCGTTCAGCAGAAGTAAGCTTTGAGGTTATCCGCTCAGGAGCAGCAGCCAATATGAGTTATACAGTGACCAATGCCTTTAGTGATAACCAAATAATAACGGTAACCAATGACGGATATGGTATTTACCATTACAGTTTAGACGATGGACCGATATTGGATAATGGAGGTGTGTTTACCAATGTACCATTTGGAGAGCACACAGTCTATGTATGGGATGTTCGCGATCCAGATGGATATTCATGTGGAGTAGCGCAGATAACAGGTGTTCAAGTGATAGATTATCCACATTATTTTACACCAAATGGCGATGGTATACATGACACATGGAATATTGTAGGATTAGGTAACCAACCAAGCGCAAAAATTTATATATTTGACCGCTATGGAAAACTGTTGAAACAAATAAGTTCGACAGGCGATGGTTGGGACGGCACATTCAACGGAGCCTTGATGCCATCAACGGATT
>NZ_BMIM01000026.1 GCF_014642275.1 Flavobacterium lutivivi
ACGCGTGATCAGTAGAAACAAGGGTGTTTTTGCTAATTATATACAAATGTTGCATCTGCAAGACCCATTAGACATGGCCCAGAACAATAAGGCAGCAAACCCCATTGCAAACACAAGAGATGAGGCGACAGTCGAATAAATGGTGAGGATTTTGTAAGTTTCTTCAGATTCCAGCTTGACCCCCTCTATTCTCTGTCTTTCTAATTTTGATTCCTCTTGATACTTCCTTCTGTTGTAGGTCCCGTTCCGAATTGTCTCCATGCATTGGTCATCACATTTGTGGTATAGCTCGAAACATCCTTTCCCATCTTCCACCGCATTAGAACCCAACGCCCTCTTTACTTTATTATATAGATTGTTTACATTTGCGTCATGCTCATCGAGTGTTTTCTGGTTTTCAAGCAGAACTAGCAATTCTGCATTATATGCCCATATATCCTGGATTTGATCATCAATCTTATTATTAATCATGTTAAGTCTAGTTTCTACCTCACTGAATTCATGATCAATGATTTCATACTGCTTGTTCATTTTGTCGACTATATTATTCACTTTGGATGTTATTTTATCAATTGCCTTTTGGGTTGAGTCTCTATCTGCTGCGATGCCAACCCCTTGGTCATTTGAATGCTGGAACCCATACCAACCAGCAACTAGTCCTGACCAACCTCCCTCTATAAACCCTGCTATGGCCCCGAATAGTCCTCTACTAGATTTAGAAGGCACATTCCTCAGACCAACTGCAAGTTTGAGACTCTTTATGCCAATATATTTTGAGCAGTTTCCAAATGCATACTTACTTACATTTTGGAATGGCAGTGTTGTGTTTAAGCCACCTTTTTCTGTCTGACACTGCACTGTGCAGCTACCTCTTTTTAAATCAGTCTTTAGAATTCTTCCGTGGCTCTCTCCTGAAAGAATGTGTCCATACCATGGAGCTATTAGATTCCCATCAGATTTTATTCGCAGTGTTTGACCAGGTTTCAATACAGACCAGTAATAATTGATTCTTCCCATCAGACCGTTGACAAGAGGCCTTGGTCCTATTAATGGTTTGAAAATCCTATTTATTTCTTCTGTTGCCACACTTGTTGTTGTGTCGGTTCTTGTGTACAGCCCTCTCTGCGTATCATCGGTGGGTGGGTGATTTATACCCCACATGAAAAGAATGTTCTTCCCTTGATTATTTGTGTATTGGGCGTCTTGGGTAGGGTACTCGCCATTCTTTCGAGTCAACCATCTCATGCTTTTGTAGAATGAACCTGAGCATGCTGTGCTTGTTCCATCGTAAGAAACATTCCAGATTGTGTCTGGGAAGATCTGGATTCTTTGATAAGACCTAGCAGAACTAAAAAGTGACCTTAGCTCTTCTAGATCTTCTACGTTCCCGGGGTAACACAATCCGTGAACGGCTGATGGTCTCTCGACGATATAGGACCATTCTCTTCCTTCCAGCGATAGATCACAAGAAGGATTGCCATAGATTAGCCCTTCGATGGTGCAGGTGTCCAAAATAAGAGGTTGTCCCAAGCTTGTTGCACACAGCATCCCATTATGCTCTGTGTGGAGCAGTTCTTTGGCATGTGTCACAGGGACATTGTTTTCTGTTAGTGTGTCCACAGTTTCTGTGGAGTTTGTTGATTGATAGCCGATGCAGATTTTATCTGCATTGCTTACTGTTGCTACCAGTAGTATAGTTATTAGTGATACTGTCTCCATCTTGAGTGGTTGTGAAATTCCCCTGCTTTTGCTGATCACGCGT
>NZ_BMIM01000027.1 GCF_014642275.1 Flavobacterium lutivivi
ACGCGTGATCAGTAGAAACAAGGGTATTTTTCTTTAATTGTCATACTCCTCTGCATTGTCTCCGAAGAAATAAGATCCTTCATTACTCATGTCAAAGGAAGGCACGATCGGGTTCGTTGCCTTTTCGTCCGAGAGCTCGAAGACTCCCCGCCCCTGGAATGACACATCTTCTGGTCTTGCACTTTCCATCATTCTTATGATTTCAGTCCTCATGTCAGACGTTCTACCCTCAGTATTCCCTGTAAAAGCTGCCATTATGGTCGCTCTTTCGAAGGGGAGATTTCTCTGTACCGAGAAAGTGGGTTGAACGCTAATCTGTCCCGCAGATGCTCTCTGTTGGTTGGTGTTCCCTCCGCTTCTGGTTCTTATAGCCCAATATCTACTTCTCAGTTCAAGAGTGTTGGAGTCCATTGTTTCCATGTTCTCATTTGAAGCAATTTGAACCCCTCTGGTGGATAATTGTCCTCTTGGGACCATTCTTGTCCCTCTGATGAAACTTGAGACTCTAAGGTCCTCAAATGCTGCAGAGTGGCATGCCATCCACACTAGTTGACTCTTGTGTGCTGGATTCTCGTTTGGTCTTATTAGACTAAAAACCTGGCTGTTTTGAAGCAGACGGAAAGGGTCTATTCCAACCAGGGAGTACCCTTCTCTCTCAAAGTCATATCCACTGGCCACTGCAAGTCCGTATACACAAGCAGGCAAGCAGGATTTATGGGCCACAGATCCTCTCAGGATGAGTGCAGACCTTGCCAGAAAAATGAGATCTTCTATTTCAGCATTTCCAGGATTTCTGCTTTCTCGCACTTGATCCACCATTGCTCTTTGTGCTGCTGTTTGGAATTTCCCTTTGAGGATGTTGCACATCCTCTCGTATGCAATTCTTGTTCTTCTTCCATTTTCGCCTCTCCAGAAATTCCGGTCGTTTATACCTCGTTTTATCATCCGAATCAGCTCCATCACCATTGTTCCTATCCCCTTTACTGCTGCGCCTGCAGCTCCAGATCTCCTCGGGAGGGTTGATCCCTGCATCAGGGAGCACATCCTGGGGTCCATTCCAGTACGCACGAGAGCTCTCGTTCTCTGATATGTAGCATCATTTAGGTTGGAATGCCATATCATCATATGGGTAAGACCAGCAGTTGCGTCTTCTCCATTGTTCGCTTGACGCCAAATTCTCCTGATTTCCTCCTTGTCATACAGGATCAGCTCTCTCACCCATTTCCCGTCTCTTCTTCGGTAAATTGGACCTCCAGTTTTCTTCGGGTCCTTTCCCGCACTGGGGTGCTCTTCCAGGTATCTGTTTCTTCTTTCATCAAATGCAGAGAGTACCATTCTCTCTATTGTTATACTGTTCTGGATCAGCCTCCCTTCATTGTCACTGAGTTTGAGTTCTGTACACATTTGTATGTAGAATCTCCCAATGCCGCTAACCATTCTTCCGACAGATGCTCTGATCTCAGTAGCATTCTGGCGTTCTCCACCAGTCTCCATCTGTTCATAGGATCGTTTGGTGCCTTGAGACGCCATGATGTTGATGTCACTCAGTGAGTGATTATCTACCCTGCTTTTGCTGATCACGCGT
>NZ_BMIM01000028.1 GCF_014642275.1 Flavobacterium lutivivi
ACGCGTGATCAGTAGAAACAAGGAGTTTTTTTCTAAAATTGCGAAAGCTTATATCGGCATGAAGTTGATATTCGCTCCATCAGGCCATGAGCCTGTTCCATATGTACCAGAGGTTCCACAGAACACAATAATGCTATTTGAGGTCCACCACACTCTGGGTTCCTGTGGTCTCCCTCTTATCAACTCCACATAAAAACACCTGTTGATGCATTTTTTGCCTTCAACAGAGAAAATGCCAGAATACCCAGACCAGTCGTTACTGTCAACTATGACTTGCCTATTTATCTGTGATTTTGAATTAGCCATGGTCCAACCATTGACGACCCTAAAGGTCTCATAACCAGAGCGTGAACCATTTTTGATTGTCCGTCCCATCCAAACATCATTCCCGTCGTCAAAGGCCCACCCTTTCACTCCTGGGGCCCCTCTTTCGTTATTGGGATCTCTGCAGTTGCTGCTGCTGGAGCTATCATCATTTCTTGGTGTGTCGCCAACAAGTCCTGAGCACACATAACTGGACTCAATGCTATAATCAGCCATATTTATATATAGAATGGGCCTATTGGAGCCCTTCCAATTGTCTCTGCACACACACCTAACTTCAGGATACCGGGGGTAACAAGAGCATTCCTCAACGTGCTGAGCACTTCCTGACAATGGGCTAATATTTATAATTTTCCCTTCTCTTATAAATAATACTCTAGTGTCGGCTTCTCCTGATGCACTTCCATCAGTCATTACCACTGCACAAGTTCCATTGATGCAAACGCATTCTGACTCCTGAGTTCTGAGGATGTTTTTGGACCATGAACCAATACTGTCAACAAGCATCCCGTCATATATGATACTCGCAGTAGCATTTTTATCATCCCCAGTAACACAAACATGTAACCATGCTTTTCCATCATAGCAGCTTGAGCTAGACCATGCTATGCACACTTGTTTGGTTCCTAAATGAAATGGGACACCCAACTCATTCATTAAAAGAGTTCTGTGAGGGGTTCTATCATGTGTAGTGCCATTTGAGTGCTCGTTTTTTAGGGTGGTTCCCTGCCCAAGTGCAAATTGATAACATTTGTTGGGGCTGCATGAGACATAGGGTTCTCTTGTCACCCAGATATCCCCACTTGCAGAGAGTCTAATTGAGTTGTCTTTTGCAAACGGGGCGAACCCTGTGATTTGACATTGTGGTTTTGACCAATTCTTGTATTCTGCTACTGTAGGACAAATTTTCCTCTCTATGGTGGTGCTATTCAAATGCAATGTGTTCCTCTCTATTATGATTGGTTCACATGGCATCACTTGATTATTTGATGGGTTACTGCATTCAGTCTGACTGAAATGTAGTGTCATAGTCATTGTTAAGATGGCAACCTGCATGAGGAGACATATTATCGCAATGATTAGAGAAACAGAGCCAATTGCTGTTATCTTCTGGTTTGGATTCATTTTTACTCCTGCTTTTGCTGATCACGCGT
>NZ_BMIM01000029.1 GCF_014642275.1 Flavobacterium lutivivi
ACGCGTGATCAGCAAAAGCAGGGTGACAATGAATCCAAATCAAAAGATAACATGCATTTCAGCAACAGGAGTAACACTATCAGTAGTAAGCCTGCTAATAGGAATCACCAATTTGGGCCTAAATATCGGACTACACTACAAAGTGGGTGATTCAACAACTATAAACATTCCAAACATGAATGGGACCAACCCAACAACAACAAACATCACTAACATTATGATGAATAAAAACGAAGAAAGAACATTTCTCAAATTGACCAAGCCGCTATGTGAAGTCAACTCATGGCACATTCTATCGAAAGACAATGCAATAAGAATAGGTGAGGATGCACATATACTGGTCACAAGGGAGCCTTACCTGTCCTGTGATCCACAAGGATGCAGAATGTTTGCTCTGAGTCAGGGCACAACACTCAGAGGGCAACATGCGAATGGAACCATACATGATAGGAGCCCATTTCGAGCTCTTATAAGTTGGGAAATGGGTCAGGCACCCAGTCCATACAATACTAGGGTCGAATGCATAGGATGGTCAAGCACGTCATGCCATGATGGCATATCGAGGATGTCAATATGCATATCAGGACCGAATAACAATGCATCGGCAGTGGTGTGGTACCGGGGAAGACCAGTAACAGAAATCCCATCATGGGCAGGGAACATTCTTAGAACTCAAGAATCAGAATGTGTGTGCCATAAAGGAATCTGCCCAGTTGTCATGACAGATGGTCCAGCAAACAACAAGGCAGCTACTAAGATAATCTACTTCAAAGAGGGAAAGATACAAAAGACTGAAGAACTGCAAGGGAACGCTCAACACATCGAAGAATGTTCATGCTACGGAGCAGCAGGGATGATCAAATGTGTATGCAGAGACAATTGGAAGGGGGCAAATAGGCCAATAATCACTATAGATCCCGAAAGGATGACCCACACAAGCAAATACTTGTGTTCGAAAATCTTAACCGACACAAGTCGTCCTAATGACCCCACCAATGGGAACTGTGATGCGCCAATAACAGGAGGGAACCCAGACCCCGGGGTAAAAGGGTTTGCATTCCTAGACGGGGAGAATTCATGGCTTGGTAGGACAATTAGCAAAGACTCCAGATCAGGCTACGAAATGTTAAAGGTCCCAAATGCAGAAATCGACACTCAATCAGGGCCAATCTCATACCAGCTGATTGTCAACAACCAAAATTGGTCAGGGTACTCAGGGGCATTCATAGACTACTGGGCAAACAAGGAGTGCTTCAATCCTTGTTTTTATGTGGAGCTAATCAGGGGGAGACCCAAAGAGAGTAGTGTTCTGTGGACTTCCAATAGCATGGTAGCTCTCTGTGGATCCAGGGAGCGATTGGGATCATGGTCCTGGCATGATGGTGCAGAAATCATCTACTTTAAGTAGAAATGATTTAAGAAAAAACACCCTTGTTTCTACTGATCACGCGT
>NZ_BMIM01000030.1 GCF_014642275.1 Flavobacterium lutivivi
ACGCGTGATCAGTAGAAACAAGGGTGTTTTTTATTACAATTTGAGCTCACAAATTTAAATGCAAATTCTGCATTGTAACGACCCATTGGAGCACATCCATAAAGATAGACCAGCCACAATGATTGCCAGCACTAGGGAACTCGCCACTGTTGAATAAATTGACAGTATTTGGTAAGTTCCTATTGATTCCAATTTCACTCCGCTTATTTCTTCCCTTTTTAATCTTGCTTCTTCTGAGTACTGGGGGTAGTCATACGTTCCATTTCTTACACTTTCCATACATTCATTATCACATTTGTGATAGAACTCGAAACAACCATTACCCAGCTCCTTTGCATTATCCCTAAGCTGTAGTCGGACTTTGTCATAAAGGTTCTTGACATTTGAGTCATGGAAATCTAGAGTTCTCTCATTTTCCATGAGAACTAAAAGTTCAGCATTATAAGTCCAGACATCTAGGAATCCGTCTTCCATTTTCTTATTTAAATTCTCTATTCTCCGTTCTAAGCTATTAAATTCTCTTCCAACGGCCTCAAATTGAGTGTTCATTTTGTCAATTATCGAGTTGACCTTGTTGGTGACTCCATCTATTGCCTTTTGGGTGGATTCTCTGTCTGCAGCGTACCCACTCCCCTGTTCATTACTATGGTGGTACCCATACCAACCATCTACCATTCCTTGCCATCCTCCCTCTATAAATCCTGCTATAGCTCCAAACAGTCCTCTTTTTCTTCTTCTTTCTCTTAGGGGACTATTTCTGAGCCCAGTCGCAAGGACTAATTTGTTTGATTTCACATATTTGGGGCATTCCCCGATAGTGAGAGGATGTATGTTGTGGAATGGCATACTAGAGTTTATCGCCCCTATTGGAGTTTGACACTTGGTGTTGCAGTTGCCATATTCTACTTCACTTTTCATAATTGTTGAGTCTCCTGTCTTGATAATTTTGTATGCATATTCAGGAGCAATAAAATTCCCATTACTCTCGAAGTGGATTGCATCATTCGGTCTTAAAATTGTCCAGAAGAAATCCATTCTTCCACGTTGCCCATTTACTTGGGATCTAGTAGCTATTTTTGGCACCAACCTCTGGTTTAGTGTTGATGTCCCAACGGAAACATAGGTGGTTGGGTTCTTGTAGAGATCTGTCTGCTCCTCTGCACTGTTGGAATGATGGATTCCCCACAGTATCAAAAGATCTTCTTTGTTGGTATTATTGTAGCTCTTCTTTATTGTTGGGTATGCATCATTCTTCTTGGTAAGCCATACCACATTTCTAAAAAAGGAGGCCACCCCTGTGTATGGACATGCTGCACTCACTCCTGATGATGTATGATTGGACCAAGACCTCTTGGGGATGATCTGAGTCTTCTCAAAATGATTTATTCTGCTCAATAGGTGTTT
>NZ_BMIM01000031.1 GCF_014642275.1 Flavobacterium lutivivi
AACGCGTGATCAGTAGAAACAAGGTAGTTTTTTACTTCAGCTCTATGTTGACAAAATGACCACCGTCAACATCCACAGCACTCTGCTGTTCCTGCCGATATTCTTCCCTCATAGACTCAGGCATTCCTTCCGTAGAAGGCCCTCTTTTCAAACCGTATTTAAAGCGACGATAAATGCATTTGAAGAAAAGACGATCAAGAATCCACAATATCAGGTGCAATATCCCAATAATGTTAGCTGCAACAACGAGTGGGTCACTTGAACCGCTGCAGTTGCACTCCCATCCGATTCTGGTAGGCCTGCAAATTTTCAATAAGATCATCCTTAAGACCTGTACTGGAGTTAGGGTGAGTCCCGACTGTCCTCATAGCCTGCACCATTTGCCTAGCCTGGCTTGCGACTTCCATGGCTTCCGCTGCCTGTTCACTTGATCCAGCCATCTGCTCCATAGCCTTAGCCGTAGTACTGGCTAGTACCATTCTATTCTCATGCCTAATTAGTGGGTTGGTAGTAGTTGCCATCTGCCTGTGGGACCGATGTTGTGCGTCGGCAATCTGCTCACAAGTGGCACATACTAATCCAAGAGCCCCTTCTGCAGTTACTGTCCCCATCCTGTTGTATATGAGACCCATGCAGCTGGCAAGCGCACCAGTTGAGTAACTGAGTGCAACTTCCTTTGCTCCATGAAATGTCATTTCCCTCTTCAGTTTCTTGTATAATTTAACTGCCTTGTCCATGTTGTTTGGGTCCCCATTCCCATTTAGGGCGTTTTGGACAAACCGTCTACGCTGCAGTCCTCGCTCACTGGGCACGGTGAGCGTGAACACAAACCCTAAAATCCCCTTAGTCAGAGGTGACAGGATTGGTCTTGTCTTTATCCACTCCATGAGAGCCTCGAGATCTGCGTTCTTCCCTGCAAAAACATCCTCAAGTCTCTGCGCGATCTCGGCTTTGAGGGGGCCTGATGGAATGATAGAGAGAACGTACGTTTCGACCTCGGTTAGAAGACTCATCTTTAAACATCTACCTGCTTTTGCTGATCACGCGTTGATCGG
>NZ_BMIM01000032.1 GCF_014642275.1 Flavobacterium lutivivi
ACGCGTGATCAGCAAAAGCAGGAGTAGATAGGTTCTATAGAACCTGCAAATTAGTTGGGATAAACATGAGCAAGAAAAAATCCTACATAAATCGGACAGGAACATTCGAATTCACAAGCTTTTTCTACCGCTATGGATTCGTAGCTAACTTCAGTATGGAGTTGCCCAGTTTTGGAGTGTCCGGGATTAATGAGTCAGCTGACATGAGCGTTGGTGTTACAGTAATAAAGAACAATATGATAAACAACGATCTTGGACCAGCAACAGCCCAAATGGCCCTTCAGCTATTTATCAAAGACTACAGATACACATACCGATGTCACAGGGGTGATACGCAAATCCAAACGAGGAGAGCATTCGAGCTGAAGAAACTGTGGGAGCAGACCCGTTCGAAGGCTGGGCTGTTGGTTTCAGATGGAGGGCCAAACCTGTACAATATCCGGAACCTCCACATTCCAGAGGTCTGCTTGAAGTGGGAATTGATGGATGAAGACTACCAAGGCAGGTTGTGTAATCCTATGAACCCGTTTGTCAGCCACAAGGAAATTGATTCAGTCAACAATGCTGTGGTGATGCCAGCTCATGGCCCCGCCAAAAGCATGGAGTATGATGCCGTTGCAACCACACATTCATGGATTCCTAAGAGGAATCGCTCCATTCTTAACACAAGTCAGAGAGGGATTCTTGAGGATGAACAGATGTACCAAAAGTGCTGCAATCTATTCGAGAAATTCTTCCCCAGTAGTTCGTATCGGAGACCAGTTGGAATTTCCAGTATGGTGGAGGCCATGGTTTCTCGGGCCAGAATTGACGCACGAATTGATTTCGAGTCTGGAAGGATTAAGAAGGAAGAGTTTGCTGAGATCATGAAGATCTGTTCCACCATTGAAGAGCTCAGACGGCAAAAATAGTGAATTTGGCTTGTCCTTCGTGAAAAAATGCCTTGTTTCTACTGATCACGCGT
>NZ_BMIM01000033.1 GCF_014642275.1 Flavobacterium lutivivi
ACGCGTGATCAGCAAAAGCAGGTACTGATCCAAAATGGAAGACTTTGTGCGACAATGCTTCAATCCAATGATCGTCGAGCTTGCGGAAAAGGCAATGAAAGAGTATGGGGAAGATCCGAAAATCGAAACAAACAAATTCGCATCGATATGCACACACTTAGAAGTCTGCTTCATGTATTCTGATTTCCACTTCATCGACGAACGGGGCGAATCAACTATTATAGAATCTGGCGATCCAAATGTGTTGTTGAAACATCGGTTTGAAATAATCGAAGGAAGAGACCGAACAATGGCCTGGACAGTGGTGAATAGTATCTGCAACACCACGGGAATCGAAAAACCCAAATTTCTCCCGGATCTGTATGACTACAAGGAAAACCGATTCATTGAAATTGGAGTAACGAGGAGGGAAGTCCACATATATTACCTAGAGAAAGCCAATAAAATAAAATCCGAGGAGACATGGGACCTCTAAGATCAAGATGAAATGGGGTATGGAAATGAGACGCTGCCTTCTACAATCTCTCCAACAGATTGAGAGCATGATTGAAGCTGAATCCTCCGTCAAAGAGAAAGACCTGACCAAAGAATTCTTTGAAAACAAATCAGAAACATGGCCAATTGGAGAATCACCTAAGGGAGTGGAGGAAGGTTCCATTGGGAAGGTGTGCAGAACCTTACTAGCAATCTGTATTCAATAGCCTATATGCATCTCCGCAACTCGAAGGGTTCTCAGCTACTCATTGTTCAGGCACTTAGGGATAACCTGGAACCTGGAACCTTTGATCTTGAGGGGCTATATGAAGCAATCGAGGAGTGCCTGATTAATGATCCCTGGGTTTTGCTTAATGCATCTTGGTTCAACTCCTTCCTCACACATGCACTAAGATAGTTGTGGCAATGCTACTATTTGCTATCCATACTGTCCAAAAAAGTACCTTGTTTCTACTGATCACGCGT
>NZ_BMIM01000034.1 GCF_014642275.1 Flavobacterium lutivivi
ACGCGTGATCAGCAAAAGCAGGGTGACAAAAACATAATGGATTCCAATACTGTGTCAAGCTTCCAGGTAGACTGCTTTCTTTGGCATGTCCGCAAACGATTTGCAGACCAAGAAATGGGTGATGCCCCATTTCTAGACCGGCTCCGCCGAGATCAGAAGTCCCTGAGAGGAAGAAGCAGCACTCTTGGTCTGGACATCAGAACCGCCACGCGTGAAGGAAAGCATATAGTGGAGCGGATTTTAGAGGAAGAGTCAGATGAAGCATTTAAAATGAGTGTTGCTTCAGTGCCAGCTCCACGCTATCTAACTGACATGACTCTTGAAGAAATGTCAAGAGATTGGTTAATGCTCATTCCCAAGCAGAAAATAACAGGGTCCCTATGCATTAGAATGGACCAAGCAATAGTGGACAAAAACATCACATTGAAAGCAAATTTCAGTGTGATTTTCAATCGGCTTGAAGCCCTGATACTACTTAGAGCTTTTACGGAAGAAGGAGCAATTGTAGGCGAAATCTCACCATTACCTTCTCTTCCAGGACATACTGACAAGGATGTCAAAAATGCAATTGAGATCCTCATCGGAGGATTTGAATGGAATGATAACACAGTTCGAGTCTCTGAAGCTCTACAGAGATTCGCTTGGAGAAGCAGCGATGAGGATGGGAGATCTCCACTCTCTACAAAGTAGAAACGGGAAATGGAGAGAACAGTTAAGCCAGAAATTCGAAGAAATAAGATGGTTGATTGAAGAAGTACGACATAGATTAAAAATTACGGAGAATAGCTTTGAGCAAATAACTTTTATGCAAGCCTTACAACTATTGCTTGAAGTGGAGCAAGAGATAAGAACTTTCTCGTTTCAGCTTATTTAATGATAAAAAACACCCTTGTTTCTACTGATCACGCGT
>NZ_BMIM01000035.1 GCF_014642275.1 Flavobacterium lutivivi
AAAAAAAAACCCATTCGCATGAATGGGTTCTTTCGATCTGTCAAAATCAAACAAAACAATAATCAAACTATTCTTTTTTAATAAATATATTGGTATAATATTTTTTACCAGTTTGAGGATCAGAAGTTACCGAAACCCCAAAGTGAGTAAAATCGCCTTCCATGTTTTCTCTGTGAGCTGGAGAGTTTTTCCAAGCAGCAAAAGCACTTTCGGCAGTAATATAATTGTAGGCTACATTTTCAGAAACACGTTCTGCTCCTAGTACTTGGATAAGGTTGTTGGCTCTTTCCTGAAAGTAATCATGGCTCAAAGCTTGCTTGTCAATCATGTATTCATTATGACCTTCAGACTTGTATGAGATGTGATTAATCACTTCTAGTCTGTTTTTTCCAAGGCTTGCTCTGTAATCGTTGATAAGCTGAACTAGTTTTAATTCGGTATCGTTATAAGAGTAATTAGTAACGATTTGTTTATCAGCTGCATTATCTTCTGTAGCGTCAGAAGAACAAGAAACCATAGTGAACACGATTGCTAACGGCAATAATGCTCTGAACATTTTTGCTTTCATAGTAGTAGGTTAAGTTTTTAATAAAGTAGATGTGGGGCAAACACTTTATTGAGTTAATATTGACAGAACGTATTGTTTGATTTGGTGAGACAATATTAAC
>NZ_BMIM01000036.1 GCF_014642275.1 Flavobacterium lutivivi
TCTTCAATCAACCATCTTATTTCTTCAAACTTCTGACTCAATTGCTCTCGCCAGTTTTCGTTTCTGATTTGGAGGGAGTGGAAGTCTCCCATCCTCATCGCTGCTTCTCCAAGCGAATCTCTGTAGAGCTTCAGAGACTCGAACTGTGTTATCATTCCATTCAAGTCCTCCGATGAGGACGCCAATTGCATTTTTGACATCCTCGCCAGTATGTCCTGGAAGAGAAGGTAATGGTGAGATTTCGCCTACGATTGCTCCTTCTTCCGTAAAAGCTCTAAGTAGTATCAGGGCTTCAAACCGGCCAAAAATCACACTGAAATTTGCTTTCAGTATGATGCTTTTATCCATTATTGCCTGGTCCATTTTGATGCAAAGGGAACCCACCACTTTCTGCTTGGGCATGAGCATGAACCAGTCCCTCGACATTTCTTCGAGAGTCATTTCAGTTAGGTAACGTGAAGTCGGCATTTTAAGTGCTTCATCAGGTTCCTCATCAAGAATCCGCTCCACTATTTGTTTTCCCGCACGAGTAGCGGTTCTGATGTCCAGACCAAGAGTGCTGCTTCTTCCTCTTAGGGACTTCTGATCTCGGCGAAGCCGGTCTAGAAATGGGGCATCACCCATTTCTTGGTCTGCAAATC
>NZ_BMIM01000037.1 GCF_014642275.1 Flavobacterium lutivivi
GTGCCATCTATCAGTAGAGGTCTTATTTTCTCGATTTTCTCTCTTGTTGATTTGTTGAAGTATTTCAGGTCAATGTTTGCGAGCATTTCCGCTGGTACTTGTGTTCGTAACTTCATACTCTTACTTTCGAACATGTACCCTTTTCCTAATCTCGCCATCTTGTTTGAGAACATTATAGGAGCAATGCTTAAGACATTTCTAAACCATTCTGGCTGGTTTCTTGTAATGTATGTTATCATTGCTAGAAACATCCGGGGGTTTTGATTCTCATTCCATTTGGTGTTGTCCCCAGTAATTGTGAAGGAGAGCTCCGTATCTTGTGAATTAGTCATCATCTTCCTCACAACATTAGCCAATTTAGCTTTCTTCTCATTCCCTCCGACAGGGAGGCCAGATTGCTCAAGTTTCTCACAGATGCTCCTCGCTAGTGCTTCTACAAAATACACGAATCCTCTGATTTGCATCCCGGGTGTTGCGATTGCCCTCCTTTTCAGCTTGCCTCTTTCAGCATCCTTTGTCATTGTGTTCAATGTCAGTGCTCTTATTAGGTAGCTCTTTTTGTTCAGTCTTTGTTTTTTCTTCCCTATTGTTCTCTGTGTGACCATTTTCTTGGTCATGTTGTCCCTCACTCTCCTCT